>NZ_CP036524.1:2555826-3833740 GCF_008281175.1 [Clostridium] hylemonae DSM 15053
AGTAGCTCCTGCTGAACCGGCAGTTGGAAAAATCACATTTTTCAAACAGTACACTGTAGAATCCTGCTCCACTGAAATCACAGTCAAAAAATCTGCACCTTAAAAATCTCGTGTTTACGAATTCTGTTTTCTGCATGTCTTCTTCCGTCAGCTGTTCGTCCGTATATTCCCTTTCCCGCAGCGGATACTCCTCCGCCCGGGCAAACTCGATATCCTCTGCGAGCATGTACCGTTTCCTCCGTCAAAATATTCTACTGTCTTCCTGTATCTTCTGTTAACTTTCTCATGATACACAGCCTGCTTCGCGCCTGTCAAAGCGTCAGCAGTCGATGCCCGCCTTCCTCGCCTGGCTTCCAAGCTCCCGGACGTTCAGTGTGTATTCTCTGCCGTCCTTTATAAAATGCGTGCCGCACTGCCGGAATTCAAAATGGACGCCTCTGTTCACACACTGCTCCCGCAGGGCGAGCACCCAGTCATAATGAAGCGGCCTCGCGTTCCGATCCGACTCGCCTCCGACGACGACCAGTTCCACACCATCCAGGTACTTTTCGATATCAATTCTTTCGATCAGCGGCTGACAGATAATATTCCTGTGCCGGATCGGCAAGGTCCCGAAAAAGGACAGCCGTTCGTCCGCCCTGGCCTGATTCTCCACTGTACAGCCGATCGTTACATTCTCATAGCCGTCTCCCCAGTCGCCGGGAATACAATCCCAGAAGCGCTCGATCCGTTTCGTCAGAAAGAGAAACTGAAGGTCCGGGCGCTCCCGCATCATCTTCCAGCATTCCTTCCTCCACTCGTCCGCTTCCTCGATAAAAAAGTCGGTGGAAAAACAGACGTACACCGTCTGCCCCGGCTTCATTTTATACTCTCCCTTTTTCGTCTTTCTGACCGGGGCGTCAAAACCACTCAGTTTCACGATATCTCCAGTGTCCATTCCCCTCTTTGCATCTCCCTTGTGGATGTAACAGAACTTACACCCTTCACTGTATTTGTGGCAGCCACGCCATGGATTCCACATCGCCACGGCTCATCACCTCCTTCATCAGGTTATCCCATTCTCCCGCCTAAAATTTTCTTTTGTGGCATATAAAGCTTTTGACAGCGAAAAGCACCGCTGCGTACCCGGCAAGCGCCGCAGACAAAAGTACCGTCTGAACGAAACGGAATTCATCCGCGTCGCCGTACACGGACGCTATCTTGTCCACCGGCGGGAGAAGCCACAGCACAAACCGGAAGAGTGGTATCTCCTGGACGAGACCTGTCCTGACCGCGGTAAGGACCGAAAACAGGACGGTCAGCACGACCGCGAGCTTACGGTCGCTCATGACTCTCGGATGCAGAAGGCCGCCGAGCGCACCGCCCGCAAAAGAACAGCCGGCCACGAGCAGGAAAGCGTTCAGCACGTCATACGCCGTGAGAGGCCTCATGAAAAGCGCCTTGTGGTTCAGCACGTTCTGAATGACAGGAAACAATACGCACACAGCGCTCACGAGAAGTCCGAGTACCACCGGAACCGCAGCCCTGCTCACATAATAGCAAAAGCTGCTCCTGACACGCAGCAGCTGAACCTGCTCCATCACCGGGTTCTCGTCCGCCGCCGTACTTAAGCCGGTCCATACAAGGACAAAAAACACAAAATAACACGTCATGACAAAGCTGTCCACAACGCCGACCGGCATGATCGTATACATCGTATACTCATAAATGATAATGACCACGAGCGGCATGATAAACCTGCTCCCTTTAAAATAAACCTGCAGCCCGTAACCTGTCAGCTCAATCATCTTCTTCATCATACATTCCTCTCAGTTTCCAGCCGCCAGAGAGCAGCCCGGGCAATATGCGGTCACATTCTTTCTCCTCCGCCTTCAGCCTGTAGTAACGTCCATATTTTGTCATGCCGCCTGGAACCGCAAAGTCTCCCCCATGTTCCAGCAAAACAGTACGCATCTTTACCTCTTCTGCCTTATATGCCTTAAGCCGCCCGTCCCGTATCGTATATACCTCTTCCGCCACCGCCTTTACGATATGTGTCTCGTGGCAGGACAGGAACACCGTCACATCCTTGCCGCGCAGCTCATTGACTTTATCTGTCAGCACCTTCTGAGACTCTCTGTCCTGTCCCGATACCGGTTCGTCCAGCAGCAGTACGTCCGGCCTTGTAAGGAGCGCCTGGATCACACCCACTTTCTGCAGTGTCCCCTTGGAGAGTGATCTCATGGGCACATCCAGAAGCCCGCCGAGAAAAAAGTCATCACCGAGAGACTCGATGCGCTTTCCCGCCTCGTCTCTTCTCATGCCGTCCAGCGCCCCCATCCGCAGCAGGTACTGCCTTGCAGTGACCGCAGCCGGCGGAAATTTCTCAGGAATATAGTGAAACAGCAGCGGCCGCTCGTGTACGACTCTTCCTCCCGACGGGACCGTAAGACCCGCGATGATTCTAAGCAGCGTACTCTTGCCGCAGCCGTTATGTCCTACAAAAGCAGCGGACTCCCCCTGGCAGAATCCCTTCTCTATACCGTCCAGGACAAGCTTAGCTCCATATTTTTTTGATACATTTTCTAATCTTATTATTTCCATTCCACTCCCTGCCCTGAATCAGCGGATCAAAGAAGATACCCCACCGCTATCAGGAGATAGCTGTATGCAGGCCTCCTCTTAACTTTCAAATACATAAAACCACTCAATACAGAAAAAATCATACACGAGATCCCATTCCACAGTTCCAGTCCCACGCCGCGGGATATAAAATGAAAGCTGCCCCACGTCAGAGCCAGCACGATACCGCCAAACGGTATGCCGCTCTCTCTTTTCAGCAGAACCTCGGCTGCCTTCTGTCCATATAGGATGATAAGCAGGACAAGCCCTGCCTCAAACATGTAGTAGATATACTGTGTGACGATCCGGGACATATCCTGTCCCCTGGATTCCCCGATAATCTTCAGCGTATGCCAGTCAATGAAGGTCAGCGCCTTACAACCCGCCAGAGCGAGCAGCGCAGCCGCCCAGTCCCCGGGCGGTATCCTGCCTGTATCTTCTGCCTTCCCCGGAAACTGATACCGCCTCCGGCTGTAATACAGCAGAGACAAAATGAAGACAGCCCACAGGCACGCCGTTATCACACTGTGGACACTTCTCTGGCCCGGTGTATAATTTCCGGCGTCTACATGGAGAAATACTCTTTCTATCACAAATATGGAGAACAACTCCAGCATGAACGCCGCAAACGAAAGCAGGCTCATCCAGAGATAGCCCGTCCATTTTCCTTCTCTGTCCATTATTATATCCTCATACCTCTTCCCTCAGACTGTTTCTGTCAAAAACCGTCCAAACCTTTCTGACTTCCGGCGGTTTCACCGCCGTCTTCCTTCAGGATCTCGACCCCTTCCACCTCAAAGCAGGTGATCCAGGGATATTCTATATAATTCACTGCTATATGATCTGGTATAATGATACCTTCTCTCGGATAATAGACATTTCCAAGCTCGCTTTCATCTGTCTCGTATCCTTTCGCCAGCATGGCATCGCTGCCCTCGTCGGTAAAGCTTACCGACATCTCCTTGTACGGAGGAGCACATCAGCTCGTTATATCCTCAATGTTCAAAACGATATGTTTCCACTCATATTTCAGCATGTAGGCTTTCGCCTGTTCATTCAGTTCTACCAAAACCATACCCTCCCTTTCTTAAATCAGTATTCCGGTCCGGTAACTATGATAATACAGAAACTTCTGCCTCATCCAATACATTATCAAAACAGCGCAGACCGTACTCTCTACCGCCTGCGCTGTGTATTTTTCACTTATATTCTGTAGTGATGGGCCCTTTATTTCTGCACGATGTTTATGATCTTCTTCGGCACATAGATCTCTTTGACAACCGTCCCCGTCAGCTTGTCGGCCACAGCTTCCCTTCCGGCCGCGATGGCGTCCTCCTTGGACACATCCGCCGGTACGGTGACTACCGCCCTTGTCTTGCCGTTGATCTGAACCGGAACTTCCACTTCATCATCTTTCATGGCATTCACATCATATGACGGCCATCCGGCGTTAAATACACTGCCTTCATGTCCGAGCTGCTCCCAGAGCTCCTCGCCCATATGAGGCGCGAACGGAGAGAGAAGCACTGCAAGTGTTGAAAGCGTCTCTTTGTCTATCCCGCCTTCTCTCTTGGCGATCTCGATCAGCTTGTTATTGTGTTCCATAAATCCGGATATTACCGTATTCAGGCTGAAGCTGTCCAGACGTGTCGTGATATCGTACACCATTTTATTGCGGACTTTGATCATTTCCTTTGTCGCTTTGATATCTTTGTCTTTGCTCTCCATCACAAGATTCCATGCCCGCTTCAGGAAACGGTTTACACCGTCAATACCGCGGTCATCCCACTCTGCGTCCAGCTCCGGGGGGCCGACGAAGAGTTCGTACATCCTCAGAGAGTCGCATCCGTAGTCTCTCACCAGATCGTCCGGAGAGACTACGTTTCCTTTTGATTTGCTCATCTTAATACCGTTCTTACCGGTGATCATCCCCTGGTTGAACAGCTTCTTAAACGGCTCGTCAAAATCTACCGCCCCGATGTCACAGAGGAACTTTGTGTAAAAACGGGAGTACAGAAGGTGAAGCACCGCATGCTCCACACCGCCGATATACATATCTACCGGAAGCATCTCATCTGCTTTTTCCCTCGATACGAGCGCTTCGCTGTTGTGGTTGTCCACATAACGGAGGAAATACCAGGAAGATCCTGCCCACTGAGGCATCGTGTTTGTCTCTCTTTTGGCCGGCTTTTTGCACACCGGACACGTACAGTTCACCCACTCCTCAATTCCGGCCAGCGGTGACTCTCCTGTTCCTGTCGGCTCATAGGACTCTACGTCCGGCAGTGTCAGCGGAAGTTCTTCCTCAGGCACCGGGACCGCCCCGCATTCCGGACAATGTATGATCGGGATCGGCTCTCCCCAGTAACGCTGGCGTGAGAACACCCAGTCCCTGAGCTTGTAATTTACCGTCGCCTTGCCGATCCCCCGCTCTTCGATAACGTGGGGCGCTTCCTTTTTCAGCACAGCAGATTCCATACCGTTCCACTCCCCGGAATTGATCATCGTTCCGTTTGCTTCTGTGTATGCCTCTGTCATATTTTCTATTTCTTTTCCGTCTTTTGCAATGACCTGCACGATCGGGATACCGAATTTCTTTGCGAACTCAAAGTCACGGTCGTCATGGGCCGGAACACACATGATTGCGCCGGTACCGTAATCTGCAAGTACATAGTCGGACAGCCAGATCGGCGTCTTCTCTCCGTTGAGAGGATTGACTGCATAGCTTCCGGTAAATACACCGGTCTTTTCCTTGTCCTGCATACGGTCTACGTTGGACTTCATGGAAGCGTCATAAATATATTTTTCAACTGCCTCTTTTGTCTCAGGAGTGGCCAGACTTGCCGCAAGCTCATGCTCCGGCGCAAGTACCATGAATGTTGCGCCGTACAATGTATCCGGTCTCGTCGTGTAGACTGTGATCTTTTCCTCTCTTCCTTCTACCGGGAAGTCGACTTCCGCGCCATATGATTTGCCGATCCAGTCGGCCTGCATCTTCTTCACTTTTTCCGGCCAGTCGAGCTTGTCCAGATCGTTGAGCAGACGCTCTGCATAGGCGGTGATCTTCAGCATCCACTGGCGCAGGTTCTTCTTCGTCACCTCGGTGCCGCAGCGCTCGCATTTACCGTTGACAACCTCTTCATTTGCCAGGCCTGTCTTACAGGAAGGACACCAGTTGATAGGGAATTCCTTCTCATACGCAAGGCCTTCCTTGAACATTTTCACAAATATCCACTGCGTCCACTTATAGAATTCCGGGTCTGTCGTATTCACTTCCATGTCCCAGTCGTACAGCGCCGCGATCTCATTGATCTGACGTTTGATATTCTCTACGTTCTCCGCTGTGGATCTGGCAGGGTGCACTCCCATCTTGATGGCATAGTTCTCAGCCGGAAGACCGAAAGCATCCCACCCCATCGGATGGACAATATAATACCCCTGCAGTAATTTATATCTGCTCCAGACGTCAGAAATCACATATCCTCTCCAGTGTCCCACATGAAGCCCGTTTCCCGACGGATATGGGAACATGTCCAGACAGTAATATTTCTGGCGTTTTCCATTCTCATCTTCTTTGACGTTCACCGGATTCTCCTCCCAGCGTCCGCGCCATTTCTTCTCTATTGCCTTATGATTATAAGGTGTGCTCATGGTTTATTCCTCCTATTTTAACACTATTTCTAATTGTACCACATGCGTTTTTTGTGTCAAGTTATTCCCTTCAATTTATTTCACTTTTCTGGTTGTCTATCATGGAGAATTAATGTATAATAAAAGACAAGAAAATACGTATGTCAAATACATAAAAAAGGAGTGTTTCCCATGGTAAATTTATTGATTGGCCCTAAAGGCAGCGGAAAGACACAGCAGATGATCGAACAGGCTAACAGCCAGGTGAAAGTCTGCAATGGCAATGTAGTATTTATTAAAAAGACACATCGTGATACGGCAAGTGTGGCGTTTGATATCCGCACGATCTGTATGGATGACTTTAAATCAATCGAAAATATTGATGAGTACATCGGATTTTTATATGGCATGTATAGTTCCAACCACGACATTGAATGTGTATTTATCGACGGGCTTTTGAAGCATGCCGATATCTCACTGGAAAATGTGCCGGAATTTATTGAGAGACTGAAAAAGGTTTCCAGGGAATGCGAAATTGAATTTTACGTAAGTCTCAGCGCTACAAAGGATGAACTGTCCGGAATAGACATGGCGGACTGTACGTTATTGAATTGATCTATTGAACCGTTCGTGTTCAGTATATATATTTATCTGTAACTACATAGTGAGGGAATGCAGGGCAGTTCAGAATTGAACTGCCCCTTTTACAAGAGAAAAAGATTATGAGTGGGATCAAAGACGCAAAACGAAAAAGGGACAGGCGCCGGAAGCAGAGAAAGCTCCGGCTGATGCTTGGCGCTCTCCTCGCCGTCATATTATGTATCGCAGTTGCCGCCGGCATAAAAAGTATCGTTGCAAAAGACAAGCCTGACAGCGGAAAAAAGACGGCAAAGACAGAGACAAAGAAAGAAAAACCTGACACGTCCAAAGTAGAGGTCAAAAATATTGTCATCCATACAAAAAAAGGGGAAAAGGACACAAAAAAATCGACGTCCATCACGGTCAGTTCCATCGGTGACTGCACACTCGGAACAGATGTGAACTTCAATCCCGACACAAGCCTGAACGCTTATTACATTGCCCGGGGCGCCGACTATTTCTTCCAGAATGTACGGCCCATTCTGGAGGCTGATGATCTCTCCATCGTCAACATGGAAGGTACTCTTACCACGGAAGATCAGCGCGAAGAAAAGACGTATGCCTTCAAGGGACCGCCCGAATACGCAGCCATCCTGTCCGGCAGCTCTGTGGAGGCGGCCAACCTTGCCAACAACCACAGCCGCGACTACGGCGAGAAAAGCTACACGGACACGGTCACGGCACTGGAAGACGCAGGCGTTGCCACCTTCGGTTACGAGAAGGTGGATATCCTCGAGATCAAAGGGGTAAAGGTGGGACTGACCGGTATATACGAACTGGCGGAACATATGGAAAAGAAACAGCAGGTGAAGGAAAATATCGCCGCCCTCAAAGAAGCCGGCGCACAGCTGATCATCGTCAATTTTCACTGGGGCATCGAGCGGGAATACGTCCCGAACGACACGCAGAAAGCGCTGGCGCGCCTCGCCGTCGACGAAGGCGCCGATCTCGTTATCGGACACCACCCGCATGTTCTCCAGGGCGTGGAAAAGTATAAAGGACGGTACATCGCCTACAGCCTCGGCAACTTCTGTTTCGGAGGCAACTCCAACCCGGAGGACAAAGATACGATGATATTCCAGCAGACATTCACCATCACGAAGGACGGCGTAAAGAAAGACGATAACATCAACATGATACCGTGCTCACTGTCGTCGGCAGGCGGATACAACGACTACTGTCCGGTTCCGCTGGAAGGTGCAGAAAAAGACAGAGTATTAAATAAGATCGACGAATATAGTCAGGCAATAGATTGAATTTTGAAAGGGGTCAGACCCCTGCTATGGCAGGGGGTCTGACCCCTTTCAAAATTCTTACCAATTATACTAAAAATTCGTACAATAATGTCATGGCCGGCATCGTTACAATACAGAATATGATGGACATTACATTTATGACGCTTGCATACATTGCGTCTTTATTGTATATCTGCGCCAGCTGCGTCACCATGGCAGCGGCCGGCGCAGAACCTGCCAGCAGCACAACGAGCAGTATGTACTCCGCGTCTTTATGAAGCCCCTGCATTCCCGCAAAGCAGAATACTGCGATGAATATGAGCGGAAAAGCGATGAGCCTGATAAAGCAGATAAAATAAGGTCTCTTCTGTCTGAATACCCACTTCAAGTCTATGTTTCCGATGATCATTCCGATGACGAGCATGCTGGCCGGTCCTATCATATCCGCGAACCCGCCGATACAGTCCCGGATCGGAACGGGAAGACGCACGCCCCCGGCAAAAAGAAGCACGCCGATGAATATGGCTATGATATTCGGGTTCAGAAGTATCTTCTTATAATTCTTCTGCGGCTCGCGGTCAATCACTCCGATCCCGTGCGTCCAGAGCAGCAGTGTCTGCACGACCATGTACGCGGTCGAGTAAAATACCCACTCCTGTCCGAGCACGGAAGAGACGAGCGGGACGATAAGATTTCCGGAATTGGAATAGATGACCGACATCTTCTCTATCGGATTCAGATTCAGCGGCTTCTGCACGAGCCTCGTCCCTCCGACAAGAAGGACATGTATAATAACAGCTCCTGCCGCCGCCAGCAGGAGCCCCATGATCTTATCTTTTGTCAGTGTTATCTGAAAGGAATTCACTACAACGCAGGGGGAACAGACATATACGACTATATTGGACAGGACCTTGCTGTCCTTTGACTCAAACAAACCTGATTTCACCAGCACATAGCCTGCCGCCATCATAAGGAACAGAGCCACGATCTGTTCTGCCAACAATATACTAAGTTCCATTATTCCTCCGTTTTCGTATCAGCCGCTGCCTTGCCTTCCGTAAGAGACATCACCGTGTTGGCTTTCTCTCCCTGTTTATATTCGATGGTGACTTCCTGCCCCACATCGTATTTGACGATATCGATGAAATCAACCACGGACACGTCGAAAATTTCATCCGAGCCTTCCAGCATGACATAGTAATGCGATGAACCATCGATAACCGCCTGCGCGATCTTCGTGATCTTGCCGGTGGCCGTCATCACCTCTCTCGTATCCTTCTCCACCTCTTTCACACCGTTGCTCAGCAGCAGATCGAGATAATTCTCCTCACACTGGCTTACGCTGTCGCCGATCGCCACGATCTGGTACTTCTGTACATTGACCATGGCATACTTCTTTACAAGCCCCGCATCGTCCTTCAGCGCCATAAAATAGGTCGGCTCATCCGCGATATTCAGAAGCAGCGGGAATGTGGCTGTGTATTTGAGGTTCTGTACCTGTCCCTCTGCCGAGGACATGGCCGACGTCTCCGTCGCGCCTTCCACCTTGTAATATTTCGTCTCCATCGTCCGCTGGTTGGAAAGCACAAATCCGACATTGGACTGGTCGCCGTTCACAGACGTGACGCCCGTGTACATCCAGACATCATCATCCAGCGCCAGATAATTATATCCGTCGGTCGTCTTCAGACAGTCTTTCTGCCCGAGCACGCTGTTAAAGAACCCATGCTTCAAAGTTCCGTAATAATCAAACAAGTCAACGAGCAGGTCCGCGGAATACGCGCGGTCGACCCACTGCGGGACATCCTCTATCTTATATTCCTCCGTCTCGCCTGTGACCGCGTTGCAGAGCACCACTTTGCCCACTGTCTCGCCGCCGAACAGGCCGATATTAAATTTCTTTACAGGAGCGATCCAGTACGGCGTCCCCTCCTCGTCTATCTCAAAGCTCAGATCATCATAGATGTACGTCGGATGGGCAAATCTGAGATGACGGTATATATTCCGGTTGAAATGCTCACTCGTCGTGTACTTTATCCCTTCCTCCAGCTTGACAAGCTCAGTCGTCTGAGTAGCCATATTGATGCGGATGTAAGCCGGTATTCCGTTTGAACGGTTCGTAAACCACTTGATAAGACTTGCATACTTGAGCGGTGTCACGCGCACCGGATTGCCTTTGTAGTTGATCTGGCTGTAGATCTCATCCGCCTCAAACTGGGAGACCATGTCCACCATACTTCCCATCTTCCTGTCGCCGAGAAGTTCTGCCGTATCCTTATCAAGCAGCGGGATCTTGTCAAATGACAGTTCCTCCACATCCTCCGTAAACTCTCCTTCTTCCACCTTCATAAGCTTCTGGTACTTCTTGGCGTTTACGATCGGCGAGGACAGCAGCGCCCCTATAAGATAGATCACGCCCACACCCAGAACAAGGACTCCGAGCGTCTTCATCACTTTATTCTGCTTCAGTTCTCCTCTTCCAAGCTTCTTGCGCACCGCATACAGTACAGCCGCAGCTGCCAGCAGAAACAGTACAAAGAACCATACATCCGATGAATGAATGTTGATAGCCGGCAAAGAGACATAATAGTAAAGGCCCGCTGCCAGTATGATGATAATTGCCACAATAAGTTTCCTAGACTTTTTCATAAACTTCTCCTTCTCTTGATTCCCTCCGTCAGAACTTTCTCCTCCACGCCGACAGTGTAAACAGCATGAGGAACGGGAATATCTCAAGTCTTCCCGCCAGCATGTCAAAACAGAACACTATTTTGGACAGTGGCGAAAACTCCGCAAAGTTGCCCACCGGACCCACATCGCCGATACCAGGTCCGATATTATTCAGCGTGGCCATGACCGAACTGAACGTAGTTCCAAAATCCAGATTGTCAATGGACACAAGCAGTATGGAGCCCACGACAATTCCCATATACGCAAGCAGGTAGATATATACGACGCGGAGCACATCCGGACCGATCTTCCTGCCGTTGACTTTGATAAGGTTCACAGACTTCGGATGCAGCATCTGCTTTATCTCCCGCTTGATGCTCTTTATGATGATCATGAACCGGGACACTTTGATACCGCCTCCGGTAGAGGAGGCACAGGCGCCGATGATCATGAGCAGTATCAGTATGCACTGCGACAGCATCGGCCATCCGTTGTAATCTGCCGTCGCGTATCCGGTCGTCGTAATGATAGAGGCCACCTGGAAGGAAGCATAGCGGAACGCCTGCAAAGGATTCGGAAACTGGCCGCTGATGTTCAGTGTGATGACCGCGACCGCACCAGCGATAATTCCGAGATACACCCTGAGCTCTTCATTCTTCCAGACTGATTTCGCCTCGCCGAGCAGAAGGAGGAAATACAGGTTAAAGTTGATGCCAAACAGTATCATAAAGACTGTGATGACACCGTCAATATAGGCACTGTCAAAATGTCCCACACTGGCCCCGTAATTGGAGAACCCTCCCGTGCCGGCCGTGCCGAAAGCGTGGATCAGGCCGTCAAACAGATTCATTCCGCCAAATAAAAGAAGAATGACTTCGATAAGCGTAAGTCCCAGATACATGGCGTATAAAATACGGGCCGTCGACATCATCTTCGGTACAAGCTTATCCTTCTCAGGACCCGGAACTTCGGCACGCATAAGGTACATCGTATTTTTTTGTCCAGACTCGTGAGCACCATGACAAAAACGAGCACGCCCATACCGCCGACCCAGTGCGTAAAGCTCCGCCAGAAAAGCATGCACTGCGGAAGTTCCTCTATGTTCTGAAGGATAGAAGAACCTGTCGTCGTAAAACCAGACACTGTCTCAAAGACCGCATCGAGATAATAAGGGATACTTCCGGACAGTGTAAAAGGCAGTGCTCCGAACAGTGACCAGAGAATCCAGGCGCTGGCAACGATTATCATGCCCTCTTTCCCGTATATCGTACGGTTCTGGGGCTTACGCTTCCCCGCGATGAAATAAATGACAAGCAGGACCGCTGATACCGGCAGAAAACAAAGAGCCTCTTTCTCTCCGTAGACAGCGCCCACCAGTGCCGGCAGGAGCAGAAGGGCCGCTTCCACTCCGAGCATCTTGGCCAATATATAACGTATCATTTTTGTATTCATAACTTTTCTTTAGACTCCCTATGCAAGTATATCGCTCAAATCATTGATGACATGTTCTTTTGTAATGATGATCACACTGTCTCCGACTTCCAGATGGTCTTCCCCGCCCGGAATGATGATCTTCCGGTTGCGCCCGATGCAGGCGATAAGGTTATTCGGCTTTGTAGGCAGGTCTTTCAGCGGTATATTTATATAATCGCCTTCTTTTTTGATGATAAACTCCTGCGCTTCTACCTTTCCGTTGATAAGCCGGTACATCGTCTCCATGTTCACGCTTCTGGCCGAATTGTTTCTCGCTCTCACATACCCGAGTATAGCGTCCGCGGTTGCGCTCTTGGCGGAAATGATACTGTCTATTCCAAGACCTTCCACCATCTGTGCCCTCGTATCCTCGTTTACCTTGGCCACGATCTTGTTGACGCCCTGCGTCTTGGCAAACAGCGCCATAATGATATTTTCTTCGTCCATCCCGGTCAGCGCGACAACGGCGTCCGCGCTCTGGATCCCTTCTTCGAGAAGCAGTTCATGGCTTGCGGCATCTCCGTGGATTATGGTCGCCCGCGGAAGGTTCTCACAGAGCACCTCGCATCTCTTCTCATTCTGTTCTATGATCTTAACCTGCATGCCGGCCTGCAGCAGCTGTCCAGTTAGATAAAAACATACGTGGCCGCCCCCGCAGATCAGCACCTTCCTCACCTTTGTCGTCTTACGGCCAAGCGCGCAGAAAAAGGACTTCAGCTCCTGGTGGGCCGCCGCGATGTGCAGCTTGTCTCCCCGCTCAAGCACAAAGTCTCCGTCCGGTATATAGACTTCTGACCCCCGTTTTACCGCGCATACGAGAATTTTGATCTGATATTTCTGATAGATCTCAGCAAGTGACAGCCCGATAAGATGACTCTCTTCACGGACCGGAAATTCAACCAGCTCGACTCTCCCCTTCATAAATGTCTCTACCTTGCTCGTCTCCGGGAAAAGCAGCACCCTCGCTATCTCGTTCGCCGCCGCCAGCTCCGGGTTGACAGCCATGCTCAGATGCAGATCCTCCTTCAGCAGATCTATCTGCCGGTAATAGACAGGGTTTCTTACCCTCGCTATCGTATGTTTCGCTCCGAGTCTTTTCGCCAGCAGACAGCTGAGCATATTGAGCTCATCTGTGGACGCACAGGCAATGACAAGGTCAGCGTGGGGCACGTCGGCCTGTTTCTGAATCTCTACATCAGCGCCATTTCCAGTTATACAGAAAATATCCAGCTGGTTGAGCGCCTCCTTTAACTTTCCTTCATTCTGGTCAATGAGCACAATGTCGTAATTCTCTTCAGATAACTGAGCGGTCAGTTTATGGCCGACTTTTCCGTCACCTATGATCACAATTTTCATTTTCTATTCCTCATATATATTCTCTATTGTTTTCAATATAGCATAGAGATTATAGCACTTTTGTTTTAAGAAAAAAAGCCCTTAAGGGCTTTTCTTCTATAATTATTATTCGCTGTCAGCAGCTCTCTTGGCAACTTCAGCTTCCTGAATGTCAGAAGGAGCCTGTTCATAGCGGCTGAATTCATATTCGTACGTGCCTCTTCCCCCTGTCATGGAGCGGAGAACTGTACAATAACCGAACAGTCCCGTCATCGGGATATCGGCCTCGATCACCTGGAAACCTCCGGCCGTCGGATTCATGCCGAGCACACGTCCGCGGCGCTTGTTCAGATCTCCCATGACGTCACCGGTGTAATCGTCAGGAACGGTCACCTTCAGGGACGCGATCGGCTCAAGCAGAACCGGGGCCGCCTCCATGAAACCTTTCTTGAATGCCTGTACTGTGGCCGTCTTGAACGCCATCTCCGAAGAATCGACCGGATGATAAGAGCCGTCATAGAGCGTGGCCTTTACGCCCACTACCGGATAACCTGCCAGAGGACCCTTTACTACTGAATCCTGAAGTCCCTTTTCCACTGCCGGGAAGTAGTTCTTCGGCACAGCGCCGCCCACTACCGTCTCCGCAAATACGAACGGCGTCTCCAGATCTCCCGACGGTTCAAACGTCATCTTCACGTGGCCGTACTGTCCGTGTCCTCCGGACTGCTTCTTATATTTTGTATCAACGTCAGATTTTTTCTTGATCGTCTCGCGGAAGGCTACCTTCGGAGTGTCAAGGCTGATCTCACATTTATATCTTGCCGCAAGCTTGCTCGCTGCAATGTCGAGATGCTGGTCGCCCATGCCGTAGAGCAGCGTCTGTCTGTTCTCACTGTCGTTGACAGCCTTCAGTGTGACGTCCTCGGCCATCATCTTCTGGAGCGCCTGGGACACTTTGTCCTCGTCTCCTTTGTTCTTGCATATGTATTTCATATAAGTGTACGGCTTGGAATATTCTGTCCTTCCGTACAGTACGGGCGTTCCCTTGGCGGAGAGCGTATCTCCCGTCTTCGTGCTGGAAAGCTTGGCGATCGCGCCGATGTCGCCTGCGAACATCTCCGATACCTCCACCGGCTTGTTTCCGACCATCGTATAGATCTTTCCAAGTTTCTCTTCTGTATCTGAATCTGCGTTATAAAGTATATCTTCGCCCTTGAGCACGCCGGAGCACACTTTTATGAAAGAATACTTTCCGATAAACGGGTCTACCATCGTCTTGAACACATAAGCAGACTTTGCTTTTGAAAATTCGTAGTTTGCCTCGAATATCTCATTTGTCTTACGGTTGATCCCCGCACATTCTCTGTTGTCGGGACTCGGGAAAAATCTCACGATATCGGACAACAGATTTGCCACGCCCTGCGCCTGAATGTTGGAGCCCATGGACACCGGAACGATGCTGCCGTCCATGACCTCGGTCCTCATGGCCGCACGGATCTCCTCCACTGAGAATTCTTCTCCCGCAAAATAACGCTCCATAAACTCGTCGCTCGTCTCTGCAACGGCCTCCAGAAGCTTTTCCCTGTAGATCTCAAGGTTCGGTCTGCAGTAATCCGGGATCTCGCATTCTTCGCGCTCTCCGATTCCTGTATAACGCCTCCCCGCATTTTTAATAACATTGACATACCCGACCAGCTTTTCATTTTCACGGATCGGCTGAAAATGCGGCGCGATCACTTTGCCGTACTTGTCGGTGAGTTCCTGCACCACCTCACGGAAGCTGGCGTCGTCTACGTCCATCTCCGTGACATATACCATACGCGGAAGATTATATTTGTCGCACAGCTGCCATGCCTTTTCCGTTCCGACCTGCACGCCCGCTTTTCCGGACACTACGATGACCGCCGCGTCGGCCGCGCTTACCGCCTCTTCCACTTCTCCCACGAAGTCAAAGTATCCCGGTGTGTCAAGCACATTGATCTTGGCTTTCTCCCACTCGATGGGCACTAAGGTTGTACTAATTGAGAATTTACGTTTTTGTTCTTCTTTATCAAAATCACTAATCGTGTTGGCATCTGATATCTTTCCCATCCGATTTGTTGCTCCTGATACATAAGCCATAGCCTCTGTAAGGCTCGTCTTTCCGCTTCCTCCGTGTCCTAAAAGGACTACGTTTCTAATCTCATCCGTTCTGTAAACCTTCATAATTCGCTGCCTCCTTATATTGGTAAAATCTCATGTATATATTGTACTAAAACTTGTGCCTTTTTACAACTCTTTTATGCATTCTTTACAACAAATAGTGCTTTTTCACTTTAAAGCGCTATAGTATTGACAAAACCGGAAAGAAAAGTTAGAATTTAGGACGTAAACTTTTGAGTAAAGCTGCGTTTTGCAATACATTTCAGCCCCTGCTCAAAGGAAGAAAGGTGTGTAGCTATGCATAACAAAATTGGTTTTATCGGCCTTGGTCTCATCGGTGGTTCGATCGCCAAAGCCATCCGGCAGTATTTTCCGGACTATGAGATCGTGGCTTTTGACAAAAACAGAGAGACGCTTGCCCTCGCCACGCAGGAGTCTTTGATCCATGTGGCGGCAACTTCAATAGACAACAACTTCAAAGACTGCAGCTTCATTTATCTCTGTGCCCCTGTAGCTTACAATACCGCTTATCTGAAGCAGGTCCAGGGTTTCATGCACAGCGGCTGTATCCTGACAGACGTAGGGAGCGTCAAAACGAACATTCATGAGGAAGTGAAAGCCCTCGGTCTTGAAGATTATTTTATCGGCGGCCATCCGATGGCAGGTTCTGAAAAGAGCGGCTATGTAAACTCCAAGGCCATGCTCATAGAAAATGCCTACTATGTCCTGACGCCGTCCGCAAAGGTCCCGCAGGAGAAAGTAAAACGGTACCGGGAGTTTACCGAAGCGCTGAAAGCCATACCGGTCGTCCTCGACTACCGGGAACACGATCATATCACCGGCACGATCAGCCATCTGCCGCATATCATCGCCTCAAGTCTTGTGAATTTCGTGAAGGATACCGACACAGAAGATGAGATGATGAAGCAGCTGGCCGCCGGCGGATTCAAAGATATCACGAGGATCGCGTCGTCGTCGCCTGCCATGTGGCAGCATATCTGCCTGAAAAACAGAGAGAATATATCCGGCATTCTCGGGGAATACATCGCCGCGCTCCAGAGGGCAAAAGAGACCGTGGACCGCGCCGACGAGCAGGGACTTTACGACCTGTTTGACAACTCCAGAAATTACCGGAATTCCATCCCGGAATCTTCCGCAGGTCCAATCAAAAAGGCCTTTGCCGTATACTGCGACATTATAGACGAAGCCGGCGGTATCGCGGCTATTGCGACCATACTGGCATCGAACAGTCTGAACATCAAAAATATCGGGATCGTACATAACAGAGAATTTGAAGAAGGGGTTCTGCGCATTGAATTCTACGACGGGGTTTCCTCCTCGAAGGCGGCGGATTTACTGCAGAAATTCAGGTACATTGTATATGAGCGTTAAAAACATAGGAAGATCTTCCGGGCTGAAAGGAACGGTGCGCGTGCCGGGTGACAAATCCATCTCCCACCGCGCCGTCATGTTAGGTTCCATCGCGCTCGGAACGACGGAGATCACCAACTTCCTCGAGGGGGCGGACTGTCTGGCAACGATCGGCTGCTTTCGTAAGATGGGCGTAGAGATCGAACAGCGGCAGGAATGTATTCTCGTCCACGGAAAGGGCCTTCGCGGCCTGCGTCCGCCGGCCGGGATACTGGACGTTGGAAACAGCGGCACGACCACCCGCCTCATATCCGGCATCCTCTGCGGGCAGGATTTCACCTCTGTCCTCTCCGGCGACGCGTCGCTAAACTCGCGTCCCATGGGCCGGATCATCACCCCTCTTAGGAACATGGGCGCGTCCGTCACAAGTGTGAACGGAAACGGCTGCGCGCCGCTGAAGATCGAACCCGGCCGCATACACGGCATCCACTACGAATCCCCCGTGGCATCTGCCCAGGTAAAATCAGCCGTGCTGCTCGCCGGATTATATGCGGACAACACGACCTCTGTGACAGAACCGAGTCTCTCACGGAACCATACCGAACTGATGCTGCAGAACTTCGGAGCCGCACTGTCGGCCGCCATGCACCCCGACGGCCGCGCCACAGCGGAGCTTGCCCCGTGTACAGAGCTTTACGGCCGGCAGATCCATGTGCCCGGAGACATCTCCTCCGCGGCATACTTCATCGCCGCCGGACTCACCGTTCCAGGCTCAGAACTGCTTTTAAAAAATGTGGGCACCAACTTTACGAGAGCCGGTTTCCTAACGGTATGCCAAAATATGGGCGCCCGCGTCACCCGTTTAAATGAAACGGTACAGGGCGGAGAAGCCAGAGCCGACCTCCTCGTGACGCCGGGCCGCCTGCACGGAACTGTCATCGAGGGGGATCTCATACCTTCCCTCATAGACGAGATCCCGGTTATCGCTGTCATGGCCGCCTGCGCGGAAGGGACGACCGTCATCCGCGACGCGGCGGAGCTTAAGGTCAAGGAGACGGACCGCATCGCTACCGTCACGGAGAATCTGCGCGCCATGGGAGCCTGCGTCACACCGACGGAGGACGGTATGATCATAGAAGGCCGCGGCGGGCTAAAGGGCGCCTTCATTGAAAGCCATATGGACCACCGTATCGCCATGGCCTTCGCCGTGGCCGCTCTGTCCGCCAAAGGAGAGAGCCGCATCAACAACAGCCAGTGTGTGGACGTGTCCTATCCCGCCTTCTGGGAGACACTTGACATGCTACGTTAATACTGCCGCCTCCCAGCATGCTCCGCAGTGCCGGGCAGCACAGGAAAACAAACAGGACGCAGAGACCCGCAACGGGACCGCGTCCTGTTTTATACTGTCATTATAGATTTAAATGTGCATCCATCAGATATACGCCGTCCACATCCGGGTCTGCCAGCAGTTCCAGCAGTTCGTCCCGGCCGGCATTGACGACCGCGCCGTATCCGTTTACCCCGTTCTTTTTCACGTAATCGAGCGCCGATTCAAATTTTATCCTGTTAAACACATTCTCCCCCGGCACTTCCGACGCAAATATCCGTCCGAACCGCTCGTTGTCCGTCATGTAAGCCAGCAGGGAAATGACATGCTTTTCCAGGACATCTGCCGGTATCCTGCCGTCTTTTTCGTATTGTGCCAGATCCAGGTACGGGTACTTCTCCGCATCATAGCTGTCTGTCCTCACATAGCCCGCCGCGTCAGGCCGGTATCCCATATATTCCGTCATCGTTCCTTTTTGATCCTCATACGTCTCAAAAGGTACGTACAGGAATTCCCCGCTGTATTTATCCATAAACTGTACGAGCCGGCCGGTATCTTTTGGCTCTTTGAACGATATGGCCGCACGGACGGCCATCGTATCCGGCAGCCCCTGCAGTCTGTCCGCCGCCTCCCTGGCGGATATCCCTGAGAACGAGTCCCTCTCCTCCACGCAGTAAGTGAACGCATTTCCGGGAACTTCAGACTGGTTCCAGCTCATATCGGTCCAGTACAGATGGTTCTTGTTCAGTTCCAGATAATGATGGTCTGTTCTGCCGTTCCTCTGTGTCTGTACATCAATGGAATGCCTCCCGTATCCCTCCGGGCGCACATGTACATTGGCATATCCTTTGTCTGCGCACATAAGTTCCATGTACACCGCCATATTAAGGTCGATGGGCGGATCCGAAGCCTTCGGCCGCGACGGATTATAGTAAAGCGCGTCCAGCGCAGGGGACAGCACATTGACGCCGATAAACACAAGCAGCAGCACGACCGCCCCTGTAACAGCGGCATAACGGCGCAGCTTTCTGTTCACGGCACGGGATATGCGGCGGCTCAAGTCATGCTCCCGGCCATTCCACTGCGCCCTCCCCGGCTTATCCTTTCCGGCACTTTCATCCTCAGCGGAAAACAGTTCTTCATCTATGCTGCTGTCGAGATAGTCGAGCAGCACCTGCGTCTTCTCCAGATCTTCCTCTATCCGGGCTCTCTCCTCCCCCTCAAGCGTCCCGTCCACATATTTCCTGAATCGCTCCCTGTAGTTCATACGTCACACCCTCCTTTTGGTATCACTGCCCCCATGCCTCTTTCCGTCAGACTCCTTCAGCATCTCTTTCAGCTTTCGTTTGGCCCGGTGCAGTATCACCCGGACATTCCCATGCCCGATCTCCATCTGCCGTCCGATCTCTTCCTGGGAAAATCCGGCAAAGTAATAAAGCACGACCGCCTCCCGCTCTCTGTCGCTCAGGCAGAGTATCGTCCCGTACAGTCTCCGGTTCTGTTCCTTCTTTATGAGCTGCTCCAGTATCTCCTCTTCCTCGTCTGTCAATTCCCTTTCTTGCTGCATCCGGGATGCCCTCTCTCTTCTCCAGACGTCTATATACAGGTTCTTCGCCACCCTGAGAAGCCACGGAAGGATCCGCTCTGTCTGCTCCAGGGAGCAGAGCGCCCTGAGAAATGTTTCCTGCGTCAGATCCTCCGCTGTCTCATGGCTGTGACAAAGGGAGAAAAGATAGAGGTAAACCGGCTTCATATATTCCATATAGACCTGCTCGAGCAAATCCTTCTCCACTTTATCACCCCCTTTATCATAGAAACGGATAACTCACAATAATGTTACACAGGCGGAGAATCCCACTTGTGGGAATCTCCGCCTGTGTTCTGTCCTTCTTCTCAATAATACTTTACATTTACATTTTTCCCGATGTGCTCCGCACATTCCTTCAGCTGGTCCACAAGGTTCATGCGGATGCTCAGATCAAACGGCAGATTGGAATTCTGGTGCGCCGTGTTGACCGCTTTCCCGACAAACATGTTCAATTCCGTACACTCTTCTATGATCAGCTTCGCCAGCTTTGCCGCGCCATTTTCCGCGTCCAGCTCATCAAAGAACGCCTCATCAAATTCGTCCTGCTCGTAACGCCGCAGAAGATTGAGCGCCTTCCCGAGTGTCAGGACGCCTTCCGTCACAAGGTCTAATCCATCTATGGACGCTGTCGGCGGGACATTCGGGTCCGCATAGTTCAGCGATGTGACGATATCTTTATGCAGGATCCTTGCAACTATATTGGCGCTCGTACCACCACAGACGACCTTCCTGCCTTCGCCCCTCATAAAGTCCTTCACCACGCGCTCATCGTCTTCCTTCTGTGTCGGCGGTCCGGTGAAGAGATTGACGATGCGCCGTTCGATCACTCTGGTGACGGCCACTGTCGTGTCGTCCCCGGGCTTCTGCCCGTACAGGTCATCACATGCTTTGCTCAGCATAGCCGCCAGACGGGAGGCGGAAAGTGTCTCTTTTGTACATTTCAGTGTGTATTCCGCCATGCTGTCCCACGTCCAGCCAAAGTTCAGCAATTCCCCCACTCCAGCATAGATGACGCCGTCGCTCATAAGTACGAAGCAGTCATTCAACTGCACTTTGAACCGGTACAGATGGATGACCTTGTCCTCTATGACCCGCTCTTCATAAGGATAGTCCACGACTTTTCCGTCTCTTACAAACACACAGGACGGGTTGTCAAATTCCACGAGATACGCGTCCCCATTGTGGAATATCTGCAGGATGCTGAACGTGGCATATGCCACCTCCCTCACCTTGCAGACCGGCAGCGTCTTCGCGATCGTCTCCACACAGGCTTCGATCGGGGCGCCCTCCAGATACATGGTCGCCAGTATCTTGGATGTGAGCGTCGCCAGAATATTTGCCTTCACGCCGCTCCCCATACCGTCCGCCAGTATGACGATCTCGGAGTCCCCGGTCTTGAGCACTTCCACCTTGTCGCCGCACAGTTCTTCCCCGTGCTTGTTCAGGCTCTTCCATGCCACATCTACACTTACATTCATACTACTCTCCTTCTTCTTCAAAAAGAATAGAATCTCTGAGCTTGGACAGCGTCACCTTTGTCTCCGCCGTCGTCTCCCCGAGCAGTCCCGCGATCTCCTGTGCAACCATCATCTGCTTGTCAATGACTCTCTGCGCCATCTCCACAGTCTCTATCTTCAGGTTGTAATGCTGCTCCTTTGCCTTCTCTTCCTTCGTGATATCCTGATATGTCACAAGTACGGATTCCAGACTCTCGATATAAATGATCGATTCCACCACAGTCATTCCGATGGATTCCAGCCCCACCTTCTTATGGATGACCTGCCGCTTCGTGCGCAGGACTTCCGCGATATCTCTGTCGTCCAGGAATTCAAATATGTACCGCTCCAGCGCTTCCTCACGGGAGACGTCAAGCATCTCCTGCGCTTTCTTGTTGCACTCCCGGATGCGCATATCTTTATCCACGATGAGGATCATACTCGGCGTCACATCCATGACGACATTGGACATGGACTCGGCCTGTTCCAGCGCATGGGGAAGGCACATGCCTATCTCTGCCTTCTTCTGGTACACGGCCACTGCCTTTGCACGGCACGTCGGATACCCGCAGGCGCCGCAGTTCAATTCATCCTCCGCCGTGTATTTTCCCATGGCTTTCAGGACGTCCCGCATCTCGCTTCCATCCGGCATCCTGTCCGCAACGTGACGGTCATGGAATTGCTTTTCCATGGAAATGCTGCTGCCGTCGATCCCTTCCGCAGGTTCCCTGTGTCCAACCTGATCTTCCACGTTCATCTTCGCCTTGATGACCGTCTGCTGCCATTTGTCGGAAGCCGGACCCTTGATGCATCCGCCCTCACATACATTCACTTCAAAGAAGCAGTCGGAGATCTCGCCCTTCATAAGCTCCTCGAACAGCTCCATACAGGGCTTCAGGCCGTCCACATACACTTTATAGTAATTGTCCTCCACGGAATCCGCCAGTATCGACTTTACGATCCCCCCGCCGACGGGATACAGCTTGTTCACCCTCGGATCCGGGTTGCCGAGCGGGCGGTCCTCACAGGCATTCACGTCAATTCCCTCTGCCGCCCACCACTTTGTGATCTCCTCAAAGGTGAGAATGGCATCTACCGCGCCGATGACCCTCTTGTCCCCGACAGCCTCTTCCTTTTTTGCGATACACGGCCCGAGAAATACAACCTTCGTGTCCTCACCATATATCTGCTTTATGAGACGTCCGTGGGCGATCATAGGGGACACGACAGGCGCCATCTGCCCGGTCAGGGCAGGATAATATTTTTCGATCAGATCATTGACGCTTGGACAGCACGTTGTGATGATATTTTTCATTGTTCCGTCTTTCAGAAGCTTCCGGTACTCCTGCGTCACAAGGGCGGCTCCTTCCGCCGTCTCACGCACCTCATAAAACCCCAGCTTCAGCAGCGCGTCCACCACCTGTCCCGGCTTTTCATATTCCAGAACGCCGAGGTAGGACGGCGCTATGGAGATGACTGTTTTCATCCCCTGTTTCAGATACCCCTTTACCCGCTCCATATCACTGGCAAATGTCTTGGCGTTCTGGGGACAGACTTCCAGGCAGTGGCCGCAGTTGATACAGTGGTCCTTCATGATATGCGCCTGCTCGTTCTGTACCGAGATCGCCTTTACCTCACAGTTGCGTACACATTTATAACAATGTCTGCAGCTTGCATCTTTAAAATCGATTACCCTCACCTGGCCGCCTCCTTCCGTATGACTTCACGGAAGAAATCTTCCGCGTCTTCCGGCTTCACATGATAAATATTTTCCCCGATCTTCACGCTTACCCCTTTGGAACAGGCTCCCATACAGAAGGAACCGCACAGTTCTACCTGCGCCTCCAGCTTCTCCTCTTTCAGAAGCCTGTTAAACGTCTTTACGATCGTCTCCGATCCCCGCAGATGGCAGGAACTTCCGATACATATCTGGACTTTCATAATGTGCCCCTTTCCGCTCCTCGCGCAGATATCCCGGTCCGCTTTCGCCGCATAAGATCATCCGGTCCGTCCGCACTTAAATATTTGCAATCATTATAACATTACCGGCGTATTAACGCAATTCGACTTCTGCATCCGCATCCATCATTATTTGTATGACCGCGGACGCGTAAGGACCGGCCTGCGCATGATTCAGCACGATGACTCTCAGCCCGGCGCATTCCGTGAGACAGTCGTAAAACGCATCCAGATTGGCCCCGTAATAATCCGGAAATCCAAACTTCTCCCTGAGGTATACATGAGTCTCTTCTTTCTTCTGCATATGTGCGGCATCCAGTATAACTTCCTTCATCTTTCCCTCCTGTCATTTCCCTTCGTATAACAAGTCAAAACTCTCATAATGGTCTTCCGTATAATAGACAAGGCCGTCGTCCGAATAGACGATCCGCTCTGCCCCCCGGTACCCTCCGTCTCCGCCGATATCACACTCATAATATTTCCGGCCCGGCTTTTCCGGCAGAAGCCCTTCATAGTTGCCGAACGGGTCACCGCCGATGCTTTTTCCCGGCGCCGCCTCGTCCAGGTTCCCCTTCCTGCTGTCCCAGCCGAGCGCTTTTGCCTCTCTCTTCGTGATATAGTTATCCGGCAGATGCCCATATGTATGAATATAAGCCGCAACTTCTTCTTTTGAAGTATATTCCCCCGACTCCTCAACTTTGACTGTATTTCCTCTGTCTCCTGTCTCCTGTCCGGCTCCGCCGGCGGATATTCCATAATCGTCCGCACCGCCGCAGCCGCCGGCCGTCAGACAGAACAGCAGGACTAATACCCCTGCCAGGCAGCGTAACTTTCTGCTCATAGTTCTCCCTTTCTGCTCACATGGATCTGATATGTTCATTATACAGATTCTTCCCAGTGACTGTAAACATTCCGCTCACTTTTTCCTGATTTTCTATTCCATTGCGAATGTATGTTTGGTATAATGAGTGATACAGATCCATGTCTTAGATAAGGAGTGACCAGTTATGAACGAACAACTCTCTCTTTTTGATAACGAACGGGAGCTCACCCCGCTCGCCAGCCGGCTCCGGCCTGAAAGCCTGGACGATTTTGCCGGGCAGGAACATCTGCTTGGTCCCGGCAGACTGCTGCGGCAGCTCATTGACAAAGACCAGATATCATCCATGATATTCTGGGGACCTCCGGGCGTAGGCAAGACGACGCTGGCCCGCATCATCGCCAGGAGGACAAAAGCGGATTTTATCGATTTCAGCGCTGTCACAAGCGGAATCAAAGAAATCAAAGAAGTAATGTCCAAAGCAGAGAAGGACAGGCATGCCGGCATCCGCACGCTCGTCTTTGTGGACGAGATCCACCGTTTCAACAAAGCCCAGCAGGACGCCTTCCTGCCATATGTGGAAAAGGGAAGCATCATCCTCATCGGAGCCACGACGGAAAATCCTTCGTTTGAGATCAATGCTGCTCTTCTGTCCAGATGTAAAGTATTTGTCCTTCAGGCGCTCACAGAAAAGGACCTGCTGCGCCTGCTCGGCCACGCGCTCTCCTCCCCGGCCGGATTCGGGCATCTCAATGTAGATATCACACCGGAATCCCTCCAGATGATCGCCGGCTTTGCCAACGGGGATGCGCGCACTGCCCTGAACACGCTTGAGATGGCTGTTCTCAACGGCGAACTCACGCCCGAAAAGACCATTGTCACGAAAGCATCCATCGAACAGTGCATCAGCAGGAAATCACTGCTCTACGACAAAAATGGGGAGGAACACTACAACCTCATCTCCGCGCTTCACAAGTCCATGCGCAACAGCGACCCCGACGCGGCGGTCTACTGGCTTTCACGGATGCTTGAAGCAGGGGAAGACCCGCTCTATGTCGCGCGCAGGCTCGTCCGCTTTGCAAGTGAAGACGTCGGCATGGCAGACAGCCAGGCTCTTCCGCTGGCCGTGGCCGGCTATCAGGCCTGTCATTTTCTCGGAATGCCGGAGTGCAATGTACACCTCACCCATGTTGTCACCTATCTGTCCATGGCGCCCAAGTCCAACGCTCTGTATATCGCCTGTGAGACATGCCGCGCGGACGCACAGAAGTGTCTGGCGGAACCGGTGCCCCTCCACCTGCGCAACGCGCCAACAAAGCTGATGAAAGACCTGCACTACGGAAAAGGCTACGAGTATGCCCATGACTCTGACGATAAGCTGACAACGATGCAGTGTATGCCCGACAGTTTAAAAGACAAGACCTACTATCATCCGACCGACGAGGGCGCAGAAGCACAGGTCAAGGCCAGGCTTGCGCAGATCAGGGCGTTCCGCGGTACAGGCATGGACAGCGGGAAAAAATAAAATAAATACAATTTGCGGTTGACAATTCTTTATTACTGCATTATAATAAAGCAAAATTAACAACCGATGAGCAAGAGTAGTAGCTTTGACGACATATTTACAGAGAGTCACGGACGGTGGAACCGTGATAATATCCGTCTCAGTGAATGGACTTGCGAGGGCAAACCAAAATGACGCGCACCGCGTCAGAGTAGGGGCGACGGAATCCAACCGTTATCATATGGAGCATGTATGATCGTACATGGCTGAGCGCATTCTTTTTATTGTTGCAGAAAGAATGAATTTAGGTGGCACCGCAGGAATCCACTCCTGTCCTAATGATTTAGGACGGGAGTTTTTTTATTTCAAATGAAAGGAAGGAAACCATGATGAAAGACACGAAACAAATCCCCTACAAAATCTACCTTGAAGAAAGTGAGATGCCGAAACAATGGTACAATGTACGCGCCGATATGAAGAATAAACCCGCGCCTCTTTTAAACCCCGGAACTTTAGAACCTATGACTTTTGATGAACTGCGCGGCGTATTCTGCGATGAACTCGTCAGACAGGAACTGGATGACACGACGCCGTTCTTTGATATCCCCCAGGAGATCCAGGATTTCTATAAGATGTACCGGCCTTCCCCTCTCGTCCGGGCGTACTGCCTCGAGGAGGCGCTTCAGACGCCGGCCAGGATCTACTACAAGTTCGAGGGCAACAACACATCCGGCAGCCACAAACTGAACTCTGCCATCGCACAGGCATATTACGCAAAGAATCAGGGGCTTAAGGGAGTGACGACAGAGACAGGCGCCGGCCAGTGGGGCACCGCGCTCTCCATGGCGTGCGCCTACCTCGGGCTGGACTGCCAGGTATACATGGTCAAATGCTCCTATGAACAGAAGCCGTTCCGCAGAGAAGTGATGCGCACCTACGGCGCAAATGTGACCCCTTCCCCGTCGGAGACTACCAATGTGGGCCGCAGGATTCTGGCCGAACATCCGGGAACTTCGGGTAGTCTCGGCTGCGCGATCTCAGAGGCTGTTGAAGCTGCCCTCTCCCAGGACGGTTACCGCTACGTACTTGGCTCTGTCCTGTCACAGGTCCTGCTGCACCAGTCAATCATCGGACTTGAGACGAAGGCGGCGCTTGACAAATACGGCATAACGCCGGATATCATTATCGGATGCGCAGGGGGCGGCTCCAACCTCGGCGGGCTCATCTCCCCGTTTATGGGAGAAAAGTTAAGAGGGGAAAAGGATTACCAGATCATCGCTGTGGAGCCGGCCAGCTGCCCGAGCCTCACCCGCGGCACATATGCATACGATTTCTGCGATACCGGCATGGTATGCCCGCTCGCTAAGATGTACACGCTCGGAAGCGGATTCATTCCGTCGCCGAACCATGCGGGAGGGCTGCGCTATCACGGCATGAGTTCCGTACTCTCCCAGCTGTATGATGACAAACTTATGGAAGCCGTCTCCATAGAGCAGACGGCAGTGTTTGAGGCCGCCACGAGATTCGCCCGCATCGAAGGCATCCTGCCGGCGCCGGAGAGCAGCCACGCCATCAAGGCCGCCATGGACGAAGCCATAAAGTGCAGGGAAAGCGGCGAAGAAAAAACCATCGTCTTCGGGCTCACAGGAACCGGATACTTCGACATGACCGCCTACGGAAAATTCAACAACGGCGAGATGACCGACTATATCCCGACCGATGAAGACCTGGCAGAAGGATTTGCCGGACTTCCGGCCGTATAGATTGCTTTTCATTCGCCGTTATATCACAGACAGGGCACAGCCGTTTCGACGGCTGCGCCCTGTATTACATATCAGTCCATTCTTTACAATTCAAGATACTCCTCCAGACAGATCCCCCTCCGCATGATCTCCTCCGCCGCCTCTCTGCCCACATAGCGGTAGTGCCACGGCTCATATCCGATTCCGGTCATCTCGCTTTTGTCCGTGGGGTAACGGAGAATAAATCCGTATTCACTGCAGTGTTCCATCAGCCACTGTTGTTCTGCTGTTTTTTCCTGGTGCCTGTCCAGAAGCTGATACGACTCTGCCACAATGTCAACAGCCAGTCCAAGCTGATGCTCGCTTGTCCCCGGCGGGGCGACCCATATGGCCGCCTGCTTTTCTGCCTCTTCCCTCAGGTCTCCCTGATCCATGCAGGAAGCGACTTTTGCCTCGTACAACGCTCTCTGCTTTTCTTCTGTCCGGTAGGAAGAGCATATTAATGGGGAAAGCCCTTCACTTCGGGCGGCATCCATCATATCCTGAAGCTCCCTGAATATCCGCGAATCTACAGATTGTCCATTTTTAAGCAGTGTGATATCGAAAGAATAACCTTCATCGATCGGATGTGACGCATTGACGAGCCTCAGATTCCATGCGGATGCGTCTGTTCCCGTCTGTGCATTCTCCTGTGTGCCGCTATTTACGCGCGCGCTGCCCGCCGGCTTTTTTGCCGCTCCTGCCTGAGTTTTTGCGAACTCTCTCGCACAGGTAAAACCACAGACAAATACGAACAGGCAGATAATGATCATTAAAATACCGTAAAAAATCATCCTCTTCCTTCTTTTTCCCCGCCCTGGCGACGCGGTCATATATCGGTTCATAAAAATCTCCCCTTTCCTTCAGGAATCTTTATTACACCGATATTCTATTACCGCACTGCATCAATTGAACTGCCCTCTCGCATCGTATTTGCATCATCTTCTGAATAGCCAAGTGAAAATGAGTCTGCTATGCTGATGTAATTTCCTTCTATATATTCCGGCCTGGTAAACATATAGAAAACATCTGTGTCTTCTGTCTCATACACCACTATATTCTCCATTGGCTGCGCGCTCATCTTCTTTAACGTTATCCCGAGATACTCCGCCCACTTATCCTGCGCATTTTCGGTCAGTCTGACCGCTGCGCCCGCGCCGTTAAGTTCTGTGCCGATCTCCGGTTCTATGCTGATCTCCGGTTCTATGCTGATCTCATATATGAGCTCTGTCTCTTCATCCATGAGGAGCCACAGGCCGGATCCGCTGCACTGCATCTCGATATAATAGCAGCGTACTTTTTTCTGTCCGTCTGTCTGTGTATAATATAATTTTACAGCTTCCAGGATCTTAATATCATAATTCAGCCCTTCTCCCGTGACTATGCCACTTTGCAGCAGTTTTTCAAGCCCGTTCCCCACCAGTTTCACAAGCTTTTTGTCCGCCGTATTGTATGTGACTTTACCCGATACGATCTCGCTGCCCATCCGCCTTGCCCTGCTGATGACCGACAGATTTTCGAGTGTGTCCTGCTGTGACTTCTCCGGTTTTGCGGATCTGCTGAGCTTTTCCGTCTTTACTTCCCGGAGCAGCCGTCTGTCCTCATAGCCGGACAGACGGATAGGCACATAGACAGAGGCGCCCAGAACGGCCGCAAGGAGAAGGACTGCCACCCAGGTTCTGTTTTTCATTTTTTTCTCCCTTCTTTGTCTTCCCGGGAAGCGCTATCGTCCCTGAGACAGACGGACACCCGCGTTCCCTTTCCTTCACGGCTCACAAACTTCATCCTTCCCCGGTGCAGCTTCACAATTCTGGAGCAGAGAGCAAGTCCCATGCCTGCCCCGCCCTGCGCCCGCGCGCGCGATTTGTCCACCATGTAAAATGCTTCCGTGATCTTGGACAGCTCACCCTTCGGGATCCCCTTACCGCTGTCCTCCACAGAGATACAGTACATCCCGTCCGGCAGCCTCCTGCCTGTAAACAAGATCCTGTCTCCTCTGCCGGCTGCCTTTCTCGCATTGTCCAGCAGGTTCATGCAGACCGTCTTCATAAGATCCGGCTCAAGACTTACGACACCGTCCCGGACTTTTGAAGAAAATAAGATCCCGCTGTCCGCCACAACCGGCGCAAACGCATTAGCTATCTGTCCGAGAAACTCGCGCATATAGACCGGACGGAATGTGAACTCCTGGTTTTCAAGCACGATCAGGTCCATCAGCTTCAGAGACAATGTCTCCAGCCGTTTTCCTTCTGTATAAATATAGTCCGCACAGGCCATACGCCGCTCCGGCTCCATCTCCCTGGAACGGATCATGTCCGCGTAACCGATGATCGATGTGAGCGGCGTTTTCAGCTCGTGGGAGAAATTGTCCACAAAGTCCTGCTGCCGCCGCGAATACTCCTTTAATTCATTCACCATATCTTCAAGCTTCACCGACATCTGTTCAAAGTCAGAGGCCAGCTCCCCGATCTCATCGCTGCGCGCGATATTGAGCTTCGGCCTGAAGCTTCCGTCCGCCATCTGCTTTGTGGCAGAAGACAGCTTTTTCAGCGGGGAGAGAAGCAGACTGGACACGACAAAGGAAACAAGACCCACGCCCACAAAAAGGACGGCCATCAAAACGGCAAATGTCGTATACTGCTGCCTCTTTGCCTCAAACAGGTACGTGATCTCCCGGAAGCTCTCCAGATACATCACCTCGCCTCTTGCATAGATCGGCCGCACCGCATGGATATAATATTTCCCCTGTGTTTTGTATATTTCATATCCTTTGTTGTCTCCGCCGATCTTGCCATATATGTCCCTGCTTCCTGACAGATCGCTGTTTCTGTAGACAGCGGAACCTTTTTCATCACTGACCGTGAACGCGATCGTGCCGCCGGATACATTGACCGTGATATTATCGGCGATCTCCGGCACCTCTTCCTTCATAGACGTCAGATCTTTAAGCTCCTGGTCTAAAATCTGCCCGAGAATATCATTTTCAGCATAGGCTGCCGCTATCTCACGGTCCAGCGACAGCTGAAACTGCGAGTGAATGAGAAAGTATCCGCCCACACTGCACGTAAACGCGGTGATGATAATGGTGCTGCAAAATATTTTCCAAAAAAACTTCAACTCCTACGCCTCCAGACGATATCCTACTTTGTATACAGGGACGATCTTGTGCTCCAGACCGAGCTTCTTGCGCATGCGCTGAACGTGAAGGTCCACGGTACGGCTGTCGCCAAGATAGGTCTCCCCCCACACTCTCTCATAGAGAAAGTCACGGTACAGCGCCACATTTCTGTTCTGCGCAAACAAAAGAAGCAGTTCATATTCTTTGGCAGTGAGCGCCACCGTCTCTCCGTTCCTTTTGACTGTGCGGGAAAGCGTGTCCACCGTAATGTCAAAAAGTGTGACCGTGCGCTGCGTCTTTCCGTACCGTCTGAGGACCGTCTCCACCCGGGCCAGCAGTTCTGCGATTTCAAACGGCTTTGTTATATAATCTTCCGCCCCGGATTTAAGCCCCTTCACCTTGTCCCTCACATCTGACCTTGCCGTCAGGAAGATGACCGGTATGCCCAGAGGTCTGATATACTCCAGAAGCTCATACCCGTTGATCTCGGGAAGCATGATATCGAGAAGTACAAGATCATATCTCTTCTGCTCTACCATGTCCGCCGCCTGTATCCCGTCAAAGGCACAAAAACAGAGGTACCCCGCATCACTTAAGCTCTCTTTTATAAGATTGGATATAGGTACCTCGTCTTCTACGATCAATATTTTATTCATTCCAGCCACCTCATATATTCATTAAAACTTTCCCGTATTAATAATATTATACATGATTATGGCATCATTTTTGTATCTTAATTTCACTGCTCTCCTGAAGCAGTATGTTTAAGCGAGCCTGCACTTGCGGTATACGATGACAAACAGCACTGCAAAGAGTCCCGCGTTGCACAAGATCACAGCCAGATTTCCGCCTCCTGCGGCCGGTTCTCCGATCGCGCCGATATAGTTGCTGATCTGCTGTGAATACGCATATTTGGAGACAGCGCCAACCTGCTCATTAAAAGAGGCGATCATAGGCAGAAAGGAGAACACGAGCATGACCGGCACGCTGACAGACACTTCCGTCACCTGATTCCTGCACGTGATGCCGATAACTGCCCCAAGCAGCAGGGAGATTATGATTCCTGCTCCCATAATGAGAAGAAAATGCACCGCCTCTCTTCCCGTATACTTGCCTGCCAGGGCAAACACAGCCGCCCCGAGCATAGAGCATACAAAAATGCCGAGACCGATTCCGAGCAGATATTCACCAGCTTTGACGTTGGCCATCAGAAGCTCCCGCAGCGTATTCTTTTCTTTTTCTTCTGATATTATGGATGCCGCTGCCGTGAGAGGCGCCATCCCCACATACATGGTGGCGAACAGAATGATAAAATACCGCTTTGGCATTCCTTCGATCTGTATAGAGTTCTGCATGATAACGGAAAGTACCGGAAACATGACGAATTGTATGAGCACCGCCTTATTCTTCAGCGTATCCTTCATCTGTTTCTTCCACACCGCATAAATTTTTTTCCCCGCCATGTCCTAAAGCCCCCTTCCTGTAAGTTCCATAAATACAGTCTGCAGATCCGGCTCCGTAGAATGGATCCCGGCCACCATACCGCTGCGGAAATACTCCGCTATCGTTTCCGCCTCACTTCGCTCATTGCCGAGCAGAACCGTGCGGCCGTCGTTTAAGCTGATCTTGATCTTATTCTGGTGATTATATCTTCTGCATATTTCTTCCGGTTCCCCCTCCTCCACGATACTCCCGTCGTTAAGAAGCGCGATCCGCCCGCAGAGCTTTGCCGCCTCCTCCATGTTGTGAGTCGTCATCATCACGGCTGTCCCCCGGTCTCTCTGTTCAAGGATCAGGCTGTGGATACAGGACGCTGTGGCCGGGTCGAGGCCGCCTGTCGGCTCATCGAGGAACAGTACCTCCGGCCGGTGCATGAGAGCCCTCGCCAGAACGAGCCGCTGCCGCATTCCTTTGGAAAGCTTATGGACCGGAGTTTTGGCCGCATCTGCAAGTCCCACCTTATAAAGTGCTTCACCGATCCCTTTCTTTGAAATGCCGTAAATATCCGTAAACACTGCCAGATTGTCTCTGCACGAAAGACGTTCGTACAGGCCGCTGTTATCCATGACCATTCCGATCCGGGCGCAGACCGTATTGTCAGGATGTCTGCTGTCATGACCCATAATAAATGCTTCTCCGCCGGTCTGCCCAAGCTGCCCGGTAAGTATCTTTATGAGCGTCGTCTTCCCTGCTCCCGACGGACCGAGCAGACCGAAGATCTCTCCTTCGGACACAGAGAGACTGATTCCTTTCAGGACCTCTTTGTCTTTAAATCTCATGCGGACATTTTCAGCGCTGATCTTCCGTTCCATTCTCTTCCTCCCACTGCCTTTTCATTTTCTCCAGTCCTTCCTGGAGCTTTCTGTTCTCAAGTTTTGTCTTCCATGCTGATATCCCTGTGCTCACAAAAAAGCATATGGCAAAAAAGAGCAGGAACAGCACCCAAGGCTGCCACATATCTGCCGGGAACCAGCCAAACAGAAAGATGAACACACACACAGACGCCAGAATACATGCAACCATGCCAAGAGCCCGTCTCCCTGCCGTCAGTTTCTTAAACAGTACATCTGTAAAAAATACATACTGCAGCAGTACGACGATAATAGAAAGGACGAAAAATTCCAGCATGATCTCCAATGGGATCCCTTTGCTCCCGAGCCGGTACAGCGCCGATATCCCGCGGGCGCTCTCCCCAAACAGGTGAGTAAAAACGGCCATACAGAGCATCGTAAACCCAAAGATAACAAGCACCTGCGATAAATAACTGAATATTGTTCTTTTTTCTTCCATAGTCAGATCCCCAACCTTTCTTTCAGCTGTTTTGTATACTGTCTCGACACGAGAAGCTGCTCCCTGTTGTCCATTGTGACCCGTATCTTTCTGTCAATGTCCGCTCTCAGCGATGTAATGTGGCGGACGTTGACGATACAGGATTTGGCAATGCGCAGAAACCCGCTCTCTTCCAGCTGTTCTTCCAGTTCATACAGCTTCATCTCTGTCTCGTAGACAGATTCCATCGTATAGAGAAATGTCTTTTTATCTGTCGTGTCTATATACAGGATCGAGGCAATGTCCAGCAAGTGGATCTCGCCGTCCCTGATCCCTGTCATCTTCTGTTCCAGCATCCTCAGCATGGAGATGATCTTTTCCACCTCCGGCGTCAGGTACGCACAGTTCACCGTGATCTCCGTGCCGGACACTGCCGGGTCTGTATTGATCGTTATCTTCACGTTGTCCCCTCCTCCTTAAACTATCTAAACTATAGCAGAGAACGTGCCTGCCAACAATATTGTGCGGCGTAAGTTGCACATATTATGCGCTGTGTTTCCACGCACAAAAAAAAGCAGAAGGCGGAACGCAGCTCTGTCTGCCGCATCCCGCCTTCTTCCATATTTTTTTATCAGTACCGTTCTTTCCTGCCGCGGCACGGATCTTACTCAAATCCGCGGATCCTCTCCACGATCGTCTTCTTTCCCGCTATCACTTCATAGACGGCCAGCGGAACGAGCGTGCATACGGCCGATACAAGTGCCGTCATTGCCAATACGGGCAGCACCGGAACGCTAAACGCGATCCCCATGTAATTCAGCGACTCGTAACACGCATAGGTGACTCCAAGCCCGGCTGTAGCTGTCAGCAGCAGAGAGATACCCGCAAACAGCAGCCCTTCCCTGATGAGCATGCCTTTCACCTGTTTTTCCGTCATCCCCACGCTCTCCATGACAGAGAGCTCGGTCTGTCTGTTCTGTATATTTCCGGATACTGTGTTAATATAATTCATGATCCCTATCATCGCGAGTATGAGCGTTATCCCGATCCCTACGCCCATCATATTGCCCTGTGCCTTTTTGACCGACTTCATAGTATCTATCTTTGAATCATATGACACATCTCCCCCGTGAGGGCCTTTTTCCGCAAAGTCCTTTATCTGCGCCTCTGTCTGCGCGTCATACTCTTCTTTATATTGGATGCCTGCTCTGGAGATCCATGGATCTTCAACGGTCTTATCCACGAACGCGTCACTTACGATTATCACAGGCGCCATACCTGTCATATATGCATAATACCCGTCATCCACCATACCACCGATCTCCATGCTGTACGACTGTGCGCTGTCATCATACGGAGTAAAAGCAAGCTTTTTCCCTCTTACATCAGACAGCTTAAGCGACAGATCATCCCTGTATATGAGGCACGTCTCTCCGTTCATGAATTTCTCTTTATCCACCGGTTTTTCCAGCGTACTGTTCACATAATCAAATTCTTCCTCGTCGATCCCGGACATAAAGGTGTAGAACTTTTCCGGATGCTGCCGGTATTCTTCAACGTCCTGTCCGTAGCTGTGGTCCATCCACGTCTCATAGAATTCTTTCATCCACATATCAGAAAACCCGGGCTCCCACGGGATGATGATCTGTGTGCTCGTCATGGGATGCACTTGTTTTACACCGTCCATCTCCCTGATCCCTGTAATAAACTTTTTATCTATTATTCGGGCCCACTTTGACGTGTCTTCTTTTCTCAGCGTATCATTGGAAATGATCAGGTCTGAATTCATGTAATTGGACATTATCGTCCGGGCTCCATGGCTCTCGATCATTGTGACAAGACAGAGAAATACAGACAGACAGGCTGCCAGGGACAGGATGACGATACCGGTCTTTTTCTTATCCCTTCCAAGCTGTTCCCGAGCCATCCTCCACAGGATATTCCCCTTTCCCGTCTTATGCGACGGCTTATTCCCTGATACCGCCCGGTAGCCGAGCGCCTCCAGCGGAGATACGGAATCCGCGATCCTGGCGGGCCTGCGGCTGCCAAGGTATATGGTAGCCGCGGCGACGGCAACGCTGAGCAGGAAGACCGCCGGATGAAAGGCGACCTCCACCTCGTCACGTATGCCCATCAGCTTCACGACTTTCGGGATCAGAAAGAACGATACCGCTGATCCAAGCAGGATCCCTCCGGCCGTACCGGCGGTCCCGATCATGAGCATCTGTCTCTGTATCAGCCTCCGTATCTGCTTTCCCGTCATCCCGACCGTCTGAAGAAGGCCGTAATATCGTATACTGCCCGACACCGACAGGTACAGGATGTTGTAGATGAGCAGGTACGCGCTCAGACAGGTCATGATGATGAGTCCCGCAAGTCCTGCCACGATCTGTACAGACATTTCCACCCCGGATGAGTAAAAAAGCCTTTGCTGCTTTCCAAGTTCCAGGGAATCCCTGAAATCCGACTGTGCCCTTTCCGTCATCAGCACAGATTTAAAATTCAGGTACAAAATGCCGGAGTTTGTATCAGAAAATTTATATCCGGACTGCTCAAAAAATGATTTTGACACATAGAATACTTTGTTGTCCCCATAGCCTTCCCATATGCCTGATATGATGAATTCCTTCGTATGCGTGCCATGTTTGTCCTGATAAGTAAGCGCAAAAGAATCTCCTGTCCCCAGATCCCCTTTTCCGCAGTCTTCCAGGGCGGCCTTGGTTGCCAGCAGCTCATTTTCCTTTGTCGGATATCTTCCCTCCATCCGTTCTACTGCCGGTTTTCTCTGCGTGTTCCAATAAGTGTCGTCGCTCCATATAAGGATCGTATGCAGCGTATCATCCTCGTCTGTCTCTTCCGTGTAACCGGCTTTTGCTTCTGTGCCGATGGTTGTGATATCTGCATTCTCTTCACACAGCTGTCTTTGCTCCTTTGTAAATCCTCCGATAAGAACCGCGTCAAAATCCGCCCCTTTCATCCGCATCTCCTGACGCGTCTGCATCTTAAAGTAAGTGATGCCAACTGTCAATATGGTAAACAGAAGGAAGGCCGACAACAGAATGGCCGTAGCCATCACCGCGTTTCTCCGCCGGTTTCCTGCCATGGAACGCCGCGCCAGCTTTGTGATTATTCTGCCGTTGTTATTCTTAAGCATGACGCTCACTTCCCTTCACGATCCGGCCGTCCTCGATACGGACGATCCGGTCCGCCAGCTGCGCAATATCCTGGTCATGCGTGATGAGCACGAGCGTCTGGTGAAACTGCCTTGCGACCACCCGGAGCAGCCCCATAACATCGTGGCTTGTCCCGGTGTCCAGATTACCGGTCGGCTCATCCGCAAGTATGATAGATGGTTTTGAGGCAAGCGCCCGGGCTATGGCCGCCCTCTGCTGCTGCCCGCCGGACAGCGTACACGGAAGCGCCTCCCTCTTTTCATCAAGCTTCAGAAGCTTAAGTATTTCATCCACAAACTCTCTGTCCACGCGGGCGCCGTCCAGCTCGATCGGCAGGATGACATTTTCATAGACGTTCAAGTCCTGTACCAGATTGTAGCTCTGGAACACAAATCCAACTTTACGTCTCCTGAAGACCGCCAGCTGTTCTTTGTTCATGCGGGATAAATCTTTCCCGTCCACGATCACCTGTCCTTCTGTCGGTGTATCCAGCCCGCCTATCATGTGGAGCAGCGTACTCTTACCGCTGCCCGACTTTCCTACGATAGCGGTAAACTTACCTTCCTCCGCCTGAAAATCCACGCCGTTCAGTGCCTTTACCGTATTTTCTCCAAGCTTATAATACTTTTTCAGATGTTTTGTCTCTACGATCCATGTCTTCATCTTTTCTGTCTCCTTTCTTCTTTACAACAAGCATATCTGAAAAAAATCACAAACCGTTCACAAGAAAGAAGAATCACAGACTTGTGACTCTTCCGGCAATCCCTTATTATATCCCGTTCGGAAGATAAATACAGAACTCTGAACCCGCTCCCGCTTCGGACCGCACTTCTATATATCCTTTCTGACGTGTTATGATCTCTCTTGCAAGATACAGCCCTACGCCGATCCCTTCCTCACCGTGCACTTCCGGCTCGCGGTAGAACCGCTGGAATACAAGCGGCTGCCTTTCCTGTGCAATGCCTTTTCCGCTGTCCTTAACGCTTATCTTTGTAAAGAACTCCTGCTCCGTTACGCTTATATGCACTGTTCCGCCCGGATCTGTATACTTTACGGCATTGTCCAGAATATTGAATATGGCCTCGCTCGTCCATTTCCCGTCGTGGGTCACCTGTATCTCTTCAGCGCATTCCACACTGATCTTGATCCCCTTTTTCCCGGCGGCGGGAACTGCCGCCTCAGCCGCACGCACGAGTGTCTCAAATATACGCGCCTTTTGGTACTGTATCTCAATGATACCCGCCTCCAGGCGGGACATCTTGACCATTCCCTGGAGGAGGAAATCCAGCTTTTCTGTCTGCCCCGCCATCTTTCCAAGAAATTCACTGTACTTTTCAGAGTCAGGAGCCCCTGACTGCAGAAGTTCCAGATACAGCTTCATATTGGCTACAGGCGTCCGTGTCTGATGGGATATGTCAGATATAAGTTCCTTCATCTGTCTCTTCTCTCTGCTGTTTTCCTCATATTTCTGATGCCACATGTGATTTATCTTCACAAGCTTCCCCTCTGTCTTGCCCCACAGTGTATCTTCGGGAAGTCCGCTTTCTTTCAGCTCCTCCCCCTTTTCCATCACGTCCAGACTCTTCTCCAGTTTTTCCGTAAATGTATAGATGTCTCTTTTAAGCTCCCGCATCCGGTGCCACATAAGGGCTGCTGCCGCGGCAAAACAGAGTGCGGGAATGATTACTTCAGCCATTGATACCCCATCCCGTAAACATTTGATATATATTTGTGCTTCTCATCCTCGATCTTGCCCCGCAGCCGGTTTACGTTCACCGCAAGCGTATGCCTGTCTACAAACTGGCCGTCGCAGTCCCACAACTGTTCCAGCAGTACCGAATAGGTGAGCAGCTGCCCGGCATTGTCTGTGAACAGGCGCAGCATCCGAAATTCTGTGGGCGTCACCGCACATTCAGTTCCTCCGGCTTCCATCTTTGCCATGTCAAAGTCAATCTTCAAAAAGCCGTCATCATATATATTTCTCGCACCCGTGTCCGCGCGCTTTAAGATGACGTTCATCTTTTTCAGCAGGATCTTCATGGAAAACGGCTTGGTCACATAATCGTCCGCGCCGGTCTCATAACCGTTGAGCGCATCCTCCTCCATATCCCGGGCCGTGAGGAAGATCACGGGAATCTCCTTTTGCTCCTTCATCCACCTGCAGAGCGCAAATCCCTCTCCGTCAGGCAGATTAACATCGAGCAAAACCAAATCTGCACATTCCTGCCAAAAGAGGCGCCTGGCCTCCTTCAGGGAATGTGCAGATATGACGAGATACCCCTCCCGTTCAAGGGAATAGGATATACCTTGATTCAGTTCTATATCATCTTCTACAATTAATATTTTCTGCATAGTGCACCTCTTATATTCGATCGCTGACTCTATTATACCGTCATATGAGAGGTACTGCAATTATTCAATAATCACAAAGTCGTGATAACTTCCGCGCCGCTAGGATCGCTGCCCCGGCTGCCGTTCCCGTCAGTCTGCCCAGTGGTCCACAGCCTCTTTGAGCAGTGCCGCGCAGCCTTGTTCTTCCTTGTCATAGTATGCCCGGAACCGTTCATCTTCCACGTACATGCGTGTGATACCTCTGTGCGCCTCAGGCGTATACTGCTTCCAGGTCATACAGAGCCATTCTTTGTGCAGCGCCGCAATGCTGCCGGCTTCTTCACCGTCCGGTTTTATACCTGATCGGACGCCTTCCTCCAGCAGTCTGCGTATCTCGCCGCCAAGTTCTTCAAACCGTTCATACTCTTTCTCTGTCATGTTCAGCACCTTCCGGTTGGACGCATCCACAGATTCATCTCCATACTTCTGACGTGCCTCGGCTCCGTATTTTTCTTCGTTCTCTTTTACCATGTTCTCTTTGAACACTTCAAATTTTTCTTTATCGTTCATGCTGCATTCTCCCTTCATTGACGATATGGTCTGCTTTACTGTCCGGATCAAGGCATCCACGTGCCTTTTTTCCTCGTAAAGCCCCAGAAGGTGATCCTCCAATGCGCTCATAATATCAAAACCGTCCTCATAGAGAATACTCCGTATACACTTCAGGTCAAATCCCCGCTCCCGGTAAAATAAGATCTGCTGCAGCAATGCCACTTCGTTTCTGCCGTAATAACGGTATCCGGCCTCTGTGGTAGAGAGCGGCTTTAAGAGACCTATTTCATCGTAGTAGCGCAGAGTGCGTGCACTCACTCCGGCCATGTCCGACAGTTCTCTTATACTATACTCCATTTTCATCACCTCCTCCGGTCCAAACCAAGCATACTTCTTTACGCGACGTCAAAGTCAACCGTAAAATGCAGAAAGTTTCCTGTACCTCCTGGAAAAATGACGGCATATCAAAAGATATGCCGTCAAAAGTCAGTATCTGTATGTTCTATTTTCTCTTTGTATGGATATGACTCAGAAAGATCCATACAGCAAGTCCCAGCGCCAGCAGATAGCCAAAGGCACCCAGCGCGGGGATCCCCCACAGCTTCGGTTTCATATCCGTGGTACATATGATGCTGGAGCTTATGAGAAGGGCCGTCACGAGGAATCCCATGACAAGCTTCTTCACAAGCTTTGTAAGCATGGCGTTCAGATCCTCTGTCGCGTGCAGATCCAGATTTATCCGGTTCTGCCCCTTTAAAAAGCCTCTGAGAAGGTCCGCCGCCAGCGCAGGGATATCCAGCGCCTTGTGGATCGAGCGGTATATGCTCCTCCCCCCGCTTTTCAACTCCTTTTTCCATCTGCCGCCGGCCAGAAGATTGCCCGCGATTCGCGCGGAAGCCACCTCGACCATATTGATCTCCGGGCTGATATCTGCAATAACACCCTCCATATGCGACATACCTCTTGCCAGCATGGTGAGGCCGTGAGGCATGATGATCTTATTGTCCTTCATCACCTCCATTAAATCTTCTATGATCCCGGCAATGTCGATCTTTCCAATATCCGTGGTCCCGTACCTCGTCAGCAGATTTCCGATGTCCGCATACAGGCGGCTCTGGTCTGGCTTCTCTTTAAACTCACCAAGCGCCATAACGGATTCCAGTATCTGCCCCACATCATTCTCTGCCACGCCCTGCACGGCGCCCGCGATCAGTTCTTTGTCGCGGGGGCTTAAGCGCCCCATCATTCCCATATCGATCCAGATGATCTTTCCGCCCCGCACCTTTACATTGCCCGGATGAGGATCCGCATGGAAAAAGCCGTCCTCCATGATCTGTTTTACATAATTGTCCGCCAGCTTGCTGCCGACTTCCGCCAGTTCGTAACCATTTTCCAGAAGACGCTCTTTCTCATCGATTCCAAAACCGTCGATATACTCCATCACGAGCACCTGCCCGGTCGTAAATTCCCGATACAAAACAGGGACATCCACGAATGCGACTTCCCTGTTTAACCTTGCGAATTCTTCCATATTAGAGGCTTCGTTCAGAAAGTTCATCTCCTCCTGCGCCACGCTCCACAGTTCATCCAGCACAAGGTCCAGATCTACAAGTCCCTTCATATTGACCGGCGGCAGAAATCTGACCGCTTTGTGGAGCAGCCCTATATCGCGGGACATCGTGTCATAGATTCCCTGCCTCTGCACTTTAACGACGACTTTCTCCCCGCTTTCCAGCACTGCCCGGTGTACCTGGGCGATAGATGCCGAGCCAAGCGGCGCGTCGTCGATCTCCTGAAACACTTCCCCGAGCGGACACATGTAGGAGGCCTCGATCACCTCCCTGACCTGCTCAAAAGGCATAGGGCTTACGTCCGAGCGAAGCCGCATCAGTTCATCACAGTACCGCTTCGGCAAAACATCTGAATGCATGGACATGATCTGGCCGAGCTTAATATAAGTAGGTCCGAGATCTTCCAGTATGAGACGCAGCTTTTCCGGTGTAACACCCCTGGCGATACTGTGCTTTTTCAGGACAGACATGATCTCCTTAAGCCTTGTCCCGTATTCTGTTGATGTTTCCTTACTCATTTGACGCTCCGTCGCTCTTTCCTTCTTCCGGGCCTTCCTCTGTCATCTCTCCCTCAGATTTTGGGTCTGCTTCCTGTTCCAGCCCTTCGAGCAGCTCCTTAAGCTGGCTTATCTGCTCCGGCGTCATCTTGTCAAGCAGCTCTCCGAGCTCTTCCGGCGTGGTCGGTTTTACTTTTACCGTGACATTATCTTTCACTGCCTTTTTTACATTGTGCTTCAGTTCTTCATTGAGCACCTTGCCCTGTTCTACTGTCAGTTCTCCCTTTTTTACAAGGTCATCCAGAATTTCTTTTGACTTCTCCGCCGTTGTGGCCAATGCGCCTACTCCTGCCAGCATTACCTTTTTTAAACTTTCACCTAAGTTATCCATTCTCTTTTCTCCTTTCTCCTGTCAAATCATAACTATCACCTATCATCCTGCATATCTCTTCATCCGGCACAGTTCCGTCAAGGATAATAGAGTTCCAATGTTTTTTATTCAAATGATATGCCGGCAGTACCGACGGATAGGTTTGCCGCCACACTTCGGCCCATTCAGGGCTGCATTTTACATTTACCCATATATGCCCTTCTCTTTCAAAAATCCAGGCAAATACTTTTCTGTTGTCTTTGTGCCTGACCACGCACCAGTCCGTGTCCCGGAACGGATAGTCCTCATAGACATTTTGAAAAGCCAGGCAGTGAGAGATCACTTCTTTTCGTTCCGTCATGCATCCACCTCCTCCGTCATTTCAGAGCAAACAGCGCCAGTATCTTCGGGCCGAATATGATCCCTCCGATGACAGCCGCTGTCATCGCGGCTATCAATACCGCTCCTGCCGCTGTGTCCTTGGCGATCCTGGCGCGCCGCCTGTGCTCCTTCGTCACAAGGTCCACCACAGCTTCCACCGCTGTGTTGACAAGCTCCAGCGAGATGACAAGGGCGCACAGAATAAGGCAGATACACCATTCAGTCACAGAGAGCTTGAGCGTGATTCCAAATACGACCACCAGCCCGAGAGCCGAATAATGTATCATCATATTCCGCTCTGTTTTCAGCCCGGTTATAATTCCTGCAAACGCATACTGAAAGCTCTTAAGGAGCGGATTGATCTCCGCCTCACTCTGCCCCCGGCCGGGTATCCCTTTTGCAAAATACCGTCTGGCTACAGACGTATATATGATAAGGTAGATCATTCCCGCAAGGAAACCTCCCAGGACGTCGGTCGCATAGTGTACGCCGAGATAGATCCGGCTAAGAGCGGTCAGTACGATCATCGTCAGACAGATAACCGTACCGGCTGTCTTATAAGTCCTGCTCTTCTTCGTCTGCCATATGAGGAAGAGAATAAACCCATAGAAACTGGCGGCCAGCATAGCATGTCCGCTCGGAAAACTGTATCCTGTCTCTGCGATCATCTGCTGTCCCTGGGGCGGGCGCTCCCGCATGATCCACCCTTTGGCAGCCAGATCGAGGAGCACAGCCAGAACGAGATTTACAAAGAGCGCAATGAGATACTGCCGCTGCCTGAGCGTGTGTATCATGGCCATACTGATAATGAGCAGCACCACAGGATGTACCATATTCGTCATCACTTTGAAAAATCCGGTCAAAAACGGACACCGAAGTGACTGGACCGCCGTGCACACAGCTATATCCACCCCTTCCAGGCGGTAGCTTCCGGTCACATCTCCAAGAAGAAGGACAAAAGCTGCCAGTCCTACTATAAGCACTGCCAGCTTCCATATGTGAATTGTATTGCCGCCTGTCCTGTCTTCTGCCATGGTATCCCACCTTTAGAGTTTTATAACTTTGGTTTTATTATACCACTCTTTAGCGGAAAGAACAAAAGAAAGCGGTTATTTTACGATCTGCTATTTATACAGCTTTGCCTTGCCCGCGGTGCCGAGAAGTTCAAACTTATGAAGCGCCACTTTCTTCATCTGTGCAATGCACGGCATGTATATGTCCTCCGGCTCTCTCAAATACGGGTTTTGCAGCACCTCTCTGCATTTCTGGTAAAACGCGTCCTTGACATCACTGGATATATTGATCTTGTTGATCCCCATTCTGGACGCCTCGGCTATCTCCTCGTCCCTGTTTGCCGAGCCTCCGTGCAGCACAAGAGGTATGCCTACTTTCTCCTTTATCTCTCTCAGCCGTTCCAGTTCAAGTTTCGGCTGCCTTCCTTCCGGATAGATACCGTGACATGTTCCTATGGCGACAGCCAGCGTATCTACGCCTGATTCCTCAACAAACCTTTTTGCAGCCTCCGGATCTGTATAACGTATCTCCGTACTCGTCGTCGATTCAATATCCTGATTCGTCGTCCCTATCGTGCCCAGTTCTCCCTCCACTGACACTCCTACCGCATGGGCCAGTTCACATACCTCACGGCAGATGCTGACATTTTCTTCAAACGGCCGGCTGGAAGCGTCTATCATAACAGAAGTATACCCGCACCGGATCGCCTTTACTATCTGGTCTTTGCGTGAACCATGATCCATATGTATGCACACAGGAATATGTGTCTTATGTGCCTCCTCAATGACTGACTTTAAAAAAGATTCACCGGCAAATTCCAGTTCATCCGGATGTATCTCAATGATCATCGGCGCGTCAGCCTCCTCTCCTGCTTCAATGAGCCCGCGCAGTATCATGCTCGTAGGCGTATTGAAAGCCGGTATCGCAAAACAGTTTTCATTCGCGGCCGATAATATTTTTTCCATATTCATTAACATGTCTTTTTCCTCCTATCTAAGATTCATCGTTCTACTCAATGTAACAATAATTACACATATTTTATATATAATGTAATTATATTTTCATAAATATATTTTGTCAAGGATTTTAATATCTAATTTTCCAGCACTTTACAGCTGTTTTATAAAGCATTTCCTATGTTTTTCCATTATTTATAATTATTTTTCTTTTGTTATAATGTATTATATTTGAAAATTTATTTTTATATTTTATATTTTTATTGAAATTTTTGTTTATCAATACTATAATATAGTAAACTGTTAACCGTTTATGCCAAGGGAGGAATTTCCATGACGACAGGCACTATTTTCGACATCAAAGAGTTCGCGCTTTACGATGGGCCGGGAATCAGGACTACCGTATTTTTCAAAGGCTGCCCCCTGCGCTGTACATGGTGTCACAACCCTGAAGGTCTCTCTTTCGCCCCTCAGCTGATGACAGCAGTAAACAATTGCGTACACTGCGGAAAATGCACCGCGGCCTGCCCGCGCAGCGGCATGGACTGCAACGCCTGCGGATCATGCGTCCCGGTCTGCCCGCTTCATCTGCGGAAAATATGCGGAGACAAATACTCTTCCAGGGAACTGGCCGCCCTCCTGATGAGGGACGCAGATTTCCTCCGCAAAAACGGAGGCGGAATCACTTTCTCAGGTGGAGAACCTACATTTCAGTCCGCTTTTCTGCTGGAACTTTCCAGCCTGATGCCCACCGTTCACAAATGTATAGAAACATGCGGATACTGCAGCGCCCAGATCTTCACATCCGTCCTCGACGAAATGGATCATATCATCTTCGACCTGAAGCTGGCAGACCCCGGCATGCACCGCAGATACACAGGCACGGACAACAGACCGATACTGGATAATTTAGAACGGTTAAAGAAAAGCGGACGTCCGTTTACCGTCAGAATCCCCGTTATCCCCGGCGTCAATGATGACGACGCCAGTCTGGACGCCGCCGCGCGTCTCCTCAAAAACGCACCGGCGCTTGACCAGGTGGAGCTGCTCCCCTACCACCTCACGGCAGGCGCAAAATATCCAATGGTAGGTCTTGCTTATACGCCCGGATTTTCCGTCAGCAGTAACCCCCGCCTGAACACAGATATTTTCAGGCAATATGGAATCCCATGTACACATTTATAGGAGGCTGTTCATATGAAAAGCAATTATATCCAAAAACTATATGATTATTTTATCGTAGGCAAATCCCACAGAGTGTACCGCCAGCCGGCCGAGGACCCGTACAGGCAGGCCGGGAAGTGGTCGCGGCAGGGCATAAGCGACACAGCGCGGGCGTCTCTCCGCCTCAGATATGTGCTGGAACACGAAAAACCCGTCGTACTGCCCAGCGAAAGGATCGCTCTTTTAAGAACTTTTCCGACGGTCCCCGAGCTTCACACAGAACAGGAAGACAAACGGCTGAGAGCCCAGTTTGCTTTTCACGAAAACGGCCGGGTCTTCAACATGTGTCCCGACTATCAACTGTTCATGGAAGCCGGGTCCGGCGCCGTCAAAGAAAAAATAAAGCTTCAGATGTCCAAAAACATCACAAAAGAGCAGCGTTCACTTCTGGACGCGATGCTGGACTCCCTGCTGTGCATGGAGGAACTGGCAGACAGATACCGCGCGGAAGCCGCGTCTGCCGGCAATGCTGTCGTAGCAGAAACTTTTGCCAGCATCCCCCGCAATCCGCCCCGTTCCTTTCTTGAATCACTGCAGTTTCTGCGGCTGCTTCACTATACACTCTGGTGTAATGGCAATTACCACAATACACTGGGGCGCATCGACCAGTATCTGTATAAATATTACCGGCTCGATCTGGATTCCGGCAGACTGACTAAAGACGATGCCCTGGAATTACTGGAGGAGTTCTTCATCTCCTGCAACAAGGACAGCGATCTGTATATCGGCATACAGCAGGGTGACAACGGCCAGACCGTCGTACTGGGCGGATCCGGGCCGGACGGAACAGACGACTACAACGAACTTTCAGAACTGTGCCTGATCGCAAGCCGGGAGCTCTGCCTGATAGATCCGAAGATCAATCTCAGAGTTCACAGGAATACCCCGCTCGAAACATACGAACTGGCGACAACACTCACCCAAAAAGGACTTGGGTTCCCCCAGTATACGAACGACGAGGTCATCATCCCCGCCCTTCTCAAGTGGGGCTATGACAAGACCGATGCTTACCGGTATACAATAGCTGCATGCTGGGAAATACTTATTCCAGGTTACATGGACCTCGTCAACTGGGACAGTCTCTGCTTCCCGCAGGCGGTGAGCGAAGCCGCGGAACATCTGGAGTCGTGCGGTGACTATGACGATTTTGCCCGCCTCGTACAGGAAAATATTGTCAGACAGGCGGATGCGCTGATGAAATCTACGGAAAACGTTTACAAAGAGCCTTCGCCTTTCCTCAGCCTGCTCTGCCCGGACTGCCTGAACGAAATACGGGATATATCCGCTCCGGGCAAGTACAATAATTACGGCTTCCACGGCGACGGCCTTTCCTGCGCTGCAGATTCCATGGCAGCCGTCCGCAGATATGTATTTGACGAGAAGCTTTTTACTGCTTCCCAGCTCACCGAAATGCTGCACAAGGATTTCTCAGGATACGAGGCCGAACAGAACATCCTCCGGTACGAAGCGCCAAAAATGGGCAACAACGATGATTATGCAGACAGCATCGCCGTGCAGCTCATCGACTCGTTCGCAGCGGCACTGGACAGCCACAGAAACGACAGAGGCGGCCGCTTCCGCCCGGGCACAGCCTCCGCCATGTACTACATCTGGCACTCCAGAAAAACCCCCGCCACAGCCGACGGACGCAACGCCGGAGAACCATTTTCCTGTAATTATTCTCCTTCTTTATACGCCCGCTGCAAAGGACCCGTATCTATTATAAAATCTTTTGCAAAGCCTCACCTGGAAAAAGCCGCCAACGGCGGTCCTCTGACACTAGAACTGCACGACTCTTCCTTCCGGAACAGAGATGCCTTACGCAAATGTGCCATGTTTGTGAAAAGCTACATGGAACTCGGCGGTCATCAGCTTCAGCTAAACGCCGTAAACCGGGAGCGGCTCATCGACGCACAGCGGCATCCGGAAAGCTATAAAAATCTTATCGTCAGAGTCTGGGGATGGAGCGGGTATTTCGTAGAACTGGACGAAGTATACCAAAACCATATTATAAAACGGGCGGAAATGACTTTTTAGACGTTTTTCATTTCAATATGATTCAATTTGATGTAAAATAAATATGGATATAATTTCCAATAACATTTAAGGAGGTTTTCTTTTGAATTCTCTAACTAACCCTATTCTGGCCACAAAGCTTCATTACATGCATTTCAATCCTGCCATGAGGAGGATTGCCGATATATTGATCACCGACACGCAAAGCCTGCTGAACTGTTCGATCGGTGACATTGCAGAAAAAAGCAATGTCAGCGCCGCTTCTGTGACGCGTTTTGTTCAGATATTAGGTTATAAAAACTTCAAAGCATTCCGTCAGAGCCTGCAGGAATACCTCCTCGCCGGCCAGGACCAGCTTTCTGTCACATCATCGGAGATCGCCATGTCTGAGTCATCCGCGCCGGAAAGTATATGCAATTATGTCATCCAAAGCGAAATAGAGATGTTGAGAGACACTTTATCCCTCATGGATTTTCCTACTATGGATAAAGTTGCAAAGAAAATCTGCAGCGCGCGGCATGTGATATTTATTGGGGAAGGCCGTTCCTATATCGCGGCCCAGAGCGCCTGCAACCGTTTTGACCGTCTCGGCATCCTGTGCAGCTGCTACGGAGACCCCCACAGTATGCTGCCGGCCATCGGAATGGCGCAGCCGGAAGACCTCATAGTCGGCATCAGCAATTTCGGTCATTCAAGGCCTGTTGTAAACTGTATAAAATACGCCAGAGAACACGGTGTCCCGACTGTTGCCATTACAAGCTCTCAGGACTCTCCGCTTGCTCAGCAGGCAGAATCTCTGATCATCACCGGGTTTAACTACAACAATCTTGCAAACCAGGGCGAGATCATCTGCTACGAGCCCATGTCCGAGAACCTGCCGCAGTTTTCTCTCATTGACTGCCTTTACCTGATCGCCGGAAATTATCAGAGCAAAGAACGTGTCAACCGTTATTACGAATGCACCCGCCTGATCGAAGCAGAACGGATATAGCGGCCGTCTTTACACAGCGCGGGATAAAATTTTCATCGTTTCAGCAAAAACGGTTCTTCCTGAATGAAAGAACCGTTTTTCTAACATATATCACATAATTGGGTAGCCTGCCGCCAAATATATCTCATACCAGTCCTCATAGGACAGCTCTACGTCGCATGCCTTGCAGCACTCTTTAAAGCGCTCTGTCTTCGTCGTCCCGCAGACCACCTGCATATCCGCCGGGTGACGCAGGATCCACGCCACTGCAATGGTCGTCTTCGACACGCCGTGACGCTCTGCCACCTTTTCCATCGCCGCATTTACTTTTTCATATTTCGGATTATCAATAAACACGCCGTCTATAAAACCATACTGGAACGGAGACCACGCCTGCAGCTGAATCTCTTTCAGCCTGCAGTAATTCAAGATTCCCCCGTCCCGGTCCACAGCATAAAAGTCATGATTGTTCGTGGCGACAGGCTGCACGCACATATCCGCATGCACAATGCTGAACTGCATCTGATTCACTTCGATCGGTACGCTGCAGTATTTCTGCATCAGTTCTATACCAGTAGGGACCTCGTTGCTCACGCCAAAATGGAGCACTTTTCCGGATTCTTTCATGATCTCAAAGGCTTCTGCGATCTCCTCCGGTCTGAACAGAGGGTCCGACCGGTGCAGCAGAAAATAATCCAGATGGTCTGTCCCAAGCCTCTCAAGGGAGGCGTCCAGCGTCCTCAGCAGATGCTCTTTTGAATAATTATGAAACGGACGTCCGTCCGGGTAAAATGTAATACCCCCTTTTGACTGCAGCACGATCTTGTCGCGCAGTCCCGGATATTTCCGGAAGGTCTTCCCGAGCAGCGACTCCACGCCGCCTTCCTTTTCCCCGTAACAATTCGCCGTATCCACAAAGTTTGTGCCATTTTCAATCGCGTTTTCCAGAAGGTTTTCAACCTCCGCCTCTTTCATTCCCTCGATCCGCATTGTTCCCAGTATAATTGAGGGCAATGCCTCTCTGCTTTTATTGGCCGATACTCTTTTCATCCTCTGATCCTCCTCTTCTTTTTTATCTGTTCATCAGTTTTTGACCGCCCCGGCCGTCATGCCTGCTATAAAGTATTTCTGGAAAAACAGGGCAATTACGATCACAGGGAGCGAACCAAGTATGCTCATGGCCATGATATCGTTCCACTCAAATGCGTACTGCCCCATCATGGAAGCTATTCCAATCGGAACCGTCCTTATCGCATTTGTCTTCGTCAGTGTAAGGGCATAAAGATATTCATTCCAACATTGGATAAATGTATACATCCCCACCGAGACCATTCCCGGAACGGACGACGGAACAAGCACTCTCCACAACGCCTTCCAGTGGGTTCCCCCGTCGATCAGCACCGCTTCATCCAGCTCTTTGGGCATCGTGTTCATGTAGCCTGTCATCATCAAAATCGCATAGGGCAAAGTAAATACGACATAAGTGAGCACAAGCGCAAGCTGGCTGTCATAGACTCCGAGCCTTACGATCAATATGAGATACGGAATCAGCAGCGTGATCGGCGGAACCGCCTGCACACTTATGATCACCGTATTGATGATCTTTTTTCCCGGGAACTCAAAACGGCTGAATCCATACGCCGCCAGCAGTGCAATGACCAGCGTACACAGCACTACCACTGCGGCAATGCCGTATGAATTAAGGAAAAACCTCACCTTTTCCGGATCGCCCAGCACGGATATATACGCTCCCAGACTGAAGCTTCCGTCTATCAGCTTCGGCGGGTGGGCAAAAATGTTGACGTTTGACTTAAACGAACTGGACAGCAGCCAGAGGACCGGGAGACCGGAAAACAGCGACGCGGCAATAAGCCCTGCCCACAATCCTGCTTTTGTATGTACTTTTGTTTTCACTGCCAACTCCCCTTTCTATTCCCTTCTCGTCTGGTTCCTCACATAGAATACCGCCAGTATCACACAGGCAGCCAGAATGAGCACGGCGGCAGCCGACGCCTTTGCATATTGGAAGCTCTGGAACGCAGTTTTATACACATAGGTACTCATCATTTCCGTCGCGTGGGCCGGTCCGCCTGCCGTCAAAAGCCAGATGAGCGAAAAATTCTGAGTTGTCCAGATAAAATCCAGCATTGCAATGCTGACCAGAATCGGTTTCAACTGCGGAATTGTGATATAGAAAAATCTCTGCCGTGCATTTGCCCCGTCGATCCCCGCGGCCTCGTACAGATCATCCGATATCCCCTGAAGTCCTGCCAATATACTTATCATATAGAAAGGATACCCCGCCCATATGTTAATGAAAGTCAGCACCCACAAGGCGGCCGAACGGTCGCTGAGCCATTCTACCGGTTTTGCTATCACGCCCAGGACAGAAAGCAGATAATTCACGACTCCATGCGAATTCAGCAGCAGTTTCCACAGGATCGCAATCACCGTCGCATTAAACATCCAGGGCAGCATGAACACGATACGAAAAATCGCTTTAGCTGTTTTCCCAAGACATCTGGCATTGATCATAAGGGCGAGGGTCATGCCGATCGCCATATGGAAGACTACATTTATCACCACAAATATGACCGTATTTTTTATCGATCTTGCAAACACAGTGTCCGACAAAATGGCGCTGTAGTTGGCCATTCCCACCCAAACAGGATTATCTGTCACGATAACATTGTCGAAAAAAGAATAAGAGATCACCATGCCGATCGGAACGAACAGAAGCACGAGCAGCAGGATACAGACGGGCGCCACATACGCATAAGGATATATTCCTTTCATCTGCCGTCCCGGCAAACGATACTTTTTCAACATTCTGCTTTCCGTTTTATCAAACATAAGTCATTTATCCTTTCCGTTATATTTACAGGTTCAGCGTCAGGAACCTGTAAATTTGCAAAGGAGTCCCGCGCAGTTCCTGCGCGGAACTCCTGCCTTTCAGTTCCTTTCCTTATTCATAGGCTGCATCAAACTGAGTCTGAACTTCACTCAGCATATCGTTTACATCGTCATAATCGCCGTCAAAGTACATGACCAATCCGTCAATAAACGCACTCATAAGCGCCTCTGCGGTAGGCATTGAATAATACTCCGCCACTCCATTACTGTTCATATATACATCGTATATTGCCTTAAACGCATCCGAATCATCTTCATACTGCGGCTCTGCCTCCGAGTTGGCCGGGAACGCGTTGGCATGGATACAGAGATCCGCATTTACTTCCGGAGAAAGCAGGTACTCGATAAACTTCGCAGCTTCTTCTTTGTATTTGCAGTTTTCTCCTATTCCTACCGCCCAGTTATTGACACGCACATAACTGTCCCCGCTGTAGTCATCCTTATGCGGCATATTCATATATGTAAAGTTCATGTCCGGAGCCTGTTCACGTATATTGGACATATGTGCCACAGAATCTGCGATAAACGCAACTCTGCCGTTTGTAAATTCTTCTACTTTGTCAGCGTCAGTCATTGTGTATATTCCAGGAGAAGTGACTTTTGCGTCAATGAGCCCCTTCAGGAATTCACATGTGTCTGCCAGCACTTCATTGTCTGCTATAAACGGTTTTCCGTCGTCCGTCAGGATAGAACAGCCTGAATTCCAGGCGAAAGCGGTCAGATATTCTACGCTGGTCGCATTATCCGTACTCATATTAGAACAGAACCCGTACACATTATCCCCCGAATCCGTGACCTTTTCACAAGCTTCCTGAAATTCAGACCACGTCTCGGGCAGAGTGTCGACGCCCGCAGACTTGAGCAGATCCAGATTAACGGCCATCATAGATGGAAAGTTAACGATCGGCTGCGCATACAAAGCTTTGTCTACCTTTGTGCCCTCCGCAACACTTTTCGCGTCAAATCCGGTGTCCTCATACAGCCCGTCCAGCTTTGCCAGCAGCCCCTGCTTCGCGTAGTCATAGATCCAGCCGCCGTCCAGAGCCACAATATCAGCCATCGTGCCTGCCGCCGCGCTTGCCTCCAGCTGCGTCTTCGTATCTGCATAAGGATTGCTCAAAAGCTTTATCTTAATTCCCGTCTCTTCATAAAAATCATCACAGATACTCTGCAGATACCCTTCTTCCATCTCATTGTCAAACCACTGCTGGAATTCAAGCACTACTTCAGAATCCCCGCCTTTTTCATCTTCCTCCTTCTTTGAATCTCCTTTTCCATCCGAACCAGAACCACAGGCAGCCAAAGAAAATACCATCAATACTGTCATGAATAAAGCTACTGTCTTTTTCATCATCTCAGATTCCTCCTAATCTTCTCATATGAATGTGCAAACCTCTTTTCTTTGTTGATCATGGTATTTTCAAAACCGGTTTTTTACCTTGATACTACTTATAATGTAATTATATTTTCTTATATTTGTAATGTCAAGCAAAAATAACACCTGTAAACATATCGTTGCTTTTTGATTTTTCAGCTATTTTAAGGCGTTTTTTCTTGTATCACCCTTGTTTTTAATTGCCTATAATTTTAATATATTAATATTTATATGAAAATTTATTTTATTTTTATTCCATAATTTTATTGATTACATTCTTTATATGGATTATAATAGTTGTAAATATACTTCCCAAAAAAATATATAAAGAAGGAGGTTCAGATATCATGAGACACTATATTGCCATGGGATTTCAGAACACCGTTGATTTCGAGCTGGAATGGGATCCGGATATACTCCATTCACTTATTGATTCCTACCAGATTCATGAATCAGAAATCTGCTGTGATGTACAAATACGATCGGAACGGGATATCATCATAGCACTGCTCGGTTATATGAGGTCCGGAACCGGAGGGGAACGCTTCACATCGTCAGATTCGATCGTCCGTTCTTTTGCAGACCGCTTTTCCTATGAGATCACATTAGGCGGCACCCCTGTGCGCGCCGCAGAATCTATGGGGCGTCTCGGGTACCGCTGCTGTCTCCACGCCTGCAGCTTCAACCGTTATTTCAGGGATCTCGTCTCTCCGACCGTTGACTGGATAACAAGTGTGCCGGATGAGGGGGATGCGTTCCATCCTCATGTCATTTTTCAGTTCCCCAAAGGAGCGCATATAAAAGGAAATGATATTGATTTTACCGTTCCCCGCTCCAACCGGGCCATCTTTGACTACGACCTGCCAAGCAAACGACTCATGATCAATGAAGATTTCCGCGCAATGATAAAAGATGCCAAGGTGTTTCTGGCAGCCGGTTATAATGTGATCGAAGATAAAGAAGTATTAAAAAGAAGGCTGAATACGACCATACAGATCATGGAAGAACTTTCCCCGGAATGTATCACTTTTTACGAGGACGGCGGACACGAAGATATCTCCATCGGTCTGCTTACGATACAGACTCTTGCCCCGCATCTTGATATGCTGAGCCTGAATGAGGACGAGCTTCAGGGATACGTACAGCACCCTGTAGATATAACCAGTGCTGAAGAAGTAGCCGCAGCTGTAAAAGAAATGTACGAACAGGCGAAGGTTCCGCTTCTCATCTGCCACTCCGCCTATTGGGCGCTGGCATATGGCGTACAGCCCCGAAACGTGCAGGAAGCCCTGGAAGGCGGCATCTGGATGGCATCTACAAGATTCCGCATCGGCAGCAGGTTCACAGAACAAGATTACGAAGATACAAAAGCGATTCCGGCAAGGCACTCCAGCATCGGCTTCTGCCGCAGGCTCACTTCACTGTTGGGAGAAGAACGACTATTGTGCCTCCCCGGACTGGATCTGAACCACGTCGGCCGCCCTGTGACAATAGGGCTGGGAGACGCTTTTATCGGCGGCTTTCTTCCGGGACTGCTCTCGGAAGAAGAGAAAAAGTACATAAGAACAGACAGAAGTGCAGGAAAATATCAATGAACAAAGGCCGATGCAGTATTATCTGCACCGGCCTTTGCCGTTTACCACAGTGCAAACGCACGTCTCAACGTCTCCACATCTCTTTTCATTGCCTCATAGACATCCCTGCATCCTGATTTAAATGCCGGCTTCCGGTAAAAATTTTCAATCATGAGCCAGCCTTCATATCCACCTCTGCAAAGTACCTCTGCGGATTCCTCAAACCCGGTCTCTCCCTCCCCAAAGCATCGGCATCCCTGTACATCCGCAAGTCCTTCTTTAAAATGTACTTCCGCAATATCAGAGACGTCCATCTGTCTCAATTCCTCCGACGGACAGGCACCGGCAAAATACTGAGTATTCTGTGTGTCATAATATATCTTAAATGATGTTGATCCAATATAGTCTGACATTTCCTTCAGCTTTTTCGGAGAAAGCACGGTTTCCACCGCTACGGTCACATTCTTTTCCTCTGCCTCTTTACAGACTGTCCGCAGCATTTCTGAGGCATTTTCAATATCTGCTTCTGTTCTGAGATAACCATCCCAGCAGCAGGGCAGCATAAGAAGGGGTACATTCATCTCCACGCACGTACGGATTCCTGTCCTGATCGCCAGAAGCGAGATATCCCCTTCCGGAGTACCGAGACGGTTCACAAGCCCGCCAGCCCTTGAAAAACCGTTACATCCCATGGATGCGATCTCCATCCCGCACTTCTTTGCTTCTTCTGTATACAAATGCTGTATTCTTTTTTCTGCCATCGGAAAGCTCTGGGAATAGCTTCCCCAGTCGTCGATCTGCACACCGTCTGCTCCAAGTCCGGCTGCAATAGCAAATACGGAAGGACCTTTTATTGGCATCACCCATTCGCAGAATCCTATTTTATTCTTCATATAGTTCCCCCTGTTCTGTTTACCCAGTATAAAGGTTCCCTGCCTTCCAGCACATCTAATATTCCCTGTGCCGTGCAAAGGCTTACATTTCTGTATGCCTCATATGTCTCTGCTCCAGTGTGGGGAGTGCAGATGACGTTGTCACACGTTAAGAGCAGCGAATCCGCCGGAAGCGGCTCTGTCTCAAAGGCATCCAGCGCTGCCCCCGCCAGGTATCCGCTCTTAAGCGCCTCTGTCAGCGCTTCTGTATCTACAACCGCACCCCTCGCACAATTGATCATACAGGCACCCCGTTTCATCTTTGATATCATAGCTTTATCTACCAGATGATATGTCGCAGACGTTGCAGGCAGATGTACGCTCAGTATATCACTTCTCTCCACGACTTCCTCCGCGGACACAAGTCCTACATTATATTTCTTTGCGTATTCTGAATCAGGATGCAGGTCGCAGGCAATCACTTCCGTCTCAAAGCTGCTTAACTTCTTTGCCACCAGTTTTGCGACAGCGCCAAATCCGAAAAGCCCCACTGTCTTTCCTTTCAGTTCTCCTCCTATGTACCGCACCCACTGTCCCTGACGTATACCCTCGTAAAGCGGCAGTATATTCCGCAGCAACTGTATCATAAAGCCTACCGTAAGCTCCGCCACCGCATTTGAATTCTGTCCCGGCGCGTTGATCACCTTGATGCCGTATTCCTTTGCAGTATCACAATCAATATTATCTGTTCCTACTCCGAACTTTGCTATCACTTTCAGCCTCGGAGCCATTCGAAATACTTCTTCCGTCCACTCATCCAGACCGACGACAGCAGCATCTATATTTCCCACCACTTCGGCAAGCTGCTGAAACGTATAATAAGGCAGCGCACTTTCATTGATCATAAGTTCATGTCCCCGGGATTCCAGAAGCTCCCTGGCATCTGCACAGAGCTCATGATAATGAGACGCTGTGATCAGTATTTTTCCCATCTTTCCATTCCTTTCCATATCAAAAAAGTTTCAGTGGTATGCCGGCATCATTGCAGAGTATTTCCAGCCTCTTCTCTAATGCCTCTGTCTGCTGACGCTCCAGATCAAGCTGCGGACTTCTCATTCCACCCACATCGATCCCTCTTATCTTAAGCGCTTCTTTAAAATAAGACATATTGCTGCCGCACCGGAGCGCGTCACAAAATCTGACACATATCTTCTGCATCATTTGCGCCTCTTTCAGCCTTCCTTCACTGTACAGCCTGTACACCGTGACAAAGGGCTCCGGAAATACGCCGGCTGTGCCGGACACAGTCCCTTCGCATCCAAGTAATACCGCTCATTAAATCAGTTCCCTGATAACGTATACATATCAACGGCATCTTCTCCGTGACTCGCCGCAAAGATCCTCGCCGAGCGTTTACCACGCACAACTGCGATCTGTGCGGCACCAGTTCCAAAGTCGCAGTAAACGGGTACAAATACCGGCTTCTTTTTTCTCTCCACACGGTAAAATGACAGCGCCTTATCCCCGGCACGGCTTCCCCCGATGATATAAAGTTCCCCGAACAGTTCTCCGGCCCAGAGAACATGTCCAAACTGTACCGGAAGTTCCCCGATACAGCAATACCGCTCACCCTGCCGTCTCAGAAAACGGATGCGGTCTCCGTGAAACCCCTGTATTGCCGCGATCTCATCATTACCGTCGCCGTCCACGTCTTCCAGCCATACATCGCTCGTCTCCCCCGCCTTCCACAGTCTTGCAGACCACGCTCCGGCTTTGCACAGATGCAGGATGCCCTCTGCAGCCCCTACAAATATATGAGCACAACTGTTATCTTCCTTGATGTACATCCCATGATTCTTCGTGAGTCCCTCATAGAGACACGTCAGTGACACAGGACAGCCTTTCACGTATTCCCCTACATATACGGCGCCCGGATGATTCCAGTCCTCCACGTATGCCTTATCATTACATAATGTTGACGCAATGAGAAATGTCTTTCCATCCCCGTTCACTATTCCGATGCGGTGCACATACGGCAGCCGGCAAAGCTCTGTTTTATCTGTCGTGAGCTTTCCATCCCGAAAAGCCAGCACTGTCTTGCAGACAGCTGCCTCCTTAGAATCATACACCGGATAAAATCCTTCTATGGACAGTACCGCCTGCTCCTCTTTCAGCGGCACAAGCGACATCACTCCGCCCGGACCGTTCCAGACGGTAAAGCATTCTTCTGACTCCGGGTCAATGAGAAGGCAGGTACCTCCCCTGTTCTCGGATGCCGCCATACAGAACTCTCTCCCGTCAACCCGGACCGCCGTAACTGCATATACCTTCTCCAGGTGAGCAATTCGTTTTTTCCGAATCTCCATATCTTCCTCCTCAGACGTTCACGTCCCTGTCCAGAACCTGTTTCAAAAAAGTTCTGCAGTCTCTCTCGTTAATAAACGGATTTGTATCCGCCGGGCACCTGCACTCGACCGATACGCCATACATCTCTTCCCCGGGCAGAACAGCTGCCGCATCCGCCAAGATCCCGGCTCCGCAGGAGACATCCAGAAATCCCGGCTCTCCCATCTGCATATGCCAGTCCCCATACCCATCCAGTTCCGGATTCAGGACAGCATTGGCCAGATGGATATGTCCCAGATACGAAGCCGACGTACACAGAGATTCTTTCAGATGTTCACCATTCAGCGCCGCATGTGCGCTGTCCCATGACAGCAGGCACTCATTGCGCCCCATGTCTGCCAGTCTCACCAGCCGTACAGCTTCGTCCGACGGACCGATAAGACGGTTTTTGTGCGCCCCTCTGTCCAGTGGTTCCAAAAGAAGTTTCATTCCGGGGTACTTTTCCACCTGCTCCAGTACCGACTGAAGAACTTCCTCCAGTCCCTCACTGGCTTCTTCTCTGAACTTCTCCCCCGGATCCGGTCCGCTGACCATGGCGATCCGGTCAGCGCCGCTCTCAGCCGCCATATCCACCAGTTTTTTGATCTTGTCCGTGGTTTTCCTCCTTACCTCTCTGTCTGCAGCCGACGGGTTGAGGCCGGGCGCGGACAGGTCGCTGGTTATCCACTGTGTGAATCCGACACCGTACCGGCCTACTATATCTGCAAGTCTGGATCTGAGTCTTTTAGAATGGAGCGTGCCTGTCTCCAGCCGGCGGTAATAACCCTCGTCCAGTATTTTTTCGACTGCATCGAGCAAAATCTCCTCTCTGTCCAGATATGGATAAAAACATTCAGACGCAAGAAGAGACGGATAAAATCTTTCTGATAACTTCAAAGTGCCGCCTCCTCTCTTTCCAGTTCCTTTATGATCCTCTGTCTCACAGCTTCATACGCTTCATTCTCAAGCAGTACCGGATGCTCCTCATTCATTTCAAACAGATACCCCCAGTTTTTCTTCTCCTTGTACTTAGGAACAATATGTATATGCAAATGCTCCGAACAGTCTCCGAGAATAGCATAATTGATCTTATCCGGTGAGAACAGGCGATTCAGAATCACGGCTGCTGTGTACATTTCCCTGCACAGCTGTGTGTATTCCTCTGCCGTTAAATCTGTCAACTTCTTTATGTGCTGTTCTGCCGCCAGTATACAGCGCCCCGGATAGGTCTGATCACGGTGCAGGTACAGTGTGTGTCTCTTCACCTTTCTTATCCTGATAAGATCCGGTCCGCCCTCTTCGCAGTACATACATCTCATGACATGTCCCCCCTGTCGTCTCTTCTCTTTCTGCTTCCTGCCAGTTTCCTCTTTATGGCCGGCTGGATGAACGGATAGAATACCGCCCCGAACGCGATGATCAGCAGCGCCAGCGATATCGGATGCTGTATGAAGATCAGCGGATTTCCATTGGACATTACAAGGGAGCGTCTAAAATTGTTTTCAATCGTCTTACCCAATATCATTCCCAATATGATCGGCGGTATGGAAAAGTCCAGCTTCAGCAGGAAAAATCCCACAAAACCGGCGATTATCATCAGATACACGTCGTAAATGTTATTGTTCAGGGCATATGTCCCCACGAAGCAGAACACGAAGATGATCGGCACCATGAGTTTATTCGGCACATTTACGATCTTGGAAAACACGCGGATTCCAAGATATCCGAGAATGCCCATCGCAATATTCGCAATAAACAGGCCGATGATTATCGTATATACCTTGTCCGTCTGTTCCACGAACAGCAGCGGTCCCGGCACGATCCCCTGAACCATCAGTGCCCCGAGCATGATAGCCGTGCAGGCGTCTCCCGGTATCCCAAGTGTAAGCAGCGGTATCAGAGCTCCCCCGCACACTGCATTGTTTGCAGCTTCCGGCGCAGCAATCCCTTCCGGCACGCCTTCCCCGAACCTTTCCGGGTGCCGCGACCATCTCTTTGCCTCGTTGTATCCGATCCACGAAGCGATATCGCCGCCGGTCCCCGGTATAGCTCCAATAATAGAACCGAGAATGCTGGACCTTAAAATAGTCTTCCATATAGCCTTTAGATCAGCCCTTGTCGGAAGCACACGCTCCAGTTTTCCCTTTACTTTCTCCTTCACCTTTCCATACTGTTCCTCAACAGAGATAAGTCCCTGTGAAAGAGCAAAAAGACCGATCAGAACGGGAACAAAATTGATTCCCCCGGTCAAATATATCCGGTCAAACGTAAATCTGTACGTACCGTTGATCGTGTCCATTCCGATAGTAGAAAGAAACAGCCCCAGAAATGCTCCTAAAATGCCTTTCCATATGGATCTGCTCGATACGCTTGTCACAATGCTAAGACCAAAAACTCCAAGCGCAAAATATTCCGGTGCACTAAACTTCAGTGCCACTTTCGCCAGCAGCGGGGCTGTCCACAGTAACACAAAGGCAGAAAACACACCCCCGCAGAGAGATGCAGTCGTGGAGATTCCCAGAGCACGCCCCGGCTGCTTAAGCTTTGTCACCATCGGATGACCGTCCAGACAAGTGGCGGCAGAGTTGGCCGTGCCGGGTGTATTAATAAGAATCGCTGTTATAGAGCCCCCATATATGGCTCCGCAGAAAATACCCAGCATCATCAGTATGCCTCCATATCCATCCAGCGACAATGTAAGCGGCAGCGTGACCGACATTCCCATGACTGAGGACAACCCCGGCATAACACCTACGAGGATACCGATCAGCACACCTCCACATACGCAAAACAGATGATATGGCTGCATGATATTTAAGAAAACATCCACAAAAACACTCATTCGATCCCCTCCTTTCTCTACATAAAAAATGCCCTCGGCAGGACTACATGCAGGCCGACTGCAAATATTACATAGATAGCCGCAGTCACGCCGACCCCTCCTGCCGCCAGCCATATCCCCCGTTTCTCTCCCAGTGTGAACATAACCGCCGGGACAAACAACAATGCCGCTATGACTAGCCCAAGATACTGCAGGCCGATCCCGAACAATACGATCAGCCCGGATAATATATATACTCTCTTTATTCCCTGTGATGTATATACGATAGGGGGGCCGCTTTTTTCCTCTTTCTTGATAAACGTCTCAGCCAACAGTACCGCCGATACGATCAGAATGCCTGCCGCTATGACACGCGGCCAGAAACCGCTCCCCGGCGCGCCTGCATAGTATTTGGGAAATTCTTTTGTGAAGTAAAAAATGCCCGCCGCCAGCATGCACATGAGAACAGATATGCCAACATTATACTTTTTCATGGTTGCTACCTCCACATACTGTTTAAGAGGCAGGGAACCGGAAATATTGTCCCGTTTCCCTGCCGTCTGCCCGCCTTTGCGCAGGCTATTCCACCTTGATATCCTTGCAGAGCTCCTTATAAAAAGCAAGCTGTTCCGCGATAAACTCCTGTGCCTCCTCTGTAGTCATCGGGATATTCTGCATATTCAGCTCTTTCAGCGTCGTCTGAAATTCCTCTGATTTGACAGCTTCGCCAAGCACATCCTCCAGATAGCCGCAAATCTCAGGATCTGTTCCCTTGTATGCAGAGATGAAGACCCACCCGAGAATCTCAAAGTCTACATCAGGATACGTCTCTTTCACCGTAGGTATATCCGGCCATGCTTCAATCCGGTCGTTTGATAATGTGGCAATGGCCTTCAGCCCGCCTGCCTCCAACTGCCCCATCGCCGGGGAAAGCTGAGTATATGTGCCGTCTATATGGCCGCCGACAACAGCTGTCACCGCATCGCTGGAACCATCGTAAGATACTTGTTTGTAATCCAGGTCAAAATAATCTGCCACAGCAACTGCTGAGAGATACGGAGCGGCCCCGACACCGGAATCCCCTATAGAGACTTCTCCCGGATGTGCTTTCACATATTCCACGAACTCTTCCATAGTGTCATAAGGGGCGTCTGACTTAACTACAAGGGCATACGGGTCGCCGATGGAACACGCCAGCGGCACAAAATCTTCCGGCGACATGTCCGTCCTGCCAAGCGCATAGTTGATTGCCAGATCAACATTGATACAGCCAAGCGTATAACCGTCTGTCTTTGACGTGGCCACCTGGTTCAGACCGACAAGACCTGCGCCGCCGGTCACATTAGAAGCCATAAAATTTACGCCGGAAGGAAGCTTTGGTCCAGCCGCGTCCAGCGCCGCACGCACGGACAAGTCCGTAGGCCCGCCGGCGGAAAACTGGATGATTGTGTTGATGTTCTGCTTTGGATAATCCAGCTCTGTCCCTTCTTTTTTATCTGATGAAGCATCTTTCTCTTCTTTCTTCCCGCATCCTGCCGCGAGACTTCCCACCATTGCCAAAATAAGTACGAATGATAATATTTTTCTCATAATTTTCCCTCACTGTCCTGTTGAAACCATCAGGATTTCGCTAAAAATCCACCGTCGACTGCTATCGTAAAACCATTTACATAATCTGAGGCATCTGAGGCAAGAAATACTGCCGCTCCTGCTAAATCTTCGGGTCTGCCCCATCTCTTCATCGGGATTCTGGGCGCCGTCTCTGCCATACGCTCGGGCTCACTGCGCATGGCCGCCGTCATGTCTGTCTCTATATACCCGGGGGCAATGGCATTGATATGTATCCCGTACTGTGCCCATTCATTACACATATGCATAGTGATCATCCTTACCGCAGCCTTTGAAGCTGTGTACGGTATCACTTTGATGCCGCCCTGATAAGACGTCATGGAACCGATGTTGATGATCTTTCCGCCTCCTCCCTGCTTTATAAACTGCCGGGCCACCCGCTGACACATAAAGAACACCGCCGTGAGATTGACATCAAGCACATCCTGCCAGTCTTCTTCTGTCACATCGATCGCCATGGCCCTTCTCGTAATTCCCGCCGCATTCACTAAAATGTCAATCCGTCCGAAGGCTTCCAGTGTCTGCCTCACGATCATGTCCGGCGATTCCTTCTGAGCCATGTCTGCCCTGATGTTCAGATACTTTCGTCCGAGCTGTTCAACCCCCGCTCTCGTTATTGTATCATCTGAGCGCCCTACACATACAATATGTGCTCCGGCCTGCGCAAGGCCCAGGGCAATACCCTGTCCAATGCCCCTGGTAGCTCCTGTTACGATCGCTACCTTTCCCTGCAGGTCAAAATTTCCGTGTGCCATTTTGTTTCCTCCTTTTGATTTCTTTTTTCTTTTAAATGTAAACGTTTACTTTTTTATGAAATAATGATATCATTTAAATGTAATACTGTCAAATTGTTTTTGAACGTATGGTAACAAAAATTTTTGGATATTTTACATTATTTTCCATTCCTCTGTTTTCATTTCTTTTTTCAGCATATATAATGGAATCAGAGAAAAACTAAGTATAGTAAGAGGAGACCTGTATATGGTTACATTAAAAGATGTCGCTAAGCGGGCGGGCGTCAGTATCGCCACCGTTTCAAGAGTTATGAGTAATTCCGATGCTGTTGCGGACAAGTCAAGACAACGGGTGCTGGAGGCCATTGAAGAGCTTGGCTATTATTCCAACGAACTGGCACGCGGACTCCGGCAGGAAAAGATAAATGCCGTCGCGGTCATACTGCCCGACATTTCAAATCCATTTTTCGCAGATATGCTGAGAGGAATCGACGATGTCCTGTCAACATGTAATTACTTTATCTTGTTTAACAACACGGATAATAATATAAAGGTAGAGAAAAAATGTCTGGAGAATATGCGCTCCATGGCTTTATCGGGCGCTCTCGTGTACTGCTGCCACAAATCTCTCGACGGGCTGGCCGATTCACTTCCGGCCAACTCCGATACCGTGTTCCTGTCAGAAGGCGGTGGTCTGAATGCAGACAATATCCATTTTCTGTCTTTCAGCAGAAAAGAGACGGCATACGCTGCCGCCAGACATCTGTATGACCTGAAACGACAAAAGCTTCTGCTGCTTTTAAGCTCGTTTCAGCAAAACGACAGCGATTTTATTGATGGAATAAAAAAAGCTGCCGAAGAAACCGGCGGCAGTTACTGTACTGCATATTCCTCTGTCAATGAAAAGGATGCATCCCGCGTCTTTTCCTGCGCATACAGTGATGAACATCCTGACGGAGTCATCACGGAAAGCGATATTCAGGCTATGGGCGTGCTGTCATGGCTGCACACGAATGAAATAAATGTTCCCGGAGACATCTCTATAGTCGGCCTCGGAAACTCCTCACTGGCACAGTGCACACAACCAAGACTCACCTCGGCTGCTCCTTCCGGCTACCAGATTGGTATGGCGGGAGCAAATTATCTTCTAAACTTCATCCAAAAGGACAGCGGAAATTTTCTGAGAGACACAAAGACGCTGGAGCAGATGCTGCTTCCTAATATCATTGTAAGGGGGTCGAGTAAATGGTAGAACAGACAGAAAGACCGGACATATTGACTCTTGGCGTGCTGAACGTAGATGTCGTTATGGAGCTCAGCCACAAGATAATAGGCGGGAAAATCATCGGAAATGAAATATCTCTGAATACAGGAGGCCACGGCTGCAACCAGGCGATCGGCATCGCAAGAAGAGGCGTATCTGTCGGCATCCTCGGGAAACTTGGAGAAGACGCCTTCGCCGTCCAGATCAAGGACACCCTCGCAAAAGAAGGAGTCTGCTTAAATCTGCTTCTGGACGCTCATTCTACTAATACCGGCCTTGGAATCATTATGGTTGAAAAGGAGAAAAAGAATACTTATATCGACTTCCTCGGTGCAAATTATCAGATGACGCCGGAGGATATTGATTCTTTTGAATCCTATATAAAAGAATGTAAAATGGTCGTCATCCACCTGGGCTTTTCAACTTACGGCGCTGCACTGCGGCTCATAGAACTGGCTAATAAATATGGTAAGACAGTCGTCGTGAACCCTTCTTCCTCTACTGATATGGAAGAGGCGCTGTTAAAGCAGATCGATTACCTTGTCCTGAACTACGCAAAAGCGTCAAGTCTCCTGGATATGGCGATCGATAATCTGAAGGGAGCACGTGTAGCCGCCAATCTGCTGCTGAACCAGATAAAAAAGGCTATTTTCGTCCAGATGGATGACCAGGGCGTTCTTGTTGCCACACAGGAAGAATTCACTGTTCTTGACGCCTATTCGGTGTCCACAACCGCGGATATGTCCGGTGTCACGGACTTCTTTACAGGCGTACTTTCAGCGGAACTTGTAAACGGCGCTCCCCTCTCCTTTGCTGCCATCAAGGCACACCGCGCCGCCATGATATGCGCCGGCAAAATCGGTGTCTATACAGCATTCCCGACAAAAGAAGAAATGGATGCAATATAAAAATTCCCCTCAGGACTGAGGGGAATCACTACTTAATGTCACTGTTTTATAATCATGATGCACCGCGGCCAGAAATTTCCCGAAGACATCCTCTGTGCGAAGCTTCAGGCTTGACGTATTTACGCACGGGTGACATCCCACATACTCTTCCTGCAGTATTTCTTCATCTACAAGCAGCTGCACTGAGCAGTCCGTGTCATATATAAGACCCATGACAGTCGCGGAGCCGGGTGCCACATTCATATATCTGACCATATCCTCCCCCGAGGCGAAGGAGAGCCTGGATGTTGGAATCTGGGCGGACAGTTCTTTCGTCCGGAGCACTTTATGTCCCGGCAGCATGAGCAGATAAAAGGCTGTCTTCTGCCGGTTGCATAAAAACAGATTTTTGCAGATCGTAATGCCAAGCACTTTATCTACTTCCAGACAATCCGCGATCGTACCCACCGGTCCGTGGTCTGTCCTGGAATACTCGATTCCAAGCCCGTCCAGCACATCATACACTTTCATTTCCTTATCTTCACGTCCTGCTGCACAGGCGGGACGGCCGTTCTGTAATATCATAACGTCATCTCCTGGTATATCGTCAGTGTTAACTATTATGATTTTACTCTAAAACTATACAGCTGAAAAGAAAATTTTGAAAAAAACATTGTTATTTTGTCCGCAGTACCACATAATTAGACTATACTCTCGTGACTTTGAAAAACATGTCTTTATGAACGCTGGTAAAAAGGATGGGAAAGGATGGTTTTATATGGCTGAATTGATCGCTGGGGCGGTTTTTGTTTTTCTGACTGTTATCTGTTTTATATACGGTATTTCCGCCTGGAATTACAGAGGTCCTGTACTCATGAATAAATATTTGCTTGCTTCCGCTGAGGAAAAGAGAGCTCTTGCAGGACAGCCTGAGGAAGAGAAAAAGGCGGACTACCGTTATGCGGCCAAAATCTCCTTCGGTATTGCCTTTATGTGGTTTTTTGCTTTTCTCGGCATAATCGCAGACCTGCGTCTCATATGGATCTCCGTCCTCACGGCTTTTGTTCTTGCCGTATATGCGCTGTCCGAACTCTTCAGGAACAATCGGAATTAACGGTTGTCCTGTGCATCCTTCTTCGACCGATCAGAAAAGTAACTGCCAATATGATTATATCCGTCAGTAAAACAATGGGGAAATGCCTGACGGCCCCGCCCAGAAAAAGCAGTGTAAATATCTCTACAGACAGCGCTGCAAAGCACAAAAAGTTTGTGATATAATTCGTCAGGCTGTCACTGTAGACGGTATGCGTATACAGCCATCTCCACAGGAACGGGCGCAGAAGAAATCTGATCACAACACAGGCCGCGGGATAGGCGAATATCGCTTCTCTGCCGGCTGTCGCGCTGACGGTTCCCCCGCTCCACTGGACGGGGATCTCAGACGGCAGATAACTGTAAGAAAAGAAAGCGGCAGCCATGCTTAACACAAGCAGAACACTCCATACGACCGTACCACCCCAAAGGTAGAGAAAACCTGCGCAGTCCGTCCGTAAAACATTCGGATTCTCTTTCCACTGCTCTTCCAGATCAGTCACATAACGCTCTACGTCCAAATCATGAAAATGGATCTCTTTCTCCTTCAGCATTGCACCGCACAGCTTTCTGGCGCTCTCCATGTCCGCGATCTGGCTGTCCAGTATCTTCGCCTGTCTTTTGACCTCTTTAGAAAGAGACCGCTTTCCCTTCATCAGCTCTCTGATCATCTCGATCGAAAACCCAAGCGTTCTCAGATACGCGATTCTCCTTATGTTCTCTACATCGCTCCTGGAATATTCCCGGTAGCCGTTTGAACTGTTTCTCTGCGGAACAACAAGTCCTTCTTTCTCGTAAAAACGGATGTTTGACCTTGGAAGCTTTGTTGCCTCTTCCGCTTCTTTTATTGTCATATAATATCACCTTCTTCTTGTTCAGTATAATTCTTCTTGTTCAGTATAAAGTATAAACAGGGTTTACAGTCAATTAAATATTACATTTTACGAATATCACAGAAAAAAAGATTGACTCACACGCAACGTGATAGTGTACCATATAGTTATGGAAGAGCACAGGATATACGCCGGCAGAATTCTGCGCTTCTTCCTTTACTCTCTATGATAAGGGGCTGATAACGATGAAAACAATAAGTCAGGTTGCCAGGCTGACGGGAATAAGCACACGTACTCTGCAGTATTATGATGAGATCGATCTGTTAAAACCAAGTGAGCTTACACCGTCCGGCTATCGTCTTTACAACGACGAGGCTTTACAGAAGCTGCAGCAGATCCTGTTTTTTAAAGAACTGGATTTTAAACTGGGAGAGATCAAAGCGATTCTGGAGGAACCGGGCTTTGATAAAATCAAAGCGTTCAAAAATCAGAAAAACCTGCTCAAATTAAAGCGGGACCGGATAGATAAGCTTATCGGACTGCTGGGCAGACTGGAGAAAGGAGAACAATGCATGAGTTTTAAGGAATTTGACCTGAGTGAATATATTGAGGCATTAGAAACATTTAAAAATGAAAAAACAGACGACGTCATCAAATATTGGGGAAGCGTTGAGAAATTCAATGAATTCATCCGTAAAATAAGGGAGGATGACGGACACATGGCAGAACTAGCAATTAAACAATTCGGCAGCATAGAGAAATACACAGAGGCCATGAAGTATAATCTGGAGCATTTTTCAGAGCTGATGGAACAGGCAAATGAAATCGCCGAAAGAAAGGATGAGATATTACAGCACAGCGATGATCTGTTCACGAAACTGACGTCCGACATGACCAGAGATATCACTTCCGAGGATATTCAGAGCACTGTCCGGGATATCATTGAGTTTTCACAGGAGAACAATATGGGAATCGATATGGGTGACGGATATTGGGATATGATGATAGAAAGCTATACCCATGATACTGTCAGGGAAATCAACGATAAAAAGTATGGAGCAGGCGCCTCCGACTATATCGCCGCGGCCCTGCGGTACTATTTCCACAAGGAGCAGCCCTCTGAATAGAGGGCTGCTCCTTATCCCAACACCTGCAGATCATCCGGATAAATATTTCTGGCCAGACCAAGATCCGGGAACTTATTCACCTTAGACTTTGAAGTTTTAAAACGTACTTTTTCCCCCACGTGCAGATCCGGGAATACACCACGCCAATAAAACAGCCAGTCACTCGCCGCTTCTTCGCCATCCGGAGGCTCGGCTATATGTCCTTTGATCCCGTAGCACCGGTAGTTTTCTTTTACCTGACGGACACTGCTGACCGTTGCCTCGTAATATCCCAGGCTGTCCTTTTCGATCACATACTCTCCCTTCAGAAAGTTTTCTGTCTGTCTGACAAATACCGGCAGTCTCTTGCGGAATTCATTCGTCTGGTGTGTTTGACTTATCCCACAGTCATACAGTTCATCATATACCCTGCTCATATCGTCCTCTGAGTATAATTTCCGCATCTCCATTCCTTGAAGCGGTGTATCCGACAAGTCTGCATAGGAAACGAGCAGCAGCGGAAAAAACTGCTTACTCATTCCCCATGCCGCCCCCATCTCCGTGAGACAAAATTTACTCTCCAGATATTCCTCTGTGATCAGTGAAATAACAGCCTCACACTCCTGTAGTTTTTCTCTGATCTTTTCTATAAATGTTTCTCCCGTAACAAAACTTTCGGAATATGCTGTGCAGAATATATCAGAATTATTGACCCCCATGCCCATCTGCAAAAATTCCAGAAAACAACTTACCAGCTTTTCATTTTTAGAACTGTAGCTAATAAAAATCTTTGCCATCCTTTTCCTCCTTCAGTATCTCAAGCAGCTTCTGCCTTTCTTTTTGATAAGATTCCGTCAGTCTCTTCTGTTCGCTAAAATATCTTTCCCTGTTCTGTTTGAGCTGCTTCCCGATCACTTTCATAAGCTCCTTATCATATTCAGGCACTTTCATCTTCTTAATACTTGCATTACTCAATATCCGTATGGTCGTGCCTGACTGAATCCGCTCTAACGCCAGCTGTCCCTGTCCGGAATATAAATATTCCAGTAAAATATATGGATCATACTTTCTTTCGTCTACCCGCAGCAGCGTAATATTCCCACTGATAAACGCAGGAGGCGGATTTGCGCCAACTACAGCCGCCTTAATAACCGACCCTTTTGATGTCAATAAGATATCATCTTCACTGACGCGGAATTTATCTTTGTATGCCGGATGTCCCTCCTGTATCCGCTCAGCTGTCTCATAAATAATTCTGCCGTCCTGTATATCTTTTATGTTGATAAAGCAGGCTGTCCCTTTTTCCTGCTCTGCAATTTTAGTTAATGTCTGTGATCCTCTGATAATATCGGCTATATCTTCTACCGTAGTATTACTGTCTAATCTTTCCTCTTCTTTAAGCTGAATGTACTGTATTGGTTTAAAAGAACATGTATCGGCGTCAAGGTCTGTGCTTTTCAGCATAACACTAATGCCGGACAGTTCCGTTCCGTGCCGATAGCATTTACCGGCAATGTAAATTCCCTCTTCCGTTACAGCGCACATATTCCTTTTTTCAATTTTATAATAACTGCTGATGTCTATAAACAAGATTTTCTCACGGCGTTCGGGACGCTTATTTTTATTAAAAATCAGAAGTTCCGTTCCAATTCCCATCCTGGGATATAAATTTGACGGCAAGGTGATCACCGCCTCCAGCCAGTCACTTAACACGATCTGCTCCCTTAACCCTTTTTCATTCAGACGGATCAAGGCTCCGGAAGTCGCTAACACAGCCGCGCGTCCCTTTACATTCAGCCTGTACAAAGCATCCTGAATAAAGATCCAGTCTGAATAAATATGCTGCTTGTCAAAATGTATCAGCCTGTAGTCTCTTCTGTCATATGTCTCTGCAACATTGTTTCCGCGGGGAATATCCATAACGATCAAGTCTGCCAGTTCTTCTACCGTGGATCGGGGCAGCGCCAGCAAGTCCGTTTTAACGATCCTGCCACGTTCAACACCGTGTAAATATAAATTGATGTCTGCAATATCACACAGCACAGGCTCTACTTCAATACCACAGAATGTCAGCGCCGGATTTTCCCGGGAAAGTTTATGATACAGAGTTAATCCGTAAAGTCCTGTTCCACAGCACAGATCTAACATATGCTTCGCCTGACTGCCCGAAAGCAGTTCTGCGACCAGCTTCTGGACGCTGGCCGGAGTTGACTGATATGTTCCGCTCCATCCTTCCAATTCCAGCACTGCCTGCAGCAGTACGTCCATCTTTTCTGTTATTCCCTCTCCTTTTCCACAAACGTCGTTTCTCATATATGTGGAAATATAATTTTCCACATCTCCCAGTATACGCTGTATCTCTTCATCATTTTCAACAAGGACCCAGTCCACTTTCTCAGAAAATCGATGCACAGCTACTTTAAAATCATAATCATAAACATCCTCAAAAGACATTTTAAAACTTTTTTGTGTAAATTTTCCGCTATATGCTATGCCTTTCATACAACGGCAGCCTTCTGAAAAAATCAGCATAACAAATAAATAGAACACCTGCTCCGAAACGATCTTCTGCTGTAATTCTTTCCAGTACCTTCCAATCAGACTTTCCATATCGCCATCCACCTTATGATATGAATATATCATTGCGCAGCAAAAATGTCAATTATGAATTCCAATACATAAAATTATAAGCCGGCATTATTCCTTCAAAAGCCGGCAGCCCTGCTTTCTACAGATGAAACATGATCTGTATCGCAGTCCCTTTCCCGCTTTCACTCTCAATAAAGAATTTCATATTGCTCCCAAACAGCAGCTTCAGCCTGTTATAACAATTGTAAAGCCCAATATGTTCCGAATCCCGGCTGCCTTTTGTTGTCAGCAGATTTTCCTTTATACTGTGCAGCTTGCCGGCTTCGATACCGGTCCCGTTATCCTCAAGCGTAATGACACATCCGTCTTTTACTTTCGCACAGGCAAGCAATACCTTTCCACCCTCCGGTTTGTCCAGAAGACCATGCTTGATCGAGTTTTCCACTAACGGCTGCAGGAAGAAAAACGGAACTTCGATATCCAGAAGCCCGGGATCACATTCCAGCTCATATTCAATGCGGTCCCCAAACCGAATCTTCTGTATCATCAGAAAATTCTCTATATAGTTCAGTTCCTGCTTCAGCATGACTGTTGACTTCACGTCCAGGAGACTGTAACGCATCATGCTGGCAAATGAATCGAGCATTTTTGCCGCGGTGTCATATTCTTTCATGGATAACAGTCTGGAGATCGTATTGATGACATTAAAAATAAAATGGGGCGTCACCTGTTTTTGCAGCGCGTCAAACTGCGCCATCTTCAGTTGATGCTTCAGTTCGATCTGCTGCTTCTCATAAAGCAGTAACTTCTCCCTGTTGGCTGCCAGGTCCTGCTGGATCTGCGCGTAGGCAAATTTCTGCAGAATATAATTGCATATACTTGCAAGTGAAGCTGTCGTCGCCTCTATCTGCTTTCTGGACAACACCTTGATTTCTTTATAATACTCATATAACTCTTCCGAATCAGAATAGTCCACCCGGCCCGAGATCTGGTCGGCCGGATACCCCTCCATATCCTCACAGAGTACCTGCCCTGCCGTGATCGCTCCAAAGCACTGGTTTTTATAAATGAGAGGTATCTCAATATTGATCAGTCCGGCATGACATACATAGATGGACGGTTTCTTCGTCTTCAGTCCCATTTCTACTGCCTGTAGATTAGATATCTCTCAATAATGGGCCGTTTCCGGGCGCTCATTGATACATCGGCAGAATCTGGTGAAATTACTTCCCTCTCCCAGATGCCGTCCGTTATTGTCGACAAATACGACTCCGAACCCTGTGGAAAACGCAAAAAACTCTTCTATTTCCTTCTGGAATTCTTCTTCGATAATACAGTGCAGATCCGAAAAAATCATATGTTCCTGTTCTCCTTTCGCAGCTCCACAGGCGTCTTTCCTGTATGCAGTTTAAAAACCCGGTTAAAATGTGATATATTGGAAAATCCGCAAGCTGATGCAATCTCTTTAATGTTCTTGTCAGAATGTCTCAGCAGCTGTACGGAATACTCTATCCTTTTCTGATTGATAAAGTGTCTGATCGTCATACCCCTTTTCTCATGAAAGAGATGGGAAAGATAGGATGGGGAGAAATGCACTTGTTCGGATAATGTTCTTAAAGAAAGGTCCTCCGCCAGATGTTCCATAATATATTCCGCCACCGGCTCAATACAGTCTTTCTCACACATATCCGGACCCCCGTCAGCCTCCGTCGAAGACGACGCCGTACTCTGCCGCTTCCTGAGACACCCTTCCAATGTCCGGAAAATCTCTTCCTCCGAAGATGGTTTCAATAAATATGCATCCAGATGATATTCTACTGCTTTTCTGGCAAACTCAAATTCCGCATAAGCTGTATTGAGCATTATGATCGTGTCCGGCAATTTTTCTTTGATGATGAGCGACGCCTCCAGACCATTGCATACAGGCATGCTGATGTCCATAATAACCACATCCGGCCGGTACTTAAGCGCCATATCAACAGCATCACGGCCGGTCAGCGCATTATCAAGCACCCGGTACATCCCCGGATGCTTCAAAAACATATCCCGCAGATATCTGTATTCGATCTGCTCATCTTCGGCGATCAGTATCGTGATCATGAAACCGTCCTCTCTCTCATATTCTGCTTATATTGTAAATGATGTAACATTAATATTTATTCAAAAATAATTATAACACAAAAAAAGCAAAGAATATCAAAAAATATGCATATATTGACATATTTATAACGAAGTTTTGCATAATTTACGTGAACCTGCTCTGTCTATAGAAATAATACATTTATCCGGTTAAAATAAGCCCATCTGATATAACAGCTTTAAGGAGGAATACTATGAGAGTAAATGACAGACATGTATCATTCTATTACGAAAATGATATGGATATGGGCGGGATAACCATTGATCCGGCAAAAACAGCGCTCCTTATCATTGACATGCAGCACGTGTTTATAACAAGGCCGGCTCCTGAGGATCCGACGGAGGCTGAAAAAAACGAAGCGCTCCGCTGGGAACCGTTCTACAAAAAGATTGACGAAGTCGTTGTGCCAAACAACCAGAAACTGCTGGAATGCTTCCGTGAAAAGGGAATGGAAGTCTGCTTTGCCAAGATCCAGTGCCAGAAAAAAAACGGAAGCGACCGTTCTCTTGACCAGAAGGCGACCGGATATAATGAACTTCTGCTTCCGCCGGGCACACCTTCCGCCGAGATCGTACCTGCGCTGTCTCCCAGGGAGGACGAGATCGTGGTGACCAAGACGACGGACAGCGCGCTTACCGGTACGCCCCTCAGACTCTGGTTTCACAACATGGGGATCGACACTGTCGTAGTCACAGGAGTTCTCACAGACCAGTGCGTCTCCGGAACGGTCAGAAGTCTTGCGGACGAAAGCTTTAACGTATGGCTCATCGAGGACGCCTGCATGGCATCCACGCAGAGAATTCAGGATAACGAGCTGGAGATCCTGAATAACATTTACTGCCACGTCATCAATACCGAGGAACTGTTAGATGCATTAAAATAAAGGAGGTTCATTATGGCTCAACCAAAATTCAAACGAAACCTTAGTTTTATATCCATGATAGCCCTGGCATCCGGCGCCGTGATCGGCGGATGGCTCGCCGAGGCCCCCTATTGGTTTTCCGTCACCGGTGCAGGCGCCGCATTTATTTTCCCTATCCTGGCCGTACTGCTCGTGCCGGTGGGCCTTGCTTTTGCAGAGCTGACGGCAATGCTTCCCTTCGCCTCCTCCGTTGACATCTGGACGACCAGCGCCTTTGGGCATAAGGCCGGATGGGCTTCCCAATGGATGATGTTTCTCATACAAGTAGTGGAACCTCCGATGATGGCGTTTATTTTCATCACAGCGTTCCAGTATTTTATTCCGATACCCAAAGGGGCTCAAATGTGGATCGCCATTGGCATCGTCCTGCTGTGGTACATCCTGTCCAACTTTAATATCGCCTTGACCGGGAAGCTTGCCAATATCTGCTTCTTTTCAATGATCATCATGTCCCTCATCGTGAGCATGACCTTACTGTTCAGCGGGCATTGGTCCGCAGATAACCTTGTGGGACACGGCGGGTTCTTCCCCAACGGTTTTAAGGGCATATTTATTGCCATGGCCGTATTTTCACTGAAGTTCATCGGATTTGAGATGACTCCTACCATGATAGAGGAGACGAATTTTCCGGTGTCAAAGATGTGGAAGATCATACTCTCCGCGCTGTTTGTTCCGGCGATCCTGTATTTTATAGTTGTAATGGCCATCGGCGGTATGGGCTCCTGGTCAGAGATCGCACAGATGGGGATGCCAGAGCCTGAATTCATCCGTAAATTCTCCCTGCCCGGAATCGTGGCCATCCTGGCTCTCGTGGCCGGCATCCTCCATGCATTCACCACACTGATGGGATTCTGGACTTCTTCGGCAAGAGTTCTTTACGGCGCAGCGCAGCTCAACCAGCTGCCACAGATATTCACCCGCCTGAATAAAAAAGGCCAGCCATACATCGCCAACCTTGTGGTGCTCATATTCACTGTATTCTTCTGCATCTTCAGCGGAGATGACTGGGTACAGTACATATATGCGGTATCCTGTATCGCCGCCGGCCTTGTATACTTTGTATGCTGTCTTGACGCCCTCATACTGCGCAGGAAACACCCCGAATGGGAGCGGCCTTATAAAGTACCGTGCGCCACAGTCGTATTCATCCTCGGCATGATCGTATCGGTCTGGGTCATCATCGGTTCCTGCCTGGAGCTTTCCGCAGGCGGCTATATCTCCCTCGTGATCTATTGTCTTATCGGGATCGCAATGTATTTCATTATGTCCGGATACCGCAAGAAAAATCCGGAGGCGCATCAGCTGATCACACTGACGCCGGATGATATTGAACACGAATAAGGACCAGCGTAAAGCTTAAGAGCCGCCGCAGCGATCGTAAATCGCTGCGGCGGCTCTCTCTTTTTCTGATCCGGCCGGAACTATATTCCCCATATCCCGCGGCTGTACTCCTCAATGGTCCTGTCCGAAGAGAAGAATCCTGCCCTGGCGATATTGGCGAGCATTTTCCCGGTCCAGCTTTTCCTGTCTTTATAATCTTCCAGCATCTGTTCCTTTACCGCGATATACTCCTTCAAATCCAGAAGCGTCATAAACCAGTCCTTGCTGACCAGTTCCTTATAGAGCCTGCAGAGATTTTCCGGGTCCCCAAGCTTTATCATCTCTTTGCTTATGATAAAGTCCACAAGCCCTTCCGTTACCGGGTCTGATTCATAATATTCCCGGGCGTCATACCCGTTTGTCTCGTACAGACGTATCACGTCCTCACTGCTCTTCCCAAAGATATAAATATTATCGCTGCCCACCAGATCGTGGATCTCAACATTGGCCCCGTCCATTGTGCCGAGCGTGACCGCGCCGTTCAGCATGAACTTCATATTTCCGGTGCCGCTCGCCTCCTTGGAAGCCAGTGATATCTGCTCAGATATGTCACAGGCCGGTATGAGCATCTCTGCTTTCGTCACATTATAATTCTCTATCATGACGACCTTTAAGTACGGCGCCACATCCGGGTCGCTGCCGACCAGTTCCTGAAGACAGAGAATCAGATGGATGATATCCTTTGCCAGAGTATAGGCCGGAGCCGCCTTTGCTCCGAAAATGACGGTGACCGGTATATCCGGTATCCGCCCCGCCTTGATCTCCTTGTATTTATAGATCACAAACAGTGCGTTCATCTGCTGCCGTTTATACTCGTGAAGGCGCTTGATCTGTATATCAAATACGGACGCTTCGGAAATGTCGATCCCCTGTGTCATCTTCACATATTCTTTCAGCCGCTTTTTATTCACCTGCTTGATCTCCCAAAGACGTTCCAGCACTTTATCATCCCCGGCAAAGGCGAGCAGTTTTTCAAGTTCTGACGCATTCTTTTTCCAGCCGTCTCCTATGAGCTCTGTAATATAGCTGCTCAGATCTGGATTGCAGTGCATCAGCCACCGGCGGAAAGTGATACCATTTGTCTTGTTATTGAATTTCTCCGGATAAATCTCATAAAATGGCCTGAGTTCCGATCGTTTCAGAATCTCTGTATGAAGGGCCGCCACGCCGTTGACGCTGAAGCCATAATGAATATCCATATGTGCCATATGTACCCGGCCGCTCCGGTCAATGACCGCCACCTTCTCATCTTTGTAAGTCTCTTTCACCCGTTCGTCCAGCTTTCGGATGATCGGAACAAGATGAGGAACCACCTTTTCCAGGTAAGAGAGGGGCCACTTTTCCAGCGCCTCTGCCAGTATCGTATGGTTTGTGTACGCGCACGTCTTCGTGACGATCTCCACTGCCTCATCAAAGGATATTCCCCGCTCTGTCATAAGTCTTATAAGTTCCGGGATGACCATGGACGGATGCGTGTCATTGATCTGGATCACCACATGGTCGTAAAGCCTGTGAAGGTCATATCCTTGTTCATCCATTTCCTTTAAAATGAGCTGGGCGCCGCTGCTCACCATGAAATACTGCTGATAGATCCTTAACAGCTGCCCCGCCTCATCACTGTCATCCGGATACAAAAACAGCGTCAGGTTTTTACGGACATCTTCTTTGTCAAATGCGATCCCATCCCCGACCATACTTTCATCAAGCGACTCCACATCAAAGAGATGAAGCTTGTTGATCCCGCTTTCATATCCGGGCACATCTATATCATACATGACCGAAGTCAGCGTATAATCCCTGAAGGACACCGGGAAATGTACCCCGGTGTCTATGAGCCAGCTATCCTTTTCTATCCACGGATTTTTCATTTCTTTCTGCTTATGATCTTCAAAGAGCTGCCGGAACAGTCCATAGTGGTAATTCAGGCCTATCCCTGCCCCGTCGAGTCCCAGCGTTGCAATGGAGTCCATAAAACATGCCGCAAGTCTGCCAAGCCCTCCGTTTCCAAGGGACGGCTCCGGCTCCAGCTCCTCAATACCCGCAAGGCTCTTGCCATTTTCTTTGAGAAGCTTTTGAATCTCATCATAAATCCCAAGATTGATCAGATTATTGGATAATAATTTGCCGACAAGAAATTCTGCCGATATATAATAAACCTTTTTATTCCCACTGTTTTCTTTCTTTTGTGAACTGATCTCTTTTGTCAGCCCTAACAGGGCATAATAAACTTCCGCGTCCTCCGCCTGTGCAAGTGTCGTGCCTAACCGTTCTTCCAATTTCTGTTTAAGATCCATATCTCTAACTGTCTCCTTTTATACTGCCTTTTTCTATTTTTACAGACCGTCCGTACACTTCCGTAAGCTTCCGCATCTTTCCGGCAAGTCCGGGCGTAAACGCGCCTTCCTTCATTCTCCATACCCAGTTGCCGCCAAGCGTTGAGGGAGTGTTGATCCTCCCCTCCCTGCCAAGACCAAGAATATCCTGCATGGGAATGATACACGTATCCGCCACGCTTCGCATGGCGAGACAGATATAATCCCAGTGTATCTCCCTTTCATCCGTCCCCCGGTCATTCAGGTATGTCAGCGCCATCTCCTTATCTTCCGGGGCGAGCGCTTCATACCACCCTCTCAGCGTATCATTGTCATGGGTTCCAGTATACACCACACAATTTCTCTCATAATTGTGGGGCAGATAATCGCTTTCCTCCCGTGAGTCAAAAGCAAACTGCAGCACCTTCATGCCCGGATAGCCGCTGGCGCGCAGCAGCTCTCTTACACTGTCGGTCAGAAAGCCCAGGTCCTCCGCAATGATCGGAAGGTCTCCCAGTTCCTTTTTGACCGCATGAAATAATTCCATGCCGGGCCCTTTTCTCCAGCATCCATTGACTGCATCTTCATCCTTGTAAGGAATAGAGTAATACTCATCAAATCCCCTGAAATGATCGATCCGCGTCACATCATACAGGCGGAAGCAGTGGCGGATCCTTCTGACCCACCAGCTGTAACCGGTTTTCCGGTGGTATTCCCAGTCATATAAAGGGTTGCCCCATAGCTGCCCTGTGGCGGAGAATCCGTCCGGGGGACATCCCGCCACCGCTTTCGGAAGCCTGTTCTCATCTAACTGAAATAAAGACGGCTGCGCCCACGTATCCGCACTGTCAAATGCCACATAGACAGGAATATCTCCGATGATCTGTATTCCCTTATCATTTGCATATGCTTTGAGCGAATTCCACTGTTTGTAAAATTCATACTGCAGGAACTCAAAAAATCCCACATCTTCTTTCAATGCTTCCCTGTATTGTGCCAGCGCTTCGGGAACACGGAATCGAATGTCCTTATCCCAGTGGTCCCAGCTCCTGCCGCCAAACCTGTTTTTTACCGCCATAAAAAGCGCATAGTCTGAAAGCCACTCTTCTTCTGTCTTAAGAAACGCCCGGTACTCTTCTGTCTCCGTCAGTCCCTGCCCGGCCGCCCGGCTGCAGGCCTTCTTAAGTACCTGAAATCTTGTCTCATACAGCCTGCCGTAGTCTATCGTCTCTTCACTGCCGCCGAAATCTGCGCCGTCACAGTCCGCCTTATCCAGAAGCCCTTCCTCCACAAGGGTATTCAGGTCTATATAATATGGATTGCCAGCAAATGTTGAAAAGGACTGATACGGGGAATCGCCGTAGCTGGTCGGGCCAAGGGGCAGGATCTGCCACAGCGACTGCCCTGCTTCCTTTAACTGATCCACGAATTCATAAGCCTCTTTTGAAAAACACCCGATTCCATAAGGGGAGGGCAATGCCGATACGGGCATCAATATTCCATTCTGTCTCATTTTTCTGCTTTCCTCCTGATCGCTATTTAGCCTTTTACAGCTCCAGCAGCCACACCTTTGATAATGTGCTTCTGGCAGGACAGATAGAAGATGATGACCGGAATGACCGCCAGAATAAGCGCTGCCATGACCGCTCCCATGTCTACCCGTCCGTAGCTTCCTTTCATATACTGTATCGCGATAGATATCGTCTTATATTTGTTCAGGTCCAGCACGAGATATGGAAGAAGGAAGTCGTTCCAGATCCACATCGTCTCCAGTATCCCTACTGAGATATACGTCGGCTTCATGATCGGAAGCACCACACTGAAAAAGGTACGAAGCGGCGTACAGCCGTCGATCATGGCCGCCTCTTCGATCTCAAGAGGAATGGACTTTACGAACCCGCAGAACATGAAGACTGCAAGTCCTGCCCCGAAGCCAAGATAAATAATGATGATCCCCCACGGTGTGCGGAGTCCGGTGCGGTCCGCCACCAAAGAGAGGGTGAACATGACCATCTGAAAAGGCACGACCATGGAAAATACGCACAGCAGATAGATGAGTTTCGTAAACCTCGATGTGATCCTCGTGATATACCAGGCACACATGGACGTACAGATCAAAATGACAAAAACAGAACCTACGGTAATAAAGACAGTCCAGCCCACCGCACTGAGAAGCTCATATTTATCTATCGCCGTAATATAGTTTTCAATGCCTGCCAGTGTCTTTGAATCCGGAAGCTTAAAGGGCTGCTTGTTGATATAAACCTTTTCTTTAAATGAATTCATGAGCACAATGAGTATCGGCAGAATATAGACAACGCCAATGATCGTAAACACTCCCGTTCCCGCTAAACTTAAAGGACTTTTTCTGGTTTTCATTACTGCTGCACCTCCTTAGAACGTGTTGCGCGTAACTGTATCATTCCGATCGCTACGACTAACAGGAAGAACAGTACGGCCTTCGCCTGACCAACGCCTTCCCATCCGGTTCTTCCATAGAATGTATTGAAGATATTGAGCGCCATCATCTCTGACATCTTGGCAGGTTCGCCTGCTGTCAGTGAAAGGTTCTGGTCAAAGAGTTTAAATCCATTTGTGATAGATAAGAACATACAGATCGTAATGGACGGCATCATCATGGGGATCGTAACTTTCCAAAGCCTCTGCCAGCCGGTCGCGCCGTCGATCTGCGCCGCCTCCATCACATCTCCTGGTATGGACTGCAGGCCCGCGATATATATGATCATCATATAACCGATCTGCTGCCAGCTTACAAGAATAATAAGTCCCCAGAAGCCATACCATTCATTCAGGGCCAGCGCTGTGCCGTATTTTGACAGGATCCCGTTGAAGATCAACTGCCAGATGTACCCAAGCACGATACCTCCGATGAGGTTCGGCATAAAGAAAACTGTACGGAATATATTGGTACCGTGCATCTCTTTCGTCAGCGCCATCGCAAGCATGAACGCGATCACATTGATTATGATCAGAGATGCCACTGCAAAAAGGGCGGTGTACCAGAAGGAATGGCGGAATACGGTATCCTTCAGCGCCTTGATGTAATTGGAGATCCCGGCAAATTTCGCGTCCGTGACCGTCGTAAACTTGCAGAATGAAAGCCAGATCCCCATAATGAACGGGATGATGAAGCCAAGAATAAACGCACAGAATGTAGGAAGTACGAATATCGGCATGTAACGTTTTATGGACTTTTCCATAAAAAACCCTCCTTCCAAAAAAGCGGCGTGGGGAATGAATACCCCCGCCGCTTCTTATCTTCTATTAACCTTCTACTTTGATGCCGCCGCCTCTTTGGCCCATCCGTCTACAAATGCGGTCACAACTTTATCCCAATTTGCATCTGTCTGGTCTGCCGCGTAAGCGGTAAGTGCGGAACCTACCCCGTTTTTCCACTCTTCAGAAGGCATGGTAGAAAAGTTCCAGGATACCGGAGTCTTTCCTTCTTCCAGATACTTATTTGCTTCATTTACAAGCACGTTGTCAGATTCAAGATTTGCCTTGAACGGGATAACGAAGCCCATATCTTTGCACATCGCCTCAACGCCTTCATCAGATGTCACACACCACTTCATAAAGTCAAGTGTCGCCTTAATATCATCCTCAGATGCTTTGGAGTTTACACACCAGTAATTCTCTGTGCCTGTACAAACACCCTGGTCCTCCTCGCCTTTCACACCGATATAGATCGGCAGGATCCCAAGATTGTCTTCTCCGACATCTGCAATGTTGTTGTATTCCCATGTTCCATTCTGATAGAATACAGCTTCCTCTGTCACAAAGTCTGCCGTGGCATCATCTGCTGTTTTCGTGGAGATCTCTGTCGGCGCACATGTTTCGTTGTTGATATACAGATCCCAGATCTGACGGTAGTTGTCAAGGTATGTCCCTTTGATGGCGTCTGTACTGTCAATGCCCTCATCTTTGTATTCATAATAGATCGGAAGATTTGCCAGGTGGGTCTTGAATCTCCAGTCAGAGGAGCCGTCCATTCCGGCAGATGTAAAGGCTGAGAATCCAAGGCTGTCCTTATTCTTTGTGATATCCTCCACTACTTTCTTAAAGCTGTCAAAATTCGTAATGTCATCTGCAGAATAGCCGGCTTTTTTCAATAATTCCTTGTTGTAGATAATGCCATAATTCTCGATCACATAGGCGATCCCTGACATTTTGTCCCCGTCCATCAGTGCAAAGCTGTCATCGGTAAGCTCTCCTGCGATGTCAGAGTCTTTCAGGTCATAGCAGTAATCCTTCCAGCTTGCAAGTCCGACCGGGCCGTTTACCTGGAACAGCGTCGGTGCGTCTGTCTTTGCCATCTCGGATTTTAATGTCTTTTCATACTCTCCGGATGCCGCTGTAAGAACGGTTACAGGAACTCCTGTCTCATCTGTATACTTCTTTGCCAGATCCTGCCACTGCTCATCCGCTTCTGGTTTGAAGTTCAGATAATATACTTTTCCTTTGGCATCTCCGTCTTTCGCCTTTTTGTCACTGGAGCTGCTGCATCCTGCAGCCATTCCGACTACCATCGCGCATGCCAGCAACACTGATACAACTTTTCGCATTTTCATAATTCTTTCCCTCACCTTTCTTAAAAACGCTTTCTTTTATTATGCCCTTATCGTACCAGAATATAGGCGAAAAGCTGTAACAATTAAAAAACCTTAAATACCAAAAAATATACTTTTCAACATTTCATCACCGTTCTTCTTCAAACTGCCTTATACTGTCATCCTCCATCCGTGTAAATTCTTCTTCCGTTATCTGCCCTTTTACCAGTCTCGGAAGGTATTCTCCAAGTGTCTCCTCCTGCAGCAGTGAATTCCATTTTACCTGGTAATTCGGCACGATCTGGGGGCTGCCGCTGTAGGCGGCAATATAATCCTGCATCATCTGCTCTGTCCCCGCCGTCTCCCCCTTCAAAAATGTATCTTTTTCCTTTTTATTAAATCCTGTCCGGAATTTCAGAAATTCTATTGCGCCTTCTTTTACGCTGTCACTGTAGCCTGACACGACCGCCCACCCGAATGTCTCGGGAGAGGAAATGAGTTTATTCCCTGGAAATGGCGAAAAATGCACGATGGCGGCAAACTCTTCCGGGACCTGGTCCATCATCCAGTATCCATTCGGAACCATGGCCGCTTTCCCTGACATAAAATTTTCATACGATACGTCAAAGTCCGTATGCAGGGCATCCTCTGTCGTATAAGAAAAAAGTCTCTTCAGCGTATGCGCAAGCCTAAGTCCGCTGTCATTCTGATAACTGTCCGGATACAGCTCATCCATAAATGCGGCGCCTTCCTCCGAGTCGGCAAGCTCCGCCGTGGCGAGCAGCATCGGCGCCCAGGCCGTACCCTCCGTATGCAGGGCAAGGGGCGTGATTCCATGCGCCTTTAGCTGCTCACAGCAGGCCCAGAACTCTTCCCACGTACGTGGGAATTCCCGGATCCCCGCCTCTTCAAATAACCGCTCGTTCCAGAACACTCCCGAACAGGAGAAAAAAGCTGTGCTGACCGGTGAGAGATAAATATCGCCGTCCGGCTCGCTGCACGCTCTGAGCACGGAAGGTTCGATCATATCCTTCCACTCTTTGTCCGCGTCAATATAGGGCGCCAGATTCTCAAGCCTTCCTTCCTGTACCATCATCTCATAGAAGGAAGGCAGCATCCTGAGGTCTGTGATGACTGCCGGAAGCTTGTCTGTCACATTCAGCCGTTTCAGATTCTTGCGGTATTCTTCCTCCGTCTCCAGGATCCATTCCACGTCCATTTTGTATGTCCCCTCATAGGCATCGTTAAATGCGTTCACAACATCTTCCTCATTCTTCGTGCCTGAGCTTGGGTCTACGGTAAGGATCATGGGGATTCGTATTTCTTTTTTCGTCTCACCGCCCGCCTTCTCCTTATTTTGTGCGCAGCCGGCCAGGCCAAACAGTAATATGCCAGCTAAGGCTGCCGACAATATTTTCTTATATCTCATCACTCTGCTTCCCGTCTCCCGGGAGCAGTATACAGCACTTTGTGCCGTCTTCCTGCACCTCATATCCAAACCCCACGTCCTCTCCATATTTCAGCCGAAGCCTTGTCATAATGTTGATGATTCCATAGCCATGCTCTTTATCCGGGAAGCTTTTTTTCAGCTCTACGATAGGTACCTTTAAAAGGGCGTTGATCTTATCCACCATCTCCCGGCTCATCGGTGTCCCGTTATTAAATACCGTCAGGGAAAGCCTGCCCTGCAGTTCCTTTACTTCGATCCGTATAAATCCGCCGTCAAACATGTCGTTAAACCCATGCTTGATCGCATTTTCCACAAGGGGCTGCAGGATCAGTTTCAGTATCCACCGCTTGTCTGCTTCTACCTGACAGTCGATCTCATAGTTGAAAAGATCTGCATTTCTGATCTGCTGGATCTCCATATAGCTCTTTACGTTCTCCAGCTCGTCAGCCACCGTCACTATATCATTTCCCTTGCTCAGGGACAGGCGGAGGTAACTGGACAACGCATGGATCATCTTCATGGTGACTTCTTCTCCGTTCATCCGTGCCAGCATATAAATGGTGTCCAGCGTATTATATAGGAAATGAGGGTTGATCTGATTGATCAGCACATGCAGCTCACTTGTGCGAAGCTCCTTCTCCTGCTTTTTGATCTCATTTAAAAGCTGTTCGATATTGACGAGCATTTCATTATAAGAATGGCCGATCTTATCAAGCTCTGTATCCGTGTGTATGTCTACCTTGTGGCTGAAATCCTTGCCGTCAAAATTCTCCATCTCTTCACTGATCTTCTGGATCGGGCGTGTAAAGATACGGGATACATAGAGGCTTACTCCTACCGCAATGAGCATGACAAGCGCATAGATCCCGATCAATACAAGAAGAATCTGACTCAGTCCCCTGCTCAAAACGGAATTTGGCACTATTGTAAAGATGGTAAGCCCGCTTTCCTTCTGCCGGTATGCCTGCAGTACGCCTCCCTGCAGGCGCAGTCCGCCTGAGACAATGCCTGACTTTCCGCTCCCCGCCAGACTTACGATCTCCTCCCGGTCCGCCTTTGTCATAGAAAAACCTTCCGGATAGTTCTGCATGCAGAAGGTTCCGCCGCTGTCCACGATTCCGACCGCAGCCTCCTCCATCGATTCCTCATCTTCCACCAGTCCCTGCAGGAACTGCTCATTCATCTTGAAAAACAACATTCCCGGCGCATGGGCATAATCCATGCTGCGCACATGTCTCCCAATGAACAGCGCTTCCTCCCCGGTGCCAAACAATGTGTCCCCGGTAAAGAACCATTCTGTCCTGGCATAATCTCCTGAAAGCCGGTCTTTAAAGCCGCTCTCTTTAAAATCTTCGTACGATATATTGGAATAGGATTTCGTATATACATTTTCCTTATTATCTACATAGCAGTATTCCGCAACATGTTCCAGATCGATATAGGCAAAATATTTACTGAGGGCGCTCTTCTCTACATTTTCCAGCCCTTTTGTTCTGAGGCTTTTCTGTACACTGTCATCTGTGATGCACTCCGCTGTAACATCGTCCGTTTTTTTATACAGGTTGTCAAGCGATATCCCCATCTTCTCATTCATGAACTCATACTTGTCCACAATGACGCTCGTCATATTTTTGCGCACGTACACCCACACTCCGATGCTTGAAAGCAGCAATGCCAGAATGAGAAGGGCAAGTGTGTGCATCAGATATTTTTTTTGAATTCCCGATGTTTTCCTTTTTCTCATGCCTCATATTCCTTTTTATATTCACTGGGAAGCTTTCCCGTATATTGCTTGAACAAATGAGAGAAATAAGACGGGTTGCTGATCCCAACCGTCTCACATATATTCCCGATGCTCGTTTTTCCTTCCTCCAGAAGACGTTTGGCTCTCTCCATCCTGCATTTCATCAGATATTTCTTAAAGGTCATCTGAAAGGTATTTTTAAACGCCCGTCCGAAATAAACCGGGTTCAGATATACGTGGGAGGCGACAGACACGATAGACAAGTCTTCCTCATCCAGATGTTCTTCTATGTATGCCACTGCCTCTGACATATATTCTTTAAAATACTTTGTCTCATTGCTGTATGCATTATCTTTTCTCTTTTCAATGGCGCTGCATAAGATCTTATAGCAGACGTCCACCGCTCTGGCCGCGTTAAGCTTCTGAAGGTTAGAGTAATAGTTTTTAAACTGCTTTTTCAATTCTTCCGTCATCCCGTAGGAATCCTCGATCATCAGCTCTGTTTTCAGCATGACTTTATGCATATACTGGCACTGCTGTTCTTCCTCCTGGGGAAGCCCGTAGATAAAATAGATAAATGCTTCTTTCAGCTCTTTTTCATCGTTCCTTCTGACAGCATTTACGATCAAAAGCTCTGTATCTACCGCGTTCGTTCTGTCTGTCCTGTCATCCATATCCTCCGGTATGGTAAATGCGCCGGCCCCTGACATGCGCGCTATGTCAAAGAGCTTCCTGGCCTCCTCGCAGCTCCTTTTTATTCCCGTAATTCCTTTATACGGCTTTGAGATAGCCGCAATCACAGGATGTTCCCTTACCTTTGCCATCTCAAGTATATCTTTCAGTTCTCCGACCGCTCTGTTGTCCTTTGTCTTGACAATAAAGAGGTATGTCCCCTCTTCATTTTCCATTTTCCAGTAAGGGAAAAGATTTCCGATATTTTCTTCCAGAAGCTGCATCATGGCAAACCGCGCCGCTTCGTAGTTCAGAGAGTTTGTGATCTTATACGTCAGGTCAACGTCCGCGTATACTGTAATAAACCGGTCGTCCTTCTCAAGACCTGCTTCCAGCGTGTCAAATACTTTCTCCGCCTTCTCGACCGGAATCCGGTCCTGGACATATTTCTGTACTACAACCTGGAGAAAGCTGTCTGAGTCTTTTACGAGAAGCTTTTCCCAGTTATCGTATTTTTCTTCATTTCTGATCTGCTCCATGCACACGTTCCAGGCGCCCCGCATTGTTTCCATGAGCTTCTCGTCCGCGATCGGTTTTAACAGGTAAGCGTAAGCCCCCAGGTCACACGCCTGCTGTGCGTACTCAAAATCCCTGTACGCGCTGAGTACAACAAACAGGCAGTCCATTCCAAGATTTTCTATCTCTTCCATGACCATAAGACCGGATATCTTTTTCATCCGGATATCAGTCAGAACTACATGGGGCCGCTTTTCTTTTATGACCTCTATGGCCTGCTCTCCGTTCCTGGCGCTTCCCACTACCTCAAAGCCCATCCCGTTCCAGTCGAATGTTTTAAGGAGCCCCTCCAGTAAGATTGGTTCATCATCTACGATCACTAATTTTAATAATTTCATATACATCTCCATTTTTATCGTTTATCACTCGCAGCTTCTGCATTGGCTTGACTACCTCTATCATAACATATGCTCAGAACTTCTACACAAAAAATGTTGTCCGGACAGGTACGTCTGCGCGGCAGTCTGACCGGACAACGCAAAAGCCGGCGCCCTGAGGCGCCGGCCGCATCCATACATTCCTTTCCATTACAAATTCTCATCCGCCAATTTATGAAAGTCCGCATGCTTTCCAAAGACATACATTAAAGGAATCACTCTTATAAAGCAGTCATGATCGTTCCGAGTAATGAACTCCTTTAGCTTAATATATTCCGCCGATGTACACACACAATCCATCTGTACCTTGTTTTCTCCGGAAAACCCTCCCTTTACTGTGTGCAGCGTTAAACTTTTCTGTATATTTTGAATCACAAAGCTCTCTATATCCTCCGTCCAGTCGCTCACGATCTGGATTTCATACATCTTTGGACCCCAGTTAAAAATTACATAATTCATACTATTGACAAAAATCAGCTGGCCAACAAAAGAATAGGCGAGTGAATCGAGCGAATACGCGGACAGCATGATCAGCATGATGACACTGTCCGCCAGGAGCATGATCGTTCGCAGCTCCCATGTTTTAAAGACAGACTTCCTCAATATTTTTCCAAGCGTATCCATTCCGCCATAAGAATAGCCGATCCGGTATGTAATTCCTGATCCAACACCATATATGAGGCCAAACAGCGCCACGGCAATCAGTTTCTCTTCAAAAACAACAGCCAGTCTCACATGGCTGACCGCCCATAATACCGCCGGATAAAGTATTGACAGAAATATAATATTCGATATTTCGCCTCGTCCAAGTACGATCAGCGCTGCCACTAATATTAGAAGGGCAATAAAATACGAAACGGCCGCATAATGTATTCCTGTCAGCTTCTGTACCGTCATTGCCAGCCCGGTGACTCCCGTAACCGCAAATTCATTTGGAACTGCCACCCAGTTTACCGCTATGCTGCACATAATACAGCTGAACAGCAGCGGCACATATGTATGCTTAATCTTTTTCACCAGTTTTACTCCGCTTACCAAATATTTTTTCTAAGAAACTTTTTTTGTCAGGATTATAATTCTCCTCCAAAAGCCTCTCACTTTTGATCGGCCTTCCATCCTCCTCATAGTCCATTTTATTCAAATCATATTTTTTCGGATTTCTCATGATCTTGATCCATCCGACGATACAGAAGATCATTAAAAAGGCAGACGGGAATCCGCCCAGATTAGAAAGTTTCTTTAAACCTTCGACATCAAAGGCAACCAGCATGATGATACACAATGCGCCAATCGTAAGTCCCCACACAATTTTGAGTATCACCGGAGATTCCGTGTCGTCTACAGTCAGTCCCTCGGTACACAATCCACTCATGGCATTCGTATTGGAATCCGCCGCTGTTACAAATGACACAAATACGATCAGGAGAAACAACGGAATCATTATGATCTGCAGAGGCAGACGTTCAAACACTGCATAAGTAGCGGCAGCTGTTCCGCTGTTGACCATCGCTTCGTTCACGCCATATCCGGCCAGCTCGAAATTGATCGCTGTTCCCGAAAAGATAACAAGCCAGATAAAACTGAAGACCGAAGGAAAGAAGAAGATCACTTCAATCGTTTCCTTTACCGAATATCCCTTTGACATTCGTCCGATGAACACTGCAGAAACCGGCATCCATGCCAGCATACAGCACCAGTAGAACGTGGGCCAGTTTTGTGACCATCCGTCTCCATAGCTCGTGGATGTCCATAAACTGAGCTTAAGAAAATCATTTAAAAACAATCCTGCGCTCTCCACCATGAAATCGAGCAGATATGCCGTCGGCCCTGCCAGAAACACAAAAGCTCCCATGATCATATATATTCTGGAATTCACGGTCGATAAAATACGAATACCGTTCATAACTCCTGAAGCCGCCGAGACTACAAATGCCACGATAATGACGATACCGCAGACGAGCCATACACCTGCTGATGATTGAATACCGCCGCCGGAAAGACTCTCCAGGCCGCCGCCAAGCAGTAATACCCCTGATCCAAGAGATGCCGCCATTCCCGCGCACAGAGCAAACAGACAGATGCTGTCTACGACGGGTGTGATCTTTTCCGCCCTTTTTGTTCCGATCGTCGGCGCCAGCATCGAACTGATTGCAAATTTCTGCTTCATATTATAAAATACAAACGCAAACAGCAGCGCCGGCAACGCATAAATTGCCATCGGTGAAAAGGTCCATTCCAACAGAACCGTCTGCATTGCCCATACTACCGCGTCTCCTGAGCCCGGACCGCCGGCTACATTGACCGGAGGCGCATAGAGATGATACATCGGCTCCGCACAGGCCCACAAAAGAATCCCCGCAGCCAGGATCGTACAGAGTATGATCCAGATATAGTTGGTATATTTCATCATTGGCCGGCACTTTGAGCCGCCGAACCGTACATTTTTGATCGGTGTTATATAAGAAATCACGATCACGGCTACTGCTATAAAAGTAACTGAATTAAACAGCCAGGAAAAATTTGTTAAGATCCATTTCGTAATCTTATCCATAACTAAAATAAAAGTGTCATAGTTTGTCAGATTTAAGACCAAAAGTGCAATCAGTAACAGCCACGGTGGTAAGAATACTGCCCATCTAATCTTCTTTACAGTTGTCTGTGCCTCTCTCATAAACTCCCTCTTTCCTCTGAAAATGTTTTATTTTTAGTTTCAATACTTCACGGACAAAAATTATTTCATCAGCATTCATAATTCGTTTCGGGATGCAGAATGTCATCTCCCGATTGGGCCGGATCGCGAAAACCAGCTCTGTTTCACACGCCCGGACATCTTTGTCTCCGTTCAAATAAATCTTCTGTCCTTTTTTTAATTCCAGATATCCCTCTTTTCTCAGCTTTAATTCATAATTCCCGCCTGTGCGGCTGACCTTTCCAGCCCCCTTTTTTGCTTTTAATACCGGAACATACCAGACTCCAAACATCATAAGTACGCATAAAAGGGCCAGGAAAGAGTAGCCGATATACTGTGGCTGCCTGGCATACATCACTGTCGTGCTGGCGGCGCAGACCGCCAATAATAAAAATACAATTATTTTTGACGTTCGGCTTCGGCGGTCCAGTATTGCGTAAAATGTATCATATGCCTCCTGATAATTAATATCATATCGAAACTTTACACTATCCATACCGGCAGACTCTCCTTCCCTGTTATTTATTTAAGATTTCATATGTTGCCTTTAACACTTCATCTGTGTGTTTTGTGATATTACAGTACACCTGTTTATTTAGTCTGTGGTACAGCTCCACATTCTCCTTGATGGGATAAAACACGTCGCGTACTTTTACCATATGTTTTACCGCCTCTTCATAATTGCTGTACTCACCTATGGCGACAGCTGTATTAATGGCCGCCCCGATTCCCGCGGAACCATTCATTACGTTTCTTTTTGCCGGTAGGTTAAACACATCTGCAAAGATCTGCATAAACAGATCGCTGCCGGAGCCTCCTCCTGATATGACAATTTCATTTAGTTCTTTTCCAAGCTCTTCGCACATGGCATCACAATTATTCTTCATCGTATACGCGATCCCCTCCAAAATAGAGCGGTACATAAACGCTTCATTCATATGCGCTCCAAACCCGATCATAACACCTCTTTTATATGGTTCCCATGCGTTAGCAAGCCAGTCCAGAACAGTCATAAGTCCATCGCTTCCCGGCGGGACGGCCTCTGCTTTTTTATTCAGAAGCTCCTCCGGGGTCAATCCCTGTCCGGCAGCTTCCCGGATCAGCCCTTCACCAAATAAGTCTCTGAACCAGCTGACCGTCCACATTCCTCTTCTGATTCCATAGCTTTCGTAAATATATTTATATGGTATGGAGGACAAAATTGCCCAAAGCGCCTTCGGATCCTCCGGCATCTTCTCTCCCTGGATCATAAGCGTAATATATGTCCCGAGAGAGATCACCGCAGTCTCATCGTTGACGAGACCTGATCCCAATCCTTCCACTGCCTTATCACTTGTAGTGCAGACAACAGGGATCCCCTTCGGAAATCCGGCTGCCTTATGTGCTTCTTCTGTCACCATCCCCAGTACACTGCCGGGGAGAACCGGATCAAACAACATCTTACGAGGCAGATTATATTGCTTTTGCATGTCTTCATCTTCCGACCAGTCCCATTTATCATAATCCACTGGCCACTGGCCAAAATTATTTCCGATACAGTCTTTAAAAGCTCCCGTCAGCCGGCATCCGAGATACCCCGACACTGATGTCACATATGCCACGTCAGGATCCGCATGTTCGTACGGTCTTGACGTCCGGTCATCCATCCAGCTGATAACAGGTGCCGCCAGCATTCCGTCCTCTTTTAGTAAAACTCTGCAGCACCTGATCCCACCCAGACCTATCCCGATTATACGGTCAGGACGCCCTGTGAATTTTTTCATGACTTTTTGTCCTGCCGCACAGAGCGCATCCCACAAATCATCATCCGGATGCTCTACGATCCCAGGATCGCTCATATACATTGCCCTTAATTTTTCTCTTCCTTCAGCGATAACGTTTCCATCCAGATCAAATATATAAACTTTCGCACTTTGTGATCCTACATCTATTCCGATGATATATTTCTCCTGCATTACAACCATCCTTTCTATATCCTAATTTACCCTGGCCAGCCTTTACGCTGACCAGGGTTATACTACAAAACAGGTATTGCTTTCTTATCTAGTGAGGAATCCGCCGTCGACAGCAAGAATATGGCCATTTACAAACTGTGACGCCTGGCTTGCCAAAAATACAGTTGTTCCCATGAGATCATGAATTTCTCCCCATCTTCCTTCCGCTGTATGGTCCACGATCCACTTATCCCTCACCGGATCACTTGCGGATACTTCTGCAACCTTCGTTTTAAAATATCCCGGGGCAATACCATTCACCTGAATGTTATACTGTGCAAGTTCGTCACAATACGCTTTTGTCAGTCCTGCTATCCCATGTTTACTTGCGGCATAGGCCGGTGACCATTGTCCTCCGAGAAAGCTGAACATAGAACATATATTGATCATTTTTCCACTTCGCCGGGGTATCATCACCTTTGCACACTCATGGCTCATTTCAAACGCGGCCGTAAGATTAATGCGGATCATGGGATCCCAGTCTTCCCGGCCAAAGTCGAGAACATCTTTGCAGATTACGATGCCGGCACAGTTTACAAGAATGTCGACGGAGCCCAACTCTTTCACACACGCTTCAACTACTTTTTCAGGAACACCCGGCTTCGTGATATCAGCCTCCATATATACGGCTTTTCCGCCTTCTGCTTCGATCAGTTTATTGTACTGCGGGTCATCCGGCATGATACTGGGCATAAAGATATTTGCCCCGCCTTTTGCCAGAGCCAGAGAAAAAGCCTGTCCGAGTCCTGTGTTTCCGCCTGTGACAATTGCGTTTTTACCTTTTAATGAAAAATAATCCATATTAAAATCTGTGATCTGCATAACAAATCCTCTCTTTCTTTATTCCTTTTTTATACGTTCCAATAGCTTTGTTACAAATTCTATCGCGTCTCCTTCTACCACAATATCTGACAGACTGCATATAGGAGCATTTTTGTTTATATTTACAGAAATGATATATGGTATATCTTTCAGCCCTTCAATGTGCTGCATGGAACCATAAATACCAAGTGCAATATACAGCTGCGGACTGACGATCTTACCTGACTGTCCGACTTGTATGCTCCGTGACGCCATACCGCTGTCCACACTCTTTCTGCTGGCGGACACCATTGCGTTCAGACGTTTTGACAGAGGGTACAGCTGGTCAAATCTCCTGCCCACGCCTCCGCCTCCTGAAATAAGGACTTCCGCTTCTCTGATATCTGCCGTCTGTTTCTTGTCTTCTCTCCCCAGCTGTCTGATTCCCGACCGGATCGGTTCCTGAAAAAGATAAGGCTCTGTCTGCATTTTTTTCTGCTGCAGTCCGGTGTACGAAAAAGCGCCGAGCCTTGCACTCATCATGATCACTTGTGAATCCTTACTTGTGATCTTCGCCATTACCTTCCCGCTGAAAGCCGGCCGGATCATCAGTAATTTATCATCCAAAGTCTCAATATCCGTAATGTCGGCAGTGAGTCCGGACTCAAGTTTGACCGCAAGCAGCGGCGCCAGCATTCTTCCTGTCCAGGTAGACGGAATGATCACACAGCAGAACTCATGCTCACGGCACATCTGTTCCAAGACAGAAGCCATCCAGCGGGCATCGTACCGGCTTCTTTCATCCGGCGGCAGCAGCAGTAAATGGTCAAACCAGCACGGCACCTGCTTTTCTTCCACCCACCCGGCCGCATATGTGATCATCTCGTTTTTGTTATATGCTTTTTCAATAATTTCCAGAAGTTGTGCCGATTCATTCGGATATTCCTGATCAAGATAAATCATTATTTTATTCTTCATCGACAAACCCCTTTTCTTTTAAAAACTGATAAACATATTCAATTCCTTCGTCATCGGTACTGACAATGGTCCGCTGTCTTGTTTCCAATGCTTTTGTATAGGTATCAACAACGCGGGTCCTGGAACCTTTGAGCCCGATTCTCTCCTCATGTATGTTCAGCCCTGCATTCGTGACTACCTCTATTTTATCGTCTACATACCGGTCTAAGTCAGCATAACTGACATACGGGGGAGAATATCTGCTCTCTCTGCTGACAGCCAGAAGAGCCGGTAATTCAAGTGAGTAATGTAAGATACATTCATCTGATTCCACACTGCATAAGATTGTATGATCTTTCATGCACTGTTCTTCTAGCTTTGTAATTCCGGAGAGAAAGCTGTAATCGATTCTTTCAGCTATTTGCGCCGGTACATGGGCTGTATCGCCATCGATCGTATGCGTTCCTGTCAAAATGATGTCCGCTTTGGCCTGCCGCAGATAATCTCCAAGAATCAGGCTTGTAGCATAGGTATCGCTGCCAGAGTACGCCGCATCGGAGATCAGCACCGCCTTATCGGCTCCGATCCTGATATAGTCTCTGAGCTTAGGCTTAACTGATACAGGTCCCATAGTGACCAGTTCAACAGAAAGGCCATACTGTTTTTTTAACCGCAGTGTAGCCGCCAGGGCGCTTGCATCATCCGGATTTATTATGGTTTTTACGTTTTCCCGGATCAGCTGTTTCTTTTCAGAGTCGTATTGGAACGCCTCTACATCCGGAACGAATTTAACTAAACAAATAACTCTCACTTGTATCACCAACCAATTATTTCTTTTTGCCTGTCACCTTCATGAATAATACCAACAATACTGCACCGACTGCGCCGGCGATCGCAATACTGATAAAAAATCCGCTGTAACCGCCTTTGTCCCCATATGCTGTAAACATGAAACTGCTGATCATCGGCACAAATATTTCCGGCAGATATCCTATTAATGAAGAAAATCCAATGGCAGTACCGGTTATTTTTGTCTCCACGCCACAGTCTCCTAACAATGACCAGTATGTTCCCCGCACAGCATAAATGAAGAATCCTAATATAAAGATCAGGGCGCAAAAGACTGTCTGTCCGGATGTATATGGTATGACAGAGATCACAACGAGCAGCGCTGACGCACATAGCAGTGTCAGAAGCACGGTTTTTGCCTTCCCAAACTTATCAGCGATAAATCCGCCGATGATACCGCCGATCGGTCTCATCCAAAGCAATACTGTCGCGATCGTACTGACAGCTACCGGACCCACTCCAACATTTGTCTGCAGAAAACCGCTGAAATAGTACACAGTATAGGTAACGGCATATGACATAAAGATGATTCCTGCCATTATAAAAATAGATTTGTTCTTAAATAATGTCCCCAGATCACTGAACCGGAATTTTTCGTTTTCTGCTGCTTCCTTTACTTCGTTATCTGCAGAAGTGTTTTCCTTTACAAAGACCGCTACAAGTATTCCTATTACCAACGCAACGATGCTATAAAGGTAAATGACCGCCACCATAGCACTGCGCTTATCTGCGATGGCAGTTGCGCTTCCCAGAATCCTTGCAAAAATAAATACTGCAACACTGGCAAGTATTGCTTCTACAACACCCCGGCCGCCATCGAGAATACCGAAAAATCTGCCTTCCTCTCCTTTGCTTGCCAACATCTTTACAACCTTCATATGTGCACTCCAGAAAGTCAGCACCGCTGAAAATCCCCAGATCGCATAGATGATAATAACACTGGTATAGCTGGGGATCTGAGCAAACCAAAATCCGCCCACAGCAATCCCGAACAGGGACACTAAAACCAATTTTTTTGCCGAGAATTTATCTGCGATGATCCCGCTTGGAAGATATCCAATGGTGAACGCTATGCCAAGCGCTGACATCACAGTGTTCAGCTGCGGAAGCGTCATATTGAATACTTCCAGCATCGTTTCCTGATAGTTCGTTCTCAAATAGAGCATTGGATAAACAGCTCCTGCCGCCAAGACCATCAGCATAAACTGTAAGTAACGATCCATTTTTTCTTTTTTCATTCCCATACCCCGCATATGTAAAATTATTGATATTTTTTCCCTTCTTCTTGTGGGAAAATAGTTCCAAAATTCATAATTCCATTCGGATCAAATGCTTCCTTTAACTTTTCAAGCATATAGTAAGCAGAGCCATGTTCCTCCTTTGTCCATTCATTCCGGTATTTTCCGATACCGTGGTGATGGCACATAGAACCGCCTTCTTTGAGCGTTTCCTCAACGATGATCCTCTGCAGAGGGTGGTGATATATCCGCATCTCATCTTCCGGATTGCAGTTGATATTATAGTTATAGACAAAATACATGTTAGTACCATTGATATAACTATGTGATGAATGACCGCCCAACATAGTAAGGTCATCTACCCGCGGAAATTCTTTCTTAATACGTTCGATAACGTTATAGTAAATCTTCGGTATTGTTTCCCAATCAGCCGAAACTTCTGTGGTGAACCCATCATGCCGGTCGTTGTCGATCATACTCTGGCGCTCGTCGTCCAGATCCTGCTGTGACCAATTCAAATGATTGAACCATTCCTCTATCAGCGATGCATCTACCGGCTCAATGATTCCGGACTGGTACTTTTCAACTGCCTTTTCAATTTCAGCCCCCGTGGCCTCAACAATACCGGCCGGTCCCTCTGCCATGAAAAGGAGTACACATTTCCCTTTATGGAAATGATAAAAATGCTGCCTTGCATCTTCTTCTGAATAGACTCTGGCCACTGACGGCTTAAACCCATTCACAACTACTTCTCTTAAAACTTTGATCCCGGTATCGATATCCTTTACCAGATATCCATAAAATTTATTATTTTCCGGATAAAACTTGAAGATTTTCACAGTAACTTCTGTGATATAACAGAGAGTTCCTTCATTTCCGATTACAATGTGCCGGATATCCGGTCCTCCTGCCCGCCTGGAAACATTCTTGATCCTGCTGATGTGCCCGTCAGGAAAGACACATTCCAGGCCAGCCACCATATCCTCGATCCCGCCGTAAAGCGTGGAAAACTGGCCAATACTTCTGGTAGCCACAAGCCCTCCAAACTCCGCAACCGGTTTTGACTGCGGGGAATGGCCGGTCGTATATCCCAGCTTTCTTAATTCATCCTCGAGAGTCTGGAGCTGTACTCCTGCCTGAACAGTTGCCTGCATATTGTATGTATCGATCTTTATGATTTTTTTCATTCTGTTTGCATCCACAACAACGGTACATTCTTTCCAGTTTTCCAGGCCACCCTCTGTTGCTGTCTTCCCGCTCCTTGGAATCACATTTACTCCATTGTTATTACAGAACTGCAGTATCTTTTTCACTTCATCCGTTGTATCAGGATAGACAATTGCCATCGGAATCGGAACATCCAGCACTTTTTTTGCCTTTGCATATTTTTTATACCTGTCTGCGGCAGCGTCATACAGCGCCTCTTCATCTAAGTTGATCTGATCTTCCTCCAGAATGCCGCGAAGTCCTTCCAGTAGTTCAGTTTTAGTCATAAAGCCCTCCTTGAATTATCATTAAATAGTTTGCAATTGTTCCACAATTATACTTTAGCCGGCTAAACGCAGTATAATTTGTTTCTTAATCTATTTTTTACTATACATTTCCTGAATCTCCTTGTCAATAATTTTTTGGAAAATTTTTCGCTTTATTTGATATTTATTGTTTTATATGGAAAATTTTCCTTTTCATTGACAGGCAGAAAAAAGTAAGATATAGTTAAGATATCAGGAGAGTCAAAATGCAATATTTTAATACGGATAATCTAAATGAATTTGAAAAAAGAATATTAGAAACTCTTAACTTAGAGTGTAAAAAGAATAAAAAACTGCGTATCATCAACGCAGCTGAGCTTTGCGGATGTTCCACCTCAAAAATATCTAAAACCGTTAAAAAGCTGGGATTTAACAATTATAAGCAATATGTCAACTTTATAAATGACGAATATATCCCGGAGAAACCGGCCTCAAATGAATTTGACAGAATCAGAGATTTTCTGGATAATTTTGATTTGACAATGGTAGATAAGTTTATAGAATTACTGGATAAGCACGACAAGATATTACTGTTTGGTTATGGTCCTTCTCTTTTTTGTGCGCAATATCTGGAATTCAAGTTAAGGCTCTTTATTAATAAGACAGTTATAACCATCACGGATGAATTTTCCGCCGCCTCATTAATTGACGAGAAAACGCTGCTTATCATATTTTCTGCAACCGGCGGGTTCTCTTCTTTTGATAACCTGAAAAAGATCGCCCGGGAGAAAGGCGGCGATTTATTGCTCCTGATCGAGGAATACAATACATCTGCACTGTCTGATGACTGCCAGGTTCTTTTTCTTACAGATACTTTCCAGACTTTCACTACTGTACCATATCAGAAGTCCAGAATTGTCTTCTTCATATTCATAGAAGAAGTGATACAGCACATTATTAAAAGAAATGAGAATAACGCTGTCTCCTCCGGCAAATAGTGTAAAATGCGCCGGCTCACATATTCTTGTCCGGATCAGAGAGGAATATACCCATATATCCTTTACAGATCAGCGTCCCGAGCAGCTTAGACAGCTGCGCGGCAGACATTCTGTCGTCATCCATGATCCAGTTTTTGATGACGCTTGTCCCCCCGCAAGTCGCAAAGAGATATGCTGTTTTTTCTGCGTCGGGATCTGCGCTTCCAAAGCTGCTCCATTCCCGGATGACTGCCTCATTTGCCGCAATCATTTTTTCGGAGAACGCACGGTCACCGTGTTCGCCGAGCAGCGCACGGAAACTGTCTATATTTCGTTCTACGTAGCGGAGGCATGTGCGGACAGAATCAATCACCTCCTGCAGGCCTGTCTCAGGGCTTAGATTCTGGAAACGTACGATCAATTCCTTCAGAATATCATCTTCAATTTCTTCCAGAAGTTCATGCTGGGTGTCATAATATGTATAGAAGGTGCTGCGGTTGATCCCCGCTGTCTCACACAGCTCTTTAATGCTGATCCTGTCCATGTCTTTTTTCTGAAGCAGTTCGATCAGGGCTTGCTTTAGAAGTTCGACGGATAATCTCTTTCTCTTATCATCTTTCATTTTTAATCTCCATTTACCGATAATTTTCTATCAATTCCAACAATTGAGTTTTCTTTTGTCTTAAATCATACATAATTCTGATATCTGATGGTATACATGCAAAGTTATTCTATTTATAATTATAATATAACAAGTACATAGTGTGTCAAGTTGTTCGTACAGGAGGGAACGATATGGAAAAGAAATTAGACAATAAAGTTGTACTTCTGACAGGTGCCAGTAAAGGGCTGGGAAGAGAAATGGCGGTATATCTGGCGTCGGAAGGAGCAAAGCTGGCAATCTGCGCCCGTACACGGGATCAGCTGGAAGAGACTGCAAAAATGTGCACAGATGCGGGCAGTGAAGCGGTTCCGGTAGTCTGTGACGTATCGGACAGAGAGCAGCTTCGTAATTTTGTAAGCACGGCGGCAGAGCACTTCGGCAGGATCGACGCATTGATCAATAACGCGGCTTATAAATATTCTAATGCACCGTTTCTGGAACAAACAGAGGAGGATCTGCTGAATGCTTTTTCCTCAGGTTTATTCGCTGTCTGGGATTCTATGAGGCTCTGTTTTCCATATATGAAAGAAAAGGGCGGGGCCATTGTCAACATACTTTCGGCGACCTATGCAGAAGCGATCTACGGTGAAGCGTCATCCAATGCCGACAAGGGCGGGATCCGTTCACTGTCCATGGCCGCGGCCAGAGACTGGGGAAGACATAATATACGGGTCAATACAATAGCTCCGGACCTCAGAAAGACATTTTATGAAAATGTACCTGAAGAGTTTAATGACTGGGTTCAGACAAGGGAAACTCATTTCGCTACAGCGGCGGGAATAGAAGGAAATCCAAAGAGTGTAGGAGCTGCGGCCGCGTTTCTCATCTCTGATGATTCACAGTGGATCACCGGACAGAATATCACGGTGGACGGCGGCCGGTGTATCCTTTTTATCTGACAGTTGTCTGCTGCCCGAAGTCCGATCGATCAAGTAAGGAGGTTAAGAATATGTTTGAAGATTTAAAGGGAAAGGTTGTTCTGCTCACTGGCGCCAGTATGGGACTGGGCCGCCAGCAGGCTATTTATTTTTATAAGCTTGGAATGAAGGTTTCTATTTGCGCAAGGCGGGAAGAAAAATTGCTCGAGGTTGTGGAGCTGTGCAAGGAGACAGGCGCGGACGGTGAGATCATGGAAGTGCCATGTGATATCAGTAATTATGATCAGTTAAAGAATTATGTGGATAAAACGGTGGAGCGTTTTGGAACTATAGACTTTCTAGTCAACAACGCTAATAAAGAAGCTCTTCTTATGCCACTTGACGAACAGCCGGATGATATACTGAAAAAAGATATATTTGTGGGATGTATGGCCCATTGGAGGCTGATGAAGCTGTGCGTACCTTATATGAAAGGAAAGAAGGCATCGATCATCAACTATGCTTCCGGCAATTACCAGCTCGGAATGGACGGGATGGCTTCTTATGATGCGGATAAAGGCGCGATCAGAGGGCTGGCAATGGTTGCGGCGAGGGAACTGGGACAATACGGGATCCGTGTAAATACAGTAGGTCCCGCGGCGGTCACAGACACCGTGCTCAACAACACCCCGCCGGAGTACAGAGACTGGGTAATACGTTGTTCTTCCTGCAATTCTCTGCGCCGTGTCGGACTGCCGGAGACGGACATACCGCCGGTAGTGGCATGGCTTATGTCTGAGACAAGCGGATGGGTGTCCGGACAGAATATCAATATAGACGGCGGCTCCTGCATCTATGGAATGTAAGCGCTAAAGCGCCGCGCCTTATCTGGCCGCATGTATTTTACGTATAACAAAGAAAAAGTGGAAAAGCTTTGCTATAAGCTTCTTCCACTTTTTCTCTCTCTTGTCTGTATCATCTCTTTTTTCTTTGTCTTGTAGCCTTTGCCTGTGCGTCTGCGTCCATCCCCATCAGAACACCTGCATTACAAGCCTAAAAGTATCGTTCATAAAAGGTTTTTTCACTTTCTTTCCAATATCTTAACTTTTCTGTCACATTTAATAGTTTAATCTCTTCAGCCGTTCTGTTTTCGCCCCCCTTTCTTAGTAAATGTTTTATTCAGTTTAATTTCTGTTGGTATAATCGTAAGTGCCATGATTGCTATCTGGATAAAAACCAAATAAACTATCCATGTCTCAAAATCTGACCAGTCTTTAATATATACAATAAACGCAAATGAAAGCACTGCCAATGCAATACCTGTGGTAAAATTTATTTTCCCCCAAAGTTTATGAGCATAAGACCACGTATCTTGATTTAATCTTGACATAGTGCTTCGGTATCCTGACAGTCCGTTCCTGTCTGCCGGTGGTTTTTTCTCCCACCGTTTACCTAATACAATCATAGAAATTGGAACTAATAGTGAACAGACAAGTAAAAATGCAAACATTCTAATACCTCCTCGTAAACAACTTCAAATGCAAGCTGGAAGTTGTCATCAACTAAAGCCTGCCCATATTCCAACTACTATAAGTAACATACCCAGTATTCTCCCTATAAATTTTGACTTTCGGTATCCAAAAAAAGCAATCGTATCGGGAGTTGTAAACGGCAATAAAACAACAACTATACCCATTAGTATAATTCCAGTTCCTGTTATGAAGTCACTGTTTGATAAAATGCCATAAAGCATAACTAAAAATGCAACAATAATTTCTAAAATAAAATATTTAATTTTGCGGTTATCTTTCTCAACTAACTGTCTAAAATTGTTTTCACATTCGTTACAACAAAATTCAATATGAATATTTAGTTTTTTGCCACAATATCTACATTTTTTCATTAAAAATATACCTCTGCAACTTCAAATTGTCAAAATACACATTTATAAAATCTTCCAGTAGTAATTATATCTCCACCACTACATTCATATGGGACATCCTTCACATAGACAAATCCAAGATTTTTAATAATTCGTCCCGAAGCAAGATTTTCTGTTGCATGAATGGCAATACATTCTTTCACTTTTAATACTTCTTTCGCATATTTCATTACTGTACTCATAGCTTCCGAGATGTACCCTTTACCCCAGAACTTTTTACCGAGATTGTAGGAAATATCCCAATTATTTTCATCCTCATTAAAATATATAAGACAAGTACCTATAATCTTAGATGTTTCTTTTAATATGATGATCCATCGATTCCATTTATCATCCGCTATTTTGCCTAATTCAAATTCTACAAATTTTTTTGTGTCACTTATATCGTTGCTTGCTTTCCAATACATATATCTCGAAACATCTTCATCCTGCATCCAGCAATTAAAAATTTCATTTATATCATCCTGATGAATTTTTCTTAAAATTAATCGCTCCGTTTCCAAGTTAGGTGTATCCATTTTCCCCTCCACAACTTCAAATTTTCTGTTAACCTGCTGTTATTTATCATCTTTTCGTCTTACAAACTCAACAAAGGCGAAGATGATAGATATTACGGTTAAAACGGAAACTATGAGTTCTGACATGTTATCTGCATATTCTGCTTGTGCAGGAACTATGATCCCTAAAAGAAGAAAGTAAGTACACCAAAGTAATCCAATCACAAGCAGCGTAATTGTGCTGTATTTTAATACAACTGCAAATTTATTGAGTAATCTTCGCATAAACTCTACTTGCTTTTGTGAAGGCGCTTTCTTGCGAAATATAGCTTTCAAACCACCAAATATTATACCAACGACTATGCCTATTGATATTGCAATAAAAATATTACGTAAACTGTTCACATCTACTCCCCTTCCTCAAAAATCAAGTTTTATCCTCTTTTGCAATCTTAATATCTCTGCTAGTTGTAAATCTATTGGTTTATCTATGTTAAACATTAAAATTTTGCCTCCGTGTAAAATTGCTGCTATACAAATGGATATTAATTGTTAAAGTTAATTATATCACTCTTATTTGATCACCGTCAAATATGACGGTGTATAGACCCCCATACCCTTCTGTTATTGTTGAAAGGTATGGGGGCGACACATTTTTTGAATGGTTGATTTGCCAGTTCTTACGACCTATGGTAAATGGACGGATACCGTTTTCTGCAAGATTGTTTGGAATGGAGCAGTTACCATCCCAAAGATAATTCATCAGACCGGAGCTTTTCTTCTTCCCTCCTCAAAAAGCACCCTGGACAGGTGTTTCATCAACATGAGGGGATTTCTGTTCCAGCGGTTTTTCTTTCAGCAGCCGGCTACAGAAGAAAACGATTCCCTTTCCAATCAAATGCTTTTATACGATTATATTTACGTCCGCAGAAAAGAGACAGGTTATTTGAAAAAAAATCCAGTTTGAAGTTGTACTGAACGATAGCGGCTAACCCATTGATCACCCTGCCCATATCGGTATATCCCCAGGTCAGATAGAACCTTTCGGCCCGTAAAATGCCACATACAAAAATGGGAAGAGACAATGGGTAAGCCTCAACCAGCTCTAGCTAGAGCGCTTCTATCCATTTTATCCAGATGGATAGAGACCATATCTCACTAGTTTGATAAACACAAAGGTCATGCTTCAATCCACTCTACCCAAATGGGTAGAGACAGCCTCTATGGATATGTAACGTGATGCTTTCAGATGCTTCAATCCACTCTACCCAAATGGGTAGAGACGGCTCCATAGGTGGGGCTGTCGGTCATAGTATCTTCGCTTCAATCCACTCTACCCAAATGGGTAGAGACGTCTCGGATGCTCCTTTTTTCCTAATCCGGTTGTGCTTCAATCCACTCTACCCAAATGGGTAGAGACGGAACGCTGGAAAGAATCCATGTCTGAAGGAGTTGCTTCAATCCACTCTACCCAAATGGGTAGAGACAGAGGAAAAGCAGATATTTGAGCTTACATATCTCGTGCTTCAATCCACTCTACCCAAATGGGTAGAGACAAGAGCACAGTTAGCGTCAGTCAATGCATATGAGTTGCTTCAATCCACTCTACCCAAATGGGTAGAGACACCAGTGAAGAGAGGGTGAGGCTGGCTTATTATGCTTCAATCCACTCTACCCAAATGGGTAGAGACCGGTTAATTCAATGGGGTCACTACCTTCTGAGAAGCTTCAATCCACTCTACCCAAATGGGTAGAGACCAAGGGAATTACGCGAAGAACCAGGGTGAATATGCGCTTCAATCCACTCTACCCAAATGGGTAGAGACACTACTGTGAGAGTGTATGGGACGTGGATCCGGTGCTTCAATCCACTCTACCCAAATGGGTAGAGACTTCCAACTAATGACTTAGATGATTTTGAGAATGGCTTCAATCCACTCTACCCAAATGGGTAGAGACAATGACTTGTTTTAATGGAACACAATTTTTGATGCTTCAATCCACTCTACCCAAATGGGTAGAGACGGAAAAAATTTATTTAAGTGAAAGGGATATTATGCTTCAATCCACTCTACCCAAATGGGTAGAGACTTATAACAGGTTTATTTCCGTCGTAATCCTTGTGCTTCAATCCACTCTACCCAAATGGGTAGAGACACAGGCTGCAATATTTATGAAGGCAGTATGATTGCTTCAATCCACTCTACCCAAATGGGTAGAGACAGCAATTATGCACATTATTCCTCAACATACTATCCGAATACTTGTCACAATTGCATACTATTTGGTAGTAAAATAATATTTTCTATTACATTTTCACTTTTTTATCAAAAATATCTAATACATTTCGGTGCGAATCTCCCGGCATTTTTATGTTCACATACGTTTCGCACCATAGTTACTCTCTCAACAGATTTTGCGCCGCCAGCCACACAACTTATGCCTATACGCGGTCAAAAAGTTTTACTCCCTGATAAGTTAAAAAATCAAAGTATCTGTCACATCGAAGCTTTTCTTTGCCCCGATATGTTCAACCTTGTTTTTATATTTATCTCCCAGATTATAAAATCGGAGGCTGTCTTTACTTTTATCGACAATATCCTCAAGAATTGCCTTTACCTGCCGATATTTCGCCGCATCAAGATTACACTCGAATACGGAATTCTGCACCCGCTGTCCATAATTTACACATTGCTTTGCAACTTTTCTTAATCGCCGCTTTCCAGCTTCTGTTTCCGTATTCACGTCATATGTAATTAAAACAAGCATCTTTTCACCTACTTCCAAAGAAACGGCGGATACTCATCTAAGTCCCCTCGTATATACCTTGCCAGTAACATTGCCTGTACATAAGGAACTAATCCCCATTCCATCTTTTCTGCCAAAAACGGATGTGTAATTGTCTCTTTCTTTTTGTCCTGCCAATGGGACAGAAACTGCCTGCGGGTATCATCATCCATAATCACTGCCCCGCTTTCTTTTTTGGAAAAGCCGGAGGCACCTATGATTTTCTTGTTAATTAATGTGAGAACAAATCTGTCGGCCATTACACTCCTAAGCTCTTCCATAAGATCCAGCGCAAGCGACACTCTTCCAGGGCGGTCCGTATGGTAAAATCCGACATAGGGGTCCAGTCCCACCGACTCTAATGCCGATGCACACATTCCTGTCAGTAATGTGTAAGCAAATGAGAGCATTGCATTAACATTATCAAGCGGCGGCCTCTTATTTCTGCCCCCAAAGGAAAACTCGTCTTTCTGCTGTAATATCAGTTCATCAAACACAGAGAAATATAGAGATGCTGACTCACCTTCAATACCTAACAGTCTCTCTGCATCTTCACATTCTCTGATTTTGGGAAGATTTCCGGACATGAAAGCAGATTTTTCTTTTATTCTGTCCACATCCAGACGCAGCGGATAATCCCTCGCCGCACGTTCCAGAACCCATTTTGCATTATAGACCTTCCCTGTTATAAAATTACGCGCTATCTTTATGCTTTCTTTCTTCTGCTCGCTTATACGGTACTGCTCTTTCCGAAGTGTAACATTTCCTCTGACTTCTCCGGACACACGCGCCAGGAAACGGCCATTACCGCTCATAAAAGACAGATCAATATTTCTTTCTGCACAAGCTCCCATAAGCGCGGGACTGGCGCCTGTATAACCAAATGTCACAATACCTTCCAGATTATGCAGAGGCACCCTCCCGATCTCTTCCTGGTCCTCTAAGATCACTACATTCTCTCCATCTAAAAATAGGTAGCGGTTTGTTGACGTAACATATAAGGTGTTCAATAATTTTTTCACTTTAGTCCTCCTGAGATAACGCTTTATCAATATATGAAGACGCTGATTTTCCAACACCAAGCACCGGAAGACAGAAATCTTTTAAAGAACACGCATTACAGCTTCTTGTCCTTTTTACCCTCGGCGTATACCGCCGTTCATAATATTGATGCATTTCCCGAAATGAGTCTCTGACCTTTTGGCGGATTGATTCCTCAAATACAACCTTGCTCCTGTGCCTTGTCTCCCCATAATAAAGATATCCATACGGTATCTCGCAGCACAACATTTCTTCCAGACACATCGCCTGTGCAGTCAGCTGCAAAATATCAACATCATTTTGTTTGGGACTTCCCCTTTTATATTCTATAGGTACTGCCTCATATGTACCGTCTCTTCCTGACAGGGTAATCCCCGTCCCGCTCCGGTGAAATTCCACAATATCACATTCCCCGCTCACTCCCAGCTCTCTGGAATGTATCGGCATGGCACGGCTGATGATCAAATCTCCCCGTTTCTCTTCACTCGTCACGTCATGTGCTTTTTCATGGAGCAGTTTCCCTTCTACCGTCCTGACATTTTCCGACCATTGCAGTTCAATATATGCAAGCGCCCACTGGCGCCTGCAAAATGCAAAGTGCTGGATCCCTGATAATTGAAGATACTCCTCCTCATTATACAAAATGATACTCCTCCGCTTTTACGCAGCCCTCTGCCGGTTCCAGAGTGATTTTATAATCTGCATATGATTTCGGTCTTTCATTTAATGCTTCTACTTTGACACTACGATGTATCTTCGCGCTGGACACAGCCGGTGTCTTAGCCTCATGCTGCCACCAATATAGATCACATACCTCCATACTTCCTTCCGGTCTGGCCGACGACGCATCATTTTCAAACAAAGTTTTTAAAGATTCCTTCAGGATATCTGCATCTTCCTGAGAAAACCCTGTTTTTTCAGCAAGCTGTACATTAACGCTCCCTTTGATCAAATACAGCCCGAATCCGATCCGGTGCTTCATCCCCATTGTATCTGACGCCTTTCCGCCTTTCCCCGGCTCACTGTTCACACTTTTAGTGATCTGTGTGCTGATGATGTCTACCGGAGAACAGCTGACTGCCTGATGTATGGAAACAGGGCCCCTGATGCCGAGAGAGACATCATTTCCCTTAAATGCAAACACCTGCCCGAATGCTCTTACATCCAGCCATTCTTTACAGGCGATCTCTGCACAGGCTTCTCTGTCAGCGCCTTTTCCATTTTTTATTTCCTTCGCTAACTCTTCACACCCATCTGCACGTTCTTTCAGGCTTTTAAAACCATCATCGGAGCGTTCATCGGACTGAACAAATACTTTTTGTCCCAGATCCTGAAAGCGGTTGCGTATTTTTCTCTTAATACAGACATCCGATATTTCGCCAAAGCCATCATAATTTTCCCTTGGTCTGTTACCATTTAACGGATCCCCATTTGGATTGGCATCTGTTGCTGAAACGACTGCTACAAAATCAATTTTCCCTTTTAAACTACTCATCTTAATCCTCCTTTATCTCTTCCGTTTTCTGATATCTCATTTCATTCAACTGGCTGTGATAGCCGAGCAGATAAATACCTTCCAGCCTGCTATTGTCCGCAAAGCTGTCTATATTAAACATCTCACAGATTTCATCCAGCATCTTTTTGTAATAATTTCTTTCTCTGATATCCAGCTTCTTTAAATATGGATGTATCCTCTGTTCTATCGTCTGCCATGTCCGATATGGATGTTGTGAAAAAGCATTCATCAGTCTGTCCGCATTGGTTTCCCTTCCCGCATCCTCCTCCCGGTCAAAGGTTCTCCGCTCTATCCTGTCTGCAACCGCCAGCAGCCTGCCATAAAGATAATCTCTATTTTTGCACTCCTTATCCAAAGCCATATTCCAGTCCTCCTTTTTCTGCTCCCTTCGTTCCTTCTTCACCATCGCACAAGCAATCCCAAGCACCGCTTCCCAGTTGTACCTTTTCTCATAAACAACCGGAGAAGACGCCTTTTGAACCGCCTGTCTTACCATATCAACCGGTATCTTTCTCCGCTCTGAGATACACGGCAAAATCCTTTTGCAGACCTGGGCATACATTCTTTTATTATTTAATGTAAGTTTCCCATTCTGCTCCGTTCCATAAAGTGCTTCTGCAATTTCATTCACTCCGGCCATCCCCAGGTAGTCATACTTATGGCCTTCTTTATATTTTACCTGCTGCCACCTGCAAGTCTCATACCAATATGTCAGATTCTCCAGGAAACGGCTGCTCTCAAAGGTCTTATACTCTGTCATTGCCAGTCTTCCGGTCGTGGCCGCATCAAACGCCAGAAACACGATCCGGGATGTATCACCAAACTTCTTCCCGTATCCCCTCATTGCACTGCAAAAACCGGACGCCTGGACTTCTCCCGTCTCACTTTCCGGCAGTTCATCTTCATCCCAGTCTTTCTGGTTAAAATATTCATCTGTTATTGTATCTGTATCAGCGCTCCATGTGGGAAGCGGATTCATACCAGACTCCCATATCACGGCATAGAGACCGTCCCAACTGTACCCTTGCTTTCTGATGATCCACTTCAGCGCATTGTGGATTTTCTGCGAGGTTTCGTATCCAATCGCAAACGCCTGTGTTTTATCAGAAAAACGTCCCCTGAACGTAAAATTTGATTCATCGTTTGCTGATATGAGCTTTGCCCCGTCACCCTCATTTCGTATTTTTTTAGGCTGCAGATAAGAAATGGCTTCTCTTTTCCCGGTCAGATAGCATAAGTCTTTTTCCGGAAGCATAGACGTATAATACTGAATATAAGCTTCCTGCAAAGTCTTGTCCAGCCAGCACTCCGCACAATATTGTCCACTGGTATCTGCCAGAATATCTGCGCCGGCATCCAATATGCTTTCTACACGGAAACGCACAAAGGCGTCTGCCTGGGCTACATTCTGAATTTTTTCATCTCCCGTCATCTTTCCTTCATCATCAAGCGCCATAACTCCCTGCGTTGCAAGATCTTTTATCATGCATCCTTTACACACATATGCATAAATAGCATCCACCTTTTTATGAGTAAAAGGTGACTCATGCCATCTCTGAAGCGCCTCCATATATAACCGATAATTCTCCGAATAGTCTTTTTGCTTTTTCCCCTGCCGGTAATATACCATATAATCCCCTGCCAAATATTTCAGGTTGTCACAAAGCGGGTGGGGTTCTGTCCCCGCTGTACGGCTCAGCGATTTTTCTGTGACCGGGATCATCGTAAGATTCTCCGCCTTATCAACCGCCTTTGCACTTAAAAACTCACCGCTCTCGTCGATCGTAACCTCAATCTGTGCCGTAACTGTCGTATGAAAAACCGGCAAAAGGATCAGCGGAATATGTTCTTCTCCTTTTTTCCCTTTTATCGTCTTGTATGTTACTTCTCCGGCAATATCCTGATTTTTCTCATACAGATCAAGCAGCTCATTTGTCCAGTTCACATGCTCCCTCCTCTCCTTCAAATTCTTTTAGCCCTGTAAAATTATGCATATCTTCACCGAAAGATTTCATTTCCATTTCTTTTAAATGACGTTTCTCGGCACATTCTTCCGGCCTTACAAATTCAATGACGCCCTGCTTCATTACTGGATACCAGAACCGCGCCGTCATCTTTCCTTTATCTTCTTCACAGACTGCTTCGTCCGCGTAAGTGATCCCATGATACATAAATCCATATCCGATTTCCCCCGGCACATCATCATAATACCCTTTTCCTTCTCCAAACACGCAAGTGGACACATACCCCTGGCACTCCCTGACGCCCAGGAAAACATCTCTTCTCCCTCCTCTTTCTATCATCCGCTTTGCAATGTTATGATGCTTGTGTTCATTTCGGTCATTTGTAAGCTCCGGGCGGTTCTCATTCCACTCAAAATGTGCTCTTACCTGGTATTTCACCTCTTTCAGATAAGTGTAATAAGACAAATCATTTCCGCCGTTATAATTAATTGGCTTTCTCCCCTTTGTCTCAGTCTGAATGGGATTTAATACGCGCACCGCATCTATGACCCAGATCAGCGTAGGTTTCCAGTATATACTGTGCAAAATCCCTTTCAGCGCTTCATACGTGGGAATGTGATACGAACATTTCTCTCCTCCTACCCTTGTTATCGGGTCTGCAAATAATGCGTAAGCTCCCTCCACTTGAAACTCAACCGTATTTCTGTACTTCATCCTTCTCACCACCTTTAATAATTGATAAATTCCATTACCGGCTCTATAGAAACTCCTGTTTCATGGCTGTAATAGTTCTCACTTAAAACCAATATCTTTCTCTTATCATCGCAGACAGTTGTGACTGCATTACTTAACTGCTGCCTCATCCGATCCGAAATGCCTACGGTATACTTCTGTAACTTTCTCACAGCCTGCTGCTGTTCATCCAGCGTAACATATTGACCGCAGAGTATCCTGATCTGCTCTTTTGCGGCCGTATCATATTCTACGACCACGTCCACCTTCCCATCCTCAGGTATCACTTCAAACAGGTCGCCCGCTGTTTTAAATGCCTGTCTTAAAAAAGTATGTCCGTCTTTATTGTTTCTTTTTACGGCAGACCATACCTTGGAATTAGTGGATAACAGATTCAACAGCGTATCACTCCTGCCGTCTGCCGAAACCAAATAGCTCATTTCTTCTTTCCTGCTGCTCATGTATAAACTATAATAGAGCTCGATCGCTTTTCCTGAGTCCAGGCGGTCATTAAAAGATGACGGCCGCATTTCAAATTGATACAGTACGCTTAGCATAGCTTCCTGCGCCTTTACAATATCCCTCAGCCCCGATACGTTCTCTGCTTCTTTTGACATCTTAATGACGTATACATTTCCATTTTCCACTTCCTTGTTGCGGTTACATCTGCCCGCCGCCTGTACGATACTGTCCAATCCGGCAAGGGAACGGATAACACACCGAAAAGAGATATCCACCCCTGCCTCGATCAACTGAGTTGTGACGCAGATGATCTTCCTGTCTGCCTCAAACAGCTTCTCCTTTATCTCGTTTAATACATCCTGCCTGTTCTGCGGGCACATATTTGTACTAAGATGGAATAACAGGTAATCTGAATCCTTACATTTTTTCTTCAAATATTTGTATGTCGCTTCGGCACATTTCTTCGTGTTCACAATTGCCAATACCCGCTCTTCCTCCTGTGCCCTGTCTAAAATAAACTCCCCCAGTTCTTCTGCCGAAAGGCCCAAATTCGTAAGCTTTGTTTTATCATGTATCGTCGTCCTTTGAAAGGCATCCTCATACTTCTTATCAGGTTCTATCATGTTCTGCGGGCGATTTAAGCTGCACTCCATGATCCTGTCCAGAAGCGGCTGTGTTGCCGAACAGAGCACTACCGTAGACTCTCCAAAGCCGGTGAGAAAGTTAACAGCCAGATTAAACAGTTTTATAGTTCTTACCGGCAGCGCCTGTATTTCATCAAAAATAATCACACTGTTACAGATATTATTCATCCGGCGTATATTTTTTGACGATGAAGAAAACAGGGTGTTCAGAAACTGGACTGCCGTTGTGACAATGATCGGACTGCTCCAATTTTCCGCCAGCAATTCCTTCCTCCGCTGCTCCTCTTCCCCCTCGTAGAAAATATTACTGTGATGCTCCAGCACGATCTCCGGATTTCCCGTCGCTTTTCTTATCTCTTCTGCATTCTGCTCCAAAATACTCGTATATGGCGCAACGTAGATAATATGCTTTTTATGATGTACCCGTGCATGATTCAAAGCAAATCCGAGGGAACTTAACGTCTTACCCGAACCTGTCGGAACCGTCAGCCGATATAACGTCCCGTCCGTTTTCCCCTGAAGCAGACACTGTCTTAAAATCTCTGTTCTCATCCCACTCAGTTTGGAATCTTTTGAAAACCGGCTCATATAAACGTCAAAATACCTTTTGCACTCATCCCATATACGGTTTCTGCCATGATTCTTCTGTATCCGCTCCTCGATCTTCTTATTCTCCATAAAGCAGGCGGTATCTGACCAGTCCGCGTCTATCAGTAAGGACAGCAATATCCGTTCATACATCCCGACAAAAAAATTCTTCTGCAGACTGCGCTCACCTTGCGTCAAAGATTGTGCATACTTATGTAAGGCAGTTAATATCTCTCCAATCTTTTTTCTGCTTTCATAAAACTTATTTTCCAATTCTTGTTTATCGTGAAATTGATAAAATCTTTCCGAAACACACTGAACATTTTCTCTTTGTCTCAATCGCTCATCTATTAATATCTTTCCGTTTCCAGACAAGGCATCGGAAAGACCATGATGACAGTAAACAGGGAATTCCATCATCTGTGTCTCCATGGTTCCAGCCGCAAACTGTTCCAGCAGACAGCCGCCCGCGGTTGAATGATTCACTTCACCCCGGTGCGTCTTTTTGCCTTCGATATTCTTTTCTATATATTGTTGAAAAGCATCCAGATATTTGCCGGCGTCATGGTACGTTCCAATCAATCCGGCAATTGGAGATAATATTTCTATAGAACTGTTTTGTTCTGCCAAGAAAGCAACATTAGAATTATGTTCTAAAACAGACTGGACTGTAATTTGTCCGTTCTCTTCGCGGAAATGTGCAATATAAGGATCTTCCATATGTTCATCCTCTTATCATTGTGTGATAAAATGCAGATGAGGAAAACCTCATCTACATCTTTGACAATTTAGTATAATTACCTTTTTCAATCCACAAATTTTTATTTGACAATTTAATTTTATCATAAGATTAAATATATATCAACACGAATTATTATTTTAGGTATTTATAATAAATAAAATTATAACAATTTTATAAAACACACCCTCTTTTTAAAGATATGGTTCAAAGATCTTCATGATAAGGAAACAATTCACATAAGACAAAAGTGCTGCCCCTATCACACTCCAAATGCCTATCCCGGCTATGATTGTCCGATGATCTAAAAAAGTAAGAAGCACGCATGCTCCTGTCATCACCAGAACCATTACCGCATATGGAAGCCTGGAGGCAGGGATCAGTATAGCATTTTTGATCATACTGCCTGTTGTATTTTCAAACTTTGCAATTAACGGAAATACAAATATGATTTCCATGAAATAAAAAAACACAATGATATAAAATACCATCGTTCCGATAAGGCCCGCGCCTCCCTGCATTCTGTGCAATATCGCGGTATCTGCCAGGAGCAGCATTCCCACCGCCAGCAGCACCATCCATATAACTGTGCTCTGTCTGAAGTTCTCACGGAATGCCTTAAAGAAATCCCGGACTATGTAGCCTTCCTCATTTCTGACGATCTTCAGCATAACCGAATACAAGGCTGTTGTGGAAGCACCTATCGTGATGATCCCAACAGAACACACTAGCCATAATATATTTAATATCATTAAGTCAAATATACGTGTCAGTATCCTTATGATAATATTATTTCCCAATATAAGCACCTCTGCCTGCAGGCCGGGGAACGTACAATATGAGTACGCCCCCGTCCTTGCTTTCATTGTAATATTTAATACTGTACTTTCCACATATACCGGCGTGTCAGGTAATCGATCTTAGTGGCGGCGGAAAGTTTCTTCATATATGTATTGTTCAATATAGGGGAGAATAACATATGGTTGAAATACTCTGCAACAGAATCTTTGAATCTGTTGATCCCTAATTCTTTTGCGTCCAGAATATATATCTTGTCCCCGCCATATTCTCTTAAAAACTTAACCGCCCTTTCGTCTGCCTTTCTCGTCCTGCCCTCCGATACAAGCAGAAAGAATGACTCATTCTTGTCAAGTACCTCAAAAGGCCCGTGGAAGAATTCACAGCAGTTTATCGTTGGCGACTGGATCTGCAGCATCTCCATGATATTACAGATGGAAAAGATATATCCTGCCGCATACGCCGGCCCGCTGGCCATTACACTGATCGTATGCTCCTCTTTATTTTGCTCCGCCCACTTTTCCGCCAGCGGCATACAGTATGCTTTTGCGTCATTATACACCTTATCAAGGATATCATATGCCGCCATGGCATCTTTATAATGTTCATATCCTTCTGTTACATCCACGATATCCATTGCAATGCGCATCCCCAGCGCGGCGTTCGTCTTACTCTGGTCCGATTCGTCGAACATGATGCTGTCATATTTTACATTATAATCACAAGTCTCCGTCAGCAGCGACTCCTGCACATACAGACCGATGGTCGCGGCACCAAGTTCCTTTGCCACTTTGGCTGCTACACATGTCTCCGGTGTCCCTCTCATCGATGTTACAACTGCTATCGTATTTTCTCCGACGAACTTCGGCGGGGCATATACGAACTCGTTGCTCGTAAACATCTGGGAACGGATGCCTTTTGCTTCCCGGTCCATAAAATACTGCGCCGGATAATTTCCTCCGTTTGAACCGCCTGCTGCCAGCCAGACTACATTTTTGATCCCTCCGCATGCTTCTCTGTCTTTTACAATTGTTTCAATAATCTTTCTGATCTCCATAACTTATCTCCTCAACAGTTATTTATATATTCTTTTAGTCTTTTAAAGGATGTCTCCATAGCCTCGTGAGGCGTGCGTATATATTTATCATTCAGTATCTCCAGGCTCAGCGGGCCCTTGTACGCGGCATCGTCCAGCTTCTTGAGCATATGCTGTATATCAAGCCGGCCTTCTCCTAAGACAAGATGACCGTTCGGAATTCCATCTGCCACATGGACATGGGCTAATTGTCCCTCCAGGTCTTCTACCGCCTGTTCCATTGTCTCCCCTGAAAAGCCCAGTGTTGCCGTATCTATCATACCTTTGACAGCAGAGGAGCCAGTTTCATGAATCATCCGGACAACATCCTTAGAATTATGTGTCGTCGTGTATTCTCTTGGCGAGGTTTCCAGCACGAGCTTCACGCCACAGCTTTCTGCCAGATCACCCAGTATACCAAGCGATTCTGCGGATCTTCTCCATGCACAGGACTCCTCCTCGTCAAGCGTCCCGTAACCTGCCAGAGTAACTACAAATTCCGCCCCCATCTCAGCCCCGTACCGGATCGATTTTTTAAATATATCCAGGCTTCTCTTCCTCGCGTTCACATCCAGAGCTGCAATATTGACAGGATACATGCATTGTTCCGGAGTAAAGCAGACGACATTCAGTCCGGCGTCCGCCAGCTTCTTTGTGATCCGCTTTACATCCCAATAGCTCACATCATCCAGATGAAAATGAGGATAGCACGCATAGAACTCGATCGGTCCGGCCCCCATCCTCTGCAGAGACTTCAACGAATAATCCAATGAATATTTATAATAAGGATAATTAGATGTCAATATCTGTGACTCTTTCAAATGCTTCACTTCTGTCACCTATCCTTTCACACTTCCCGCCGTTAACCCCCGCACAAACTGCTTTTGCAGCAGTAAAAAGGCTATCACTAACGGCAGCGAAGCTATTACCATACTTGCGACCACCAGAGTCCAGTTCGTCGTCGTCATACCCTGAAAGTTCATAAGTCCCACCGGAACTGTCTTTTTCGCCGTGCTCTGCAGCATTATATTCGCGAACATCAGCTCGTTCCACACGGCCCGGAAGCTTACGATAGCGCAGGACGCAATGATCGGCTTACTGAGCGGCGCAATGATCTTGCAGAAAATCTGCCATGTGGTGGCCCCATCCATGTATGCAGACTCATCCAGACTGTAGCTGATACTTTTATAAAATGTCATGATCAAAAATGTTGCAAATGGGATCCTAAACGCTGCGTCGATCAGTATCAGACTTGTTCTCGTATCATAAAGCCCTGCGATCTTGACCATCTTAAACAGCGAGATAACTGAAGACTGGGGCGCCAGCATCAATCCTCCCAGAATAATATATATCCACAGCTTCTTTGCCTTAAAGTTGAGGCGTGCCAGCGGATATGCCGCCAGACAACTGACGAACGTAGACAGTACCGTAGCTGCCACCGTAATGATCACGCTGTTTGACAGGTAAATGCCGATCCCCTGTTTCCACGCATCCACGTAGTTCTCCCACATCCACTGCCCGGGCAGAGAAAATGGGGACAGGAACAACTCCTGGTTCGTTTTAAAACCTGTGACGATCATCCAGACAAGAGGGAGTATGATAATGATCGCAAATAGGACGAAAAATATATATGCCGCCGCATGTGTAACTGTTTTTTTCATGATTCTTCCTCCTACTGCTGGTCGTCCAGACGATATCCTCTCATCTGAGCCAATCCTATGATAAATGTTACAATAAAGATAAAAAACGCGAGCGCCGATGCATACCCCATCTGGTCATTTCTAAATCCTGCCTTATATAAATATGTCGCCAAGGTTTCTGACGCATATCCCGGACCGCCGTTGGTCGTAACGAACACCTCATCATATTCCCTGATAGATCCTGTCACTGTAATGATCGTATTGATCAGTATTGTATCCTTTATCTCCGGAACAGTAATATAGAAGAACTTCTTTACTGCATTTGCTCCGTCAATATCTGCCGCTTCATACAACTCTGCCGGTATATTCTGTATCGCCACGATAAACAGGATCACCGTGTAACCCACATACTGCCACTGGGACATTGCCGCAATGGCAAAGGTGGCGCTCCCCGCATTTCCCAGCAGGTCGATCTTGGACGCATCGATGCCGATCCATTCAAGAAGTGGATTTATAACCCCGATAGAGGGGCTTGCGATCATCTTAAATGCGATCCCCACAACCGTCACCATCAAAAGGGATGGGACGAAATATATGGACCGGAAGAAATTCTGCGTCTTTCTCATGAATTTACACTCCAGCACATTGGCAATAATGAGCGCTATACCGATCTGGAATATGACCGACATCACCGTAAAGATCAAATTGTTCTTAAGAGCCACATAAAATACTTCATCTTTAAACATCTTGATGTAATTCGCAAGCCCGACAAAATCATGCCTCGTACTCATAGCGCCCCAGCTGAAAAAGCTCTCATACAGGTTAATGAATATCGGGAGATACAGGATCACGATCACCATGAGAAGCGCCGGAAAAAGATATAGACCTATAGTCTTCTGGTTCTTTTTTCTCACGACATTATCCTCCTCTTCTGATAAGGGGCGGGGTGAAAAACACCCCATCCTCCTTGCTATTTACTGGAATCTGCAGCATCCTTTGCCGCCTTTTGCACGTCCTTTACAATGTCCTGTGCAGACTTGCCGTCCAGGCCCTCCTGCAGACTTGCCATATATGTATTTGCCACATTTCCGTCCACACATTGATCCAGCCACTCGGCGATCGCGGTATAATCTTCTGCCGTCTCATATGCTGCCGCGATCACAGGATCTGAATTTTCTGCTGTGATACCTCCGATCAGCGCATTCGGAAGTCCGGTTTCTTTCGTCTGCTTCAGCGCCTGTTCCTTGGATGTCATAAACTTCAGAAACTCAACAGCCTCATCGGGATGCTTGCAGTCTGCCGAGACCGCGTAGTTCTCAGATCCGCCCGTCACGATCGTAGATGCTTCATCACCTGCCGCATCAGTCGGAATTGGAATCTTAAAATATCCATAGCCGTCATCGCCCATAGCGTCCGTATAGAAAGAAAACTGGCTTGTCGCGTCAAGGATCATTCCATACATTCCTGCCGCAAATTCTTCACGCACCTGATAATAATCTTTGGAGTTGACATTCGTTCCAAGATACCCATTATCATTCAGATCGAGAAAAGTCTGTACGGATTTGACATAGCCAGGATCTGTAAATTCTCCGGATGAAGGATTGTAGTCGTCTGTCCTCGTCCCGGCATCTACGTAGCTGGCATTAAACTGGCCCACATACCACATGGTATACCATTTGTCAGAGTTGCCAAATGCGATCGGAGTGATATCTTTTCCCTTTAATGTGTCGCATACATTAATAAATTCATCCCATGTTTCCGGTACTTCCAGATTATTATCCGCAAACACTTTCTTATTATAAAGCATGTACAGCACAGAGCTTCTATATGGAACCGCATAGTTTTTATCTTCGTATACACTGCTGCTTAAAAATGACGGAAGAAAACTGTCTCTCCACTTGGGATCTTCCTCCATATACGGCGTCAGGTCTAAAGTCCTTCCCGCGCGTGAAAAACGGTTCAGACATTCTCCGCCCCAGGCAAAGAAGATATCCGGCAGATCTCCTCCTGCCGCCAGCACGCTTAACTTCTCTTTAATTGCCTGATCGCTGATATTCTCATATTCAATGTCAACATCCGGGTGGGCCTCTTCAAAATCAGCGACTGCCTGTTCAAAATATCCCTTATATTCATCTTCCGGATGCTTGTCCAGGAACGTCAGCTTGATCTTACCGTCCCCTGCATCTTTGTCTTTACCGCCGCACCCGGCGATCAGGGAAACTGTCACAGCCATCATCATAACTACTGCTAAAATCCTTCTCTTCATCTTCTTTTTCTTCCTTTCCTTTTAACCTGTTAAAGATTAATGATTTTCGACAGATCATTCGGGTCGACGTCATAACCCACACCTAATGAACCGTCTTTTACTACCACTGCAGCGGCAAATTCTGCCGCTTTTTTTAATGAAGCAGTTATCTTATCCTCAGCAGTGAAAGACTCGTCAGCCTCTGCCGATAAATAATTCGTCAAAAACGCACTAATATAAGAATCTCCTGCGCCCATAGTATCCTTAGCCTTGACCCTAAACACCTCCTGCGTATAGAATCTGGATCCATCACAGGCAATGGCAGGCTCCCCTCCTCTTGTCCCTACCGCGATGCGGACGCCAAGCCGGACACATGCTGCTAATATATTTTTTGTTTCTTCTTCACTCATATGACTGCATGAGAAAAACGCGAATTTTATATATGGAGAAATACTGTCTATATCTTCCGCTGTAAAATTATCATAAAAGTCGTAACAGATCGGTACGCCTGCTCCTGCCAGCTTTTTCATTCTGGACTTATCTACCCTGGCTCCCCAGCTGATGCAGGCAATATCGTAAGTCTTGATATATGTGATCTCTTCCTCCGTAAAGGTAAAGGGATACAGGTCTGTCACCCCTTTCTTATTCCAGTCGAGAAATACGCGGTCACCGTCCTTCAGATCTACGAGCGCATATCCGCTGGATCCTTTTTCATGGTGGGAATGACTCGTATCGATACCGGCATCCAGCAAGGTCTGCTCCAGTATACTACCGGCCATATCATCTGCAAATACACCCATGAAACCGGCGTCTGCTCCCAGAAGACCAGCATTATAGGCAATATTGTATTCATTTCCGCCCGGATACATCCTTCTCTGATGGCAGTAGATATCCATCGTCGCGATTCCGATTCCCAATATTCTTGGTTTATCTCCCATATCGTCTCCTCATATTTAATATGTATTAAGTCGTCTTATTAATACTATAATTATAACATAGCGTTTTGTCAATATAATTATTACATCAAAATCTTTTTTTGTGCAATAATTATAATTTCACGCTCCTTTTTCAGAAAAAAAATAGGCCTTCCTTATGGAAAACCTATAAAATCATTTTTGCTTGTATCAACTTATATTACACATACCATGTCAGAAACCGGTCATTGTCCCCTCTGACTATATCTTTCACAGTATGGATCGCGTCACCATTCATATCAAACACACACATCTCAGATTCGATCACAGGCGTCCCGAGAGACAGATCCAGATACTCTGCCGCCTCTTTGTCGGCAAATGTGATCCTTACACTTCTGCGCCCTTTATTGGAAGGTATCATGTGATACTTATTTATCAAAATATCGTAATACGACCCTGTCAGATCTTCCTCTTTCATATCTATCAGATCCGGAGACATATGATTCTCCTCAATTGTGACAGGCACACCGTCCGCACTTCTCACCCGCTTAAGCACAAGTATCCTGCCATCTGTTTTATCGCCGAAAAACCTGCGGTCCAGCTCCGTCTGAATGTCTTCGATCCCGAACTTGATCACCTTGGATGTCAGGGTTATGCCCTGCATCTTGGCGTCTTCTGTAAAGCTCGTCACCCCGATCGGAAGCCGGAGCATATCGGTATGCGCGACAAAGCTGCCCTTTCCCTGTACCTTTATGATATACCCCTCTCCGGTCAGTTCCTCCATCGCATTGCGGACGGTGACACGGCTCATATTGTACTCCTGCTGCATCTGTGATTCGGACGGAAGCTTATCCCCGGGCTTTAATATTCCTGTCCTTATTTCTTTTTTTATCTTATTTTTTAACTGAAGATATAGCGGCGTCGCATTTGCTTTTTCAATTGCACTCATTAATCACTTCTCCCAATAACTCGTATTATAACCTGTATTATAATCCCATCATATACCAACATTAATGTAATTGCAACCTTATTTTTATTACCACGGTCTGCCGCTATCGAGCCACCCCTGCTGCGCCCAATATTTTCCATCAAGATATTCGGGATCGGATTTATGTAGAGATTTTTGCATAATGCGGCAAAAAGAAAATTTGCATTTAGTAATCAAGTTCGTGTGTGCAGGTTTTGTATAATCTATGTGGGCAAACTTACGGGATAGTTTCTGAATCTTTCCCGTAAGCTTGGCTCGCTTCTTTTGGGAAAGTTTTTCCCAAACAATATCGCCCATCAAAGCACCGGTAAATATCCCGATTTTGGAAATCCCCCACCAGGATAAACTATGCTTAATATCTTTCGCCGCAGATTTTGCTCCGCTGCCCAAGCATTGTGTTATGATGACTGCACGCTTTCCAAACATTTCAGAAGCAGGGCGATGCGGCATCCACCGATAAGCAAAATGGTCAAGCAATGCTTTCGTTGCTCCCGTAGCGTGAAACACATAGGAGGGGGATGTCATTACAATCAAGTCTGCTTCCAAAAGTGATTGATCAATTCTACCAATATATTCTGCGTCCTTGCAAGAGTCTTCCCCCTTTAATGTACAACTCACGCAGCCAGTGCAAAAACCCGGACAATCCTTTGGAAGATAATATTCTGTAATATTCGCTTTATCCCTAAATGCTGCTAAAAACAGCTCTTTCAAACGATAGGTAACGCCGTGTTTTTCTGTCCCGTTTATAACTGTAATATTCATTATACCTCTAAAATATCGTGTAAAACCTGTGTATGAAAGCTCCTGCGATTTTCTTTCTGGGTAAGGTCGATCCCCAATGTTTGCGATATGATTTCGTATCGCAGGAACAGTTGCTGCATAACGGTAATCAAGTACAGCGTCTTTCGCTTTATCGCCGCTTCATCAAGGTCTGGGCGACAGGCGGCAACAAGCGGAAGATATGCCGCATAAGTCCTATGGGTATTGTCATTTTCTTTCGGAGACTGCATATCGGTAAGAACGGAAATCTTGGAAACGGCATAATGTTCAAACAGAAAATCAAGTGTCATATTGCCAAGATACTCCAACTTCTCAAAAGGAGTAAAACCGTCTGTTTTTTCTCGTATATTCTGAAAATGCTCAACTGTTCCGTTTATCATACACTCAATACATTGCTCCATCAGTTTGTCCTTGTTTCCAAAATGATAGTTCACAAGTCCTAAACCGACATTTGCTCTTTTGCATATCTCACGGACTGTAATTTCTTCTAAGCGTTCCCCTTTTTCCTCAATAAGTTTCATTGCTGCCTGTATGATTGCTTCTTTATTATCCACACTACACCTCCGTTTGAACATTGTTCAAACACATTATACTGAACAGCGTTCAAAAAGTCAAGAAATTGCGGTAGATTTTCAAAGCTTTTGTAAATTTGCTCTACTGTCTTTCCTCTATTTCTGATTTAACACATCAATGCCCATCCTTCCTTTTTCATAATCCTCTATCCACCTCGCTAATATTCAGATAATAAAATTTACCACCCCATAAATCAAATGGCAGATTGTAAAAACACAACCAAAACTAACTGCTATTATATTTTTTCTATCAATAGCGAAAAAGATAAATGCCAAACACGGAGCAAGCGTTAATCCCAGTATAATAATTTCATTGACCATACCCGCATAATAGCCTATCCAGCTTGAAAAATATAGCAAGCAACAAATTATCACAAAGACTATCAAAGGTGTAATATGGAATTTGGAACGGTTTCTATTCACCAAAACACAAAGAGCAATAACCATAAATACTTGAAATACCGAAGCAATGATATCAAGCATTGCTGTAACCGAATCTGCTCGCAGCACATCGTTTGATGCAGGTATAGCAAACCAAATAAAATTAGGTATCATAATAATTAGGAACAATAGCAATCCCCAAATATCAAAACTAAGCTTATATTTTTTCAACATCAGGATAGCCCCTTTCGTTATCCTTTCAATAAGGAATACCTCTTCATATCAACAATTTTCCCATTCTTCACAGCGTTATTTCTCAATGTACCCTCATACTGAAAGCCTGCTTTTTCAAGTACTCTGCAAGACGCTGTATTGTAGGCAAACGGCTCTGCGTAGATACGGATAATATCACTTTTTTCAAAAACATATTCACAAATTTGTTTGACGGCATTAGTCATAATGCCACGCCCCCAATATTCCTCAGCATCCTTTTCCGTATAAGGATATGGTAAGCCATCACGCAAATTATTTTGTATCTTTGGGTTTGAGATAGCGTCAGTCAAATCTTTCACATCTGTGAGCTTTCATTTTCTTATTTCACAATTCAATTTTCATTCCTCCCCGTAAATTCTATAAATTCCTTCTGTACATTCACACTATCTCCCGATATAATATTACCTATCAGTCATATTGTTAAGATATTTTATAATCGGTTCAATATATTTCTTGTCAGAAATATCATAGGACGAAGTAATCATTTTTATCATTACCTGTTCTTCTTCCGTTTTATCTTTTTTTGCTTTGAGAGTTTTTACAAACATTTTCATCATAAGTTTGGAGGTCACAGACATCTTTTCGTAGTTGAATCCCCCCGGGCAATAAAATGTCTTTACTTTTTCTTGGTCTGATCCGTTAAAAATGTGTTTAAGAGCCGTTTCAATTTCTGGATTATCTATCGGACTTCCGCCAACACAAAATGTAATCAGTTTCTTATCTGCCCATCTACTTATATTGCTCTTAAACCAACCGATTTTGCTAATACTGCCGGCACACGCCCAACCGCCGAAAATAATTGTCTCATAGATAGACAAATCTTTCTTTTTTGCAACTGATAATTCAAAACAGTCTGCTCCAGTTGCCTCCGCTATCCATTCGGCATAACGCTTTGTAAAACCTGTTTGCGAATTATAAATGATTACTGTTTTCATTGTTTATCTCTCTCTTTCTCAATGTATCGTTCATAAAAATTTGGTACGCTTGCTCTTGTTGCAAAAAAATTTCGTCTATGGGGATTCCCGGCGAAGATACGGAAAAAATCGTACCAAGACCAATCGTGTAAATTAGCATATTCAAATGTAGTTGCTTTGCACACTCAACGCTTATATCCAATCCTTTTGCAATTACTTCTGCCATTTGCGGGCTAGTTTCTGTTTCATATATATCTTTCAAAGACAATATATTTTTGCGTTCCTGCATAATAAAGATTTTCAAAATATAAGGTTCTTCTTTTGCAAGCTGAATATAGGCTTTACCTGTGCTACGAAACAGGTCGTTTTTATCAATATGGGAAACGATATATTCTCCAATGAAGCTCCTTGCTCTATTGCCGACATCCTCTCGAAGTCCATCCATATTTGTACAATAACTGTAGATAGGCTGCACCGAACAGCCGAGTTTATCTGCAATGCTCTTGACCATTACTTTCTCCATACCGCCTTTACGGGCAATCTCAAAAGCAACATCTACAACCATTTCTTTTGTTATCCGCTGTTTTGGCATTTTTACACCTCCGTATAATCTATTTATATAAACTTTTTATATAAATAGATTATATTGCTGTGCCCATAAAAAGTCAATATTTTCTGTTTCCATTTTCCGTAACCCCATACATGTGATACCCTTGATGGATTACGCTTATGCTTACCGATTGTGACGCCGCTTTTTTCTAGGTTTAGACAACAGCTTTTTATTTGCTATACTTTTTAATATAGGCTTATCTTGATAGTTTCTATATATTTATGCTATATTAAATTCATTGATCAAGCCGCATACAGTGGTCAAAAGTTTACCAGACGAACAAATATAAATTTGGTGGAGATACAAAAATGAGTATAAAACAAGCTGTTTTAGCGGATGCGAATGTAGTAAAAATAATTTCAGAAGAGACAATCGCGGAAATATATCCACATTACTACCCTAAAGGCGCAGTGGATTTTTTTCTTGCACATCATGATGAAGCCAATATTATCAATGATATTAAATTAAACCGTATTTTTCTTTGCGTTGATATAAAACAAAATGTCGTAGGCACAGTTACAATAAAGGCTAATGAAATATGTCGGTTATTTGTACTGCCTGCTTATCAATATAATGGATATGGCACAGAAATGCTTGATTTTGCAGAAACAATAATCTCACAGCAATATTCAAAAATTGTATTGGCCGCCTCGCTGCCAGCTAAAAAGATATATCAAAAGAGAGGCTATAAAGCTATCGAATTTAACATCATTCCAACAGAATGTAATGATTTTTTGTGCTATGATGTTATGGAAAAGCAAATATAAATATCCATTTATCTAGCTTGTCACATGCAAAAAACGCTCGTTTTTAGTGATATACAGGCCGATGTCCGTATCGCACAATATAACCAACAGCGTTATACTTACTCTCAGATGGACACTGTAAAATCTAAGAAAAATCTTAATGTCCTACATACTGAACGAAACACCAAGACACAGAATGACAGCGAATAAACCTTTCAATGTAAAAAAGTCTTACTAAATTGATTTCACTCAATTCAGTAAGACCTTTTTTAGTTGGTTTAAAATATCTTCACTTTCTAACCACTGACACATTTTTTGAGTAAATGCATTTTCCACAGTGTTATCAAATAGAGCCTTGAAACGCCTTAAATACTCTGCTTATACGGGTTTCACAAACACTTCTTTTATTCAAATTCTATCGTTGCCGGTGGCTTCGGTGACATGTCATAACATACCCTGTTCACATTCCCCACTTCCGCCAGTATCCTGTTCGTTATCTTTTCCAGCACTTCCCAGTCCACCTTCTCCACAGTAGCTGTCATGGCATCCACTGTATTGATGGCGCGGATAATCACCATATAATCGAAGCTTCTTTCATGGTTCTTCATACCGACAGACTTAAAGTCCGGCACTACTGTAAAATACTGCCATACTTTCCCGTCCAGCCCTGCAGCAGCAAATTCCTCACGCAAAATGGCGTCTGACTCTCTCACTGCTTCCAGCCGGTCTCTTGTTATCGCGCCGAGGCAGCGCACACCAAGGCCCGGGCCGGGGAACGGCTGACGGTATACCATATGTGCGGGCAGTCCAAGTTCGATGCCGCAGGCGCGTACTTCGTCTTTAAAAAGCTGCTTCAGCGGTTCCACAAGTTCAAACTGCAGATCCTCAGGCAGTCCGCCTACATTGTGATGTGATTTGACCATTTTGGCTGTCTTTGTCCCACTCTCAATGATATCCGGATAAATCGTTCCCTGTCCGAGGAATTCGATGCCGTCCAGCTTTCTTGCCTCTTCTTCAAACACACGGATGAATTCACCGCCTATGATCTTTCTCTTCTGCTCAGGGTCGGAAACGCCGTCCAGCTTACCGAGGAATCTCTCTGTGGCGTCTACATAGATAAGATTGGCGTGCAGCTGGTTTTTAAACACCTCAACCACGCCCTCTGATTCGTTCTTTCTCATGAGCCCGTGATTTACATGGACACAGGTGAGCTGCTGCCCAATCGCCTTCAGAAGCATAGCCGCCACAACGGAAGAGTCAACCCCTCCTGACAGCGCCAGCAGAACTTTTCTGTCTCCGACCTGACGCCGGATCAGCTCTACCTGGTCTTCTATAAAGTTCTTCATATTCCAGTTCGTCTCTGCCTTACATTCGTCAAAAACAAATGCCTTCAGCGTCTCCTTATCCGGGAGACCGGCAAGCTTCTGTTCACAGCGGGCTGTCGGATGGTCTGCGGCCATCACCGGGATCTTGCAGTCATATATTTCCGGCCTTACTTCAACGGCCTGGCCGTCCACAACACGGTTCTCTCCGCCGTTTAATATAATACCTTTTACATTGTCAAGCCGTCCAAGTTCCGCCGCCGTGATATCATGCGGGTGTATCTCGCTGTACACGCCGAGCTCGCGGATCGCCCTTGCAAGTACGGTGTTTTCGGTGCTTCCCATATCCAGAATCACTATCATGTCCTGTTTCATCTTTTGTCTCCTTCTCTCACATTCATAGTTCCTTTTAAATGTTACCTGCAGAAAATACGTGCGCTTATGATGTATAGTTATCAAAATATCCCTGTACAAGGATTACCGGTGTCCCTTTATCGCCGGAGCCGCTTGTAAGGTCACAGAGCGAACCGATCAGGTCCGTCAGCCTTCTGGGCGTCGTCCCTTGGGCAGCCATATCGCCGACCAGGTCTTCCTTCTTTTCTTTGATGCGCGCTGAGACTGCATCCTTTAAAGCCTGCCCGGACAGTTCCTTAAAATCATTGTCCGCCAGATATTTGAGCTTCACCTCATTCGGAGTCCCTATAAGCCCTTCTGTGTTGGCAACGGACACACACGGATCCGCCAGCTCCCATATCTTTCCTACCGGATCCTTGAACGCTCCGTCTCCGTATACCATGACTTCTACATGCTTCCCCGTCTTATCGAGAAACTGCTTCTGAATATTTAAAACAAGTTCCATACACTTTGCGGTCCTTGGGAAAAGCTTGACTGCTTCTTCCGTAGACTTGTTGGATCCGAGAAGACCGTAATCTTCGTTGCATCCGCTTCCGTCCACCGGAGCTGTCAGGATATCATCCATGCCGCAGACGACCTCCGCTCCATTTTTCTTCAACAATCGTTTCGTCCTTTCACGGCTGTGAATATCGCAGTTTAATACTTTCTTCGTATAATTAAGGATTTCCTTCGGATGGTTTGCGAAGATAACCTCGACCTCTGCCCCCTCGCTCTCGATCAGATCACTGTAATACTGCACATAATCCACGCCGGTGAACGGATGCCTGTTCTCACCGAACAGCTCTCTGTAGCGTTTTACATCCAGCACGTCGCTGTATGGGTTGACACCTGCCTCATCGAGCTGATCCAGAGATACAAGTTCATTTCCCACTTCGTCGCTCGGATAACTCAGCATAAGCACAACCTTCTTCGCTCCTCTGGCAATACCCTTCAGACAGATGGAAAACCGGTTCCTTGACAGGATCGGAAAGATGACCCCGACCGTCTCCCCGCCCAGTTTATTCTTCACGTCCTGTGCAATGGCATCTACAGAAGCATAATTTCCCTGTGCCCTTGCCACGATTGATTCTGTGACTGCTACTACGTCTCTGTCACGTATGTCAAAGCCCTCGCTTTTAGCTGCCTCCAGAACATTTTCTACAATAATATCCGCAAGGTCGTCCCCCTCCCGTATGATAGGGCATCGGATTCCCCTTGATACAGTACCCACTCTTCTTTCCATACCAGTATTCTCCTTAATATATTTTCATTCGTCTTTGTTTATTGTACCTTATTTTCCCCTTCCGCTCAATACTGCTTTTTCATAAATATACAACAAAAGGCCGGGCCTTTTCTGCCCTGCAGAGCATAAAGACCCGGTCCTTTAGATATGTCCTTCCTAACTTTCTTTTGTCAGCAGAATACTGACAATACCGCAGAGAATTCCACCTGCCGGAAATACGACCCACAGCGTGCCCCAGCCGTCCGCCCAAAAACCTCCGAGCATATAGATAAGTACAGCAGCCATCATGATAGTGCCGCAGAGCTTTCCGATCTTTTTCTTCTCGGGGCTTGAGGCATTTTCACTGTTATATTCGTATATGCTGTATTTCTTTTTCTGCAGTCCCGCATAGACCAGAATTGATATGGAAGCTGCAATGAAAAGCATGAACACCCCATGCACGGCATCTTCATTGAGCTGCGGCGGCAACGCCACGCCATCCATCCCAAGCTCCAAAATGAACCCGCAGAATATAAGTCCGATTCCGACAGCACACATGGTAATATACCTTTTATGAAACGATTCTATTTCTTTTTCCGTATATACGTTTCCAACCATTGGATATCTTCTCGCAAACTCACTGTGCTTTAATCCCTGAACAACAAATATGAGCACTGCGCCGACCACAAAAAACATAAAGAGCATATCGCAGATCTTCTCAGCTGTATACACCCCCGCCAGCAGTTCATACACCGCAACCCCGAGCAGCAAAAGCCCGACTCCAAAGCTTATGGCCCTGCTGTATTCATTCATATGTTTCTCATATTCATCATGTTCCTCCACATATGAATTCCTTGCGTCTCCCTGCACGAGCACATCCATACCGCACTGGAACATCTCACTTAACTGGAGCAGCTTATCCATCTCAGGAAAGCTGCCTCCTGACTCCCATTTTGAAACAGACTGTCTGGACACCTGTAGCTGTTCGGCTATCTGTTCCTGTGTATATCCTTTTTTCTGTCTGAGAAACTGTAAATTTTCTGCAAAGCCCATTTTGGTCTCCTCCTTCAACTTTTATGGCCTTATCATACGATTGCACAGTGTAAACCTCCACCAATTCTCTGTTGCGTTTGGCTAATTTAAGCGCAACCGGTATTTGCGCGCCTCATTTTTCAGTATATTTACACTGTTTTTCCATTCTCAGGACAGAAACTTTTTTATTTCTTCTACATTCTCCACAATATAATCTGCACCGGCCTTTTCAAGCTCTTCACGGCTTCCATATCCGTGCAGGACACCCATGACGTCGACTCCCGCCTCATGCGCCCCGATAACATCGTGTTTCCTGTCCCCTATCATGAGCACCCCGGACAGATCACTGATGCCGCAGCTCTCCAGCGCGTATGCGATCACTTCCGCCTTTTTCACCCTTTTTTCATCCATGGTGGCGCCTGCCACAAAGGAAAAATAGCTGTCCAGATGAAAATGCTCCAGTATCCGCTCTGCGAACACTTCAGGTTTCGAGGTGGCTATTATGAGCTTTCTCCCTTGTCTGTTCAGCGCTGCCAGCAGTTCCTCCATACCTTCGTATACCTCATTTTCAAAGATACCCTTATCCGTAAAGTATTCTCGGTAATACTCAATTCCGCGGGCGGTCTCTTCCTCAGAAAACTCATAGAACTGCCGGAACGAATCTGCCAGCGGCGGTCCGATAAATTTGTACAGCCTGCTCCTGTCTTCTTCTATTATGCCGAATTTCCTCAGTGCATGCATGACTGAATTAGTAATGCCGATGCCCGGGTCGGTGACCGTGCCGTCCAGGTCAAACAAAATGTATTTATAATCCATGAAACTCTCTCCTTAACCGTATTTATCCCGTTGTGCTATATTGTACCATAAATCATTAAAATGAGTTATTTTAATTTATAAACCATCGACAAGAAAACATACGGCTGTATAATAGTATATATAGCCAACTTTATTATATGAGCTGCGGCAGCGAATACAAAAGTTACAGAAGCGCCCGAGATTGGAGGAGGTAAACTTGTATACATATGAAGCAAAGAAAGTTCCGTCCAAAGACTGCAAATCACAAAACAGATTAATGTATGCACAAAAGACGCCGGCATTTTCAAATAAACTGCCCATTCAGAGAGCGCCGATTCCCCGGCATCTGATCCAGGCAATCTTAAGCTACGACCATGGCGGAGCTGTCACGGATGAACTCCGGCAGGCGGTAGTTGCGATGGATCACACGGTTCTGTCACATATCTCGGATGATGTGATCAGCAGAAACGCCCTGGACATTAAAAGTTTTATGACCGGTAAACCAGTGAGGACCGATAAGGTACTGCCGGATCAGTCTCAGGCCTATGACATGCCCCCTTCTGAGTCGGGAGGTGAGCCCCGCTCATCATCCCTAGGACAGGTTCATGGCTTCAGCAATGTTCAGGTTGGTCTCACCCAGTTTGATCATATGCAGGTAATCCGCGAAAACAGCGCACACCGAACGCCCATGGGCGAGTATAAAACAGATACCGCAAGACTGGACAGGAGAATGGCCCGCATTGCTGAATTGACGATCATAGATACTTTGACATGGTTATTTGCTTCATTGTCAGAACAGGAGAAGGGAATATTAAAGGAACAGACCATCCGGCTTGAGTTCGTCGTAGGCAGCATGCTCAACAAGCAGCAACAGTCTGCATGGACATTTAACGGCGGGGTACATTATGTAAGGATCTTTTTAAAATCAAAACAGTCTGTGGATCCTTCAAGTGTGCCAACGCTCCTCTCAGGCAAAACACCGGGGCTTGAGCTAAAGGATTTCAGTGATGATGAGGCGGAAAAGTATTTCAGCTATATCATATCTCATGAAATGGGACATGTTCTACATGCATTACTGCATCCGGCTAAATTTAAAGTATTGTCAACCATCCTTAATACTCCTTCCCTTGAAACAATGAAGGTACCTCCAGAGATTCGCGGATTACTTGACTCAGCTCTTCCCGGAAGTTCCGGCTATGCCAAGGCGAATATACGGGAAGCCGTTGCGGAAATATATACCGCGTTGGTAAATGGTATCCAAATCCCCTCCACATTGTATGAGTGGTATTTAGAAAATGGAGGCATCTCCGTAAATCAAAATACGATCAATAAGGCAGGCACTCCTGTTCCAGCATTTATTGCCCGATTTATGAACACTTCCCTGCCCGGAAAAAATCACGTAGGACAGCCGGTAAAAGAAGCTGTCCTGGAAATATCCAAGGCTCTGGAAGCCGGAGAAGATATTTTACCTGTTCTGCGTACCTGGTATATTTCAAACGGAGGCCATGCTTAACTGCCAATGACCAAAGGGACTGGATTATACTCCTTCCTCTGCATAATGCCTTCCGATGGCATCTGCCGCCATGATCGCCGCATATACGTCTTCCGGTGTAACCTCAAACGGCATATTGCCAAGCGTATCTCCTTCTGCCGCGGCAAGCTTTGCCACTTCCATGATCTGATCCGGCTTCACTTCTTTTATCCCGAGCTGAGAAAGTGTGGTCGGAAGCCCTACGGCGCTGCAGAAATCCACCACCGTCTCAATCTCCTCGGAATCCGCGTTTTCAAGCACAAGCTGTACGAGTGTGCCGAAGGCTACTTTCTCCCCGTGGTACAGGGCATGTGTCTCTTCGATCACCGTCAGCCCGTTATGGACCGCATGGGCGCCGGCCAGGCCGCCGCTCTCAAATCCGATCCCGGACAGGTATGTATTCGCCTCGATCACATGCTCCACTGCTTTTGTACACACATTTTCCGTCACTGCCAGCGCCGCGCTGACGCCGTTCTCCAGAAGCGTCTCATAGCAGAGCCTGGCGAGCGCCATGGCTGCCAGCGTGCTCTTTCCGCCCACACAGTTCGCTGCGGAAGACTGCATGCACGCTCTCGCCTCAAAATATGTTGCCAGCGCGTCCCCCATGCCGGCCACGAGAAGTCTCGCAGGCGCCTTGCTCACCACTTCTGTATCCACGAGGACTACATTCGGGCTCGCAGGAAGGAAGAGATATTTCTCAAATACACCTTCGTCCGTATATATGACAGAGAGCGCGCTGCACGGCGCATCAGTAGATGCGATCGTCGGCACGATGATGACAGGCTTCCCCATGTAATGTGCAACTGCCTTTGCGGTGTCGTGGATCTTTCCGCCGCCGACACCGGCTATCATATCGCAGCCTGCTCCTTCTGCAGCCTTCATCACGCGGTTGATTTCATTCATACTGCACTCGCCGTTAAATACTTCGTAGACCGTTTCTACCCCTGTTCCTTCCTTTCCCGCCTGTATGGACGGCTCCACCCGCTTCTTTCCGGACGGACTCGTAAGGATAAACAGGCGGCTGCCGTAGCTGGCCGCATATTTGCAAAGGTTGTTAAGTTCTCCTTTTCCCTGAATATATCTGCCTGGACTGCCTATGATCTGTGCCATGGTATGTACCTCCTTTTAATGCTTCGTTATTTTTTTAACATATAGTAATTATACTGCTTCTCACAGATTTGTCAATATGATACATCCTGTCCTCTAAAAAAAGAACAGTGCTGAATGTGTCTCCACATCAGCACTGTATTGTTAACGTTATATTCTTTAATTTACTGTACGTTTCACATAGCTCGTATGTAATGTCTCATGAGCCTTATGGCTGCCCGGCTCGCCGAGGTATTCGTCATACAGCTTCTTGATGGCCGGATTTTCATGTGACTTACGGATCGGTTTTGCCGCATCATTGTTATACAGCACACTTGCGCGGATCCCGCGCACATCTGTGAAATTGCGCACATCGCCGGATACCTGGGGCTGTCCGCCTCCGTTTACACATCCGCCCGGACATCCCATTATCTCTATAAAGTGGTAGTCCGCTTCCCCTGATTTTACTTTGTTCAGAAGCGTCCTTGCATTGTTAAGTCCGGATGCGACTGCCACCTTCACATCCATGCCCGCCACATTGTAAGATGCCTCTTTGACACCTTCTGTACCGCGGACATCCGTAAAGTCCAGATTAGCCAACTCTTCGCCTGTGAGAACTTCAACTGCAGTACGCAGCGCAGCCTCCATAACACCGCCGGTAGCGCCGAAGATCACGGCCGCACCTGTCGATTCTCCCATCGGGTCGTCGAATTTTTCATCCGGCAGCACCGTAAATTCTATACCGCAGCGCTTGATCAGCCTTGCGAGCTCTCTGGTCGTGATCGCGATATCCACGTCCGGAACTCCGGCTGCATCCTGATCGTCACGTCCGATCTCAAACTTCTTGGCCGTACATGGCATCACGCTGACGGAAACGATCTTCTTCGGGTCAATGCCCTCTTTCTCCGCAAAGTATGTCTTCAGCATAGCGCCGAACATCTGCTGCGGTGATTTACAGCTGGACAAATGCTCTGTCATATCAGGGAAGTAATGCTCGCAGTATTTGATCCATCCGGGTGAACAGGATGTGATGAGCGGCAGTACCCCGCCGTTTTTCACTCTGTCGAGAAGCTCTGTGGCTTCTTCCATGATCGTGAGATCGGCCGCCCAGTCAGTATCAAAGACCTTGTCAAATCCGACTCTTCTGAGCGCTGCTGCCATCTTGCCTTCTACATCCGTACCCATCGGGTAACCGAACTCTTCACCAAGCCCCGCCCGGACAGAAGGAGCTGTCTGTACAACAACATATTTGTCAGGATCTGCGATGGCATCGAGGATCTGCTGTGTGTAATCCTTCTCATATAAGGCTCCGGTAGGACAGACTGCGATACACTGTCCGCAGGATACACAGCTCGTTTCTCCGAGTCCCATCTCAAAAGCAGAACCGATCATCGTATCAAATCCACGGTTATTGGCGCCGATAACGCCGATTCCCTGTGTCTTTTCACACGTTGCAACACAACGGCGGCAGAGAATACATTTATTGTTGTCACGTACCATATGGGCTGCGGATTCATCCAGATCATAATGCGTCATATCGCCCTCATAATAATCTGCATCATCCACGCCGTATTCTTTACATAACTGCTGAAGTTCACAGTTACCGCTGCGCACACATGACAGACATTTCTGGTCATGGTTGGAAAGCAGCAGCTGAAGTGTTCTTCTTCTGGACGCGATGAGCTGAGGAGTGTTTGTAAACACTTCCATCCCTTCATTGACCGGGTGCACACACGCCGCGACCAGGTTTCTTGCTCCCTTCACCTCAACGATACACATACGGCAGGCTCCGATCTCGTTGATCTCCTTCAGGAAACACAGCGTCGGGATCTTGATTCCGGCCAGCCGGGCTGCTTCAAGGATAGTAGAACCGGCAGGAGCGGATACGTCGAGTCCATTAATTTTAAGATTAATATTTTCCATATTCTCCATCCTCCATTACTCTTTGTAAATAGCACCGAAACGGCATTTTTCCATACATGCTCCACACTTGACACATTTATCCTGATGGATAACATGTGGTTCTTTGACCGCGCCGCTGATCGCATCATTCGGACACGTTCTCGCACATAACGTACATCCCTTACACTTGTCGGCATCGATCTTGTAAGAGAGAAGCGCCTTACAGACACCGGCCGGACATTTCTTATCTACGATATGCGCCACATACTCGTCTCTGAAATAGCGCATTGTAGAAAGTACAGGGTTCGGCGCCGTCTGCCCAAGTGCACAAAGAGAATTGGTTTTCAGATGGGCTGCCAGCTCTTCCAGCTTATCCAGGTCTTCCATTGTTCCCTGGCCGTTCGTGATCTTTTCCAGTATCTCGAGCATACGCCTTGTGCCTACACGGCATGGCGTACATTTGCCGCATGACTCATCGACCGTAAATTCAAGGAAGAACTTGGCGATATCTACCATACAGTTATCTTCGTCCATGACGATCAGTCCGCCGGAACCCATCATAGAACCGATGGCGATAAGATTGTCATAGTCGATCGGCACGTCAAAATGTTCCGCAGGGATACATCCGCCGGAAGGTCCGCCCGTCTGCGCGGCCTTGAACTTCTTCCCGTTCGGGATGCCTCCGCCGATCTCTTCTACTATTTCCCGGAGGGTAGTTCCCATCGGGATCTCTACCAGTCCTGTGTTGTTTACTTTACCGCCGAGGGCAAATACCTTTGTACCCTTTGACTTCTCTGTTCCCATGGAAGAGAACCACTCGGCCCCGTTGAGGATGATCTGCGGTATATTCGCCAGTGTCTCAACGTTGTTTAAGATCGTAGGCTTCTGGAACAGTCCCTTAAGCGCCGGGAACGGCGGACGCGGACGCGGCTCGCCCCTGTTTCCTTCGATGGATGTCATAAGCGCCGTCTCCTCACCGCAGACAAAAGCACCGGCTCCAAGCCTGATATCAATATCAAAATCAAATCCTGTCTCAAAAATATTCTTACCTAACAGACCGTATTCCCTTGCCTGCTCGATCGCGATATTCAGACGTTCTACAGCGATCGGGTACTCCGCACGCACATAGATATATCCCTGGGAAGCGCCGATCGCGTATCCCGCGATAGCCATGGCCTCCAGCACTACATGCGGGTCGCCTTCCAGCACGGAACGGTCCATAAATGCGCCCGGGTCGCCTTCGTCTGCATTACAGCAGACATACTTCTGATCCGCCTCGTTGGCAGCCGCAAACTTCCACTTCAGTCCTGTCGGGAATCCGGCGCCGCCCCGCCCGCGCAGTCCGCTGTCCAGGATCACCTGGATCACTTCCTCCGGCTTCATGCTCGTAAGTACAGTTCCAAGCGCTTCATATCCGCGTGTTCCTATGTATTCCTCAATATTTTCCGGATTGATGACGCCACAGTTGCGCAGTGCGACTCTGTGCTGCTTCTTATAGAACTTCGTCTCCTGCAGCGGAAGAACTTCTTCGTTCTTCACTGTCTCGTCATACAGCAGACGGGTGACAACTCTTCCTTTTAATAAATGTTCTGATACGATTTCCGGAATGTCTTCTTCTTTTACCATCGCATAGAAAGAACCTTCCGGATAAACGATCATGATCGGGCCGAGCGCGCACAGACCGAAACATCCGGTCTTAACTACGCCTACTTCGTCTTCCAGCCCGTTTCTTTTGATTTCCGCTTCCAGCCTTTCCCTGATTTTCTGGCTGCCTGAGGAAGTACATCCGGTTCCACCACAAACCAATACGTGTGAACGATACATAATTCGTATACCTCCCTTTCTATTTTTGTACAGCGCCTAATGTATATTTCGCGACTACCTGGCCTTCTTTCAGATGAAGTCTGAACACTTCCATCGCTTTATCAGGTGTCATCTTTACATACGTCACTTTTTCCTTGCCTGGTTCCAATACTTCTACGATCGGCTCATACTGACACAGTCCGATGCATCCGGTAGGTGTCACGCTGATCTTCTCAGACAGGTGCTCCTCCTGGACCGCATTGGAAAGTGCAGTGAGTACAGGTCTCGCACCGCTGGCTATCCCGCATGTTGCCATGCCGACAACCACTCTCGTCTGTGATGCACTCTCAGACCGCACGCCGACTTTACTTTCATTCTTCTCTCTTATTGCCTTCAGTTCTTCCAGAGATTTCATATGCATCCTCCATTCCCGCTATTTAAACTGATCTGCCATTGTCTGTTTCTTTTTTGTTCTCGTCCAGATATTCCTTGATAAATCCGGACACTTCCGCGTCTTTGAACGACACGCTGCCTAATATTTCTCTCATTTCCTTCGTATCCAGCACAAATTCCTTCTCGTCATAAGCATATCTATAATGAAAGTCGACAGGTTCATTGAATACGATGAGCGTATGCATCGTCGTATTGATATCACCTAACGGCATTCTGTCTATATGGGATAATCCAAAAACTGCTTCTACTCTTGTGCCAATTCCTTTTCCGGATGTAATTGTAAACCTTCCGCCCGTACTCTCCGCAGCCTGCTTGAAAAACGGGATCCCAAGCCCTACCTTTCGCGTAGTTCTCGTCGTATAGAACGGGTCTGTGACCCGCTTCACCTGTTCCTCATCCATACCGCATCCGTTGTCGTCGATCACTGCGGTGAGTGTATCGGCCTGCGTGCTTATGAGCACCTCAACGGTTATGTAGTCCGCGCCTGCGCGGATGGAATTCTCCGCCACATCCAGAATGTTCAGAGATATTTCCGTCATCATGGCTATTCATATTTGGCCAGAATGTCGTCGATATCGTCTACCGTAAGCCTTCCGTACACTTCATCATTGATCATCATGACCGGTGCCAGACCACAGGCACCTACACAGCGGCAGGCATCCAATGAAAACTTTCCGTCCGGTGTACATTCACCCCCGACGATGCCAAGCTTCTCCATGAGTTTGTTGTAAATGTCCCCGGAACCTTTTACGTAACAGGCTGTGCCAAGACAGACTGAAATGCGGTATCTGCCTTTCGGGCTTAAGTTGAACTGGGAATAAAAGGTGGTGACTCCGTATATCTTTTCAAGCGGAATCCCTGTCTCATTAGAAATGATCTTTTGAACCTCGATGGGCAGATAGCCGTAGATATCCTGAGCTCTTTGCAGTATAGGCATCAGGGCGCCTTTTTCATCTTTCAATTCATTGATCACTCCTAACAGTTCTTTTTCCTGTTCTTCTGTTCCGGTGAACTGAACTGTTGTTTTCTTAGAAAGCATTTTTTTACCTCCCTTTACTGTCTAATTTAGTCATGTGACTATTACGTTGAATTACCATTTCATTCTAACATACAAAAACACAAAAATCTACACCTTTTTATTGTGTATTTTGTTAAATGAAAACCATTCTTGTTTGTTATTTGACTAACATCCTGTTAAAAAACACACAAATAAATGCCGTGTTTTTTAGTTGTTTTCCACAATACGTGTTGATTTCCTTTTTTCTCAATGCTATACTGTATTTATTAAAATAAGAAGTGTACAGGAGGAAGATATGATAATCAGAAAGATAAAATCCTTACTGGAAGCAGATGTTTTGTGCGGGGAAGAATACCTGGACGAAGAAGTAAATTATGCCTTCTCATCCGACATGATGAGCGACGTCCTGGCATACGCCGAAGAGCAGTCTCTTCTTCTCACGAGCCTGTGTAACCCGCAGGTGATCAGGACCGCGGAGATGCTGGATATTCTCTGCATCGTCTTTGTCCGCGGAAAGTATCCGGACCCGAACATGCTGAAGCTGGCCGAGGAGAGAGGCATTGTCATACTCGCCACTTCCCGGGGCATGTTTACGACCTGCGGATTATTATACAGCAACGGACTACTTGGAGGTGCATGATACATGGACGAAAACTTGACTTTCCACTACATAATATCCGGTGACGACTTCACGAGAGCCGGGGAGGCAAGCAGTGATCTGAAAAACAAGCTCAAGATGATAGGAGCTGACAATAATGTGATCCGCAGGACGGCCATCGCCATGTATGAGGGCGAGATCAACATGGTCATCCACGCCGGCGGAGGAGAGATAACCGTCGAAATATCTCAGGAGAACATACGCATCATACTGGCAGACAAAGGACCCGGTATTGCAGATGTGGAAAAGGCGATGCAGAAAGGATACTCCACGGCGCCGGAGGAAGTGCGCGCGCTCGGTTTCGGTGCAGGCATGGGACTTCCCAATATGGAGAAATATTCCGACTGCATGAATATTGACTCAGAACTGGGAGTCGGAACTACGGTAACGATGGACATTCACATGTAACTTGACAAGGAGGGGTTCCGGTTGGATAAATCAGATAAATTTTTTCATTCCGTACATTTAGATGAGGATGCCTGCAAGGGATGTATCAACTGTATCAAATACTGTCCCACACAGGCGATACGTGTTCATAACGGCAAGGCCAAAATAACGCCTGAATTCTGCGTGGACTGCGGCCGCTGCATCCGCTATTGTCCGCATCACGCGAAGGTGGCGCTGTACGATTCCCTTGAGGAGATCAAAAACTACCGGTACACGGTCGCGCTTCCCGCGCCGTCGCTCTACTCGCAGTTCAACAATCTCACAAATGTGGATATCGTACTGAATGCGCTGATATCCATGGGCTTTGACGATGTGTTTGAGGTGAGCGCGGCCGCCGAGCTCGTATCTGAGGCCACACGGAAATACATAAGCGAACACCGGGACGACGCCCCGTTTATCAGCACGGCCTGTCCTGCCATCGTAAGGATCATACGGGTCAAATTCCCTACTCTGCTGCCCCGCCTGCTTCCTCTGAAGCCCCCGGTAGAGATCGCGGCAGAGATCGCCCGTGCAAAAGCAATAGAAAAAACCGGATATCCATCGGAAGACATCGGAATCTTCTTTATTTCTCCCTGCCCGTCCAAGGTGACTTACGCCCGCTCGCCGCTCGGTGTAAAGAAGAGCCAGATCGACAAGGTCGTTGCCATGAAGGATGTGTACCCGGTACTTCTGCAGCATATGACCCACGACGAGAGCAAGCTTACTCCTATCGCTTCTTCCGGGCGTATCGGCATCGGATGGAGCAATGCCGGCGGAGAATCCGCCGGTCTTATAACAGACAATTATCTGGCCTGCGACGGGATCATGAGTGCCCTCCGGGTGCTGAGCGATCTGGAGGATGAGAAATTCTACGGCCTGAAGTTTGTGGAGCTTAACGCCTGTAACGGAGGCTGCGTCGGCGGCACCCTGACCGTAGAAAATCCATATATCGCCACCGCAAAGACGAAAAAGCTTCACCGCTATCTGCCCGTCGCGCAGACACATGCCAGTTCCTATGAGGATATTGACTATCACTGGTCCGCATATGTGGAATATGAGCCTGTGTTCCGCCTCGGCAATTCATTCCGTGAAAGCCTGGAACTGATGGGCACGGTGGAAGATATCACGGAACAGCTCCCCGGGCTCGACTGCGGCTCCTGCGGAGCCCCTACATGCCGGGCACTTGCCGAGGACATCGTCAGAGGTGAAGCGACAAGGAACGACTGTATCTATGCATTCCACGAGTATATCAACAATCTGTCCAATGAGATCGGTTTCCTGACCCGCTCCCTCAACCTGTCCTGTGGGAACAACGACGAGTCAATGAAGATACTGGAAGATTATATAAAGAAACTTACAACCGAATTAGAGCGAAAGGAGCGTTAGTTATGACAGTTCAGACATTGATCGACTCCGGTCTGTTTAAGGTGCAGGTGCCGGGCGGCACATCCAGGGAGATCAGCAAGGTATTCTGCTGCGACCTCCTGAGCATCGCCATGAGCAAAGCGCCTGAGAACGGCGCCTGGGTCACGGTAATGGGCAACAAGAATACACTGGCGGTCGCGTCACTTGCAGACATTTCCTGCATAATCCTGGCGGAAGGCATACAGTTCCAGGAAGAAGAACTCGCATGCGCAAGGTCGGAACAGATCGCCGTATTCACCACGGAGCTTTCCATCTTTGATGCAGGTCTCAAGATCCAGGAGCTGCTGTCATGAAAGGGCTCTACTATGACCTTCACATTCATTCCTGTCTCTCCCCGTGCGGAGACGACGATATGACTCCCGCCAATATCGTCGGCATGGCGGCCGTCAAAGGACTGGATGTCATCGCGCTCACGGACCACAATTCCTGCCGGAACTGTCCGGCGGCGCTGATCCACGGTGAAAGCTACGGCGTCACCGTTATTCCGGGCATGGAACTTACGACCGCCGAGGAAGTCCACGTCGTCTGCCTCTTTCCCTCACTGTCAGACGCCATGGCCTTTGACGACTTCATATACGGGCATATCCTTCCTATAAAAAACAAAGAGGATATCTTCGGAAAACAGCAGATCATGAACGAAGAAGATGAAGTGACCCAAACCGTAGAGCGGCTGCTCATAAGTGCAACCGACATATCCTTTGACAATGTATTTGAACTTGTGGAGTCATATCACGGCACAGCCTTCCCGGCCCATATCGACAAGACAACGACAAGCCTGCTGTCCAACCTCGGCTTTGTGCCGCCGGACAGTACCTTTTGCTGTGCAGAGATCCACAACTTCAAAAACCTGCACCGTATTCAGCAGGAACATCCTTATTTTCTGAACTGCCGAATGCTGAGCAGCTCCGACGCCCACTATCTCCCCGACATACATGAGCCCGAATACCAGATCCACCCCGCCGGCAAAACGGCGGCCGACATAATCGAATATCTGCGCACAGACATACCCGCCGCAGATAACTCACACGGAATGACAAAGGGGTCAGGCCCCTTCCAAAACAAGTAAATCCATAACCATATTCTCACACGGAACGGCAAAGGGGTCAGGCCCCTTCCGAAGCAAGTAAATCTATAACCATATTCTCACACGGAACGGCAAAGGGGTCAGGCCCCTTCCGAAATAAGTAAACCCATAACCATATACTTACACGGAAGGGGCCTGACCCCAGTGTCCATCCCTGCCAACATCCCCACATCCCCACAGAAACATCATTCACAGAACCGGTACCCCACTCCAATCTCTGTCAGTATAAATCTCGGATCGGCGGGGTCTTTTTCTATTTTTCTTCTAAGTGTTGCCATAAACACGCGGAGATTTCCCGCGTCGATCTCACCGGAATAACCCCATATCTCTCTTATGATATAGTTGTGCGTGAGCACCTTTCCCTGGTTGGCGATGAGCAGCAGAAGTATCTTGTACTCGATGGGCGTCAGATGTACTTCTTCCCCTCCTACCGTCACTTTCCGCTTCCCATAGTCTACCAGAAGTTCTTCCTTTACAAATACGGTGTCTGTCTCTCCGGCACGGATATTCCCAAGCTTGCGCATTCCGACCCGCACTCTTGCCATGAGTTCCCCCATATAGAACGGTTTCGTCACGTAATCGTCAGCGCCTGCGTCGAGCGCCTCGATCTTCTCCTTTTCTTCCTGTCTGGCCGAGACGACGATGATCGGTATCTCGGACACTTCCCGCACATTACGGATGACCTCCATACCGTCCCCGTCCGGCAGACCGAGATCCAGAAGAATCATATCCGGCCGGTTGGCATAGAACAGACTCTGCGCTTCTTCCACCGTCCTTGCGACATAATAACCGTATCCCTCTTTTTTTAACGTCATGGAGATAAAGTTCAGTATATATTTGTCATCTTCTACTATCAATATTGTAATATTTTCACTCATAATACATCCGCCTGCTCTGCAGGCAGCCAGAATGTAAATCTGGCTCCCCCCTCACTTCTGTTTTCCGCCCATATCTCTCCGCCGTGGGCGCTTACAACCTGACGGCATATGGCAAGACCGAGGCCGATCCCCCGCTTCTGGTCCATGCTTTCCCCCGACAGGGATACAAATTCATCAAAAATCTTCTCTTCCATTCCCTCCTCGATGCCGGGGCCGTCATCTTCGATACTCACATACAGCCGCTTTCTCCGAAATGATGCAGTGAGGATGATCTTTCCGCCCTCCTGTGTATGCTTCACCGCATTGTCCAGTATATTTACAAGCACCTGCATGATCATCTTGCCGTCCATCTGCGCCATGATCACCTGCTTTGGAAGCACGACATGATAATCACGCTGGCCGAGACCGATGACGTGACGCTCCGCCCCATTGATGACATCGTCTATCACCTCACCGCTCTTTTCCACAAACTGCTGGCCGCTCTCTATCTTTGTCATATTCAGAATATTGACGACCATCTTCATAAGCCACATGGACTGCTCCATAATATCTTTTAGAAGCTGCTTCTCTTCCTCCCTGCCCATCTCCTTGGAATCTATGATGAGGCTGCAGTCGCCGAGGATTCCCGTAAGAGGCGTGCGGAAGTCGTGGGATATGCTCCGCAGCATGCTGCTCTTCATATGTTCCCGCTCCATCTCTACTTTCGTCCGCTCCTGCTCCGCATAGATGAGCTCTCTGTCCAGCGCAATGCCTATCTGGTTCGACGCCGTCTTCACAAGCAGGTCCTGCTCCACCGTAAATCCCTGATTGTGGTTGAACACCTTCAATATCCCGATCTGTTTTACAATGCCGATGATAGGAAACATCACATAGTCCTTGGAAGTATATTCAACAGCCGAATCCGCTCCCTTCTCTTCTCCGAGCAGTTCCACCACGCTCTCATATCCCGTATGCTCATAGATATACCGGATCCCGAGCTCTATGATATTCTCCTTGCCCGTGACATTGATGAACTTCTCCGACATTTCATAAAGCTGCCTTGCCGTCTCCTCATTCTTTTTGGAAATGAGCATCTGCTTCTGAAAGCGCACGGTCAGGCTGGACGATATCACGGCGGCGATAAGAAAGAAGCCCATAAGTGCCACATCGTTCGGGTTCATAATGGCAAACGTATGGACAGGCACTGTAAAAAAGTAGTTGAACATCATAACGCTCACGACCGCGCCGACGATCCCGTACTCATACCCCTGTGTACACGTACTTATGATGAGCACACCGACCATGAAGACCATCAGTACATTTTCTTTCTCCACACCTACGCTTTTCAGCACAATGCAGACAATACTGGCGGTCAGTACGATGAGCATCGTCCGCACCGTATATATGAACTTTTTATTTTTCAGTATCTTCTTCATCTTTTCCATGCACCTATCATAGCACCCTACTTAATATTTGCCAATATTTTATCCACGTCTTTCTTAAGCCCCACGACCATCAGATGGTCGTCCGCCTCCAGCTTCCGGTCTGCCCGCGGCAGGATCTGCAGATGGCCGCCGGACTTTATTCCGAGTATGCTCACATGATATTTCGTACGGACAGCCAGGTCCTGTATACTTTTCCCGACCCAGGCCGCCACCGGCGGAATCTCAAAGATAGAATACCCCTCCGCCAGCTCCACATAATCAAACACGTGGTTTGCACTGTGCTTTACCGCAAGACGTTCCGCAATGTCCCGGTCCGGATAAATCACTTCATCCGCACCGTTGCGCAAAAGAAATTTGGCATGTATGTCTCTGTTTGCTTTACTCACGACGTACCTGGCCCCAAGCTCTTTCACAAGACTTGTTATCTCAAGACTGCTCTGGAAGTTGGAACCGATACATACGAAGCAGATGTCAAAATTACCTACCCCAAGACTCTTGAGCACTTCTTCATTCGTACAGTCTCCGATCTTGGCCGCCGTCGCAACCGGAAGCAGGTCTTCCACATTCTTCTCTTCCTTGTCTACGATCATCACTTCATTGCCGAGCCTGATCATGTTTTTACAGAGATGATGTCCAAATCTTCCCAATCCTATAATCAATACTGATTTCATTTTACATTCCCCTTTATTATCCTATTATAATGCGCTCCACCGGTTCCTTCACCGGGGCCTCCGTCTTATGCCCCCGCAGCGACAGTGCAAAAGTGAGGCTTCCGACCCGCCCGCAGTACATAAGGAAAATCAAGATGATCTTAGAGGCATCTGCAAGCCCCCGCGTGATACCGGCGGACATGCCGACCGTACCGATGGCGGACACCACCTCAAACGCCGCGTCTATGACAGGCTCTGCCTGGATCGTAATGATTGCCAGCACTGCCGCCAGAACGAGCAGCAGGTTTGTACAGAGCACGGTACTTGCCTTCCGCACGGCGCCGTCATCCAGCCTCCTGCCAAATACATTACAGTACATCTGATTTCGGAGATTCGCCTTCATATATACAAGCAGCACGACAAAGGTCGTCGTCTTTATGCCTCCGGCTGTGGATCCCGGGCTTCCGCCGATAAACATAAGTATTACCGTCAGGAACTTGCTGCTGTCTGTCAGCGCCCCTGTGTCGACGGTGTTAAACCCCGCTGTTCTGGCCGTCACTGAACCAAACAGCGAACAAAGTATCTTTCCGGAAGTGTCCATGCCCTGCAGCGTATTGTCTTTTTCAAACAGATACAAAAGAACCGCTCCCCCGAAGATCAGGACGACCGTCACCGTGAGTACGATCTTCGTGTGCAGACAATATCTGCCGGCATGCCACTTATGTATCGATATGTCATTCCATACGAAGAAACCGATCCCCCCGATAATTATGAGCAGCATGATCACAAGATTGACCGTCCAGTCGTTATAATATCCGGTGAAGGAAGAATATGCCTCTTCCTGTCCCATCAAATCAAACCCTGCGTTACAGAATGCGGAGATGGAATGGAAGATGCCGTAATAGATTCCCTTCACCCAGCCGAAATCCTTCTGGAAGCGCAGCGCCAGAATGACCGCGCCCGTCCCCTCAAATATGAGGGTCCCTATGATGATCTTCTTCGCCAGGCGCACGACGCCGCCTATCTGGAGTATATTGACACTCTCCTGAAGCGTGCCGCGCGTCCACAGCCCGATCTTCCTCCTCAGGACAATGGCAAAAAACACACCGATCGTCATGAAGCCGAGTCCGCCTATCTGTATAATAGACAGGATCACCACCTGGCCGAACATGGTCCATTTCTGCCACGTATCTGCAATGACAAGCCCGGTCACACAGACTGCGGAGGTGGACGTGAACATGGCGTCAACGAACGGCGTCGTCTGTCCGTCTTTACTTGCCGCTGGCAGCATCAGAAGCATTGTTCCGCAGAGGATGATCAGGAGGTACCCGAGGACGATCATCTGCGTATGAGTAAGTTTTTTCATCATCACGCTCATGCTATTGAGACCTCTTTTCCCATCAGCAGTGCACCGAGCTGTGCCTCCACTTTTCCGTCCGCTTTCAGGATCTGTATATGGAACCTCTTGTACACGCTCTCATTTTCCGCGTCATTGCACACGCTGAACAGGTATCCTGTTCCGTACATCTTTCTCATCAGATTGCAGAGCGAAAGATTATCGGCATCCGAGCCGGACAGCGCGATTATATACTGTACATTCTCCCAGTTCTCCCTGACACAGACATCTTCTATATAAACGGCCGCCACCCCTCTGCCGGACAGCCATGCTTCCACCTGTCTCCTTAAGCTTCCGCTCCCAAACACAACGGCCCGGGGCAAAGGCTCCTGCTCTTCCTCTTCCTTCTGCAGATTCCGCTCTTCTTGTGCAAAATGGTCGATACGGAACATAAGATACATTCCGTAAGCCATTCCTCCCAGTACGATCAGCCCCAGTAAAATATTTGCCAACATATCATCACCTTCTTTTCTTACCTTAAGCATATACAATTTCTCGTTAAGACGGTAATAATATTCATATATCCGGTATTAAGATTGTATTTAGACTAAATAGACAGATGGGGTCAGGCCCCATCTGTCTCCTCCAGCTGCTTTCTTATTTCTTTCACCTTCCCGGGATTCTTTCCTCCCGAATTTATCCCGATCACGATCTCATCCTTCTGCACCACAGCCGGGAAATAAAAGTCACACAGCGACCTGTCGTCCGCCGCGTTGAACAGAATGTGTCCGCCGCATTTTTGTCCGAGCGCCCTGCACTCTTCTTTGACGCTTCTGTTCACTTCACGGTCGTCTGTCGCGGCCAGAACGAGGTGCGCCTCATTTATATCACCTTCTCTGTATTCTCTGTGCAGGCACGTGATCTTCCCTTCCGTCTCAAGCTTCACAAGCGCCGCCTGAAGCTTTGGCGCTATGACAGTGATATGTCCCGCAAACGTAAGAAGTGTCTCCACCCGCCTTGCCGCGACAGTTCCGCCTCCCACCACCACGATGTTCTTTTCCGAAAGGTCCACAAACAAAGGAAAATAAGCCTTCTCCATTTCTTTACCTCCGCTCATCCAGCATGTACAGAAGCGCATTGCAGATGCATGCCGCTATATTGCTCCCGCCTTTTCTGCCCCTGGCGACTATGGACGGCACATCCTTCAATTCGAGAATCAGTTCTTTGGAACGCACTACATTCACGAAGCCTACAGGCACAGCGATAATAACCTCCGGCTTCAGCGCGCCGTCTCTGACCAGCTCATGGAGCCGCACGAGCGCGGTCGGAGCATTGCCCACCGCAACTATCATTTTTCTGTCCAGCGCCGCGGCCTTGTCCATGCTTGCCGCCGCCCGGGTCGTCCCATTTTCCTTTGCGGCAGCCGCCACATCTTCATCCGACATAAAGCAGATCACCTCTGATCCGTACTCTGCCAGTTTCTTTTTGTTGATCCCGGCCTTTCCCATCTGCGTGTCCGTGACGATAACAGCGCCTTGCCGCAGCGCTTCCAGCGCCCGTTCTATGACACCGTCGGAAAACACAAGATTCTTTGCATAATCAAAATCTGCGCTCGTGTGGATGCACCGCTTTACAACAGGTTCTGTCCCCGGGACAAGCGGTGTATCTCCCAGCTCTTCTGTTATGATCTCAAAGCTTCTCGCCTCGATCTGCGCAGGCAGAACATTCTCAAGCCCAATATGTTCCATCATCTGTCCCCTCCTTTTAATGTCACGCCGATGCCGCATATGACCCGGTCGACCCGGCCCGCCGCCCGGGCAAGTTGTGTACATATGCGCCCCGTCTGTTCTCTGCAGGCGCGCTCAAACTCATCCACAGGCACGAGCCCGCAGCCGATCTCGTTCACAGTTATGACGATGTCCGGATTCCTTACGGCAATCTCCCTTGCAAGTGCTTCCGTACTCACTCCTGCCTCCATCATACGCCGAACGAGCCGCTCAAAATGACGTACCGCCTTACATGTATATATGTCGTCAAAGCCGCAGCTGCCGCCGTCCATCCAGCGCTTGACACCGAATACACGCTCTGCATAGGCCGTCTTTCCCTGACACGCCCCTCCGGTTATTACTTTCATATGCGCGCCTTCCTCCTTTTCCGCCGTGCTGCTCTTTACAGCAGCAGGAATCCCACACACTACTTCCGTCACCTGTCCGGCCATCTTTGCCAGCCGCCGGTTGATCTCTCCGAGCGTCTCCCGGTATTCCTTCATGCCGCCGGTCCCCGCTTCCCCTTCGCCGAACACATCGTTTGTCACGACCACAAGAACCCGGCACCTGGAATACAGTATCTCGATTCCTCGGAGCACCGCATCCACAGTGTCCGGGCCCGCCCCTTCCGGAGCGTACATCTCATTGGCCGTCAGGTTGGACATACATTCCAGCAGAACATACGCGTCCGCTCCCTGCACAGCCGCCTCATATACGGGTCCGCCTTCTTTTGCAGGCGTCTCGATGGCCGTGTAACACTCCACAGTCTCAAACCCCTTATCCCGGCGCATCGTGCGGTGCCGCCGGATCTTCTGCCTCGTCTCCGCGCCGAACGGCATCATTGCCGCTATGTAAAATAACCGGCCGGGCTTTTGCCCGTTGTTTTCCGCGTGAAGTCTGCAGATGAGATCTTCCGCAAATGCAGATTTCCCGCTTCCGCTTCCTCCTGTCACAAGATACAGCATCTTATGTCCCTCCTGTGCCTATCGTCCTCAATTGTCTGCCGTCTCGATATCCGCATATCTGTACTCCAGCGCTCCTGTCGCCGGTATCTGGGCGATTCCTTTAATGTCCGGCCGGATCAGATTACAGCTCTTCATCGCGTACAGCGGTATGATATAAAACTGTCCGCCCACCGCCAGCTGCTCCGCCTCATGCATAAGCGCTGCCCTGGCCGCGGGATCCGTCTCCGTATCAGATTGTCCTACCAGCCTGTCGTACGCCTCGTCCTGTATGCCGCTGCAGTTGTATGTGCTGTTGGATAATAGCATGGAAAGATAGGTGTAGGGATCTGCGAAATCGGCTGTCCAGTTCATTCTGCAAAGCTCAAAATTACCGGCCCGCCTCTCCGTATAATTTACCTGCAGCTCCTGTGCATTCAGCTTGATATCAATGTTCAGGTTTTTCTTAAGCTGCTCCTGAATGACCTGCGCCGTATCGGAATCCATCTCGAGCGCGGGATAATTATAAGTAAGTTCTGGAAACCCTCTGCCGTCCTCATATCCCGCCTCTTTAAGGAGACGCCTTGCCTCTTTCACATCCTCTTTGAACGGCTTTTCGGCTCCGTCTACAAAATATTTGCCTGTCTGTCTGTCTTTCATATATTTTGCAACAAAGTTTACCGTCGGGGACGTATCCGCCCCGACGATCTTGCAGAGCTCCTCCCTGTCGATCGCCAGATTGATGGCTTTTCGCACCCGCACGTCGTCCAGCGGCCTGACGTTCAGATTCGGATAAATATATCTCGTCGCGATCGTATCTGTGACCTGCAGATCCTCTTTCCCCTCATACAGTTCCATCACCGACGACGGAAGTCCTGTCGCCACATCCACCTCCCCGGTCTCGTAGGCGTTGGCCATGGACTGCTGGTCGGCAAAGAAGCGGTACGTGATCTTATCAAGCTTTACCGCATCCGCGTTCCAGTATTTTGTATTCTTTTTCAGCACAAAGTACTGCTCCGGCACGTACTTTGCCAGATAGAACGGTCCGTTGGACACACTCGTCTTGGGGTCTTTATCCCAGCCGCTGGACGCGTCGTCCGCATATGCGCAGCAGGAAGGTGTGTACACCGGCAGTCTGAGCAGATCCAGAAAATATACACAAGGCTTTTCCAGTGTGAACGTAAGGGTATGATCGTCGGGAGTATCCACCCCCAGACTTGCGGCGTCTGCCTCGTTATTGTACACCGCCTCCGCGTTCTTGACCGGGAAGAGATAATTTGCATATCCGCTCCCGCTCTCCGGCTTTAACGCTCTTTTGATCGTATTCACAAAATCTGCCGATGTGACCGGCGTTCCGTCCGACCAGACCGCGTCTTTCCGCAGATGGAACGTCCACACGGTGGAATCTGCGTTCACCTCATAAGACTCTGCCGCCCGGTACTCGATATCGCCGTTTTCATCGAAGGTCAGAAGTTCGTCGAGGGCAGAGACCGAATACGCCAGATACGTAAGCGCTATCATCCCGGCCGGATCCAGTCCTCCCGTCTCACTGTTCACTGCAACTACGATCTCCTTTGTACTGCCTGCCGTCTCTTTTTCCTGTCCCGCGCATCCGCTCAGTGCGAGCACCCCGATCAGGCACAGCACGGTCAAAACGCTCACTGTTTTCTTCATGTGTTTTCTCCTTATATCTGTGATGTCATCCTGTAATCTTTGCTCCGCTTTCCTGTATACGCTTCCGAGTAGAGGAAGCAGGAGACCTCGCGCCCGCCGAACCGGAAACGCTCCGGCCTCTTTTTAAAGCAGCACCCCATGGCATAACCGCACTTCGGCGCAAACGGACATCCTTCCCCCGGATACGCCTCTGCCGTCTGTTCTTCCCTGCGCAGGACTCCCTTTTTCCTTCTGGCCTTCAGCGGATCCGGAACGAGGATTGAGGAAAGAAGCGCTTTCGTATATGGATGCCACGGGTCACGGTAAACTTCTTTCGTACGCCCCACCTCCACCAGGCTGCCCGCGTACATGACCCCGGTCCTTCTGCTGATCCGTTTCACCACATTCAGGTCGTGAGAGATGAACAGGCAAGAGATTCCCCGGTTCACCTGCAGTTCCTCCAGAACCTCCAGTATCTGTTCCTGGACCGCCATATCAAGTGCAGAGACCGGCTCATCGCACACAAGCAGCCCGGGCTCCGACATGAGCGCGCGGGCAATGCCGATCCTCTGGCGCTCGCCACCGGAAAAAGCCGCCGGGTATTTCCGGGCATCCTCACGCTTTAATCCCACGTAAGACAGCATCTGTTCCACCCTTTCCCTGCGCTCCTGACGGGTACAGCCCGTATGCAAAATGAGCGGCTCTTCTAGCATGGACTGCACGGTCATCCGGGGATTCAGGGACGTGTACGGATTCTGAAAGATCATCTGGACCATCCGCTTTGGCGCTCTGCCCCGTCCGTCCGGTTCTCCGCCGTCATACAGGACTGTGCCCCGGGTCGGCTTCAGAACACCGGCGATGATGCGGGCCAGCGTTGTTTTCCCGGAACCGCTTTCGCCCACAAGACCGAAGATCTCACCCTTTTCTATATGAAAAGAGACATCCCGGACAGCCTCCGTCGCCGCCCTCTTACTGAAGTTTCCCGCTTCCGGATACTCTTTTCCCACATGCGACACGTTAAGAAGCGTGCCCTCCCCTGCCCGCACATCAGACAGCTTCTGAAGTTCCCCTGCCCGGGCAAGCAGTTCCTTCGTGTAAGCATGCTGGGGATAATAGAAAATGTCTTCCACGCTCCCCTCCTCTGCCAGCGCCCCGTCATGCATAACGAGAACTCTGTCACAGAGCGAAGCGATCACCCCGAGATCATGACTCACAAAGAGGACTGCCGTCCCAGTCTCACGCCTGACGCGGCGGAACAATTCCAGCAGCTGCTTCTGCACCGTCGCGTCGAGCGCGGTCGTAGGCTCGTCTGCGATGAGAAGCTCCGGTTCACACGACAGGGCGATAGCGATGGCCGCCCGCTGGCACATGCCTCCGGACAACTCAAACGGATACTTCTCCATCAGCGCCGCGCCGTCACAGATCCCGGCCATGTCAAGAAGCTCCAGCGCCCGCTCCTTTGCCCGGGCACGGCTGCACTGCCGGTGCGCGCGTATCGTCTCTGTGATCTGGCGGCCGACTTTTACGGTCGGATTCAGACTCGTCTGCGGATTTTGAAACACCATGGCAATTTTATCCCCACGCACAGAGGCCATCCTCCGCTCATATTCCTTCTTCCCCTTTCCCCGGGACGGCGGCGTGATATCAGTCCCGCCGAGCTCCATTCTCCTGCAGACAACCTGCGCGCTGCCGGGCAGAAGCCCGAGGACCGCTTTCATAGCCGTACTTTTACCGGAACCGCTTTCGCCGACAATGCCGACGATCTCCCCGGACGCAGCTTCAAAAGACAGATGCCTTACCGCTTCCTGCCCTTTCTGTCCGTCATAAAACTGTACATTCAAATCCTGTATCTTCAGCAGACTCATCTTACCGTTATCCTTCCTCTGCCCGGCGGACGGCCTTCTCAAGCCCCGCGCCGATCAAATTTACTGAGAGTATCAGTATGCACAATACGAGGATCGGATACAGCATCTGGGCCGGCGCCACCTGTATCTGGCTTCTCGCATCCTGTATGAGTGTCCCGAGGCTTGCGGCCGGCGCTGAGATGCCGACTCCCACAAAGCTTAAGAACGCTTCTGTGAACATGGCTTTCGGTATGAGAAAGGTAAGGTTCACAATGATGGCCCCGGCGGCGTTCGGCAGCAGGTGCACAAAGAGTATCCGTCCTGTTCCTGCGCCGAGCAGACGGGCAGCTGTACAGAAGTCTTCCGATCTAAGCCTCCTGATCTCGCCTCTCACAATGCGCGCAAGCCCCACCCATCCGCCGATGCAGAAACCAAGCAGTATGCTGCCCGCGCTTGCTCCCATGACAAGCATGATCAGGATCACATAGAGAAGTGACGGGATCGAATCGATCACATCCGCCGCGCGCATAAGGAGCATATCCGTCTTTTCTCCCCCGCAGCCGGCAGCGCTTCCGTACAAGATCCCCACTGCGCCGCATATAACGGCGCTGCCGATACCGATGGAAAGGCTGATCCTCGTCCCGCTGAACACGCGCACGAAAATGTCCCTGCCGAACTTGTCCGTCCCAAAGAGATGGGCCAAAGAAGAAGGGGCATTGCGCAGTCCTGCGTTCTGAGCAGTATCCGTGTAAGGAGACAATACCGGGATAAGGACAGCCAGCGCTGTCATGACCGCAAGCAGAATGACCCCTGTGACAAGCAGCGGATTTTTCCTTAGATAAGTTTTCATCTGCACGTCCTCCTTACTCTCGGGTCCAGCCATGCTCCCACCAGGTCTGTTATGAGGTTGATGCCGATAACCACCGTACCCATGAATACCGTAAGCCCAAGGATGAGCGTATAATCCCGGTTCGCGATGGAAGTGACGAACTCGCGCCCAAGCCCCGGAATTGTAAAAATACTCTCTGTCACAAAGCTGCCCGTCAGCAAAAACGCGGCGGCAGGCCCGATATAGTTCAGAACCGGAAGCCAGGCATTTTTCAGCACATGCATAAAGAGGATCCTGCGCCTTCCAAGTCCTTTTGCCCTGGCCATCACTACATAGTCCCGTTTCATCTCCTCCTCTGCCGCATTGTGTATCATCCTCGTGATGACAGAGGCGGGATACACGGCAAGTGAGACGACCGGAAGCACATAGTTTGCCGCCCCTGTAAGCCCGGCAACCGGAAGGAACTTAAGCTTAACGCCAAACAGCAGCGCAAGCAGGAGGGCGATGACAAAGTTGGGCATTCCAGTCCCAAGCATCGTGCCAAGAAAGATGCCCCCTTTCACCGCCTTCCTTTCGGTGACTGCCTGCCAGACTCCCATAACCGTGCCGAGCACGACCGCCAGAAGTATAGCCAGAAAACCAAGGAAAAATGTGACAGGCCACGCCCGGGCGATCACCTCCGCAACGGACGTGCCCGGTTTTTTGTAAGACATGCCCAGATCTCCCCGCAGGAGGTTGCCGAGATAGGTCACATACTGTCCGCCCGCCGGTTTATCGAGACCGTATTCTCTTTCCAGTGACCGAAGCACAGATTCCGACACATTCCCGCTCTGGAACGGACTGCCCGGTATCATCCTTGTCAGAAAAAACGCAGCTGTAACAAGCACAAAAAGAGCAAGGATACCAAGCAATATCCTTCTGCGTGTGTATCTTCCCATGAAGCTTCCTCCTTCCGTACGCCGCACGTCTCCCTACCGGCCGTGCCTCCCCAGTTCTTCCAGTATCTGTTCCGTCATGCTGTCCATGGAAGCCTCTTTCGCTGTGCTAATATGCATGCCGAACTTTGCTGCCTCCTCTGCCGTCTGCGCTCCGATACAGAAGGCATGGATGCTTTGAAAGTCCAGTTGTTCCATCGTCTGCACAAATCCTTTGACCGTCGATGCGCTTGTAAAAGTCACGGCATCTATCCCGCCCTCTTCAAATAAGGACTGTATCTTCTCCTTCACCTGCTCATGCGTCTCGTATACCGTCTCATACAGCGGGATATCGTCCACTTTAAGCCCCGCTTCGAGAAGGGGCGGCAGAAGTTCCTCAGAACCGGACATGGCACGGACCGCCGTGATCCTGGCGCGCGGCTGCGCACAAGCGGCGACCGCCTCTCCAAGCCCGGCGGCGCAGTACACATCCGGCACGACGTCGGCCAGCAGACCGTAACCTCTGAGCGCTTTCTCTGTTGCAGAGCCGATGGCTGCGATCTTCACTCTGGCGGACCTGCCGAATATATGTCTCACATCCATCTTAAACTCTGCCAGCTGTTCAAAAAATATCCGGACGCCGGCCGGGCTTGTAAAAAGCAGCCACTCTTCCCCGGCCCGGTCTCCAAACTGCTTCATCGCGCGCTGCAGCGCGAAATTAGGCGATATGGACCTCGTTGAAATAGCCGGAAGTTCTATGACCTGTGCCCCGAGACTTCTCAGCTTTCCCGCAAGGGCAGAGCTGCTCATCCGGGGACGGGTAATGAGGATCTGCCGTCCTCCGAGCGGCCGTTCTTCCGCCCAGCAAAACTGCTCTGACAGCGCACACACTTTTCCGACGAGGATGACTGCGGGAGTCCCGATGCCGGCCCGTCCCGCATCCTCTGCAAGACGTCCCGCGGCAGAGACGACACGCCTCTGCGCAGCGAGCGTCCCCTTTTCAAGCACAGCTGCCGGGGTATCCGGGTCAAGTCCTGCCTCTATGAGTCCATTCAAGATGCGCTCCATGGAAGTAAGACCCATGAGAAAGACGAGCGTCCCCTCCACATTCACAAGGGAATCATAATCAAGCGTTTCCGTCCCGTCCTGCCTCGGATGTCCTGTGACAACGTGGAAGGAGGAGGCATGATCCCGGTGGGTGACAGGTATGCCCGCATAGGCGGGCACCGCTGACGCCGACGTGATCCCCGGAACGATCTCAAACGGAATGTGGTGTCTTACCAGAAGCTCCAGTTCCTCTCCGCCGCGCCCGAATACAAAAGGGTCTCCCCCTTTGAGCCGCAGTACGTTTTTCCCTTTCTGCGCTTCCCGGAGCAGAATCTCATTGATCTCCTGCTGCATCATAAGATGATGGCCCGAGCGTTTCCCTACGTTTATCACTTCTTTCCCGGGCGGTATAAGACTAAGTATCTCCGCACTGATCAAAGCGTCATAGACGATCACATCCGACGATTCTATCAATTCCCGTGTCTTTACGGTGAGCAGTCCCGCATCTCCGGGACCCGCCCCCGCAAGCCACACCTTACCTGACTGATCCATCCTCTTCCTCCCGTCTCATTTCTTCTGCCAGAGCCGCGCCGAGCTGTCTCGCTCTGTCCGTCTCCCCTGTCCTTGTTCTGGTCCGGTATATATCTCCTCCGCAGTAATAAAGTCCCGTGAGCTTAAGCTCCGCTCCCTGCGCCTGCGCATGTGCCGCGACGGGAGACGTGCATCCGCCGCCAAGCGCAGCCGCAAACTCGCGCTCGGCCTCTGCTTCCGCTCTGCTCTTTCCACACGCAAAGGAAGTAAGCCAGGAATAATCCCTCCCTTTTCTTCCCTGCACAGCCAGAATCCCCTGGCCGACAGCCGGAATGATCTCATCAACGCTAAACACTCTCCCTGCCACTTCCTCCATATGGAGGCGCTTCAGGCCTGCCGCGGCAAGCACTGTCCCGTCAAACCCTTCCTCTGAAAGCTTTCTGAGCCGCGTCTGTACATTGCCCCGAATGCTACGGAACGTGCACGACGGATACAGCCGCTTCAGTTGAAGTTCCCTGCGCCTGCTGGAAGTGCCGATGACACCGCCCTCCGGTATGGAGGTCCGCCCCGGCTTGTAGATGAGCACATCCCTCGGGTCCTCCCTCTCGCCGAATGCAACGACAGGCAGGTCTTCGGGCACTTCCATCGGCACATCTTTCAGGCTGTGCACGCAGATATCGATCCGACCGTCCAGAAGGGCCTTCTCCAGCTCCTTGACGAAGAGTCCTTTCCCCCCTGCCAGCTCCAGCCTTCTGTCCAGAATTTTATCCCCCTCCGTCTTCATCGTCACGATCTCTGCCTTTATGTCAGGACAGTTTCGCTCCACGGCCTGCTTTACGATCTCCGCCTGTTTTACGGCCAGCCGGCTTTCCCGGCTTCCGATTCGTATTATAGACTGCATGCTGCCTCCTTTCCATTCTCCAGAATGTCATATACTGCATCCATATCCAGACTTTCCCTTATGACCGCCGCCAGCTTATCATACTGTTCTTCCTTGTAAGCCGCAAGATCGCGCGGCTTTACTGCGCTTAAACCAAGTCCCTTTGCCGTAAGAAGCGAACGGACAAAACCGGCCGATGTCTCCGTCAGGTCGAACAGACCGTGCACATAACAGCCGTACACATTTTTGCATGCAGCGCCGTCTCTTATCACCGCGCCGTTCTCTTCGTTCTCGATCTCAAGAAACGGCCGCACCCCTTCTTCACAGACCGTGCGTCCCATATGTATCTCATATCCTTCGGCCGGCAGCCGGCTCATGCCTTGCAGAATGCCGTCCACAGAACAGATCCTTCCTCTGACCCTCGTTCTTGTTTTTTCCCGTTCAAACACGGTGCGCACCGGCAGGAGGCCGATTCCGGCCACAGTTCCCTTACGCTCCACTCCTTCAGGGTCACAGATCTCCTGCCCGAGCATCTGATAACCGCCGCAGATCCCGAACACCGTCTTCCCTTCGGCAGCGTGGCGTAAGACCTTTGCCTCAAGCCCGTTTTGCCTCATCCAGAGCAGGTCCTCTATCGTATTCTTGCTGCCAGGAAGGAGGACCGCATCGGGACGCCCGAACGCTCCCGGCGCGGACACATAACGCACGGATACTTCCTCCATGCACTCCAGCGCCATAAAGTCCGTAAAATTCGAGATGCGCGGAAAACGCAGTACAGCGATGTCGACGAGACCGCCGGATTCTTTCTTCTCAAACCGCTCAGTCAGACTGTCTTCCTCGTCGATGTCCAGATGAAAATAAGGGATCACACCTCTTACCGGCACGCCGGTGCGCTCTTCAAGCATCTCAAGCCCCGGAAGGAGAATATTTTTATCTCCCCGGAATTTATTGATGACCATTCCTTTGATCCGCTGTCTTTCCTCCTCTTCCAGAAGCTCCATCGTCCCGACAAGCTGGGCAAACACGCCGCCTCTGTCGATGTCGCCCACGAGAAGTACAGGCGCGTCCACAAGCCTGGCCAGCCCCATATTCACGATATCCCCGCTTTTCAGGTTGATCTCGGCCGGACTCCCCGCCCCTTCTATGACAATAACATCATATGCATCCGAAAGCTTGTTGTAGGCATCCAGAATGTGGGGGACGAGCTCTTTTTTGCGCCGGTAATACTCCGCGGCCGGCATCACCTCCGTCACTTCTCCGTTTACGATGACCTGAGAGCCCATATCGCTCGTAGGCTTGAGAAGAATGGGGTTCATCAGGACCGAAGGCTCCACGCCGGCAGCCTCCGCCTGCATCACCTGGGCCCTGCCCATCTCAAGCCCCTCCCGCGTGATAAAGGAATTGAGCGCCATGTTCTGAGATTTAAAGGGCGCGGTCCTGAACCCGTCTTGGGCAAATATCCTGCACAGTCCGCCGGCCAGGATACTCTTTCCCGCATTGGACATCGTCCCCTGTATCATAATGCATTTTGCCATGCTCTACCTCCTCCTTTACAAACGCCCTGAAGTGCCTTCCTTGTATATTTCCCGCAGCGCCTTAAGCAGCATATCATTCTCTTTACGCATCTTCACCGCTATGCGGTAATATCCTTTCCTCAGCCCCTCATAGTTAGAACAGTCGCGGATCAATATGTTATGTTCCTTCAGAAGCGCGGACAGATCGTATCGGCTGTATAAAAGTATATAGTTCACAGCAGACGGATAATACGTGATGCCCATATGCTCCAGTTCTTTTTCGATCCTCCTGCGCTCCCGCGCCACATACGCTCTTGTCCTTTGGACCCGCTCCGTCTCCGACAGCGCTGCAAGCCCCGCGGCCTGGGCGGGCACCGACACATTCCACGGCTGCGTCACAAGCTCCATCTTCTCAAGAAACGCCCGGTCGGAACAGATGCCGTATCCGAGCCGCAGGCCCGGCATGGCATGCATCTTAGTAAATGCACGGAGAAGCAGGACCCACGGCTTGTCAAGAACCGCTTCTACCGGAAGGATACTGTACGACCGCTCGAGAAATTCGCAGAAACACTGGTCTATCACTGCCCGTATGCCAAGTTCACCGCACCGGCCGATAATGCGGTCAAGCAGCGGCAAGTCAATGACCTGGCCGGACGGATTGTCCGGCGAGCAGAGAAAGATCATATCCACATCCTCTGTCAATTCCTCCATATACCGTTCGGTCAGCCGGAAGCTTTCTTCCTCCTCCATATAGTGGTACACGACTTCACAGCCTGCCGCCTCAAGCGCCATGGCATATTCTGCAAAAGACGGCGCAGTGAGTACCGCCCTGCGGGGACGTCCGGCAAAGGCCGCAGAAAAGATGAGTTCCGCAGCTCCGTTCCCGAAGATAAAATTCTCTTCCGAAATGCCGTACCGCTCTGCCAGCGCACATCTGAGCTTCCTGCATCTGCTGTCCGGATAAGCGCCGATATGCGCGGCTTCCGTGCGCACGGCCTCAAGCACCTGGCCGCTTGGCCCAAACGGGTTGATATTGACAGAGAAGTCTGTCATTCCTTCATATGTATAGATATCACCGCCATGTATATATTCCATCATACCTCCTGCTGTGATGCGGGGCAGTCCGCTCCCCCGTATCCGCGCCGCTTTGCGGCGCATACCTTTTGTCATGTCAGCCTGTAAGCACCGCCGCCAGCCTGAGCATCCCAAATAGGAGGAACGACAGGATGGCGGTGGCGTACATAAGCTTTCCGGCTCTGACGATATCCTCCGCCTCAGCCGGTCTTATATCATCGCCGATATATGCTTTGGGGTAGCGCACACCAAAGTACCACGCGTCCCCCGCAAGGCGTATGTTCAGGGCGCCCGCGCATACCGCCTCTGTCTGCGCCGCGTTCGGACTGGCATGCTTTTTTCTGTCCCGGCGGTAGATCCGCCACGCACTGCGGCCGTCCATCCCGAGAAGAAATGCCGCGGCGGTCATAAACAGAGCCGACAGCCTGGCCGGCACGTAGTTGAGCACATCATCCATCTTCGCGGCGCATCTTCCGAGATACAGATAGTTCTCATCCTTATACCCGATCATAGAATCCATCGTATTGACCGCCTTATAAAAGAACCCGAGAGGCGCTCCTGCGATCATCATATAAAGCAGCGGCGCTGTCACTCCGTCCGACGTATTCTCTGCCACAGTCTCGACTGCCGCTCTTATCACGCCCGCCTCGTCAAGCTTTGCCGTATCCCTTCCCACGATCATAGAGACGGCCTTTCTCGCCTCCGGCAGACTTCCTTCCTTTAACTTCCCGTATACTTTCCTGCTCTCCTGCCCAAGCGATCTGGCCGCCAGAAGCTGGTAACACCAGAAGCTCTCCAGTACAAAACGAAGCGCCGGATGAACGGCCCCCGCCGCGTAAAGCAGCAGACACGGAACGGCCGCCGACAGAGCGGCCACTGTGATCCACATGAGCACTCCCGCCGTTATGAGCCGGCGCTTGTTATCCCTGCACACTTTTCTGGACAGATGTTCCAGAAAGGAGATAAACCGGCCTATAAGCCTGACCGGATGGTACAGCCATATCGGATCGCCGCATATGAGATCTAGTATAAATCCTGTCAGACAGGCCATCAATGTAATCATAAAACCTCTATCTCCGTAAACACAATTCTTCCCTGTTTCCATTCATCTTCGTCCAGGGTGACTGCATAGCCTCCGCCGTTCTCCGGCTGCCATTCGTAAAATCCCCGCTGCTTTGGATCAAAACGGGACAGGACCGCCATTATCGTACCCCCGTGCACGACCATGCCGGCGCGCGCGCATCCTTTTCTTATCAGACAGTCCGCCGCCCGGGAAAAGCCGCTGACACAGCGGTCCTTAAAGGCGTCATGGCTCTCGCCGCCCGGAAAGGGAAGTTCTCCTTTTGAGGCAAGCCACTCCCGGTAAACAGGCAGGTCTTTCAGTTCCTCATAATTGTGCCCTTCAAACAAACCGAAATCACACTCCCGCAGCTCGTCAAAAAGCAGGGGAGCTCTGCCCGCAAACAGCAGGGCGGCCGTCTGCACACACCGCTTCATCGGGCTTGCCGCCACATACTCCACACTGCCGTGGTCTTTCAGCCGCCCGCGCACTGTGCGCACCTGTATCTCCAGGTCTTCTCCGGCAAGTTCCTCGTCTGTCCGCCCCACATACCGCTTCTCTATATTGCCCGGCGTCGGAAAATGCCGGATCATCAAAATCTTCATAATATCCTCCCTGCCAGCACGATACACGTAAGCATGGCCAGTTCACAGACCTGCAGAAAATAACCGGCCAGATCTCCTGTGATGCCGCCAAACTGCCTGTCGCACACAGATCTGTAATAGAGAAAGCTCAACAGACCGGCCAGCACGGACGCTGCTCCCATCTTCTCGTCCAGTACAAGGGAAAGAACGGAAAACATAAGGATCAGCACGATCATCACGATGCGCACTCTCTTCCTGACAGCCGCAGCCTGAAAGGTACTGGCAAGGCCGGTATCTCTTGCCGCCTTAAATGTCACGACCGACAGTCCGCTGAGCGCTCTGGAAATGACATAACCGCAGCCGATCACCGGAAGCATGTCCGCCTCAGCCTCCGTCCACACCGCCACACTCCACAGAAGATAGCAGCACAGTCCGAGAATGGCGAATGCGCCTGTATGCGGATCCTTCAAAATGGCCAGCTTCTTCTCCCTGTCACCGTAGGAGCCAAGCGCGTCCAGCGTGTCCATGAAACCGTCCATATGAATCCCCCCTGTCACAAGTACAGGAAGCAGTGTCATCACGACGGCGAACAGGAACGCCCCCGCTCCCGCCCGCAGCAGAAGCATCCCGGAGACAACTTCAAAAACCCCGGATACCATGCCCACTGCCGGAAAAAAACACATAGCATACTTCATATTTTTCTCCTGCCACTCCACCCGCGGTACAGGAATTTTAGAATACATGGAAAACGCAATGAAGAATGATTCTAATATATACATAATGGTTCCTCTATTTTAACCTCTCATACTGTTCCACATTGATTTCTTCAAACGTGCTCATCCGGCTGTAAACGCTAAGGCCCATGTCGAGAAGCGGAAGCACCGCCACGGCGCCGCTTCCTTCTCCGAGGCTCATATCGCACGTCAGAAACGGCGACAGATGGAGCGCGTCGAGCAGCATTTTCCCCGCAGGTTCCTTTGACACGTGGGACGCAAGGATGTAATCGGCCGCCTCAGGAACGAGGCGTACCGCGCAGAGAGCCGCCACGGCTGAGATAAACCCGTCCACTACCACCGGCACATGCAGGAGCGCCCCGCCTAGATATACCCCTGTAAGGCCGGCGATATCCAGTCCGCCCACCTTGGAGAGCACATCGGTGACATCCTTTCTGTCCGGGCCGTGCAGGCGGATGGCACGGCTGATAACAGAGATCTTCCGTTCCAGCCCCTCGCTGCTGAGTCCTGCCCCCTTCCCGGTCACTTCCTCCACCGGTCTTTGAAGCAGCACCGACGCTACGGCGCTGCTCGTTGTCGTATTGCCGATCCCCATCTCTCCCGTAGCCAGTATGTCATACCCGAGCGCTTTCAGGCGGGATACCATATGTACGCCGACAGACACGGCCTGCCAGACCTGCTTTGGCGTCATGGCGGGCTCCTTCAGCATGTTCCTCGTCCCATACGCCACCTTCTGCTTCGGATCTGTGACAGAGGGGACATCTGTGACCATTCCGATGTCCACCGGAAACAAGTCTGCCCCCGCCACCTCGCTCATAAGCGCCACGCTGGCCGCTTTTTTTGTGAAATTATCCGCCACGATGGCCGTCACTTCCTGCCCGGTCTGCGTCACGCCTTCCTCGACCACACCGTTGTCCGCGCACATGATCACAAGTCCCTTTTTCTCCAGGGTAAAGAGGGGCTCCCGCTTCATGCCCGCGATCTTCACGATGGCATCCTCAAGCTTCCCGAGGCTGGACAGCGGCTTTGCCACAGACGTCCACCGCTTCCCGGCCGTCTCCATGCTTTTTCTGTCCGCCGGTTCTATTGCATTTTGGAGATACTCCGGTGTCAGCCTGTCCGGTATCTGTATTGTCTGCTCCATATCATCCTTCCTTTCCTGTCCACGTCCTGCAGCATGCGGCAAACCGCCGGGCGAACGAAGGATTGGAATAGAAATGCACGTGGGGAAAGCCTGCAAACAGATTTCCCTCTGCATGAACGCACTTCCACGACCGTTTCTTATCCGGCTTCACCGCCGTGCATCCGTTCCCGTTGTCCGTGCTGTCATAATAATGGAACTCATGCCCTCTTAACACCTCGCCCTGGCCGAGGAAACTCCCCGCTTTGCCGGCGGACAGCTCCATATACCCGAACCTTACGAGCCGCTCCTTCCTTCGTGCGCTTGCCTGTATCACATCCGCCATCGGGTACATACTGCCGTCGGCGCCTTCCATCTCCGTGTGAAGATACAGAAAGCCGCCGCACTCTGCCAGACATGGCAGACCGGCTTTGACCGCGCTGCTGATACTTCGGCACATATCTCTGTTGCCGGACAGCTCTGCCGCGTAAAGCTCCGGATATCCCCCTCCGAGTATGAGACCTGAGATCCCCTGTGGCAGCGACGTGTCATGCAGAGGGCTGAATTCCACAAGTTCACAGCCAAGCTCTTCTAACAGCTCCAGATTATCCTTGTAATAAAAACAGAATGCCTTATCCCTCGCCACGGCAACTTTTACAGAATGTGATGCCTGGATCCCTTCTTCCGCCTCTGCTTCACAGCCTGCTTCTTCCCCTGCTTTTCTTCCGATCTCCAGCAGCAGATCCAGGTCGACGGTCTCAGCCAGGAGCTTCCCGGCTCTGCGAAGCTGTTCCTGAATGTCCTGAACCTCCCGGGGAAGCACAAGCCCCAGGTGCCGGCTCTTTAGCCGGAACACCTCGTCTTCCGGCACATAACCGATCACCGGTACCGGAAACCCTCTCTTTGACAGCTCTTCCTCTATCATCTGCTTCATGCGCGGAAACAATCCGCCCGATATGCGGTTTAACAGAATTCCCCGGATATTGCTCTCCTCACGGAAGGTAAGGGCACCGAGAATAAGTGGAACGAGGGACAGCGCCGCCCCCTTACACGGGACTACAAGAATGGCTGGCACGTCAAGGGTCCGGGCCACCTCAAAAGAACTTGCCCGGTCGGTGTCAAGCGACATGCCGTCATAATATCCCATCACGCCCTCCAGCACCGTCACTTCTGCCTGCCGTGCATGTCTTAAAAACAACGTTCTTAAGACATCCCCGGACAGGAAAAACAAGTCCAGATTCTCTGATTCCACACCGAGCGCTTCCCGGTGGAACATCGGGTCAATATAATCCGGACCACATTTGCAGGCCGCCACTTTAAGCCCCCGCCCGGAAAATGCCGACATGAGGGCCGCCGCTATGACCGTCTTCCCGCTTCCGCTTGACAGAGCCGTTATCATAAACCTTGCGTTTTCCATCACCTCTGCCCCTTTCCGTCCGACACGACGTACACTGGATTCTGCGCCGACATCATATGATATCTTCCAAGCTTCCTGGCACGTGACGCTGCGATCTGCACGATCTCCGGATCGAAAAGAAGTCCATCCTCTGCCGCCTTCATCACTTCCCCCACCGTCTCAAGCGACGCGGCATTGATCACGATACCGGCGCCTGGGTTCTTCTTTCTCACCGCGCTCAAAATCGCCTTCAGATTGCCGGAGCTTCCCCCGACAAACACATGTGTCGGCGCCTCAAGCGCATGCACTGCATCCGGCGCTGTGCCCTCTATGATCTCGATATTATCGCACAGGAACCGCCTCCGGTTCTCTTCCAGAAGACGGACCGCCTCCGGATTCTTTTCTATGGCATACACTTTGATCTCCCCGGAGCAAAGCGCTGCCTCCACGGAGACGGAGCCTGTGCCCGCCCCGATGTCATACAGCACCGCATCTTTCGTAAGGCCAAGCTTTCCAATGCTCACAGACCGCACTTCCGACTTTGTCATCGGCACCTCTCCCCGGACAAACGCGTCGTCCGGCAGATGGACCGCCACCCTTTTATCCGGCGAAGGATTCCGCACAAATGCCACGTCAAGCCCTTCACAGTCTTCCGGCTTAAGCTCCCTTCCCGTTCTGTGTACTATGGTCTCGTCCTCATAAGAAAGCTGTCTGCCGATCCAAAATTCCACGTCCGCCAGTCCATAATATCTTATCTTTTCGCAGAGCGCTTCTGCGCACTGGGTTCCGCCGAGAAGCAGGAAGGTCTTTTCGCTGCGCGCGATCGAGTAAATATAGTTCTGGCGCCTGCCGTGGGCGCTCATAAGCGCCGCGTCTTCCCAGCTCACGCCTAGTCTGGCGGCAAGGTAGGCGACAGAAGAGACGCCAGGGATCAGTTCCGTCTCATATTCCTCCAGTTCCCCGGCCAGTGTCTTTGCCCCGCTGTAAAATCCACAGTCCCCGGACAGAGCGACTGCAATATGTCTGTACTCGCTGTGTTCCTCTATGATCTCTTTGATTCTTTCTGCCTTATAGGCATGGTACGACGGCTTCCCAAAACGGGACAACGCCTCCGTCATGCGGTCCGCGCCGATGATACAGTCACAGCGCTCAAGCGCTGCCTGCGCCTCCCCGGTGAGAGAGGCGCCAGCCCCCATGCCGATGCCGGTCAGGCTGATCTTCCGTCTGTTATCCTTATGCATTTCCTTATACATTGCGGTATCCTCTCGGCGTTACCATACTGCCGTCTATCTGTTTTGTCTGCTCGTTGCCGATATATACGGTCGTGAACATGTCCGCCTCTGTATCCTTAAGCTCCGCCAGCGTCATGACCTGCCGGGCCTCTCCATCTCTTCCGATATTCCGGACAGTTCCGCAGACTGTATCGTCTCTTTTATACTCCAGCAGTATCTCGCATGCCCGCTTCAGATGATCTTTCCGCTTCCTGCTGGACGGGTTATACAGGCAGATGACAAAGTCTGCCATGGCGGCTGCGCGGAGTCTGGCCTCTATCTTCTCCCACGGCGTGAGCAGGTCGCTTAAACTGATCACCGCAAAATCATGCATGAGCGGAGCGCCGAGTACAGCCGCGCCGCCGGTGGCCGCCGTGATCCCGGGGACTACCTTGATATTGACGTGCGGGTATGCGCCTTTTATCTCATACATGAGCCCGGCCATTCCATACACGCCGGCGTCGCCGCTGCACACAAGACTTACATCCCTGCCCTGTTCTGCCTCCTCAAACGCCATCCGGCACCGTTCTGCTTCCTGTGTCATAGGCGTTGTCAAAAATGTCTTGTCCGGATATTGCCCGCGTATGAGGTCAATATATACCGTATATCCGATGATAATGTCACAGCTCTCCAGCGCCTTGCGGGCTTCGCCTGTCATCTGTTCACCGCCGCCCGGACCGATTCCTACCACATATACACTATTCATGCTCCTGCCCTCCGGCCGCCGCTTTGCGGAATTCAGTGCCAAATGCCGGATCGTACAGTTTTGAATGCTCATAGCTGCCATCCAGCACTCTGCCGACAACGATGAGCGCTGTCTTTATGATTCCTTCCTCTTCCGCGGTCTCTGCCAGCGTCTCCACCGTACAGCGGCATACGTTCTCCTCCGGCCACGTCGCTTTATAGACAACGGCCGCCGGAGTATCCCCGTCATAACCGCCCGCCATGAGCTCCTCCTGAAGCGCAGGGAGCATGCCCGTGCTCAGGAATATGACCATCGTGGCCCCGTGCGCCGCAAAGCTTCGGATCGACTCTCCTTCCGGCACCGGGGTCCTGCCTGCCATTCTCGTGATGACGACAGACTGGGAGACGCCGGGCAGCGTATACTCTGCCTCAAGGGCCGCCGCCGCGCCGCAAAAAGAACTTACGCCCGGACACACCTCATATGGTACCCCTTTTTCCGCCAGGGCGTCCATCTGCTCCTTCACCGCCCCGTACAGACACGGATCGCCCGTGTGCAGACGCACAACTTTTTTTCCGGCCGCCGCGCCGTCTACGAGCACTTCCAGCACCTCGCCGAGCGTCATGCGGGCGCTGTTGTATACCTCGCATCCCTCCTTCTTCACATCGAGAAGCGCGGGATTGACAAGAGAACCCGCGTACACGATAATATCGGCCTCTTTCAGAAATTTCTGTCCCCTGACTGTGATCAGATCACTGGCTCCGGGACCTGCTCCTACAAATACGATCATCTGTCTCACTCCTTAATAATCATCAATGAATAATAACCTGCGTCGTCCGGGATATCCTCCACATCCTCATATATACGCTCATCGGGCATACCGCAGTTTTCCGCCATCCGCGCCTTAAGTCCTCTGTCCTTTACCGCCTGTTTTACAGCGGGCATCTTCTTCCCCGCCTTCATGAGCACCTTCGTCCCGGGAAGCCCGAGACTCTCTTCCACGCCGTAGGACGCCGGGATGATGTGGATCTCTTCCCTGTTTTCGGCAAGGCCTGTGTCCATCCTGGCGGCTGCCGCGCAGAAGGAAGGTATTCCCGGAACAAGGCATGTTCTGTACCCTTGTCTTTTCAGACGCTTGTGCACATACAGACACGTTGAATATATGCTCGGGTCACCGAGTGTGATAAACGCGATCTTTTTCCCCTGCGCCAGGATCTCTCCGGCCGCATCGGCACATTCGTCGTGGATCTTTTTCAGCTTCTCTTTTTCCTTGATCATAGGCATGGGCAGATAGAGCATTTCTTTTTCCTCCATGCCGGGTACCGAAGGGAGCGCGGTCTGATAGGCAGTGCACCTTTTCAGATATCCGCCGTGTTCCTCCCTGCGTACAGCGTCATACACCGGCCTGTCCGCCGATTTGTCCGACACTGCCACCGCGATGACCTCGCACTCCTGTATGATCCTGACTGCTTTGAGCGTAAGAAGCTCCGGATCCCCGGGCCCTACGCCTACTCCGTAAAATATCCCTTCCATCTACACAGTTCCTTTCCGTATCTGTTCCAGTATCTCTGCCGCACGTGATGTCTGTCCAAGTATCCCCTCTTCTGCGGAAAACACGATGGCGCCGGTCATCAATGTCTTTCCGGCGCGCTGCTTAAGATGGACATCGATCTGTTCCATAATGGTCTGCATGACAGGCTCCAGCATATTGCTGGCTTTCAGAATATCCACCGCCCCGGCCGTAGTCACACATTCCATCAACTGCCGCACCGTATCCCGAGATGCCCCGGCGAGGGCAGCGTGGGCGGCAAACACTTCCATCCGGCAGTCCGCCTGTCTGGAATGGGTATTCATCACACCGGCGGCTATCTTGACCAGTTTCCCGATATGCCCGACGAACAGGATCCCTTTCATGCCCATCCTGACGGCATCATCGATCGTCTCTCCGATATAGTTGCTGCATTTTACCGCAAGTCTGCCGTCATATTTCAGTGTCTCTGTCAGAAAATCACTCCCGTAATTGCCGGGCACGATGTAGCACCATTCATGACCGTTTTCTTTCAGCACTTTCATTTCGAGACAGATCGTATCCGTGAGCGCCCGCTCACTCATCGGCTCCACGATCCCGCTCGTCCCTAGCACAGAGAGCCCCCCTTCAATTCCAAGTCGGGGATTGAACGTCTTCTCTGCCAAAGCCTCCCCTTCCGGTATGGATATGATGATGTGCAGGCCAAAGGTACATCCGAACTTCCGTCTCTGCTCCTCCACCGCCTCCACGATCATACGGCGCGGCACTTTATTGATGGCGGCCGCCCCCGGCGGCTGATCGAGCCCTTTCTTCGTGACTCTTCCCACGCCTTTTCCTCCGTCCAGACTGACTGACGTCCCCGCGCGCCTTGCCACTTCCGCAAAGACGAGCACACCGTCCGTCACATCCGGGTCATCCCCGCTGTCCTTGCGGACTGCGCAGCTTACACGGTCTGCTCCCATGTCAATACACTCCACGGCCAGATAGAGTACGGCCCCTTGCGGAGTCTTAAGAGACACCTGATATACCGGCTCTTTCGACAGCAGCATGAAAGCCGACGCCTTCGCCGCAGCAGCCGCGCAACTTCCGGTCGTATAACCGGTGCGCAGCAGCTTCTGATCTTTCCATACGGTCTGTGTATTCCTGCCGTCTCCTTTCATCCGGATGCTCCTTTCTCCAGGCTACATGACAGCCTCTATGTGCTCTGCATAGATATTTCGGATCCCTTTCATCTCGCCAAGCCCTTTCACAAGCGTTCTCACCTCATAACCGGCCGCCTCAAGCTCTGTCTTCCACGAATCATCCTCCCCCGCCATGTCATTTTTGGCATGGTCTCCTGCCACTACCATGAACGGCATGAGCATGACTTTTTTCATGCCCGAGATCTCCAGTCTGGTCATCACATTGCGCAAGTCCGGGAAACCTTCCACCGTCCCTACAAGTACCTGACTGTACCCGAGGGAATGAAAGGTATACTCAAGCGTAGGATAGGCGGCATTGGCGTGATGATCCGTACCGTGCCCCATCAGGACAAGCGCCTCCCCCTCTTTTAGCTCCACTTCCGCCATCACTGCATGGATCGCCTTCTTATAATCATCCACACTTGTCAGCAGCGGTCTGCCGGCCCGGATTTTCTTAAATCTGTCTGTATATTCCATCAGGTCTTCCATCATCTTGTCATTTTCGATCCCGTTTATGATGTGGGTCGGCTGGACGATGACTTCCTCCATCCCGTCTGCCGCCATCTGCTCCATGGCGCCTTTTACCGTGAAAATATCCAGGTGCTGCGTCCTCTTTAATTTCCTCAATATCATCTGACTTGTAAACGCACGGTATACGCGGTATGTGGGAAATGCTTCTTCTATATGCCGCTCCACCTGCTCAATACTCTTTTTCAGCGCATCCATATGGCTCGTTCCAAAGCTTACCACAAGTACCGCCCTCTTCGTCTTTCCTTCCATCATCTTCCCTCCGCTATATATTGTTCCAGCTGCTCAAAATTCACAGGCGGCCTCAAGTCTTTCTCCAGAACACCCTTTTCCTCGAGACGCCAAAAAAGCCGGAGTACGGCCGGCGCCTCCTGGTTCGCAAGGGCCAGCTCCTCCCTGCTGCCGCACACCGTTACAGGGTCCGCCTGAAGCAGTACCCTCCCCTCATGCATGAGCACGATCTCATCCGCCCATTCAAGCGCATAGCCGATGTCATGTGTGGCCATCAATATGGTGATCCCCTCCATTGCCAGTCTGTCCACGATCTCGTTCATGAGCTTCGTATGCTTTGCGTCAAGCGCAGACGCAGGTTCATCGAGAATGATGACATCCGGGTGCATGACAAGAACATCCGCGATGGCCACCTGTTTTTTCTGCCCTCCGCTCAGTGCATGCGCCGGACGGTCCCGGAACGGCGTGATCTCCAGATCATCCATCACCCGCTCTATCTCACTTCGCACCTCAGCCTCCGGAAGTCCCAGATTCATAGGTCCAAAAGAGATCTCCTGGTATACGCTCGCCAAAAACAGCTGATCATCCGGGTCCTGAAATACGATCCCGACTTTGCGTCTTACATCCATCAGTCCTTTTCTGGAATAGTCCAAAGGCCTGCCTCCAATGAATATCGTCCCACTGTCCGGTTTATGGATCCCATTGCAGCACAGAAAAAATGTAGACTTTCCCGAGCCGTTGGCCCCTAAGAAAGCGACCTTTTTCCCTCTTGCGATCTTCAGGCTGACGCCGTTCAATGACGGCCGGCCGCCGTCCTCGTACGAATAATAAACATCCTTCGCTTCTACAATGATATCTTCAGCCGTCTCTTCCGCTTCTTTCCTCATACGGTTCTCCTCCATATCACAAGTGCCAGCAGTATAAGTTCAAATAATACGATGCCTGCTATTTCCGCCGGCCGCGCCGGCCTCTGTTCCTCCAGCACCCGGATCGTCCCGTCATAGCACCTTGACTCCATTGCGTCGTATAAAGCGCCGGAACGGCGGAACGCTTTGATCAAAAGCCCACAGCCCATCTGTCCGAAGGATCTCACCGATGTCCTGAGATCCCGGTTTCCAAGTCTTGCTTTCTGAGATACGAGTATGGCGGACGCAGTCTCCATCAGTACAAATATATACCGGTAGATCAGAAGCATCAGTTCTATGATCACCCTCGGGCACCGAAGCCGGTTCAATACCGACATAATGTCTGTCATCGTCGTGTTGAGCGACAGAAAGTACAGACAGGAGACCGCCGACATGGCTGTCACGATCAGGCGCACGCCAAATAGGACCGAATCCCGGCTTCCCGTGATAAAAAAGGCGCCCACCGGTACCGCATAGGCATCCAGTGGGACTTTGGAAATATTCACGATAATGGCAAGTGTACTTAAGATAACAAACGCAAGAGGAACCGCCATAAGCCGTATATAGTGCCCCGGGGCGATACCGCCCTTCCTCACGGTCAGAAAGCTGTTTACGGCAAGTACGGCCGCTGAAATTAGAAACATACGGCTGAGAATGCAGAACAACAATGACAACATGGAAAAGGCAAATTTTTCTCCCGCATTTACATACCTGAGCTTTGACTGGTAGCAAAGCTTGTCAACAACGATCATATACTGCTCCTCTCACCGGTGTCTATTCCTTCTTTGCCTCATCGCCTCTCAGCCATTTTCTGCGCTCTACAAAGCGTCCCATGAGAAAGGCGATTATGCCGACACCGATCCCCGTCTGAACACAGAAGACCAGACTCTCTATTTCACCCGGCAGTTCTCCTCCGAGCGCTGTCTCCAGCACCGGGGTGAACCACGGTGTATATTCTCCGTTGATCTCTTCCACCATCACGCTTCCCGCATCGTCTGAACCGCCGAACTCGGCTCCCTTCAGGGCAAATAACGGAATAACTGCTATCAATACCGCAGCAGCCAATAATATGATCACTGTCTTTGTATTTTTCGTCATCTTACCTTGCCTCCTTCAAAAAACCTATTGCTTTCAGTTCCGGTCTTGCATAGGATTCCAGGCCGATCACTATGACAACGGTCAGAATCCCCTCGATCACGGCGAGCGAAAGCTGGGTGGGCGCGAACACTCCGAGGAATTTTACAGCGGAAGCCGCAGCCCCGCCGGACTCGGAAGGATACGCAATCGCAAGCTGTATGCTCGTCACGCAATATGTAAAGATATCCCCGAGACACGCCGCCAGAAATACGGAAACTTTTCTGTTCATTTTACATTTGGAACAGAGCTTATAGATACCAAACGAAAGCAGCGGTCCTGCAACCGCCATGGAAAATGTGTTGGCTCCGAGTGTCGTGAGGCCTCCGTGGGCAAGCAGAACTGCCTGGAACAGCAGCACGATGACGCCGAGCACGCTGACCGCAGAAGGGCCGAACAATATAGCCCCAAGGCCTGTCCCCGTCATATGTGAGCAGCTTCCTGCCACGGATGGGATCTTCAGGGAAGATATCACAAAGATAAATGCTCCCGCCATCGCGATCAATGTTATGGATTTTCTGTTTTCTTTTAGTCTTTTTTTCAGTGAGATCAGTCCGGCTGCCAGAAACGGGATACAGATAACTCCCCATGCAACGCAGAAAGCTGCAGGGAGATATCCCTCCATAATGTGCATTGCATTTGCAACCGGTGTGACGGCAAACATAAGCGCAAAGGCTATGGCTGCCTTGAGTAAGATTTTTTCTTTTTTTGACATGTTTTTCTCTCTCCATTCGTGGTTTTTTCTGAAAATATTCCAGGCTTACCACAAAGTCAAAAGAGATTCGCAGCAAACACCCGGTCATATCCCCGTAACCATCCAAATCCATCTAAAAGCGGGTGTTCTGACTTAGGCATCCTCACGGTATTCCGCCTTCCCATAAGTATACTTACAGTGACCTAATGGAATACCACTCCTCCAATACAGCAACGGGTATTGTGCAGGATTCTCACCTGACTTCCCCTGCCGCCTTTTTTCAGACGGCCTTCTTTTAAATTGTCTGCCGGATTTGAACTAATTCATTATGAATTCTAACATAATCCTTCCAAATAAGCAATCAGATATGACTTCGTTTCTTCCAGGCTCAGGCCGCTCTCTTTTGGCCTTCCTACGACAACGAGCACAGCCCCGGTCTCCCCCGCCGCCTCTTTTTTCTCTTCATAGCCGCCGGCCTTCCCGGACTCCTTTGTCACAAAATACGCGGCGTCCGTATACTTCAGCATGGCGGCATTCAGTTCTGTGGAAAAGGGGCCCTGCATGGCCATGAGATGCGCGCCCGTAAATCCAAGCGCTGTACTTTCTTCCACAGCCTCCTTCGTGGACAGAACACGGGCGTAACACCGTTCCCGGTAATCCGCGATCTCTGTGTAGAGCTTAAGTTCCTTACTCCCGGTGGATATAAAGATATTGCCCTCTGTCTCCTTCAGATAGTCCACCGCTTCCTTTACAGAAGCAACGTACACGACCCCGTCCTCGTCTTCCGCTGAGGACTGCCTCTTTCGCACACACCGGATATATGCGGTACCGCACGCCTTGCAGGCGCGCCTTATATTCTCTGTGGCCACTCTCGCGAACGGGTGGGTGGCGTCGACCGTCAGCGCGATATCGTGTTTTCTGATAAACCAGCAGATCTCTTCCTCATTCATTCTTCCTGCGCATACGGTGATGCTTCCGCCCTCTCCCACACATTCTTTCCCATATTCTGTAGCGGTACTCACATATGCCTTCGCCCCCTGCCCCCTTAAAAGCTCCGCCAGTTCTCTTCCTTCTGTTGTCCCTGCAAACAGCAGTATCTTTGCGTCCATCCTTTTCTCCTTCTCTTAAAAAGACAGTCTGCACCTGTCTCTGACGAGGGCAAACGTGGCTCCCTGTGCGCATATCTTAGGCTGGATAAGCTCTCCGTCCTGACAGAATCGAAGCGCCGCCCGCTCGCATACATTGTCCACGCCCGTCACCCGCTCCACAAATTCGGAATGGGAGCTGACCGCTGATACCGTACTGAGCTGCTCTGCCGTAAATGTCTGAAACGGCACGCCGTATTCCGCCGCCAGCGCGATGAGCCCCGGCTCCTCTTTTTTGAGCTCTATGCTGGCAAAGGCCGCCAGCTGGCCGGGCAGGATCTTGTTTGCCTCAAGCACCTCCGCAAGTCCGGCTGACAGCTGCCCCTTCTCTGTCCCCTTCCGGCACCCGACGCCTGCCACAATACGGGGCTTGTGTCTCAGCCGCAGAACCGTATCTTCTGCCGTTTCTTCCCTGCTGTCCGACTCGTCCACGACCGCCACCGCATACGGGTAATACTTAAGTTCCCCGGGGGCTTTGCACAGACGCAGCTCCTCCGGCACAGGGCCGTCCACAGGGAAGGTACTGTAAAATCCGATCTCCTCCTGTTCCAGCACTGCCGCGGATATCTTCTTCGCAAGTTCCCTGCTCTCGATCACAAGCCCGTTCTTAAGCGCAAACATATCGACGGCAAACTTTCCCTGCACATCGGTCGCAGTGGTGATCACCGGCACACCCCCGGTATATCCGGCTAGCTCCCGCGCAAGCTCCACTGCTCTTCCCGCATGTCCCGAAAGAAGCGGGATAATGTACTGTCCTTTTTCATCCATCACAATGACCGGAGAATCTGTGAATTTATCCTGGACATACGCGGCAATAAAGCGCACCGCGATTCCCGCCGCTCCGATGAAGAGCAGCGCCTCCTTCTCCCAGAGTTCCCCTATAAGCCCCTTCGCATCCTCAGGGAGCGGGCGCAGCCCATACCGGCCGGCGAACAATTGCGGCGCATAACAGGCGCAGGCCGTCCGCCCTTTGGCATACTGCCTGCAAAGTGCGGCGCTCAGCCTGCTGCCTGCATCTGTAAAACTGATTATCGTTAAATTCTTATCTTCTTTCATGGCTGTATTGTAAGTAAAAATGCTGTGAAAGTCAAGTGCGCCGGCGCGGTCATCCTTCCCAGACAACGATCTCTCCGCACGCGATCTTCGCGCCTGAGCCGCCGGAGGGCTGCGTTCTGAAATCATCCGGCATATCGTGGACGATCACCGTTCTCCCGATCACCTCTTCCGGATAAAAACGCCCCGTATATACAGCCATCCAGGCGATGCCTCCCTTCACGAGCAGACTCGGCAGATCTCCCGCGTGTCCCGGATGCTCTTTCTTCCCCGGATTATAGTGTCCTTTTGCCCCTGCGAAGGCATCCTGCGCGTTTCCCGTACAGGATGTGCCCTCGTGAATGTGAAAGCCGAGAAACCCTCCGGAAGCCTGTTCCGTTTTTTCCGGTATGCCGTAGACTTCCGCCACGACTACCGTGCCGCCGTATGTACTGTAAAAATAAACATTGCCCCTGATATCCTCAAGTCCCGGCGCCCCTTTAAGCTTTGCGCGGGCTGCCGGCATTTCTCTTATAAATTCTTCCAATATTATAACCCTCCACTCCTGTCAGATATTGAGCCTGCTTCAATATGATATGCCTTAATGGGCATAATGTTTCCCGTTTTGAAATATAATTACACAAATCATCGTACGATACGGAGCCGTTATGAAATATCTCTCATCATACAAAAAATGGGGAAAAGTTCTGTTTATCTTTGCAGCAGCCTTTCTGGCCGGTACGCTGGGCGCAAAGGCAGCAGAACATTTTACAGGAGAAAGCGTGCAGACCGCGGCGGACGGAAACTGGGGATTAAGCTTTCAGGAGGACGGACAGCCGCCGGCCGGCAATGCGACAGCCGATGAACTGAAGAAGTTTGACGCTTTCTTTAAAAGCGACACGGAAGACAAAGTGATCTACCTGACTTTTGACTGCGGTTATGAAAATGGAAACACCGCCCCCATTCTCGACGCGTTAAAAAAGCATAAAGTGCCTGCCACTTTCTTTGTCGTCGGCAACTTTATATCTGAAAATCCGGAACTGATCAAACGGATGAAGGAGGAAGGACACATCGTCGGAAATCATACATACACGCATCCCGACATGTCCAAGATCTCCACGAAGGAAGCATTTTCAGACGAACTTGGAAAAGTAGAGACTCTCTATAAAGACATCACCGGAGAAGAGATGACAAAATATTACCGGCCGCCTCAAGGGAAATACAGCGAAGGCAATCTGCAGATGGCTAAAGACATGGGATATAAGACCTTTTTCTGGAGTCTCGCCTACGTGGACTGGTACCAGGATAAGCAGCCGACCAAAGAAGAGGCTTTTGACAAACTGCTGAAGCGGATCCACCCCGGCGCTGTCGTTCTGCTTCACAGCACCTCTTCCACAAATGCGCAGATTCTTGACGAACTGCTCACGAAGTGGGAAGAGATGGGCTACAGTTTCCAGCCGCTTGACAAACTGTCAAAGACAAAATAACTCTCCCGCGCCAGTTACAGGCATCCTTGCAAAGCAGCCGCATCTCTGTTATTGTAATAACAGATGAGGAGGTATGTGTATCATGTTGGAACGTTTGTTAAAGTATCCGGGATTTATATACCGCATAGACGGAACCTTTTATTATCTCGGAAAATGGATCTGTAAAGAATGCACGGATACAGAGGCGTCAGATTGTGTGCCAATGTATGAGATGTGCCGCTCGGAGAAGGAAGATGCCGAGGCGGGAATGTATTTCCATAAGATCCGCGCCTACAGTGATTTCGCCCTGGATATCCCGTACGATCCGGCGCTCATCCGGGAACATATGACTGCTCTTGTGGACGGACTTTCCCCGGATGCCAGAAAGGATCTTTCCGGCCAGATTGAGCGCTTTGAGGAAGATCACGGAAAATACTGCGGGAAACTGCCTGCATAATAAAAACAAAAGAATCCTGCACACGATACAGTATGTGTATTTGTGTGCAGGATCTTATTTTTATTAAGTTGTTGTCTCTACATGGGCCGCTTTCTGTTCCCCGGGCTGTCTGCAGACTGACGCGATATAGCGTATGAGCGCATATATAGTCAGCACAGCAGCTATTATCGTCTCTATGAGCACTACATAGTTTAGAAACGGCAGCGGTGTCCCCATATTTGCAAGACATGCCGCCGTCATCTTCATGCCAATGGCGGTAATGACAAACGGGAACGTAAATGCCGCGTAACTTGGATAAAATCTCATCTTCAGAAAAGCCGGGAGCCTGACGAGCACCACCAGATAGATCAGCGTGGAAAGTATGGCCAGAAAGCTTATCATCACAACAGATTTCGGCTGTACCGACTGTATATATCCCGCCAGACAAAGACTTGCCGGCGCTGTATAAATACAAAACAGCGGCTGTACCGGTTCCGGCATATTTTTATACTTCATATAACGGTATGTAACGAGGGCCAGAAGCACAAGCAGCGCGGCAAAACCAAACCAGAATAAAACCGTTCCGGTCCCCGTCCTTCCAAATGCCGGCGCTGTAACGCTGGCCACTACAATTCCGACATATACAATGTAATAGCTGGCAAATACTTTCGTCATATCAAGATGAACCATAAACTTTGCCGTAAAATAGACGATCAGCACAATATGCAGTACAATAGCGGCATACCAGATAATGTCCGCACCACTGTTAAGGTACGGCTTAGCATAGCCCGCCAGAAGCATGAGCGCCATCGTAAAAGTACCGGACACGCTTGCCGTGACCGGATTCTTCATATCTTCCGCAAACTGTTTCGGATACAGGATCACTTTCAAAAGTACAAGAAGTCCTGTCACAGCGGCAATGGCCCCGCAGACAAGCCGCACCCCTTCGGAGTAAGACTGGAGCAGATTTCCAAGGGCCGCCATACCAAGCATGACGCCTGTCACAGGCAGAGGGATTCTTTTTATCACAACTCTTCCCTCCCTATTCGTCTGTATTCTTGAGGCCTTTTTCGCGGATGATCATCTCCGCGACTTTTCCGGCCACCATTCCTGTAAAACGTACACACTGCTCTTTGTGCTCTCCCTGCCCCATATCAAATTCTTTTGTCAGGATCCTGCAGCAGATTGCATTCTTCCCGCTTGCCTCTTTAAACCAGTCGTGCAGTTCCTTAGACAGCCTCATCGTCTCTTCCACCTGCGGGTCTTTCTGTACCGTTCTCCCGAACACAAGGCCGATCGCCATAACTCCGCCTGAAACTGCTCCGCACAGACATTTTGACCGCCCGATCCCGACCGGAAATCCGGATGCCATAGATATGACGGCCTCCGGTACATCGATCTCAAAATTGCTGCGGATGGAACTTACGACAGCCTCCGAGCAGAAAAATCCGTTTCTGAACAGATCTTCCGCATCTTTCGTGATCTTTGCCACACTCACTTCACTCTTTACATTCATAAATCCATTCCTCCTGCTGCGTTTTTTATCATTTGTATTACAGCATTTATTCTACCGTATCAGAGCCTGGCTGTCTTATTGATTTCTCATACGTACGGATGGATTTATTGATTAATTCTATACGTTATGCATCAGGAAACGTTTTATTCCCCTATACAGATACTGTCCTTCGTGAACGTGACGATATCCCCTGATCTCAGCAGCGTATACTCTTCTTTTGAGACGGTGCGCAGCGCCATGCCCCGTCCATACATTTTCTGTCCGATCAACGGCCCCAGCGCCAGTACCGGTTCCGCTTCTATGCATAAGATTGCCGCCGGAGCGGTGCCTGTCTTTACCATTTCTATGAGCACACCGGAACCGGAGCAGGATCCCCTGTCATAGGGGATACACAGTATCTTCCCCGTAAGATTCTCTCCGCGCAGGTCGTGATGGACGTCAATGATCTCTCCTGACGCAGGATCTACCCCGCCCCAGAAGCTCAGAGGGTCCTGTGAGACAAGCGCCTCCCCTTTTACTTCCCCTTCCAGCAGCACTTTAAAGTCTTTTATCTCCTTCATGATCACGCCTCCTTTGGTTTTTTTCCTGTGACGGCTGCCTCTACACAGCCTGCCATATCCGCCATCGTTATCTTCACGCCATTGATCGCAGGTGCATATTGAGCGGCTTTGCCCGAATTCGTGACAAAATGCTTGCCCCGCCAGATGCCGTTATATTCCATCTCCATCAGACAGGTGTCTCTCACAAGCATGGCGCCGGCCTTTTCTATTACCTCCACATACCCGGCAAGTGACGCAAGCTCATAGATCGGATGACTCGTCTGGATCCAGAATTCGGTTCCTTCATGCACTTTTTTTCCTTCTATCCCGCACGCAATTTCTTTGATCTCCTGGAAGGACAGATGCGGGCATCCCATCAAAACCATATCCACCTTTTCCGTATCCCCGGTGTTGAGCCTGGCCCTCATCTGCGCGACTTCTGCAGGCGTGATCTCTACTGTCTCATATGTTGTCTTTCCATGGAACGCCGCCTCAAGAGTGGGCGCCTCGGGTGTCAGGCCCACTGCATGGAAAAGACTGGTCGCCCCTCCCGACGCCGCGGCGGCTGAAAAAGCCTTCAGCTGATCGGGCATAGTGCTTTCCGGAAGCCCGAGCACAACAGGAACCCTGTTGACCGCAGTCTCCCCGACCAGATAACCTAATACCGCGTAATCGACCGTGTCCCGGAAAGCGCTACCGTCAAACCCCTTTAGTGTGAAGAGAATCTCCCCGGCCCGGTTTTCTTCCAGATACAGCCCGTACTCCGGTACCCGTCCGGCCACGGCGCAGCACACGTCCACCAGATCCGGCAGGCGTTCTGTCCTGGCTCCTACGACTGAATTCACATAGTTTACTGCATTTGATTCCGACCAGCTTACATTTTCGCCAAAGACAGGAACGTTCGTGCACTGGTATGGCGCGCACGTCCAGGTCGGGTTTACGCCAAGTTTCATATATGCCTTTCTGAGCCGTTCACATTTTTCCGCAAATGCTTCGGAGGTATACTGTTCCCTCCATCTCCTTGTATCCATGGACATCGGATTGATGGTCGTGGGAACCGAAACCTTTGCCCCTTTGTCCGCTAAATATTCCACAAATTCAGTCCCTGCATCCCAAATTGTCGTGTAGGCCGCCGCATCAATGTGCGCGTTCTTTACCGGCAGAAATCTCTCTGCCCCGTAAAGTCCGCCCATCTTGACAAGAATTTCAATTGCAGCCTGCATGCCTTCTCCATATCTGCCGTCCAGCATTTCCTGTTCATATTCCGTTAATTGCATTCTTCCATCTCCTTTTCTTAAAATATCTTGCCGTACAGAAATAAAACCTTTATATTATTAATCATACAAGGTTTTTCTGACTTTGCAATTTAAAGAAATTTAAGGAGCTATTGATATTTTTAAAGGATAAAAATACGAGGTCACTATAAAATGAACAAATACAGAATCATACTGGACGTATATAAGACACACAGCATATCAAAAACTGCCGGAAGACTGAATTATACGCAGTCGGCGATCAGCCAGGCGATCAAAAACTTTGAAAATGAACTTGGGTTTCAGATATTCCGCCGCTCCAAAGCAGGTATGGAGCTGATCTCCGGCATGGAAGAGATCATACAGTCTCTGGAGAACATCTGCCATGAAGAAGACAAGCTCAGCAAGTTCGCCAAAAACCTGACGAGTCTGGACAGCGGTTACATACGCATCGGCTCTGTACAGAGCGTCTCCTACAACTGGCTGCCCAATCTGATCAAGGACTTTTCCGACAAATACCCGAATATCCGCTTTGAACTCATGATCGACGGAATCGCTCCTCTTAAAGCAAAGCTTGACAATGAACAGCTGGACTGTGTCTTCACTTCCAAATATATGCTGCCCGGTTATCCGTTTAAACAGATGGACGAGGATGAAATGATGCTCGTCATGCCGGAAAACCACAGGCTGGCGGGAAGAGAGACCATCTCTGTGTCAGAGATCGATTATGAGAATTTTGTCATGTCGGCAAACGGACTTGATGAAGAGGCAGGTATCATATTTGAGGAAAATCACATTATCCCAAAAGTACAGTATGAGCCGACGGAGGATTTTGCCGCGCTGAAAATGGTGGAACTCGGATTCGGCCTCACGATCATTCCGAAGCTTTTTTTGACCGGCACCACCTTCCGCGTATATGCCTGTCCGTTTGAAGAACATTACTCCAGAATACTTGGGATCGCGTACGCTCCGGACAAACCGCTCTCTCCCGCGACCCGGAAATTCCTGGATTACATAAAAACGTGGGAGCTGCCGCGGCAGTACAGAACTTAGGACGTCTGATCCTGCATATTCTGCAGTGAACAAAAAAGTCCCGGACCGCTTCTTGTTAACAGCTGTCCGGGACTTTTTTTATACAGGGGATGAGGGAATCGAACCCCCGCCAAAGGTTTTGGAGACCCCTATCATACCACTTGACCAATCCCCTAAGTGATATTGCTCACTAAATATTTATATCATATGTCAGGCTCGTTTGTCAATGAAAATTTGTGCTCACTGGGCACTCGCTTACTCTTCCATTTCTACGAGCAGATAAAAACCTTTTTCTGTCTTCTCGATCTTCCTGATAATTCCGCTGCGGGACTTGATTCTCTCGGATGTCCTGTAGATGCCTGACATAGCGATGGACGGCTCCACCAGGTATGTGTACTGTCCGGTCACCGCACTTCTCTCGCTCACCTCTACTTCCTGGCCCTCTTCGACCAGACCTTCTCTTTCCATTTTAAAACGCTCTGTTCTCATATGGGGTCAAACTCCTTTTTCACATATTAATATTTTTAATGTCCGCAAGATTATATTATACTCTTTCGCACATTTTTTCAACTTTCCTTCTGTACAGATACGACAGACCAGAGTTACCTCACACTTGGAACACTTTTGACCTGCCTGCCGACCGTAAGCCGCACGGTGCACCCCGCGCCCGGAGCAGAGTCGACCGTGACTCCATAATCCGGCCCATAAAGGAGCTTGAGGCGGCCGTCCACGTTTTGCAGGCCTACCCCATTTTTCCGGGACGCATCCTTGCCGGCCGGCGCAGCAGTATCGAAGCCCACGCCATTATCCGCCACGGTAAAGACAAGACGGTCTCCGTCCTCCTGCACCGTCACAGTGACCTTCCCGGGTCCGTCCATCGGCTTGATACCATGGTAGATGCTGTTTTCCACGACCGGCTGGAGAATGATCTTTGGTACGGTGTAGTCCATCAGTTCCTCCGGCGCGGATATTTCATAGCTGAGCTTCTCCTCATACCGCTCTTTTTGGATATACAGATACTGGCGCACATGCTCCAGCTCATCGGCCACGGTGACCATCTCCCGGCCGCCGCCGAGGGACAGACGAAAGAAAGCGGCCAGAGACTTGGTGAGGGCGATGACCTTTCTGCTGTCGCCAAACTCTGCCATCCAGACGATGGTATCCAAAGTATTGTAGAGAAAATGAGGGTTGATCTGGCTCACCAGGACATTGAGCTCCGACTGCCGCAGCGTCTTTTCCTTCTCCGAGACTTCTTCCATCAACTCCCGCACACGGCGGATCATCCGGTTGTAATTCCCGGCAAGCAGCTCCATCTCGGTAAATCCGTGCCTGTGCACGCTGATCTCCGCCAGCTTTTCGATCTCATTCATACCCCGTTTCAGATCAGCTACGGGCGCGGCCAGCCGGCGGGTAAAGAGAACGCACAACAGCAGCACAGCGCCAAAAAGCAGTACGCCGGTCAGCAGCACCGCCTCAAACAGCTGCTGTTCCAGCATGCGCAGAGTATCCAAAGACACCACGCCCACCATGGTCCAGCCGGCATTCTCGATCCGCGTCTGGTAGGTGAGCATATTCTGCTCTTTGTCGTAACTGTCGCCTTCTGCCAGAACCGCCTGCAGCTGTTTCTGCTTGTCCGGGTCGGAAAAGTAGCTTGTGTCTTTGTCATACACCAGTTCACCTTTGTCATTGAGGAGGAACACGTAGCCCTCCGTCCCCAGATCCAGGCGGCTCAGATGATCCTCAACAACACTGTATTTCATATCCATCAGCAGGACGCCCAGATTTTCACCGGCGGCTCCGGTGATCTCCGTGCTGATCGAGATCACCCAGTTATCCTTGTCGTCGGAAAAGCTCTGCATCCGCGCTCCGGTGAGGACGGGCATCGTGTTGTGGATGGATTCTATGTACCAGTCCTCCTTCATCATATCCTCCGAAACCGACATATCGAGGTCCGCTTCGTTGGAGAGGATGCGCCCATCCTTGGAGACCACGACAACTGACTTAATGGCGCCGTCATTGTGAAGCAGGGCGCCGATACGGGACAGCAGACCTTCCCTCGGGCCTTCATCGTTCCCGGAAAGGTATTGCCGGAGCGTAGGGTCGCTGGCAAAGACGTTAGATTCTCCTTTGACGCGCGCGATATAGGTGGAAAGGTTCGTTCCGCTTAACTCCAGCAGCTCATGGGTTTTGGAAACAGTCTCATCCATCAGCAGATTGACCGAGAAGAAATAGACTGCCCCGCTCAGAATCAGGATGACTGCCAGTCCCGTGCCCAGAAAAAACAGAGGCAGCTGCACGCTGAACCGCCGGAGCCAGCCGTGAATGCTACGCTTCTTTTCCATGTCCCGCCTCCGTTCTGAACGCCGTAGGCGTTTTCCCATATTTGCGCCGGAAGCATACGCTGAAATAGTTCGGATCATCGATGCCCACTGCCGCCGCGATCTCGTAATTTTTCATCCGTGTGGACAAGAGCAGGATCTTTGCCCGTCCAAGCCTGAGGTCCAGAAAATAATCCCTGAAATTTGCGCCGAAATGCTTTTTAAACAGAGTGCTCAAATAGCTGATGCTGTACCCCAGCTCGTCCGCCATAGCGCTGAGAGAAAACCCGGCGTCGGTCAGATGCTCCTCCAGAGATTTGGCCATCTGCGCACGTACACCGGCATCACCGCCGGCACCCGCGCCCGCCGCCAGCTTATTTACTTCCTGCCGCACAGCCGCCAGACTGTCCGCTTCTTTCTTTTTCTCCACCAGACGGAAAAGAAGCGTCTGGATGTCGTCCCGGGAGAGCGGCTTTAACACATAATCGTCCACCCCCACCTTGATGGCGCGGATAGCGTAATCCAGATAATCATACCCTGTTATCACAGCAGCCTTGACGGAAGGATCCCGCTCCTTTGCACGGCGGCAGAATTCCAGGCCGTCCATTTTGGGCATGTTGATGTCGGCCAGGATCAGATCGATCTGTTCTTCCTCTAAAATGGCGATGGCTTCCTCACCGTTTTCGGCCTCAAAAAGCCTGCTGATACCAAGGCCGTCAAAATCGATAAACGTCCGGATCCCCCGGCGGATGATGCTTTCATCGTCCACGACCAGCAGCTGATACATTCCGCCGCCCCCTTTCCTTTCCGGCTCTGTCTACGCTCCTTCGCATCGGGCCGGTCACTTTATTTTTTATTATACAGCACTGGAACCCACAGAACAAGTCTGTGAGTCCCGGTGCCTTTTCCACTATTCAAAAATCTGAAGCAGATATCCGTATCCCTCGGCCTCTAAGTCTTCATACGGAATAAAACGGAGGGAGGCGCTGTTGATGCAGTAACGCAGTCCTCCTGTCTCGGCGGGACCGTCTTCAAAGACATGGCCCAGATGGGAGTCTCCGGCGCGGCTTCTCACCTCTGTCCGTGTCATGTTGAATTGTGTGTCGGTTTTCTCCGTCACTACCTCTGGAATGAGCGGCTTTGAAAAGCTGGGCCAGCCACAGCCGGACTCAAACTTGTCCTCTGAGCTGAACAGCGGCTCTCCTGTGACCACATCCACATAGACTCCCTTGTCGAATTGGCCTGTATACTCGTTCGTATAAGGGCGCTCTGTGTCCCCTGACTGGGTGACGCTGTATTGAATATCTGTCAGCTTCTTTTTCAGATCTTTGTCGCTTGGCGCCGGGTAATCTTCCGCTTTGATGAGGCTGGACAGATCGGTCTTACCCAGACCCTCTTCTTCAATGAATTCATCGGCATCGCCGAGATTGATGTGGCAGTATCCCCCCGGATTCTTATCCAGATAGTCCTGATGGTAATCTTCCGCCAGATAAAAGTTATCGAGCGGCATCACTTCGGTGGCGATCTTCTTTTTATAGTTCTCCTGCTGTCTGGCAACTGCGGCGTCAGCAACATCCTTATCGGCTTCATCCGTATAGTAGATGCCGGAGCGGTACTGGCTCCCTCTGTCATTTCCCTGCCTGTCGACACTGGTAGGATCCACCACCTTAAAAAATCCGTCTAAAATCTGTTCCGTCGAGATGCGGGACGTGTCATAAACTACCTTGACTGTTTCCGCGTGGCCTGTGTTCTTGTAACACACTTCCTCGTAGGTCGGATCTTCCGTCGTTCCATTTGCATAGCCCACATCGGTGTCATAGACGCCGGGCAGCTTTTTCATGTAGGCCTCAAGCCCCCAGAAGCAGCCGCCGGCCAGATAAATCGTATGCAGATCTTCTTCTTTTACCGTCATTTTTTCTTCCTTTCCTGCCGGCGATCCCCCGGCGTCTCCTTTTGTGTTCGTTGTATTATGGGGCGCGGCGGAACAGCCTGCCAAAACCGTCATAATGATAGCCAGTATTCCCACGCCCGGCGATATCATCCATCTTTTTTTCATAACGTTCTCCTCCTTTCTGCCTTTATTCTACGCCCGGCCGGGAGAGATTGTAATGGAATGGCTTTCGATGTTCCTTTGATTTCTTGTGAGTGTACCGCCGTGGTCCTGACATATAAGCCGCCTACACCCACCCGTAAAACGGGCTGCCGGCGAACCGGCTCTTAACTATAGTATTTCCTTCTTTTTTCCGTTTCTTCAGGTTCTTCTTCATCAAGTTCTTGAACCTGCACACTCCCTTTTCCCGATAGGGTCTCCAGCACCTTACGTATTTCATTTTGGGCTGCGGGACCCGAAGTCAGGGAAAGACTTACCATTAGAATGAGAAATAATTTATATATCTTTTTTTTAATCATATTCCTCCAGTTCATGCCTATTTGTATACGAAAATAAAGCCATTCTTTGTTCTAAAATGACTTATAATCCTCATGTCAGCATATATTTACATTTTGTACATGATCTGATATAGAATTGATTCAATTGTCCAGACGTACCTTCTGATTAATTAATGTCCATCCATCAGGCAATAATATAGATGAAGTCAGAACATAAAAAAGAAAAGCTATAATAAGAAAAGGAAGCAAACGGATTCCCTTAGGGATAGCTGTGGTCAATGGGGCTGCGCATATATTCCTCGTTATAGTTTCATTATAAGGATTATGTTCTGAAACCGCCCATGGCTCATTTACAGTTGTCTTATCTGATAATTCATAAAAATTATAAGCACTGCACAAGAACACATTCATAGTTAAGCACACAGCAAAAAGAAGCATGAGGAAAGAAACTCTAATGCGAGACAGATGATTTTTCATATTATTCTTTTCCATTATACATACCTTCTTTTATTCACAGACACTGCTGCACAAATTCCACAGGGTGTTGGATGATCTCTGATACCTCCTCAACAGAAAGTCCTTGAGATAAATAACGTTTTGCAATCACTTCCATTGATTCACCAATCTCGATCATATGATAATCAGGGTCATAGATCCTGACGACTCTTTGCTGCCATTCATGCTTCTTAGGAGAATGTACTAGCTCAACTTCTTTATGCTTCTCCAAAAGGTTTAAAAACTCATCAAAATCATCTACTTCAAAATACAACTCCATATTATGTGAATTTCTAATAACAGAGTCAGGGTCGATATCAGTAAGCCATGCAAAATCTTGTTGTATCGCAAACCCACCGCTAAAAGTCACATTTCTGCCTAAATCTAACACAACTTCCTGCTCAAAGAGCTCTTTGTAAAATTTTTTGGACACTTCAACATCCTGGACCGCCAATAAAGGTAATTCAAATTTCATTTTATACATCCTTCCATTTAATAAATAATCTTCCGTTCAACAGTGACAGTATTTATGATGCACACTTTATTTCCAGCATCTTTTGTATATCGCAATAATGAGCTTCACCGGTAACTCGATAATGAAGCCAGCCGCCATCCCCACAAGGATATTTATTGTCGATACATTCTTTCGTTTCCTTCTCCATCTGATCATATATCAAATGATATTGTTCATTTGACAATCGGATCATAACGGTAAAGGCGCCATTCTCCGCAAACACATTGCAGATCAACTTTTTCTTCTTTCTGTGGGCAACTGCCCAGCCATAGTTATTTCCATAGGGAAAAGAAATCTCCTGCGTAGTATTACATACATTTAACAACCATTCATTTATTCGGACAAACCGTTCCATACCTTTGCCGCAGTACGCGGCCATGTCATCAAATGCCGGTCTATTCTGTTTGTCAAGCATTCTTTCATACATGATCTTCCCCCTCTGTCCCTTAAGGTGTCACTTTTGCCTTTCGCTTTCAAAAATGCAGTTTTTCAGATGCGCTCGGCATGTATCTGTGCATTTATATACCATTCTCCATCATCTTTTACCGTAACATTCTGCCAATGAAATTTATCATCATCGATCTTGACAAAAACCCACTTTCTTTTTTCATCATTTATGTAAGTAAGAACTATCATTTCGTCTTGTTTTCTTGCTTCAAGCCGTATTATTTTCCCAGTATAACCGTAAGCTACATCCCATGTATGCGTATCAGGATTGTAGATACGAAGTGAGGTTCCATATTCATAACCGGGCAGGATAATGACATCCTGCACTGCCATTCCTTCAAGAACCCATGCAAAATGCCATTCACCTTCGATTGTACGGGAATTATCACTCTCAACATAATTGATCTTCCAACTGCCGATGAGTTTTCCAAAATAATTAAACTCTTCGGGCAGTGCTGTGTTTTTTCTTTCGCTCGTGAGAGCTTCAAAAAAATCTTTCATATACTAACTCCCTTTCATATTCAAATTTCCGGATAAATTTTAGTTTATCGAGCACGTTCTATCCGCAAAAGCCCCCTTATTTAATAAGGTAATGCGTAGTTCAATCAGAACGACAAGCTAGAAGTTGACTGTCTTCTATTAGAGCAGATCTTTCCTTACTTAATATTCAAGGCAAAAGTTTTACATAGATCTCTTTTTCCGTGTCAAGTACAAAGCCACAGGACAGCAGCAGACCGCAGGACGCCTTATTTTCCGGCTCCGGTTGCACCACAATTCTTTTGGCATCAGGATGGTGAGCAATCCTGTTTGTCAATTCCGCCACAATCATTTTGCCAAAGCCATTGCGGAGGCAGTCGGATTCCCCAATCATGTAGTCTATGCTGTAAGACCCGCCCAACTCTGTGTAGCCCTCCCACAGCTCGTCGCTGTCTTTGCAGGCGTAATACTGGCAAAATCCGATGGGCTGACCTTCATGTTCCACAATGAAGTGGTGAATCCAGCAAAACTCACCGTCCTGCTCCTCAACTTCATCGATCCAATCCAATGGATCGTGGTACCACCTGGCAACGTGTGGCGTATACAGCCATTTCTTGAAAATGGGCAAATCCGTCTGTTCCATTTTTCTAAGTTGAATCATATCTTCCTTCACAACCTTTCTCATCCTGTCTTACCCTGTTGTATGGCTTCCTGTAGGTACATGACTGCCTTATTTCAATAAATCGTACTCAAACGACCCTGCAAACTGGAATTTGTATATAACTTAACTTTCATCATGGATATTTTCTAATCCATATTTATTTACTAATAACAAGTAACAAAAACCTAGTAAAGTTCCAACTATACCGTATATAGCATCTATTATATCAGTTGTGTTCATAAAACCCATTACTGTTTCACATATAATATTTGCGATAATAATAAACAAGCCCAATATAATTATTTTTTTAAATGTCATTTTTTGCAAAATCCAAGTAAAACCAACACCTAAATAGAATATTAAACTTAATGCAAAATTTGAAATATGAGAATTTATTTCTGCATTGATAACTACTATCTCATTATTGAAAGCACTTATCCAACGTATGATTGCTAGTATAGCAGCAAATAAAATTAAACAATTATACATGATTTTTATTATCTTTTTGGGCTTTAATTTATCGTTCATTATCTTACTTTGCTCCCTTAACAAATTCATATTTTCTCCTTATTCCTCATCCACCTCGACAAACTGAATATAGGAGAGTATATTTAAAAATGATTCATATTGCTCTATAAAATTTATACCAGAGGTAATCAGCCATACTGAACAGTGCCCATAGAAATACCAGATGTGATAGAATGTCTGCGGCATCCGGTACTTCGTTTTCAAATCTGTTTTATACCTGATTCACATTGGTTTTAAATTTCTATTGAGCCTGTCCACCATCCAAATAATTCTCTTTTCACGTCCAGCGTCTGTCTTTGCATCAAGGTATGCCCGTGTATAAGTTTTCTTTACAGATGGAGACATAGCCTGAAAATTTGTGTAAGCGGGCTCGTACCCTTCCAACAATGCGGACAGGCAGGCAATCTGTTCCTCTGTAATGATTGCCAGAGGGTTTGAAGCCTCCCACTGACCATTCTTCTTGGCCTCATCTATCTTCTTCCTGCCAAAATCAGTCATAAGCCCTCGTTCCTCAAGGTTTTTCACCAATGCTTTATTCTTTTCTGACCATTTACTGTTCTTTCTCCGCAGTGAAAAATATTTCTTATAAGTCTTATCATCAATCTTTTCCATCTGTCCGTCGATCCAGCCAAAACAAAGAGCTTCTTCCAGGGCCTGCCCTGCTTTTATAGTTTTTGGCCCGCCAGCCTTACCGAACAAAAGCCAAATGCCATCATCTGTAAGACAATGCTCACGGAGCCATTCACGAAATTCTTCTCTGTTGGCAAATTTTATTGTTTCGTTTATGATAATCCCTCCTTATCGTTTGCCGCGCCATCACAGGCAGGCGATGCTCCCGGCACTGCCGATCTGATCACAGACATATTCTACAAATTCCAGATTTGAAGCCATAATAATCAACTGCCTTTTACCCAGCGTTCGCACTGTTCAATCCGCTTGCCGCCATCGCCCTGCTTTTCGTCATAGGCAAACTGTTTCAGCAGGGCGCAGGGGAATTCACCGCACTGCCCGCAGTGCTCATGCCCTCTGGTCTCACAGCAGTCTTTTACAGGACAGCTGTCTCCCCAAAATGGCTTGTCAATATGTACACATCCCTTACAACCCGTTTTTTCCCTATATCCGCACTCACCGCACAGAATACCACATCTTGATTCAATCATAATACAATCCTCCAATTCCTGTCTTTTTGTGTATCAATATAGCATGAATTCATGGATCTGTATTGAAGAAAAACGACATGGATCATCTGCTCTCCAGCGCTTCCAGTCTCGCCTGGGACGGCCACAGGCCGTGGAAGCGCTTAAACTCATTGAGCAGATGGGACTGATCCGCATAGCCATATCTTTCCACAGCCTCCTGTACGTTGAAATGCTCTTTTAGGATAACCTCCCGCCACACATTCTGATAACGAACCAGACTGGCCGTCCGCTTGATAGAAATGCCAACCTCCTGTTTGAACATCCGCTCCATCTGACGCTGGCTTACGGCACTGTATCCGCAGATATCACTGACCCGGGCCCGGCCTTTTGAACGCAGCAGGTATTCGATGGAGTTATACAGATTCGGATTATATCCTTCCGGCTGAAAAATGCCCAGCAGGTACGTTTCCATACATGCGATCAGCTCCTCAAGAGAGCGGCAGTAAAGCAGTTTTTCAAACTCAGTATTGCACCCGGGCATCAGCAATTCCAAATCCAAGGCCTGATTACATAAACCATTCATATCCAGTTTCAGAAACCGCCGCACCGCCCAAAATGGAAAGCGGACCGCGAAGCGTAAGACTGTCTCCTTCTCTTTTCCCTGTCCTACCATAACAGTATCATCCTGAATCCCATACAGCATACTTTTGACAGTCTGCTTCGTGTAGTTCATGTCGATAATAATATCCATGCATGTATCCGGGATCACTCGGATCAGCTGTTCATCTCTGTCTCCTTCTGTACCTTCCGACGACCAGAAGCAGCGTACATAGGGCCGCAGCGGTTTACAGGGGATATGTTCCTCATAGGTCCTGTTTCGGAGGAATGGCCGGGCGGTCAGCGGGCAGTATTGCGTTATGAATTTTGGCGTCATCTATTTGTCCTCCTATTCCTAGCCCGCCGATGGCTTTTAAACCAAACATATTAAAATAATTATATCAGGAAGCTGCGGTTTACGATACCTTTCATTCGTCTTTTCACTCTGCACTTTCATTCCTAAAGCGTAAAAATAAAGCTGTGCCTCCTCCCCGGCTGCTGTCAAATATATTCTTCCATCGTCTCCGGCACAGACCTGCAGAAATGGTTCTGATTTTATTCTTAAATGTTCTTCCACACTTTGGACAACGCCACATATCCTTACTCCTCTCAAAGATAATGTACATTCAATCCAGCGCTTCTACGGTAACAACAACGCTGTCGCCAGGCTGTTTTCCAATCTTCTCCCGGATATCCCTGCGTATCCCGATGATATAGCAGATGGATCCGTCCTTATTTTTAATCCCCATATTTACAATACTGCCGTGATAGATCACACCGTCAAAGGTGATTTCCGCTTTCACCCGGCCTCTCCCGAATTCTTTCCGGATATCATACGGGAAACGCACATAGGCCCCGCCCTTATCGGGAACGGGCTCAATCACTGCATCAAATTCATAAACCTTTCTGTCCATCACTTATTTTCTCCCTTCCTTCTGCAAGCCTTTCCCTTTGCTGCGGCGTACGTAAGATTTTTTCCATAGGTTTTCCTTTTGCCAATTCATCAACGAGTTTGTCCAGATACCGTATCTCCCGCATCAGCGGCTCTTCAATATCTTCTACCCGGACACCGCAGACAGTTCCTTTAATCATGTATCTGTCCGGATTTGGCCGCGGCGCGTTCCTGAAAAAGTCCCCATAGGTCATAGAAGACGCCGCGGCTTTCTTAATCTCTCCAGCCGAATAACCGGTCAGCCAGTTGATGACCTGGTCGACCTCATTCATGCTTCTCCCTTTTTTCTCTGCCTTACTTACCAAGAGCGGATAAATTTTTTTAAAATCCATATTGTATATCTTTCCTTTGTCCATCAGAATGTCTCCTTCTTCTTAGTCTCTTTCCTATTCTGTCTAAAGTGTTTAATAAAAAATAGTTGTTTTTCCAGCTGGTTATAAAAACAATATAAAGGTTTGTAGAGACAAGTAACAGTTTTTTACTATGCCACTCTTAATTTGACCCGTACGAGGCGCAGCTTTAATATACCTTTGGCGAAGAAGGCGCAGACCGTACTATTCCAATCTAACAGGTATCTCAATTTGTGTAATATATTCGTCTATGGTGTCAATGACAAATTCATTGATACCCGTTTCATACGCAAACCCATATAAAGAAAATCCTTGCTTATCTACATAAGCAAGAATTTCTTTATATTTGTCAGAAATTTTATCCCAACTGCCTTTATAAAAGGCACGAAGATAAGTTCCGGAGGGCTGTAAGTGAAGCCCCTTTTTAGAAATAGGATAGGGTATTTCAATGTAAAGGGAGGTATATTCGTCAAATTTTCTCTGATAAAGATTTTCAACAGGAAGCATTGAACCATAGGAAGCGTCATGCAAACGGCGAAGCTGATACTTTTTTGTTTCGGTAATGACTTGCTCGATCTCTTCGTCAAAAGATGAATCTGGTGTTACAGGAACCGTCACAAGATAACAGCTTTGTTTTTGTACAAGGCTGATGGTGGATATATCCAAGGAACGCAGCATTTCCATATCCTGTTGATGATTACATAAAACCTTTTGCATGGACTTCAAATGAGAAATGGTCTGGCTTAATTCCGCAATTTTGCTTTTCAAGAGATAATCGAAACTTTCAATGGTGCGATGGCCCATAAAACGTTTGATTTCGTCCAGAGATACATTGAGTTCACGCAGCATCAAAATAGTTTCCAGTGTGGCGCTTTGCTGATAGCTGTAATAGCGATAGCCATTTTTCTTAATGCAGGCAGGTTTCAGCAAACCAATTTCATCATACCACATTAATGTCTTTTTATTGATTTCATGGAGGACGGCAAATTGTCCGATTGTAAACAGTGTATTTTTTTCTTTTAGCATTTTTGAAAAACTCCCTTGACCGTACAGTAACTGTACGGTCTATTATATGCAATATACAAAAGAAAAACAAGGAGGATTTTCTTTATGCAAAGCGAAAATGCCTACAGTCAGCCTGTTACGTTAAAAAATGTTTTGAAGTTTGCCATTCCAACCATTGTTATGACAGCCTTTATGTCTTTTTACACAATGGTAGATGGTTTGTTTGTTTCTAATCTGATCGGAACAGACGCTTTATCTGCCGTCAACCTTACAGCTCCTATTATTGCACTGGTAACGGCGGTTTCTACCATGCTTGCCACAGGTGGAAGTGCGGTTATTATGAAAAAAATGGGGGAACAAAAAACAAGAGAAGCAAAGGAAGATTTTACATTTTTAATCATAGTCAATGTGATTGCAGGGTTTGTCATGTCCTGTTTAGGCTATCTGATGATGGACACGATTTTTAAAAGTCTGGCTCTGTCACCGAAAGTATTTTCCTACTGTCAGCTTTATTTGAGCCGATATTTGATTTTTACTATTCCAATTCTTTTGATGAACAACTTTACCCTCTATATGATTGCCGCCGGAAAGTCCGCACTTTCTATGGTGTGCTCCATTGCGGGCGGCATTTTAAATATGATGCTTGATTATATATTTATTGCTCTGCTGGATATGGGTATTGCAGGAGCAGCCATTGCAACCGGCCTGGGATATTCTGTAACAGCAGTTGTGGGTATAGTGATGTTCTCCAATAAGAATTGTCTGCTTCACTTTGTAAAACCCGTATACCGTTCCAAAACTTTGCTCCATGCTTCCACAAATGGCAGTTCGGAAATGGCAACTGCGTTGGTGACAGGTATCGTTACCATGATGTTTAACTGGACAATGCTGAAATATGTGGGCGAAAATGGCGTTGCAGCAATTACAATTATCATGTATGTGCTGATGTTCGCAACTTCTCTGTACACAGGGTATTCTTACGGTGTTGCGCCTATGATTAGTTTCTACTATGGTGAACAAAACCATGAGAAACTGAAAAAACTGATACGAATGAGTTTAAAAATCATCGGCGCCATTGCCGCTGTTACTTTGGTGGTTTCCCTTGCAGTTACGCAGCCGCTTGTATCGGTATTTGCCCGCCCGGATAATCCGGTTTATGGATTGGCAGTTACAGGAAATCGCATTTGCTCCTTTGCCCTCATTGTTATAGGCTTTAATGTATTTGCAAGTGGAATGTTTACGGCATTGTCCAACGGACTTATTTCTGCTGTCCTTGCCTTTTCCCGTTCCTTTGTATTCATGGTCATTGCTATGCTGATACTTCCGGCTATATATGGGGTTACAGGCGTATGGCTGGCAACACCTGTTGCAGAAGTTATGGCTATTTGCCTCTCTGGCGTTATGTTTGTAAAATATAGGAAAAAATATCAGTATTGAATTAGCAAACCACGCCTTTGTGGGTTCTCTTCCCGTCAGATTTTCAACTTATCCAATATACATGGCGTCCCCAAAGGAAAAAAATCTGTACCGTTCCTTCACGGCTTCCTCATAAGCCGCCAGCACATGCTCTCTTCCCGCCAGCGCGGACACGAGCATGATGAGTGTAGACTCCGGAAGATGGAAATTCGTGATAAGGCCGTCCAGAAGCTTAAACTCATAACCCGGATATATGAAGATATCCGTCCAGCCGCTTTTTGCCGTGATATGCCCTGTCTTATCTGCTGCCGATTCGATCGTCCTGCAGCTCGTAGTTCCCACACAGATGACCTTTCCGCCGGTATCTTTTGCCTTGTTTATCTTCATGGCGGCGGCCTCATCTATCTGAAAAAACTCTGAGTGCATGTGATGTTCGAGAATATCATCCGCCTTAACGGGCCGGAAAGTGCCCAGCCCCACATGCAGCGTGACCCTCGCAATGTCCACACCCTTTTTTTGAATCTCCTCCAGAAGCTCCGGGGTAAAGTGAAGACCCGCCGTGGGCGCCGCGGCAGAGCCGCTGTGTTTGGCGTAGACAGTCTGATACCGGTTCTTGTCTTCCAGCTGGTGTGTGATATAGGGGGGAAGCGGCATCTGTCCGAGGCGGTCCAGTATTTCTTCAAAAATGCCTTCATAGGAAAACTGTATGAGACGGTTCCCTTCTTCCACCACATCAATGACTTCACCTGTCAGTATCCCTTCCCCGAAACTGATCTTCGTACCGATCTTTGCTTTTTTCCCCGGTTTTACGAGTGTTTCCCATATATCATTTTCTTTCCGCTTCAGCAGCAATACCTCTATCCTTGCATCGGTCCCGATCCTGGAACCTACGAGCCTCGCCGGAATTACTTTCGTATCATTGATGACGAGGCAGTCTCCCCTGTGAAGATAATCCGTGATATCTTTAAATACATGATGAGAGACCAAACCAGACTCCTTGTCTAATACAAGGAGTCTGGAACTGGAACGGTCCTCAAGCGGATCCTGCGCGATCAATTCTTCCGGCAATTCATAATAAAAATCCTGACGTTTCATAATGAATCCCTTCTAAAACTTATTGTTATTTACTGTTTGTCTTCTCCCTGGCCGGCCTGCGGATCCTGCTCCGGCTCCACCATGTGGTAACCGGTCTGCACTGGTTCCTTTTGGTACGGCGGCCGCTGCTGTGATAACGGCGGCAGCTGTTTGGACTCATGCGGCGGCGCCTGTCCCGGCTCACACGGCGGTTTCTGCTCCTGCACAGAGGGCCCCGGTCCCGGCGCGGGCATTCCCTGTCTCTGATATCCTCCGGGCCCCATCGGGGCTGCCGGCGGGACAGGTCTTTGATAGACCGGATATACTTTCACCCTGCGGCCGTAAATCACCCTCGTATCACAGAGTATGTCATGCAGCGCCCGCTTCTGCGGATCAATTCCGGCGATGATATAGCCGATATGGAGAATGATGGCGCTTAAGAATCTTCCGACCGTCTCCCTGTACACGACATTAAAAAAAGTCAGCTTCTTCTCTCCCTCTGCCACCACACGCAGATTCATGGCACGTTTGCCAAGCGTTGTGCCTGTATAATAAGTACATAAGATAAAGTACAATACCTGCGCAATGTAGAGCGCAATATCTTTTAACGTATACTGAAACAGAATATCTCCGCTCAGGACAGTGCCTTCTGTCAAAGACATGACTCCGCTCATGATGAGCCGTACAATGAGAAGGCCGAAAAAGACGAGAACACTGTCGATCACATAGGCTGCTGCCCTTACCCAGAATCCTGCGTAAGTCACCTGACCATTATTGTAGCTGTTCTGCATAATACATCAGCCCCCCATTTTCCTTTTCACTGGCCGTCTCTGTCAGTACCTGCGCCTCAGACTTTGGTACGAGTTCTTTCACACTGCCAAAGAGGGAGGCAAGCGCTGATGTCTTTGACTTCAGTTCATAGAACACATTTGTTCCGAGTTCACTTCCCATATCTGCTTTTATATCCTCATAGAGCGATATATTGTCTATAAGTCCGTTCTCTTTTGCCTGCTTTGCGGTGTACGTCCTGCCGTCCGCAAGTTTCTTCACTTCATCGGATGACATGTCTCTCCCGTCTGCCACGATATCCACAAACCGGCCAAAAGATTCGTCCACCTGTGTCTGGTAGATGGCTATCTGATCTTCGTCGAGCTTGCTGGAATCTTTGTTTTTCCCGCTCGTTATGCTCACATACCTGATCCCAAGCTTTTCATAGAGTCCGCTCATATCATAGCCTGCCATAATGACGCCGATGGAGCCTGTCACGGTGTTCGGATTTGCGTATATATTGTCCGCAGCCATGGACACATAGTATCCGCCGGATGCCGCATAATGGGCCATGTATCCCCATATGGGACGGCCGGTCGCATCCTTGTATTCGTTCAGCTTCTGGTACAGCTCTTCGCTCTCATATACGGTTCCGCCCGGGGAATCCACATAGAGAAGGATCCCTGTATTGTCGGAGTCACTCATAAGAAAATCAATGTATTCCATCGTCGTCGTGTGCTGATATCCTTCCGCAGTCTCAAACAGAGACGAGGCTGTCTGTTCCTGGATCGTCCCCTCCACTTTCACGACCGCTATATAGTCGCTGTTCGGAGCGTTTAATTCATACCCTCCGGTCAGGATCTCTCCCGCCACATCCGCAAGCCGGTTCTGTGCCGTTACGTTTGTCAAAACACTGATAACTCCTGTTGCGATAAACAGGACGACGGCCAGGATAAGGCCGCCCATCTGCTTTTTATTCATCTTCCGTCCTCCTGCGCTTATTTGCGAAGTTCAATTCCCATTCCTTCCAGTGCCTTCAAAATACGGTTCATGGCTTCGCTTACTTCCGCGTCTTCCAGCGTCTTGTCTTTTGCGCGGAACACGATGGAATATGCCACCGACTTATATCCCTGCTTGATCTGAGCCCCCTCATAAAGGTCAAACAGCGCATAGCTTTCCAGATATGACCCGCCCTTATTTTCGATGACTTCCTCGATCTGTCCGGCCAGGATCTCCTTTGGCATGACCATACTGATGTCGCGCGTCACGGCCGGGAACCTTGCAATTCCCGTATACTTGCGGTCAAACGTCGCACGCTCTACGATCTCTGGCATATCGATCACTGCGATATAGGCTTTCTCCCCGATACCGTACGTATCAGCCACATCCGGATGTACTTCCCCGATATAGCCGACCCGTGTGCCGTCATAGAAGATGTCTGCCTGACGCCCTGGATGAAGATACGGTCTGCCGGCATCCGGACGATATGTTTCCTTCTTGTGAAGCCCGGCTTTTTCAAAGAATTCCTCCACCACGCCTTTCATGCTGAAGAAATCTCCGTCCCCGTACATACCGAGTGTGAACTGCATGCGTTCCTCCGGAAGTTCTGTCGGTGGAAGCGATTTCGGCAGATAGATATTGCCCAGTTCATACAGCCTGACATTTTTATTTCTCCGGTTATAGTTTGTCGCCAGTGAAGTGAGCATGCCGTTCAATGGCGTTGTCCGCATAATACTGTAATCTTCCCCGAGCGGATTCATGATCTCCACCGTATTTCTAAGGGGAGAATCCGCAGGAATCATCAGCTTGTCAAATACCTTCGGGCTTTCAAAAGAGTAGTTCATTCCCTGGCTGAATCCGCAGAATTCCGCGACATCTCTTGCCACTTCCTCCACGCGCAGTTTAAAAGACAGCTTTCCGGTCGTCGCCTCGCCGTGCGGAAGCGTCGTCGGGATATTGTCATAGCCGTAGAATCTGGCCACTTCCTCGGCAAGGTCAGCCATGCGGAAGATGTCATGACGGAAGGTCGGCGCGATTATCTCCCCGGATGTCTCGTCATATATAAGGTCTACCCTCTTCAGATAACGGATCATATCTTCTCTGGAAATGTCTGTGCCGAGCAGGGCGTTGATCTCATCTGCATCAAATGGAACACGTACCGGCTCTTTTTTCTTCCCGTATACGTCCACGATGCCTCCGACTACCTCTCCGGCTCCCAGTTCTTCCACAAGCTGGCAGGCGCGGTCTATCGCTGCCTGTGCATTGTTCGGATCAAGCCCTTTTTCAAACTTGCCGGACGCATCGGTGCGCAGTCCGACTTTCTTGCTTGATTTCCGTATATTTGTACCGTCAAAGCAGGCGGCCTCAAAAAGCATCGTCTTAACGTCATCTGTGATCATGGAATTCTCGCCGCCCATGATGCCCGCAATACCGATAGATTTCTGTCCGTCGCATATCATGAGTACCGACTCATCCATCTGGCGTTCCTGCCCGTCCAGAGTTGTGAACTTTTCATCTGCTCCGGCTGTGCGCACGATGATCTCCCTGTCCTCGATCGTGTCCAGGTCGTATGCGTGCATCGGCTGTCCGTACTCTTCCATTACATAGTTAGTTATATCGACCAGATTGTTGATCGGGCGGATTCCTACGGAGGCAAGTCTTCTCTGCATCCATTTCGGAGAAGGTCCTATCTTTATATTCTTGACTACCCTTGCGCAGTATCTCGGACAGAGGTCTGTGTTCTTTACGGTCACTTTGATATAGTCATTTACATCTTCTTCATTCCCCGTCGCTTTCACCTCAGGCGGTACAAACTCTTTGCCGAATGTAGCTGCCGCCTCCCTGGCGATGCCTATGACACTGTAGCAGTCTACTCTGTTGGACGTCACTTCGTACTCAAAAACAACATCGTGAAGGCCGAGCAATTCCACGGCATCTGCTCCCGGCTCTGCCTCTTCGGAAAAGATATAGATGCCTTCCTCCGGCGCCTCCGGGTACATGTCCCGGTTGGAACCCAGTTCCTCGATGGAGCACATCATACCGTCGCTCTCCACCCCGCGCAGCTTTCCTTTCTTGATCTTAATTCCGCCTGCTACGCGGGTTCCCGGCTCATGTCCGCCAGCCACGCGCCCGCCTGCAAGCACTACAGGAACCTTGTCGCCTTCCTGCACGTTGCTGGCGCCCGTGACGATCTGTACGGAGCCATCCCCGATATTCACCTGACAGATAATAAGCTTATCCGCGTCAGGATGCTTTTCTATCTTGTCGATCTGCCCGACGATGATTTTATCCAGATCCGCATCCAGTTCTTCGTATCCTTCCACCTTCGTCCCGGACAATGTCATCGCATCGGTATATTCCTGCGCATCTGCCTCAAGCCCCGGCACATACGCTTTGATCCATGATAATGATGTATTCATTCCTATCTCCTTTCAGCATTAAAACTGCTTTAAAAATCTTATATCATTTTCGTACAGCAATCTCATGTCGTCTATCTCATATTTCAGCAGAGCGATCCGCTCCAGCCCTACTCCAAAGGCAAATCCGCTGTAAGTTTCCGGATCGATGCCGCACATTTCAAGCACATGCGGATGTACCATACCGCAGCCGAGGATCTCGATCCAGCCGGAGCCTTTGCAGAAGCGGCATCCCTTTCCTCCGCACTTAAAGCATGACACATCCACTTCCGCGCTTGGCTCTGTGAATGGGAAATGATGCGGACGGAATTTCGTTTTTGTCTCTGCTCCGAACAGTTCTTTTGCAAATACCTCCAATGTTCCCTTTAAATCTGCAAAGGAAATATTTTTGTCAATGACAAGCCCTTCGATCTGGTGGAAAGAAGGAGAATGTGTCGCATCCACTTCATCGGAACGGAAAACACGTCCCGGCGCGATCATCCGTATCGGAAGCTTACCCTGCTCCATGACACGCGCCTGGACAGGCGACGTCTGCGTCCGCAGCACAATGTCTTTATTTATATAGAATGTATCCTGCTCATCCTTTGCCGGATGGTCGGCAGGAATGTTCAGTTTTTCAAAGTTGTACAGGTCGTATTCCACTTCCGGTCCTTCTACTACTTCATATCCCATGCCTACGAAGATTCTCTCCACCTCTTCCAGCGCGATCGTATTCGGATGCCGGTGTCCGGCCATATTCTTTCTCGACGGCAGTGTAACGTCGATCACTTCCTGCTTCATCTTCTCTTCCCGGATGGCTCTCTCCATCTTCTTCCGGGTGTCTTCCATCACTTCTTCGATGGCTGCTCTTGTCTCATTCACAAGCTGCCCCACCTTCGGCCTCTCTTCCGGGGCAACATCCTTCATCCCCTTCAGCACAGCGGTAAGCTCCCCTTTCTTTCCAAGGAATCTTACACGCACATCATTCAGCTTCTCCGGCATATCGGCTGCTTCGATCGCTCTCAGCGCTTCTTCTTTGATGCTTTGTAATTTCTCTTTCATCTCTTCTCTCCTTTATTAAACAGATTATAGGACGAAACTTCCTATACAACAAAAAAACCCCGTCCCCATAGGGACGAGGTTACAACTCGCGGTACCACCCTGATTCCCGCCCATACAGGCGGACACTCAAATGCGTAACGTGCATGCACGGCATCTCCTACTAGACTTATACGGAAATTCAAAGATGCAGCTCGCGCGGGAAATTCGATCGCCATCTGAACCAAAGGAAACTTTCAGCCCGGTGGTTTCCTCTCTCTTGTGGAAGATGGGTCTCTACTGACACGGTCATAGCTTTTGTCAATTTATATTAATATATTCTAACACAACAAATACGTATGTCAAGGATAAAACTTTAAGATCTTGCTTTCTTTCCGGACGAACCGGTCAATATCTTGTCATACATGAGTATGTTGATCTCCCCGCCGAGCAGTATACTGTACATACAGAAATACATCCAGAGCATGATAAGCACGATCGTCGTCAAGCTGCCGTACATATCCGAAAAACCTTTAAAAATATCGACGTACACGGAGAATATCCATGATACGATCATCCACCCGATGGCCGCAAAAACAGCGCCCGGTATCTGCTTCTTCAATGAATCTTTCCGGTTCGGAAGAAACTTGTATATCAGAAGCGAGAATACCACGAGCACGACCGGCATGATATACACACGCGTTCTGATCAGCCAGTCTGCAAGTCCGGACAGGATCGGTATGTGCTCTGCGATAAAGATATTGAGTGTGTTGCCAAACACGGACAGCACAAGCAGAAAAATGATCACAAGGATAAACATTACGGTATACAAGGTCGCGCGTATGCGCAGAACTAAATAATTTCTCGTCTCACGGCAGTTGTATACACAGTTCAGTCCCCCTGTCATGGCCAGTACACCCTTCCCCGCGGACCAGAGGGCCACAATGACCGTAACGGGAATGATCCCTGACGACTGATTATACACCTGGTTTACTATGGATGTGATGAGAGAATCCACAGAAGACGGAAATACCCGTATGACTGCGGTCATCACGTCCGCCTTCGTCACCGGCGTATACTGTACCATTGTTATCAAAAGAAGAATGATGGGGATAAGGCACAACATAAAAAAGAAGGCAGACTGCGCCGCATATGCCCCCACGTGATCGTCCGTGACTTCCTGTGATATCTCTTTCCCTTTTTTGTATAATTTTCTGTAACTTTTCATTGCTCACTCCTACTGCGTTCTCCTTATTTTACCCGATTTTTCCATCTTTGTCTATTGAAAAACAAAAGGTGATACGTTACTATATGATGTATACACAAAATACGGTAAGGAAGGTAGAAACATGCAGCTTTTAAAAGAACGAATCGTGAAAGACGGAACGGTAAAGCCGGGAAATGTACTAAAGGTGGACAGTTTTCTCAATCACCAGATGGATATCGACTTGATCAACGAGATAGGAAAGGAATTCCGCAGGAGATTTCCAAGTGACAAGATCACAAAGATTCTGACCATCGAGGCATCCGGTATCGGAATTGCCTGCATTGCAGCACAGTATTTCCACGTACCAGTAGTATTTGCCAAAAAAGCGCAAAGTATTAATATTGACGGGGAAGTCTACCATACAAAGGTGGAATCTTTCACGCACAAAAAAGTATACGATGTCATCCTCTCGAAAAAATTCCTGGATGCAGATGACCATGTCCTTGTCATCGATGATTTTCTCGCAAACGGCTGTGCGCTCATGGGTCTTCTTGACATCATCAAAGAGGCCGGCGCGACCATCGAAGGAGCCGGCATCGTTGTGGAGAAAGGATTCCAGCAGGGCGGCCAGATCATCCGCCAGAATGGTATTCATCTGGAATCCCTTGCAATTATTGAGACAATGACCGATACATCACTCACCTTCCGGGAATAGCCGGCGCGGCGACGCTGTCCATTCTTCAAATTTCACGACAGTAAGCGGCTTTGAATAGTAGTAACCCTGCACGAGCTCACAGTCAGCTTCCTTAAGAAAATCAATCTGCTCCTGCGTCTCTATTCCTTCAGCTACAACATGGATCCCCATATCTTTGGCAAGCCGGATGAATCCGGTGATGATGCTGCGGGCTTTGCTGTTTGTGATATCCATGAAAAACTCCCTGTCCAGCTTTATCGTGTCGATATCAAAATCCTTAAGCAGCGCCAGAGAGGAAAATCCGACGCCAAAATCATCGAGCGAACATAAGAAACCTTGTTCATGCATCTTCACTATTGTCTCCTTTACGAGCTCTCTCTGCTGTTCGTCGAATAATATAGACTCTGTCAGCTCGATCTCGATTATTCCGTCCGGTATTCTGTATTTCTCTTTCAGCGCCACAAACTCACTGAGAAAATTAAGATTTTTAAAGTGTACTCTCGAAAGATTTACAGATACCGGCAGAAGCTCTCTGTTATCCTGCATGCATCTGTACAGAAAAATGCACATTTCCTCAAAAACGTACAGGTCAAGTCTGCATATATTGTCACTCTTTTCAAACAGAGGGATAAATTCCGAAGGCAGTATCCTTCCCTTCTGCGGGTGGAACCATCTCACGAGCACCTCTGCCCCGCCGGGCCTGCCGTCGGAAAGCCTCACCTTAGGCTGCATGTATATTTGAAAATCATGATTTTCGACAGAACCGTCAAACAGAGCATTCAGCTCATGCTCTTCCCTTATCTTCTGCGTCATAGCCGGAGTGTAAAAACAGCACGCGCTGTTTCCATCATACTGTCTGCAAGCGATTCTTGCCCTGTCCTGAATAACCGCAATATTTAAGTCCGGCTCATCAACAACGCAGACTCCCCACTGCGCCGACAGATGATATTCTATAGCAGCATGTTCATTGAAGGCATTCATCGCCTCCGTCATCCGGGTCACTCTCGACTGAATGACATCCTCCCTGTTCTCCCGCATACAGATAAAGAAATGATCGGCTCCGGCCCTGGCATCTGTCTCTCCTTCACGGATATTTTCCATGATCTTTTTATAAATATGTATCAGAATGTCATTCCCTGTTTTCATTCCGAAATTCTCATTCATCATCTTGAAGTTTTTTATATTTAAAAATATGACCGCATGCGTACATGCCGGCGCTTTCTCTGCCAGAGATCTATATTTCATCCGAAAGGCGGCCTCATTCATTCCACCGGTAAGCGGATCTGTGAAAGCAGCTTTTTCCATTTCTCTTCTGCCCACTCTGTAGAAGCGCAGCACCATGGCAAGAAACAGACCGCACGCCAGTATGATGCCCGCCAGACAGAAAAATGTGTGAAATACATATGTATCTGTCTCCTGCGAAAGCAGATCAGCCGGAACAAGGGTGAGCAGCATCCAGCCGTTGACTCCCAGAGGACAGTACGACATAATAAGCCTGCTCTTGTCAACCGCTGTAAAGGAATATACCCCCGGACGTCCTGCTGCCCAGTCATCTCTCATCTTTGTGATGTCACTGCGGTCTTCTGTATCAGACCGAAAGATATCATCCAGCTGCAGAAACGGCTTTACATCTGTCGGTGAGATCACAACGGTCCCTTCACTGTCCACAATACAATTCAGCCCTTTGCCGGCAAAACTCTCCGACTGAATGAGCGCCTGCATATTCTCCTTTCTGCGCACTCCAACAAAAACTCCGTTGACCGTACCGTCTCTGCACAGCGGAACAGAAAAAAGCAGATTCTGTCCTTCCACACAGTCCACCGAAGGCCCCTTTCCAAAAGAATCCTGAATCGCCGGCATAGTCTTTAAGTCTTCTGCCGCACCGTCTCCGTAGATCGCTGTACCGTCACTGAAGATCACAGCATAAGAATCAAATTCTGTTTTCTCTGTCTCCTTCATTAAAGTATCAGCCAGCTCCTGGCTGTCCTGGTACTCAGAAGCGTGATCTGCCAGAAGAGACGCTGCCGTCAAAGATGACGCAAACTGCGACGATATACCGCCTGTCAGCTGATCGGAGACATCGGAGGCATAACCTTCCATACTTCGTTCGAGCGTCTTCTTTAAGTCCAAAGTCTTAAAGACCATGACCGCGATAATAAATATCACGATAACTGACAAGACGATCCAACGCCTTTTCCACATGACAGCACCACTTCTATCAAATAATAAATGATTTGTACTACGCATACTGTCCACTCCTTAACTCTAAAAAAATGATATCACTGATCAGACAGCACGACAATAATTAATCTGTGTACGTATGCATATAGTTCCTTGCCATTTTTTATATCCTTTTGTATAATTATCTAAATCCGGCGCAGGGAGGTAAGCGTGATGAATGTGAAGAAGACTTTAGCAGAACATGTCTACGGGGAACTGAAGGAGCAGATCGTGAGCGGACGTCTGAAATATGGAGACAGACTCCCGTCCATGAACAGTCTGTGCGTTTTTTACAATGTAGGGATACGCACGGTAAAAGATGTCATGCGCAGACTGAAGGAAGAAGGTTATATACGCACAGAAGAACGAAAAGCCGCTGCCGTTATTTATAAGGCCGCTCCAGAAGATTCCGGGATCCATTCCGTACTGCAGCGAAAAACTTCCATTCTCGCTGTACATGAAACGATCTATATACTGATTCCTCTGCTGTTGTCGTTTTCCGCCAGTCTCTTTGATGAAGAAGAATTGAGGCAGATGACGCGCCGCATCACGACATTGAGGCGGAGACATCCAAAAGCTTCGGAACAGGCCTGCCGGAACTGCATCTACACTATGCTGGAACGCTCACACAATCTGCTGTTCCGAGATCTGTTCTCCAGCCTGGAGACGTACGCCAGGCTGCCCTTCTTCCAGGATCACGGCCGCTTTCTGGAACTTGTACAGGAATATAATGAATTTGACAGTACCGCCTGGGTGATGGACTCTATACCTTCCAGAGATGCCCATGAAATAACCCGCCGCTTCCGGCTTATGTTCAAGGCTGTATCCTCGGCCATCCGCCGTTATCTCGATGAGATGCACATCCGATACGGTGATGTTTTGGAGGAGACATCTGTTGAATACGCGTGGGCAGCAGAACGAGGACGGGACCATTACTATACACAGATAGTCCGGGACTTAATTAATAAGATAGGTACCGGATTTTATAAAGAAGGTGCTTTTCTGCCGTCTGAGGCAGCCCTGGCCCGTCAGTACAAGGTGAGTGTCTCCACTGTGCGCAGAGCACTGTCCATGCTCGGTGAACTCGGCTTCTCGAAGACATTAAACGGCAAGGGTACCGTCGTATTTCTCCAGAGTGACAGCTCAACTTTTCAATGTATGAAAAACAAAACATACAGAAGAGATACCATGTTATATCTGAGCGGTGTACAGCTTATGGCCATTGCTGTCCATCCGGCAGCCCTTCTCGCATTTGACCACATCGACAGACAGACGATACAAAAGCTCCGGCAGCGTACTTCCCGGACCGGCTCCATACCACTAGCGGACCTCACACGCTGCGTCATAGACAACCAGACGCTCAAGCCGATGAAGACCATTCTGCAGGAGCTGGAGAAACTCATGAACTGGGGCTATTACTTCTCCTTCTTCAGCGAAGGACCTTCACATGCCGATCTGCTTACGAAATACAGTCTGACAGCGCTGGAGCATCTGGCCGGCGGCAGGAAAGACGCGTTTGCCTCCTCGCTGTCCGAATGTTACTGCCATATCCTCTCTTTTGTCCGGGATTTCATGTCACGATGCGGGCTGCCCGAAGCCGCCGGCCTCCTTACCCCCGGCATTGTCAGCATATGACGGCGCTTAACTGATAAAGGGTGCGTTTCCTGCTCTGAACAGGAAACGCACCCTTGTTGTCTCTGTTTATTCTATCGTGACATCATGGAAAAAGAGCGTGAGGATCTCTTTGTAGTCTTTCCCCTGTTTTGCCATCTCGTTTGCGCCGTTCTGGCTCATTCCGATGCCGTGGCCGTATCCTCCGCCCTTTATGACAAATGCGTCTGACGTCTTTTCGACCGTAAAGAAGGCGCTCGGCAGCAGCGCGCTGCTGTCTATGACCGTGCCGTCCTGCTTCGTTATCTGGTAGCCCTTTCCTCCCAGCGCCCTTCTGATCTTATTTTCCGTCTCTACGGTCACACTTCCGCTGCTGCCTGTCGCTTTTATCTGCAGCGCCACATCACCCGGCCCTTTTTTTGTCACCTCCACACTGGACAATGTCCCCACGTCCGTGCCGGTATTGAGCCCAACGAGATCGGACAGTGTCTGGATGGGAACTGACGCCTCCCATCTGTACCACGGAAGCCCTTTTTCGTAATCCGCTTTTCCGTCCGACACATTTACACTCTGCAGGTATCCGTTGCTGTCGTTCGGCGCTGTACCCCAGGCTTCCATGGATGTCGTCTTACCGCAGGAGGTGGAATAATAATATGTAGTAACGACTTCTCCCTGATATCGGACGACCTGGCCGGCGGTCTCAGCCACGGCCTTTGATGTCGATTCCTGTTCCTTGGAATTGCCGTACACCTGGTAGTCTGTACTGTCATTTACATGCGCTTCATACTCCGGATATCCGTAGTCTGCCATCTGGCGGTAGGCATAACTTCTGGCGCAGACCGCCTGCACCTTCAGCGCCTCCAGTTCATACGAAGCCGGCATCTCACTCGGCACCACGCCGCACAGGTACGTCTCCACAGGCAGTTCATTTATGATGACAATCCCCTCAGCGGTAGTGCGCAGTTCGATCACACCGCTGTAGGAGGGAGTGCCGTAACCTCTTTTGATGCTTGACAGCGTGACCTTTCCCTCCTTTGCCTGTATACGTATAGTTCCTTTCTGAAATCTGGCGTCATCCGGCGCTATCGTAAGACTGTCCGGCTTATCCCAGTCTTCCTTTTCCTCTCCGCACGTAAGTGTCATCCCTTTGTCAGACGACACCGTCACAGCCGGATGGACAATATTGCTGTATCCGTTATCCATAATAAGGACGCGTATATTCGGATTATCTATGGCCGTTTTTTCTTCGCTTCGGCCGCCCTTTGATTCCTCTGACTTTTTTTCCTTTCCGGGCGTTCCTGTACCTTTTCTTATGTCTGTTCCCTTTAACGCCGACACGAGCCCGACTATAATAAACAAGGTGACGAGAATCGCCAGCCCGTAATACAGATATTTTTCTTTTCTTCTATGTCTCACATTATGTACCTCTTGTCCACCTGTTTTTTCTATATTTATGACAGCATCCGTAAAATAGACCGGAATGCAGAAAAAAATGAATTCCCCCATATCACAAAAAGACAGCCGTATTATCTACGACTGCCCTTTATCTTTTGTGAGTTCCCCAAAATGCCGGTTCCTGTATTTTGACTCCTAGCCGCAGCCAGGTGGGTGTCCGCATCTGTTTTTCTGTCTTCCCCTGCGTAATCGGGGGCCTGACATATTTCAGAGATATAAGAGTCCCGTTTAAAGTTTTGTAGGTTCAAAATTACAGGAGTTGTCGTGCATCCCAGGTTTTCCTAAAATCATTATACTCTATTATCTCTCGTTTTTCAACAAAAATGTGCCGGCTGTGACAGCTGGCACATTTTTACAATTTTATGAGGATTGATTAAGCCAGTTCTTCTACCAGTTTATTGAGTGCTGCAAGCGCCTCGTCCGGCAGTTTATCATAACCGTCTTTTGCTGTTGAGAACTTCTCTACTGCATTTACACGGTTGAGCATAGCGTTCTTAAGCTGGGCTTTGTAGTCTGCGTCATTCAGGTCAGGAACAAATCCTTCCCACTCCATGATCTCGATATCTTCAAATGGTCCCCACTGTTTAAAGTCTGCTCTTCTCTCTACGATAGCTTCGAGAATTCCAAGCGTATCCTTTGGCTGAACCTTCTTGCCCATGAAATCGCCTGTATTGACGATATAGCAGTCTACGTCTTTTTCTTCCACGAGCTTTTTGAACTTCTCATAGTCGTTAACAAGAGGATAGGTTCTGAACGGGTTAGCGTATGGCACGATACGCAGTGCGTTCAAGTCTGTGCCTGCCGCAACACGCTCTGCCGTGGATGTCTTTGTCGCAAGTGTCGCACCCATCACAGATGCAAGGGCGGAGCCTTTTAATTTTACTACCGGCGGAATGGTAGGATCCTTCATGATCCAGAAAATGGCATTGACAGGTGCGTCTATCTTGTCCACGCGGTTTGGTGACCACAGCTTGGACTTGATGGCGCGTCCGTTACCGTTTCTGATATCCTCTGTCACAAGCTGGATCTTTCCGTCCTCATCTAATGTCGCAGAACAGTTCTGCGCGGATAATAAGTATTTGTTATCTTCGCAGCCTGTAGGATAATCCGCTGTCTTGTCAAAGTATGTCGGCTCTAACGCTACGGAAGCACATGTATCTGTGTTGATGATGAACGCATCGTCGTGCAGCACTGTGATAGGATACTTACCGTTGTGCTTTGCGTGTGTAAGAGTAGATTTACCGGAACCTGAAAGTCCAAATACGGAAGCAACATATTTGGAACCGTCAGAAAGTGTGTATTCCTTCTGTCCGCCATGGCAGGAAGCGTATCCGTTTCTGTTGGCGATCGCCCACGCCATTGTAAGCGTACCTTTCTTGTGTTCTCCGAAGTATCTCATGCCGAGGATACAAGCACAGTTTTCGGCTGTGTCGAAATAGCAGAGAGTGAGAGGATCGCTCAGACAGCTGTAGTCAACGTCAGGACGGTCCTGCGGGAACCACTGAGGATCGGAGAAAATATAGATATCAGGCTCTTTTCCGTCTCCAACTGCTTTGGAATTTTTGTACATCTTTACATATTCATCAGACATATACTGGAAGTTCAGCATCCAGTTGTACATGATGTTCTCTTCTCCCTCTGGAATAAGAAGGTGTGCCTTTACCATGAACTCTGTATCAAGACCTACATATACGGTCGCGTGATACATCGTCTTCCAGCGTGATTCGTAAACAGCATCCATCGTCACCTTGTCAAGCTTTGCAGCATCCACTCCCGGTTCTCCCTTAATGCGGCGCGCGCCTGCGTAACGTCCTGTCACTGCACCGTCGTTGAACAACAGTACCCTTGCATCGCTGTCAAGACCAAATTCTTCTCCCCTATATACGGGCATATCTGTAACGATTGTTCCCGGTGAATTCTTCGCCAGGTTGTATGCCTCTTTTAATGTGTTAACCGGAACAACATTATTTCCATAAAATGCTGCTTCAATTATAGAGCGTGTTTTGGAAAAACCAGTTTTTCCGGCACCAATTTCACTGATCGGATAATATGCTTTTGTTGCCATGTCTCTTTTCCTCCTTAAAATTCCAAATTTGATTCATTATCTCATTTTTCAGAAGAAAAGTCAAGACTTTAACAATGTTTTAACGAAGGTTTTTTGTTTTTATCATTCATTTATCTCTGAATTGTTGTATGTATTGTGTATATAATTTCAAAAAATGCAGGATTACAAATATAATCCTGCATTTTTCACCCTTTAAACACCAAAATATTTTTTATTGCACTTGCGGACCGCCACAAAAAACCAGATAAGCGCAACCCATACAAGAGCGAACATTATCAAAAATAATATGCCGATACCGCCCATATAAGAATTGTACAGGTCGAGCGCCCCATATGCCGTTACGATAATGCCCAGCGTCAGAAGCGGAGCGGACATCTCCCTGCAGTAGGCGTCCACGTCCTTGCATTTTTTGAATCTTGCATCCTTCGGCAGCAAGATCGTCGTATTGATCTCCTTTTTTGTCTTCATCATGAAGAAGGCATACAGACAGTACAATCCGCATCCAAGCCCAAATATTCCAAATATTCCATCTAACATCTGTCACACCTCTACTATTGTATATTTAATATCTCTTTTACAGTAACTTCCATCTTATCCGCATCACACTCCGTTCGGTGGAGCACGTCCGCATCCAGGATATCCGCGATGGCGCGGGGCATCTCCACTCCGGAAACCTTTTTAAGCTCCTCCAGAAGGCGGAATTCATCTTCCTCCCCATATTTGCTGTCAATGGAGGTCATAACGCTTTTTACGAACTTGAACGGGCTGGCCGTCGAGACGATGAGACATTTGCCGCTGTCCCCGGAGGTCTTCCTGTATTCATCACACACGTATGATGCCACAGCCGTATGCGTATCCAGTACATACCCGGTTCCGTCCCAGATATGTCTGATCTGCCTGGACGTCTGCTCCTGCGTTGCGTATCCGGCTTTGAAGTCTTTCAGCTTCTCCTTCATCTCCTCTGTCAGCGTATAACTTCCCCCGCTTTTCAGCTCGCTCATGAATGCGGCCGTCTGTTCGGAATCTTCTCCTGTAACAAGGTAGATAAGGCGCTCCAGATTGCTGGAGATCAAAATATCCATGGACGGGGAGGTGGTGAGCACAAAGTCTCTGTTTCTGTCATATGTTCCCGTCCGGAAAAAGTCAAACAGCACCTTATTTTCATTGGAAGCACACACAAGATGGTCGATCGGCACTCCCATCTGCCTGGCGTAATATGCGGCCAGTATATTTCCGAAATTGCCTGTCGGGACGACTACGTTGATCTTCTCTCCTTCAGACAGCTCCTCACCCTCAAGCAGCTTTGCATACGCGTAAACATAATAGACGACCTGGGGGATCAGACGGCCGATATTGATCGAATTGGCGGAGGAAAACTGATATCCGTTTTCGGCAAGCTTTCCGGCAAGCTCTTCGTTCTCAAACATTTCTTTGACACCGCTTTGGGCATTGTCAAAGTTACCGTGTATTGCGACTACATCTACATTCTTCCCCTTCTGCGTGACCATCTGCAGCTCCTGCACCCTGCTCACGCCGTTCTTCGGGTAAAACACAATGATCCTCGTACCTTCCACATCCGCGAATCCTGCCATGGCCGCTTTTCCGGTATCTCCGGAAGTCGCCGCCAGTATGACGATCTCATTCTCCACATTGTTTTTCTTCGCAGCGGTCGTCATGAGATACGGAAGGATAGACAGAGCCATATCCTTAAAGGCTATCGTTGAGCCGTGGAACAGTTCCAGGTAATATGTATCATCAACCTTTGTAAGCGGGGCGATCTCCTCTGTGTCAAACTTGCTGTCATACGCCCTGCCGATGCAGTCTTTCAGCTCTTCCTCCGTAAAATCAGTCAGAAACAGCTTCATCACCTCATAGGCAGTCTCCTGATAGCTCATATCCTTCAGCTTATCCATCGGAATATCAAGCGCCGGGATCCGCTCCGGCACAAACAGTCCGCCGTCCGGCGCAAGCCCTTTCAGCACTGCCTCAGACGCGGCCGCCTTCAAGTTGGAATTTCTTGTGCTCTTATAATGTAGATTCATCTTTCTCATCCTTTCACTTTGCTTTCCTGAATGCAATAAAAAGAATTGCACTGATTGCCATCAATATCGGATAAAACAAATATGGCATTATGTTAAATGGTGTCAGTCCCGTAAGGCTGGCCGCGGAGAGCAGCTGTGCCCCGTAAGGGATCAGTCCCTGCCCCACGGATGTGAATATATCGAGCAGAGACGCGGAACGTCTCGGTGATATATCAAATTCTTCACTGATATCTTTTGCGATAGGACCTGCCATAACGATGGCGACCGTATTGTTGGCCGTGCACATGTCGACAAGCAGAGAAAGCCCCGCGATTCCCGCCTCGCCTCCGCGCTGCCCCTTTATACTGCGCCTGATCAGGTTCAGGATGAACTGGATGCCGCCGTACTCTTTCACAAGTGACACGATACAGGCCACCACGATGGATATGACCGTGATATCGTACATGCCTGTCACGCCTTTCCCGACAGCGGAGAACATCTCTCCTGCGGCAAGGCTTCCGGTGCCGACACCGACAACAAGGGATACGACCGTTCCCCCAATGAGCACGACAAACACGTTCATGCCGATGAGCGCCCCCACAAGCACGAGGATATACGGAATGACACGGAGGATATTATAACCTCCCACAGCCACACTGGCGCTTCCGTTCCTTGTGATCACCAGAAAGATAATGATCGTGATAATTGCGGCCGGCAGTACGATGAGAAAGTTCTCCCTGAACTTGTCCTTCATCTCGCATCCCTGCGTCTTTACCGCAGCGATCGTCGTATCCGATATCATGGACAGATTGTCCCCGAACATGGCTCCGCACACAACCGCTCCGATACAGATCGCCAGGGAGAATCCTGTCTCCTCGCTGATACCTGCTGCGATCGGCGCAAGCGCGGCGATCGTTCCCATGGAAGTCCCCATGGATACAGAGATAAAACATCCGATCACGAACAGTCCTACCACTGCAATCTTGGCGGGCAGAATGGACAGGCCGAAACTGACCGTACTCTCCACTCCCCCGGCGGCCGTCACAGCGCCGGAAAATCCTCCGGCGCACAGGAAGATAAGGCTCATGGTAATGATATTCTCATCCCCCACCCCTTTGGCTATAACACTTATCTTCTCCTGAAAGCTCAGGCCTCTGTTCTGTATAAATGCTGCAAACAGCGCTATCAAAAATGCCACAATGGCGGGCATCGCATAAAAATCCCCTGTCACGATGCCGGAGCCAAGGAATATCACGAGAAATATTCCTATCGGCAGCAGCGCCGCCCCATTTCCTCTCTCATTTCCCATACCAGACTATCCTCACTATCTCTTTTTACCGTTTGTATAATTCACAAGCCCCCCGGCCGCGATAAGCTTCTGCATAAATTCCGGGAACGGCTGTCCCTGAAAGCTTTTGTCCTTCGTCTTGTTGTAGATCATTCCGCTGTCAAAATCAACTTCCACTTCATCGCCGGCCTCAATTCCCTGTGCAGCTTCCGGACATTCGATGATAGGCAGCCCGATATTGATCGCATTTCTATAGAAGATACGGGCAAATGTCTCCGCGATCACGCAGCTGACGCCGGCCTCTTTCAGACAGAGCGGCGCATGTTCTCTTGACGAGCCGCAGCCGAAATTCTTTCTGGCCACGATCATGTCACCTGGCTTAACTTTACCCGCGAATTCCGGATCGATATCTACCATGGCATGGGACGCCAGCTCTTTCCCGTCAAAGGAGTTCAGATACCGTGCCGGGATGATCACATCTGTGTCTACATTGTCCCCATATTTAAATACATGTCCTGACGCTCTCATTATCTGTCACCTGCTTTCTCTGGATTTGCAATATGACCCGCGATGGCGCTTGCCGCCGCCACTTCCGGGGATGCAAGGTAAATAAGGGAATCTACATGTCCCATTCTGCCGACAAAGTTCCGGTTTGTGGTGGAAACGCATTTTTCCCCTGCCGCGAGCACACCCATGTGCCCGCCCATGCACGGACCGCAGCTCGGTGTATTGAACGCGCAGCCGGCGTCAATAAAGATATCCACCAGCCCTTCGCTGATACACTGCTTATAGATCTTCTGCGTGGCAGGAATTATCATGGCGCGTACATCCGGATGCACTTTATGTCCCTTCAGCACAGCCGCCGCTCTTCTCATGTCTTCCATACGGCCGTTCGTACAGGAACCGATAACGACCTGGTCGATCCTGACCGGCTCCATAGCCTCGATCTCATCGATCGTCTTTGCGTTGCCCGGAAGATGAGGGAACGCCACCGTAGGACGTACTTTGGAGAGATCGATCTCCACCACCTCATCGTAGACGGCGTCCTCATCCGCCTCATATATCGTGTAGCTCTTGTCAGAGTGTTCCTTCATATATGTCTCAGCCTGTTCGTCAACGATAAAGATCCCGTTTTTCGCCCCGGCCTCGATCGCCATGTTCGCCATGGTAAAACGGTCGTCCATCGAAAGGTTCGAGATGCCTTTGCCCGTGAATTCCATGGACTTATAAAGCGCGCCGTCCACGCCGATCTTTCCGATAATATGTATGATGATATCTTTGCCGCTCACATACCGTGACGGCTTATTGCTCAGCACGAACTTTATGGCGGAAGGAACTTTAAACCACAACTCTCCGGTCGCCATTCCGGTCGCTATGTCTGTCGTGCCCACACCGGTGGAAAATGCTCCGAGCGCCCCGTATGTACATGTGTGCGAGTCCGCGCCGATGATGCATTCCCCCGCTACAGTGATACCTTTCTCCGGCAGCAGCGCGTGTTCGATCCCCATCTGCCCCACCTCATAATAATGTGTCAGCCCCTGGGCTCTGGCAAATTCGCGGATCGATTTGGAATTCTCCGCAGATTTGATATCTTTGTTCGGAGTAAAATGGTCCGGAACAAGGACCACCTTTTCCCTGTCGAATACTTTATCCGCCATCTGGTTAAATACAGGCACCGCCATGGGGCCTGTGATATCATTGGCCATAACTACGTCAAGCTTTGCCTCGATCAGCTGTCCCGCCTCCACATGGTCAAGTCCCGCATGTGCCGCAAGAATCTTCTGTGTCATCGTCATTCCCATATCTTGTGACGCCTCCTTCATCTACTTAGTCTTACGAGCTATTTTACCACAGGCTGTGATTGCGGCGCAAGAAAGAATGAGCAATATGATAAGAACCATCAAACTTTCTTCATCTCCCGTCTTCACGGCCTCTGCTTTTACCGTAACTTTCGGCGCAGGCTTCTCTTCTGGCTGCTCCGGCTCCTTTTTCACCTCTTCCGGTATTTCTTTTGGCTCCTCCTGCGGCTCTTTTGGTTCTTCAGGCTCTTCCACTGTGACAGTCTCTCTGTCTTTCACTTCATCGGCATTGTCCGCCCTCACAACGACTTCATTTTCAATCTCCCTTCCGATAACAGACGCATCGGTGATGACGACCTGGTATTCAACATAGAACTTCTCTCCTTTTTCTACGCTCTGTAAGAATTCCAGCGACTGGCCGGAGCGGATCGTATATGTGTTTCCTTCCGCCGAGATGACGGCATCCGGGACCGTGCGCTGTCCGGCATCCAGCAGGACGACAGAATTCTTCTGAAGCTTCACTCCTTCCGTCAGGATCGTATCTGAAATGACGACATTTTTGGCGACTGCGTCCTGTATGCGCTGTGTGACCTCGATCGTATATGTGATAACATCCCCCAGTTTATATGTCTTTCCGGTTTTATCCGCCTGTTTCTTTGTCTCAAGCTCCGGCTTCGGAAGCCATGATACCGCCAGAGAGGCGGGCGCAGTTCCCACTGTGACGAGCCTGCCTGCACCGATATTCTGTCCGCTTTCCCCCGGCTTTATGACAAGCGTCCGCCATGCCTGCCGGCGGCTGCCGTACAGCTCTCCCGATTCATACCGCTCCCCGTTAAACAGCCCGGCATCCGCCGACAGATAAAAACGGTCGCCGCCTGACACAGCCACATTTCCGGACGTTCTTGTCCCTTTTGTGACATTGACAAGCCACACCCCCTCCGGAAGCGGCACGGTCATACTGTTGTCCGCGTCGCCGACACAGGTTATCTCATCTGTCCGCTGCTGCTTTCCTTCTCTGTCAAACCAGCTCTGAAACTCTGTGCCGGAGAATGCGATATCCGGCTTCGGGATCGCCGGCCATTCTCTGATCCATGAGGCACACCGGACAACCTGATCCTTCATCTCTTCGTTCAGGCCGATAAATGCGTCGCTGTCCCCGCTCATACCGTCATAAATATAGGAAAGTACACAGTGGGACAGGCAGTAGGCATTTTCCTTTGTCTGCCACACCTGCGCAAGCGCGGGCTTCATATGTGTCTCATACCCCGGCCCTCCGTACACATAATACATGGCCTTGCTCAGAAGCTGGCTGTTATCGATGACCTGTGAGTCATAACTGCCGTCGGACGGCGGTACCTTGCCAGGTTCCAGGCAGTATCCGAGAACGCCGTCTATATAATAATAGTGAGTCGAGTATCCCTGATAATAAACTGCCTCCCCCTGTTCAAGAGTCACGGACGCCGCCCGCGCCTCTCCCTTCAGGATAAGACAAAAAAGCAGCAAAAATAAACCGGACGCAAACAGCCTCCATTGTCTGGCTACATATTTCATACACATTCTCCTTTTCTTTATCTCTTGAGGAAAATCAGGGATGAAAGCTCCCGAAACGGGGACGCCCCCTTTAAAGACCAGCAGAACTGCCGGCGATAGAATTACTTGACGAGTGTAAATATCATATCTGCTAATTCTGTTTTTGTCAATATACATTTGACGATTGACACTCTGTTTAGTAGAATAGGAGAAGTATCCTCCGTCTGCTGGCATGGCGGGGGACAGCATGTTATTTTATAAGGAGTGTAGAGAATGAACACAAGAGAAAAATTTTCATCACGGCTCGGTTTTCTGCTTATCAGCGCAGGCTGCGCAGTAGGACTCGGCAACGTATGGCGGTTCCCATATATCACCGGACAGTACGGGGGCGCTGCTTTTGTTCTGATATACCTTGTATTCCTGGTCCTTCTCGGTCTTCCGATCATGACTATGGAATATTCCGTGGGACGGGCGTCACAGAAATCCGCCGCCAGATCTTTTGAAGAACTGGAACCTGAGGGAACAAAATGGCATTTTATCAAGCTCGTCCCTCTCGTCGGCAACTATATGCTGATGATGTTCTACACAACGGTCGGCGGCTGGATGCTTGCCTATTTCTTCAAGACCGCGGCCGGCTCGCTGAGCGGCAAAAATGCACAGCAGATCAATGCTTCCTTTTCCGGCTTTCTGGCAAGTCCTTCGCAGCAGGTTCTCTGGATGCTTGTTGTCACCGTCATCGGATTTTTCATCTGTTCCAGAGGGCTCAGAAATGGAGTGGAGAAGATTTCAAAATACATGATGGGCGCGCTGTTTCTCGTCATGATCGTACTCGTTGTGCACAGCTTCCTGCTCAGCGGCGCAAAGGAAGGGCTTGCCTTCTACCTGATTCCTGATTTCGGCAGGGCGCTGGAGCATTATTCCCTCGGCGAGATCATCTTCGCCGCGCTCGGGCAGGCGTTTTTCACGCTGAGTCTCGGTATCGGGGCGCTGGCTATCTTTGGCAGTTATATCGGAAAAGACCACTCTCTCGTATCGGAGAGTCTTAACGTGGTCGTTCTGGATACGCTCGTCGCGCTGTTCTCGGGACTTATCATCTTTCCCGCATGTTTTACGTATAACATAGACGCGGGCAGCGGACCGGGACTTATATTTGTCACACTTCCGGCCACCTTCAATGAGATGGCCGGAGGAAGGGTCTGGGGCTCTCTGTTCTTCGCCTTTATGGCCTTTGCCGCCCTGACTACGATCATCGCGGTATTTGAAAATATCGTGGCATTTGCCATGGACTTCGGCTGGACCCGAAAGAAGGCAGTTGCCGTAAATGCGGTCGTCGTTATCCTGCTCTCCCTTCCATGCGCGCTCGGTTTCAATCTTTTGAGCGGTTTCCAGCCATTCGGCGCGGGAAGCACTGTTCAGGATCTGGAGGACTTTATCGTCTCCAACACACTGCTGCCGCTCGGCTCACTGCTCTATCTGCTCTTCTGTACATACCGGTACGGATGGGGCTGGAAGAACTACAGTCAGGAAGTAAACAGCGGAAAGGGACTGAAGCTTCCGAATTGGACAAAGGGCTACATCTCTTATGTCCTGCCGCTTATCGTTATCTTCATCCTCGTGGACGGTTATCTGGAAAAGCTCGGCTTTCCGGCCAATTACCTTCTCCCGGTATTCTGTCTTATATATCCGGGTTACCTGATGGTACAGTCCTATATGGTACACCGTAAAAAGAAGAAACTATAAAGCAAACGCAGCCTCTGCCGCACTGCCGGATATGTCCGGCAGCACAGGCATGGCTGCGTTTTTCATTATTTCCTTAATCTCTGCTGGAGTTCTTTCAATATGTCTTTATGCCGCCTCGATTCCATCTTCGGGAACGCCTTTAGCAGACGGTTGCTCACTCTCGTTCCATGTTCTGCCAGCTCCCTGTATTTTTCTTTCAGATCCGCCACACGGCCCATCTGTTCTTCCGTGGCCGTCTCCAGCTTTTCTTTGATCCCTTCCGTAACTTCCATCGTCTCCATCACGTTTTCGTGAATGTTCTCCCCTACCTTGTCGGAAAACTCCCGCAGTTCCGCCGCGATCTTCTCCATCATCTCGAGACGTCTGTTCAGCTTCAGGATACCGGACGCGGTAACATAAATATCTGAAATGAGCACCGCGCCGAGCACGGCGATGATCACAATGCCGACAACTTCCGGGATGAACGAAAGCCCCTTATGTATGAGCGGATGGACTACCTTCACGATGAATACGCAGGCCACGCCCCAGACAAGAGAAAAAACAAGACAGACGTATCCGCCTATGTTCAGCGGCTGGCCGGTATAATCCCACCATTTGTGATGAAATATCTTATCCATCAGAAAGCCGGTGATCCATTCGATCAGTGTGACGAGCACGGTGGACGTAAGATAAAGTAATATGAGGTTGTCCTTTACCGGGGCAAGAAACTGTACGACAATACCGACACCGACGCCGTAGATGGGACAAATGGGGCCGTTTAAGAACCCCCGGTTCACAAACTTATGCTGTTTCGTCGTGGCAAAAGCCACCTCTGTACACCATCCGAGAAAACCGTATGTGAAAAAGTATAGTATGAAAAAATAAATCTGCATAGATCCGCTCCGTTTCTGCCTCTGTTTTATAGTCTTTATAGTATACTTCACATTGCCATTTACGTCAAATAGTGGTATGATATCCATTGTAATAGATAATAATTATCAATAACAATTGTAGGAGCTGTTCACATATGACACTGAAACAAGGAAAAAACAATCAGACTTATGAGGTGAGATCGATCGATATTGAGCTAAGCCTGGAGCGCCGCCTCGAAGCGCTCGGTCTGACGGAAGGTACGCAGATCACGGTGCTCAACAACGACAAAAAAGGCTCTCTGACAGCCAAGTTCCGCGGAACCCGCTTTGCCATGGGCAGGCGGATCGCCGACCATATAGAGATCCGGGAGGTTAAGGCGCAATGAGAAAAACGATCAATGTAGGCTTTATTGGGAATCCAAACTGCGGAAAGACGACCCTGTTCAACGCGTTTACCGGCGCAAACCTGAAGGTGGCCAACTGGCCGGGTGTCACCGTAGAGAAGAAGGAGGGACGGGCCACATACAAAGGGCAGGAATTTAAGCTCATCGACCTTCCCGGTATCTACAGCCTGACGTCATATACAATGGAAGAAACAGTGTCGCGCGAATGTATCATGAGCGACGACGTGGATGTCATCGTGGACGTCATAGACGCCTCCAGTCTGGAACGGAATCTCTACCTCACACTCCAGCTCATCGAGCTTGGCAAACCAGTCGTCCTGGCGCTTAACATGATGGATATTGTGGAAGAGCGGGGGATGGAGATCGACCTCCACAGACTTCCGGAAATGCTCGGCGTCCCGGCCATTCCGGTATCTGCCAGAAAAAAGACCGGGCTGTCCATCCTCATGCACGCCGTCTCACATCACAAAGAATATGACAGGCAGGGACCATTGATCCACCACCATCCCGGCCTCAAATACTCACACCGGCATAACCACCACGACGAATATGCCATGGTGTACGAGGATTACATAGAGGACAAGATAGACCTTATCATAGCTGAGCTCAGCCGGTGCTATCCTGATCTGGAAAACAAGCGCTGGCATGCCATCAAGATCCTCGAGCAGGACAAAGGTGTCACAAACGCCTATCCGCTTGAACTCGGCAATACGGTGGACCGCAGCTATGAAAAGGATATCATCAACCAGAAATATAATTTTATAGAGGAGATCATTGCGGAGGTCCTCGTAAACAAGTCACGCAAAGAAGCTTCTACCGATAAAATAGACCGTATTCTTACGAGCCGGTGGCTCGGGCTTCCGATTTTTCTCGGAATTATGGCCCTTGTCTTTTTCTTTACTTTTACGATCGGGGACTGGCTGAAAGGATACTTTGAGATCGGGCTGGAGGCGCTGTCCGCGGCTGTTTCATCCGGCCTTGCCGCTGTAAATACAGGGGAGATGATGACCTCCCTTGTGGTGGACGGCATTATCTCAGGCGTGGGCGGGATCCTGACCTTTCTGCCCAATATATTTATCCTGTTTCTGGCGCTTGCCTTTCTGGAGGACAGCGGTTATATGGCCCGGGTCGCCTTTGTCATGGACGATATCATGAGTAAACTTGGTCTGTCAGGACGGGCCTTCCTTCCGCTGCTTCTCGGTTTCGGCTGTTCGGTTCCTGCCATCATGGCGTCCCGCGCGCTGGAGCATAAGAGAGACCGGTTCAAGACGATCCTCGTCACGCCGTTTATGTCCTGCAGCGCAAGACTGCCTATATATGTGCTGTTTTCTTCCATGTTTTTTGGAAAGCATGCCATGCTCGTATGCTATTCCATGTATGTGCTCGGCATCATCGTAGCCATCGCCACCGCCTTTATCCTGTCCAGGATAGACGGAAGCAGGGCAGAACACGCGCTGCTCATAGAACTGCCGGAATACAAAGCGCCGAATGCACGTACCATCGCCATCTATGTGTGGGAAAAGATAAAAGATTATCTGACCAAAGCCGGTACCGTCATCTTCATCGCCTCTGTCATCATGTGGGTCATACTGAACTTTGGTCCGGGCGGATACGTGACTGACATCACCGAGAGCTTCGGCTCTATCATCGGAAGGGCGGTGGTACCCGTCTTCCGGCCCGCCGGCCTCGGACAGTGGCAGATCATCGTGGCGCTCATCGCCGGAATCGCCGCCAAGGAAGTCGTCGTGTCAAGCTGCAGCGTACTGTTCGGCATCCAGAACATCACAACCGCCCACGGCATGGGCACAATGGTGACGACACTCGGTTCCATGGGATTCGGCGCCCTGAATGCTTATGCACTCATGGTATTCTGCCTGCTGTACGTACCGTGTACCGCCACCATCGCCACGATGCACCGGGAATTAAAAAGCTGGAAAGGAACCCTTGGAATTGTACTCTTTCAGCTTGTAACAGCGTGGACAATGAGCACAATAATCTTTCAAATCGGCAAATTGTTTTAGAGTTGAAAGGGGTCAGACCCCCTGCGTGCGCAGGGGTCTGACCCCTTTCGATTCTTACGATCATTGTAACTTTTTCAGTATATTCAGTTTATTCTTAAATGGTGCATAACGCACAGGTATGTCTATGAGCAGTGACTTTTTCATAATGCTCTTTTCGTGTGTGAAGGTATCGAAGCTGGCTTTGCCGTGGTAGCCGCCCATACCGCTGTTCCCGACACCGCCGAACGGCATGTGGGACGTCGCCAGATGCACTACCGTGTCATTGATACAGCCTCCGCCGTAGGAGACATTCCTCAAAATATAAGCTTCCCTTCTCTTTTCTTTTGTGAACAGGTATAACGCCAGGGGACGGGGTCTGGCATTGACCATAGCTGCCGCTTCTTTGATATCGTAGAAGGTGAGCACCGGAAGCACAGGCCCGAAGATCTCTTCCTGCATCACCGGACTGTCCCAGTTCACCTGGTCGACGACAGTCGGCTCGATCTGTCTCGTGTCGCTTCTGCTTCCTCCGCCGCATACAATGTGCGTCCCCCGCATAAGTCCGAGCACTCTGTCAAAATGCTTGTCATTGATCATCTTCGGATATTCCGGATTGTGGCACGCGTCTTTGCCGTACATTTTGTAGATATATTTTTCTATCTGCTTCAGCAGTTTGTCTTTCACGCTCTTCTGAACAAGTATATAATCCGGAGCTACACACGTCTGCCCGGAGTTCAGGAATTTTCCCCACACGATACGCTTTGCCGCCAGCTTAATATCCGCGGTCTCATCCACGATGCACGGACTCTTGCCGCCCAGTTCAAGACTTACCGGAGTGAGGTGCTTTGACGCCTTCTCCATCACATATTTCCCCACATTAACGCTTCCCGTGAAGAAAATATAGTCAAAACGCTCATTCAGGAGCGCCTCGTTTTCCTTTCTTCCGCCCGTGATCACACTTACATACTTCTCCGGAAACAGTTCACGGATCATCCTGGCCACAATGTCTGACGTGTGGGGGGAGTAAGCGGAAGGCTTTACTACAGCACAGTTGCCCGCGCAAATGGCGCCGACAAGAGGCGCGACCGTCAGCTGAAACGGATAATTCCATGGAGACATGATCAGCACTGCCCCATAAGGCTCCGGATAAATAAAGGAACTGGACGGGAATTGGGTGAGCGGCGTAGGCACCCGTCTCGGCTTCGCCCAGCGGCGCAGATGCTTCAGCGTGTACTTTATCTCCTCTTTTACGATCCCTATCTCTGTGGCGTAAGCCTCAAAGGGCGATTTGTGCAGATCCTTGTGCAGTGTTTCCATTATCGCCTCTTCATTTTTACATATCCAGGCGTTCATCCGCTGAAGCTGCGCTATCCTGAACCCCACGCTTTTGCACTCGCCTTCCCTGAAATACTCTCTCTGTTTTCTGATAATTTCTTTGTAATCCGTCATTTTCCTCCTCCTATGCCCGAATCTGATAATAAATTTCCTTCAGCTGTGCCTTTTTCATGATCTTCGGTACCGGGTAGAGCGGATTTGCCTCTCTGGCCGCCCTTTTTGCCAGCATGTCGATATCGTCTTCCCTGATGCCTTCCAGCTTCTCCGGCAGGCCCATCCGCCTGTTCATCGCCCTGATCTCCGCGATAAATGCCTCCGCCTTGGCCTGATCCTCCTCGAATTCCTGCCCGATCCTGACAATATCCGCCAATTCCGCAAGCTGGATATAAATACTGCTCCCATAGGCATCCAGCACGTACGGAAGTATGACCGCATTGGCAAGCCCGTGGGGAATGCCGTATTCTCCGCCGAGACTGTGGGCGATCGCATGAACATATCCGACGTATGCACGCGTGAACGCCGCTCCGGCCAGGAAGGACGCCTTCTGCATCTTCTCCCTTGCCTCCATATCTTCCCCGTCTCTGTATGCTTTCTCCAGATTACGGAAGATAAGCTTTACCGCTGATACACTGTCCTCGATCGTCTCTGCCGTGTTGCTGCGCCCTATGTACGCCTCCACCGCATGGGTGAGGGCATCCATCCCGGTGGCCGCTGTGATATGCTTCGGCAGTCCTCTGGTCAGCACAGGGTCGAGCACCGCATACCGGGGGATCAGAACAAAGTCGTTGACCGCATATTTTTCATGTGTTTTTTCATTTGTCAGCACTGCCGCAAGTGTCGTCTCACTCCCCGTTCCGGCCGTAGTCGGTATCGCGATGAGCAGCGGAATTGGTTTCAGGATCTTCAGCTCTCCCCGCATGGACGATATCTTTTTACGCGGCCTTGCCACTCTGGCGCCGACTCCTTTGGCACAGTCCATCGGGGAACCGCCGCCGAACGCGATGATCGCGTGACAGTCGTGTTCACGGTACAGTGCAAGCGCCTCCTCTACATTGGCGATCGTCGGGTTTGCCACTGTTTTGTCATATACCGTACAGTGGATGCCGGCTTCCCGGATCCACTCCACAAGCTGCCTGTGCAGTCCAAGGGCAGAAATACCCGGATCGGTCACAAGCAGGACATTTTTGATTCCTTTTTTCTGTATTATGGCAGGCAGCTTCTTGAGACTGTCCCTGCCGGTTATCATCTTTGGCTTTCTCCAGAAAGGCACACGGTCCATGACAAACTTCATCACCTTCTGAAACAGCCGGCACATCATACTATACATCGCTTCGTTTTCTCCTTTGTACTTTGTTCCTCATCATTATCCGGACATTAAACAGATGTATGAACATAAGAGAAGTCCTCTGCATACACTGCAAAGGACTTGTCTCATTATTTCATTCGCTCCAGATACGGGATCTCGATCGGATCGATCGGGTCTACCGGATTTTCCACCTGGCCTTTTTGTCTTCTTCTGTGACGCTTGAGCAGCTCGCCGCCCTTATTGTAGAACCAGAAAGAATATACAAGCAGCTTGTTCACCTTCCCGATCTTGTCTTTCGTTGTCTTGTTGTACAGCATTCCTCCCGCCTCAACAGGCACTTTCCTGCGTATGAGCGAGATAAGCTCCGTCTCACACGTCACATGCTCCGGCAGCACCGTATATCCTCTGCCGACACAGTCCAGCTTGTGGGAATCACTTCCTCCGATCCCCGGCTTTTTATATTTGCGGGCCAGCTTTGCCGCCCCTTCGTTAGATTCCTCCGGCTCACACGAATTAAACGCCTCCACAAAATCAAACCGTTTGATGATCTCCGGTGATTTATAAAACTTCTTTGTATTTGTAAAACTGAGATACTTCTCCCCGCAAGGATGAGCCGGCCCGAGGATTCCCCCGTGCCGGTGCACAAAATCGATCAGCACAGCTACAGGCAGACCGCGCAGTTCCAGCAGTCTCATCTTTACACCTTCCGGCATAATACAGATAATGTGCCCTGCATCACAAGTATCGTACTCTATCCCCTTGAGCACGACAAAGTCATCATGCACCTTGCCCTTCATGCTGTTTTTCCAATGGCGGTAGCCTTTATAGGTATCATGGTCTGTGATAAGCATTCCGTCAAAACCATTTTCCTTTAACTTTGTGATATATTCATCCAAGCTTACTCTGCTGTCCACCGAACCTTCTTTTACGTGACAGTGCATATCTATCTTCATCAGTAAGCCCCCTTTATTCATTTTTATGTTTATATTATATCACATCCGCCGCAAAATACAACTAAACACAGTCCATATGGGTTAATTTGCCTTGCCGTCCGGCGATAACGACTGCAGCAGATATTTGATGAGAATGCCGCATAACACCCAGACAGCCATGTACAAGTATTCTGAAATATGGATCTCCGTAAATCCAAACAAGACAACGGACGCCGCCTGCATCATGATCCCGGCTGTGAGCAGCACAATTTTTAAAATTCTGTACATAATAAAGCACCTCCCCTGTTATAGTTCACACTATAACAGAGGAGGTGTGTCATAAACAGGACTCAATCTTCGTCGTCCTCTTTTTCTTCCGCGTCATCGTCAAGTATCATTCTTGCCTTCTCTACCTCGGTTTCCCTGGATACTTGTTCTTTATATTTTTTTGCGTGTACCTTTTCCGTCTTACCGATCTTTCTGGAATGCATCATAAACTGGACGCTGATACCGATAACCGCCATGACGATCCCGATGCCAAAGCCTATCCACGCATTTGCCGCAAGTCCTGCAAGCTCGGCCGCAGCCACCCCCGCCGAGACACCGCCGGACAGACCGGTAACGATGATGACAAGCGGTTCGATAAAGATGACGGCAAGCACTGCAAACACAACCGCGACCGCGATGCTGATGATGAGCGGAATAAGTGAATCCGGCTTCAGCAGCATTGCGCATACGCCAAACACATAAGCCAGCACCATCAGAAACACTCCGAATTTATAGAGGAAAAATGCCATCGCGCCGAGAATAACGGCCCCGGCGATCACCACAGCCAGAAATGTGATCTTTGTCAGTCCAAGCCCGACCGCCACGGATACTCCGATCCCCGCGCCGATAACGGCCCCGGCGGCGGCAGTCAGTATTTTCACAAGCTTAAGTCCGAACAGACACACGAGTATTCCGATCGCAGCCGCAACAATGAGCGCCGTCGTCCCCTGTACAGCGCCTGAACCTGTGAGCTTCGACGTTCCGTCCAATGCATTGCCAATTATGTCATTTAAGTTTACCATTTCCATGATATCGTCTCCTTTGTCCCTTATTAATCATCCGTGCCGGCGGAACCGGTCATGTGCCGCAGGCATAAGTATCTATGATTCCCTGAAGAAGTCTCCTGTGCTCCCCGGCAACCGCCTCAGGTGAAACTATTATAACATCTTTTCCTAATCCTGTTAACCACCCAAAAAACTGTTCACTCACAGCAACCTGGACCCTGGCCGTAAAAAAACCGTCCCCGTCTCTTTTTACTGCGGCCGATTTTCCGAACCGGTCAATGACTACCCCGATCAGACGGTTTGGGAAACGGATGGATACCGTTTCTTCCTTCCCCGCGAACATCCCAAAAGTTTTTTTCGAGTACCGGGCCGGATCAAAGTCCCGGAATATCTCCGCCCCTTCTCTGTTCTCCTTCAGGACCTCTATTTTCAGCATTTTATCCACTCTGAAATGCCTCAGAGCGTTCTTGTCCGCATCATAGCCTATCAGATAATAATTTTCTTCCGTCCAGTTGAGCGCCCACGGACTGATATAATAGAATTTCCCTTCATTGCGCAGTACAGTTGTCTTGTCCAATGTCCACTGTGTATACTGGAATCTTATCTTAGAATTCCCCGAAATGGCGGCGTGTATCTTGTCCACATTGTAATAAATGCTCTCATTCATCGTCTTGATCCGGTCGGAAACATACACCTGTCTCTGCAGACAGGATGCTTCATGCCTGCTTGCCAGCGCTTCAATTTTTTTGATCAGGCTTCTGGACTTCTTCTCTGTGATAAAACGTGAGGACTGCACCGCATCCACAAGCAGCTTAAGCTCCGGCAGTTCAAAGCAGTGGCTCGCAAGATAGTACCCTTCCGGCTGTTCTTTTTTATACTCTATATCCATGCCGTACTGTCTGAGCGTCTCAATATCGCTGTATATGCTTTTCCTGGCGGCCTGGATGCCGTTTGCTTCCATGGCAGTCAGAATCTCTTTCATTGTTATCGAATGTTCCGTATCTGTCTGCCTCTCCAGCAGATCCATCAGAAACAGCAGTTTTATTTTCTGGTTATAAGCTTTCGGCATATCGTTGTCTCCATCGCATTTTGCTTTGCCCGGCAAGATCGGCCCGGTACAGCTTTTTTATTACGCATCCTATTATAGCAGGACACAAAAGGACAGTAAAGATGGGCATCAATTATATTACATAAATGACACCCATCCTTACTTTGATTCTTCAATCATTCTTTTACCCTTTCTGTTGGTAAAATTTTTTTCTCTGATCAACTTGGATCAGATTCATAGTTTAATTTTTTGGCGGTCCGTACCTTCCTTTCTTAAACTATTTCTTTGAATTCTGCTTTCACTCTTCGATAATATTTTTAATAACCCGTTTTGTTTGATACATCATACTTACTGAACTTCTTACATCCAATCAATACTTCTATTCTTCCGAATCTCCTTATCAACCAACGTTATTAAAAATTATCTCTGTATGAATGCGTCCTTCAAATTTTAATAATAAACTCACTTCCAACAAATGTTTTATCTGTTTTCTTATCTTGTTTATTATTTATGTCATTATAATACACCAGTTAATTCTATTTGTCAATATCTTTTTTATAAATAATTATATTTTCTGTTAATTTATATCCTGCACGTGTATTAAACACATATTTCCCCGCAAAACCGCTTCACAGGGCAGACGAAAGACCGCATCCTGCGGATACGGTCTTTTATCTGAATATATACGTACCTTCACCCCGGGAAAACAGGCGGAGCCGGCATATAAATTTACAGCAGCTTATGGAACGCCACCGGTTCAATTCGTGTACCTTACAGACTCCTGGATATGTCTTCACACACTTTCATTGCCTCGATCACGGCACTTCTGAACCCTCTCTCCTCCAATACGCGGACTGCCTCGATCGTCGTCCCTGCCGGGGAGCAGACCATGTCTTTTAGTTCTCCCGGATGCTTTCCAGTCTCCAGTACCATCTTGGCACTTCCGAGCACTGCCTGCGCCGCAAACTTATACGCCTGCGGTCTCGGCATTCCGCCTGATACGGCGGCATCGGCCATGGCTTCAATAAGGACGAACACGTAAGCCGGTGAACTGCCGCTTACGGAAACTACCGCGTCCATGAGGCGTTCCGGCACGACTTCAACCTGGCTGAAACTCTGAAGCAGCGTCTTTACATATTCCATCCCTTTATCGTCCATATGCTCATTCGGGCATGCAGCCGTCATACCTTCTCCGACCATCGCAGGTGTGTTCGGCATCGTGCGGACGATCTTTACCGGTCTGCCGAACTTCTCTTCGAGCCACGCAAGCGTCTTTCCGGGCGCAATCGTGATTATAATCTGATCATCTTTAATATCGCCCTTTATCTCATTGATCACGTCCTCATAGAACTGCGGCTTTACAGAAAGAACGATGACTTCTGCCTTTTCCACAACTTCTTTGTTACTGTCAGTCACATGGATGCCAAACTGTGTCCGCGCTTTCTCTCTGCCCGGGGCAAACAGATCTGCTCCAATGATCTCCTCCGCCGGAATGATCTGTTTCTCAATGATTCCTCCCATGATGGCAGACGCCATATTACCTGTACCGATAAATCCCAATTTCATGCTGCATACCTTCCTCTCTCAACATAGTTTATTTCTTGAACTGCAGGTGTTTCATATGATATGTATTTGTATACATTAGAATAATTTGTATACAATTTTTCTATACTTAATATAGCACTGCATTTTTCAAAAGTCAACATATATTGAAAATAATATTGTTTTTTCCTTTAAAACACGTTATAATTTGTATACAATATGAATCAGTGTATACTAATCGTTTTCATCCGTCTGAATATATTTATCTAATAGAAAAGAGGTGCCCTATGGCTGAAAAAACGATCTCTCTGGCCGACCAGGCTTATGAAAAAATAAAATCAAATATCCTGAAACTGAGCTACCCGCCCGGAATGTCCCTTACTGAGGCTATGCTCACAAAAGAACTCGGCATGAGCCGGAGTCCCGTGCGCACCGCAATACGGATGCTGCAGGCGGAAGGTCTTATCGTTACGGACTATTATAAATCCATGACAGTGAAGGAGATCACAGATAAGGACATCAACGAGATCTACCAGCTGAGAGAACTACTGGAGGGCGAGGCCTTTAAAATGATATTTTCCGAAAAGCGCCATGAAGAGTTTTCCTACCGCATCGAGGAGAAGATCGTGCGCATGTGCGCCGCGGCGGGAGACGTCTACGAGTGGGAAGTGGCGGACACTGCCATGCATATGGAGATCGTCAGCATATTTGAAAATGAGCGTATCAACAAAATTTATGAAAGTAATCTGTCGGAGCTCATACGAATGGGACAATATTCTATAAAAAACGGAATGCATATACCGAAAACGAATGAGAATCTAAAGAAGATGGTGCGTTACATGAGAAAAGGGGATTATGAAAGATCATTTGAAATATTGAAGGCAGATCATTTTGGAATCGGCAAAAACAGTGCACTGAAAAAAAACAGCGTTTAAGACTGTGCCCGAAAACGGCCCCGCTCGCATCACACGATGCGGCGGGGCCGTTGTTTCGGGCATATTTACTTTACACACCCATTTCTTCGATATATCTGCAGGCCGCAAGGGCCGCCACCGAACCGTCCGCTGCTGCTGTCGTGAGCTGGCGCACTTCTTTTGTGCGGCAGTCTCCCGCTGCAAAGATGCCCGGACAGGAAGTCATACAGTCTTCTGCCGCAAGAATATAACCTTCTTCATTCAGCTTTACTGTCTCCTCAAACGGATCGTTGTTTGGCTTTTGTCCTACTGCTATAAAAACTCCCTCTACTTTAAGTTCTGAGGCTTCACCTGTCTTCTTGTTCAGGATGCCGACACTCTCTACCGCATCTGTGCCCTTGATCTCAGACACAACGCTGTCAAGTACAAATGATACATTCTCTCTTTCACTCAGTGACGCCACAAGATGCTTCTCTCCCCGGAATTCATCCCTCCGGTGGATCACATACACATGGCTGCAGTATTCGCTTAAAAAGACTGCATCCTGAAGCGCAGTGCTGCCTCCTCCTACAACAGCTACATCGCTGCCTTTAAAGAACGCCCCGTCACACACCGCACAGTATGATACTCCCGCCCCAACAAGCGCCTCTTCACGCGGTACTCCAAGATGGCGGTGCGTTACCCCGGTTGCCAGGATCACTGTCCTGCATGGTATCTCCGCATCTTCTGTCACGACGATCTTGTTCCCGCCGTCTTTTCTGACAGCTTTCACCTTCGTATATTCCAGCTCTGCCCCAAGGGCAGATACCTGTTCCGCCATCGCTGTTGCAAACTCACTGCCGCTTACTTCTGCGATTCCGGGATAATTCTCTACGTGAGGAGATAACGTAATTTGCCCACCGAAGGTTGTTCCTTCGATGAGCAATACTTTTTTCCCCGCACGCAGTCCATAGATCGCAGCTGTCATTCCGGCGGTGCCGCCTCCGACAATTACAATATCATACATAGGACTACCTCCTCATAAGAGTAATCTAATTACTCTCTGTATACTTTTTAATGTTCGATGCATTGGCAAGCTTTTCCACACCGTTCTCATCTATGACGATAAGTGTCGGCGCCTGCTTTATGCCATATTTCTCCACGAGATCCGCATGTTCTTCTGCATCTACAAGCATATAATCTATGTGTGCCTTTTCCAGCATGGCTTTTGCCATCGTACAGTTCGGGCATGTCTTTGTAGTGAAAAGGATCTTCTGCGGTTCTCCTGCCTCCTGCTTTGGCACTTCATCAATATGTTCCCCGGATTTTGAAGTAATATGCAGCTTGGAATGACTCAGGTCATAAACCTTTCTGTCCTTGAATTCCTGTGATTTACCGTCGTTCCAGTTCTGGACCGGACGGTAATAACCGGTGATCCTGCTGTATACTTCCGTCGTCTCGCCGCATTCCGGGCAGCTGTACTCTTCTCCGTTGATATATCCGTGGTTCTTACAGATCGAATAGGTCGGAGACATCGTATAGTAAGGAAGCCTGTAATTTTCCGCTATTTTCTTCACAAGTGAAGCTGCCGACTTCCAGTCAGGAAGCTTCTCGCCGAGGAACGCGTGGAACACTGTTCCGGATGTATATAGCGTCTGCAGTTCGTCCTGGATATCAAGCGCCTCAAAGATATCTTCCGTATACCCTACCGGCAGGTGGGAACTGTTCGTGTAATACGGTGTCCCGTCTCCTTCTGCCGCCGTGATGATGTCCGGGAATTGTGCCACATCGTGCTTTGCAAATCTGTACGTTGTGGACTCTGCCGGCGTCGCCTCCAGATTATACAGCTCGCCGTATTCTTCCTGATAACCGGAAAGCCGCTCCCTCATGTGATTCAGCACTTTCTTGGAAAATTCCTGCGTCGCTGTGTCTGTCATATCCTTTCCGATCCATTTTGCGTTCAGGCCTGCCTCGTTCATTCCTATCAGACCGATGGTTGAAAAATGATTGTCAAACGTTCCGAGATATCTCTTTGTATACGGGTAAAGTCCTTCGTCCAGAAGCTTAGTGATGACCGAACGCTTCACATGAAGCGAGCGTGCCGCGATGTCCATCATTTTGTCCAGACGCGTGAAAAACTCTTCCTCATCCGCTGACTGGTAGGCTATTCTCGGCATGTTGATCGTCACAACGCCTACAGAGCCTGTGCTTTCGCCGCTGCCGAAAAAGCCGCCTGATTTCTTGCGCAGTTCCCTCAGGTCAAGGCGAAGTCTGCAGCACATACTTCTGACGTCGCTTGGCTCCATATCACTGTTGATATAGTTGGAAAAATAAGGTGTCCCGTATTTTGCCGTCATTTCAAATAAAAGCTTGTTGTTCTCTGTCTCGGACCAGTCGAAATCACTCGTGATGGAATAGGTCGGGATGGGATACTGGAATCCACGGCCGTGCGCGTCTCCCTCGATCATGATCTGGATAAATGCCTTGTTGACCAGATCCATCTCTCTCTTACAGTCGCCGTATGTGAAGTCCATCTCTTTACCGCCCACGATAGCCGGCATATTGACAAGGTCATTCGGCACCGTCCAGTCGAGCGTGATATTGGAAAACGGCGCCTGTGTGCCCCAGCGGGACGGAGTGTTCACACCATAGATAAATGATTCAATGCATTTTTTCACATCTTCATACTGCAGGTCATCCACCTTTACAAACGGGGCAAGATATGTGTCAAAAGAAGAAAATGCCTGTGCGCCTGCCCATTCATTCTGCATAATACCGAGAAAGTTGACCATCTGGTTGCAGAGCACGCTCAGATGCTTTGCCGGTGAGGATGATATCTTTCCCGGAATGCCGCCGAGTCCTTCCTGGATAAGCTGCTTTAACGACCACCCTGCACAGTAGCCTGTGAGCATGGACAAGTCGTGGATATGGATGTCAGCGTCTCTGTGTGCCTGTCCGATCTCATCATCATAGATCTCCGACAGCCAGTAGTTCGCAGTGATCGCCCCGGAGTTGCTGAGAATGAGTCCGCCCACGGAATATGTGACCGTTGAATTCTCCTTGACGCGCCAGTCCGTTACCTTCACATAGCTGTCCACGATCTCTCTGTAGTCCAGCATGGTGGAATTCAGATTACGTATCTTCTCTCTCTGTTTTCTGTATAAGATATAGCCCTTCGCCACATCTGCATATCCCGCCTTGATCAGGACTGCCTCAACGCTGTCCTGGATGTCCTCCACCTGAACGAGCGAATTCTTTATCTTTGGTTCAAAATCAGCGGTAACCTTCAGCGCCAGCAGATCGATAATATCCTGATTATACTCTTTCTCCTGTGCGGCAAACGCCTTGCTGATCGCCTCGCTGATTTTTGTGATGTCAAACTTTGCTATCTGACCGTCTCTTTTTGTTACTTGATACATGATAGAGCCTCCCCACTTATTCTTTTTTTCTTCCGTTCTTTATACAAATATCATTTTCATTTGTCGGTTCTTTTATCTTACCACTCTTCTGGTATGACAGTCAACAAAAATAACAACATATTGTGCGTTTTTTTGATTCTTTCACAACATGTTGTTATTGTATAGTTATGCTATAACCCGCGTATTTCCGCGGTCTGCACGTATTTTTCCACCACTTCCAGCGCCTGTTCCATAATTTCCCTGTTGTATCCGTGAAGCCCTTCCTGTATGAGATCTCCCGAATCTACAAACTGCTGGAGGTAGTACCGCTGCGCTCCCCTGATCCACCTGCCGATGGACTCAAAATCCGAGCGCTGGTGAAACTCCAGCACAACGGTGGTGCGGAATTCATAGGGCACGGCGTCACTTAGAAGATACTGGACGCTTCGGTGTATGTTCCGTATGTCATAATCCCTGATACCGATCGTCTTCCCGTAACTCTCCTGGGAATTCTTGATGTCCATGGCTACATAGTCCACAAGTTTTTCGTCCACGAGTCTCTTGAGCTTATCGGGAAAGCTTCCGTTTGTGTCAAGCTTTACCGCGTACCCCATCTCCTTGATCTGCCTCAGAAATGGTTCTATATCAGACTGTATCAGCGGCTCACCTCCGGTAACGCATACCCCGTCCAGCACTCCCATGCGCTTTTTCAGAAACGCAGACACCTCTTCCTGCGTTATCTCTTCGTTCTTATAAGTATCTACCACAAGTGAAGCGTTGTGGCAGAAGGGACACCGGAAATTACATCCTGCTGTAAATATGGTACAAGCCACTTTGCCCGGATAATCCAAAAGTGTAAGCTTCTGTAAACCTTGAATCACCATACATCTTCCTCTTTCCTGTAACATATTTCTATGTCTTATTGAACGCCGGCAGTTCTATAAATCTGCCTTATGAAACATATTATGCCTTAAAATGTTCCATCATGACCGGCATGCATTCTCTGCTGTACCTGGTGAGGGAGTAGCTTCCCTTGTTGAGGCACCAGTCGGATACGAGCGCCCTCTCACACATGGCATAGTATTTCACGATCTCCCTGACTGTCCTGTCGGCGCGGATCTGTCCCCGCCTCTGCCCCTCCTCCACAACTTTGGTGATGAGCTTATAATATTTGCGGTTACTGTCAAGCAAGTGTACCTGACCGTCCGCCACAAGCTGGGTGGAGTAAAGAGACGCGAGCAGGTCAAGGCTTATCTTCTCTTCCATCATAGCGTGCATCTCGGCATTCAGATACAACAGCTTTACAAAACTGTTCATGCCTGTATCCATCTTCTGTTCCAGCTCCTCATAGTAATCATCCAGTATAAACGCCAGTGTATTCAGCAGTTCATCTTTCGTGTTGAAATAATAATAAAAAGAACCTTTCGACGTCCCTGACAGTTCAATGATATCATCCACGGTCGTTCCATTGTATCCTTTGTCATGAAACAACTGCCACGCCGCCGATACGATTCTGCTTTTAACACCTTTCTTGTCTTCACTTTTCCCCATGTCGTCCCTCTTTCTCTCTTCCTGTCGGTATATATGTATATAAAACATTCTAACATAAAAGCATTTATTTGAATAACTACTTTTTCCATTCATGGCACAATAACTTATCTGGACTCAAAGCCGGCCTCCCGCTCCAGAGGGATCCCCTCCCAGTCTATCCAGTCTATCTCGATGAAACTGTTGTTATTTATGCCGGTGAGCAGTTTATTTATCATGGGCTCCCGCCCCTGAACCTCCATCGTCACGGTTCCGTCCCACTCATTTTGCACCCAGCCGGTGAGCCCGAGCGACCTTGCAAGATATTTGGCCGTGTAGCGGAAGCCCACGCCCTGGACTCTGCCTTTAAACACGTACCGTCTGCGGATCTCTGCCATCTTATCCCCACTTTCCACATTAGTTTTCCATCCTATTGTAGACTTTTTTACAGAGAAAATCAATTGGGGACAGGGTGAAACGCGGCTGGGGACGGAGGTTTTTTAAAAAACCTCCGTCCCCAGCCGCGTTTCACCCTGTCCCCAGCCGTTTAACTAAAGCTCTGTTCTGTCCGCTCGATGATTTCGTCCTGCAGCGCCTTGCTCAGATTTCTGAAGTGGTCGCTGTAGCCTGCCACGCGCACGATCAGATCCTTATAATCTTCCGGATGCTCCTGCGCCTGTATGAGTGTCTCTTTATCGATAACGTTAAACTGAATGTGGTGTCCGTCCATGTTGAAGTAGGTGCGCACGAGATTGGCCATCTGGTCAAGCCCTTCTTCTCCGGCAACTACACTCGGTGTGAACTTCTGGTTCAGCAGTGTTCCGCCTGTCTGAAGGTGGTCCATCTTGGCACACGATTTCACGACAGATGTAGGACCGTTTGTATCCGCGCCTTTTTCCGGAGAGATTCCCTCGGATACGGGCTTGTGGGCCAGACGTCCGTTGGGGCTTGCCATCATGACGTCACCGAAGTATACGTGGCACGTGGTTGGCAGCATGTTGATGCGGTACATACCGCCGAGCATATTCGGCCGTCCCGTCACCTGGCTTCTGTAGTATTCAAACACATCTTTCATGATGCTGTCTGCATAGTCGTCGTCATTTCCGTATTTCGGCGTCTTGTTGCACACAATATTCCAGATCCTGTCATGCCCTTCAAAATTATCCTCCAGCGCCTGCATCAGCTCTTCCATCGTAAATGTCTTCTTTTCATATACGTTGTACTTCACAGCGGCCAGACAGTCTGTGATCGTTCCGATCCCTACTCCCTGGAGATATTTTGTATTGTATCTTGCGCCGCCTCCATTGTAGTCTTTCCCTTTGGAGATACAGTCGTTCGTGATGATGGATAAGAACGGCACCGGCATATTTTCTGCGTATATCTTCTCGATAACATTGCTTCCCTGCACTTTGATATCAATGAAATATTTCATCTGCTTTTTAAATGCGTCGTAAAGTTCTTCGTATGTCTCGAAGTCCGCCGCATATCCGAGCTCAAGGCCGAGCTGCTGCCCGCTTACTTTATCGTATCCGTTGTTCAGTGTCAGTTCAAATATCTTCGGTATATTAAAGTATCCGGTGAGAATATATGCCTCGTTGCCGAACGCCCCTGTCTCCACACATCCGCTCGTGCCGCCGCGCCTTGCATCCTCCAGTGATTTTCCTGCGTTGAGCAGCTCCTGTACGATAGCTTCTGTGTTGTAGAATGCCGGCTGTCCCCAGCCTTTGCGTGAGATCTCACAGGCACGTTTGAGGAACTTCTGCGGTGTCTTTCTGCTGATCTGTACATTGGAACTTGGCTGCAGCAGCTTCATCTCATCCATGCAGTCCAGTATGAGATAACTTACATTGTTCACGCCATTCTCTCCGTTTGGAGCGATTCCGCCTGTGTTGAGGTTTGCAAAATCTGTGTATGTGCTGCTCTCTTTCAGCGTGATCCCAACCTTCGGCGGTGCCGGCTGGTTGTTGAATTTAACCCACAGACACTCTAGCAGTTCCAGCGCTTTCTCATCATCCAGAACGCCCGCTTCCACATCCTTTTCATAAAATGGATTCAAATGCTGGTCAAGACGCCCCGGGCTGTACGCATCCCATGGATTCAGCTCACTCGTGACACCGAGATGTACAAACCAGTACATCTGGATCGCCTGCCAGTATGTCTCTGGCTTATGAGCCGGGACAACGTCACAGTTGGCCGCGATCTGAAGCAGTTCTTCCCTGCGCTTTGGATCTGTCTCCTTCTGAGCCAGGTCTCTTGCGAGAGCCGCATACCGTTCACCGAGGATCATAATGGCGTCGCAGGCAATTTTCATGCCCTCCAGCTCATTTTTCTTATCCAATGCCTCCGGATCATGAAAGAAATCCAGTTTATCTATGGATGCCTGGATATCCTCCTTATAATCGAGAAATCCCTTTTCATATATTTTCACAGAACCAACCGTATGTCCCGGTCCGCGCTGCTCCATAAATTCTGTAAACAGTCCTGCTTCGTACGCCTTCTTCCACTCCGGTGTCATCTGTCTCAGGATCTTGTTGCGGATGCATCTCTTATCCCAGAACGGGATCATCACCTTTTCCTGTGTCTCAAAATCTTTTTCTTTTACCTTAAAGCTTATGAGTTCCCGGTCATTCATGACATGCATATCTTCCATCGTATGGCAGCACAGTTCCGGGAATGTAGGAGATGCCTGGGGAGAGTCGCCTTTCTCGCCCACAATGAGCTCTCCCTCTCCTATGTATAAAGTCTTCGCTGCAAAATAATCTTTCAGCACCTGCGCGCGCAGTTCCGGAACAGAGAGGGCTCCCTCGTATGTCTCATACGTCTTTGTCATACTTTCGGCCCGCTCCATGTCAATATGTGCCGGTGTGTCCAGGCTGAGCTTTCTGAGTTTCCTGATGCGTTCGTTCATTCCTCTTTCTTCCATTTTCTTAACCTCCTATTTTTACATTCTGGAATCCTGATTGTTTAAACAGTGTCACAAACTGCTCCATCTCTTCGCCGGACGGCGCGTGAAGCTTAGTTCCGCCATATGTAAGCCCAAGCTTTTCATATTTTCCTGAGCCTGTATTGTGGTAGGGGAGAAGATTTATATTCGCCACCCTGATCTGTTTCTCCCTGAGGTATCTGATGATCTCTTCCATATCTTCTTTCGTTCCGTTTACTTCCCGTATGACCGGAATACGGATATATATACGGGCGCCTTTGCTGCTGATCCGTTCCAGATTCTCCAGAATCTGTTCATTCCCCATGCCCATATACTTTTTATGTATCTCGTTGTCCATCGTCTTGATGTCATACAAAAAGGTATCTGTATATGGGAGCAGCCGTTCAAAATTTTCGTACGGCGCCTGTCCGCACGTATCTATGGCCACCGATATGCCCATCCTGTCAAGCCTTTTTACAAGTTCTTCTACGTAATCCATATCCGCCATCATGACTTCCCCGCCGGACAGTGTTACTCCGCCGCCGGATTCTTCATAGAACATCTCGTCTTTTCTCAGCTCTTTTACCAGTTCACTGACCGTATATTCTTTCCCTGCCACTTCCCGCAGATTCAGGTTACAGCTGTCCACACATGTGCCGCAGCCGGTACAGAGCTTCCGGTCTGTGACCATCTTTCCTGCCTCTTCCCGCACGGCATTCTGCGGACAGACCACGGCGCAGCTTCCGCACCCGGCACACCGCTCACTGTCACAGAGCAGCTGGGGCTTAAAGCACTGCGTCTCCGGATTGTGGCACCAGAGGCATTTCAGCAGACACCCTTTAAAAAATACCGTCGTCCGTATCCCGTCGCCGTCGTGGATAGAATACTTCTGGATGCTTGTTATCAAACTCATTTCTTCACCTCACACGTTGTTCGTTTGTTATTAGACTAACGTTCGTACTTTAGTCTAAACATAGCAAAAAAACAGCTCCTTGTCAATAATTTATCAAGGAACTGCGTATCATTTCATGAAATTCAATATATTATATCCAGTATTTTTGTGCACATTTCACAAAGCATCTTTCGGCGCGCCGACGCCGTAAGGAAGGTCAAACAGTGATATCTGCATATCTCTGCCGGACTGTACCTTACGCTCCACGATCGTCTCATCTCCGCGCAGATGTCCGACAAGAAGCGGTGACTCCGGGTCGTGCTGAGCATGCTTCTTCTTAGCGCTCTCAGCGCCTCCTGTAGCGTAACAATACCGGCATCCGTTGACACAGGTGTCGTACATCCCAATATCAATACTCTCCGCGCATCTGCATTCTTTTCTCTGTCCGGCGTCCTTTTTCAGATCAAGTTTATAGCCGATGATCTTGCGTATTTTCTCCTTATCGATACAAGCGCTGTGATGTATGCCGTACCTCTCCAGATTTATTTTCTCAGCGCAGGTGTACAGCGGGAGTTTGTACTTCCCGGCAATTTCGGACAGCCCCTTTGCCGCCTCCAGCATATCTTCCTCTTCCATCTCCGGATAAGGATTCTCTCTGCAGCCGTCCATGAAACTGATGATACACCGGTCTGTATAATTGTGAAGCCATTCGCACATCATCTCAAACTTTTCCAGATGATAGCCAAGCGTGTACTTTCCGCTCAGGATGATCGGATCAAATCTCCAGTCGACCCGCTCTCTCCCGAGACGCTCGGCAAGCAGCACAAAAGTGGCCATCGATTCCTCTGTTGAAGGTATATTTTCCTCCATGTCTTTCTCATAATCTGTGACAGTCATCTGAAAGCAATACCGGTATCCAAGCCGGTCGATCTCCTTGAGACCGGGCAGGAGCGGCTCCGGATTCTTCGTCCAGAACACAATACAATCAACCGTATCCGGTGACAAGGCGATACGGCTGATCTTTTTCCTGTTGTATGGATTTGGCACTAATATCTCCCCCGCTTTCAGGCGGTTGACAAACCAGTCCGGATAACACGCGGGGATATCGGTTCTTCTGCTTGCGCTGATTATCATCTCTGCTCTCCTGACTCCTTTAATTCTTATAATATACTGAAAAAATAAAGTTGTCAAAGGAAGAAAAATTCCATTCCCCGGAGCCTGCCATGCCTAGCTCATACTGTCTTCTTTATAGTGCTCAATCCTGTAATCGATCACTCCCATCACAGCGACTGCCGCCAGTGCGGAAAACATCAGCGGAACGCTCAGCCAGAACGGCAGTTCATAATGAAATACAAATTTCAGGGACAGCATAACAGGCATATATATCAGAAATACGGTCTGCCATATTCTGTTGCACATATTCCTGTAGCTTTCCAGACGGTAGATTTTATCCAGCTTCATTATCTTCACTCCTCTCATCTTAAAGAAATCGTTCTGCATATCCATCAGAGTTACATCCAGCTCATCAAACGTGTCGTTCCTATGCATAAGCTCGTCACAGAGACCTCTCGCCTCGGACAGCTCTGCCAGCTCTCTTTCAAGCGCTGCCTTTCTCATACCGACAACGTCCGAAACTGTCCGTTTGCCTTCTTTTACCAGCTTGATATCCTTCACCGGAACGCCGAGCACTCTCAGGAATTTGATCTTTTTCAGATCTTCCACATCCTGCATGCTGTACTCCCGGTAATTATTTTCCTTATTTCTCTCCGGAGCCAGAAGGCCTTCGTCCTCATAATAACGGATGTTTGCTTTTTTCATATCTACGAGATTTTCTACTTCTTTAATTGTCAAATGTATTCCTCCTTACATGTATCTAACACCTTAAAGTAACTTGAATGTCAATAGTTTTCTGCATTGTTAACTATATTTTTTATCAGGTTGACAATCTTTTGATTTTCAGATATACTGCCTACAGAATCATTTATGAGGAGGCTGCTATGAACGAAAGAAAATTATCCATTCAAGATATCTGTACTATCAGTCTGTGTACTGCAGTTACCGCAATTATGGCACAGATATCCATACCTATGCCGATGGGGGTGCCGATGACCATGCAGACGTTTGCTGTTACGCTCGCGGCGGTCATACTCGGCGCCAAAAAGGGCGCTGCCGCTTCGCTTATCTATGTACTGCTCGGCGCCGCAGGCGTACCGGTCCTGGCTAACTTTACCGGCGGTTACCAATATCTCATCGGTCCTACCGGAGGATTTCTTCTTACCTTTCCTGTTATGGCATATATCATCGGACTTGGCGCAGAAAAGTTCCGGCGCGCAAACAGCGGCTTCATTATCTGCCTTATCCTGGGAACTGCTGTGAACTACATCGGCGGCATCGCGATGTTCTGCCTTGTGACGGGCAGCAGTGTGTGGGCCGGCTTCACCGCCTGCGTACTTCCGTTCATCCCGACCGCAGTGATAAAAGCCGGACTCGCCGCCGCGATCGGGCTTAAGATCCACAGAAGGCTGGTGAGCGCCGCATGCGTCTGAGACCCCACCACCTGCTCTGTACGCAGGGCTACTCCGGCAAAGGCTACAGCCCGGAATTTGTAAAGAATATGGATGCAGTCGTCCGCCGTCTGCGGACAGAGCAGAAGACGCCGATAGAGCTTGTCTTCTCCACAGATGATCTCTGTTCCTGCTGTCCCGATATGCTTGCCTGCGATCTGTGCCGGGAAAACGAAAAAGTGAAGCGGTTTGACCGCAAGACTGCCGAATATTTCGGGCTCGAGGAAAAGACATACATATACCAGGAACTGACAGCCCACATACGCAGTCATATCACCCCTGAAATACTGGAAGACATATGCGGCGGCTGCAGCTGGTACCCTGTGAGCGCCTGCCGCAAAAACATAACCGGTAAAAAATAAGTTCCATCTGTCCGGGCATAAAAATCAGGCCGGAACCTGCACGCATCATGTAGGGTTCCGGCCTGTATTATATTCATCCGCTCCGGACCGTTCCGGTACAGACAGCTTCTATCCGAAATTCTTTTCCACCAGCCTGCAGTATTCTTCGTATGCCTCCACACCGCCAAAGCTGTCTGCAAGTGCATCCCGGATTCCCTTATAGTACCAGCCGATCATCGCTTTGTCTTTCATGCGGAACCTCTCCCACAGCTTTTCTCCTTCCACAGGATAGTCTCTGTCAATGTCTCTCATGTTAGACAGTTTATCCGCAAGCCCTATCATCTGGACTTCCACCGGTGACCTTCCGATATGGCGGATCGTCGCGCCTTTCCGCTCCACCCATGTCTTGGATTTGTCCTCACTTTCCTGAGCGACCATCACCGCCACCCTGACACTGAATTCTTTCGCGAGCACTTCCTCCGTAATGCCTTCACAATCCTCGATCGTATCGTGAAGCACCGCCGCGCTTATGACCTCTTCGTCTTTCGTCATAGTGGACACAATATCCCCCACCTCGACAGGATGGACGATATATGGCCGCCTCGTCCCTTTTCTGAACTGTCCTTCGTGTGCCCTCGTTGCAAATTCAATCGCTTTGTCGATCATACTGCTGTACCTCTTTCATTCATAAGGTTCTTAAGTTTCTGCATCTTCTTCAATTTCCTCACGAAGCCTTGCTTTTTCCCTTTTGTGGAACAAGTCAAAGATACATGGAACTACGACTAAAGTTAATATGGTTCCGTATATCAGGCCCCCGATGGTGACGATCGCCATCGGCTGCACCATATCTGCCCCCATCCCGACTCCGACAGCCAGCGTCGACAGGCCGAGTATGGTCGTGAGCGCCGTCATGATAATGGGGCGCAGTCTCGTTCTCCCCGCTTCCACCAGCGCATCGTGGCGGGACAGCCCTCCTGCGATCAGCTGATTCGTATAATCTATAAAAACAATACCGTTGTTGACGATAATACCCGACAGCATGACAAATCCTACCATAGCGATCACACTGACCGCCTTCCCTGCGATCCACAGGCCGAACAGACCGCCCGTAAATGCCAGCGGTACGGTGAACATGACGATAAACGGAGAGCGGAGCGACTGAAACTGTGCAACCATGATAAGATACATGAAGACAAGAGCCAGTCCGAGCATTTTAAAAAGTTCCGTCATAGACTCGTTGATAGTCTCATCTTCTCCAACCATCTTCACTTCATAGCCGTCCGGCACATCATATGCTTTGAGCGCCTTATTTACACGGCTGCTCACAAGACCGATATTGTCCCCGTCCTTTACCTCCGAGGTGACAGACATGTATCTGCTCTGATCCTTCCTGCTGATCGCCTGCAGGCCGGAAGCGTCCTCAAATGCAGCGATATCGGAAAGCTTCACTTCCTCCGAAGTCCCGTCCTGTTTCTCTGCCGTAACTGTAAGCTTCCGTATATCTTCCCGTGACAGGCTTTCGTCGGCATCATCCACCACATAGATATCAAAATCCTCTGTATCTGTAGAGAGGGAGGTTGCCTTCTGGGCTTCCGATAGTCTTTTGTTCAGACTCTGATACACCTGCGCGACCGTAAGTCCATGCTCCGTAGCTTTTGTCTTATCTACGATCACGCGGAGTTCTTCTTTGTTATCCTCCGTTCCGTCGGTTACGTTCTGTGTCCCTTTGATATCCTCCAGCATACTCTTGATGTCGCCCGCGATTTTCTGCAGTTTATCCAGATCCTTGCCTTTGATCTGGACATTGATCCCCGAACTTCCAAGTGCGCTCATATCCATATTCGACATATTGACGGTCAGTTCTCCGTCCATGTCTTTTGTCACTTTCTCTATCTCTTTCTTCAGTTCATTGTTGGACATGGAAGGCTTATCACCTGTAATAGCGTAAAATTCTACCATATTTGATGAAGACGATGTTCCCATCATATTTGATGAAGAGACCATTGCCCCTATATCTTTGACGTCTTTCAGCCCGCCGACCCGGTCCATCACCTTATCGGCAGCTTTTGCCGTATCTTCAAGACTTGTGCCTTTTTCCATCTCCAGCGTCATGCTGATCTCCGTGCTCTCCATCTGAGGCATAAATTCCGTTCCTCTTGAGATGGCGAGCGCGCCGCTCGCCACGAACAGCACGAACGCGCCTGCCAGTACGAGAACCTTTCTGTTAAGCGCTTTTGAGAGCATGCTGCCGTACCAGTCTTTGATCCTAATAAACAGGCGGGATTCTTTTTCCTCTGTCTTCTTTAACAGGCCTGCAGATATCATCGGTACGAGCGTCAGCGCCACGATAAGGCTGGCCAGGAGTGAATACGCGATCGTAAGTCCCATATCCACAAACAGCTGGCGTGTAATACCGGAGGTGAACACGATCGGAAGGAACACGCATATCGTCGTAAAGGTGGATGCCGTTATGGCTCCTCCTACCTGTCTGGCTCCTTCGATGGCCGCCGTTTTGGCTGACGCGCCTTCCTCATTCCGCATCCGGTAGATATTTTCGATCACTACAATGGAATTATCTACCAGCATTCCCACGCCGAGCGCCAGGCCTGACAGGGATATGATATTAAGCGTCACACCCGAGAAATACATGGCAACGAGGGCAGTCATGATACTGATCGGTATGGAGCAGGCGATGACAAACGTCGGCCGTATGCTCTTTAAAAATACAAGCAGTATGATGATCGCAAGCACTGCTCCGTAAAGCAGATTCTTAAGAACGGAATTGACGATCAGGTCAATGTAGACTCCCTGATCCATCAAAGTCACCGCATTTATTTCCTTGTGCTCCTTACTGATAGACTGGAGCTTTTCCAGAACGCGGTCACTCACATCACCGGTAGAGTACCCGGTCTGCTTCTGTATGCTCAGCATCATGCCGGACTTTCCGTTGATCTTGGCATATGTCTCATCTGAATTGCTGACAAGCTCTACATTTGCAACGTCCGTCAGCTTCACCGGGTCGATGCCCTCCATGTCAATGAGTACAAGATTCTTTATGTCTTCGATGCTCTTAAACTTATCGCCCACACGTACGAGATAGTCCAGCCCGTTCTCCGTCACATATCCGGCCGGCATGCTGAAGTTCTCGGCTGCCAGCAGTGTCTTCACCATATCGGCGTTCAGCATGCCGCTTAAGTCAGCACTGGCTGACGCTTCTCCTTTTGCAGCCTCCATCTGGGCTTCCTGGGACTGTATCATGGCCTCTCCGGCCGCAAGCTGCGCTGCGCCTTCCCCGAGACCCGCCGCGGCCTGAACCTGAGCGGATGCCAGCTGGCCTCTCGCCTCCGCCAGCGACATGGCCCCGTTGTTGACCTGCTTCTGCACAGCTTCCAGCTGCTGTCTGCCGGCTGTCACTTTCCCCTGTCCTTCTTTTAAGGAAGCCTCCTGTTCTGTAAGCTGTGCTATGGCGGCTTCCAAAGCGGCCTTCGTTGCATTACAATTATCTATTTCAGTCTGAAGCTGAGCGATAGCATCAGCATTAGCTGCCGGATCCTTTTGCAGATCTGCCATCTGCGCCTGAAGCTGATCACAACTTACATTAACCGTTTTAAGCTGCGCCTCCGCTGCCGCCTTCGAGGCCTGAACCGCTGCAAGCGACTGCTGAAGCTGCGTATCCGTCACGTTCAGCTCTGCCATCTTTTCCGTGATCTCCAGCTGCGCCTGCTTGATCTCCTCCGCCTTCTGCGAGATCTGAGCTTCTGCTTCACCGACACCGGAAGATGCCTGGGCCTTGCCGGCAGCCAGCGCGGCCTTGCCGTTAGCCACCTGATCCTTAGCCTGCTGAAGCGCGGAGGCTGCTTCGTTCATCTTTTCTTCCAGCGCAGCTTTGACGTCTTCATTTAACGCTTCTACCTTCTGTTCATTTACCGTGACCTGCACAGTTTCCTCGATGCTGCCGGCAGTGGATACCGAGGCTACGCCTTCCACACTTTCCACTTCAGGAAGCACCTGTTCTTCGATGATGCGCGTCGTCTCTGCCGCATCTTCCCCCGATGCGCTCACTGCCGTGATAAGTACAGGCATCATACTTGGATTCAGTTTCATAATAATGGGATTCGTTACTTCATCCGGCCAGAAACCGCTGATTTGATCCAGTCCTTCTCTCATCTCTATTGTGACAGAATCCATATTGGCCGTCTGGTCAAATTCGAGAATGACTGTTGAAGCATTTTCATTAGACACAGATTGTACATTCTTGATATTGCTCACCGTTGCCATCGTCTGTTCCACAGGCTTTGTGACAACTGTCTCCACTTCCTCCGGACTGGCTCCCGGATATGTCGTCATAACTATAGCATAAGGCAAATTCATACTCGGAAGCAGATCTACCGTCATATTTCCAAATGACACAATACCGAGGATTATGATCAACACAACTCCTACCACTACAGTATAAGGTCTTTTTACGCTGAATTTTGATAACATTGATGTCCCTCTTTCTAAGTTTTAGCCGCGCCTGGCATATACAGCCCGATCATGCCGCCGCCCGCACAGGCAGTCCAATCGCTGATACGTAAATAATAGCACTTGAGGGTTTAAATAGCAACGATTCCGGTATATAATAATTGCAGGAAAAATACGATTTTAGATTTATTTTATAATTGGTTTAAAAAACAGAAGGAGGATACGACAAATGTCAAAATATGTCCTGATCACAGGCGCTTCCAGAGGTATTGGAAAGGCTGCCGCCGTTCTCTTTGCCGCCAGAGGTTATCATGTGTTTATCAACTGCCGCCGTTCTGCCGGCGCGCTTGAAGAGGTCAAAAGAGAAATAATATCTGCAGGCGGTTCCTGCGACATGGTGACAGGTGACGTAGGGGACCCGGAAGATGTAGACAAAATATTCTCCTTTATATACAGCAGGTGCGGCTGTCTGGACGTGCTCATCAACAACGCGGGATGTGCCCACATCGGTCTGTTAAGCGACATGACCGACGGGGAGTGGAGCCGCGTTATCCAGACGAATCTGTCTTCTGTATTTTACTGTTCGCGCGCCGCGGTTCCTCCCATGGTGCGCAGAAAGCAGGGTAGGATCATCAACATCTCTTCCATGTGGGGTACGCTCGGCGCTTCCTGCGAGGCCGCCTACTCCGCGTCAAAAGCCGGGGTACACGGTCTCACAAAAGCGCTCGCAAAGGAGCTGGCGCCGAGCAGCATACAGGTAAATGCCCTGGCCTGCGGCGTCATTGATACAGAAATGAATGCTCAGCTGGATGAGGAAGAACGGCTGGCACTTGCAGATGAGATCCCGGCCGGCCGATTCGGCACTCCAGCCGAAACTGCTGAAATGATCTGGAACATAGCAACTGCCCCGCCATATATGACGGGGCAGATCATAGGTATAGACGGGGGCTTTTAACACAGATCGAGCTCTACCGGACAGTGGTCTGAACCCATGACATCCGTGTGTATCCTGGCATCCTCCAGGCGCTCTTTCAGACTTTGTGATACACAGAAATAATCAATGCGCCAGCCCGCATTCTTTTCCCTTGCCCGGAACCGGTAGGACCACCAGGAGTAGATCCCCTCCTCATCCGGATAAAAGTAGCGGAATGTATCAACAAAACCGGACGCTTTTATCTTGCGGAACTTCTCTCTCTCTTCATCGGTAAATCCCGCATTCTTTCTGTTTGTTTTCGGATTTTTCAGATCGATCTCTTCTGCTGCCACATTTAAGTCTCCGCAGAAAATAACCGGTTTCTTTTCTTCCAGCTTCTTAAGATAAGCAAGAAAAGCATCCTCCCACTCCATCCTGTACGACAGTCTGGCCAGTTCACTCTGGGAATTGGGCGTATACACTGTCACAAAATAGAATTCCTCAAATTCCAGCGTGATGACCCGGCCTTCTTTATCATGTTCTTCTATTCCGATACCGCACGTAAAAGACAACGGTTCTTTCTTTGTAAACACGGCGGTCCCGGAATATCCTTTCCGCTCTGCATAATTCCAGTATTGAAAGTAACCGGGTGTCTCCAGTTCAAGCTGCCCCTCCTGCATCTTTGTCTCCTGTATACAGAAAATATCTGCATCCGCCTCCTGAAAGAAGTCCATGAAACCTTTCTGCACACAGGCACGAATTCCATTTACATTCCATGAAATGCACTTCATTTATTGTCCTCCAATTATGTCTAGTCTTATTAATAATACACTTTTCTCAGAAACAGACCTCTCGCCGGCGCAAGAAAGCCTGCCAGACTTCTGTCCTCCGCCGCGATCACGACCGGGAGCATGGCTGAGTCCCTTTTGCCGGTCCCGATCTCCAGCAGCGTGCCGGTCAGTATCCTGACCATATGATAAAGGAAGCCTGTCCCGTAATAGGTGATACGGACTTTATCTCCCGTGCTTACAATTTTTATATTCGTGATCCTGCGGACCGGGTCCCTGCACTCCTTGTCATCCGTAAAGCTTGTAAAATTCTTCACTCCGACAAGATACTCGACCGCATTGCGCATCGCCTCGATATCCAGTTTCTCAGGATAATGGTAACAATATCTGCGGGAAAAAACATCCGGCTTCTCACGACAGTCGATGTAATATTCATACTTCTTGCCCTTTGCGCTCTTGCGGGCGTGGAATCCGTTTTTGACGAGCTCTGCCTTGACGATCCTGATATCCTCCGGCAGATATCTGTTCAGTGAATCCTTAAACTCCTGCGGATCATAAAGCTTGGACAGCTTGACGCTCGCCACCTGTCCGCGGGCATGTACCCCGGCATCTGTTCTTCCCGAGCCGTCCACATGCACTCTGTAACCAACCAGTTTCCCAATGCTCCACTCCAGCACGAACTGGATCGTATTGTCTGTCGTGGCCTGTCTCTGCCATCCCTGATATCTGCTTCCGTCGTACGATACGGTTAATTTATACGTTCTCATCTGCATCTCACCCAATCTGAATCTACGTCTGTTCTCTGTTACTTATCATCATCTGTTTGCCCGATTATTATGTATGCTTTTTGAACCGCTTACGTTCAATAAGTATGTCAAAAATAGATTTAAGTTCCATTTAAGCTCCTGTTCTCCTGAACAGAATAAAAAGGAAGAAGCAAATGAATCCTTTGCTTCTTCCTTATTCTAACACTATACGACATATTTCGTAAATACCTTCTTACACGTATTCCTAATTATCCAGGATTTTTTTCAGCTCATCCATAAAAGTATTGACATCTTTGAACTCTCTGTACACAGAAGCAAACCTGACATAGGCCACCTCATCCAGACTTTTCATCTCTTCCATGACGATCTCACCGATCGTACTGCTTGGGATCTCCTTTGCCTCAAGGCTGAAGATCTTCGTCTCGATGGCGTCAACCGTCTTCTGGATGGCATCCGCAGATACCGGGTGCTTATAACATGCGCGCAGGACGCCGTTCTCTATCTTCTTGCGGTTGTACTGTTCTCTGTTGTTATCTTTTTTGATAATGATGAGCGGGATCGTCTCCACTTTTTCATATGTGGTGAACCGCTTGCCGCACACGTCGCAGGAGCGTCTTCTGCGGATGGAACTTCCGTCCTCCGCCGGTCTGGAATCTATGACTCTTGTATCTAGGTGGTTGCAGTATGGACACTTCATCTTGACCCAAATCCTTTCTTCTGTAATACATATAGTATATCTGCTGTACGGACAGAAGTCAAACAACATTGCCAGTTTTTCCCTTTATTTTTTCTCCTCATGAATTTCTACCAAAATGACATCCGGACCGATTCTTTTGATGCACTTGCACGGGATAACATACTCGCTCCCGTCCCCGAAAAAACCGCAGAATTTTCCTGACTTCGGAATAATGATCGCCTCCACGTGGCAGCCGCAGTCATCCAGTATCAGATCCGCCACAAATCCCAGTCTCTTACAGTCACATGTATTGATCACTTCTTTATCCTGAAGCTCACTCAGTCTCATACAATATCCGCCTCCCGAATCGCGCAGAATGCACAAGGGGGCCAGACCCCTTTTGAAAGGGGTCTGACCCCCTCCGGCCGCATCTGCTTCTTGTTTACAGTATATGCAGCCGGATATAAAGTGTCAGACATTCATAACTTTTTCGCTCTGGAAAGCTTTTACGATCACGCCGAGGAGTACGCCGCCGATCACAAGCGTCTCGATGAGTGTTATGCCGTACTGCAGCATAGACACATTCTGCCCAAGTATCCCCTTCATCACGAGCGCACTGTTATACAGCGGTATATAATAGTCCGTCTGTGTCGGGTCGCCGGTGGTGAACATCGTCAGCAGCCCTACCACAAGCACGAGCATATATGCCGGCATCACATATGTACTTGCCTCCTTGGTCGACTTGGCAAATACGGAGATAAGGGCGATGATACTGGAGTACAGGAAGGCTATCGCCACAAGCAGCGCTCCGAGCATGACTACCTGCTGTACACTCAGGCTGATATTCAGCCCGTCGGCTCCCGAGCCGGTCATGGACTTCATCATCAGAGGCGCACAAACTACCATCGCAATGACATAGATGAGGGAAGATATCCCGGAGATCGTCATGAGTGAAAATACTTTTCCAAGGACGATTGAACTTCTCTTTACCGGTGATACGAGGAGGCTTGCCATCGTTCCTCTCTCCTTCTCGCCCGCGATCATATCAGTGCCGATACCCATGGCTCCCGCAAATAACAGAATCGTAATAAAATATGGAAGCATCATTCCGATCGCCTTGCCGCTGGCTTTATCATCATCCTGTATGATCATTTCATCGTTGTCTGAATTTACCGTAAACACCGTGAGCTGAGTCAGATCTCCGACGCGCCCCGCCAGAAGTGTCTGGCGGTATGCCTCCAGTACGCCTCCTGATATCTCTTCATAGGCCGCCTTGGAATAATCCTCAGACGGATTGTAATAAGTCTTCACCTGGGGCACAGCCATACCCGGCTCATAATCGCGGACCGCGCTCTCAAAGCTGTCCGGAAATTCTATGATCAGATCTGCCCTGCCTTCGAGGATATCTTCTTTCGCTTTTTCCATCCCGCCGCCGTCTATCCTCTTTGATTTGAATTCCTGTCTGCTCTCACCGAGAAAGGCTTCAAAACTGGAAGGTTCGTTTGCCACATATACAACTGCTTCGTGTGATTCAATATCATCTTCCATATTGGTAATAAGTCCGCTTATGATCGTCATGATCAGTACCATGATCAATACTGGGAGAAAAAATACGGAAAACACCATCTTCTTGTCTTTAAAAATTCTGGCCATCTCTTTGCCGAATATCTGCTTGATTCCATTCATCTTACATTTCCCCCTTTCGTTCCTTATATAATTCAAAGAACGCATCTTCCAGATCATCTGTGCCGGTCATATTAAGCAGTTCCTGAAGTGATCCCTCCGCCACTTTACTGCCGTCTATTATCACGCCGATACGGTCACAAAGCTTTTCCGCTTCGGACATGATATGCGTCGATACGATGACAAGCTTTCCGTCTTCTCTCAGCTTCCGCAGATAATCTGTAACACTCCTGGCCGTGACAATATCAAGCCCGTTCGTCGGTTCATCAAAGATGACAATATCAGGGTCGTGTACGAGGCTGACCGCGATCGCCGCCTTCTGCTTCATTCCGGTGGAAAGCTCCTTGATCTGCTTGTGGGCAAAATCTTTGATCCCGAAATATGTAAACAGCTCTTCCTTGCGCTTCTCCAGCACATCCTGCGGAACGTTATGCAGCCTGCCGAAAAATCCGAACATGTAGTCCACGTCAAACTGTTCATCCAGCTTTATATCGCTTGTGAGAAATCCGATGCTCTCTCTCACCGCCTCCGGTTCTTTCTGTACTTCGTGGCCGCCGACATAGATCTCGCCATCCGATGGCTTGATCAAAGTAGCGATACATCTGAGTGTTGTCGTCTTTCCAGCGCCGTTTGGTCCCAAAAGGCCGTATATCTCCCCTTCGCGCGCGGTCAGGCTCAGATTATCCACAGCAGTCTTCTTCGGATTCTTTGTCTTGGATTCCAGCATCTGCTTCTTATTCAGTTTATAGATTTTCGTCAAATTCTTAATCTCGATCATAACCCTGCTCCTCATTTTTTCTGTATTATTATGTTAATACAATAATATTTCTTTTTCTCCTGTTTGTCAACATAATTATAACGAACGGGACGTAATTATTTTCATCACACCGCCGCACACCGCAGAAAATGCCGTCACGACTACAAGCGTATAAAATACAATATAATTATAATATCCGGCAATGACGGCCGCCGTCATGAATACGGCGATACATGTTCTGTATGCTTTCGCCTGGCCTTTTGTACATATTTCAATTGTCCGCTCGTCATGTTCTTTAATATACAGCTTCCGCAGATATTCCCGGCTCCCAAGCGCCTTAGCGGACACAAAGATCCCGTAGAACATTACACCGGCCCACACAGTGAACAGTCCGGCCTGGAACCCCTGAAAGAAGCTCCCCGCATGTTCGGACGGGTCCATCGCATCGGCCCTCATGTAGCTTATCACGATCACCGCGACGGATACTAATGCAAATATACTTTCTAATATTATGCTGCGTTTTAATTTTTTCCTATACTCTTCCATATTCAAATATCCTCCACATCTGAAAAGTCAAACACATCTTCTATCATTACGCCGAAGAACCGGGCTATCTTATATGCCAACACGAGAGATGCCGTGTACTTTTCCCGCTCCAGCGAGATGATGGTCTGCCGGGTGACTCCGACCGCCATGGCCAGTTCTTCCTGTGACAGTTTATGCGCCTTCCTGAGCTCCTGTATCCGGGTTTTCATATATCTTTTATCCTCTTTCTCTGTTTTGTACAGTACGCTTTACACCTTTAGTATAGTTTGCTTTACATAATATGTCAAGTGTATTTTACATTAAATTCAGTGCGGAGAGCGCAGAAACGGGAAGGCACCAGGCCTTCCCGTTAAATGTATTTCGCTTATTTCTTATTCTTCGATATCTATAACAGACACCGGACAGCCGTCTCTTGCGTCTTTTGCTGTGCTTTCGCATTCCGGCGCCACGTCGGCATACGCCTCTGCAATACCGTCATCATCAAAACGGAAAACTTCCGGGCAGACAGCCACACAGGCTCCGCAGGAAATACATCCTTCATTTACTCTGGCTTTCATGGGTCATTCCTCCTCGCATTTTTCCATAGTATGTCCCGCAAAACTCCAGGTTATTCAAATTTATTTTATGACTGTGCCGGTCTTTCCCTTCAACGCTTCTTCCAACTTGTCAAATGATGTGATGAGCGCGCTCCGGCCTTCCCTCTTTTCAATGAATGCCACAGAAGCGCTGAACTTTGGAAGCATGTTATATTTTCCGAAATGGCCTGCCTCCATATATTCTTTCGCCTGCTCCAGCGTGATCTCTCCAAGCTCTTCTTCCTCCGGCCTTCCGATATTGATCTTAACCTTCTCCACACTCGTGAGAATGATCAGCTCATCCGCATCGATCTCCTCTGCCATCTTCCCGGCAGCCAGATCCTTTTCTATCACTGCGCTGGCGCCCTTTAGATGGTTGTCCTGCTGCAGCACAGGTATCCCTCCTCCGCCGCACGCAATGACGATCTGGTCCGCATCCATGAGGGCCTTGACAGCGTCGATCTCCACGATACTCACCGGATTCGGGGCTGACACAACGCGGCGGTACCCCTTTCCAGGCTCTTCCACAACATAGTTTCCTTTTCTGCGCTCTTCGTTGGCCTCCTCCGCCGTCATATAGCGGCCGAGTACCTTCGTCGGTGTATAAAAAGCTTCATCATAAGGGTCGACAACGACCTGTGTCAGTATCGTGCTGACCGTTCTGTATATCCCCCGGTTCAGCAATTCCTCACGTATACCGTTCTGCAGGTCATAACCGATATACCCCTGGCTCATGGCAGAACAGACAGACATAGGCGCCGCCGTATAATCCTGATGCACCCTTCCAAATTCATTCATAGCGGTGTGGATCATACCGACCTGTGGTGCATTACTGTGGGTGACCGCCACCTGATATCCGGCTTCTATCAGCCCGGCGATCGTTCCGGCTGTATATTTCACCGCTTCTTTCTGTTCCGGCAGCGTCGTTCCAAGCGCCCTGTGTCCCAGTGCTACTACTACTCTCTTTTTCATAATCTATACCTCGTTTGATTTAATGGCGTACATAAAATATAAGAAAATTATATTATCTTTTTACGATAAATGCAACGCCTTTATTTCCATTATATCTCCGTATAAAGCCCCGGAAGCAGCGGTTTCGGCATATATGAATCAAAAAACGTCAGCCTTCCGGAAGGCGAAACGCTGACTGTCTTGGGTACTTCAATGCAGCTTGTGCCTGTGAGATAAGAAATGCAAAATCATTTCTTGATTTTTTCCGCCTCATGGACTATAATATTTCTTGTGCAGATATATGCGCAGATGTAGTTCATCGGTAGAATGCCAGCTTCCCAAGCTGGAGAGGCGGGTTCGATTCCCGTCATCTGCTTTGGCAGAAAATATTCAATGAAAAAAGCAATCAGACCTTTTTACCAGGTTTGATTGCTTTTATTCTTACTGTTGAAATTTCTGTATAATTATCACGATACTCCGCACACTAACAGCGGAGGTGATTCCATGGCATCTTATGTTGCCCCTGCAATAAGGGATAAGTTTGAATCATTGTCTATCAACTTGAAAAACTGTATCCTGGAACGTGACGTCCGTCTGGAGAATATACATGACCTGATCCATGTTCTTGAGGATATAGTTAAAGATGGGGAAGCAGAGTAATCTGTTTCCCCATCTTTCATAAAACTTGTCGATTATGGACTATTCTCGTCTGTTTATTTCTATTTTTATCTTTTTCGTTCCTTTTATCCCTATTTTATTGTTACATTAGATACAATTACTTATTGCCCTCAATTATTATGGAAGGAGGAAGAAGTGTGGAAGAAATCAACAGCCTTATATTTAAGCTTGGGATTCGCTCAACATACCAAGGTTTCTATTATCTGCAATATGCTCTTCATCTATGTATGCTTGACGAACGTTATCTGCTTTCCGTATACAAATCGCTGTATGTAGACGTAGCCAGAAAGTATAACACGAGCAGGGATAACGTCGAGCATTGTATCCGTACCGTAGTGTCAAACTGCTGGTATAAGGGCAATCAAAATTTTCTCGTACAGATAGCAGGATATCCGATTACTCAAAAGCCTACTAACGGAGAATTTATCGATATTCTGTATCATTATTTAAAGGCGCAGGAAAATTGACCGTCTGAAAGTAAGCTTAACGTTAGCCCAATGCATACATAAAACTCCAGGAACCCATTAATTTGTCAGGTAAAAAAAGCGGCGCTCTTCGCCGCTTTTTAATTATACCCATACGACTTCACAGTCTGCAACAGCCGCCTTTTATTCCTGCCCCGAGCGGCGCGCCAGTTCATAAACTTTCTGAAGCGCTTCCTCAGCCTCCACTGGATAATCGGGCTCTAAAGGCTTCTTGTCATTCCCGGAATCGGGGCGGTGAAAATATTTGTAAGACACGGTAAACATAAGTTTTGCGTTCGGTGTCTGGAACTGTAGCAGATCACCATAACTGGACGGCATCCCCCCTGACACCTCCCCCACCACATACCCGAGTTTATTATCTGCGATAGCGACAGCAAAATCTGTGGCAGCACTGAACGTTCCTGATGAAGTGAGTATATATATCGTGCCGTCAAAAACGAGCTCTCCTCCGCGCTCATTGGCGATTTTTTCTTTCTTATCTGTAATAAGAAACGGTCCGTACCTCACATCCACGTCACCGTATACATAATAATTGTCAACATTGATATAACGCAGAAATTCATTGATCACCTTAGAGTTTCCTCCGCCGTTGTCCCTCACATCTACCGCAATGTTTTCAATCTGCTTCTTCTTCACCTCCGTAAAAAATTCTCTTAAAGTATTTGCGTACATCTCGTCATATATACATTCCTTAAGGGTGAGAACCGCTGTGTTTTTCTCTTCATACACGTGATAGCTTACAAAAGGCTCTGTATCCTGGGGATTTATATTCTTATTCTCAAAGCGCAGCGTTTTCTCCACCTGACCGGCCGGTGTCTCCAGAACTACCGCAGTATCTTCTGATACGTCCGCGCCGAGAAATCTCAGATAGTCCTTCCTCACTATCCGGTTCTCATATAAAACAGAAGCAAATCCTTCCAGTTCATAAGATGACAGCCCGAGAAATGTCTTATAAAGGTCTTCTTCTCTGACACCTCCGATAGACAGTATACGGCTGCCGTCATACTCTCCTCCGACACATATAAGGTTTTCCCCTGTTTTTCTGCACCGGAACAACAGCCGCGGCACTGTTTGCGCGTAATAGGGCATAACCGATGTGTGCCCGTCCTTCATACGGGCCATGATTCTGGATATGGACCGCCATAATTCCAGCATACTGACACTGCTGCCCATCGCCTCTTTTTCTTTGTCTCCCTGCCGCTTTACCTCATCCGGGAGCCCTTTGATACAGGCAGGATGCCTTGATTCGATATGAGACAGGATATAATCTATATCCTCCACCGCCTGTTCTTTCGTCAGCATGTCATCTACAGCCAGGGAAGCCTCTGCTTCTTCCGCTGTTCCCCGGTGCGGATTCATCCATATTTGATAGGCTGCAAAAAAGAGGATCATAATTGTAAATATGGCAAGCAGAACCTTTCCAAGTGTCTTATTTCTATTCTCCATATTCCCTCCCGTTCATCCCTTTTTTATATATAATACAAGTATACCTTACAAATTTCTCATAATCAATTATGGATGCTTTACACTCTGCGGCAATTGATAAAATAAAACTCCCTGCTTACTGCCTTCTCCTATTTAAAGAGTATCCCCAATTTTGCCGGCGGCTTCCATAAGCGACAAATACAGATTGTTTTCTACACTGTAAATGTGCTGGATCGAATCCGACATTTTCTTCAGGAGTGCCGTATCTCCTTCAAGAGAAAGCTGCCACAGATCATCGGCCAGGTCATCCCACTGTTCTGAGACACGGATAAACTGTCTGCCTGCATGGGCGACTTTGTCATTCTGCAGTATATCTGACGCTTCCAACAGAAATCCTCCGTACATTCTGCGGAACAATCCTCCCCCTGTACCGCCCGCTTCATTGATCTGAAAATAATTTACCATTCCGGTCTTCTTCAGTTTATCTGGACTGAATTTTTCCCATCTTAATATTTCCCTTGAAAACTTCATGATTCCGCTCATTCCAAGAAGCCGCGCGGGAGGCGTGAGCATCCCTTGGCATGTCTCTGTTATGGCCTCCTGCAAAACGTCTTTTCCCACATTCGTGTAACCGCTGAAATCAAATGTCAGATATTTATTGTTGGCCGGAAACGGCCTGTGTGAACTGCTTCGTGCCTCTTCCAGCTCGCGGAAACTGACAAGATGATAATCTTCTGCAGTCCGGCCTCCTGGAATTCTGATAGGATTATCATGATTGTCCCGGTCGCTTATCCGGTACTTCTTCTTTAAATCATCATAGCCGTATAATACAACCGCATGTCCTCCAAAATGACTGTCACGGTCCATGCCCAGATAACTCATGTAAGGCATATCGACATAGATCAAGACCGGATCGTCCGCATCGATCATGCGCTTTGCCGCGTCACTGACTCTGGCATAATTTTTGCCCGACCTGCACTTTATCGTAATATTGAGCCGCTCCGCCAGTTTTTTCTCAAATTCAAATACTTTTATTCTTCCGTTTACCATTGGTGCTGTGGAAAAATTCATATACAAAAATGACAGACCGGAAGCGAGACCGAATATCATTTCTTCTGACATCGGGTATCCATAATAAGTGAAGATCTGTTTTAACGAATTCGTAATGCAGTGCCTGCCTCCCTGTGGTTTGAAGTTTTTTACAATTGATTCCATTTTTTTACTCCTTAATAAAATTTGATGGGCAGAATAATTTCGGTAATATAATTTGCAGGATTTCCTTTAAAAATCATTCCGGGACCTTTGACATAGATTTCTCTTGACGGTGTCAAGGTCTTCAGACCGTGCTTATTTGCGAACTCGAACATCGCTTTATATGCAAGATACAGCGTATCATAGCCTCCGTAGTGTACCGTCCTCAGCCCTCTCAGCCCTGGCAGCTTCCTGCAGGATACATGGGCGCCGGCTATCCTGTTCTTTACAGGCAAACATATTTCAATATCCGCATTTTCCACACAGGCCGTGTCATAATAGCAGTTAAACAGCCTGCCGCTCCTGTTGCCGCCCACCGCTTTGTAGAGGAGCGGAACATACTTATCCATATCACTGTACCAGCCTGTAAACCGGATAGAAGCGGCAAACACCCCGCCGATGTCCACCGTGCCGATCTGATAAGCATTTACCGGATGCCCGGTTCCCGGCAGAAATACATTTCTGCCGATTTTTTGTAACAGCTCCTTCTCTCTGGCAATATTATTTTTTATAAACTCTGCCTTTTCCTGCAGAATAAACGCAAGCTCCGCCTCATTTTCCACCGTATCCGCTATCTCCCTGATTTCCATAATAGAAAAATCCAATGAACGCAGGAAACTGATAAGCCTCGCTTTTTTCAAGTCTTCATCACTATAATACCGGTACTGGTTTTCCTCGTTTCTGAAAGAAGGTTTCAGAATCCCCTCTTCGTCATAGTAGCGCAAAGCCTTTACGGTTAATCCTGATATTTTAGAAAACTGACTGATCCTGTACATAACTGCCCTCCTGTATAATCATAAACTCTCCTCCGCGCCGGAAGGTCAAGCCCGACCGCGCCTGTCTGCGTAATTATTTAAAAAAGACACAATTACTCCGGGAGGTCCAGAGAATTGTGTCCTATCAATATACCACATTCTGTGATTTCACGTATTCTTTTTCTGATCTATTCTTTCGTCTATCTTTTTTTTGATCTCTTTAATTTTTTCTTCGTCTATTTCTTCTTTGCCGGCAATGTCTGTGAGTATATCTATCGCCCCGCACGCCCTTCCAAACAAGATATCGTGAAACTCCCGGTACTTTGCCCTTACCTCGGCTAACGTCCTGCAGTCGTCAAATTCTTTCAGATTCAGTATATCATGTTTTTTCATACCATAATTACCTCCACATTAATCATAACTCTTTATGCATCTGTATTTTCGTGGTAATATATGGAATTTTTTTCGGTATGGTTTTAACATCTTACTACACTTTTTTGCAATTATCCTAATGTATCTTATTTGTGATAGTCATGGTCTCATTCTGTACCCAAAACACATGACAGAGGAGCCTGTTTCCAGGCTCCTTACCAACTTCCTTATAATCTCTGGCAAATAATGGTTGTTTCAACCGTAACATTTACATCAGTTCCTGCAATATTAAGTACATCTGTTGTTACTGATGTCCCTGAAAACCTGGCATAAGCAACTACTGTATGGTTTGTCTGGTTTGTTGACAAAGCCAGAAACTTATAACCTGAAGGCACCGTATACGCATTCACCTTCCCTATAACCTGGCTGGTACCCGTAAAAACATTTGTAAAAGTATGACTTATGATATTGTCTTTTAATATTTTACCTTGCCGGGCATCCAGTGCATACCCTTCTTCCGTCGTCTCAAGGTTGTTTGCGATATTCACCGGACCGGTCGGTCCCTGCTCTCCTTTGTCTCCCTTGGGTCCCTGGATTCCCTGCGGACCCTGTGCTCCAACTGCACCGGTATCTCCCTTGTCACCTTTTGGACCTTGTGGGCCGGCTGCTCCCGGGTCGCCTTTTGGTCCCGCCGCGCCGGTTGGACCCTGAGCTCCGGCAGCGCCGGTATCTCCCTTGGGTCCGGTAGCCCCCTGCGGTCCTGTGGCGCCGGTCGGGCCCTGCGGGCCAGTTAATCCCTGTGGGCCGGTAGCTCCCTGCGGACCTGTGGCTCCAGTTAGACCCTGTGGCCCTGTCGCACCAGTTTCTCCTTTGTCTCCCTTATCCCCTTTCGGACCTGTAGCCGGCACACCAGTATCTGTGTCGCCAATGTACCAGTTTCCATTCATTCCGATATGAGGTGTGATACCGTCGTCACCTCTTGCCTTGACTCCCGTATCGTAGTTGTTGATAAACCAGTTCCCATTTTCACCGATATAAATTTCCGGTATGAAGCTTGTGTTTTCTTCCATTTTGTGTTCCTCCCTTTATTTTTGTAACTGCATATTACCAGTTTATTGGGGGACAAGGAGGGACAGATATTAATTACTATAACAGATATTTTCCACGTGATCGTCGTTATCCTTACCATTTTATCCTAATGTATAACTGCTGTGTTTGGTTTTACAAAGAGAGCCCGTCCCCAAGCTCTCACAGATTCTAAAAACTGTATTAAATTATCAAGCTTTTGTGGACAAATAAAAATACATATGTACCTGTTATGGTGTTTGCACCTATCCCCCAATTATTTGCGTTATAAATCCATCCATTATCATATAATATAACTCCGCTCTGCCCGTCTGGTCTGGCTGATACAAAATATGTATTATAGCCGGGCAAATCAGGTACAAAGTCAGTCCATTCAACACCCCAAAACTCATTAAACGATTTGGCAGCATTTGCAGTAACCATTCCAACATTCTGATTTGTTGTTTTAACGCTTATTCTGATCATTTTACTGTTTAATATATTCCCCTGCCGTGCATCGAGCGCATACCCTTCTTCCGTCGTCTCAAGGTTATTCGCGATATTTACCGGCCCGGCCGGTCCCTGTTCCCCCTTATCTCCCTTGTCACCTTTTGGACCTGTGGCTCCCTGTGGACCTGTGGCACCGGTCGGACCTTGTGGACCTGTCAGGCCCTGAGGACCCGTCAACCCCTGCGGGCCTATGGCGCCAGTTACACCCTGTGGCCCCACCGGACCGGGCTCTCCTTTGTCCCCCTTATCGCCTTTCGGACCGGTTGCCGGCACTCCTGTGTCTGTTTCGCCGACATACCAATTGCCGTTGGTACCGATGTGCGGTGTGATACCGTCGTCACCTCTTGCTTTGACTCCCGTATCATAGTTGTTGATAAACCAGTTCCCATTTTCTCCGATATAGATTTCCGGTATGAAGCTTGTGTTTTCTTCCATTTTGTATTCCTCCTTGTCATTTGATAGTCGTATATTACCAGCAACTGCCGGGACAAAGAGGGACACGTATTGAGTTTATTTCTCCAAAATCCATTCGTCGTTTGCATATTCATCAAATTTATTATCGCCAATTCATATATTTTGTAAATTCTTTACTTTTGTTTTTGTCCATGTCCTTCTATTTTGCAACAAAACGTTTACAATATGCCTGTAAGGTCAAAAGGAGCTAATATGGGCAAGGCCAGAACTTTATTACTTAGGCTCGGGATACGTTCTACACTGAAGGGATTTCACTTCCTGCTGTATGCGATGCAGCTTTGTTTATCGGACGACATGTACTTGCTGTCCGTCTATAAACACCTGTACGTAGACGTGGCTGCACATTTTGGTACAACCAGGGACAACGTAGACCACTGTATCCGCACTGCTATTTCAAACTGCTGGTATAAAGGCAACCGGGAACTGTTTATCAGCATTGCCGGTTATGAACTTAAACAAAAACCAGCAAATGGAGAATTCATAGACATTCTCTACAACTACTTATGTCAGAAAGGATAGGCCCGCACCGCGGGCTCTTTCCTTTTTCCAGTTAAGATTCAGCCATTTTCAATATATTTGTTACACCAATCTGTGACATCTCCTGTGTCTGTTTGTTCCTGTACTGCCGTCACTGCTGCAGATCTGTGGTAACATCCTTGTTTTCCACTGAATTCCCGATATCTTTTAATGTTTAAGTGCTTTGTCAAATGATTCTATTTCTATTTTCCTCCTGTCTTGTCATCTGCTTTTATGATTACTGAGTATTTTTTTATTTCTTTCATGTTATATACGTATTATGTCTGTCAGAGTATAATAAAAAAGTAGAGAGGGGTGCCTATGAGAAATAACATTAATCACGCTGACGATTACATTAAACTTGGACTGAATATTGCATATTACAGGAAACTTGGAGGTCTTACACAACTTCAACTGGCAGAGGCAGTCAAAATAAGCCGAACCCATTTAAGTAATATTGAAGCCCCGAATATGCCAACCTCTGTTTCCTTAGATACTCTGTTTGAAATTGCTAAAGTATTGGATATACCTGTCTGCATGTTACTTATGTTTAAAGAATAAAAAACTATTGTCAGCATCCTATATGCTGGCAATAGTTGAAATGCTATATATTCATATTGATGTTTTTAATATAAATGACTACTACCTCTTTTCGGTCCTCTAATATTGTATAAATAATCAGGTGATTTTTAATTATCAGTATCTTATATCCTCTATTGGCGAAAGTTCCTGTAACGACTTCTGAACCTCTCCATGGCATGACAGCTAGGGAGAGAATCCCTTGTTCAAGGGCAGAAATAAGATTTTCTGCTGTAGTATTATCTAATTATCTTTGACAGATATTAAAACAAATCAAATCTAACATTTCTAATGCTTCAGGCCTGATGGTAACAAGGTACTTATCCAAGATGTTTCCTCCTCAGTCCGTCAAGAACTTCTTGAGCGTTAAGAAACTTCGTGTCGGATACAACTTCGTTCTCAAATTTCGTAATAGAAGTATCAATTTCACTCTGCATTGTCATGGCATTATAAGTTTCCATACTCATCAAAACCATATCGCCGTAACCATTTTTTGTAATGAATATAGGTTCATCTGTATTATGGCAGGTTTCAGATATTTTGGTCGTATCACGTAATTCCTTTATTGGTATAATTGATGGCATGAATAGCACCTCCTTACTTTGTGTCATAATTATAGCATAATTATGTGCTATTTATAATTAAACTATTCGTTTTATCTAATACTAGATATCAAGAGATTTTTTTGACGGCCGCCATATAGCAGTCATCTGCCGGCATCCGCATACTTTAATAAGGATTTATCTCATCGTTCCTGTTCCAATGATCTTTTATGTGCTTCAGATACCCCTGGCATAGAAAAAGGCACAACTCCTGCCTCCTGCAGTTGTTGTGCCGATAACCGGGTTAGCTGCCCATACTCGGGAGTCATACCCAGCTGCCAAGGATTCCTTTTTCCGGTAGCAGCCGTATGGTAGCCGTAAATTCCCAGTTATTTTTATTCTCTATACCAATGCATCTAAATACTCTGTTACTCTTTCCAATATCAATCTTGCAGTTTCCACCTGAATTAGCGCCTGTTCTCTGGATGCTATGTAAAAATCATCATAGTCACTTTTTTCTCTTAATTGTTTCAATGTTGCAAGTTTTCGCCCCAATTCTCTTTCAAAAATTCCTGCTGCAACATAATGCTGATTAAAATATGCAATAACATCTTTATGCCGTTTAAAATCCACAGTGCCTAAAGCAAGAACCGCCTTGACTGCATAAAACGCAGAATAATAAGAGCGGTTAATAGAATCCTTATATAATTCTTCTCTCAAACAATGCTCTGCTACACGAAGACTGTCCTGCGCTTCTCTTAATCTATATCTGCTTAAATCTTTCTGTCTGTCATCCATTTATTAAAATCCCTTCTTTCTTCACATTATCATAGAATGGCAGTGCACCCAGCCAATAGTTAAAATGTTCTTCATTTTTTATAATTACACTGATTTCCACAAAATATCTCATCTCATAATCAAATGCAAGATCAAAAACTGTTGTCTCTACTTTCTCTATCTCGGCTTCCGTAAGCGTCGTCAAAATCATAATATCAATATCTGAGTTTACTCTTTCCTCACCGCGGGCATAAGAACCATAGAGTATAATCTTTGTAAGTTTATCTCCCAGTATTCTCTTAACATCCTGTGAGAAGCCCAAGAGAATGTCATGTATGCTATTCATAAAATATTCACTCCTTTATTTGCAAGTCTTTCCATGTTCATATTAGTTTCATTCAACATTTTATACTTTCGTAGTCCCATTATACCATGCAGATAAGCGATTCTCAATTTCAAACTTTTGGAACAGCAGCCGAAGGTTAGCCACATACTGGCAGCCATATACTTTAGAAAATTTATTTCCTCTTACATGCACCAACACTTTTACATGGTTCTCACCTGTCCCGGAGTATAAAAAAGGCACAACTCCTGCCTCCTGCAGTTGTTGTGCCTGTAATCGGGGTAACAGGATTCGAACCTGCGACCTCACGGCCCCCAGCCGTGCGCTCTAACCAAACTGAGCCATACCCCGTCACTTTTATCATTATACTCGAATCTTGTCGTATTTTGCAACCCTTTCGTCTATTTTTGTACCTCTTTTTTCATTATGCTCAGATTACGGAAAATCAAACCCAAAAATACAGCACATTTTACATAACTATGTTAAAATGTATTTATTACAGCATGCAATAAATTATACTTATGGAACTGTTCAGGTTCAATAAGATATGCGAAAGGAGTACGCATTATGAAAGTTATCGTAGTAGGCCCGAGAGGAAAAATGGGAAAATTGATCACACAGATTGCCGCAGGCCGTGAAGACATGGAACTGATCGCCGGTGTCGCGCCAAAGGGCAGGGATTACATAGGCCGCGACCTCGGGCAGGTTGCAATGACAGGCTGTGACCTGGGAGCGCCGGTCGTAGATGATCTGGCCTCTGTAATTGATTCCTGTGATGTTATCATAGACTTTTCCACGAAAGAGATGGCCATGGAGGTACTGGATCTGGCAATTGCATCTAAAAAGGCGCTTGTGTGCGGCACAACAGGATTTAATGCCGAAGAGATGCAGCGTTTTAAGGATGCGTCAGTCCATATACCAATGCTCTACGCCGCCAATACTTCAAAACTCGTCAATGTTATGAATAAGCTTCTCGAAGTGGCCGCGGCAGCGATTGGAGAAGAAGCTGATATCGAAATTCTCGAGATGCATGACCAGTGGAAAAAGGACGCCCCGAGCGGCACTTCAAAAGAAATGGGCGAGATCATGGCCCGCACCATGGGCAGGGAGCTGGATGATATAGCGGTATATGGCCGTCACGGCGTCTCTCCGAGAGAAAACGGTACGATCGGTTACCATTCTCTGCGGGCAGGAAACATACCGAGCAGCCATACTGTTTTCTTTGGCTTTATGGGCGAACGCCTCGAAATAACGCACCACTCTTATAACTGGGAATGTTTTGCCCGTGGAGCATGCGACTGCGCGGCATATTTAAGCGGGAAACAAGCCGGCTTTTACACGATCAAAGATGTTTTAAATTTATAGCTCACATAGAATGATAAATCACTTGCAATATCTGTTTCTAAGAGGTACAATTGTATTAATCAAATAATACAATCTATTCTTCAAGGGGGTAACGACATGATTTTAGTAAACACAGATTATATAACAGGTAAGAAATTTGAAATGATCGGGCTTGTCCGGGGTACAACTATACAGTCTGTACATATGGGCAAAGATATCATGAACAGTTTCAAAACACTCGTAGGCGGAGAACTTACTTCCTACACAGAGATGATGAACGGAGCCAGAGCTATTTCCACAAAGAGAATGGCAGATGATGCAGAAGCTATGGGTGCAGATGCGATCATCAATATCCGTTACACTTCCAGCCAGGTAATGCAGGGTGCCGCAGAGATAATGGCTTACGGAACCGCTGTAAAATTTATCGATTAGAACAAAGATTTAAAAGGGACACACTAAATATCAATTGGGGACGGAGGTATTTGAAAATACCTCCGTCCCCAATTGCATTCAGCACTATATTCTGTCTTTCACCAGGCTCATATCTTTCTCTGCCATGCGGATCAGTTCCAGCCGTTTGATTCTCAGATCCAGATCATTTCCGATCAGATATTCATAGACACTCTTCGGTACGAGATGTGCCCATTCTTCGTCTGTAGCGATACAGCTTCTTATCCACGACGCCGTAACCCCCTTCTCTTCCGGTTCCCTGCGCCAGAGGATCTCTGTCTCAAGTCCCAGACTCCGCAATATTTTGAACTTCTCCTCATCCCACTCGTCACAGACCCCCATATAATACACAGCGTCCTGCGGGGCATACTGCAGTATATATTCGGGACGGTTGATAGGAAATGGAATAAACTCATATTCCAGATCCGGCACATTAAACTCTCGGAGCGCGCCGCGGATCATCTGGCAGCGTTCGTAATATGTCAGCGGATTGGCCGATCTGGCGGAACGGTTTTCATCATTTACCGTTTCTCTCACATAAGTATTATCTGGATTAGTCAGTCCGATGTACAGCTTATTACAGCGCATTTTGGCCGCGAGCAGATACTCCATATGTTTTAGGTGGAATACCTGGAACCTTCCATTGACAACCCCTGTCTCTATCATCTGCATCTCCCCTTTTTATCAGCACGTATTCCGTCATATCTACTCTTTTAGTATACTCCGTTATTCCCGTAAAATGCAAGCAATGTACAAGTTTCGCTATTTCCGGTTTGCCGGTTCCACTTCCACCGGTTTTCCTTTTATCTTTGTGTGATTTACAGCACTTAAGACTTCCTTTGCATATTCCCTCGGGACCTCAACGAACGTATACTTGTCATACATATCGATCGTTCCGACTACCTTACCAGGCATACCGCTTTCTCCTGCTATCGCGCCAAGAATGTCTCCTGGTTTCGCCTTGTGCTTTTTGCCGATATTGATAAACAGACGCACCATTCCCGGTTCTTCTGCACCTGTATCTTCAAAATTGTCCACGTCCGTTTCTTCCGCCGTTCCGGTGCACATCTTAAGAAGCGCCGCTGCGATATCCATGCTCGTATAATCCGTATCGTTGATCTCTTCCTGCACAAGCTGGATAAATGTCCCGAGATCTTCCTGCTCTATGATGCGGGAAGCCTCTTCCATGACTTTTTCCATCTTCGTGTTGGCTACATCATCCAGAGACGGCACCTTCTGCGCATATATCTTTGTTTTGCAGTATCGCTGGATCTCCCTGAGCTTATACACTTCTTTGCCCGATACAAATGAGAAAGAACGTCCCACGCGGCCCGCGCGGCCGGTTCTTCCGATACGGTGCACATAGTATTCATCATCCTGCGGAAGGTCATAGTTAAATACTGCCTCCACTTCGTCTACATCAATTCCTCTTGCCGCAACGTCCGTTGCCACAAGAATATCCGTTTTACCGCTTCGGAAGCCCTGCATAACGCGGTCACGCTGCGCCTGCTTCAGATCACCGTGAAGTCCGGCGGCAAAATAGCCCCTGCCGAGCAGTCCGTTTACAAGAATATCCACCTGCTTCTTCGTATTGCAAAATACGACCGAGAGCTTTGGATTATAAATATCCAGAAGTCTTGACAGCACTTCTTCCTTATTTTTCGGCTTTACTTCATAATAGAACTGTTCAATATTAGGAACTGTCAATTCCTTTTTTGTCACTTTTACAATTTCAGCATGTTTCTGAAACTTCTTTGTGATATCCAGGATCGGCTTCGGCATCGTTGCCGAAAACAGTACAGTCTGGCGCTCCTGCGGAACACCTTCCAAAATGGTCTCAATATCCTCACGAAATCCCATGTTCAGCATCTCATCCGCCTCATCGAGGACTACCGTGTGCACATGCTCCATCTTCACTGTCTTGCGGCGCATATGATCCATGACCCGTCCCGGCGTACCTATCATGAGCTGCACACCACTCTTCAGTGAACGGATCTGCTTCACGATCTCCTGCCCTCCGTATATCGGAAGCACTTTGATCCCGTGCATATATTCCGCCAGCGTACGGATCTCATCCGCCACCTGGATGGCAAGCTCTCTCGTCGGACAAAGGACAACTGCCTGGAGTTTCTTATTCTTCGGGTCGATCTTTTCAAGCAGCGGTATGCCAAAAGCCGCTGTCTTTCCTGTTCCCGTCTGCGCCTGGCCGATGATATCCCTGCCTTCGCGCACAAGAGGGATAGCCTTTGCCTGGATCGGCGAAGCCTCCTCAAATCCCATCTTCTTAACTGCCTTCATGATCTCAGGGCATAATTCTAATTCTTCAAATCTCACTGTATCCATCTACAATTCCTTTCATTTTTCAAAGGGGTCAGACCCCTGCTGCGTCAGGGGTCTGACCCCTTTGGAAATTCTTTAAGTTATCTGATAATTCATGGAACAAAGCCTCTTATATCATAAAAATACTCTTTACCTGTTAACCAAGTAAAGAGCATTCACAAAGTCCCAAACATTATAATAACACATTTATCTTCCATCTGTCTACAGTTTTTTCTAACCGCATACCAGGACTTCTTATACTTCGCCTGTGGCCGGAACTTGACTTACCGTATTCTTCTCTTCCGTCCGCAAGGATGAATAGAGGGCAACTCCGAGTATGACGATCCCGCCGGCGATCTCCCGCGCTGTCGGCATCTCACCAAGGAGTATGAGCGCATACAAAACGCCATACACCGTCTCCATCCCTGAGATAATTCCCGCTGTCTGGGCTTTTACCCCTTTTTGCGCGGACACATACAGAGAATAGGCAAATGCCGTACATATGATTCCGATAAATGCCACGCCGAGGACATCTTTAAACTGCCAGCTCACTTTGACCCACGCAAGTGCCGGAAGCAGAACGACCGCGGCTGTCCCCTGTTCATAAAGACATATGATCCGGCCCGCGTACCGGCCGGAAAAGTACCGGTTGGCGAGCGTCATCACCGCATATGTCACACTGCACAGCATCCCCCATATAATGCCGACTGTTATATGATTGTCCAACGAAAATTCCGGAATAGTGATCACCACACCGATCAGCAGTATGACAGCTTTCATAATATTTCCCGCGCTGATCCTTTCACGGAAGACGAGCGGCTCCAGAAATGTCAGAAATAACGGAAATGTAGAAAATGTGATCGTCCCGACCGCCACCGTAGACACCTGGATCGACTGAAAAAACGTAGTCCAGTGCACTGCCATAACGATACCGGTCAGTATGATCAGTATATAATCCTTCCTGCAGTTCAGCCTGAGCCGTTCCTTTTTCACCAAAGCGATGACAAGAAGCAGCAGAGAAGAGCTTACTACCCTTCCAAGAGCTACCATGATGGCCGGGACATCCACGAACTGGGCGATCACCCCCGACACCCCGAATAACATTACTGCAATGTGCAGACATATCACATTCTTTTTATTCTTTTCTGTTTTTTTACTCTTCTCAGTTAGATCCCGTTTTCTGCTCATTTTTGCCCCACTCCTAATAATCGTTTTCTTTTACTATTTTATATCAAATCAAAGACTATAATAAAAGCCGAAATTATATAAAATGTATTGTATTTTTCAAAAATTCAATCAGCTTAATTTCTTGTTTAGTAAGTGTAGTATCAGAAAGAAAAACCGCACATACATTCATTTTAAACTCATTATCTATTATCGGAATATAACAAAATTCTGGATTTTTTGAATTAGATGTAAGAGTTAAAAGAGAAAAATATTTGTTATTCTTCAGCACTAAAAATAATTCATCTCTATTCTGTACCTTTAGAGAAAATTTAGAGTCATATATATTACTAAGTACAGATTTTTTGGGTACTGCTGTATAATAAGTCAAAGGATATTTTAGAGTTTCACTGATAGAAATACTTTTTTTGTTGGCGAGGGGATGAGTCTTACTGACAACAGCGTATATTTGTACAGCTTCAAAAAGCATAAGATATTGCAAATTATATTGCTTTATCTTCTCTATAAAGCCGTTTAAATCTAATTGATATATTGGCAAAATCCCGATACGGACTTTTTGGCATATGACATCACTTATTGTTTCAAGCGGTTCCGTTCTACGAAGCAAATTAGAAAGTAAAAGACCCTGTTCTTGAAATTCAAGAAGTGCTTCGAGTATATAAGATAAATAAATAAATGAAATAGAAACCATTTTATCTGAGGAAGACAACGCTTCTATTTTTTTATATTCCGCAATAATATTTTGGGCTATTTCAACAAATTTTTTTCCATTTTCCGTTAATTTAACTCCTTTAGGCGTCCTCATGAAAACTGTAAATCCCAATTCCTGCTCACATCGTTTTACGATATTGTTTAGCGAGGGTTGAGAAATGTACAGTTTTTGTGAAGCACTGTTAATCGAACCGCATTGAGAAATAGTAATTAGTTGTTTTAAATGATGTATTTCCATATTTTGATTTCCTTTTAGTTATAACATATTTGTTATAACAGATATAAAACTAAACTTCAAGACAAACATATGAAAAAGGGATAAAATAATTATCGTAAGAATTTTAAGAAAGAGAGGGAAAATATGTATTCTTCAATTTATGCTGAAAGCAGAAAAATGTATAACGAACTTATAAAATGGCGTAGAGAACTTCACAAAGTACCTGAATTGGGGCTTGAACTTCCTAAAACAGTTTCTTTTATAGAACAAAAATTGACGGAATGGGATATTCCATTTGAAACAAAAGTCAACGGAAATTGTGTTATTGGTTATATAGGTACAGGGGATAAATGTTTGCTTCTTAGAGCAGATATGGACGGACTTCCTATTCGTGAAGAAAGCCAACTGCCTTTTGCTTCGCAAAACGATAATATGCACGCTTGCGGACATGATATACATACGGTCGCATTGTTAGGGGCTGCCAAAATAATAAAAAAACACGAAAAAGAGTTAAAAGGAAGAATTAAACTATTATTTCAGCCCGGAGAAGAAACGTTCGAGGGAGCTAAGGCAGTTATTGCGGAAGGAGTATTGGAAAATCCTAAAGTAGACGCGGCTTTTGCAACTCATGTGGCGTCCGTTATCCCCGTAGGAACAATCGTTTATGGAACTATGACAGGAACATCCGTCTTTGGCTTTAAGATAACAATAACAGGAAAAGGTACACATGGTGCTATGCCTCAGAACGGAATAGATCCTATCAATGTTGGTGTTCATATTTATCAAGCATTGCAAGAGCTAATTGCACGTGAATGTACCCCGAGTAAAGAAGTAACTTTGACAATAGGGCAATTTAACTCTGGAACAGCAAATAATATTATTCCGGAAACAGCGATTTTACAAGGTTCACTTCGTACATTTGATAGTGAATTAAAACAATATTTAATTACGAAAATTGAGGAAATTGTAAATAATATTTCCAATGCTTTTCATGCAGAAAGTAAGATAGATGTTTTAACAGATATACCTGTACTATGCTGTGATGAAAAAAGAAATATGGAAATCGCTAAGGCGTTAAGTTCTATGAATACAGAATTTAACATAGTATCCGGGTTACATACAACTGGTTCTGATGATTTTGCAGTATATGCAAGTAAAGTACCATCTTCTTATTTTATAGTAGGCGCTAAAGCTGATTCAGATAATATTTATGCACATCATAATCCTAACGTATGTTTCAATGAACAAGTTTTGCCGATTGAAACTGCGGTATATGCATGTGTAGCTATGGACTGGAAATAGCTTAGGTTCGTGCAAAAGTCTCTGCATCAGCCGGCTGTAATGTATCCGTTCACGGATTATAGAAATCCCGCGTCAGCAGCGTGTCATCTCTGAGCAGTTCTTCTACTGTTTCAATGCCAAGTTCTTCCAGTATCTTACGCACATACGGATTCTCAAGAGGCGTTCTAAACGGCGACTCCTGCCCGTATTCATCTACAAGCTGCGTCCCGGTCTCTCTGTCGAGGATCGCCTTCGGCCCTCCGACACATCCTCCGACGCAGCCCATCCCCTCAAAAAAGTTGGCGTCTGTCTCTTTGTTTTTGATTCTCTGGATCATAGCCATACACTCTTTCGTACCGTTCGCCTGTTCACCGCGCACCGCAATGCTTCTATCCGGCCTTAACTGCTCCACCATCTCGGACACGGCTCTGCTCACCCCGCCGGTCCTCGCATAGAGGCGGCCGGCCTTAGAGGCATGTTCTTTCCGGCTGTCCTCAAATTCTTCCGGACGGATATCCGCCGCCTTAAAGATATCCAGCACTTCCTGGAACGTAAGCACATGATCCACTGCGTCACAGATATCCGGTTCCCTGGCCTCCTTCTTTTTCGCCAGACAAGGCCCTGCAAATACAGTGACCGCATCCGGGTGTATTCTCTTGATCATCCGCCCGCAGGCCACCATCGGCGACACGGCTCCCGGTACATGGGGCATCAGTTCATGGTAGATCTTTCGTATCATAGCGATCCATACAGGACAGCAGCAGCTTGTGAGCTGATAGTCTCCCTGCTTTTTCACATGCCGGTCAAATTCCAGCGCCTCCTTCAAGGTCAGTATGTCTGCAAACAGGGCAACTTCCACCATTCCGGTGAACCCCAGCGCCTTAAAAGCCATCCGCAGCTGACCGGGAGAAATACCGTCTCCAAACTGTCCGAGGAACGCCGGCGCGACCATCATATAGGCCGGCCCCTCGGCCTCTCTCACAGCCTTCATGGCAGGGAGTACGTCTCTGCCTGCGCTCAGGCGCTTCTCTTCGCACGCATCAATGCATACACCGCATCCGGTACAAAGAGACGGGTTGATCCTGGCTTTTCCGTCCCCGTCAATCTCAATCGCGTCAAAGATACAGCTTCGCAGACATGCACGGTCAAACGCACATTCCCTGCACTCCTTTTCCTGTACTACAGGCGCATACCGCTTTGGATGAAGCAGGCAGTCCAGATGCCGCGGGTCATATTCTGACGGCAGAGGCTCCTTAAGTGTTATCTTACGCTCAAGCACAGCCTGGTAAAGTTCTTCAAATGTCTTCATAGTCTATTCCTCTTTCTTTTCCGGCAGGGCAGTAAAAACACATGCCTTCACAGACATTATGGACCAAAAAAGGCATTTTCATCCACCCTGAAGGCACGTTTTCCCAACGTGCGCCAAATCATGCATTCACCGCGGGCCGCAGACACAGCGCGCACAAAACGATACCCCGGCAGAGGGAACTGCCGGGGTATCTGTCTATTTCTCATCGTACATCTTAACTTCTAACTCCTTTTTTTCAAAATCAATAAATAACTGGAACGCATAACCGTCGTCACTCGTATCCCATATTTCCACATATTTCGGCGACACCTCTATGAGGATCTCCGTATCTTCATGGCTGTATTTATTGTAACTCTGCCAGAGATATTTCCGGTAGCCCTGCGCGAACCGCTGTCCCGGCTCCTCTGCCACAAGTCCCTTGTTGACAGCTGTTCCTTCCACCTGCACTCCGCTCCAGCACATGGCCACATTCGGATTCTCAAGCAGCTGTTTTGTCTTGCGGAAATTCTTATCCGTCTTAAAATAAATCTTTTCGTCATAGAACAGGCAGCTTACATTTCTCACCATGACATAATCGTTCAGGCTGGAGGCAAGCGCCATGATCTGACTGTTCCCAAGCATCTCAAACATGCGGCTCACCGCCTGCTCGTACGTAATATCTTTGTCCAATGTAAATTTCATGATTTCTCTCCTTTATTTGTTTATGACCCCTTTTATCACACGGCTCAGCCTCTTATAAATGATAAATGTAACAAGAGAGGTGACGCCGTATTTGATCAGATTGAACGGCAGAATGCCAAACACTGCCATCGTGGCCGCGTTTTTCACTGCCGGGTTCACCGTACTGCACATGGCTATAATGTCGTCCATGGACATGCCGAACAGTTTTACATAAAATGGAATGATCAGATACAGATTTGTAAATACAGCCACGACCGCCACAAGCAGCGAACTGACCGCCATGCCCGCGACCGCCATCTTCCTGGACTTGTTCCTGTGATAGAGCAATAAGGCCGGCAGTACATAAGTACAGCTAAGTATCAGATTCTGCAGTTCACCTGTTCCGAGAGAAAAACTGCCCTGCATCACAAGCTGCAGCATGATCTTCACAATAATAATGCACAGAGCAGCCACCGGGCCGAACATAAAGCCGCCCAGCATCTCCATCAGGCCGGAAAAATCAAACGACAGGAACGGCGGCATAAAGGGGATCGGAAATCGGAACAGCATCAGCACCGCGCTGACCGCCCCCATCAGACCGATAAAAGCTATCTTCTTTACCCTCATCCGCGCGTCATCCCGCGTCTGTACTTTCCCGCCTCCGGTTACATTGATCGTCTCATTTGTCTCGTTCATACTGAATCCTCCTCAAAAAAATAACCCGGCACATCAAATACAATGTCCCGGGCGTGATTACGCAGAAAATGTCTTTTCTCATCCGGACTATACCGTCGGTTCTGGAATTCCCTTTACGGGTCACCAGATCAGCCGCTTTACGCGGGTCATGGACTATACCATCGGTAGGGACTTGCACCCTGCCACAAAGACTTCTTTATTCTTTTTTGAATAGGTGATTGCAGTAACATCATCTGCTGTTTCTTATTATATACCTGTCTTAAGTACGTGTAAACCAAAATTTTACATTACTGGATATTTACCGGATATCTCAGTCTTCCTGCTCCGGGGCGATCGCCCATACCCGCGCCGGAAGACCTGTTGCGCCTTCTATAGGCGGAAATGCCGCGATAACGATGGCGCCCGCCGGGGGCACCTGGTCGAGGTTACACAGAACTTCCACCTGCAGCTTCCCGCTGCCAAGCACATACCTCTCACACGCAAGGTCTCCGGCCCGCTCCGCAAGCGCCGAAGCGTCCGTATCCAGCGTCTCATGGCCGTTCGCCGCCGCATTCCGCTCCTCGTAGATATATTTCAGCGCCTCCATCGACCATCCGGGGGTATGTTCTCCCCCATCCTTGTCAAAATTACAGACCGCATCCATGGACGGCCAGCGTTTTCCCCAGTCTGTGCGGAGCGCGACGAAAGCGCCGTCCGGAATGTCTCCATACTGCTCTTCATACGCCTTGATATCCTCCACGGTGACCGCATAGTGCACATCTTCCTTAACCTTATCCGAGATATCGATCACGACAAGCGGATATACCATATCTCTGACGCCATACTTCTCAGACAGCTCTCTCCCTTTTACAAAATGTCCGGGAAAATCGATATGAGTTCCAAACTGTCCCGGAAATTTAAATGTCTGGATGAGACAATCCAGCATATCATTGCCCCAGTCAAAAACAGTCCGGGACAGATCCACCGCTCCGTCCGGAATTCCGCCCCAATACGGGCTTTCATTGTTCAGCGGATGAGACAGCTCGATCCACCGGCAGCGTTTCAGCCGCTCCAGGTCCTTCCACAATTGATACATCTTAACGCACCTCCTTTACTATGCATTATAACCTGATTATGAAGGTGCGGCAAGACGCCCGGCAACAATATTGATCAGAGCAGCCTTCCTTATACGACTCTCGTCATGGGCAGTTCATTATTGATCCCGTTCGTCATGACTATCTGGTGCAGATCTATGATGCCGTTGTGGAACGTCGCGGCGCAGGAGGCAAGATACAGTTCCCACATGCGCATAAATTCTCTCCCGTACTTCTCCGTTATCTCTTCTCTGTGCCTGAGCAGGTTCTCCCGCCAGCAGAGCAGTGTCTTTGTATAATGACGTCTCAGACTCTCCACATCCGTCGCATACAGCTTTCTGTCGCCCATCAGATGGATGATCTCCCGCAGACTCGGTATGACGCCGCCCGGGAAAATGTATTTCTTGATGAACGCATCTCCCGGAAATTCCTGAAGCGCGCTGATATAATGCAGCAGAAACAGGCCGCCCGGCTTCAGGACCGACTGCACACATTCGAGAAACAGCGGATAATTGCCTCTGCCCACATGCTCCAGCATACCGACACTCACCACTCTGTCAAACGAAAGACCCGATGCCTTCAGTTCACGGTAATCCATAAGACGCACGTCCAACCGGTCCCCGAGTCCCTCCTCCTCAATATCCTTACGGAACTTGGCGTACTGCTCCCGGCTCAACGTGATTCCGATTCCTTTCACTCCGTAATTTTTCACTGCGTGTTTCAGGAGAAATCCCCAGCCGCATCCGATATCGAGCACGGTCATTCCCTCTTCCAGATACATCTTATCCAGAATATGCTCCACCTTATTGACCTGCGCCTCATAGAGCGTATCAGACTCTTCCTTAAAGTAACCGCAGGAATAGCTCATCGTCTCATCCAGCCAGAGCCTGTAAAAGTCATTTCCGATATCATAGTGGGACGTCACCTCTTTTTCCTGGCTGCGGATGTTCTTTGACGTATATAAAATACGGCGCAGCGCTCCCCGGTTTACACGGAACTTTCCCATTTCCCCGAGAAAACTGTCAAGCACCTCAAACAAATCCTTATCCACATCAATATCTTCCCGCATATACGCCTCGCCGAGGGCAAGCGACGTACTGTTAAGGAGCGCCCGCTTTGGAATATCACGATTGATCTTTACGGTAAACTCAGGGACAGCGTCCCCGATCGTGATAAATTCTTCCGCCGTCTCCAGATTAAAACTGACCGGTATGATCTTCTGTAAGTATTCTGTAAAAAATTCATTCATAGCTCTCTCCTTTGCCAGACCGAATATACTTTTGGATTATTTCCATTTCTTCCAGAAAAATACACAATACGATTGACATACAGCTATCTTGTGATACAATATAGTTAAGAACATTGTAATGCAAGGTAGATGAAAGGAAGTAGCGGAAATGGACAAATCACAGCTTATGAAAGGTATACTGGAAGGCTGTATCCTGAAGATCATCGACCAGTCTGAGACCTATGGATACGAAATTGTCGTCAAGCTGCAGGAAAATGGATTCCAGGATGTAAAAGAAGGCACTCTGTATCCGCTGCTTCTGCGGCTGGAAAAGAAAAAGCTGATCCTGGCCTCCTACAAGCCAAGCCCCCTTGGCCCGAGCAGGAAATATTACTCCCTCACCCGGGACGGCCGGGAATATCTTGACAGCTTCTACGTTAACTGGCAGGAAACCTGCCTTTCTGTGAAACGAATTTTTAAGGAGGATAAAGTATGAACCCATTCAGAAACGAACTGAAGAAGTTAGACAGAGAAAACGATGAACAGTCTGCCTATATAGAATGCAGGGATAATTACGTGGCGGTCCAGAACATGGTCCGTTACCTATCCTCCTCTTCCCTGTCTCTTTTCCAGGTACAGATCATACGGAAGGACTTGATCGGCATGGCGGTTGAGGGTGAAAAGGAAGGACTTACAGTCCGGGAAAAGCTCGGCGTGGAACCGAAAGAATTCTGCGATGATATCATTCAGAGCGGAGACAATAACGCGCGCCGCGAGCATCTGCTCAATGCCGTTGTAAATACCGCCCAGTTTGCCGCCTTCTGGTTTACGTTCCGGTTCCTCGGCTTTTACGCAAACCCCGCCAGCTACACACTCACATGGGGAGACGTTCTGACCATCTTTTTGTATTATTTTATAGGCATCTTTCTGGCGACATACATCCGCAACAGGCTGTCCATATGCTCCAGTCCTGTGCTGCGCTGGCTTCCGTATCTAACGATCTTTTTCGTCGTCATATGCGGTTATACACTGTCAATGAAGTTTTACACTCCGATCAATGAGTCGTTCATCATCATGATAAACGGCTGGTATGTCGAATGCGCGGCCGTAGCGCTGGCCCTCGCTGTAACTTTGCTCGCCAACATGCACTGGCGCCGGTGCGCCCGGAAATATGCATGCTGACTGTCATCCGTCATTCTTTTTTCATCTTCCGGCCGGATCTGTGATATACTGTTTTAAAACAGTATAAATGGAAAGGAAAGGATGGTTCTATGCTGAAACAACAAGAAGATATTAAATTATTGAAAGAAACACTGACTTTCTGGAACCAGCTTACCGATATACAGCAGAAAATGCTCATTGAAAGCGCCGTGTCCAGTTCATACCCAAAGGGTAAAATACTCCACAGCGCCGACTACGAGTGCATCGGAACACTCATCGTCAAATCCGGCTCTTTGAGAGTCTACATACTCTCTGAGGACGGAAGGGAGATAACCCTGTACCGGATAAACGACGGTGAGATCTGCGTACTGTCCGCATCGTGCGTTCTGCAGTCCATCACCTTTGATGTCTACATCGACGTCGTATCTGACTGTGAACTGATACAGCTTTGCTCCAAAGCGTTCTCAGCTATCATCGAAGGCAACATATATGCGGAGGCATTCACATACAAGCTCACGACCGAACGTTTCTCGGACGTCATGTGGGCCATGCAGCAGATACTGTTCATGAGCTTTGACAAAAGGCTTGCCATATTTCTGCTCGATGAGGCGGCGTCTCTTCACTCCGATGAGATCAGGCTGACTCATGAACAGATCGCCAGACTCATGGGAAGCGCCAGAGAAGTCGTGACCCGTATGCTGAAATACTTTTCCTCCGAAGGATATGTGGAGCTTTCCAGGGGAACGGTCAGGATCACCGATAAAAACAGACTCAAAGCTCTCGTCTGACAGCAGAGATACAAGAAAGCCTGCCGGCTTTTACATACCGGCAGGCTTTCTTCTCTGCATTTCACTCTGTCCATACGGACTAGCTGTTATATATCTCTTTATTCAGTTCTTTCTCTTTTGCGTTCACGATCACATTTGTTGCGGCATCGCCGATAACGTTCAGCGGAAGCAGCGCCATCTCGACCGGACGGTTGATGGCGACCACAAGCGCATAACCGATGAGGCAGGCTTCGGTCGTCCAGCCCATTCCCGACAATACGGTAAATATCATCGTCGTACCTGCGATCGGTATGGCCGGCGTCCCCGCCGCCGCGCAGATAGATAAAAATGCCATGACGATAAGATTGGCCGGCGTTACGTCTATTCCCGCGGAAGTGGCGATGAAAGTGACCGCAAACATGTGCATGACCGTCGTTCCGTTCATGTTGATCGTCATACCGGTCGGAAGCACAAAGCTTGTAACTTCCTCACTGCATCCAAGCTCGTCTATACACGTCCTCGTGTTCAATGGAAGACATGCAGCCGAAGAATTGGTCGAGAATCCGAACACACCCACTTTTGCGATCTTCTTTAAAAATTTGAACGGATTCATCTTTGTCGCCAGATAGATGCCTGTGGGATAGAGTATGACAACGAGCAGGAACAGTGTCAGCATTGCCGATACAACGTAAGCTGCTGCCGGCGCAAGGTATTCAACACCGTAGATCGCGAATGTTCTGGATATGAGACAGAAGATCGCCACCGGACCTACCTTGTTGATAAGGAATGTCAGATACATCTGGATCACTTCATTCGCACTTTCCAGCACCTTTTTAAGAGGCGCCGCCTTGTCTCCAAGCTTGTTCATGCACAGGCCGATGATGATCGCCACGACAACGACCGCCAGAATACTGTTGTTCGTGCTGAACGCCTCCGTGATGTTGGAAGGCACCGCATTGACAATGACCGCCAGCGGATTAAAAGCGTCGATGGTAGACGCCTCGGTGACCGCTTCGCTCGGAAGTGTGACGTTAAAGAAACCGAGCGTCTTTACGGCATAGGCCACGACACATCCGAGAAAAGCGCCGCACACGTAAAAGCTGAAAAATCCGGCCAGCGTACGTCCCGCGATCCGGCCAAGCTTTGTAGAATTTGAAATGCTGCACATGGCAAGGCTCAAAGACACAAGCACAAGCGGTACGATCGCAAGCTGCAGACCCCTCATAAATATCTGCCCTACGATATAGAAGATACCAACTGCTCCGACACCGTCCTCCACCGTGATATCCTGGAAGAGGATCTTGTTGATGACATTCCATGCGGCTTCATTCCCGGAAGAGGTAAGCTGCTGGCGGATCAGCAGAAAACCGATACCGACGACCAGACCGCCTGCAAGGGCAATCATCATTTTCTTTACTACTGACATAGGTTCCTTTTTTGTCGCTTCTTTACTCATCTTTTTCTTTCACTCCTTTATCATTTTCATCTGTTTTTTTCGGAAAAAAGGTTGAAAAAAGCACCGGAATAAATCAACGCTGATTTTTCCACATCTTTCATTTCATTGATTTACCCCTGGTGCGTTACACTATCGCTGCAGACTTCTGATCTCTATCCCCTCATCAGCAAAGGTCTCCCGGATCCTCCGTACGAATGCCAGCGCCTTCGGTCCGTCGCCGTGTACGCAGAGCGTATCTCCCCTGATATCCAGTTCCTTACCGTTTATGGAAGTCACTTTCCCTTCCTTGATCATCCTCACACACCGCTTTATAGCCACTTCTTCATCGGTGATCATGGAGCCCTCCATCTTTCTCGGCACGAGTGAAAGATCGTCCATGTACGCGCGGTCCGCAAAGATCTCTGATGCGGCGCGCAGTCCTCTGCTCTCTGCTATCTGACCGAGCACCGCGCCTGCACAGTAATAGATGATAAGGTCTTTGTCGAATTCAGCTGCCGCTTCCACTATCGCCGTGGATATTTCTTCATCATACTGACACTGATTCCCCATCGCTCCGTGAGGGGCCACATGCTGCAGCTTCATGCCATTGCTCTGTGTGAACGCAGACAACGCGCCAATCTGATACTTCACATAGTTTTTTACTTCCTGAAAGGACAGCGCCATCTTTCTGCGGCCGAACCCCATCAGATCCGGATATCCCGGATGGGCGCCTACCATCGCGCCCTGTTCCTTTGCCAGGCGCACGACCTGATCCATGACCATCGGGTCGCCCGCATGCCACCCGCAGGCGACATTGGCTGTCGTCACGTACCGGATGATCTCCTCATCGCCACCAAGTCTGTATGCTCCAAAGCTTTCACCCATATCACTGTTCAAATCCACACTGTACATTTTTCTGACTCCTTTCCTGCCCGCAGCCGGTTTTCCCTATACCTCTTTACTTATTTACGACATTCTGCGGCGCTCCCGCCACAAAACATCGGAGATTTTCCACCGCAATGTTCATAAGCCTCTGGCGCGATTCTTTCGGCGCCCACGCGATGTGAGGCGTAAGGATCACATTTTTGGCGTCCAGAAGCGGATTGTCCATGCGGATCGGCTCTGTAGATACGACATCCAGCGCGGCTCCCGCCACCTTTCCGCTGTTCAGCGCATCCCGCAGATCCTCCTCCACAATGAGCGGACCTCTCGAATCATTGATGATCATAACTCCCGTCTTCATTCTCGAGATGGTGTCCTTATTGATGATCCCTTCCGTATCCGGGAACAGCGGACAGTGCAGCGAGATGACATCTGACTCGGCAAGAAGCGTATCCAGGTCCGCGTAACGGCATGTGTCACTTTCTAATTCCGGCTTTTTATATGCATCGTATGCCAGAACTTTCATTCCGAGCGCCTGTGCGATCTTTCCTGTATCCTGTCCGATCCTCCCAAACCCGATGACTCCCATCGTCTTTCCTGCCAGCTCAACGAGCGGGTATTTCCAGAAACACCAGTCAGGGTTACTCGTCCATTCTCCATTTTTCACCGCGTCGGAGTGCTCTCCAATGTGATGGCACAGTTCCAGAAGCAGCGCGATCGCGAACTGGGACACTGCCGCAGTCCCATATGTAGGAATATTGGATACCGGAATTTTCTTCTCCTTTGCCGCCTCTATGTCTACAATATTATATCCGGTCGCAAGCACGCCGATAAAACGGATCCCGCCGCATTTATCCAGCGTCTCCCGCGTGATCGGCGTCTTGTTCGTATATACAACTTCGGCGTCCCCGATCCTCTCCGCCACTTCCTCCGCCCGGGTACGGTCATAGACTGTAACGTCTCCGAGCGCTTCCATACCTTCCCAGCTGATATCACCGGGATTTAACGTATAACCATCCAATACTACGATCTTCATATTCATTTCCTCCATCTTTTCCTTTTGTTTTCATACTTCCATATACTGCCTTCACCGGCCCAGCTGCTTCTCCAGACGTTCCAGACTCTTAAGCCGCCTCACAAACAAGTTCTGCGCCAGTTCTATGCCGACCCTTACAAAACGGACCCGCATGCCCGGAACACTCTGTGTCAGTTTTGGCAGATCGACGGATATGACTGTGCCTATCTTGCTGTAACCGCCCGTGCTCTGTCTGTCCGCCAGCATAATGATCGGCTGTCCGTTGGACGGCACCTGAATAGAACCAAATGCGATTCCATCTGTTATGATGTTCCCGTCGCCGATATGCTTCAGCGGCTCTTCTCTTTCGAGCCTGCAGCCCATACGATCAAATTCATTCGTTATCTTTGCGCTGTACCAGAAGAAACGCTTCAGTTCCTCCTCTGAAAAGTCCGTATCCTGCGGGCCGGCCACTACTCGGAGCGTCAATTCGCCGGTCGGAAATCTCTCCGGCGCCAGCCTGCGCAGCGGCATATTCGGAAGCTCTGTCTTAGGGCTTGCAAAGCCGATGGCATCTCCCTTTTCCAGTTTCCTTCCCTCAATACCACCCAGATTATTGCGCATGAGAGTCGCCTTGCTCCCCATCACGAGGGGAACATCCAGCCCGCCGGCAAATGCCAGATATCCTCTGCTTCCATTGCCGTCCGTCATCCCAAAGGAAAGCGTATCTCCCGCTCTCACTAAAACTGCCTGATACATAGGCACCGGTTCCCCGTTCACGCACGGAGACATAGATGCTCCGGTCACCGCTATAATATTGTCTTTTTGGAACTTAAGCGTCGGGCCTGAAAAAGTCATCTCAAGCAGTCCTTCACTCCTTCTGTTCCCCGCCAGGATATTGGCCAGATAAAAGGACTGCGTGTCCATCGGTCCGGCCGGTGACACGCCGAACTGCTGGTACCCGAATCTCCCTTCGTCCTGCACCGTGGTCAGTATCCCCGGGTTCTCAACGATAATGCCCATTATTTCACCGCCTTTTCATATGTTTTCAGACGATATGTTCCTCTTCTTACATCTTCTTTGATCTTCTCATATTCCCGCCTACCTACCGGCACATATCTCACCCATTCCCCCGCATGTACGAGGAACGGATCTTTCTTCGTATGATCACAGATGGTAAGCGGTGTGGCGCCTACGATATTCCATCCGCATGGCTGGTCAAACGGAATGAGATTGGACAGGTTGAGCTGTACGACAATAGACTGTCCGGGTATCCTCACCCTCGGCGTCTCCCTCCTTTTAAAATGAAACGGTTCTTCAAATCTGGCCATATACGCGTGTCCGGGAGCAAATCCGAGCATATAGGTATAATACTCATGTTCTGAATGCATACGGATAAACTCTTTTGACGACACATTCTCAACAGCCGCACAGTCTTCAAGATCCGGTCCCAGTTCTCCTCCGTAGCAGATCGGGATCTCTTTCACGATACGGGATCCTTCTTCCACCTGCTCCATGCTCCCAAGCCGGCCTTCTATCTCCTCTTTCAGCCGGCTGTACTGTATCTTTTCCGGCCTATAATGTATCATCAATGAAGCATAGGTCGGAACCATCTCGACGATCCCCTCGACAGGATCGTTCGTAAGGTCCAGGAAAAGCATGCGCACGAGCTGATTCACCTCCAGGCTTATCTCACTGCCCATCTGTACGGAAACAGCCGAGTCACCTGATATAAGAAATTTTGCCTCCATCCGGTGTCCTCCTTTTATTTTGTGGATTATCACTATTTTGTCTGCCTTTTTTCGTTCATTTTTATGGATTGGTTACAGTATAGCACACGAATATTATTTAAAAAAATAAATTATTTAACTATAATATATTAACTTTTTCTATTATTGACCGGCAGAATCCCAGCCCTTCTGCCTCAGATATCCGTCCAGCCTGTCCTCAAACACCTGCACGGCTTTCAATGTCGCCTCATTCGGAAATTTGTGCTTTATCTTATATGTGATCCTCTCCGGAGGCTGGATCTGATTGCCGAGCTCACTTACATACACAGGCCGCAGACTGCGGATACGTTCCACCACAGAGACCGGTGCGATCGCCCACATCTGTTCTTTGGACAGGAGATGGAACAACAGCTCAAACGTATCGACCTGGATGCGCGGACGCTCTCCTCTGGACACCCACTGGTCATGCCAGATCTGGTAATTCGCCTCCCAGCTTACATATATCTCCCGCCCCAGATCGAGCTCATCGGTATGGATGACCGGTTTCCTGAGCCGCGTCTCATCTGCCTGTATAAGATACATCTTCTCCTTTAACACTGGTTCCGCCACAATATTTTTAAAATGCAGATGGTGGTATACAAACCCGAGGTCAATATCGTGATTTTCCAGAAGTCCGTATACCTCATAAGAGTAATGTGTCTTAATGAGCAGATTCATTATCATCTCTTCTTCATCCAGCATATCCCGGTAAAGGTCAAATAATATGGCACTGTTCAGCGTATCTGTACAGGCGCCCGTCAGGTTCAGCTTCTCCTGGCTGTCTTTCAGCCGCTGCATTTCCTGCCAGATCGACACCCACCGCTCGGCGATCGGGATAAACTCCTCGCCCTGTGCCGTAAGTTCGATCTGCTTGTAGCCCTTCTTTCTCGTTATGAGCTTCACTTCCAGTTCATCTTCCAGCGATTTCAGCCTGTGGCTTACCGTAGGCTGCGACAGGAACAGATTTTCCGCCGTCTTTGTAATATTCTTTGTCTTTACGATCATTAAGAAAGTTTCTATCTCTGACAGATTCATATATTTCCTCCTTTTATCTTCCCGTTTCCATGCATCTGTTAAATATAAATTTTATTAATATTATACAATGAAATTATTCATTTCTCAATTTTTATCGTTCATGCTATGATGAATTAAAAGATCAAAAAAACGTCCAGATAAGGAGGATGAAAGATGAACACTGAACATGGAATTTTATTTTCTGACGCGTATCAGAAAAGTTTAAAAGAACAATTTTATCATGCAGATGAAGACCCGGAGCACGGCACTCGCCTCTTTTTTGAGAACTCCGGCGGCTCTCTGAGACTGAAGAAAGCTGTGGAAGTTAAATGCGCTGTAGAACAGTTTCCGGACTGCCCGGAACGTGTGCGCGGGAGAGGCCTGGAATTACAGTCCTATGTAAAAAACGGAACAAAGGAGATCCTTGAAGTTGTATTCGGCGCGCTGCTGACAGAGCTGTCAGCTTCCCAGGCAATGTACCAGGCGGTCGGCGCTGTCATGGAAAATGTGAAATGGGGAACCAATGCGGTCACCTCCTCGCTGGAGCATCCGTCCGCGCATGATGCCGTGGAATACTACTGTAATAAAACAGGAAGAGAATTCCGCGTAGTCCCCGCCAACAAGACGACCGGAGGCATTGACCCGGATGAAGTGATGAAGTATGTAGATAAAGATACCTGTCTGCTTAGCATTATGGCCGCCTCCAACATCTCCGGAAACATTATGGATATCAAAGAGATCACCCGGCGCGCCAGAGAGATCAATCCTGACATCTATGTAGTGAGCGACGCTGTACAGCACGCGCCCCACGCCGTTATCGACGTGGAAGACTGGGGTGTGGATATCGCGAACTTTGCGCCTTACAAGTTCTTCGGCATCCGCGGATGCGGTTACGCATATGTATCAGACCGGGTAGCTGTAATGCCGCACCACAAATTAATACATAAAGAGGCTGATGTCTGGTCGCTTGGAACACCCACTCCGGCTAACTTCGCCGCAATGATGGCCGTCATCGACTATGTATGCTCCATCGGCTCGCATTTCTGCGACGCCGCGGACAGACGGGCGCTGTATGTGGAGGGTATGAACCGGATCCATCTGCAGGAGAGAGCGCTGCTTTACCGTATGCTGGAAGGAACGAAAGAAGTTCCCGGACTGCGCCATATTAAAAATGTTGAAGTATATGTGGATATGGAAGACCTGACATATAAAGATCTGATCATTGCCATGGGGATCCGGGGAATTGAATATTCCGAGTGTGTCCAGAAATATCTGGAGCATGGCGTCACCGTGTTTGAGCGCCTGAGAAGCAGCATGTACTCTAAAAGAATTGTAGAAGCGCTCGGTATCGAAGGAGCCATCCGCGTATCCCCGCTGCACTGCAACAGCGCCGATGACATCGACAGATTCCTGAAAATAACAGCAAAGATCGCCGAAAGCGTTTCCTGACGGCCGCGCATATGTGATATGCTTGATATATCAACAACCAAAAGGAGCATAGAAAAATGAAAGTTGTAATTGCTGTGGACTCATTCAAGGGGAGCCTGTCTTCCATGGAAGCCGGGCGCGCCGCGAAAGCAGGCATTCTTGCCGCCAGGCCGGATGCCTCTGTCATCGTGAAACCTCTGGCGGACGGCGGAGAGGGAACAACGGACGCTCTTGTAGAAGGCCTGAACGGGAAAAAAATTGACATCACTGTCACCGGCCCTTTGGGACAGCCGGTGTCTGCCAGTTACGGATATCTGGAGGAAACTTCCACTGCCGTGATCGAAATGGCCGCAGCGGCAGGTATCACTTTAGTCCCTCCGGATGAGAAAGACCCGCTTTCGGCCAGCACATACGGCGTCGGGGAAATGATCAGCGACGCCCTCGTCCGGGGATGCCGCAACTTCATCATCGGCATTGGCGGCAGCGCCACGAACGACGGCGGGATCGGCATGTTAAAAGCGCTCGGCTACCGCTTCCTGGACAGAGACGGCAAGGATGCCGGGGAAGGAGCGGCCGCCCTCGGACGTGTAATGTCCGTTGATACGGACGGGCGGAATCCTCTGTTGTCCGAATGCTGCTTTCAGGCAGCCTGCGATGTGACAAACCCGCTCTGCGGAAAGAACGGCGCTACGTATATCTATGGCCCCCAGAAGGGTGTGACGCCGGACATGCTGGAAACGCTTGACGCACATATGGCCCACTTTGCCGCAGTCACGTTCCGGACATTCGGCGCCGACCATAGCGGCGCGCCCGGCGCCGGAGCTGCCGGCGGACTCGGCTTTGCCCTTCTCAGTTATCTGGACGCTTCTCTCACACCGGGCATCGACCTGATCCTTGAAGCAGTGGATCTCGAATCAGAGCTTGCCGGCGCCGATATCGTCGTCACCGGCGAAGGCTGTCTCGATGCCCAGACCGCCATGGGAAAAGCCCCTGCAGGCGTGGCAAGGCTTGCGAAAAAGTACGGTATAAAAGTCATCGCGTTCGCCGGAAGTGTGACAAAGGAAGCATCGGCCTGCAACCAGGCCGGCATCGACGGCTTCTTTCCCATCGTGCGCGGCGTCACAACGCTGGAGGAAGCCATGAAGCCAGAAACGGCACGGGATAATATGGCTGCAGCGGCGGAGCAGGTATTCCGGATCATAGACAAATAAAAAAGGCCTCTGTCTTGTGATATGTACCCAGAAATCTGGACACATTACTTGACAGAGGTCTTTTTATCTGTTTTCTACACTTCCAGCATAGCCTTCAGTTCTTCTTTTGACTTGGCGCCAACTTCTGATTTTACTTTCTGCCCGTCCTTGAATACCATAAGTGTCGGTATGGACATGACACGGAATTCTTTCGCCAGCTCCATCTGCTCATCTACGTTGACCTTGCAGATCTTCGCGTTCTTCACTTCACCGGCCAGTTCCTCAACGATCGGCAGGACCATCTGACACGGTCCGCACCACTCTGCCCAAAAGTCTACGAGTACCGGAACTTCTGATTCCAGAACCTCCTGTTTAAAATTGTCCTTCGTTAAATGTATTGCTGCCATATGATTACTTCCTTTCTATCATTAATCTTATTTTGTTTTGATGTTGTCTCTATTATACACCATTTAAGAATCATTTCTGTGATTTGGTCACAATTATTTCTTCGTAAAACCTATTGGCGCACCCGATCACTTCTTCCGGGAAACCGATCTGCTCAAGAAGTCTTATGGCGTTCGTATTTTTATTGACCTCTCTGTGAATCTTATAGTCAAATATAACATCCTCCGCCTCCGGCTGCTCACTGAAATAATAGTAGTCATAACTGCTCCCTCTCAGCATTTCCAGAAGCTCCAGATCGTGTGTGGCCACGAGTACGATACAGTTCTTATCCTGCAGATACGATAGAATAGCCGCAGACGCCGCCAGCCGTTCGTCCGTGTTTGTCCCGCGGAGGATCTCGTCAATGGCACAGAATACAGGCAGGCGTCCGTCCACGCTGAACGCCGTTCTCTTCAGAGACTTGATCTCGCGGATATAATAACTCTCCCCTCCCATCAGGTTGTCCTTCACTGCCATGGACGATTTGACGTACGTGGCCGGAAGCATAAAACTCCGGGCCGTACACGTATGTATCGTCTGAGCTAATATCTCATTGACGGCGACAGCCTTGATAAACGTCGATTTACCGGATGCATTGGAGCCTGTGATGATCGTATTTTTATTCAGCCTGACACTGTTGTACACAGGATGGCCGATCAGAGGATGATATATATCCTCCATCTCAACAGACAGTTCCCTGTGGAATCCGGGTACGCAAAAGACGGGGAGACTTTTTCTGAATGATGCGACGCACAGAAGCATATCCAGTTCCCCGATCAGTTCATACAGCCAGATAAACGTATCCATCTTTGCGCATATCTCCCGGATGATCTTGTTATACACGGTAAAGTCAAGAAGAAACGCGCCCGTGATATATGCGGCCGCCATCTCCATAAAGTCGCCGGATGCCGACGTCCGCTTTCTGCCGAGCAGATATACAAACTTTTTCTCCGAATGCTTCAGTTCTCCGGCCACGCGGAAAAGTTCCGGAGATACCTGAGCGAACCGTCCCTGCCTGCTGTCCGTTATCTTCTGTGCGGCCCTCATCAGGCCGTAGATTCCTTCTATCACTTCCAGCTGCGTGTCATATTTCCCCTTCATTGTACCGTAAACGGCAAGGTTCACGAGAAACACAACACCCGCGGCCGCAAATATCCACTCCGTGCGCAGAATGAGGCAGAGCAGCAGGCTCACCAGAAAGACCGCCTGCATGATCCTGTAGCTCCAGACATGACGCATCCCGAATGCATCCGCATTATTGAAAAAAGAAGGCACATAATAAAAACTTGGCCGCTTTCCGATCTTGTGGAGTTCATACTGGATCTCTGCCCGTTCCTCCTGCTCAGCCTCAAAAAAGGCGATCTTCTGCTCATACTGTGCAAAACGTTCTTTGTCCTGTGACAAGATCCTGAGTGCTGCGTACAGATACTGCTCCCCGGCAAAAGAGCAGGCCGAATTGATCCGCCAAAACACCTCCTCCATATCGAGGTCGTTCCACGTCTCATCATCGACAAGCCCATTCTCATCACTATGCTCTGCCTCCGCATAATACATGCCGGCCAGTTTCAGATCCAGATCTCTTTTCTCCGGCTTTTTTCCGTACTGATCCCGGATAAAGTCCCGCAGTCTTTTCCGGGCTGCATATCTTGAACAGACCGCTATGACGATCACTGAAACTGCGGCTCCTGCAATAAGTGCAGCGGTATATACATCCATAACATGCCTCTCCTTTTCGTCATGCATTTGTGTTATTGTATTAACTCTTTAATACAGAATACCACCGCCCGGGAAGAAAGTCAACGGCGCCAGAGCGGAAGCCTTACTTTTATCCTGGCTCCTCCCGTCACCTTGCAGTTCCCGGTTTCCATAACTCCCCCCTGCTGCCGGATAAAACGATCCGCAATGTAGAGCCCTATGCCGTAATGACCTTTTTTATGCCTGCTCATATCTCCCTGGAAAAACTGTTCGGAGGCAGCTTTCAGTTCTTTCCCGGTGAAGCCGGGCCCGCTGTCGCAGACGATGGTTTCTACGTACGCCTGCCCGGCCCCGGTCTTTACAGCTGCCTCTATGGTGATAACACCGCCTTTTGGAGTGTACTCTGCTGCATTGGACAGGATATTCATAAATGCGCGGTACAGCTTTTCCTCCTGTACACGGATATCTGCCCCCTCCGTATGTATGGAAGCTTTGACCTGTATCTTCTTTCCCTTTCCGAGATGTTCCGCCTTTTTAACGATCTGGCGCAGAAATGCCTCCGCTTTCAGCACTTTCTCCTCCTCCCGGCCGCTGTTCCCCGTTCTAAGTGTATCCTGAAGAATGATCAGGTAATCTTCTATCTCCTTCACGCTCTCTGTCACATACCGGTTATATTCCCTTACATCCCCGTCACGGGCTGTCTCATGGATCAGTTCCGCATTGCCCCTGATAACCGTTAACGGAGTCTTTATGTCATGTGCAAGCGCGGATATCTGTTCCTTTTTCAGCTCCTCTGACTTCCATTGCTCCTCAAGCGATGTCTTCAGCGCCTCCTTCATCGTAAACAAAGATCCCAGTACATCATCGATCTCTCTGACATCCGAGTATTCCCGGTCAAACTCCAGGTTATTCTCGCGTATCCTGTCCGTCACCTCATTCAGCGTCCTGATCCGTCCGGACAGATATTTGCCGAATTTGCGCGCCGTCCACGCCGTCTGCAGCAGAAACAAAGCCAGTATGACCGCGCAGAACAGCCACTCTGCATTCGGCAGATGCTTCCGGAGGGAAGGATCCGCGAACTGGGCAAGTATGTCATAGCGCACGATGCACGTCTCTTTGTCCTCCCTCTCTATAAACTTGTAAAATGTCTTGAATGCTTTCTGCGTCTCCCCGTTCTCTTTACAGTTCCACGCCGTTCCCTGCTCTTTCTTCTCAAAATTACCGTACAGATAATTTCCGGCTTCGTCATAAACGCCGTACGCGGCGCCGTCAGGTATCATGCTCTCCCCGACGCGGCCGGCTGTCTCAATGTCCTTTGCGCCCTCCTCCAGCCTGTTCAGGGTATACACGGCCGGCTGCAGAAATCCCGTGTTGATCATTATATTCAGCGCGATATAAGCCGCGGCGGCCAGAAGCGCGGACTGCGCGAGAAAAGCCCCGAGATAAGTGAGAAATACCGTATATATTTTCTTCTTTCTTTTTATTTCCATCGGTACCCTATCCCCCACACAGTTTCGATCGGGGAAATACCGGCCGGCTGGCATTTCGCCCGGATGTTTTTGATGTGCTCCGTAATAGCTGTGCTGTCGCTCTCCTTCTCATACCCGAAGATATGTTCATAGATGCGCTCTTTTGAAAACACCTGCCCTTGATGGAGCGCCAGATATTCGCAGATCGCGTACTCGCTCTTCGTAAACGGTATCTCCTGCCCGCCGCACAGCGCTTTCTTTTCCCCCGGCAGAAACTGCATGTCGCCAACAGTCATAAGATGCCGCCTCTTCCGGCTCTCCCGCCTCAGATGGGCCTGCACCCTCGCGCGCAGTTCCCCGATGCCGAACGGCTTGGTAATGTAATCATCCGCCCCAAGGCCGAGTCCTTTCGTGATATCCCCTTCGCCAGTCTTCGCCGTAAGAAAAAGGATCGGGCAGTCTGTACCGCTTCGTATCTCTTCACACAGTGCATAGCCGTCCAGACCCGGCATCATCACATCAAGCAGGATCAGGCTGTACGGTGACAGGTCAAGGTGCAGAACCTCCTCCGGCACCGCCACCGTATCAACCATATATCCGTCCTTTTCCAGGGCGTTCCTTATAAGCATGAGTATATTTCTTTCATCATCTACTGCAAGAATACGTTCTCCCACTATTCCTCACACTGCCTTCCTTCATAATAGTGAAACCAGATAAAGATCCCGGCTGTAATAAGTACCGCCGCCGCTGCGCATACCGCCATCTGTGCCGGCAGTGACCGCGCCGCCGCACTCCACCTTCCCCGGTCCCCTGCCTCATATAATAACAGATAACTGCTCCATCTGCCACTCCACGCGCACGGGACCACAGGCCAGCACCCGTCCCCAAGACCGGTCAGCATAAGCGCGGCCAGGACCGCTTCTACGATACCGGCAGCCATAGACGCCGCCTTCCCGAAGCAAAGACTCAAAAACAGATGGAAGGCATACACCACCATCTGTCCTCCCCAGAGCGCGAGCCAGCCCAGTATATAGAAGTGCGCCGGATACGGGTTCTGTCTTAATATGAATTCATATCCTGCCGCGAACCCAGGAAAGGCGATGGCCGATGCCGCGAGGGAACAGAGGCCAAGCGCCAGCCATTTCCCGAGAAACAGACGGTACTTTCTCCGGCCTGACAGAAGAAAGGTCTGCATATGTCCCTCCTCTTCCAGTTCCACAGACATGGCGCAGACGAGTCCCGCCAGAAACGGATAAGCCACCGCCACAGACTCCATATATCCCTGCACTTTACCTTCCGCGCTCCACGGGGCATATCCATAATAAAGGAGAAAGACCGCCGCGCCTGCCGCCGGCACAAAAATGTGCATCCACAGCAGCTTTGTATGCCGCATCTTGATAAATTCTCCCTGTATAAGCCGCGTCAGTTCTCTCATACCGTCTCTCCTCCTTTTTTCCCGTACCACATTCTGGAGGCCGTCCACAGAATGACGAGCCAGAACAGGCATACGCACATTCCGATCGGCACTGCCTTCATATCCATAAGCTCCGGCGAGTATGTCACGTTCCCTTCCGCCGCCACAAGCCCGTTCGGCAATACTTTGATCAGCGGGCACATCGCTCTCGCCGTCACGGAATACGGGTTGATATACCAGCGTTCTCCAAGCGGGCCCGTCACTGTGCCGGCCACATTCAGCGCAAGATTGGCGAACAGCGCCGGATAAAGTCCAAATTTTTCATTCGCCCACAGACAGAGCGGAATCTGCCATATGCATCCTCCGATCATAACGAGCGCGGCGAGAGCTCCCTGCCGCAGCGTGACTTCTGCCAGCATCTCCATGTCAGCCACAGACTCCGTCAGAATCTGAGCCGCTGAAACAAATGCGAATAGCACAAGATTCCCAAGGACTGCCGCTTTTATGCAGACGAGCACTTTCGCGTCCCACACACGCCTCAGATCGACCGGCAGTACGGTCAAAGCGCGGCCTTCAAGCTTCGTGTCCGCCTGTCCGGTCATACAGCATACAATGGTCAGCATCCCGGGAAGCAGCGATGTATACCACCAGTTATAACCGTCGATGGCGCCGTAACTTCCGGTCAGCAGAAAGGCAGCCGCCACCGTGAGCGCCGGCATGATATAACACAGTTTTGAAAAGAGCGTATGCCTGCACTTCAGCTGCTCCGCTGCATAATAGGTCCGGAAAAATGCACTCATTTTACCATGCCTCCTTCCGGCCTCTGCCCACAGTCTTCATAAAGGTCTCCTCCAGCCGCCCCCGTTTTGGCATACCGCCCTGGAATCCAAGCACGCCGTCCGCCAGAATGCCTATATAGTCCGCCGTCTGCTCTACTTCGCTCAGTATATGGCTGGATAGGATGACTGTGATCCCCTGCTGTGCAAAGGAGCGTATCATCTCCCGCAGTTGTTGTATGCCGTACGGGTCAAGACCGTTGGCAGGTTCGTCCAGTACGAGCAGCCGGGGACTGTCAATAAGCGCAGCCGCTATACCGAGACGCTGTTTCATCCCAAGGGAAAAGTGCCGGGCTTTTTTTCGGCCTGTATCCTTCAGGTCCACGCTAAAGAGCACTTCCTCTATCCTTTCCTCTGAAAGCCCTAGTATCTTTGTGCGCACGAGCAGATTTTCTCTCGCCGACAAGTTCCCGTACAGCGGCGGCGTCTCGATCAGCGCCCCCATATCCCTCAGATTTTCCCTGCTCCACGCCTTTCCGCCAAACAGTATCTCCCCGGAGTCCGGGCGCATCATTCCGGTGAGCATCTTTAAAATGGTGGACTTCCCCGCCCCATTCGGCCCGAGCAGCCCGTAGACGCATCCTTCCGGCACCTGAAGCGACACGTGGGACACCGCCGGATGCCCTTTAAAAGACTTACACAGATCTCTCGTCTCCAGTAACAATCGTTCCATTTTACATATCCTCCTTACAACTATAAAATAAATTACAATTCTAAGGATTTTATAAGGATTACATAAAAATGATCAGGGACACAGCCCTGCCTGATGGCTGTGTCCCTGATCTTACTTCCCCAGACGGCAGACGGCCCGGCCCTGTTTGGCGTCGAGCATAAGCTCTGCATGGCAGTCTGATACATCGTACAGTTTTATTATCTCGTTCAGTTCGCTGTCGTTTGGCCACAGCTCCTGAAAAATGTCTCTGTGCTGTGTAAGAAGCCCGGGCTGGTAACATCTTGTCTTACTGTTGTCGTTGATGGCGCCGTAGTATACGTCGGCCTCCACCAGGTCCTGGAACATGTGGCTTCCGTAGGACAGTTCAGGATGATATCCGACCTCACTGTATGCCACTTCGCATATCGCGCAGAATTCACTGATATTGGCATAGACGACCGGCACCCCAAGCTCCGGGGATGAGGTGCCGATGCGCCCCGGCACGAGCAGAAGCATCTTCTTCTCCGCCTCCTCAAAATGCTGGTTGATCTCATCGATCCTGCGGGCTACGCTGAACTTCTTTGCATACGGATATTCATAATACTTCCGCGGATCTACCCATACGATAAGATCCAGCTTCTCTGTCTTGGAGCGGCGCATGGATGTCCTGCGCACGTCAAACAAGAATTCTTCCGCCTTGTCCTCCGGTATATGTATCTCCTCCGAAACGCTTGCCTGAAGAGGCCTGCACTGGAGCAGGTTCACTTTCCACTCGTCTTTTGCAAAGCTGTTGACGGCAAACTCCACATCCACCGGCCTGCCGTACTCCGCCTCCAGCATCTCAAGAATGTGCTTCATCAGTCCGATAAACCCGTCGTTGTTCACCATGCCCTGGCAGTCCGCAAAATACACTTTCTTGTAGACGCCCCGCTGCGCCAGCATATCCTCCGCGTCCGTGTCGTGGCTGAGCACGAGCTTCTTCTGCCATCCAGGCAGCGCTTCGATGACTTCCTCCAGCCGCCGTGTGCCAAGCGTACCCGTCTCGTGATCCATCACATCTACCTTCCGCTGTGAATATTTATGCCGTTCCGCCACGGTCGTCCTCAAGTTCGCCTGCGCCCGGTCCAGACACACGAGCCTCGGGTAGTCGCCGGGCGTTCGCTCCACAGCTCTTGTCCCGAGCCCCATGACCATACGGAGCATGCCCGCGTCGGGATTCATATTCTCCATCCATTTGTACGGATTGTAGGAACACCCCATGCCGGCAGCCACCGGCATATAGAACCCGTCGTATTTCTGCCCTTCTACCTTCTGGATGAGAAGCGCCATCTGCTCATCCGTATCCAGCAGCTTCCTTCTTCTCCTGTACTCGATGGCAGACGGATTCATCGTGCTGGCATACACGCTTCGTATGGCGTCCGTCAGTTCTTTGAGACGCTCCGTTTCGCTGCCCTGGTTCATACAGAAGGTAGATTCATATTTACCCGAAAACGCATTTCCGAACCCGTCTTCAAGAAAGCTGCTGGAGCGGACGATGATCGGAGTGTCCCCGTAATGCCTGACAACTTTTCTCAGCTCCTCCTGCACTTCCTGCGAAAATGTCCCTCCGCTTATGCGCCCGCGCAGCTCATCCGCCTCTTTAAACTTCTCCTTCTCCTCCATGTGGCGCCGCCGCAGTTCCATGCAGTCGTTGTCCACCAGATACTGATAGAACACGTCCGAGCCGACGAAGAAGGAATCGTGGGGCGCAATATGCTCCACATACTGCGGTGTCTTCACCTCGATCAGCTTCCGGGCGAGCAGCAGGCCGCACGCCTTGCCTCCGATCCTTCCGCCGCCGATGCTGCGCTCCTTCACGCGGACGTAATCTTCCGGCGTAAAATGTTCCACGATGAGCCGCTCCATCCGTATGTCCGTCGTCATCAATTCATTGCATATATATTTGCTCTCCTTAGCCGTAAGGCTCTCTCTATTTCTGATCTCCTCCCAGTTCACCGTACATGCCTCCCTTTCTCCTGAACATAACGTAATATGAAACGATCTGTCAAGATAGCCAAATGTCTATACTTCTTATATAAATATAAGTATTTGCTTCTATCATAACATTTTACATATAATTAAAGCAAGAAAACAAGGGCCGCTAAGGAGGAAAGTATATGAACGATACAAAGAAACCCAACACATCCCTGCAGGAGTTAAAGGACCAGTACGAAGCCGCCAGGGGAAAACATTTAAAACTGAATATGTCACGGGGAAAGCCGTCCCCCGGCCAGCTCGACCTGAGCAATGAACTGCTCGGTCCGCTGGATTCCTTCCTGACCGAGGATGGAACAGACGCAAGAAACTACGGTATCCTGGATGGGATCCCGGAATGCAGGACACTGTTCGCCGACCTGCTCGGACTGGACCGCGACAGAATGATAATCGGAGGGAATTCAAGCTTAAGCCTCATGTTTGACACTGTGGCCGCGTTGTGTCTCTTCGGCACAGGCGGCAACCGCCCGTGGCAGCATTACAAATACGCCGGGACTCCGGTCAAGTTCCTCTGTCCGTCCCCGGGGTACGACCGCCACTTCAGGATCTGTGAAGAACTCGGCATTGAGATGATCCCGGTACCGCTAAGCAGCGAAGGCCCGGACATGGATCTTGTGACCGATCTTGTCAGACAGGACCCTCTCATCAAAGGAATGTGGTGCGTACCGCTCCACTCCAACCCGGAGGGCGTCTGCTACAGCGACCGTGTGGTGGAGCAGCTTGCCTCCATGGAAACGGCGGCGCGTGACTTCCGTATCTTCTGGGATAACGCTTACGGGATCCATCACATATATGAAGAAGTAACGCTCATGAATATTCTGGATGCTTGTGAAAAGCACGGCCATCCGGAGCGGGCTTATTACTTCTTCTCCACGTCCAAGATAACGTTCCCCGGCGCCGGCGTCGCGCTCATCGCCTCCGGCCCGGACAATATAAGGGAGCTGAAAGGACACATGTCCGCGCAGATCATAAGCTACGACAAGCTGAACCAGCTGCGCCACGTAAAATACTTTAAAACGCCGGACAACATCCGGGCACATATGGCCCGCCTGGCAGACGAGCTCCGGCCCAAATTCGACCTGGTACTCTCCAAACTGGAAGCAGAACTTCGCGGTACCGGCCTCGCTTCCTGGAGCCATCCAAAGGGAGGATATTTCATCTCTTTGAACACGCTGCCCGGATGCGCAAAAAGGACGGTAGAACTGGCCAGAGAAGCCGGCGTCGTGCTGACGGACGCGGGGGCGACTTACCCATACGGAAGAGATGAAAACGACAGCAACATCCGCATCGCTCCGTCCTATCCGTCACTCGGGGAACTGGACGCGGCAATGGATATCTTTATCTTATGTATTAAAATCGCGGCACTGGAAACGAATAAAAAATAAATCAAATAAAAAAGGAGAACGAAAAATTATGAACAACACATACAATCCATACGACAACGTATTAAAGGTAGTATCAGAGGCAGCTAATATCCTCGGCTATACGGACAGTGATATCGAGGCGCTCAAATATCCGGAGAGAGAACTGAAAGTAGCCATCCCGGTCAGAATGGACGACGGCAGCACAAAAGTATTTGAAGGTTACCGTATCCAGCACTCCACATCGAGAGGACCTGCCAAGGGCGGGATCCGTTTCCATCCGGATGTCAATCTGGACGAAGTGAAAGCGCTCGCTGCCTGGATGACCTTCAAGTGCGCGGTCGTAAATATTCCGTACGGCGGCGGCAAGGGAGGCGTCGTGTGCGACCCGAACAAATTGTCCGAAGACGAGATCCGCGCCATCACGAGACGGTTCACGGCAGCGATCGCGCCGCTCATCGGACCGGAACAGGATATTCCTGCTCCTGATGTAGGAACAAACGCCGCTGTCATGGGCTGGATGATGGACACGTACAGTATGCTGAAAGGCCACTGTGTACACGGCGTCGTGACCGGCAAGCCGATCGAACTCGGCGGAGCGCTCGGCCGCAGTGAGGCGACAGGCCGCGGCGTTATGTTTACGACAAAGAATGTATTGAAAAAGCTCGGCATAGACCCGGAGAACACGACCGTTGCCATCCAGGGTATGGGAAATGTCGGGAGTATCACGGCCAAGCTTCTTCACCGGGAAGGAATGAAGGTCGTCGCTGTAAGCGATGTATCCGGAGGCATCTACAAAGAGAGCGGCCTCAATATACCTGAAATTCTCGACTACCTGTCCCAGAACAGGAAGAACCTGCTCTCCGGCTATGAGGAGGACGGCATGACACGCATCAGCAATGCAGAGCTTCTGGAACTGGATGTAAAAGTGCTCATTCCCGCTGCTCTTGAAAATCAGATAAACGCAGCCAACGCAGAACGTATCCGGGCAGATATCATCGTGGAAGCCGCCAACGGACCGACTGCCTCTGAAGCCGACGACATTCTGGCCGGAAAAGGCGTCCTTGTCGTACCGGACATTCTGGCAAATGCCGGCGGTGTCGTCGTATCTTACTTCGAGTGGGTACAGAACATCCAGTCTGTGAGCTGGACCGAAGAGACTGTCAACGAAAAGCTTAAGAATATCATGGATCCGGCCTTCGAGGCTGTCTGGGACATTTCCCGCAAAAATAACGGGACGCTGCGCACCGGAGCGTACCTCATTGCCGTGAAACGGGTCGTGGAGGCAAAGAAAGCAAGAGCCATCTGGCCGTAAAGAATACTCATTAACAACAAAGCAGCACATTGTATGCGTTCTGTCCGCATACAATGTGTTGCTTTCGCCTTAAAGCAAAGTTATAATAGAATCAACAACAAAACCGGAGGAATCTTGAGATGTTTAATTCCATGAATTACATATACGAAGTATACAAGGAACGCAGTTTTTCCAAAGCCGCCGCCAATCTTTACATAAGCCAGCCATCCTTAAGCGCCGCCGTCAAAAAGGTGGAGGAAAAGATCGGCGCTCCCATATTTGACAGAAGCGTAAGCCCGATCAAGCTCACGGAATGCGGACGCCATTACATAAAAGCCGTGGAAGAGATCATGGATATTCAGAATCAGTTTGAAAATTATATGACTAATATAAACGAACTTAAGACAGGACAGATCGCCATCGGCGGGAGCAACCTGTTCGCTTCTTACATCCTGCCCCCGATCATCACAAGATTTACCAAGAAGTATCCGCTCGTAAAAGTACATCTCATAGAAGCCAATACCCCCCAGCTCATCGACCAGCTGTTCCACGGCGCGCTGGACCTTGTGATAGACAATTCCTCCTTTCCGGACACGATCTACCAGCACCACCTCTACACAAAGGAGACGCTGCTGCTGGCTGTGCCGCGGTCCTTTCCTTCCAATCAGGAAGCCTCCTCCTTCCAGCTTACGATAGAGGACATACTGGCCGACCGGCACCTGATAGAAGACACGCCATGCGTGCCTCTTTCACTTTTCGAGCATGAACCTTTTGTCTTTCTGCGCTCAGGCAATGACACCCGCTCCCGCGCAGATAAGATCTGCCAGTCACAGTCCTTTCTTCCGAATATCGTATTAAAGCTTGACCAGCAGGTCACCGCATTCAACGTGTGCTGTTACGGCATGGGCGTGACTTTTGTGAGCGACTCCCTCCTGAAGCACATGCCGGACAAAAGAGACTGTTATTACTATAAAGTGGATGACAGCCATACAGGACGAAGCATCTGCTTTTATCATAAGCAGACGAAATACGTGACGAGAGCTATGGAGGAATTTCTGAAAACTGCCCGGGAACAATCCATGGGAGAGACGCAGCTGTGAAATATGAGCCTCCATGATCACGCTTTTTATGCAGAACAGAAAGAACAGGAAGACAAGATAGACGAACGTGCCGGGTTATGTTAAAATGAAAAGAAGACATCCACACGTCTCGCATTATAATGGAGGAGCAATCAATTCATGGAAAACAAAAATATGTCAGAGAACAAAACGGAAAAAGCAGGCCAGACCTCCAGTTATGATCACGATACACAGTATTTTCAGATGATGATGGAGGAATATGACGGAAATATCTACATCAGCGATATCGAGACCTATGATCTGCTCTATCTGAACCAGACTGCCTGCCGTTCTCTTGACCGACACCTGGAAGAAATAATAGGCTGTAAATGCTATAAAGTGATCCAGGGAAGAAACGATCCCTGCCCCTTCTGTACCAACGATAAACTGCGTGAGGACGAGTATTACGAGTGGGAATTTTACAATCCGGTCCTTGAGCGGACATTTATGATAAAAGACAGGCTCATCAACTGGAACGGCCGTATGGCGCGGATGGAACTGTCCCATGATATGTATACGAGCAAATTCAAACTGGAGAAAAAGAGCCGGGAACAGGACGCGCTGCTGCGCTCCGTGCCCGGCGGTTTTGCCCGTCTGGATGCGCGGGACTGCAGCACCGTGCTCTGGTACGGGGCGGATTTTCTCGGTATGATCGGATATACGGCAAAACAGTTTGAACAAGAACTGGACAGCCAGTGCAGCTACCTTCATCCGGACGACCTGCAGCGCATTATCCCCATCCTGCATGAACTGGAGACTTCCGGGGGCAGCGCGGTGACCGAGGCACAGGTCATCACCCGCAGCGGCGAGACAAAGATCCTGACGATCACTCTGTCTTATGCCAGCGGTGAGGAGAGCTGGGACGGGATCCCATCATTTTATACGATCGGGATCGACATCACAAAAGAGCGCATGGAGCAGGAACGCCAGCGGAAAATGCTGGAGGACGCCTACAAGACGGCCCGGATCGCAAGCGAAGCCAAAACTAATTTTCTTTCTTCCATGTCCCACGATATACGCACGCCCATGAACGCCATCATGGGAATGACTGCCATCGCCGAGGCGAATCTTTATACCCCGGACAAGCTCAAAGACTGCCTGTCCAAGATCAATGCTTCGGCCCAGCATCTGCTCGGACTGATCAACGAAGTTCTCGATATGTCCAAGATAGAGAGCGGAAAGATCGATCTGACCTTCGGGACGGTCTCTCTGCCGGAGCTGTTTCAGAATATATCAGATATGTGCCGGCCCCTGGCGCAGGAGAAAAATCAGAAGTTACAGCTCAGCGTTGATGATGTGTGTCATAAAACCGTCATAACAGACGGGGGACGGCTCCAGCAGGTTCTCATGAACCTGCTCACGAACGCGATCAAATATACGCCTGAAGGCGGCGCGATCAGCCTGCACGTCCGGGAGATCCCGTCCGATGCCGTATATAAGGGACAGTACGAGTTTATTGTCACAGACAACGGAATCGGTATGACCGCCGAATACATTCCCCATATATTTGAACCTTTCAGCAGAGCCGAAGACACAAGGATCAATAAGATTCAGGGAACCGGACTCGGACTGGCTATCACGCAGAATATCGTCAATATGATGAACGGCACGATAGAGGTACAGAGTGAGCCGGAAAATGGGAGCCGCTTTATAGTCGCCGTCCCTCTTGATCTGTACAGAGAAGACATGACAACGAGCGCGCAGCTTAAAAGTCAATCCGTAACCCCGGATGAAGAGGCAGCGCGGCTCGTGGAGGAAGAACCGCCCTCTTCTCTGTCGGGCAGACGGATATTGCTCGTCGAAGATAATGATCTGAACCGGGAGATCGCTTCTGAGCTGCTTGAAATGCATGGATGTTCCATTGAAGCGGCTGAAAACGGGAAGCTTGCGGTGGAAAAATTTGCACGTTCCGCCCCGGAAGAATACGACTGTATTCTGATGGATATACAGATGCCGGTAATGGACGGATACGAAGCTGCCAGAGCAATACGCGCTCTGAAACGGGATGACGCGCGGACGGTCCCTATCCTTGCCCTGACAGCCAATGCCTTTGCGACTGATCTGGCAAAGGCTCATAATGCGGGAATGAATGACCATATTGCAAAACCGATCGACGTAGAACGTCTCTTAGAGACTCTTAACCGATGGATGGTGTGATCCGCGCCTTTTGTCTGAATACAGATACACACAACTAAAAAGGAGCCGCTCTTCATTCAAAGAGCCGGCTCCTTTTCACTTTTTTACCGGATCCACTGTTCCTCATCTGAGTATGGGATGACCGGCAGGTTGATATAAGAATTGTGTACGCTGTCCACAAATATCTTGTATTCAATATCCTGGCTGTTCGGCAGCTGTACCATCCAGTGGTACGGGTTCGCATCGTAGTTTTTCACTTCAACTTCTATGCGGTGGCCTTTGCGGAATACATTGGATGTGTTCATGATCTCGATCGTGTATTCGTTGATCTCGCCCGGAACTACCGGAACTTTTCTCGTATGGTCGTTATTAAGCTCCCACGGCTTCAGTTCCTTCTTCTCCAGTCCCCGGTGGGAAGCCCGCAGATTTCCAGTCACAAGGTTCAGAGGGCGCCCTTCGCCTTCCGGCGGCACGTCATTGAGCATGACCGTAAAGTTGGCGTCCGTCTTGTCGATGGCGCACATAAGATGCATGACGATCGGTCCTGTAACCTCAACATCTTCCTCCAGCACAGGTGTGCGGAACACGACATTGGGTACTGCGTATGTCTCATTGGAGCCGCCTTCATACGGGCTCTTATGATTTAAGACCGTCGGCTTTACATGCTCATCCTTTTCTTTTTCGGTGGAGAGCAGTCCGCCGTCTCTTAAGTAATATTTCGTCCACTGCGTACGTGCCAGCGGCCATTCATATTCATAGCGGAACTTGTTGATCCCTCTCACGAGAAGCTTCATCGGAGGTTCATCCATAACACCTGTATCAATGCCTTTGAGCCAGTAATCATACCAGCGCAGATATTCCGGCGTCATGATACGGTGCGGCAGATGCAGCGCGTCATGCTCTTCCGGAGCAGCGAGCTTTCTCGGCACCGACATGTCTCCGTGTGTGAACAGGAAGAACGGCCCCTGTGAAAATCTTCCGAGTTCATAGTATTCTGAGATGAGATACATAGGAACCTTGATGTCCTCAGGGTGGCTCTCAATAGAACGCTCCCTCCAGAAGTCACTGTCATCATCGTGCAGAAGCATATCAAAGAAATATGTCTGATTTCTCGGCGGCCAGCAGTTCAAAATACCAGAGTAAAGCGCACTGTGATTGATATCCGGATCGGACAGTCTCTTTTCAATGCGTGCTTTCAGCTCTTCTGTCGTATATGTGCGCTCCGCCGTGGACATAGAGTTTACGTCCGGACAGAAATCTGTGTACATAAAGGAACGGTTCACAAACACTCCGCCCGGATAGTTATGGTGATACATGTTGTCTACGACTTCTACCATCATGATAGCCTTCAGGTGTGGCGGCTGCAGTGCTGCCACTACCGGCTGCAGTATTGAGAAGTATGAAATACCTATCATACCTATGTTTCCGTTACAATAAGGAAGCGCTGCCGTCCATTCAATAACGTCATAACAGTCCTCCTGCTCCTGTCTTCCGTAGAGGCCGTCCCAGGCTCCCTCGGACTTGCCGATCCCTCTCGGGTCAGGCACTACTACGATATAGCCGTGTTTTACATACTCATATATGTCTCCGGCTTCTATCGTATGGTCAAACAATACGGTCTTGAACTGCATGGAGATACGGTCCATTGTCTGAATGGATTTTCCATAGGCAGAAAAAGCAACGAGTCCCGGGAACTTAATGTCCTCCTCTGTGTCAGGACGGTAGATATCCACCGCCAGTGTGACACCGTCTCTGACCTGCATCCGTACATCCTCTTCCTTGAGAACGTCATACATGCGCGGCGTCATCTTCTCAATGCCGTCCATATAACGCTCATCCCAATATTTTGGCTTTTCGTCCAGACCGACGATTTCTAATTTTTCTTTATTTTCCATTGCGTCCTCCTACTCTATTCCACCCAGTTTTTCTCACCGTTTACGATCGGAAGTTCGATCCATGAGGCAGCTTCGCTGTCCACGTGGATGTCAAAGTTTACTTCCCTTGCAAGCGGATGCGGTCCTGCCACACGTCCGGATGTATACAGCCTAGGCAGGCTGGCCATTTCGTTAAAGTCAAAATACTGCTGGTCCATCGTCTTGAATTCTACTTCGATCTGATGGCCTTTCTTAAAGAGATTGTCGACAGGGGCCAGTTCAAAGATATATTCATACACTTTGCCCGCCTCCACCGGTTCATCCTTTGTATGTGCATGTTTCGGCCGGTGCTCTGTGCCGGATGGATCCAGCTCTCTGTGAGAACACTTGAGATAACCGCAGGAGAGCAGCGTGCGGTATCCGGTCTCGGCGTCTTTATCCCAAAGCTTCATGGCCAGATGGGCATCGTCCGTATCGATCGCAGCCTGAATGCATCCCGTAACAGGACCGCATATTTCCACCTCTTCTTTCAGAGGAGCCGACGTGTACGTAAGAGCAGGCACATCTTCCGGCATCTGTGAGAGACGTGTCGGCGGAATATGACGGATCTGGTCCGGCGCCGCTGTTCCTGTCTCTTTTTCCTCTGTCAGGCGGCTTTCCTTCCTGAAATACATCTTCTTATATTCTGTGTCTGCGCATGGCCACTGTGTATCATAGCGGTATCTGTTCTCTCCCATGACGAGAAACTTCATCGGAGGTTCATCCATAATGCCGGTATCCATCCCCTTCAGCCAGTGATCATACCATCTGAGCTGCTCTGCCACAGGTTTCTCATACGGAGACGTCTTGGCGGAAGCCGGGTCTATCATCAGCAGCTTCTTCGGAACATTGTCATCGATCTTATTATAAATGTCATAGGCTGATATAGTCGTATGGCCATATTCATAATAAAGTCCCACTATATAGGACGGTATCGTCACCTTCCGGTCTTTGAAGCTTCTTCTGTCCCACCACTCGCCACTGTACGGATGGAGCATAATGTCAATATTCCATGTATAGTGTCTCGGCGGGAAGCTGTCCAGACCTCTGTAATAGTAAGAGTTCGTGGCGATCTCCGGCTGCCTCCTCGCTTTCGCGAGCATCTCTTTCAAGTCCTCTGGACTGTTCTCCATCTCTGCCTCAGATATCGTATTCGTGTGCGGAATGTAACTGCAGAGCGGATAGTTGATATCACTTAATATCCCGCCCGGATAGCAGTCGAGGTACATGTCATCGATCACATCCACCGGCATGACTGCCTTCAGATAAGGAGGATTCATCGATGCCACAAGAGGCTGGATCTTTCCTGCATAGCCGCATCCGATCATGCCTACGTTTCCGTCAGACAGATAATGTCCCGCCCAGCGGATAACTTCACAGCAGTCGATCTGATCCTGTCTGCTCAGCACTCCCGTCCATATGCCTTCTGAGTTCTGGATCCCCCTCGGGTTCACCACAACGACCGTATAACCACGGGATGCGAAGAAATCAATGCCTCCGACTTCGATGCCCTGTTCATACATGAATTTCCCAAGCTGGATCGGATCACGCCTTCTTCCTGCTTCCTGAGCCGCTTTACCAAACGGGGAAAAGCCCACGAGCACCGGATGCTTCTCTTTGTCATCCGGCCTGTAAACGTCGCAGTAGAGTCGGATATCGTCTTTCATAACGATCGGGCGGTCTTTTTCCACCCTGATCTCATATTCTGGTTCTCTAATAATTTGACTGTTCACGTTTTACCTCCAATCACATCACCTTATTAAACTTATATTTTTATTCCCTGTTAAAGCCATTTTACACTTTTCCCTCCGGGGCAAAGTCAAGACTTAATTTTTCAGCAGCCCGTACAGATTTTCCGCCGTCTGTCTCACATCTTCAAAACTGCTGAAAAGCGGTGAGAACGCTATGCGCACCTGATCGTCCGATGATGCGGCAGTGCCGGAATCTCTCTTTTCTTTTACCGCGGCTCTTAACTTATCCGTCATCCGGGAGCCGCTGTCGAGAAATTCTGTAATGTCCGGGGCTGCCGCGTGCAGGATCGTCACATGCCCGCCTCTTCTTGCCTCTTCCCGGGGCGTGAGTATGCTGATGCCGCAGTCAGACGGCATTGCATCCAGAAGCTCCATAAAATAACCGGTCATGGCAAGAGACTTTTCACGGATCGCGCCGATCCCCGCCTCATTCACCATATCAAGCGCTCCCTCAAGCGGAGCCATGTTCAGAATGAGGGGCGAGCCGTGCTGCCATCCGCCGGCTCCGGTCTCCGCCTCAAAATAAGGAAGCTTCTGAAACTGGCGGCTCTTTACATAACCGTGCCATCCGGGCATGGCCACCGGGAGATCAAAGTTTTTTTCATGAATAAAGATAGTTGCCGGACAGCCGAGACCTCCGTTCAGATACTTGTAATTACACCACACGGCAAAGTCCACGCCCCACTCATGAAGCTTGTGAGGCACGACACCCGCGGAATGGCTCAGGTCAAATCCCACCGGGATCCCTCTTCGCTCGGCCTCCCCGGCCAGACGCTCCATATCGAGAAGCTGGCCGGTGGAATGGACGACAGAAGGGAAAAAGGCAAGCGCCGTCTCCTCTGTCATATGTGCGATCAGATCCTCTTCATCCAGGATGGGACCGTCTCCTCCCGCCAGGACAAGCGCTTCTTCCGGGTCAAGTCCTTTAAGTCTTATCTGAGCCTCCACCGCATATCTGTCGGAAGAAAAGATCTGACTGTCACAGAGCAGCTTTGTCCGCTTTCCTTCCGGGCGGTAAAATGCGGCGAGCACACTGTGGATATTCGTGGTGGTCGTCCCGTTGATAATGAGCTCTCTCTCCTGCGCTCCCACAATTCCTTCTTCCATGGCGGCGATCCGCTCCGGGTAATAGAACCATGGGATCTCACCGCAGAACCATCCTGCCACCAACTGATTCTTCCACTCGTCCGCCACCCGCTTAAGTGTCTTCTCCGAACGGCGGGACATAGGTCCCAGGCCGTTCGCTTCATAATACAGGTGATCGGGAAGATAGAACTCTTCTTTATATCTGCTTAACTTATCTTTTTCGTCCAGGCAGGATGCATATTCCCTGCTCATTATATCCGCCATTTTGTAACCTCCCAGGCAAAAGTGCCGTTTTTAAATATTCTACTCTTCTTCCCAGCTGACTTCTACTTTGACCTTTCCTGACTTATACCGGACAACCATAAAGATGAATGTCAGCACGAGCAGTATGATATTGCCGATAATGATCTCAGGCGTATTGTCTTCGATCAGCAGATAATTCTGGAAGATGAGGAGCGCGCCGCACAGGTAGCATACCACCTTCAGAACACCGTCGGATATCTTAAACGTAGACTTTGCCCACGCCTCCGGAAGCAGCTTCGGAAGCCGCGCTGTCGCCACTACAACGAGGAATGTAGTGATATTCATAAGGATCATGGACATGTTGGCGATACGGTCTATATCAAGTCCTGCGACAACCGGTATGAGACCTACGATGTAGAATAAGATCAGCAGGTAATGCGGCGTACCGTATTTATCGTTGATCTTGCCGAGCTTCTTTGGAAACCATCCGTCGACACATGCCTGAAGCACCGGCTTTGTCACCCATCCGAACGTTGCGTTCAATGTCGTGGAAAGCGCCAGGAGCGCGCCGCCCGTCACAAAGAATACATACAGAGCCTTCGGAAGGAATGCGCCTGCCGCTACGCTGAGCGGCTGATACATAACTTCTTCCACCGGAAGCACACCTGCAGCCACAAATCCGATCACAGCGTAAAGCGCGGTAACGATCAATGTGGAAAGTACGATCGCAAACGGGACGTCTTTTGTAGGATTCTTACATTCACCGGAAAAGTTTACAAGATTTCCGCCGCCGGTCGTTGCAAATGAGGTGAAGATCGCGGCCATGCAGAAGCCTTTCCATCCTCCCATGAAAAGCGGAGGCTCTACGTTTGTAAAATATCCTGGTTCTACATTAAACACACCTACTGCCGCAAATACCGCAAGTGCGGCCGCAAGGATGATAACGAGAATATTCTGGATAAATGCGGCGTCTTTTACACCGAACAGATTGATGACAAAGAACAGAGTCAGCGCGGCGACCGCCAGCGGAACTCTCGGTATCCCCGGAACGAGCGCCAGCAGATAGTCCGCAAGGGACAGTGCATACATTCCGATCGATATATTGCCGACGATATAGATAATTATGTAAAAACCAGAAAAACGTTCACCGAGCAGCAGGCTTGCCATCGTATACTGTCCGCCTCTTAAGCGGACCGCGCTTCCGGCAAAGATACTCGGTATCGTTACTGCCAGTGAGAACAGCGCTCCGAACAGGAATGCAAACACAACAGAACGTCCTGTGAACCCGATAGCCACGCCGGTCAGTGAAAATACGCCGGAGCCGATGATCTGCCCAAGCCCCATGGAGATCAGTTCTTTTTTCCCTAATACACGGCGCAGTTTTTTGGTCGTATATTCCTCAGTTACATTAGCTGTTGCTTCATTAGAATTTCCCATAAAATTACCCTCCTTCTCTCTCTTTCTCTGTTTATCCTTCTGCCACACATACCGCGCGTACCGGTGAACCGTCTGCCTCGATCAGTTTCAGCGGCAGGAAGGAATATGTCGCCGCTTCTTTTGGCAGCTCATCCAGATTGCACAGATATTCTACGATCAGACACTCATTTCCAAGCAGAGCCGCATGGGCTTCATTCTTGATATTCTCACGCTCAATATTTTCAAGGATCTCTGAAAATGTCGGGTTCTCAAGCCGCTTCGCCGTTGAAAATCCGTAGGCCGCATCCGCGGAGCTTCCGTCCGTCCCGACGATCTTTATCCCCAGCTCAACGAGGGCCAGCGCAGCGTCGCCGCTTAAATACGGGTGGCGGAAGAAATCCCATGTCCCGTAGTATTGTGCCCATCCGGTATTCAGGATCGCAAAATCCACTTTTTTAAGTTCTTCCGCGCGGGCCATAATATCCTCGCGGGTGATCTCATAGATCTCACCTTTATCGCTGAAGTCCAGAACAATGCCTTTCCCGACAAAGCGTTCCACCGGGAAATCATTCAGGTTCTTCCCGTCTTTGCTGATATGGTACGGCGCGTCAATATGTGTGGAGGTGTGCGTCCCCATTTTCATAAACTTTACATTAACGCCCTCCTCTTCTGTCGTCGCATAATCCTCCACGACCGGCACTTTGTCGCACGGGCACACCTGGGTATCGTTGTTGATCTCCCTTGTCAAATCAATAAATCTCATTTTGCCTCCTCCTTCCTATCTGACAAATTCCTCTCCTCTTTTCTGGACCGGAATCTGTATCTCTGTTACAAATTCTTTTGGATCGTCTGTCGTAAAATCGTCCATATGGAATTCTTCACGTATATTCCCCACGACTTTATATCCATTCTCCTCAATCCACGTAAGTATCGCTTCATAGGAGTCGATCACGCTCTCATGTTCCCCCGTATGCAGAAGATATGCGACCTCTTCATATCCTTCCTGTCTCTTGTGCCGGATCCTCTCTGTCTCCGGAAACGGAGCCAGAACCCTCTTGAGGATCTCGACCTGGATCTCGTCACTTTTGTATACGGAATCGTAATAGATGGTGTATCTTTCATTCCCTACCTTTGCCCTGCATTTGTTCAGATACTCGAGCAGCTCCGCCCAGAGTGCGTCCTGTGTGGAATAAGTGCTGATAGACGCCTTCAGGCTCGCCACCTGCATCTCTTCGACCTTCTTTATCCCCACCTTGAAGGATGACAGCTCGATCCCTCCTTCTTTGTCCAGCTTCTTTTTCAGCAGCTCGATCGTCTGCTTCTTTTCATTCAGCTCCTGGATCTGTCGGTCAAACTCCAGCTGTTTAAGCTCCAGCACCCCTTTCAGCAGGGTATGATCTTTATCAACCTCCTCTTTCATCAGATAAGTGATCTCCTTCAAAGAAAGCCCCATCTCCTTAAGCAGGAAGATTTCGTTTAATACAGGTATCTGTGATGATGTGTAATAGCGGTAGCCTGTCGCCTCATCTACGTATTTGGGCCTCAAAAGTCCAAGCTCGTCGTAATACCTGAGTGTCTTTCCGGAGATTCTGTAAATACTTGCCAACTGTCCAATCCGAAACATATCTTCGCCTCCTAGCGCCTGAATCATATGTTTAAATTGTATGCTCACATTGTAAAAGATTTCCCCAAGGGTAAAGTCAATACTATTTTGCAATTTAAACTATAATCCTAAATTTTACGGTAGTTTTTAGTGCATTTTATACAAATTATCACTGTTATTTTTACTTATTCTTTCCAAAAAAGGAAATACAAACACACTATCTACTATAAACTAATATTCATATAATGTCCTTATATAGTTACATTTTGTCCTTAAACAGATGCTTTTACTTGAAAATATTTTATTCTTTTGTAACGAAACGTATTCTCGTGCGTCTAATGTACAAACCAGATGAGACAAAGGCATTGACATTGAAAGAGATCTGGTTAAAAATCAAGTATACTTGTACTAGACTAAATTCAGCCGGCCGGCATACAAAAGGGGGGTGGCGGACTAAATGGACATAGATTTTGAAGAGATATATAACCGCTATTTCAAAGATGTCTATCTCTTTATACTGACGCTCAGCAAAAATCCGGAGCTTGCGGAAGAAATAACACAGGAAACGTTTTTTAAGGCATTAAAGGAAATCAGACATTTCCGCGGCGGCTGCAGTATAAAGTCGTGGCTCTGCCAGATCGCCAAAAACATTTATTTCTCTCACATGCGCAGACAGAAATTTACAGCAGACAGAGATGTGCCGCTGCCGGCCTCCTCTGCAGACGTCGAGCAGTCATATCTGAATAAGGAAAAAGCGCGTTCCATCTATCAGATACTGCATACACTGGAGGAACCGTACAAGGAGGTATTCCTGCTTAGAACACTCGGGGAGCTCAGCTACAGAGAAATAGGTGATATCTTCTCCCACAACGAAAGCTGGGCCAGAGTCACATACCACAGAGCAAAGCTGAAAATACGCGAACAACTTACAGCGGAATAGAAAGGAGGACGTTCAATGGGAAATATACCGTGTGATCTGATAAAAGATCTGCTGCCCCTGTATACAGATGACGTATGCAGCGAACAGACAAAACATACCGTTGAAGAACATCTTGCCACATGTGAAAGATGCCGGGAAATATATGAGGATATGCAGGAAAAGCTGCCGGGAGAAAAAGAGATTGGGCTGGACGCTGAGCTTAAGGACGATATTGCTTTCATCCGCAGTGTAAAAAGACAGCTTACACGCCGCCAGCTTACGCTTATCTTTATACTCATACCGGTGTTTGTCGTGATACTCATACTGACGCCGACTGTACTATCCGAGCTTTCCACGGTACGTGCGGATGATATTAAAGTGACTGAATTATATGAATTGTCAAACGGAGATATCTACTGTACGATCAAAAGCAAGAAAGCCATATCCACTCTTTCGGCGGGAAATCTTATGTCAGGTGAAAAAGATACGAAAGGGAGGGAATACTGTGACGGAGTCATAACGGCCGGCTTTCCCTCTGCCTTCACAACGCTTTTGGATATGCAGAAAGACCGGTTTCCTGTTTTGATCCGGTCGCAGAGTTTTATATTTACTACCGACAAGATCGTAGAATACGGCGGAGCGACGATAGGAGGCAAGGATACCGACAGCCACTGCCGTTCCATCAAATACAAAGGAAGGCATAAAGAGGAACTCGTCATCTGGAAGGAAGGCCAGAAACTTGAGCCCGCTCCTGAACAGATAGAAAAGATGCTTAAGGAAAGCGAAGTTCCGGATCCGGCCGTAACGGTAAGTACCGAGCAGCTTAAAATCGGTGATGTGCTCGTTATCTATTAGAGCAATATGACAAAAAGCAGGTGCGTCAGCTACACAATGTATAGCTGACGTACCTGCTTTTCTTTATTTTTGTCCTGCACTGTGACCGCGGACTTATCTAAAGAACACCCAGATATGTTCCGACCATCTCAAATTCATCTGCGTACACACAATTCTTCAGCGTGCCGTCTTCCATTCTTTTCCTGCATTCCTCATAATCTATCCAGACCACTTCTTCTACTTCGGATTCCTGCAGTCTAAGTTCCCCGGCCCTCACCGGTTCCGCGTACACGTACACAGCGCTCAGTTCCTCATCTTTAAACGGCCTCCCGTAAAATACATCCTCAAACCCGCCGCGGTGTATCCCCACATACTGCAGTTCGCTCTCTGACGCTGATATCCCAAGCTCTTCTGAAAGTTCTCTGACCGCGGAAGGGAGATAATCTTCTCCGGCCGCGATATGACCCGCAGATGATATATCATAAAAGCCGGGATGGGAGTCCTTGGATGCGCTCCTTTTCTGAAGCAGCACATCAAATCCGCTCTTGTCATTCTCCCGCACGACCCATATGTGGACGGTGGCATGCAGACTTCCCTCGCGGTGCGCGACACCGCGCTCTCTGACGATCCCCGACGGACTTCCGTCCGGGTTCCTTACATCGAACAGCTCCATCGGCTCGCCGTTCAAAGACGCTGAGACGAGTTTGTCGTGGCCGTCGTAGACAAGCTTGAGCGAGAAAAATTCCTTCTGCTCGTCCATAAGGCGGAAAAATATTTTATCGCCTTCCCATATGTTCAGCTTCCAGACGTCCTCAATGCCGACCCATGCAAGCTCTCCCTCGTCGCACGGTATCGGTTCCCCTTTAAAACCATCTGCCGTAAACAGAGACATATATTCGGTGACGCCGTTTCCTGATACAAAGGTGACGATACCCCGGTACCGGTAGGAAGTGAGCGTGTACCCGGTCTCCTCCCGCACTTCCCTGAGCAGGCATTCCTCGGGGCTTTCGTCCGCCTCGAAATGTCCGCCCACACCGATCCATTTGTCCTGATTGACATCATTTTTCTTCACCGTCCTGTGAAGCATCAGATATTTGCCTTCACGCTCGATATAGCAAAGTGTGCTCAGACTTGTCATTCCTGTTCCCTCTCTGCTTTCTGTTTGATCTTACGGCGTTTATAGATTATGAGACCAAGCGAAACGACAGCGATTATGCCTGCCAGCACCTGGGACACCGGCCAGCCGGCTCCCGGGATCAGAAGCTGGTCTGTGCGCAGCCCTTCGATCCACGCGCGCCCGATGCCGTAACCGAGCAGATAGACGAGGAACACTTCGCCGTCAAACTTTTTGTATTTTCGGTATATGAGCATAATGATCAGCACCATAAGACACCAGAGCGACTCATACAAAAAAGTCGGATGCACCTGGATATACGAGACGCCCCCTGTATTCTCCATATGGCTGCGCATAAGCTCCGTGATGTCAGAACCGCGCACCGCGTCCACCGGCAGCCGCATGGCCAGCAGATTATCTGTGTATTCGCCAAAGGCCTCTCTGTTAAAAAAGTTGCCCCAGCGTCCGATCATCTGTCCTGCCACGAGACCAAGCCCGGCAGTGTCAAAGATAAGCGCCGCGGACAGCTTCTTGATCCTTGCGTATATGAACACCGTGATCACGGCGGCAATGACGCCTCCGTAGATAGCGAGTCCTCCCTGCCGGGTGTTAAAAATACTGAGCAGGTTATCTTTATACATATCCCATGAAAACGCGACGTAATAGATCCTGGCGCCGATTATGGAAAAGATCACCGCATAGATCGCCAGATCAAAATAGTCGTCCGGATTCTGCCCGCTCCGCTTCGCCTCCGCGGCGGCTATGAATATCCCGGCCAGAATGCCAAGGCCGATTATCATACCGTAAAAAGCAATATCAAAACCAAATACCGTTATATGGTCTCCGACAGACTTCAGATGAATCCCGATATTCGGAAAGTCGATTGTCCTGTGCATTTATCATCCCCTCTTCCCTCTTATACGTTGAACCTGAACAGCATGATATCACCGTCCTTGACAACATACTCTTTTCCTTCCAGCCTGACGAGCCCCTTCTCTTTTGCCGCCCCGTGGCTGCCGCACTCCATCAGGTCATCGTAAGACACGACCTCCGCACGGATAAAGCCTCTCTCAAAATCGGTGTGGATCTTGCCGGCTGCCTGCGGCGCTTTTGTCCCTTCTGTTATCGTCCACGCGCGCACTTCCGGCTCTCCCGCTGTCAGATAGCTGATGAGCCCGAGCAGTCTGTAGCTGGCTTTGATCAGTTTCTCAAGACCGGATTCCTCAAGACCAAGCTCTTCCAGAAACATCTTCTTCTCCTCGTCATCCAGCTCCGCGATCTCCTGCTCGATCTGGGCGCAGACTACGAACACCTCGCTCGCTTCTTTAGACGCATATTCGCGTACCGCCTGGACTCCCGCATTCTCCGCCCCGTCGTCTGCAAGGTCGTCTTCCGCCACATTTGCGGCATATATGACCGGTTTATATGTGAGAAGATTATAGCTTTTAAGCCACTCCTCTTCCTCCTCATCCTCTGTCTTGTCGAACGTTTTCGCCAGTCTGTTTTCCTCCAGATGTGCCTTTATCTTTTCGAGAAGCGCAAGCTCTTTTGCCGCTGTCTTGTCATTTCTCGCCACCTTTGCCGTCTTGGAGATTCTTCGCTCCAATATCTCCAGATCAGAGAATATGAGCTCCAGATTGATCGTCTCAATGTCACGCAGCGGATCTATGCTCCCGTCAACGTGTACGATATTGCCGTCCTCAAAGCAGCGGACAACATGTACGATGGCGTCCACCTCGCGAATATTGGCAAGAAACTGATTGCCGAGACCTTCCCCCTTGGAAGCGCCTTTTACGAGTCCTGCGATGTCTACAAACTCTATGGCGGCCGGGATGATCTTTTTCGTGTGATACATCTCTCCCAGTACATTCAGTCTCTCGTCCGGCACCGTAACGACGCCGACGTTCGGATCTATCGTACAGAACGGATAGTTTGCCGATTCTGCCCCTGCTTTTGTCAACGAATTAAATAATGTACTCTTTCCTACATTAGGTAATCCCACAATTCCTAACTTCATCTGTAATGTCCTCTCTTTGCATATATTTTTAAGAGGGGCCTGACCCCTCCTGAAAAGGGTCAGACCCCTTTGCTGTCTCTTGTCTCCATAAGTATGACCATACCGCCGCCAAATTCTATGACAACCTCGTCGGCTTCGATCTGGTTGCTCACGCAGAGACTGTCATACGGAGTGAGCGTATGGTCCTTCAACGGATATTTTGCTCCGGTTATGTTAAATCCATACACCGTCTCCCCAAGCGGGAATACGGAAAAATACGGGCCGTACGCGTCTTCTTTTTTCAGGTGCGTCTCTTCGCCGATAAGCCGGATCCGGTTCTGCGTATCAATGATATATGCATCCACGCCTGCCTTAAAAGGTACGGTGAGCGTCTGCACATTTGCCCACAGATGGTCGATCCGTCCTCCGGTTGCCCCGAGGATGATCAGTTCTTTTCCCCCGAGCGTCATGGCCAGCCTCACAGCGATCTCCGTGTCCGACGCATCCTTTACAGGGTTGAACTCTCTTACCGGCACATTCGTCTGCGTGCGGTAATACGCCGCTATCTCAGGGTCCGTACTATCAAAATCTCCGACGATATAATCCGGGGTGATGTGATGACTGTAGAGAAACTCCATCCCTTTATCCACACCTATCACATAGCTGCCGCCCTTTTCGTCCAGATAGGACAGCGCCAGCTGCTCGTCCAGTTCACCGCCGCTTACGATCACGATCTTCTTACTCATAACTTTTTAATATCTCCATAAATTCACTTGTGTTCCTGCCCGGGTCTCCATTAAATACTGCGGAACCGGCCACAATGATATTTGCCCCGGCGTCCAGCACTTCACGCACATTGCTCAGATATATGCCGCCGTCAACCTGAATATCCAGGCCGAGCCCCTGTTCCGAAGCCATACGCCGAATGGTCCTGATCTTATCAAGAGATTCCGGGATAAACTTCTGGCCGCCGAAGCCGGGATGTACACTCATCACAAGCAGCATATCGATATCTTTGAGATACCGCTCCACCGCCGAAGCGTCAGTCTCCGGGCAGACGGACAGGCCTGCCTTCATCCCGCATTCCCTGATCTTATCAAGCGCAGCTCCAACATCTTCACATGCCTCCAGGTGGACCGTCACGATATCGGCCCCGGCATCTTTAAAATCCTCCACATAACGTATCGGGTCCTGCACCATAAGATGGGCATCCATCACCTGGTCTGTCACATTGTGAATGGATCTCAGAACCGGCATGCCAAATGAAATGCTTGGCACGAACATGCCGTCCATCACATCAAAATGCAGATATTTCGCCCCGTTTTCTGCTGTGCGTTTCATCTCCTCGCCCAGCACGGTAAAATCGGCCGCCAGTATCGACGGCGCCAGAATATATTCCATGAATCAGTACCTCCTCTTTTTCTTCAGTTCCTCATACATATCAACATAGTTTTTATAGCGGACACTGTGGATAAGCCCCTTATCAAACGCTTCCTTTACACCGCAGCCCGGCTCATGGATATGGTCACATCCGTGAAACCGGCACGTCCCTTCAAAAGGAGCAAATTCCGGAAAATACTGTTTCAGCTCCTCTTTTTCAAAATCATTCACATACAGAGAGCTGAAGCCCGGCGTGTCCATGATGTATGCATCCTCACCGACCGGAAACAGCTCCGTATGCCTCGTCGTGTGCTTTCCCCGCTCTATCTTCGTGCTGATCGCGCCTGTCTCCATATTGGCTTCGGGCTGCAGAATATTGATGAGCGACGATTTTCCTACGCCGGACGGCCCTGCCACCGCCGTCGTCCTGCCCTTCAGCACTTCCCTCACCTTGTCTATGTTCTGTCCCAGCCGCGCACTCGTAAACAGAAGCGGGTAACCGCAGTCCGCATAGATCTCCTTCAACTCTTTCACCTGGGGATCCGTCGCGATATCCTCCTTGTTAAAACAGAGAATGACCGGTATACCCTTGCTCTCCATCATCACAAGAAATCTGTCCAGCAGGTTGAAATGAGGGCTTGGCCTGGCGATCGCAAAGACGACGAGCGCCTGGTCAATATTTGCCACCGCCGGCCTTATAAGCTCATTGCGCCTTGGCAGTATCTTTTCAATATTCCCTTCTCTGCCTGATTCACTTAAGACTTCTATCTCTACGTCATCCCCCACGAGAGGCTTTATCTTCTCTTTCCGGAAGACACCTTTCGCTTTACACTCATAAACACCGGATTCTACTACGTGAACGTAGTAGAATCCGGCAATTCCTTTTATAATCTTTCCCTTCATGCTCTTTCCTGTCCCACTGTATCCACCGCCGTTACTGCGAGTCACTGTCGTCGGGGTTCTCCACAGGCGGCTGCTGCTGTGCCCCTGTACTGATAACGAGATTGATCTTTGTCCCCTTGGATACGCTGCTTCCTACACCCGGGTCACAGCTCACAACAAGTCCGGCGCCGACACTGTTATTCGACTGGTATGTGACGGTTCCCACGGACAGGCCCGCATTGCTGATAAGCTGTCTGGCGTTGCTCTCCGATACACCGGTGACGCCCGGAACACTTATCTTCTCCTCCGGCTTCTTCCCGCTGCTCACCGCAAAATCTACCGAGGTTCCTTTGGAAACTTTCTTTCCGCCGTTCAGGCTCTGTGATACGACGTTCCCTTTCTCTACACTGTCATTATAGTCATAGGTCACGGTCCCCACATTAAGGCCCGCATCTGAAAGAGCAGTTCTGGCCGCGCTCTCGCTCATACCGCGGATATCCGGCACTGTCTTCTTCTCAGAGCCCTTGCTCACCTTCATGATGATCTCCGTATCCTTCGTGACCTTAGCATTTGCGGACGGGGTCGTGCCGATGACATCGCCTTCCGCCACATTATCATCATAGACGAATTCTGAGCTTCCGACCTTCAGCCCTTCATCCTCAAGAGCTTTCTGGGCATCTGCCTCACTCATTCCGCTGACATCGGGTACTGTGATCTCATCCCCCACGAGGTCCGAGCTTACGACTACTTCCACCGTTGAATTCTTCTTTACTTTCTTACCGGCCTCGGTCTTCTGCTCGCTCACTGTGCCCTTTTCGTATTTCTTTGACTCCTTGCGGGCGACTACCTTCATGCCGAGCCCTTTCTTCTTGAGCGCCGCCTTCGCGTCGTCCTCAGTCATGCCTACCACATCAGGCACTTTCACTTTGCCGGTATCCGTCTCTTCTGTATTCATTTTCGGGCCAAACTTAAAGATACCTGCCGCTTTCCCAATCGTGAATATGAGGATGAACACGATGATAACAACAACCACGATCGTAAGGATCTTCATGATCTTATTCATCCGCGGATTTACTTCATCTGAATTCTTTCCTCTTCTGCCCCGCTTACCATCTTTTCCGCCGTATTCGTCATCATCGTCATCGTACTCGCCGTCACCATATTCATCGTCATCATACTCGTCGCCGCCGTACTCATCGTCATCGTACTCGTCTTCATCATACTCGTAGTCGTCTTCGTCGAGCTCTTCTTCATCGTAGGAGCTTCGGATATCATCCAGCTCCTCGTCCGTGATGATGACCGTATCCGCATTGCGAAGCGGCGGAATAACGACAAAATCCCCATCCGGATCCACGAGAGAACGTTTCAGGTCCTGGATGAGTTCTGTTGTACTTGCGTATCTTCTCTCCGCATTCTTCTGTGTACATTTCAGGATGATCTGTTCCAGACTGTACGGAATGTCAGGTACAAGTTCCGACGGCGGCGTGATCTCTTCCTGCAGATGTTTGATGGCGACCGCAACTGTAGATTCTCCGTCAAAAGGCACCTCTCCCGTAGCCATCTCAAACAGAGTGATCCCTATGGAGTAGACATCACTCTTCGCATCGCTGAAGCCGCCTCTGGCCTGTTCCGGGGACGTATAATGCACGGAGCCCATGGCGTTTGAACTGATCGTATTGGACGTCGTCGCCTTGGCGATGCCGAAATCTGTCACCTTCACCTTCCCGTCCCTGGAAATTATGATATTCTGCGGCTTTATATCTCTGTGTATGATATTGGCATTGTGTGCCGCGCCGATTCCGGTACACATCTGTATCGCGATGCTGATAACTTCCTTGTGGGATAATCTCCCTTTCTTCTCTATATAATCCTTCAGCGTGATCCCTTCCACCAGTTCCATCACCATATAATACAGGCCCCGGTCTTCGCCGACATCGTACACATTGACGATATTAGGATTCATAAGTCCGGCCGCCGCCTGTGCCTCAGAGCGGAACTTGCGGACAAAATTATCATCTTCTTTATATTCTTTTTTTAACACTTTGATTGCCACGTAGCGATTGAGCATATGGTCCTTGCCTTTATAGACATCGGCCATCCCCCCGGCACCAATCTTACTAAGCACCTCATAACGTTTTCCTAAATAAATTCCATCCTTTACCATGTACTCACCTCATCTGAAAGTGGCTCCGCCATAACAACCCCTATGTTATCTCTCCCGCCATTACTGTTTGCCTTTTCGATCAACATCTGCACTGCTTCCACGATATCTCTCGCGCCCTTTACGATGTCGAACATATCCTCATCTTCTACCATATTGCTGAGACCGTCCGTACACATCAGTATCGTGTCCCCCTTTTTCAGACGGTACTCATATACATCCGCTTCCACATCCGGCTTTACGCCGATGGCCCTCGTGATGATATTTTTATCCGGATGATTTTTGGCTTCCTCTTCTTTTATGCCGCCAAGCCTTACCATTTCTTCCACGAGAGAATGGTCTTTGGACAGCTGGCGTATTTTATCGTTGATCAGGTACAGACGGCTGTCTCCTACATTGGCAAAATAGAGCGTATTGCCCACCACTGTCGCCGCCACGAGCGTTGTACCCATACCTTCCAGTTTCACATCGGCGGCCGCGGCTTCTATCAGCATATTATTTGCTGTCGCCACCACCCCCCGCAGGATTTCCTCCGGACGGCCGACAGATGTCTGCTCCAGTTCTTTCCTGAGCACCGTGACTGTATATTTTGACGCAAAGTCGCCGGCTTTATGGCCGCCCATTCCATCGGCAACCGCCAGCAGGTTCGGAAACGGCCCGATGGGCTTATCCGTCACGTATACATAATCCTGATTGACTTCGCGCTTTCTTCCCACATCAGTCATCGCATATATCTTCATCTGATTCTCCCTCTGTCACCGCAGTGTAACGTCTGCGGAGCTGTCCGCAGGCTCCGTCTATATCCGAGCCTCTTTCCCTTCTTATAGTAACATTAATTCCGTTTTTTTCAAGTTTATTTTTGAATTCATGGGCATTTTTACTGTCCGGGCGGACAAAATTACGCTCCTTTATCGGATTTACCGGAATCAGGTTCAGATGACAGTTCCGGCGCTTCAGTAACGCCGTCAGCTCTCTTACATCTTCCGGCTGGTCATTTACCCCCTGTACGAGACTGTATTCAAACGTGATCCTGCGTCCTGTCTTCTCAAAATAATAGTCACATGCCTCCAGCACTTCTGCCAGTTCATATTTATTCGCCACCGGCATGAGGGCCTTCCGCTTTTCCTGCGTGGAACCGTGCAGCGACAGCGCCAGCGTGATCTGAAGATCCTCCTCTGCCAGCCGCCTCATGTTCGGTACGATGCCGCACGTTGACGCCGTAATATTTCTCTGGCTGATGTTGAGTCCATGTTCATCGCTGACCATACGGATAAACTGAAGAAAATTATCATAGTTGTCCAGCGGCTCTCCCGTTCCCATCACAACCACATTTGATATCCGCTCTCCGATAAGCTTCTGGATCTGGTATATCTGCCGCAGCATCTCGGACGGGGTCAGATTCCGCATAAGCCCGTCCAGCGTCGATGCGCAGAAACGGCAGCCCATGCGGCAGCCTGCCTGAGATGAGATACAGACGGAGTTGCCGTAACTGTAACGCATGAGAACACTTTCGACCATATTGCCTTCACAGAGCCTGAACAGGAACTTTTCCGTAGGATCGACCGAGGAGATCTGACGCTCTGTCAGCGTCACTTCCCGTATCTCATACTCTGCGCTCAGCTGCTCCCTCAATTTTTTGGAGAGATTGGTCATTTCATCAAAACTGTCCGCAAGCCTGACATGAAGCCACTCATATATCTGTCTGCTGCGGAAGCTCTTTTCTCCCATCGCCTCTATCTCATTTTTCAGTTGTCCGTGATCGTACGAACATATATCCTTTTTAATCATGGTTCTCCTTCTGGAACAGAGCTATATAGAATCCGTCTCCTTCATCCAGGCCGGGGATCATCTGCTTTTCCCTCACGAGGCTGAAGCCGGGGTACGTATTTTTGAACCACCTGGCATTTCCCTCGTTCTCTTCCCAGCTGACTGTACATGTACTGTATACCAGCTTTCCTCCCGGTTTCACATAAGCCTGCACAACAGACAGTATCTTCCGCTGAAGCGCTGCCAGCTCTTTCTGCATTTCCTCCGTCATCTTATATTTAAGATCCGGCTTCTTTCCTATCACGCCAAGCCCGGAACACGGAAGATCCGCGATCACGATGTCTGCTGATTCCGCAGCAGACCGGTCGGGCACCGTCGCGTCCCATTTCACCGCTTCTATATTCTTAAGACCGCTCCGCTCAATATTTTCTTCAATAAGCCTTACTTTATATCCTGTCAGGTCTCTCGCCTCCACATGGCCGGTGCCGTGCAGCCGCTCCGCCATATGAAGCGCCTTGCCTCCCGGCGCCGCGCACACGTCTATGACCGTATCCCCTTTCCTGGGAGCCGCCCAGTGCACAGTGCGCATGGAGTTGATATCCTGCACATAATAATATCCTCTGCGGAAACTCTCAAGCCCGCCGAGATAATTATAGCCATATATATGGAGCGCAGCCGGGAACTCCGGTATCTCCTCTGTGCGGACTCCTTCTTCCTTCAGCATCTCTGTCAGCGCTTCTCTGCTTATGCGGTCCGGGTTGAACCGGATCGTCACCGGCTTTTCTTTCAGAAAATCCTCAGCCATGACAAGGACATTGTCTTCCCCGTAACGCTCAAGCCACTGTTCCAGTATCCACTTCGGCAGTGAATACCTGACCGACAGATGCTCTATGTAATCCTTCGGGTACGCGATCTTGTTCATATTCCGGCTTATATTGCGAAGGACGCCGTTCACAAATGCCTTGAGACTTGCAAAGCCCCTTTTTTCCGCAAGCTTCACCGCCTCATTGCACACAGCGCTGTCCGGCACACTGTCCATATATTTCAGCTGGTACACACCGCTTCTTATGATGGCGCCTATGACCGGTTTCATTCTGTTTACTTTTACTTTTGAAAACTGATTGATAATATAATCGATTTCTATAAGATGTTCCAGCGTGCCGTTTATCACTCTCGTGATAAACGCACGCTGCTTTTTATCCAGATACTGGTACTTCTCGAGCACATTGCGCAGGGCAATGTGGCAGTATTCACCTTCCCGTGTTATCTGCAGCAGTGTATCCAGTATCAGTTCTCTTTCATTTACCGATGACGCCATATTTTATTCCCCCTCATATGGATTAATCGTTTCTTCTTCCTCCTGTGAGGAGGAGTATCCTAAGCAGCTGAAGTATGGCAGACGCCGCGCCGGCCACGTACGTCAATGCAGCCGCAGTGAGCACCTTCTTCGTGTCGGCGATCTCGCTTTCATACAGCAGTCCCGTGCTCCCGAGCATCTTGACCGCCCTGCTCGATGCGTTAAATTCTACCGGCAGTGTGATGATCTGGAAAAGTACCGCCAGAGAGAACGCAATGATCCCAAGATTGAGCAGAAGCGCGGAAGAACTGCTGTTAAACAGCAGTCCGATCAGTATGAGCGGCCAGGCGATCGCGCTTCCGAAATTCGCCACGGGCACGAGCGCACCCCGCAGGGAGAGCGGCGCATACCCCTGCGCATGCTGCATCGCATGTCCGCACTCATGGGCGGCAACTCCGATCGCCGCCACGGACGTAGAATTGTATGTCGCGTCGGACAGCCTTAACACTTTGCTTCTCGGATCATAATGGTCTGTCAGATTCCCCTGAACATGCTCTACCTTTACATCATAGATCCCCGCCCCTCGCAGAACATGTTCCGCCGCATCTTTACCGGTCATGCCTGTATGACTGCGGACACGGGAATATTTATTGAATGTGGCGTTCATCTTCGCCGATGCCAGAAGACATATGATGACACCTATCAGAACAAGAAAATACGTTGGATCAAAATACATCATTGGATATATCATTTATTAGCCTCCTTTAACATGTATAAGACTTATTATATATGAAAAAGAGGAAAAATAGCGGTTCTTCATAAAATTTTAACACTTTTTAACCAAGTTCACACCCTTTTTCTATCTTATAGCCTCTGAGAAACGCGCCTGCCTCCATCCGCTTCTTCCCCGGGATCTGAAGCGAACGCACCTTGAGAAGTCCGTCTCCTGTCTGTACGCAAAATCCGTCTTTTTCTACCGATACGACCGTTCCCGGAAGCGTCTGGGTATTCTGTGCCACAACATCTGCCTCCCAAATCTTCATCACTTTATCGTCCCACCGCGTATATGCGCTGGGCCACGGGTTCAGTCCCCGGATAAGCCGTTCGATCGTCTGCGCGTCTTTCTTCCAGTCGATACTTCCCATGTCTTTATCGAGCATCCGGGCATATTCCGTCGTAGTCTCTCCCTGCTTTTCAAAGGAAGCGCTTCCTTCTTCCAGCGCCTTAAGCGTTTCTACGCAGAGGACCGCGCCGGCGGCAGACAGTTTGTCAAACAGACTGCCGCCGGTCTCCTTTTCATCCAGCACAACTTCCTTCTTTAAGATCATGTCGCCCGTATCCAGACCTTCGTCCATCTGCATCGTCGTAACTCCGGATACGTCCTCTCCGTTTATGACCGCCCACTGTATGGGCGCGGCTCCTCTGTACTTCGGAAGCAGTGACGCATGTACATTGACGCAGCCGTAGGGAGTCATCTCCAGAATCTCTTTCGGCAGTATCTGTCCAAACGCGATGACGACCATAATATCTGCCCCGTAACGGCGCAGCTCTTCTATACACTCCGCCTGCCGTACTTTCTTTGGCTGAAAGACAGGTATCCCGTATTTCAGCGCAGTCTCCTTGACAGGAGAATACTGCATCTTCCCGCCTCTGCCCTTCGGCTTGTCAGGCTGCGTCACCGCGAGCACGATTTCATGACCAGCCTCAATGAGCGCCTCAAATGTCCCGACCGAAAAATCCGGCGTTCCCATGAAAATAATCTTCATCTTACTCTTCCTCCCCGGCTCCTACGTCATGAAGTCCGTCCTCTGTGAGCTCCACATACATATTGCCGTCCAGATGGTCTATCTCATGGCAGAATGCCCGGGCCAAAAGCCCGGTCCCTTCCAGCTCTCTCTCCTGCATATCTTCGTCAAGCGCCCTCACCCTGACATAATCCGGCCTTGTGACGATCCCGTATTTTCCGGGAACACTCAGGCATCCTTCCTCCCCTGTCTGTTCCCCGGACGTCTCTATGATCTCCGGATTGATAAGTACGATCGGACCTTCTCCCACGTCGATCGTGACGATCCTTTTGAGCACGCCCACCTGGGGCGCCGCAAGCCCTACGCCGTACGCCTCGTACATCGTGTCAAACATATCGTTGATGAGCACTTTTGTGCGCAGCGTAAGTTTATCCACCGGCTTACATGTTTTTGTCAATACCTCTTCGCCAAGTTCCCGAATCTTTCTCGTTGCCATATGCTTTCCTCTCCTTAAAATACATTCATGGGATTGAAATCAAACTGTATTCTCAGCGTCTGAAATCCCCTGTTGATCTCTATATATTGTTCCAGCCTGTTCTTTGCTTCCGTGAGCAGACGGTACTCCCCGCATTTAATGTAGAGCACTTTACGGTACACGTCATTTACCTTTCCCACGCCCGGACTGGCGGGACCTATCACCTGGAGCCGGCCGCCGCGGCCGATCCTGACGACGTACTCTTTCACATACCCGGCCGCTTTTTCAAGCAGCTGTTCATCCCGCCCTGTCATCAGCACGGCGAGCAGCTGTTCCACCGGAGGGTATCCCATCAGTTCCCGGTATTCCATCTCCGCCTCATAAAACCCTTCATAGTCCTGAGCGGCAGCCATTCGGATACTGTAGTGGTCCGGACTGTATGTCTGAATGATAACTTCTCCTTTGCCGCTGCCTCTCCCGGCTCTCCCGGCCGCCTGTGTCAGCAGCTGGAACGTCCGCTCTCCCGCCCGGTAATCATTGGAATATAATGACATATCTGCGGCCAGGATCCCGACAAGTGTAACGTTTGGAAAATCGTGCCCTTTCACTATCATCTGGGTGCCGATGAGTATATCCGCCTCTCCGGACGCAAACGACTCAAGTATCTTTTCATGGCCGTCCTTCTCCCTCGTGGTGTCCATATCCATGCGGAGGACCCTGGCTTTTGGAAATGCTTTCTTAACGATATCCTCGATCTGCTGTGTCCCCGCTCTGAACCCGCCGATAAATGTGGAGCCGCAGGACGGACACGCACTCACCGAAGGCTCCTCGTGTCCGCAGTAGTGGCACACAAGCCTGCCGTTTCTGTGAGCTGACAATGACACATCACAATGAGGACATTTTACTACATATCCGCATGCTCTGCAAGAAATGAAACCTGCATACCCCCGCCGGTTCAGGAAAAGCATCGTCTGCTCTCCCCTTTCAAGCCGCAGGGCGATCATCCCCTTCAGACGGTCGCTCAGGATAGAGCGGTTGCCGTTCTCAAGCTCTTTTCTCATATCTACGGTATAGACGTCCGGCAGCTCGAGACTCTGCGTCCTGTTCCTGAGCTCCAGCAGCGTATATTCTTTCCTTCGGCAGCGGTAAAAGGATTCAAGCGACGGCGTTGCGGAGCCAAGTACCACGCTGGCCCCCTCAATAGCCGCCCGCTCGATCGCAGTCTCTCTGGCGTGATATCTCGGAACCTGCTCGCTCTTGTATGTCGTCTCGTGTTCCTCATCAAGCACGATCAGGCCAAGATCAGAAAACGGAGTAAACAGCGCCGAACGCGGCCCTATCATCACATCGACCGCACCGGATCTGACACGCTCCATCTGATCGTAGCGCTCTCCCTGGGAGAGCCTCGAATTCAGTATGGACACCCGGTCTCCGAACCGCCCGTAAAACCGCATCACAGTCTGGTACGTCAGCGCGATCTCCGGAATGAGCACGATGGCCTGTTTTCCTTCCTGCACGACCCTGTGGATCATCTCCATATATACTTCTGTCTTACCGCTTCCCGTGACGCCGTATAAAAGGTACGTTCCTCTTATCCCTTCTCTGTAGTCTCCCCAGAAAGTATCTATGACATTCCGCTGTTCCTTCGTATATTCCACTTCCTGCCGCTGTTTTACCCTCTGCCGGACCGGATTGCGGAATTCTCTCTCAGAATCAAGCGCAAGTACCCCCTGCTCTTCCAGCGCCCGTATCACCGGCATGGTAATGTTCAGCTTCTTCGTGACGAGCTCATACTCCTGTTCCGGCTGGTCCAGCAGCCCGGCGAGCAGGCGGGCCCTCGCTTTCTGGTTTTTGTGAAGGTATACATCCAGCTGTTTCTTTCCTTCCTCCTCATCAAGAAGCAGTCTCACACGTCTCTTTTCCCTCGGCTGCTCTTTTCTCTTAATGGGCAGCACAGTCTTCAGCGCCTGGATCATCGTACCGCCGTATTGCTCGTGCATCCATGCCGCCAGCGCCACCAGTCTGGACTCGATGGCCACGCTCTCATCCGCAGCCCGGATGATCTCTTTCACTCTGGACAACTCGTAATCCGTCTTCTCTGAGAATCCAACCACATACCCCCGTGTCTCCCGGTTGCCGCGGCCAAAAGGAACGATAACCTCCGTGCCTACTTCAAGCGCCCCTGCAAGCTGTTCGGGGACCCGGTAGCAGAATACTCTGTCCAGTTTTTCATGTGTTATGTCGATAATGATATCAGCGAACATGCGCGCCTTGTTCCTCCAATATTTCCGCAATGAGCACCCGGTCGTCCATATCGTACTTAACGCCCTTTATTTCCTGATATGTCTCATGCCCTTTTCCGGCAAGAATAATGACGTCTCCCGGCCGGCCGTTTTCGATCGCGTATCTGATCGCCTCTTTTCTGTCACAGATCGCCGTGTATTTCCCATCTGTCCTTTCTATCCCGGTAATAATATCATCTATGATAGCCTGCGGCTCCTCAAATCTTGGGTTGTCGGACGTGATAACGGTAAAGTCCGCAAGCTTTCCGGACACCTCTCCCATCTCAAACCGGCGCGTCCTGGAGCGGTTGCCGCCGCATCCGAACACCGTTACGAGCCGTCCCGGATCATAGTCTCTCAGCGTGGCGAGCAGACTCTCAAGGCTCATGGCGTTGTGCGCGTAATCTATCATAAGGGTAAAGTCATCCGACACTTTCACCATCTCGATCCGGCCCTTGACCTTCGCCACTTTCAGCGCTTTTTTTATCTCCTCAGCAGGGACGTCAAAGTGCCTGCACACCGCGATAGCTGTCAGTGAGTTGTACACACTGAATTCTCCCGGTATATCTATCTCAACGTCAAAATCCATCAGCCCGCTGACGTGATATTTGACCCCAAGGTACCCTGGTCTTGAGATATGTTCCACATCCGTGGCCCTTAGATCTGCCTTTTCAGAAAAACCAAACGTTTCCGTCCGGCACGTCGCGTTACGGAATACATCCTCAAACCACCGGTCATCCACATTGGCGATCCCCAGTCTGCACTGTGTGAACAAAATACCTTTGCAGCGCTTGTAGTCCTCAAAATCCTTGTGTTCATTCGGTCCGATATGATCTTCCCCGAGATTGGTAAAAATGCCGATCTCAAACTCGATCCCCGCCGTCCTGTGAAGCATCAGCCCCTGGGACGATACTTCCATCACGACGCAGTCGCACCCGGCGTCCACCATTTCTTTAAAATACTTGTGTATCGTGAAGGACTCCGGCGTCGTATTGCTGGCCGGTATGGCCTTACCGCCTATCAGCGTCTCGATCGTTCCGATCAGCCCGACCTTGTGCCCGACGCCTTCCAGAATGGATTTCACCATATAGGTCGTCGTTGTCTTCCCTTTTGTCCCCGTGATCCCGATCACCTTAAGCTGCTCGGCCGGATATCCGAAATATGCGGCCGACATGAGCGCCAGCGCATAGCGCGTATCGTCCACATGGATCACTGTCACCCCATCCGGCGCCTCCACCTGTTTCTCCACGATCACTGCCTTTGCTCCCTTTTCAGCGACCTCTTTTACATAGGCGTGCCCGTCTGACACGGCGCCGCTGATACACACGAACGCGCTGCCCGGGACCACTTTCCGGGAATCGTTGGTCAGCTCTGTCACTTCCGCCTTCTCGCTTCCCTGTACAACTTCATATTCTAAACGTTCTAATAAATCGGTTAATCTCATGTTCTTCCTGCCTCCTGATTTAATCTCATCAATGGTATTATAACATTAAATATTTTCAAATACCATACCCACTGTTTACAGGGAGACAGAAGGTCAAACGAGGGTGGATTTCCCGTCTCATATGCGGTACAATGAAGTCAGAATATTGAAAGGGGAATGAAACTTTGAAAGCTTATGAACGACTGTTAAAGTACGTGGCAGTACGTACGCCGAGCGATGAGAACAGTGAGACTGTGCCATCCTCACAGTGCCAGTTTGATCTGGCAAAAATGCTGGAAGAAGAGATGAAAGCGCTGGGGCTTACCGGCGTTCATACGGACAGCCAGTGCTATCTATATGGAAAAATACCGGCCACCCCGGGATATGAGGACAAGACTGCCATCGGTTTTATCGCTCACATGGATACCGTATCTGATTTCTGCGGCCATGAGATCAAACCTGTCATCACAGAGAATTATGACGGTAAAGATCTCGTACTTGGGGAAAGCGGCCGCGTACTGAGCTCAGATACATTCAGCCACCTGAAGGGCCTGAAGGGACGCACGCTTATCACGACCGACGGCACTACCATTCTCGGAGCGGACGACAAGGCGGGCATCGCAGAGATCCTGACGATGGCCGAGCGCCTGCGGGATGAGAATATACCGCACGGACCGGTCAGCGTCGCCTTCACTCCGGACGAGGAGATCGGAACCGGCGCCGCACACTTTAATGTAGAGGACTTCGGCGCTGAATATGCATATACGCTGGACGGCGACACTGAGGGCGAGATCCAGTATGAGAACTTCAACGCGTGCAAAGCGCGGTTTGATATCAGAGGATTCAATGTACACCCTGGCTCCAGCAAGGATACGATGATCAACGCAAGCCTTTTGGCCATGGAGATCAATTCACTTCTTCCAGGCATGGAGACGCCGAGGGGCACCGAAGATTATGAAGGCTTCTACCATCTCATGAGCATGTCCGGCGAGTGCGGGGAGGCGCAGCTTAACTATATCGTCAGGGATCATAACAAAGAATTCTTTGAGGCGCGCAAACATACGCTCCGTCTTATCGAAAAGAACATGAACGAAAAATGGGGGGAAGGCACGGTCAAACTGACGATCACAGAGCAGTACAAGAATATGGCCGAGATCATAAACGGATGTATGCATCTTATAGACAATGCAAAAACGGCTTGTGAGAGGGCCGGTGTAAAGCCGCTCATCTTACCGATCCGCGGAGGCACAGACGGCTGCCAGCTCAGTTTTAAGGGACTTCCGTGTCCGAATCTCGGTACCGGCGGACATGCCTATCACGGCCCGTACGAACATATCACTGTAGAAGGTATGGACAAGAGCGTGGATATTATCATGGAGCTCGTTAAGCTTTATGCTGCAGGAATCTGAAGCATTTAACAAAAACCGGCGGCTGCGGACCGCCGGTTTTTGTTATTCTGTCGATGAATGCCATATTACAATTCTTTGATCTCTTCTTTAAATCCTTCGCCGACCACCTCATTTGATTCCATTATGATCGTAAATGCCTGCGGATCTATATTGTGCACCATTTTTTTGATCGTGTACATCTGCTTGTTATTGCACGCGCACATAACGACATCTTTCTTTTTCTTGGAATAACTTCCCATACCCTTCAGGATGGTGGAGCCTCTTCCCGAGTATTCGTCGATCTGTTCTGCCACGTCCTCCCCGTGCTCTGTGACAATAAACGTCATCTTGCCCTCGTCGATCCCGTACATGATCCTGTCCATCACAATGGCCATCAGATAGGTCACGATAATGCCGTATATAAGACCGTCAACATCCTTGAAGACGAGCACACTTCCGAGAATGATCGTCAGTATGTCAAGCGCGAAGGTTATGATGCCAAGTGTCATGTGCGGTCTCACTTTCTTGATCGCCACGCTGATAAAATCCTGCCCTCCCGTCGATGAGCCGCGCATAAATATCATGGCGTAGCCGATGCCGCACAGCACTCCCATGCAGAGCGCGGCCAGCAGTCTGCTGCCCTCATATACGGGCAGGTACGGCGCCACATAGTCCATCAGAAAAGAAGATATGATCATAGATTTCAGCGACTTCAGGAAGAAATTGCGTCCCAAAAACTTATAGCAGAAAATCGCCACCGGTATATTCAGTATGATCGTACCTGCGCCGACCGGCAGCCCGAGCAGATGGTACATGACAATTGCGATGCCGGAGAAACCGGCCACGGGGAAGTTGGCGTTCAGAGCAAAATTATATACGCCTATGGCGATTACCATGCCTGCCGCAATATCCACTAGAATATCGATCCCGGTTTCTTTCCAGTTAATTTTTTTCATCTTCATTTACCTCTCTTTCCCTGTTTTTATCTTTTACGTCTGTCCTAAAAGTTTGGACAGCCTGATTTTACACACAAAAAGGCAGCCACAAACTATAAATATATAATTCGCAGCTGCTCTTATGCTTATAAGTATATCTACAGATTATTTTTTTGTCAACACCATTCTCTGCATTATTCAATGCGTTTCGTTATCTCCCTGTTCCTTGTCGTGAGCAGCTTCCAGAAACCTTCCCCGCCTGACCACGTCCCTGCCATACTTTTTTTTGATCTCATCCAGCGCCCTGTCAAGCTTCTTCTGCTTCTCGTCTCTGGCAGCATCCGTCTCTTTACTGCTGCTCACAGGGATATCAAAGATCGTCATCTGCTCGGGTTCATCCTGTTTCACAAGCTTGGAGCTGCGTATACCAAGCAGACGGATCGGTACTTTTGTCCACAGTTCCCGGAACAGCTCCACCGCTGTGTGATAGATGACCGTATCGCTGTTGGTCGGCTTTGGGATCTGTCTCTGATGGGAGGCCGTCTCAAAGTTATAATATTTTATCTCCACGCTCAGCATACCCGCCTTCTGTTCTGCTTCGCGCAGTCTTGCCCCCACGCTCTCCGCAAGACCGAGGAGCACCTTTTTCGCCTCTTCCTCCGTCACGGCATCCTTTGAAAGCGTCGTGGAATTACCGATCCCTTTCGCCTCCACCTTTTCTGTTATCACTTCCGAGTTGTCGATACCGTTGGCAAACTCCCACAGTTTTCTGCCGTGGCTCTTCAGATGAAGCTCAAGGATCTCCGGATCTGCCTGGGCCAAGTCTCCGATGCTGCGTATCTCCAGCTTCTGGAGCGTCTCAACGCTTGACTGCCCCGCCATGTACAGCTCCCACACCGGGAGCGGCCACATCTTTACCTTTATCTCTTCTGGGAATAATGTGTGCACTTTGTCCGGCTTCTCAAAATCAGAAGCCATCTTGGCAAGAAGCTTATTCGTAGATATCCCGATATTGACTGTGAAACCGAACTTCTCATATATTCTGTTCTTTATCTCCAGCGCGCCTGAGACAGGGGACGTAAATCTTCCGGATATCCCTGTAAAATCCATATAACACTCGTCAACGCTCACCTGCTCTATATCCGGCGTATATGTCCGAAGAAATGTCATCATCTGGCTGCTGTACTCATGATACAGCTTATGATCCGGCGGCTCCATGTGCAGACTTGCGCACTTGCGAAAGGCATTCGCGACAGGTTCTCCCGTCCGAATGCCGAACTTTTTTGCAGGCAGCGACTTTGCCAGTACCACACCGTGGCGGGACTCCTGGTTCCCGCCGATAATAGCCGGTATGGTCCTGATGTCTGTCTCTGCTCCATTTTTTAATTGTTCTACAGCCGTCCAGCTCAAATAAGCTGAATTTACATCTATATGAAATACGATACGACGCATGCCCCAACCTCCTGAGAAACCGCTTCCTCCTGTGCTGCTTTTATTCTAGCATGCAGAACATACGTTTACAAGAGATTCTTCCGGGCGCCTGCCGCAAGTTTCCCGTTTTCCACATCGATCACGATGGTCTCCCCCGCCCCGATGTCTCCCTGAAGCATCAGCTTAGCGGCCAGTGTCTCCACATTCTTCTGAAGGTACCGTTTCAGGGGCCTTGCCCCGTAGGTAGGATCATAACCGCCCTCAACGACCATATTCTTTGCAGCCTCGGTAAGAGAGATCGATATCTCCTTGTCCGCAAGCCGTTTATTTACATCTTCCGTCAATAAATCTATGATGGCGTAGATATTTTCCTTTGTCAGCGGCTTGAACATTATCATTTCATCCAGCCGGTTCAGGAACTCCGGCCTGAAATGTGCCCTTAAGTCGTCCATCACCGCATTCTGGCTCTCCTGGCTTATATTGCCGGCTTCATCGATTCCGTCCAGCAGGTATGCCGAACCAATATTGGACGTCATAATAAGAATGGTATTTTTAAAGTCCACCGTGCGTCCCTGGGAATCTGTGATCCGCCCGTCGTCCAGCACCTGAAGCAGTACATTAAACACATCCGGATGCGCTTTTTCCACCTCGTCAAAGAGCACGACCGAATACGGTTTCCTCCTGACTGCCTCCGTGAGCTGGCCGCCCTCGTCATAACCGACATATCCCGGAGGCGCTCCGATCAGTCTGGATACGGAATACTTCTCCATATATTCACTCATGTCGATACGCACCATATTGTTCTCGTCGTCAAAGAGGCTTTCTGCCAGCGCCTTGGCCAGCTCCGTCTTGCCGACGCCTGTCGGGCCGAGGAAAAGGAAAGAGCCTATCGGTTTTCCCGGGTCTTTGATCCCGGCTTTGGAACGGATGATCGCCTCTGTGACAAGCTCCACCCCTTCTTCCTGTCCGATGACACGCCTGTGAAGCTCATCTGCCAGATGAAGCGTCTTGCTCCGCTCGCTTTCGTTCAGCCTTGCGACCGGAATGCCGGTCCATCTTGACACGATCCTTGCGATCTCTTCGTCGGTCACACTTTCATGGACGAGGGATCTCTCCTCATCTTTTATTTTGCCCTCTTCCTCCTCCAGCTGCTTTTTAAGCTGCGGCAGCCTTCCGTACTGAAGCTCCGCGGCCTTTTCCAGATCATAGGACTGTTGTGCCTTCTGGATCTCCTTGTTCACCTGCTCTATCTCTTCGCGCACCTTCTGTACCCGCTCTACTTTGACCTTCTCATTGTCCCACTGCGCTTTCTTTCCCGCAAATTGTTCCCGAAGCTCCGCAAGCTCCTGCTGAAGGTGTCCAAGCCTGTCTTTACTCAGGCGGTCCTCCTCTTTCTTTAGCGCCGCCTCTTCAATCTCCAGCTGCATGATCTTCCGCTGCAGTTCATCCAGTTCCGCCGGCATGGAATCCAGCTCCGTCTTGATAAGCGCACATGCCTCATCCACAAGATCGATCGCCTTGTCCGGGAGAAAACGGTCCGAGATATACCGGTCAGAGAGCGTGGCTGCCGCCACGAGGGCTCCGTCTGTGATCTTTACTCCGTGGAACACTTCATATCTCTCTTTTAATCCGCGGAGGATGGATATGGCGTCTTCCACCGTCGGCTCATCTACGAGTACCGGCTGGAAACGCCGCTCCAGAGCCGCGTCTTTTTCTATATACTGGCGGTATTCGTCCAGTGTGGTGGCGCCGATACAGTGAAGCTCGCCTCTTGCAAGCATCGGCTTCAGCATATTTCCGGCGTCCATAGCTCCGTCTGTCTTTCCCGCGCCTACGATCGTGTGCAGCTCATCGATGAACAGTATGATCTTCCCGTCGCTGTTCTTCACTTCCTCCAGCACTGCTTTCAGACGTTCCTCAAACTCACCGCGGTATTTGGCGCCGGCCACAAGAGCGCCCATGTCCAGCGAAAATATCGTCTTATCCTTCAGCGCCTCCGGGACATCTCCCCTCACGATACGCTGCGCCAGCCCCTCCACAACCGCCGTCTTGCCGACTCCCGGCTCTCCGATAAGCACGGGGTTGTTTTTTGTCTTCCGGGACAGAATGCGGACAAGATTGCGAATCTCCGAATCTCTGCCGATCACCGGGTCCAGCTTCTGGTCTCTGGCCCGTTCCACCAGATCAGAGCCATATTTATTCAGCGTGTCATACGTTGCCTCCGGGTTATCGCTCGTGACTTTCTGGCTTCCTCTCACTGTTGCAAGCGCCTGAAGAAACAGATCCCTCTTTATTCCGAGCTCCCGGAAGATCACCTTCAATTCTTTGTTCGGATATTTCAGAAGAGAGAGGAACAGGTGCTCAACAGACACATACTCATCCCCCATCTGCTTTGCCTCATCTTCTGCATGAATGAGCGCTTTGTTGAGATCCTGGCCGACAAAAGCCTGACCGCCCTGCACCTTCGTGCGCTTGCGGAGTCCTTCCTCCACACGGTTGATAAAGACGGTCTTCTCTACACCCATCTTTTCCATCAGTTTCAGTATGAGACTGTCATCCTGCACGAGCAGCGCATAGAGCAGGTGCTCCTGCTCGATCTCCTGATTGCCGTACTCCATTGCAGTGCGCTCGCAGTCCTGCACAGCCTGAAGTGACTTCTGCGTAAATTTATTTATATTCATAGTGACTACCTCCTCACCTGCGTAGTTCTTTATTTGTTCTATTCGTACTATAACAAATATTGTCAGCACTGTCAAGCCTCGAGTGCTAATTGAATTATAAAAAAATTGTGAAGCTTCATTTTTTAATACTTCACAATCTTTTCCGTACCTTTTTCATAAATCTTTTTTTACATCCGTGAGCATAAGGCGGATAGAGATGGATGACCGCAGTTCCCCCTCGTATATTTTGTTCCGGCGCAGATAAACTTCCACCATTGGAAATTCTTTTAAGAGTTTTTCCTTGACGAGGACTGCGCAGCGGGCGTACTCTCCCTCCCTGAGCGCCTGTATGAGCGCATCTGTAAGCTGTACATCTGCCAGTTCCAGTTCCGTTGTCTCATTCTTCGACCCCCGCAGAGGATAGCCCCAGAGAAACAGGCCGAATATCCTGGCATATATTTCTCTCACGCTCGATAACGTACTATACCGCGCCGTCCAGATCAGCATGTGCCAGAGCGACTTTGCGCACTGACCTGTATTCCTGTTTTCCTCCAGACAGTCAAGCAGTTCTTCTCTCTCACTTTGCCTCATCTCCACAAGAAGTCTGCCGAGTACCTCCTCGCAGGAATAGATGAGCAATTCAAAAGACTGGAAGAAAAGGGCAAGATTCTGCCGTACGGCCAGACTTGACAGGTCAGGTTCCCGGCAGCGCTTCCCCATGGAAAAGATGCGGGTCCCGACCCCATTGACAGACTCTGCGGCTCCTACCTGGTTCAACACATTGATGGTCCGGCGCACCGTGCTGAGCGACACATTGAATCTCTGAGCCATCTTTTCATAGGAAGGAAGGTATTCCCGCTCTCTGAACTCTCCCATATAGATCTCATATAATATACGGATCGCCAGACTGCAGCAGAGCTGAGGACGTTCGCGGTAGATCCTCCACACAAAAGAGACCTGTTCCTTCCCGGGCCTGTGCCGGACGACCGGTTCCAGATAGGCGGCCACCCGGCTGACGTCGCCTCTCTGATATTCAATAAGAGAATTCCGCACAATATCCCACTTTTTTTCCTGCGCCGCCGCAAGGAGTGTGTTCATTCTCTGACGGACCAGTTCCGCGTCATAGCAGAACTGACACTGTTTCATCCTGGCAAACGGGAATCCCCAGAACAATGTGATTTCCCAAAAAAGATTCAGCGCCAGAGGATTCTCTGCCTTCTGCAGTATATAACGGAAAAACTGCATCAGATCCTCGGCAAAAGCCCGCTTTGCAAGCTTACGGACATACTGAAAATCTTCAGGGACCATCCGGCGCATTCCTTCCATCATTATGGGAACAAGTATAAGCTCAGATGATTCATAGAGATCAAAAAATGCTTCCCACCGCTCGGAATAAAAATGTACTGCGAAATCGCCGAACTCCTCCTTACTCTGCTGAAAGATAACTTTCGTCGCCTGCCCGTTGCGCATCGAGATATAGCCCTCCGCCCGCAGCCGGCGCAAAGCAGCCTTGACGGTCTGGTCGCTGACATTAAATTCATGGCACAGTATGTCGATGGCGGGCAGCGTATCGCCGTATCGGTAATATCCGAACCGAAAACGCAGAAAAAAGTATTCATATATCAGATTAGAAAATTGTGTGCCCTCTTTCAACTCTGTTGTCTCTCCTTTGTATATAGTAAGTATTATTTTATCATTTTTCCAAATAAAATACTATAAGTCCATTGAGAATCATCAGGTGATATGCTATGCTTTAAAGAAGATAACATGAACAAGGTTGTGATGGAAAATACAATACATTAGGAGGACTTTTTAAAATGACAGATCAGGGGAATGAAATCTTCTCAGAAGGCAGCAAGACAAATTTTACTCCGGCTGATTATGAGTACAGCACACTTATGCGGCTTTTAGGTGTCAGCGTGAGCAAGCATCTGCTGGATGAACATTTTACGCTTGTCTGGGCCAATGAATTTTACTATGAATTCACAGGCTGGTCAAAAGAAGAATACGAGACCACATTTCACAACCGTCCTGACCTGTACTATAAGAAGGATCCAAAGGAATGGCAGGAACTTACAAATGTAGTTTATAACGCTATCGCAGCCGGGGAAAAAGGATATAAACTTCTCTCACGGTTCCGGAGGAAAAACGGAGATTATATCTGGATACAGCTTTCTACTCAATTCTCTGATGAGTATATAGACGGGCATCAGGTCGCCTATACCGTTATGACCAATATAGACGATGTAGTGCGTATGCAGAAAGAGCAGTCTGTCACCTATGAAAGCCTGCCCGGCTTTGTGGCAAAATACAGAATCGACCCCCATCTCAACCTGACTCTTCTGGAGGGTAATTCCCGGTTTATGGAATATTTTGGAGCCGGTCAGGACAGTGACAACTCACTACATAAGGAAAATATCACAAAGAATCTGGATGTCATTCTGTCACAGCGTGAAAACTTTCTGTCAGGCAAGCCTGCTCATTTTGTTATGAAAGTGCAGAGCCGGACGGGTCAGATGCTGTGGCTGCAGGTCAATGCCTCCTGCGTTGACTGGCAGGAAGGATGCCCGATATATCTGGCGATCTTTATTGATATCACCGATATCACAGAACTGCGTCAGATGCAGAAAAAACTGACAGAACAGGCAGACGCCCTCAGAGATGCCCTGTCTGTCGCAGAACATGCAAACCAGGCAAAAGCAGACTTTCTCTCCCGGATGTCCCATGAGATCCGCACGCCGATGAATGCCATAACAGGCATGACGACTATCGCTGCGGCTAATATAAACGACAGGCAGCGCGTCGCCGACTGTCTGGAAAAGATCGCATCTTCTTCCAAACATCTGATGACGCTGATCAACGATGTGCTGGACATGTCCAAAATAGACGCCGGCAAGATGAAAATAGCACATGAAACATTCGACCTGCAGAACGTGACGGAATCTATCACTGCCATTATATATCCCCAGGCAGACGCCAAGGGTCTGAAATTTTCAGTGCCGCTTGTGGACATTACCGACACTGTGTTGACAGGCGATGCGCTGCGGCTGAACCAGGTGCTCATTAATCTGTTGTCCAACGCCCTTAAGTTCACACCGGAAGGCGGCGCCGTCCGTCTTGAGATCCGGCAGCTCCAGAAAAAGGCCGGCCGCGTCCGGCTGCGCTTCACCGTGAGCGATACCGGCATCGGAATGAGCCAGGAATTCATGAAACATCTGTTTACACCTTTTGAGCAGGAGAGTACAGCTACAGGACGATCAGCAGGGGGGACCGGTCTTGGCATGCCGATAACGAAGAATCTCGTCACACTGATGGGCGGAACTGTTTCCGTCAGAAGCGAGCCTGGAAAAGGCAGCACTTTCATCGTTGAACTTGACTTCGATCTGCCTGACGGCAGGAGCAGCGAGCTGCCGCAGATGAGACAGACTGTGGAATCCCTCAAGGTGCTCGTGACTGATGACGATAAAGACAGTTGTATTTACACGGCTCTCATGCTGAAGAATCTTGGGATCGAGTCTGACTGGGTGCTGACCGGCCAGGAATGTCTGGAAAGCGTCCGGCGCGCCCATATGGACGGCTCAGACTATGACGTATGTCTGATCGACCTTAAGATGCCGGATATGAACGGCATAGAAGTGACACGGCGCATCCGTGAACTGGCAGATCCGGATACGACTATCGTTATCATAACTGCCTATGACTGGAGTTCCATCGAGAAAAATGCGCGCCAGGCAGGTGCAGACGCTTTTCTATCCAAACCGGTTTTTGCCTCCACACTCTATGACACTCTGCTGTCTGCCACTACCGGGGCCAAAAAGATCATCTTGCTCCCTTCTTCCGGGATAGAAAAGCACTGGCCCGGACTTTCAGGCCGCCACGTCCTGCTCGTGGAGGACAACGAACTCAACCGTGAAATCGCCACCGAACTGCTTAAGATGACGGGCGTCATGGTTGACTGCGCCGCTGACGGCAGACAGGCGTTCGATATGTTTCTGGAGCACGGGGACCGTTATGACCTTATTCTTATGGATGTACAGATGCCGGTCATGGACGGATACAGGGCCACCGAAGCAATACGAAGCTGCGGACATCCGCGGGCAGCAAGTATTCCCATTATAGCCATGACTGCCGACGCCTTCCACGAGGATATCGTAAAAGCGGGGGATGCGGGAATGAACGGACATCTTGCCAAACCGATCGACCAGGAACTTCTGTATAAGACACTGACAGATATCATTTCCAAAGTTTCATCCTGATCTTCATACTGTTACTACAATGAATATACCCACATAGCGGCGATCTGGTCCTGAATCTCACTGAACTTCCATGTGCGGCTGCTGTTCTTCCGGCTGAACGGGTCATTTATCGTCACCTCACCGTTGTTATAGCCTGTGAGCACGATAAAATGACCGTTATCCGTAAAGTCACCCGGCCCCACACTGCAGATCACCGGGTGGCCTGCCTGAAGTTCAGCCGCGATCTGCTGTTCCACAAGCGGAAGTTCCTTCACAGACACATTCCAGTTCGCCGGCGCCTCTTCCATAAAACGCCAGTACGTATTGTTTTCCTCATCCACATACCCATTCTCCGTACCGTAGGCCGCAACCTTCGCCGGGGTGACCGACCAGTCTCCCGTGAGACCGCTCACCACCATGGAAAGACACGTCGGACCACAGCCGCTCACAGCTATGATACTCGTACCGTAGGGCGCATATCCCCACCGCTCGTCCCACTGAAGCAGCGGTGGTATCTGCCCCTTTACAAATCCCGCGCCTATATTATCTGCGTATGGCGCGTCTTTTTTCTTTTCATATTCTTCTACAAATTGAACCGTCTCCTCATTCTTACTGAGCAGTTCTATGACGCCTTTCGGATACCCGGCTGCCGACGCCTGCTTCTTTACACGGGCGAGACGTTCTGCTGCCGTCTCCTTCTCAGGTTCTATATTTTTATGCTCTGTTTTCTGTTCATCCTTCTGTTCTTCTTTTTCTTCTATCTTTGCCGCTGCCAGCGCCTCATCCTTTTTAGAACGTTGTGTGCTGAACCCGATCACCGTCGCCGCGATCAATACGACAAAGCCGCCAAGAATAACAAGCTGTCTGCGCACCTGCTGCCTTCTCCTTCTGTTGTTTGCCATGACTTTCCCTTCTTCGCATGTATATTTCATGAACTTTATCTGTCCATCACCATTTCTTTTTATGGTGATTATTATACAATAACGCTAAAGCCGCCGCAACTTAATACACCTTAAGATTTTATTATGTTCCGGCCGGACGGGCCGTATGAAGTAAGACGTTAAAACGGTGGAACCCCCTGTATATATGGCCCTTCCCGTGAATCACACAACTGTGATCCGGGCAGATACCGCGCGGTGGATTCCCATATATTACCGGCTGGTTTCTGCCATATCAAGTAAAATTACGCAGATATAACAGCCGGCTGCCCGTTGAAAATGGACGGATTCCATGATACTATTGTGACACCGGCAGTTACGTATTACAATTTGACAGGAGGTTTATATGAATATTGTATTTCTGGACGCCAAGACAATTGGCGATGACATTGACCTATCCGGATTTGAAGCGCTCGGAACGGTAAGGAAGTATCCCTTTTCCACTTCTGAACAGGTGCCTGAGCGGGTAAAAGATGCAGACGTTATCATTATAAACAAAGTGCAGATCAACAAAGCCACCATCGGTGACGCCCGCCGTCTGAAACTCGTCTGCGTCACCGCCACGGGGACAAACAATCTGGACAAAGAATATCTGGACAGCCATAATATCGCGTGGCGCAATGTAGCCGGATATTCTACAGAGTCGGTGGCACAGCACACATTTGCCATGCTGTTTTATCTGCTTGAAAAGCTGCGCTACTACGATGATTATGTCAAAGAAGACCGCTATACAAACGATACCGTATTCACACATTTTGAAGAAGTGTTTTACGAGTTATCCGGCAAGACATGGGGGATCATAGGACTTGGCAATATCGGAAGACGTGTTGCCTCCATCGCAGAGGCTTTCGGGGCCGAAGTGATCTACGCCTCACCATCGGGGAGCGCACCCCAGGAGGGCTATCATCAGACGGATATGGACACCCTTCTGCGAAGCTCAGATATCATTTCAGTCCATGCCCCGTTAAATGAACACACAGAAAATCTCATTGATTCGGATAAATTGAGCAAGATGAAAAAAAGCTGTATCTTTCTGAACCTTGGGCGCGGCCCTATTGTCGTGGAAGAAGACCTGTGCAGCGCGCTGGAAAACGGTGACATCGCGGCCGCAGGACTGGATGTCCTGCGCACAGAGCCTATGAGTCCCGGCAATCCGCTGCGGCGGATCAAAGACAGCCGCAGGCTCTTTATCACCCCCCATGTGGCATGGGCCAGTGTAGAGTCAAGAACAAGGCTTATGAATATTATTCTCGGACAAATAAAAGAGTTCTGGGCGGATTAACGCCCGGAACTCTTTATTTTTTCAGCTTTACCTTTTTTACCTGCTCCGATAATTCCCTCAACTCTTCCCTGGACATCTCCTCGAGATGTTCCAGCTTATACAGAAATTCTTCCGCGCTTTCCCTGGCGCGGATCTTGACGACCTCCATATAATAGCTGGCTACGACGCCCGGTATGAGGGCAAGGACGATCACTCCGTAGATCCCAAGAACAATGGAAGCGGTCCTTCCCAGCACCGTCACAGCCGTAAAATCCCCGAATCCAATTGTCGTCACCACGGAGAAGCAGTACCAGACCGATTCTCCAAAACGGTGAATCCCCGGTTCCACGAGCATGATAAAAAACGCGCTGACGAGAAAATACACCCCAAATCCGGCCGCGATCTTATCCGTATTCGTCCGCTTTAAGATCGACCAGAACACCCTTCCTTTTTTCATACGCACCTCACAGGGGTCACGCCCCTTTTGAACGGGGCCCGGCCCCTGTCAATAATTTCCCCAGAGTCATAACGGCCAGTCCCGCCACGATACATAGATCTGCCAGATTCACGGTGAGTCTGGACAGAAAATCGTTTTTGCTTTTGAATCCTATGTAATCTATCACCTTTCCTCTGACGAGCCGGTCAAATATATTGCTGTATGCGCCCGCGCTGAATATGGCCGTGCCGGCCTTCTCCACGCGGCGCCCCTTTTTCCCGGACAGCAGCACATCATATATGAAAAGCACTGCTCCTAAAAAGGCGGCCGATCCCCTGACCAGCCATGGATATCTCTCCAGCGCATGCAGCATAAATCCTTTATTATACACTTTGCGCAGTATGACCTTACCTTTGACGGCCTCTTTTTCTTCCCCGCAGTCCATGTTCTCCTCCACGTACTGCTTCAGCAGCAGATCCACGCCAAACAGGAGCGCCGCTATGCCTGCAGACAGTATGATCATCTACACTTCTCCTCTGATTCTTGAAATCTCTTCTTCCTGTTTTTCTATCTGTATATCGCGCTTCTCGATCTCCTCACAGAGCGTGATACAGTCTGTATCATTGATCTCACCCTTTTGAAATTTATCATAGATCATCCGGCCGATGTCCATCAAATCTCTTTCGCTGGCCCGCCTCAGAGTACGGATATCACTTTTACGCCTCTGAATCTCCAGCGTATCTTCTGTCTTCTTTCCGATGTCATTTGCCACATCGGATATCCTCTTTCCTAAATCCTCAAAAAAATCTGCCATATCTGACGCTCCTTTGTCCTTCATTTTGTCTTATCATCACAGCCGTCTCAGCCGGTCAAGTGTCTGGTACAGATCCAGCGTTCCGTATCCCCACTGCCGGTTCGGATATTCCAGTAAAGGCCTCTGCTGTGCTCCGAGCACGAACAGATTTCTGATCTCGCTCGTACCTACCCCAAGATTTACCGTCTGCTCTCTCACCACCCATTCTGCCAGAAGCGCGGAGGCGCCGGCAGTTATGGCCGCGGCAACGCTTGAACCTGTTCTCTTTGTAAATCTGCCCCCCGGTACGGCGCCGGTCACGCCCACTCCCGGAGCGGCAAAGTCCGGCTTGATAATACCACTTCTAGTATACCCTCTCCCGGAATTAATATCAATACTATTGTCCGTTCCGTTATAGTAGGCCACTGTCATACCGCCGACCGTGCTGCCCGGTTCTGTGATGGTCGTCTCCGGGTCAGCCTCCAGGAAAAATACTTCTCCGGATAAAAATTCCTGCATAGGCAGCCACAGATGGAACACACCGTCCGAAAGCTGGAGCGGCTGCACAACGATCCTCCAGATGCCCTCCGACGGCCCGTCAAAACGCATAAAGATAAGCTGTGAGTCGTTGTTCTCTGTCAGCAGCCTGTATTCCGCCGTAACTATCGTCTGGTCAAAGGTAAACGTATATACGTATCTGCTTCCCTGGCGGACCGAGATGACCGGCGTCCGCTCGCCGGAAGGTGACACGATGGAAATGGTCATCAGATTCGGCACAGAAGTCCACAGCTCTGTCACAAAGCCTCCTACGCCCGCGCCCACCCGTATCTCGACCTCTCTTCGTTCTCCCATATCCTCAAATCTTCCGGAGAAATGATGCCGCTGGTTCGCCTCATTTCCGTTTCCGATCACCACGATTCTGTCCATAGTCATAGAGTAACTGTTCAATATGCTCGACAGAAGCGTCGCGCTGTTGTGCCCCCCGAAGTTCGTACCGAGGGCAATGCATATGACAAGAGGCATGTTTCTTTCCTCTGCCAGCGTGCTCAAATACCTGAGCCCGAGCATGATGTCATTTTCCTGATAGCAGACTGCCTCCGGATCAATGGAATAAAACGCCTTCAGATAATCTTTCGCTTCTTTCAGCTTAACAACGGCGATGGTAGACTCGGGCGCCGCGCCGAGAAACTGATTTTCCACGTCCGCCCCTCCTGCCGCCACACTGGCCAGAAATGTACCATGGCTGTTTGTGTCCACGGTAGGAACAAGCTCTTCTGGCGTCTCTGAACGGAGCGCTTCGTTGATCGCTTCCTCCGTGTATTCACTTCCGTATGCAAATTCCTCAGGCGGCGTACCGTCATGGACCGTCTGATCCCAGATTCCCGCGATGCGCGTGCTGCCGTCCAGATTGCGGAATATCGGATTCTTATAATCGATCCCGGTGTCCACAAATCCGATCATTATATTTGCTCCCATCAGCTGCAGCGCGGGATAATTCTGGGCCGCGGTGATGCCCGACTGGTTCAGCGCTTCCATATCAATGAGACTGTAGCAGTTGGGGATAGAGTTGTACCAGTACCTCTCAATACTCAAAGGTTCCATTCCTTCGCTGTTTATGTATATGGCTTTATATCCGTAATCCATATTCTGTATACAATACCGGTCATCCTGAATCCCCATATCGCTGAGGCTGCGGTACCCGGGAAAAATAAAATCCCAGTACCCCTGGGATAGTATCTGTTCTTGGCACGTTTCTCTGTCCATAAAAAATCCTCATATACTTTTTAATAAAGTATATGAGGAAAATATGCATCTATGTACACCGCTTTTTTATTTTTCTTCCCCCCGCAGTATGGAGGCGCCTTCATAGTAACTGGAGACTTCCTTCTCCTTGGCTACCGGAAGATCCGGCCCCTTCTTGAAGATGATCTTCAAAAGGATCGGCGTGATGATGGTCGTAAATACAACCATGATCACGACAGGGCCGAGGAAGGCGGAACTCATAAGTCCCATGGCAGAACCTTTGCTCGCCACGATCAGGGCAACCTCGCCCCGTGATATCATGCCGACGCCTATCCGCCTGCACTGATATGGCTTATAGCCGCATGCTTTGGCTCCGAGCCCGCAGCCGACGATCTTTGTCAGCACCGCAACGAGCATAAGCAGCAGGGAAAAGGCGACGATCATACCGCTCATCTTCGGAAGTATGACCTTCAGCCCGATACTCGCAAAAAACACCGGAGAAAGCAGCATATAGGAAAGCGTATCAAACTTCGTCTGGATAAACACAGACCGCTCCGTATTGGATATGATCAGGCCCGCAATAAACGCACCGGTGATATCGGCCACTCCAAAGTATTCTTCCGCGATATACGCCATGAGAAGGCAGAACACAAACGCGATGATGACATGTCTGTGCAGTCCTCTGGACGCGCCTTCCGTCCACGCCTTGTACACCTTATAGAAGATAAAGCCGGCCACGCCGGAGAATACGAAAAAGCCGGCGATCTTCAGCATGACTGTCCCAATATGTACAGAAGGGTCGGCCATACTCGTAACAACCGTCAGTGCAATAATACCGAGTATATCGTCGATGATGGCCGCTCCGAGAATGGCATTCCCGGAACGTGTCTTAAGCTTCCCCATCTCCTTGAGCGTCTCAACCGTGATGCTGACGGAGGTGGCTGTCAGTATGATCCCTATAAAGATATTCTGGAGAAAAATGCTGGCATCGGCATCAGACGCAATCATGTCCGGCCTGTTGAAAAAGTATGCCAGTCCGAACCCTCCCGCAAGCGGCACGAGCACGCCGCACAGCGCAATGACGAAAGAAGCCTTTCCGCTCGCTTTAAGCTCCTGTATATCGGTCTCAAGACCTGCGCAGAACATGAGAACGATCACGCCGATCTCGGCAACCTCATGGATAAAACTCGTCTCCGTGAGCACTCCGGCCACCGCCGGCCCGAGCAGAAGTCCCGCAAGCAGCGCCCCCACGACCTGAGGCATCTGTACCTTCCTTGTCGCCAGCCCCAGAAGTTTTGTACACAATAAAATAACTGCCAGATCCAGTAAATAACTATAACTATTCATTATCTCAACCTCATGGCTTCCTGTCCTCTGAGCATGATGACAGGTCCTCCCGTTCCTTCTATGTATTCTTTTGTGATCGTCACTTCTCCGATATTGTCATCCTTCGGAATCTCATACATGATATCAAGCATAAATTCTTCGATAATGGCACGCAGCGCCCTTGCTCCGGTATCTTTTTCCATCGCTTTTCCCGCAATGGCCTGCAAAGCTCCCTCATCAAAATCCAGCTTCACCTCATCCAGCGCAAGCAGCTTCTGATACTGCTTCAGTATCGCGTTCTTCGGCTCTTTTAATATCTTGACGAGCATATCCTGATCCAGCCCACGCAGCGTAAATATGATCGGAAGACGGCCGATAAACTCCGGTATCATCCCGAAGTTGCGAAGATCTTCCACGGTAACCTTCTCAAGGATCGTCTTGTCGTGGTCATATTTGTCTTTCAGATCCGCCCCGAATCCGATGGAAGACTGCTTCGTCAGACGTTCTTTTATAATACCTTCCAGATCCGGAAATGCCCCTCCGCATATGAATAATATATTTCTCGTGTTCACCGTCGTAAGCGGCACCATGGCGTTTTTGCTGTTCGCGCCGACCGGCACTTCCACGTCGCTTCCCTCGAGAAGTTTGAGCATTCCCTGCTGGACAGACTCACCGCTTACGTCCCGCTGGCTCGTGTTCTTTTTCTTGGCAATCTTGTCGATCTCATCGATAAAAATAATACCCTGCTCCGCCTTCTCCACGTCGTTGTCCGCAGCCGCCAGAAGCTTGGATACGACACTTTCGATATCGTCCCCTATGTAGCCCGCCTCTGTAAGGGAGGTGGCGTCCGTGATCGCCAGCGGCACATCGAGAAGCCGCGCCAGCGTCTTTACAAGATATGTCTTGCCGGAACCGGTAGGTCCGATCATGAGCATATTGGATTTCTCTATCTCTATGTCATCCATCGTATCCGTTGCCACTCTTTTATAATGATTATACACCCCGACAGACATGACCTTCTTGGCGTACTCCTGTCCTACCACATACTCGTCCAGGCTCGCCTTTATCCTGTGGGGCGCCGGAATCTCTCTGATATCGATCAGGGGCTTTTTGTCCTCCCCCTCTTTTTTCTTCTTGATCTTCTGCTGTTTCGGAATATTCTGCTGCTCCATATCGGCCATGTTGAACACCTGGACGCCCGGCATGTTCATAAGCTGGCTGTAGTCGATCTGACCGTTGCTCATGGCGTCAAAGCTCTTCTGCATACAGTCGCTGCACACCGATATATTGTTCGGCAGCTCTATCATCTTGCCCGCGGTGCTCTCCGGACGATGGCAGATAAAGCAGACTTTTTCGTACTCATCGTCCTCTTTTTTCGTCTCTTCCACTTCGACGTCGGTACCGTCCACTTTTTCTATCTCTGTCTCGTTCGGTTCATTTTTCTTATCTTTATCAGACATTTTTTCCCTTCTTTCTGTCAGCCCTGACTTTCACCGAGCATTTCCAGGAAATCTTTTTCAGATATGATGGGAATTCCCAGTTCATTGGCTTTCTTATTTTTGGATGATGTGGATGTCACATCATTATTTATGAGGTAATTTGTTTTGGAAGTCACGGAACCTGTCACCTTTCCGCCGAGGTTCTCGATCAGTTCCTTTATCTCGCCCCGGTTTGCAAAGTGTTCCACACTCCCGGTTATCACAAAGTTAACGCCCGCGAATCTCTGCTCCTTCTGTTCTGTCTCCTCTGCCGGTATCGTGAGTTCTTTTAAAAGGTCGCGGAATATGCGCACATGCCTTTCATCTGAAAAATAATCGACAAAGGCTCCGGCGATCACGCCTCCCACGCCCTGGATTGCACTTAATTCCTCCGGTCCGGCGGCAAGCATTTTGTCTGTGTCACAGCCGAATTCACTGCATATCATCTTTGCGTTTGCCAGGCCGATGTTGGCGATCCCAAGCCCGTAGATCACTTTGGGCAGTGTGGTAGTCCTTGCTTTCTCTATGCTTTCTATAAGATTGCGGTATGATTTTTCCCCGAACCCTTCCATTTTTTCTATCTCATCCTGGAAGCGTTCCAGATGAAAAATATCTGCATACTCTTTAATATACCCCTTTGCGATGAATTTTTCCAGTGTTGCTTCAGATAATCCTTCAATATTCAGCGCGTCTCTGCTCACAAACAGAGCGAAAGACTTCAGATGCTTTGCCTGACAGTCCGGATTGATGCAGTACAGCGCCTTTGCGTTGCTCACCTGTTTGACCTCTGTATCGCCGCCGCACACCGGACAGTGCAGAGGAATATCTTTCACACCGCTTCTTGTGAGATTCTCCGCGATCTGGGGGATGATCATATTTGCCTTATATACTTCTATCTCATCGCCCACGCCGAGTTCAAGTTCCTCCATGATACTCAGGTTATGGACGCTTGCCCTGCTGACCGTCGTACCTTCAAGTTCTACAGGCTCGAATATGGCTACCGGATTGATCAGTCCTGTCCTGGATGGACTCCACTCGATCTCGAGAAGCTTTGTCTCCTTCGTCTCATCCGCCCACTTAAATGCAAATGAATCTCTCGGAAACTTGGAAGTCCTCCCCAGTGAGCGTCCATATTCCACATCATCATATACTAACACAAGTCCGTCCGATGGAAAATCGTTTTCCGCTATTTTTTCGGAAAATTTAATAACTTCCGCCTCCAGCGTATCCTTTGTGACTTCGCAGAATTCCACCACTTCAAATCCTTGTTCTCTCAGCCACTCCATCTGACAGACACGGGAATTATGAAAATCAACGCCGTCTGCCTGTACGAGCGTGAACGCATAAAACCTGACATTGCGCTTTGCCGTGATCTCGTTGTTCAACTGGCGTACAGAGCCGCTGCAAAGATTGCGGGGATTTTTGTATCTGGCGTCCACATCCTCTATCTCCCCGTTGATCTTCTCAAAATCTTTATATCCGATGACCGCTTCTCCCCGCAGTATGAGTTCTCCTTTGTAGGCGATCTGGAGCGGAATGTTCCTGAACACTCTGGCATTGTTCGTGATGACTTCGCCCACCTCCCCGTTGCCTCTCGTAACCGCCTTATACAACGTTCCGTCACGGTATGTGAGTACGATCGTCAGACCGTCCAGCTTCCACGACATCATAACTTTCTGGCCGCCGGCAAACTTCTTAAGTTCCTCCACATCCTTTGTCTTATCCAGTGACAGCATGGGACTGTCGTGCCTCTCTTTGGGCAGTTCACTTAAGACTTCATATCCTACATTTGCCGTCGGGCTGCCCGACAGCGTTATTCCAAGCTCTTTCTCCAATGACACGAGTTCGTCATACAGTCTGTCATACTCGTAATTGCTCATGATCTCTTCCGCGTCCTGATAATAGGCCTTCCCCGCCTTATTCAGCTGTTCTACCAGTTCCTGCATTCTTGCCTTTTTCTGTCTGCTCATATAATTCATTTAACTCCTGCTCTGTCAGTTTTCGGTAAGCACCGGGTTTCAAATTTCCCAGTTCGATATTCATAATACGTATTCTAACCAGACGCTTCACCTTATATCCGAGCGCCTCGCACATTCTCCGGATCTGGCGGTTCAGCCCCTGGGTCAGAATGATCGTAAATATATAAGTCCCGCACTGTCTGACCTCGCACGGTCTCGTGACTTCATCGAGCCCTTTCTCTTTGTCGACCAGCCGGACACCGGACGACATGCGGTTTACAAATTCCTCTGTCACCGGTTTATTGACCCATACCTTATATTCCTTCTCATGCCCGTATCTGGAGCGCATCATACCATTGATCAGTTCCCCGTCGTCCGTCATGATGAGAAGCCCTTCGGACTCTTTGTCCAGCCGCCCTGCATACGTGATCCGCTCCGGATATTTTAAAAAGCGGATAATATTGTTCTTTACCCGCTTATCTTCTGTACATACGATACCGGCGGGCTTATGCACCGCCAGTACCGTCTTTTTGTCTTTACTTCTAATGCGTTTTTTTCCGACGCGCACCTCGCTTGAGGGATCCACCTGCATGCCCGGTACGGCCTTTTTCCCGTCCACAGTCACGCGGCCTTCTTCGATCAGTCTGTCGGCCTCCCGCCTGGAACAGACGCCCGCCTCACTTAAGAATTTATTCAGTCTCATTATTTTTCAGCACTCCGCTTATACTGTTATCTTCCACAAATGTGTTACCGTTATACAAAAACAATATATCTGTGATCTTATTTTCTTCCATCACCTGATGGATATCTCCATAATAATACCTTGGGTCAATAATTATAATCTCCCTGAAGAACGGCGTCAAGAAGGGGACGAGACAATTCGCATAAGAATCTTTGACAAGCAGCAGGCGTTCTGTAGAAGCCGCAGTCGTCTTGAGGTCGATCACCGCGTGATTGCCGCCGAGGAACATGGCATACTGGTCTTTTTCCTTCAGCTTTGAAGCGTCATAGAGACTGGCTGTTTTTTTCTGTTCATCCACATAATTGAGGACAATGTCCGGTGATTTTTCCCCCTTCTCTGGCACATAAATGTGTATCGGCTCTCTGTAGCCCTGCTCATATCCGCTCGTGGCCGACAGCGTACCGTTAAAGTCATTGCTCACCGTATATTTTTCCCACTTTGGACCATTGGCAGTATCAAGCCCCATGGCCTTGGCGAGCTCTTCATATGCGTAGCTTGCCCCGAGTGTTGTCCAGTGATGGTCTGTGTGATAGTAGATATCCTCATTCCGGTGTTTCTTCAACACCTTCTGAACATCGACCCAGTTGATCTTGCCGCCCAGTTCCTTCCGTATATTTTCAAACTGCTTTTCCTGTGCCTCTGTCTCTGCCAGAGCCGGCAGCTTGTCCGACATGACATTGGCTGCATTCGGGACAAGAGCAAAGTAGACGGGAATATCCACATAAGACTGCTCAAACGCCCTGATCGCCTCGATATTTTCCTCAAGCTGCTCTTCATTGGGCTTTGCAATGTCTTCCAGCAGATAGTTTTTCTTTCCTTTGAACACGCCGTTGGAATCCCGCCTGCCCATAAGTAGATCTACATTTGTTTTCAGCGACACCCAGAGATCCCTCGCGGCAAACTGGTCTGATTTATACGACTCATACTGTTTCATATACCGGCCGCCTGTGACGCCGGACAGGGTAAACGCAGGCTTCTGTTCCAGCATACGGTTCTCTTTCTGTGAGAACTCCTTGTCTCTGTGCACAAGATTCACGAGGCAGATAACGGCGAGCATGGCCAGAAACAGCAGCGCGGCCGCTTTTTTTATTTGCACTTTTCTTTTTCTTCTATCTGATTTCTGCTTCATTTCCTGCTCCTAAAACCTAAAGTATAAAAATGGATTATATGTCTCCGTCACGAGATACGCAATGCACAAAAGGAACAAGATCCCGTACACAGTACAGTTGACGGCGATCCTGTTCTTCCCGGACCCGTATACAAAACGTTCATACAGATCATGGACAGCCGGAGTTGAGCCGATGACCGCAGCAGCCCACAGTACAAGGTTCGTCACAAGCAGATAGAACCCCTCCTTATCGGCCAGTCCGCTGCCGCCTCCGAACATAAGCTTCAGATACTGAACAGCGCTCCCAAGCGTAGGGCTGAAGAAAAACACCCAGCCGACCATGACGAGCACAATGCTGTAAACATGCCTCAGAAAACCGGGCAGCCTTTCAAGCACACGGTACAGGAGATATTTTTCGGCGAGGAGCAGTATACCATAGTACAGGCCCCACACGACAAAGTTCCAGCTCGCGCCGTGCCAGAGCCCGGTGAGCAGCCACACGACAAGTATATTGCGCACATGCTTCCCTGTGCCGGCACGGTTTCCCCCGAGCGGTATATAGACGTATTCTTTGAACCATGTGCTCAAAGATATATGCCATCTGCGCCAGAATTCCGTTATACTTTTCGATATATAAGGATAGTCAAAGTTCTTCAGAAACTGGAAGCCAAACATCTTACCGAGCCCGAGCGCCATATCTGAATAACCACTGAAATCAAAGTATATCTGGAACGTATAAGCGGCACATCCAAGCCACGCCGTGAGCACCGAAGTATCCGCGGCTCCGAGGGAAGTCACTTTCGTAAATATCATGCCGGTAGTATTCGCGATCAGCACTTTTTTGGCAAGGCCCCTGATAAAGTACAGCGCCCCGTCTCCAAACTTGCCCCAGGATTCCTGTCGGATACGGAGCTGCCGCTGTATGTCTGCATATTTTACGATCGGCCCCGCGATCAGCTGAGGAAACATACTTACATACAAGGCAAAATCCAGGAGGTTCCTCTGCACTCTCACATTTCCTCTGTATACATCGATTATATAGGACAATGTCTGGAATGTGTAAAAGGAAATGCCGATCGGAAGCGCCAGCTCCCGGTAAGGTATGTCGACCGGCAGCACGGAATTGATACTGTCGAGCACAAAACCTTCGTATTTGAAAAATCCAAGAATACACAGATTTACGGCAACATTAAAAATGAGGCTCTTCCTTGCCTCATGCCTGTTGTTCAGATGTCTTGCAATATCTAGTCCGCTGATATAGTTAAACAAAATAGAAAGTATCATGAGAAAAATATAGAACGGCTCCCCCCATGCGTAGAAAACAAGACTTCCCGCAAGAAGCACCGGATTCTTGAACTTTCCCGGAACAAGATAATACAAGATCAATATGATCGGTAAAAACGTAAATAAAAATACAATACTGCTAAATAGCATGACTTCCGTATCCTTTTCTATAAACTCTTTCTGTAGGCTGTCTGGACGGCATCTGCCTTTCCGGTCACCGCCATCAGTACATAGTCCCCTCTGCTCTCAAGCACCGCGGAACTGATCAGTTTTGTCTGGGCGGCTCCGTAGCCCTCAAAACTCTTCTTCTGTGTATCCAGTCTTTTCTGTGCCGCCGTCTCCACAACGTCCGCCTGACTGTCGTCTTCAAGTCTTACGATAAGCAGTTCCTTAACCCCCATGACATCATCAGGGATATACAATGTCACACCTTTGTAGTCGTCTGCGTTCAATCCATAATATTTCTTCAGATCCTGCGTAGTACCTTTCTTCATCCCTTCTGTCCCCATAACAGAAACGACATTTTTACTCACTGTCTTTATCGGCGTCTTCGTGCCGCCTTCTCTGGAGACCAGCAGAATAACGTAGGCGGCCAGTAACAGTACCATGCCGTATTTCAATATATTAATGTGATCTATCCTGACTTTTTTCTTATTTTTCATTATAAATCTGCCGCCTCCGCCATGTTCTCGACCCAGCCCGGATAATAGTCCGGCGCCTGGTGAATGCCGTCGTCCGCGTAATACTCTTCTTTTACGAGCCCCGTGTTGTCTATGAAGATGACGTCTTTCTCTTCACAGATCTCTTTCAGCTTCTTATTGTATTCCGGGATATTGCCGTACCACTCATTATTGTCCACCGCCTTCCTGCTGGCCGGCAGGACGCAGTTAACATACACCTTTGTATCCGGCATGGCCGCTTTGATCTCATCCAGAACTTTGCCGTACCCTTCCGCGAATACCGCGGCATCCCCTCTGGCGGCTTCCACGTCGTTCATTCCAAATGTAAGGAACAGATTCTGCGGTTTTGCCTCCTGCGCCTTCCTGATCATATCAAGCGTTCCTGTATCTTCCGCCCTCGTAACTTCCGCGCCCTTTTCTGCAATGACAAGCGACTGGTCCATCACCCCGAACTCGTAAAGCCCCTGAGTGATAGAGTCTCCAAGCACAAGAGAATTGGCAAAGCGTTCGTTGACCGGGCGGCTCTTCCGCTCCTCGTCCGCTGCACGCTCTGCCTTCTCCAGCTCTTCTATTTTATTTTCCGCAGCTTTTAAGTCTGCTTTTTCAAGTTCCTCCAGCTTCTTCGTACCCTCTGTTATATCTTCACGGGGATTCATAAGCTTTACCGCAATAATAATACCGCCTGCGATCAAAAGAATAATGACAGTGGTGACTGCCATACGCAGAACTTTATCTTGCTCTTCTCCACTGCCCCATGTTTTTTTATTTTTATCTTTCACTATAACTGATTTCTCCTTCATGCACCATATTCCCGCGCGCCGCATCGCTTCGCATGCCTGAATATACAAGGTTATTGTAATGTTTTCAACTGTAAAAGTCAAACTTATAATGCATTATGCGACAGTAATTGGTATAATATTACTATCCGCAGTATGGAGAACAGTTCAGACACAACTGTTACAGCCATTGTGCGTATATAAAACAAAAAGGAGCGCTATCCATGATCACACTGACCCCGGACACTAAGACATGCATGTCCCACCTGCTTTTAAAAGATACGTTCGATTCCCTCTCTCTCATAGAGGGAGAGATCACAACATACAACAAATTCTCCATTGACGGACACATTCACAAAGACTTTTTTGAAGACGCTCCCGACAGAGACTACTCTTACTGGCATGAACTGAGGAGTTACTGCCTGTCCCTCATAAAAGGAAAGCGCACCCCTCTCGGATTTAAGTTCGTCCTGTCCCTCGGAAAAGAGAAATTCACCGGCTTTCTCACGGAGAATGGACTTACGTTCCAGCCGGGAGACATCCAGGGCCTTTATATGAACCTGAGGTATGACGGCACGCGCCTCGTCTGCGTGACAGGCACTTCCATGAATACGTTCACGATGGACAAGTCACTGGATGAAGCCTGGGACCGGTGGGTGCGTACATTCTTCTCAGATGCGGGAATCGCTTTTGAGGGAGATATGTGAGCCTCAAATAAACAGAGATAAACGGAAAGGGAACTGCGCAGCCGGCAGTTCCCTTTGTTTATGAAATCTTTTATTTTGTCAGAAGCAGCATGATCTCGTTGCTTCTCTGCATGAATGCTGTCATTTCTTCCGGACTCAGCGGCTTGTGTGCCAGCATGGCCAGATCATAAAGCTGCCTGCAGATCACCGGCACGCTTTTTGCACGCCTGTGCTCTACAACAAACTTCACGAGCGGATGGTTGGCATTGAGTATGAGTGTGCTCTCCCCGCCGAACATACCGGCGTCCATACCTGCCATACCGTACATTTTCATCATTTCCTGCATACGGCGGTTCTGTTCCGACAGTGTGATCACTGCTGCCGTATTGTCGTCCTTTAATTTCTCAACTTTCACATCCAGTTTGTCATTTTCGAGTTCTTTACGGAAGATCTCCACAAGACTGTCTGTTATCTTCTGGAACTCTTCTTTTTCTTCCTCCGCGACCTCTTCTTTGGCCGAATCTGTGATATCTGCGTCAATACGCTGGAAGCTCAGGCTCGGATTGCGCTGTTCCATCTGTGTGATAAACGCAGAATCAATGTTATGGTTAAGGATGACCGCGTCCTGCCCCTGTGCCTTGAACAGATTGATATACTGGCTCTGCTGCTGTTCGTCCGTCACATAGTAGATCGTTGTCTTCTCTTCTTTGCTCTCTGCATTTTCTGCGTCTTCAGAAGCAGTGTCTTCTTTCTCTTTCGGCTCTTCCAGCGTTCCGCCGTTGGCCTCTGCGCACTCTTTTAATGTCAGATATTTATGGTCAATGTTCTTAAACAGAATAGAATCTTTCATCTTGTCGCAGAACTTTTCATCCTTCAGACAGCCAAACTTCACAAACGGGCTGATATTGTCCCAGCACTTCTCATACTCTTCCTTCTGTGTCTTGCACATACCGTTCAGTTTATCGGCCACCTTCTTTGATATATAATCCGCTATTTTATTTACAAATCCGTCGTTCTGCAGCGCGCTTCTTGATACGTTGAGCGGAAGGTCCGGACAGTCGATCACGCCTTTTAACACCATGAGGAATTCCGGAATGACTTCTTTGATATTGTCTGCAATGAACACCTGGTTGTTGTACAGCTTGATCGTACCTTCGATAGAATCATACTCTGTATTGATCCTCGGGAAGTACAGGATCCCCTTTAAGTTGAACGGATAGTCCATGTTCAGATGGATCCAGAACAACGGCTCTTTATAATCCATAAATACCTTGCGGTAAAAGTCGAGATAATCTTCTTTTTCGCATTCGTTCGGATGCTTTGTCCAGAGCGGATGGATATCGCTCAAAGATACCGGACGTTTGTTGATCTTCACCTTTTCCATGGCAGGAGATACTTCTACCATCTCCTTCTCGCCGTTTTCATTTTCTTTCTCTTCCATTTTGGCTTCTTCATGGATATGTTCAACTACAACGTCATCCTCTTTCAAGTCCGCCTCGTCGATCGTCTCATATTCCTGTTCTGCGTCCACATTGGAGAGGAATATCTCCACCGGCATGAAAGAACAATACTTTTCAACTACTTCTCTCACACGGTACTCATTGGCAAACTGGACGCTGTCCTCATTAAGATACAATGTGATCTCCGTGCCGACGCCTTCCTTAGTGCCGTCTTCCATCTCATACTCTGTCCCGCCTTCGCTTACCCAGTGTACCGGAGCCGCTCCTTCCTTATAGGAAAGTGTATCAATATGCACTTCATCCGCCACCATGAAAGCAGAGTAAAAACCGAGACCGAAGTGCCCTATCATATCATCCTCAGTCGTCTTATCCTTATATTTCTCAAGAAATTCCGTAGCTCCGGAAAAGGCGATCTGCGTAATGTATTCCTCCACCTCGTCCGCAGTCATGCCGACACCGTTATCGATAAACTTCAGCGTCTTTTCCTTCGGGTTTACGATGATCTGGATCGATGGTTTATAATCGTCAGGTATCTGATATTCTCCCATCATATCAAGCTTTTTAAGCTTTGTGATAGCGTCACATCCGTTGGACACCATCTCGCGTACAAAAATATCGTGGTCTGAATATACCCATTTCTTTATGATCGGGAATATATTCTCACTGCTGATAGATAAATTACCTTTTTTTCCTGCCATTTATATCACTCCTATTTTTAATAATAAATGCGGCCGCTTAATAAAACGCCGTTTTATCTTGTCTAACAGTTATAATAATACGCTGTTTTTTAAATGTCAATAGAAAATTAGCACTCTTTTCAAAAGAGTGCTAACAATCGTATTGTTTCTGTTATTCTATGCTCTTTAATGACTCTACCATATCTATCCTTCTGAGCTTAAAATACATGACCCAGTTGACGATCGCGGAGAAAGCCACCGTAAACAGAAGACTGTATATATAACTCGGGAAATTGATATTTCTACCGAACATTGCCGCATCCACCTCCACTGTCCGGATGACGAACAGATGCAGAAGTCTTCCCATTATCATACCTGTACCGGCCCCCATCAGTGTCAGTATGACATTCTCCCTGTATACGTAAGCCGCCACTTCAGGATCATAAAAGCCGAGTACCTTGATCGTGGCCAGTTCCCTCTGACGCTCCGTTATATTAATATTGTTCAGGTTATACAGTACAACAAAGGCGAGCATGCCGGCAGATACAATGAGGACAACGATCACGAGATTCAGACTTTTGAGCATATCGTCGAGCTGCTTCTGGATATCGCTCATATAGCTGATGCTCAGCACGCCGTCCTGCTTCAGTATCTCCTGCCCCGTCCTGGCGAGCGCTGATTTGGACGGATCCTCTGCCTTGAAGAAATAACAGTTATACTCCGCAGGCTTTCCATATACCTCCTCATACAGAACAGGAGTCAGATAGATATAATGTCCCATATAATTTTCGCAGACCGTCTGTATCTTTACAGGCCGGTTTCCGTCTTCTTCATCCTTGATATATATCGTATCACCCGCCTTGACCCCGAGAAGCTTTGCCGTCTTTTCGCTCACGACAGCTCCCTCATCGGTGAGCGTATATTTTTTATGGCTCCTTCTGTCCCGGAAGTTGATGAACTTCTCAAGCTCCTTTGCCGACCCGGGAACGACTTCATACGCGTCTCTTTCCCTGCCGCCGTTCACGAGTGTCACATTGCGCATATTGACCTCTGTATACTGCCGGACATCTGCATTGTTTTTCAGGAAATCCTCCACTTCCTTCTCTTTTGCTTCCGGAATATTTTCTTCAAGGTAAGCCATGCCGTCGTACACCTGTATTTCACTGTACTGAAGCTCAGATATGGCAAACACGGAATCCTTGATTCCAAACCCGACGAGCATGAGCGCCATACAGCCTCCGATGCCGAATATAGTCATAAAGAAACGTTTCTTATAGCGCATGAGATTGCGCACGGTGGACTTCCACGTAAAGCTCAGCCGCTTCCAGATAAAGGTGACGCGCTCCAGGAATACCCGCTTTCCGTTTTTCGGGGCGGGCGGTCTCATAAGTACCGCCGGCTCTGCGGAAAGTTCTTTATAACAGGCGGCAAGCGTGGCGCCCAGCGTGCAGGCCAGCGCCGCAAGCGTCGCTGCCGCGGCATAAGTAAGATTATACGGCGTAAGAATATCCGGGATATGGTGGTACATGATGCCATAGGCGTATATGATAATATAAGGCAGCACTTTCTCTCCGAGAAGCACACCGAATATACTCCCTCCAAGCGTGGCCAGGAGCGCATAACCGAGATATTTGGAGGCTATGGTCAGCTTATTGTACCCGAGCGCTTTCATCGTCCCGATCTCTGTCCGCTGCTCTTCCACCATCCGAGTCATGCTCGTAAGGCTGATCAGCGCCGCAACGAGGAAAAACAGCACGGGAAATACTTTTCCGATCGCCCGCATCCGGTCTGCGTTGTCACCGTAACCGGCATACTCAGCCAGCGTATTCCGGTCGTACACATACCATTTTGGATCCTTGATCTTACCGATCTCATCTTTTGCATCCGCGATCTTCTGCTCACCGTCGGCCAGTTTCTGCTCTGCCTTCTCTTTCGCAGCCTCGTACTCCTTCCATCCGTCCGCAAGCTCTGCGGCGCTTGCTGCTATCTCTGACTCCGCGTCCGCAAGTGCGGCTTCCTGCTTCTCGATCTGCGCCCACCCGCTGTCGATCTGCGCCTGGCCGTCCTGTATCTGGCTCCATACAGACGAAAGCGCCGCCTCACTGCCGGAAAGCTTTGTCTTCGTGTCATTTAACTGTGCCGCGCCGCTGTCCAGCTTCTGCGCATAGACCGCAAGCTTGCTGTCCGCATCTTTTCTGGCAGCATCGTACGCTTTCTGAGACTGGCCGTACAGCGTCCTGCTTTCCTGAAGGTCCTTCTGTGCGTCCGGAAGCTTATTGTCCCTCAGGTCATTACGGTCTGCCTCCGCCTGATTCTTTTGGGATTCCAGACTATTATATTTCTCTGCATACTTCGGATCTGTTATGTCAAGCGCGTCCATCTCCTGCTGAAGCCGGGCCGCTGTGTCCGCCAGATCCTTTATCTGCTCCTGCATCTGTACAACGGCCGCTTCCTTTGCATCGCAGAGCCCTTTCAGCTGGTCAAGCTTCTCTTTCTGCGGGGCAAACTGCGCGTCCACATCCGCCTTCTGTCTGTCAAATGCCGCCTTCTGTGCGCCAAAATCCGCCATAGCCTTCTCATAGGCGGTCCTGCCTTCCTCCAGCTGTTTCCTGCCGGATTCATATTGTATTCCGGCGCTGTCCAGTTCTTTCTGCTTTGTGGTGAGCGTTGCTTTTCCTTCCTCCAGCTGTCTGCGTCCTTCCGCAGTCTGCTCCCTGGCGCCGTTAAGTTTTGTCTCCCCGTCTGTGAGCTCCTGCTCTGCTTTCAAAAGTTCTAAGTCGGCCTCTTCTCTTCCGTCGGCCAGCTCTTTTTCCGCCCTGCCAAGTTCTTCTTCCGCCTCATCCGTCAGTTCCTGTCTGCGTATGCTGCCTCTTTCCCCGGTGATCGCCTTTATATTGTCCTGGATCTTTTTGATCCTGTTCTCATACGCATCTGTGTAAGCGGTCAGCTTTTTTGCTCCCTCCGCCTGCACATAAGCTTCCGTGTACACATCCATGTCAAATGTGGAAGCCGGCACAACAAAGAAGCCCGTCAAACTCCCCGTTCCGATCGTTGTATTTCCCCGGTTGAATGAAATATAACACGGACTGTTCCCCGTACCTACGACGGTCAGCGTATCGGTCGTGAGCGTATCGGTGACTTTCGTTCCGTCACCCGACTTCAGCACGACCGTATCTCCCACTTTATAATGCATCTCGTCATCTGCCAGACATTCGCCCGGTTTTTCCGGAAGACGCCCTTTCGTCACAGTCACCTTGTTCATGGACGGGAGCATGGACATGACATGTACCGCGATCTCCCGGTCTTCACCCTGACAGAGAAAATCCGCGCTGTAACCGCCCTCCGCCCGTTTCACGCCGTCCACCTTCCCGATGGAGCGGATGTCATCCTCTGTTATTCCAAGCGTACTGACGGTCTTGATATCCATCAGATCCGCCCCGTCAAAATAAGCGTCCCCCGTAGCCCGCATATCGGGCTCCGAAGAACGTATTCCTGAAAAGAACGCAACTCCGAGCGCTACAATAAAGAAAATCGAAAGGAACCGCCCGAGGCTTCTGCGTATCTCCATATAAAAATCTTTGCGCGTTGCCTTTGTCCCCATTTAAATTACCCTACCACTCTATAGAATCTACCGAAACAGGCTTGTCATTTTCGATCATTCTGGACACTTTTCCATTTTTTATCTTTATCACACGGTCAGCCATCGGTGTGATCGCCTGATTGTGCGTGATCAAAATAACAGTCATTCCTTTTTCCCTGCACGTATCCTGCAGAAGCTTCAGTATTGATTTACCGGTGTTATAATCCAGCGCGCCGGTTGGCTCGTCACACAGAAGAAGCTTCGGGTTCTTGGCAAGCGCCCTTGCTATGGACACCCGCTGCTGCTCTCCTCCCGAGAGCTGGGCCGGAAAGTTGGAAAGCCGCTCCCCAAGCCCTACATCCCGGAGCACTTCCTCCGCGTCCATAGGGTCTCTGCATATCTGAAGCGCAAGCTCCACATTCTCAAGCGCGGTGAGATTGGGAATGAGATTATAGAACTGGAACACAAACCCGATATCGTCTCTCCGGTATGCGGTAAGCTGCCTGGCATTATATCCGGATATCGTTTCCCCGTCTACCTGAACACGGCCCTCCGTGGCAGTATCCATGCCGCCCAGTATATTGAGCACGGTTGTCTTCCCCGCGCCGCTTGGCCCCACAACTACAGCAAATTCTCCCTTTTCTATCTGGAAATCAATGCCGTCTGCGGCCACGATCTCCACCTCTCCCATATGATAAACTTTCCGCACGTTATCCAACGTCACAAAACCGCTCATACAAGTCCTCCCAAACATGCCGCATTTTATGACAGGAACTGTAAATAAAGGGGTCCTGCCAACTAAAAATAAAATTCATTATTGTCTGTTTTTATTATATCACTTATAATAACTCATGAATACTATTGATTTTAAGTTGACAAAGAGAAAGAAACAGGAGTGATCAAGATGAGTCAGACAAGATTGGTCCCGGCCGTAACAGACAGCGAGATACATGATATCGCCGTGCTTGCGGAAGAGATCTGGCACGAACACTTTACGGATATTATCGGGGAAGAGCAGGTAAACTATATGGTAGATAAATTCCAGTCATACCCTGCCCTGAAAGAACAGATCCAGAACGGATATGAATATTATCAGATACACAGCGGCTCCACAATGGCAGGCTATACCGGCGTCCACGAAGACGACGGCGCGCTGTTTTTGAGCAAGCTCTACATAAAAAAGGACTGCCGCGGGCAGCACCTTGCCTCTGAAGCCTTCCGTTACCTTACCGCTCTCTGCAGAAAAAGAGGTCTGTCCAGGATCTGGCTCACCTGCAATAAACATAACGCCAATACTCTGGCGGTCTACAGCCATCTCGGCTTCAGCATAACTGATGAGCAGGTGGCGGATATCGGCAATGGGTTTGTGATGGATGATTATATCCTGACATATGAAATGGGGATTTAGTTCAAAACAGGAGACATCAGGGGCCGGAATCTTCCGAATCCCGTGATGTCTCTTATTTTATGATCTGATCTTATAATGCTTTCCTGTAAAGTTCTTCCACATCCTTCACAGTCGTCTGTCTCGGATTCGCCAGTATATTCCCGCTCTTCATGGCATCTTTTGCCATGGCCGGAATCGTCTCTTCCTTCACTCCTACTTCTGACAGTGATTTCGGGATTCCCAGATCTGCGTTCAATTTTATGACCTCTTCTACGAGCATCTCCGGCTCAAATCTTTCTGCGTTCCCGCTGCTCTCACGGATATAGTTATATATCACTTCATAACGCCCCTTATCCGCAAGCGCGTTGTACCGGAGGACGGTCGGCAGAAGGATGGAATTGGCCACACCGTGTGCAACATGAAAGTATGCGCTTACCGGGTGGCTCATGGCATGCACATTGCCAAGTTTCGCCCACGCAAATGCGATCCCCGCAAAATTACATCCCGCCATCATCGCACAGGCCGCATCTTCATCCTTCCGGTTCGCCACAAACCGCCGGATATTACGGCCGATCAACTCCATTGCCTTTTCAGCCATCGCATCTGAAAATGGGGTGGCTTTTACAGATATATACGCTTCAATCGCATGGATCAGAGCATCAACCCCGCAGGAAGCGGCGATAGACGCAGGCGCTGTCATTATGAGTTCCGGATCCAGCACTGCATATTTCGGAAGAATCTCATAACTGATCACGGACAGCTTATAATTCCTCGATTCATCCGTGATCACAGAAGAAGCCGTCACCTCGCTCCCTGTTCCCGCCGTTGTAGGTATGGCGATCATCGGCACGATCGGTCCCGGGACCGTATCAAATCCTTCGTAATCCGTAATATCTCCGCCGTAATTTACAAGCACCCCGACAGCCTTTGCCACATCCATGGAACTCCCGCCGCCAAGAGCAACGACACTGGTCGCCTTGCACTCTTTATAAAGAGCCGCAGCGTCATTTACGATATCCACTGTCGGATTCGGTATTACATCCAGATACGTGGTACATTTGATACCTCCGTCTAAAATAATGTCCTGAATCTTCTTTACTACGCCAATGCTTCCCAGTCCGCGGTCAGAAACAAGCAGAACATTGTCCGACTTGTTCTTTTTCAGTATTTCCGGAAGCTTCTTTAAACTCCCTATCCCAAACTCTATATTCTGCGGAATTTTAAAACTATAATCTTTCATCACACTTATCCTCCTTAACCATGCGCGATCATCCGTCGATCTGCGGTTCCAGCGACTGCAGCCTGCCCCCGGTGCGCCTGTTATATTCATCCATAAACTCTACGATCTTGCCAAGCGTAGGGCAAATCACGGCTCCCGCATCCTCAAGGGCAGCGATCTTTGACCGCACCGTTCCCATCCCCCCGCTCACTATCGCTCCCGCATGCCCCATACGCTTATTTTCAGGTGCGTACATCCCTGCGATATAGGCACATACCGGCTTTTTAAGGTTTAATTCTTTGATCTTGGCCGCGGCCATCTCTTCACTCGTACCACCGATCTCTCCGATAATGACGATCGCGTCCGTCTCATCGTCCTGTGCAAAATATTCGATCACATCCGCGTGGTCCATACCGACTACAGCGTCGCCGCCGATACCTACGCACGTAGAGAGTCCGAATCCTTTGAATGTCAGATTGGACGCCGTCTCATGTGTGAGCGTACCGCTGCGGGATATGATTCCGATATGCCCTTTACCATAAATATAGTCGGGCATGATCCCAAGCTTTGACTTACCGGGAGAGATAACACCGATCGTATTGGGACCTACCACCTGTGCGTCAAGCGCTTTTGCCTTGTGTACGATCTGGAGCGCGTCCATGACCGGAACAAATTCCGTGATGACGGCAAGCAGCCGGATCCCTTCATCCAGCGCCTGAAATGCCGCATCCCGCACGAACTGCTTCGGGACAAGGAGCATAGCCGCACGGATCTCCGGGAATACGGCACGGGCGTCAGCTACGGTCTCGAATACCGGAACGCCCTCAACAGACTGGCCGCCCTTTCCGGGAGCTACGCCTGCAAGGAGCCTCGCTTTACTCTCCAGTGTACGTTTACAGTGGATACGCCCCTGCTTTCCCGTGATACCGATAATCAGCATAGCGGTATCCTGATCAATTAATATACTCATTCTGCCTCGCCTCCTTCACCTTGAGAAGTGTCTGTACCGCCTCATCTGTTGTGCCGTACTTTGTCTGAGGAAAACCAAGCTTTTCATAGATAGACCACCCCTGCTCCTGGTTGAACCCCCGGCTCTTCACAACAACGGGCTTTCTGATGCCCAGTTCGGTGTAAGCCCGGGCAATGCCTTCCGCCATATCCGCACAGTTGTTGATACCTCCAAATACATTGACAAAAACATAGTCTGTCGACTTATTTTTTAGCAGAATACACATTGCCTGATAAGTCTTCTCCGCCGTAACGCCGCCCCCTAAATCGAGGAAATTATTTACACGGCCGCCATAGTGGCGGATCGTGTCCATCGTCGCCATGCCGATGCCGGCGCCTCCTGCCATCGTTCCTATATCTCCTTTTGCGTCAAGTTCCACATACGTGAGGTCATGTGCCTCTGCCTCCGCTTCCTGCGGAGTTTTTTCCTGCTCAGTGCGGGGAAGTATGATATAGTCGCCCTGACGGTACAGACTGTTGTCGTCAATGACAAGCTTCGCGTCAATGGCGATCAGCCTGCCGTCCTCAAGCACGGCGAGCGGATTGATCTCGATAGTTGTCGCATCCAGCGCAAAGCAGGCGCGGGCAAGCTTTCGGGCAATATCGGCAACCTGCTCCATACGCGCAGCCGGAAGGTCAAAGACTGCCGCGGCCATTCGGAAAGCTTCCGCGTCAAATCCCTCCGTACAGTCAAATCGGAGCAGTTTTTCAGGTGCAGCCGCCGCAAGTTCTTCAATATCCATTCCCCCGAACGGAGTAAAAAGCATGATCACCGCACGGTTTTTTACATCCAGCGTCATTCCCAGATAATACTCCTCTGAAATAGGCAGGAAATTACAGGCGATCACCCCCTCCATCGTGTGTCCGTTGATGCTGATACCCTCAATGATCTTCTTGACTTCGGTCAGTTCCTCTTTAGACTTTACAACACGCACTGCCCCTGCTTTTCCACGTTTTCCTGCAAGAATCTGCCCCTTGAGCACACACGGATATTCAATGCCGTCCGGTACTTGATCGTCTGTCAAAAGTATACTTTCATTAACAGGAATCCCAAAGCGTTCCAATTGAGCTTTACCTTCAATTTCCAAATAATCCATAGGCCGATTTCCTTTCTGTATGCCGCAGCACCGCAGCTTGATACGGCGCTGCAGCAAATACTTGATACCTTCATTTTACTTTTATGATCACGTTTACAGCCAGGCAAGTTCCGGGTCCGGCAGATAGGACTCTTCGTACGGGTATCCAACGCGTGTAATGTTCATAAGATGATCGTAATTCAAGTTCCCGCTGAAGCTGTTGTTCCCCCATGATCCGCATCCAAGCGTCGTCGTCGCGGTGAAACCGTTTGTAGGGCTGCCGCCGCCTGTTGTTCCGGCAGGCTGATTAACGATCACACGGGAGACCGAACACTGCAAAGCGGCATATTCCACGTGTTCCGGAGTGTTGGAGTGGATGCCGATACTGTGCCCTTTTCCTTCACACTCAAGGTTTTCTACCATCATGGCGACACCTTCTTCAAACGTACCGTACGGATAGACGGCGAGGACAGGACACATCTTCTCACGGCAGAGCACGTCGCCATGTCCGAGTGCTCTTGCTCTGGCAATAATGATGCGGGTGCCTTCCGGGACGTCCAGGCCGATCTGCGCCGCCACCTTCTCTGCAGTAAGGCCGACCACGTCCCGGCTGATAACCCCACCGCCCGGAAAGATACCCTCACGCAGCCGGTCTGCCAGTTCCGGCTCTGCGGCATAATAACCGCCCTGCTTCTCCATTTCTTTTATAAATGCGTCAAACTTTTCTTCCGGAATGAAAACAGTCTGCTCGCCGAGGCAGATAAGGCCATTGTCAAAGCTCCGGCCGATTATGATCTTAGATGCCGCTTCCGCCAGGTCTGCGTCTCTGTCCACAATGCACTGCACATTTCCCGCGCCCACCCCCAAAGCAGGTTTTCCGCTTGAGTAGGCTGCCTTTACCATGCCCATACCTCCAGTGGCCACAATGACGTCTGCCAGGCTCATGAGTTTTCCGCTGTCTTCGATAGAGACCTGCTCTAACCCAAGCACAAGATCCTCAGGAAATCCCAGCTTTGCAAGTTCTGTGCGGAACATACCGACGAGGAGCTTCGTGCATTTTACAGCCCGGGGATGAGGGGCGAATATAATAGAATTGCGAGTCTTTAACGCGAATGCCGCATTGCTCATCGGCGTCACGACAGGATTGGTCGACGGGACGATACTCGCGACGACCCCCATCGGTTTTGCGATCTCGATCATACGGCGGTCTTCCAGTCTATTGATGATGCCAACTGATTTCTTCCCCTTCAGGCTGTGCCAGATGAGCGCGGATTTCATGCGGCATTTTGTGACTTTATCTGCCTCACTGCCAAGACGCGTCTCCTCGGCGGCCAGAGGCCCTAACATTTCAGCATTGTCATAGATCACTTTACATACTGCGCGTGCCGCCGCATCCGCCTGCTCCTGCGTGGCAAACGCAAATTGTTCCTGTGCTGCTTTTGAACGTGACACCAATCCTTCTACCGTCATTACTTCCTTCTGTTTTGTTTCATTCATGTCAGACCATCTCCAATCTTTTAATATTATTAATTAACGAGGTACGAAAGCTCTCCGAAAGCCGGCCAGAACTGCATGGCCAGATAACCGAAGATAATGACCACGACCATACTGATGATCGTCATCGGAGTGCCGGCCTTCAGCATCTTATTTGCGTCCAGCCCGTAAGCGACGGGTATCGCGCGGACACTGAGGGGAAGCAGAAATTCTGCGTTATACGCCAGTGTAGTGATAAACCAGTAAGGTATGGGGTTGAGACCAAGTTCACTCGTGAATCCGAATACGATCGGAATCGAAACAGCTGCGGCAGTTGTGCCGTTTGTCACTTCGGAAATGATACGGGTAAAAACGACCAGGATCACGATAGTCAGCAGGCCGCCGTCCAGTGCCAGTCCGGAAACGATATCCGCTATGCGGGCAGTCGCTCCAGAATCATTTATAAGTTTCCCAAGTGCCATACCGCCTGCAAAGAGGATCATCATTCCCCACATCATGCCATTTTGGGCGGTATCCCATGTGAGAAGGAAGCCTTTATCCGCAGCTACGATAAAGAAGCAGAGACAGCCGAGCGTCAGATATACATAGGCAGGCGCCAGTGCCGGCAGGATATCGGCGTAAAGAGGACGGGTAAATGCAGCTAACATGGCCACGAGAAAAAGTATGGAGCATATTTTTTCGTCCCGTTTCATAGGACCGAGTTCCCGGTAGCTGTTGTTAAAATACTCTCTCGTGCCGTCTAATTTTTTAACCTTCATCGGCATCAAAAGCATAGAACCAAGAAGAACAAGCGCGGCTATGATGAGATATGGGGCGATGCGGATGACCCAGTCTATGTACATGAACTCGTGTCCGGTCAACTCTTCCAGATAGGAGATCGCAACCAGATTCATAGCGCCGCCGAGAGGTGTTCCGGCTCCGCCAAGGCTCACCCCCCATCCGATGGCAAGCAGAATAGGAACGGCAGGAGCACATGTCGGAATATCATCATACCCCGCCGCCGATAGCATCGCGATCGCGATCGGAGTAAACAGGGCGCAGACCATGACATTTGGAAGAGCCATAGAAAGCGCGATGCTGGCCAGCAGCCAGACTGTGATCTGCGACTTCATCGAAGGCCCTATAAGAGACAAAGCCTTCAGCGCCACCCGTCTGTCCAGGCCGCATGCTTTCCATGGCAGACAGATAAGTGTAGAACCAAAGATAAGAATTATACTGTCGGATGCGTACTGCGCAGTGACGGATGCCATGGGTACGATATTAAAGACCGCGTTGGCGACAACCGGCATTATTCCCGTGATCGTGATGTGAACAGGACGTGTGATCCACCAGAAGATCAGCCAGAACGCAACACCCACTGCCTGTGCGCCGCGCATGGTCAGGGCATTTGACAGCAGCAGAACTGTCAGGGCAAAAATAACGGGCCCTGCCAGGATATAAATGAAGCGTCGTTTAAGAGTCATGATTGATTCCCTCCTCCGTATATTTTTAACTTGCCTGTATTATAGCGGGACAGGGCGGCCGCCCGCAATACAAAGCGCCGCTTTTTCCCGTGAGCGAAACAGGTTTTCAAAGCACAAACCCATGTCTCACATTCTGCATATTCATTTGCATATGATGCAACCATTTTTTACATAAATGATTGTTCGCGCAATAAAAAAACTGCCGTAAAATAGTTTCGCACTATTTTACGACAGTATTTTTAATTTATCATTTCGGATAATAACCGAGCTTACCGGATATTTTGCCCGCGACAGCCATCACCGCTTTTGCAAGCTCCCGCTCGCGCTGCGGCTGGCTGATGCTGTGCGCGCTTGCCGATACGCTGACAGCGGCGATCGGAAGACGCTCGCGGTTAAATACCGGCGCCGCGATCGAGCCCTTGCCCTCTGTAAGTTCGTTGAGAAGAAGGCAGTATCCCTTCTGTTTCGTATGAATAAGCTCCTGGCTGATCTCCCAGAGGTCAACTTTCGTCTCCGGGGTACGTTTTTGAAGATCACTGTTCTTCAAGATATCCTGTGCCTTCGCATACGGCATGTATGCCAGCAGGGCGCGTCCCATGGCGCAGCAGTACATAGGCTGCCGGTGCCCCATCGGGATAAACAGCTCCATCGTTCTTTCGGATGAACTGCTGATCAGATGGGCGACTTCCGTCTTCCGCGGAATACCCATATGACCGTGCACACCATATTTATAAGAGAGACGCTGGAGCTCCGGGAACGCATGACGAAAGACGTCGTTGTTCTGCAAAGCAGCTCCTGCCAGTGCAACGATCTCAAGTCCCGGGTAATAGAAGCCGGTGGAGTCATCACGCTCCAAAAACCCCCAGTCCAGCATTGTGTTCAGATGGCGGGAAACTGTACTGATATTCATATCCAGCTTCATCGCGATATCAGAGGTACGCTGCATGGGCGTCGTCTCATCAAATGTCGACAATATGGCGAGAGTCTTACTGACACTTTTAGTCTTTGAAGCTTTGTGCCGGCTTTCTTCTGGCTGCGTCATAGTATATAGATCCTTTCTTCAGGAAAGTCCTTAAGACCGCCCTGAATGTTGTTTAATGTAAGAAATCTTTGTTTTAGTAAGTGTATCATTGTTTTGCAGATTATGCAACAATCCACCGTCCGTAAAAAAGACATGGAACATACCATGTCTTTTTTGCGTTATCGTTTAATTTTCTAATTAGATCTTCTGTTTTTTCGGGCACCCGGTCACTTTTTTCTCCACATCTTCTATTGTGACAGTCTCAAGATAATCCTTACACTGTGCGTTCATCTCACTATAGATTCCATCCATCATCCCTGCCATTCCGGATGCTATCATGCAGTCCATGTCTATACTGCCTGATTTCCAGGACGCTTTAATTACCTCTTCCTCCAACGCATCACAGACGCACCGCAAGGTCACCGCACTTGCGTCCGCCGCCATGTGATAGCCTCCTTTGATTCCTTCTTTTGTCCCAACAAGGGCCTTTTTCTTGAGTTTGGCCATTACCTTTCTCACACGCGCCGGATTCGTGCAGATATTCTCCGCCAGCTCCTCGCTGGAAACTACCGTATCCTTATGGCGCAGATATACAAGGGCATGCACTGCGATCGCAAATTCACTTGTCATCGTATTTCCCACTCCTTTTACTCTCTTCCTCTTCCTTTGTTCCACCAAAACCAAACGCCAGCACTATACCTATAAGGGTTCCCATCACGACAGCCCCGACCGGGCTTGCGGTGACCCCTCATCCGCCGCTTCTGCATCCGATAAATACATAGTACGCAAATCCTGACGCGGCGCCGAGCAGCACAAAGCTAACTCTTTTCATGTGTTTTTTCATGGCAGCCTCCTTTCCCTCTTTTTATGGCCTTTGTCGGACACGCCTTCACACAGTCGCCACAGCGGATACATTCCGGACTGTTAGGCTGTTCCCATACTTTAATATCCATCTTGCATGTCTTCCGGCATTTTCCACATTTGATACAGTCGCTCTCTTCTACCTGGTAGCGGTATAACGCAACCGGGTTAAAGAAGCTGTATAGCGCGCCGAGCGGACAGAGATACTTGCAGAACGGGCGGTATACCCACAAAGCCAGCACTATTATGAGCACGAGCAGAGATACCTTCCAGATAAACAGGCCGCCGACTGCGTTCTGAAGCGATTCATTGAGCAGTACAAGCGGGATTCCTGCCGTCAGTGTCCCGCTCGGGCATATGTACTGGCAGAACCACGGACTTCCCTGTCCGATGACGTCAACCACGAGAAGAGGAAGTAATATAACAAACAGAACGAGTATGACATATTTCATCCACTTGAGCACCTTATGTCCCGGCAGGTTCTTTCTTTTCCTGAAAAACGGTATCTTATACAGCAAGTCCTGAATCAATCCAAAAGGACAGAGCCAGCCGCATATGAACCGTCCGAACAGAGAACCGAAGAATATCAAAAAACCGGCCACATAAAATGAAAACTTGTAGTCTCTGCTTCCAAGCACCGCCTGAAGCGAACCGATCGGGCACGACCCGAGCGCTCCCGGACAGGAATAACAGTTGAGTCCCGGCACACAGGCTGCTTTTGTGGGCCCTGTATAAATCTTTCCGGTGAGGAACCCGAAAAGATATCCGTTGGTCACCGCCGTGAATATTATCTGAACACACAGCCTCATCCTGTTTCTGATTGCTTTTATCATCTTAACCAATTCCTATACACTCCAAACAAATATTTACAGCTTTTGTCAGCACTGTTCCCGCCTCCCCGCGTGTGATCCCGATAATGAAAAACAGCGCGGCGGCGGTAAACAGCACGATACGGATCCATCTTACTTTACGGCTGCTCATTGCTGCACCCCGTTCAACAGCTCATCTATAATGCCCGCCCACTCGTCTTTGTCCCGGGCGCCGGAATATACATCACCGACCTGATTTCCTTCTTTGTCAACAAAAATAGTCGTCGGCACCACATTGACAGAACCAAGTATTCCTGTCATCAGATCCTGAGATGCGATTATATGTGTATAATCTGCCTTTGTAGTGGAAACAATCTCTTCTGCCTTCTCGTCTTTCGCTTTCCCTACGTCACTGACAAGCCCCACGATCTGTACGCCTTTGTCCGCATACTCGCGGCTCAGCTCGCCAAGATCAGGCATCTCGCGGATACATGGACCGCAGAATGTCCCCCATATATTTACCATCGTAAGGTCTGCTTTGGAAAATATCTCATCCGATACTGCTTCACCTTCCAGCGTCTCGGACTCAAAAGTACCGAATATCTTCTTCGAGGCTGAAGATGACGACGTGTCGGAAGCTTTTGACCCTTCAGAGCTCTTGGAACTTCCGGCATCCGCTTTTTCCTCCTTCCCGCTGCCGCAGGCGGTAAGCAGTAATACAAGACTCAACGTTAAAATTGTGATCGCTTTAGCTCTTTTTCTCTTCATCATCGTCTCCTTTACAATCTGTAACTTTTTTATTTTCAGTTTGTATTGTAATTATACTTGTTACAGTTGTATTTGTCAATGGATAAAGCAGCAAAAAAAGTCGAGAGAAATCTTAATTTTTTCTTTATAATAAGATCAGGAGGTGAAAGAATGAAGGAACAGATAGAGGCAGTTCAAAGGATGCAGAATTATATAGCCGCTCATCTGTATGAGCAGATAACGCTGGCAGAGCTTTCCGGGGCATCTCTGTTTTCTCCGTGGCATTCATACCGGCTGTTCAAAAAGTGGACCAACCTGACACCGGCGGAATATATCCGGAGAATGCGGCTGTCGGCATCTGCTCTGCGGCTGCGGGATGAGGGCTGCCGGATAACGGACATCGCGTTTGAGATGGGTTTTGGGAGCGTAGACGGCTACCAGAGGGCATTCTACAGGGAATTCGGCTGCAACCCGAAAGAATATATGGAAAATCCGGTTCCTTTATACTTGTTTACCCCTTACGGCGTTATATACAGAGAAATCAGAAAGGAAGAACAGACAATGGAACATGTTAAAAGTGTATTTGTACAGCCTGTCGAAAAGCCTGTACGCAAGGTGATCATAAAAAGGGGAGTCAAGGCGGAAGATTATTTCCCCTACTGTGAGGAAGTAGGCTGCGATGTGTGGGGGCTTCTTATGAGCATCAAATCTCTGGAAGGAGAACCTGTATGCCTGTGGCTTCCCGATGCGTACCGGACACCGGATACCTCCGTATATGTGCAGGGTGCGGAAGTGAGCGCAGACTATGACGGACCGGTACCGGACGGCTTTGATGTCATCACACTGCCCGCTTCCACTTACCTTATGTTCAAAGGAGAACCGTTTGAAGAAGAGGATTACTGCCAGGCAATTGAAGAAGTACGGGAAGCAGTCAATAAATACGATCCGTCCGCGGCCGGTTATGAATGGGATACAGACAATCCGCGCATTCAGCTGGAACCTGTCGGCACACGGGGATATATAGAGTTACTGCCCGTCCGCAGAAAATAGAAATGCCGACATGCACAGAGGGAGCAGGCCAGCCGGCCGCTCCCTCTGTTCTTTTATAAGTATACTAAATGGAGCGTCCATACGCCTGACATTCTATACCTTCCGGTGCTGCGCCGCTCTGATAATCCGTGATTCCCTCCCCTGTATTCGGATGTTTTGATGAATACAACGTGTCAGCGGCATATACACAAAGTAAAAGCAGACAGACCGGAATAAGTTTCCTCGTCTGTACCTTCCTTATAATGTTATCCAGCAGAGGGGCCGCCACATATACGATAGCCATGCCGCCGACCCCGAATACGAGCAGGCCTTCCGCGCAGATCCTGCCGTGAAGGTTCAGAAAATATCCGGTGTAATCCCACCACTTCTGGCCATTGTGCGTCAGCTCCAGATAATAGGACGTAAAATATTCCACGCAGCCGCACAGGACCACTATGCCGGCAAACTCAGCCGCAGGGTTGATCCTGAGCCTGTTGAGCACGACAAGAATAAGTACGCCGCCGCTTCCGTAGATCGGAAGCCATGGCCCGTGAAGTACGCCCCGGTTGACAAACGCGCCGTCATTGACAAGGTGAAGACTCACTTCCCACACCCAGCCGGTAAAGGAAAAGATAAAGAACAGCATGATGAGCGACCAGACAGAATAGTGGCGCATGTAATGTATCGTCTCTACTTTCTGCCGTTTCTCCACCTCAGGAACCGGCGACAGGCGGCTCGGATAGCATTTTAATTCCACAGCCCCTTTGAGTGAATATATCCGGATCCGCTCAGCCTGATCTTCTTCGTAAGCTCTCTCCTCTTTGCTTGGGAAGAGCAGGATACCGAGATACTCTGCAAAGAATCTCCGGATTCCTCTCAACTGCCGGATCCCTTCCTCTGGCTTTTCCAGAACAGCGATCACATCTGCATATACAGCCTCGATCTCACCGGACTGTGCTTTTTCAAAGAGATATGTGTCGCAGAGCAGTTCTGCTCCCGGGATCTCTTTTTCTTTTGCCTGCCTTCTCAGCTGTACGTAATATTCTGTAAATGAAGCAGTCTGATACAGATTAGAATAGAACACTGCCGACAATCCAAGCGTGAAGATACGCAGAATATACCAGCCCGCAAAAGTCATACCAAATACAAAGCATTCCCACTTATGGCCTTTCATCATTTTTCTGGACAGCCTTATCGCCTCTCTGGCCGACACATCCGGATTTTCTGCCACGATATATGGGACGAGAAAATAAGAAAATGTCTTGATGACGCCCCCTATGACGGTAAACATCCATAAAAACCTGAAAACATATGTCACAAACATGACCCAGGCCGCTTTCGTCCATTTTTTAAGCCGCAGCAGATAAAGGAACCGCTGTATCGGAACAGCCTCGTAGCAGCGCCCCTCGAGAAAGATCCGTCTTGATATAACAACGTACAGATTTTTTATAAAAAACCAGAACGCAATAAGGAAAAGCATTCCCCCGATAATAAAGATAAAAAGTGTGATCTCATTCGATCTGACGAGAGAATTGACGGAGGCCGTCACCGTCACAAACACAGAGCCTGACGTCACTGCATTCACAGCGTGAGCGAGCACTCCGCGGCTTCTGCCCAGCACCGGACTGCCGCTTTTTGACTGTTCTATCTGCTGTTCCTTGATCTTACGGGATAATTCTTTCCCTTCTTTTTCTCTTCCTTCCAGAATATCCCAGGCGACATCCATCGCCCCAGCCTGCTGTCCCGCAACTCCTTCAAGCTTCACGGAAGACCCGGACTCGGACGTCTCCTGCACATTTTCTCCGAGCAGGTCAAGAGTTCCTGAGAACTCGGAATTGAGGAAAGCCGCGATAAGGCACACTGCCACGAACAGTATATAATGACTTCTCACATTCCTTTTCGCCGCTTTCTTCATCTCTTTTCTTGTCATCATTCGTACATACCTTTCTTGCCTGTTTCCACACTCTACAGCATTTCTTTCAGCAGTCTGCTGACGAGAGCAGGATCTGCCTTACCCTTCATGGCCTTCATCGTCTGCCCCACGAGCGCGCCGAGCGCTTTTTCCTTTCCGCCTCTGTAATCGGCCGCCGCCTTCGGATCATTCTCTATCACTTTGGAGACAGCCTCCCGGAGCGCACCTTCATCGCTCACCGTCTTTAATCCTCTCTCCTCCACATACAGCTTTGGATCCACGTCCGCTTCAAATACTTTCTCAAATACTTCTCTGGCAACCGTGCTGTTGATCGTACCTTCATCTGCCAGTCTGATAAGCTCTGCCAGACTGACAGGGGAAAACGTAATGTCTTCCGGTTCCATGCCGTGCTCTTTCAGAAGGCGCATGGTATCGACCATGAGCCAGTTGGCAGCCTTTTTCGGCTTGCCGCACAGCCTGGTCGTCTCCTCGAATATATCTGCCAGCCGCTTGGAGGCTGTGATGATCTCTGCATCATACTGCGGTATGTCAAATTCTTTTCTGTACCGCTTAAGTTTCTCATCTCTAAATTCCGGCAGGCCTGCGCGGACGCGGTCTGTCCATTCGTCGTCTATCACCACGGGCACAAGGTCCGGCTCCGGAAAATATCTGTAATCCTGCGCGTCTTCTTTTGAACGCATGGCATAAGAATACTCTTTATTGTCATCCCATCTTCTCGTCTCCTGGACGACCTCTTTCCCGTCTTCCAGCAGCTCGATCTGCCGCTGCCGCTCTCCTTCTATGGCCCTTGTGACCGCCTTGAAGGAGTTCAGATTCTTCATTTCCGTTCTTGTCCCTAACTTCTCTGTACCCGCCTCCCGGACAGACAGGTTCACATCCACGCGCATGGAGCCTTCCTGGAGTCTGCAGTCGGACGCGCCCAGATACTGTATCATTGTGCGCAGCTTTTCCAGATAGGCGGTGACTTCCTGCGCAGAACGCATATCCGGTTCCGATACGATCTCAACGAGAGGCACTCCGCTTCTGTTGTAATCAACGAGAGAAGTGTCGTCCCATTCATCGTGGACGAGCTTTCCGGCGTCTTCCTCCATATGCATCTCATGGATACGGATTTTCTTTCTCTTACCGCCGGCCTCTATCTCCACATGACCATCCCTCGCGATAGGGAGATACAGCTGGGATATCTGATAGTTCTGCGGATTGTCCGGATAAAAATAATTCTTCCGGTCAAACTTGCACTCCCGCGTTATCGTACAGTTTGCCGCCAGCCCGATGGCCACGGCATACTCCACTACCTGCTTATTTAACACAGGCAGCGATCCCGGCATCCCCGTACATACCGGACACGTATGTGTGTTGGGCGCACCGCCGAATTGTGTGCTGCAGGAGCAGAATATCTTTGTCTTTGTGGCAAGTTCTACGTGCACTTCCAGCCCGATGACTGTCTCATACTGTTTTGACATTTTTATCCTCTCCCTTCTGCCGCTTCTTCTGTGACTGGTGCACCGGACGGCGCTGTCCTCACATATTTTTTCTCAGTCGCGCATTCGTACGCGTAAGCCGCGCGGATGATATTATCTTCCCTGAAGCAGTCCCCGATCAGCTGAACGCCTATCGGCAGCCCTTTGCTGTCATGACCCGCAGGCACGCTTATGCCCGGCAGGCCGGCCAGGTTCACGGAAACTGTGTATATATCTCCAAGATACATTTTAAGCGGGTCGCCCAGACTGCTGCCAAGCTCCGGCGCCGTCGCCGGAGACGCCGGCCCCAGTATGACATCATACTGTCCAAACGCTCTGTCAAACGCCTGCTTTATAAGCGCTTTTACCCGCAGCGCTTTCAGATAATACGCGTCGTAATAACCGGAACTGAGCACAAAGGAGCCGAGCATGATCCTGCGCTTAACTTCTGCGCCAAACCCTTCTGAACGTGTCTTCTTATACATGCTGTGAAGTCCGCCGCCCTCCGGTGAACGGTAACCGTATTTCACCCCGTCAAAACGGGCGAGATTAGAGCTGGCTTCTGCGGAAGCAATGACATAATAAGCCGGAATGGCATATTCCGTCAGACTCAGATCAAATTCCTCCACATGCGCCCCTCTCTCCTCCAGCACTTCCGCGGCCCTGAGCACGGTCTCTTTCACCTCTGCGTTGAGCCCTTTTCCGAGATAGTCTCTTGGAATCCCGATTCTAAGCCCCTTTACATCATCTGTCAGCGCTTCTGCGAAACCATAGTGTTCTCTCGCCATAGAGGTGCTGTCTTTTTTGTCATATCCCGCGATCGCTTCCAGGATAACGGCACAGTCTGTCACATCTCTTGCCACCGGACCGATCTGATCCAGAGAAGAAGCGTAGGCGATAAGTCCGCTGCGCGATACGGTGCCGTACGTCGGCTTGATCCCTGTCACGCCGCAGAAGGAACTCGGCTGCCGGATGGAACCTCCCGTGTCGGACCCGAGCGCAAAGCTGCACTCTGCCGCCGCAACAGCCGCACAGGAGCCTCCTGAGGAACCTCCGGGCACATGATGCAGATTCCACGGGTTTCGAGTCACTCCAAAGTAAGAAGTCTCCGTCGTGCTGCCCATGGCAAATTCATCCATATTCGTCTTTCCTATGACGATAACACCGCATTGTTCCAGTCTGCGCACCGCTTCGGCCGTGTATGCCGGGATAAAGTTTTCAAGCATCCTGGACGCGCATGTCGTCTTCATTCCGGCCGTGCACAAATTGTCCTTTATCCCGGCCGGCACTCCCGCGAGCGGGGCTGTCATTGTTCCCTCTTTTATCTGTATTTGAACCTGTCGGGCCCGCTTCAGCGCTCTTTCCTTATCAAGCGCGAGAAAGCCGTGCACATCCTTCTCCGTCTTCTCAATGCGCAGAAATGCCGCTTCCACCGCCTCTTCGGCCGACAGCTCACCTGCCTTTATTTTCTTTCCCAGCTCAACCGCTGTCATACTCATGATGTCCATCGCTTTTCTATGCCCCCTATCCTATTGTTTTCGGTACTACAAAGCTGCCTTCCTTCTGAACTGGGGCATTGGCGAGCGTATGCGCGCTCCCGTCCCCATTCTCTGCCTCGTCGCTTCGGAAAACATTGTTCAGCGGAAACACATGGGACATCGGTTCGATGCCTTCCGTATCGAGTTCATTCAATGTATCAATATAATCAAGCATCTTTTCCATATCCGCTTTCGCATCTTCCTTCTCCGTGCCGGACAGTTCCAGCTTGGAAAGAATCCCTGCGTATTCGATCGTCTCGTCTGATATCTTATAAGCCATCTGCTTCTCCTTTAATATAATCTTTCATAGAATTCCATATAATCTTCTGACGCTATCATCTCACTCGGTACGAGTGACAGCGGCCCTCCGTCGGTGCGGACCACCTCCGCCCCCTCAGGGAGCACCATATATTTAAAGCCCATACCGTCTGAACTGCCTTCCCCTATATAAAGGCTCACCGTGTCGATCTCCTCATCTCCTTCGCCGTATACGGTGACATCTGCCATTCCGGACTCGCCGGTAACATAAATATCATATATGCCGGGCGCAAAGTCTGTACCGGCTGTTTTCGTTTCTCCCCCTGCGATACTGACAGATTCCGTGAGCGGGTTCGGCATTTCCGGCTGCATAGACGCTGTCTGCCCGTTGTCCGTGATAAGCGTTACCGTATCCTTGCAGGCCACTGTCACGACCGCCCCATCATACAGACGCAGATCGCCGAGATAATTGTCACCCTTTCCCTCATACTCATACAGATAAATATTGTTTTCACTGTCTTCCGTCTGAATGGTATCAAAGTCATCCTGCGTCCGGGCAGAATACTTTCCCTCCGGTATGTGGACGCCTACGATATAATGGCCGGTGGAAAGCTCGTATTCTGCATGGTCACCGTCCCCGGAAAGCGTTCTGGCTGTATACTTATATGGGTCATAAGTATACTCTGCTTTGCCGGCGGCGCCCTGCCCGTCTCCCAGTTTGGACTCGGCCCAGCTGCTGATCTCTTCCCCGTGGTCCTCCGCTACAGCCAGTAATATTCCTGCCACAGTCAGTATCATCGTTATAATGCCTACCACTCTGCCCGCAGCGGACTTCTTCTTGGCCTTTGCTTTTTCCCTGCCACTTATCCTCTGCCGCGGCATACTGTAATTATCTTCGTAATCCGGCCGCTTCATCCGCTCCTTCTGTTCTCCCTGTTTTTTCTGTGCTTTCTGCTCCTTCTGTGCTTTCTGAGGCTGAACATGAGCATTTGTCTCATGCACATGTGTCAGCGGCTTCCCGTCACAGCCGGCCTGATTGATCTTATAATTTTTCTCCGACTTATTGTTGTCCAGACCGCATTCTTCACATATTCCCCTGCTGTCTACTTTTCCCCCGCATAAAGTACACTTTCTTCCAAACATATGGACCTCCTTCACCTCTCTGACATATTATTATGGTTCCAGCCTGCTCAGATCTCTTGGGAACAGCGTAGTCTCTCTGATGTTGTCTTCCCCTGCAAGCTTCATCGTAAAACGCTCCAGGCCGATCCCAATCCCTCCGTGCGGCGGCATGCCGTGCCTGAACGCCTCCAGATACTGCTCCAGACCGTCTTCCGTCATACCCCTCGCCGCGATCTTATCCTTTAGCATCCCGTGATCGTGGATGCGCTGTCCGCCGGTCGTGATCTCCATGCCGCGAAACAGCAGGTCAAAGCTCAGCGTATATCTCGTGTCCGCCGGATCATCCATGGCGTAAAACGGCCTTTTCCTGGACGGATAGTGTGTGACAAACACAAAATCACTCCCCCACTCTTCCAGGGCGTAACGGCTGATCAGCAGTTCCTCCTCCGGTTCCAGATCAAACGGATTCTTGATCTTACGGCCATATTTTTCTGCCACTTTTTCTTTGATCTCATCGAAGCGGACCGCCGGGATCTTCGCCGCATCCGGCAGTGTAATGTCAAGCGTCTTAAGCTCAGCGGCGTACTCTCCCGCCAGCAGCGCCATGGCATACTGGATATATCCCGTCTCCATCGCCATGATCTCTTCAAAACTGTCGATATATCCCATCTCAAAATCAAGACTCGTATACTCATTCAGATGTCGCTTCGTATTGTGCTTTTCCGCACGGAACACCGGCGCCGTCTCAAATACCCGGTCAAACACGCCTACCATCATCTGCTTATAAAGCTGCGGACTCTGCTGCAGGACCGCCGGCCTGTGGAAGTAATCGAGGCGGAACAGGTTGGCGCCGCCCTCCGCGCTCCTGGCGCCGATCTTCGGCGTATGGATCTCTGTAAAACCCTGGCCGTACAGATAATCCCGGAACGCCCTTGTGAGACCTTCCTGTATTCTGAACTTCGCCCTCTCCCTGAGATTTCTTAAGGATATGGACCGGTAGTTGAGTTTCGCTTCCAGCGATGTGTTCAGTTTCCATTTTGAGATGGGAAGGGGCATCATATCATCTGCCGGTCTGCCCAGAACTGTGAGATGCTTCATCCGGATCTCAATGCCGCCGGGAGCCTTTTCATTTTTCTCCAGTATTCCTTCTATCTCAATTGTATCTGCTTCTCTCAAGTCCTTCAAGTCAAAATCCGCGGCGCCCTCCTCATATACCCCCTGCAGAAGTCCTTCTCTCTTCCTGAGAATGACGAAAGCGACCGTGCCCATGTTTCTTATCGTGTGCACCGCTCCGTTTACCTTCACGCTCTCCCCTGCCTCTGTCTTGAGCAGTCCGCTGATCTCCAGCGTATCTTTTTCTTTTACACCTGTTAAAAATTCCATACACACTTCCTCCTGTCCACTCGTTTATTTGCCTGAAACTATTAATTTTAACAAAAAAACGCCCCGGAATATATTGTATATTCCGGGGCGGATATATTAAAATCAATCCGCGGTACCACCCGCATTGAGCCCTTCTCCGTCCGACGCCTTTGTCACACGAAAGGATTCCACTCAACTGCACTTAACGCGTGCTCACGTACCGTCCTACTTAAGTTCAGCCGGTCTGCTCCAGAGTGTTCCCTATTGTCCTCATTCCTCAAGCAGCGCTCTCAGCCGGTGACGCCGCATTTCTGTCAAGTTCCAAAGAACAGAGTCTCTTTCATCGCTTTGCTATACTAAATTGTTAATTATACTAACATAAGTATGCCCGTTATGCAAGAAAAAATGAAAATTTTTTTATCAGAACATATCGCTGCACAGCCGTTCCATCTTGTCATGGACCACCGCTCTGTCCCTTTCATCCGTCATCGTCACTATCGTATCACCAACCAGCAGCTTTGTCCTTCCCTTTGGGATGATCTCCTGAGATCCTCTCTGAATGGCAACGAGCAGACAGTTTTCCGGCCAGCTTATCTCGCTGATCTGTACATCCTCAAGCCTGGAGCCCTGTCTGACTACATAGTTCACGAGTATCTTCTGCCCATGCTCCTGCACAACCTTCTCTCCCTGCTTTTTGAGCAGATTTTCAAGCAGGCTTTCATAGATCGGCTTGGAGCGCAGCAGAGAAGCCACGATATAAGCCACGATGGATACCATGGACAGCGACATCATCTGGCTCAGCGAGCCTGTCATCTCGAAAATGAGTATGATCCCCGTCAGCGGCGCGCGCACGATGGCCGCAAAATATCCCGCCATCGCAAGCAGTACAAAATTATTGATATACATCGGTTCCAGTCCGAAGAACTGCACACCTGCCGTGGCGAACGCGCCTCCGATATATCCGCCCAGCACGAGCAGAGGAAAAAAGATCCCTCCCGGTGCGCCGGAGCCGAAGCTGACCGCGGAAAAGAGAAACCTTCCGGCCAGAACGAGCAATACTGTGCCGAGCAGAACATCTTCATTCGTCAGATATTCGATGAGAGAATGTCCGCTTCCCAGAAGCTCCGGCGCGGTAAAACCGAGCAGTCCTGCACAGAAAAACGGTATCATGATCCTGCCCGTCGTATTCAGGCGCTTCGCCTTGCCGTACAGCGCCTGCGCCTTCAGCGTAAACCAGTTGTAGAACGCCCCCAGGATGCCGAGCACGACGCCGAGCAGCAAAATAAGGCCGTAATATTCCTGAGGAAGCGCCTGTACGATATCAAACTGGAAGACCGAGTCCACGCCGAGCACGCTAGAGCTCAGAAAATCCGCCGTAAGCGACGCAGTCATGACAGACAGGAGCACCGAGACGGAAAAGTTCTTGTGCACCTCTTCCAGCGAGAACATGACACCTGCCAGAGGCGCGTGAAACGCCGCCGCCAGACCGGCGCTGGCGCCGCACGTGAGCAGAAACTTCTCCTCTGTCTTCCCGCGGTCAAGTCCTTTGGACACTCCCTTCCCTACCATGGCGCCTATCTGGATGGACGGGCCCTCCCGCCCGAGGGCCAGACCGCCCAGCATACATAAGAAACCGCCTGCGAACTTCGCAGGCAGTACCTTCCACCACTTTTGCTCCAGCTTTCCCACCATCTCGCCTTCCAGCTGCGGGATACCGCTTCCCGAAATCATCGGTTCGTATTTCAGCAGTCTGGCCGTGAGCACGGCCATCAGCGCCAGGAGCAGAAACCATCCCGCCATGCGCGCGGGCGACCGCCCGGCATAGTCAAGGATGGCATTGCGCCATGCTCCCGCGTTCTCAAGGCACATCCTGTACAAGAGAACGACAAGACCAGCGATCCCCCCTACAAGTATGCCTTCCCCTATGAGAATTATCTGAAAACGTTCCGCACGTTTTATCGTAGTTGTCGTATCTTTCTTCATAATATTCCTCCGGAAATGGTGCTTTATCTTCTTCTATTATACACCAAGTTTTCCAAAGGCTCATTATTTTTTTCAGAGCATTCCCGCCTTTTATTGTTCTGCCGGCGTATACGTATTTTCCACCGTATCCGCTGACACAAGATATACTATCTTTGAACCGTCTGTCCCAACATACCTCCAGGCTCCCGAATCATCCGTTTTCCCGACATAAATGGTAAACTCTTTCTCTTCTCCTGAATCGGGATCCTCGTACACTGCCTTCACGGTAACCCGGCTTTCTCCGTCCAGGCCGTAGTCTTTCAGTTTCTCTTCCTCTGCGTGATAGTCTGCACATGATGTAAACGACAACGCTCCGAAGCCGCCGGCCAGTTCCGCAATATCTTCCTTCGCGTCATAGACAGCCGTCTTCCCATTCTCCGTCACTTCCACTTTCTTCAGACTGCCGCTGCTGATTGGCGGCACCGTATCTGTCTGTACAAATCCCGACAGGTCGAATGTAAGCGCTGACACAAGCGTACTCTCGACCGTATACACTTTCCCGTCCCCTTTGAGCGCCGCATAATAATCTTCTCCCGCAGCCTGGCCGATATAAAGCGTCGTCTCTGTCCCCTTTGCGTTCTTGAACGATATAGTATAAAGGGGATCGTCCAGACCATAATCAGAAAGCGCATCCGGCTCTTTAAGCTCCCGCACGGCACGGCACACCGTGACCGTATCCGCAAGATCCGCCACAGCGCTCTGGTCCATCGGTATCTCCCTGTCCGGAGCATAGTACCATTCTCCGTCATTTTTTACGAACTCCATCGTCTTTTCCTCTGCCGTCCCTGTATAGGAGATTTCTGCCGCGTCTGTTTCGTTTGTCACATATACTGTGGATTTATCTGTCTCCCGGGCTTCTCTCTTCGCAGTGTTTGTATTGTATATGCGCAGCCCCGCATAGAGTATCAAAAGCGCGGCAAGTATGGCCCCCAATATGATCCATGATCTTTTCTGTTTCATACACTGCCTCCTTATGCCTTCCGCCGCTTCATCCAGCGCAGGAACCCATATATGAGTATCACGGCCGGAATGCCGAATATAACGATCATACTTATGACACCCGCATGCCGCATCGTATTGTATGTCACTTCCAGACTTTTCGGTTCTATCGCCACATTTTCCATATCCTCAAAATTGGCGGACACCGCATTGGTAAACAGCGTCAGATTCTCCAGAGTGGAAAATGCTTCCGTCACCTGGGGATCTATGAGCGTATCCGCGGTTATAACGGTAAACCGTGCCTCCTCCCCATCTGATACGGACTCAGTGGAAACAGCGCCCAGCGTATACGTTCCCTGTTTCTGGCTGTCTTCTGTCACCGCATATCCGTCCGCGGACGTTGTCATGAACGGCGTTGCCGTTATCGTATCGCGCGCCGGATCTGTCACACTCATCCCGTGCGCATTCACGAGCATTACCATATCGGATGCCATGCCGTCCGTCAGCCCGGCTGAAGAACTCAGTTCCGGGAATATATAATAATAATTTCCCTGATAGCTGCGCTGCATATCAGCGATATAACCATCCGTCCGTTCCATGCCGTACTCCTTCATAAGCGCATCCAGGTTCGGCGTGCCGTCCTGCGCGTCTCCGAGAAGCAGGAATACCTTCCCGCCCGAGGCGAGATAAGATGATATGATCTCTTTTTCTTCCGCTGTGATATCCGACACAGGGCCGTACAGAAACAGCAGGTTGCAGTCATCCGGGATCTCATTTTTCATGATAAGATTCAGTTCTTCCTCTTCCATGTTGTTCTTATCCAGCAAGTCTGATACAGAAGACGAGAATGTGCTCTCCCCATGTCCTGTCGTATAATAGACTTTTTTGACCTCGTCGCCCGTCACGTAACTGACCGCGGACGTGAACCGGCCTTCCCCGTCAAACTTTGATTCTGATACATTCCCCGTCATGTAATAGGACGACTCGTCAGAGACGATGATATCGCTGAACGCGACTGTTGTACTTTTCTTTGTATCCTTACAGGAGATAAGGACCGTATCTGCCGTTGCATTGTTGGCCGAAAGCTCAGACGGGTGAAGCACAGGGTCGATCCATTCTACCTTTATTTGATCGGAAAGCGCTGTGTACTTGCGGATGAACGTTTTTATCCTCTCATCTGTTTTGTCTTTCTCTGCGAACACCTTAAACGTGACCGGCTTGTCGAGCTTTTTCAATATGTTCCTGCTCTTGTCGGATATCTCATAGATCCTGTTGTCGCTGATATCTATATTCTTCACCTTTTCGGGCAGCTGTCCTGCAATAAGGTTTACCACTATCACTATTGCGGTCACAAGCACGATCACCCCCACACTTAAGCTTCCGTTGCGGGACGCCGCGCTCTGAAATAACTTTTTGATCCTGTCTGGCATATGCTCCTCCTAACTCCAGCGTCTTTTCTGTATCATCTGCATTGTCATAAATAGAAACAGGCCCGCGAGGGACACATCCAGTATGAGGCTGCTGACATCGAGCAGACTGTTGGCAGCAATCCCCGTCAGTGCATCCGTCAGAGAAAACCGTCCGAGCAGGCTGGCAAGAAAACCCTCAAGCAGCGATGGCTTTGCAAGTCCGGTGACAGCACATACAGCGGCCGCGGCAGCTTCCAGCACTGCCGCAATGAGCCAGTTTTTTGTCATCTGATAGATTCCGGCCACAAGGACAGTGGCCAGGATCAGGATGCCGGCCGCATTCCCGGCCGCGCTTCCCGGAAGAAAATCCATGAGCCCGCTCCACAGATAGAACAGAAGCAGTACCCCGAACGCAGATATAGCTGCTATGACCGGACTTTCCGTCAGAGAGGAAAGAAACATGCCGATCGCGATATATACACATCCAATGATAAAAAATACAAGAATGGACAGATAATCCACCGCAATATATGCCGTGCCCTGCGTCATGATAATGAGCGGGAATAATAAATAAATCACACAGGGTACCGCAAAGACAGAGACCATGGCCAGATATTTGCCGAGAACGATCTTCCAAAGGCCCACTGGCGCCGTCAGAAGCATCTGATCCGTCTTATTCTTTCTGTCTTCGGCAAAGCTCCGCATCGTCAGTACCGGCACTGCTATCATAAATACAAAGTGGATACTGGACAGTACATAGGAAAAATACGGATAGCCGTAGTTTAAGTTAAATACCATAAAATAAATTCCCGTAAACGCCACGAGAAAAGCGATAAACACATATCCGACCATCGTATGAAAAAATGACTGCAGTTCTCTTCTATATATCGCTCTCATCTGTCTCAACCTCCCCGCTTTCCTGCGTCAGTTCAAGGAATATCTCTTCCAGCGTAGACTTGACAAGCCGAAGTTCCAGAAGCGGCACGTTCTCTTCTGCAAATGCCAGAAACAGCTTTTCCCTGATATCTTCCTTCTCCCTGCCCTGGATCTGTACAGCCGTGACACCGTCGTCCCCTGTGCTGTAATCTGCAGTCTCTATACAATCCAGACTGTCAAGAATGCTTTTTATCCTGTCCTGCGGTCCTCTTACCTGGATCTGTATATGTGCGGTCCTGTTCATAAGGTTTTCCAGATTGGCCGGCGTATCGCTCGCCACAAGCTGTCCCCTGGAAATGATCATGATATAGTCGCACACCTCACGGATCTCTGCCAGTATGTGGGAACTCAGGATCACGGTATGCTTCTTTGCAAGACGGCGGATCAGCTCCCGTATCTCAATGATCTGTTTCGGGTCAAGCCCCACCGTCGGCTCATCCAGTATAATGATCTCCGGGAAGCCCAGAATGGCCTGGGCAAGCCCGACTCTCTGCCTGTACCCTTTGGAGAGATTATGTATGAGCCTGTTCTCTGCCTCCCTGAGCTTTGTAAGCTCGATCACTTCCTCGATCTGTTCTTCCATCTTATCTTTTGGGATCTTCTTCAGTTCCCCTGCAAAAGAAAGATATTCCCTTACTGTCATCTCCATATACAGCGGCGGCTGCTCCGGCAGATACCCGATACACTTCTTCGCCTCCTCAGGCTCCCTAAGGATATCATGCCCGTTAATGAGCACTTCCCCTTCCGTGGCGCCGATATAACCTGTCATAATGTTCATGGTCGTCGATTTACCGGCGCCATTCGGTCCGAGGAACCCGTATACCTGGCCTTTCCCGACCCGGAAACTAAGGCCGTCCACCGCCAGATGTTTCCCGTATCTCTTCACAAGATTCTTAACTTCGATCAATGTCTTCCCTCCCGGCAACAAAATTTTCTATATCTTAAAATATCTTCTTGAAATCTCTGTGGCGATTATATGATTTTTCTGTGAAAAAAACAGTGCCGGCATGTCCGGGAACACGTGCCGTGCTCCGCCGACATACCGGCACCGCAATGATCACCGGGCGATCTGCTTCTTTACATACAATGCCAGACACGAAATCAGCTTTGAATTTTTCGGCCTGTTCTTGTTGTCTATAAATATCTCCGCCAGAAGCTGCGGACTTCCATGTCTGAACATGACATCAGCAGCCGTCCGTATATTGCGCTCCACACAGGAAACAGACGTATGATATTTTTCTGCGATCCGGGGATAAATGTTCTTAGATATGTATAATAGATTTTCTTCTTCCTCTATCGCGATCGCGATAGCAAGCGTCAGATAATAGTATCCCAGATATGTACTGTTCACCCCCAACTGATATAAAATGTACTTGATTTTTTCCTGCAACTGCACCATTTACTACACCACCTTTACTTCCTAATATTATCACTGGTAAATATACCCATCAAGAAAATTGACACGACAAAATTTGTCACAAATTGTAAAATTATGTCCCCTTGTTAAGTTATATTGTATTTATGTCCCTATATTTAATATCCCAAAAAAAAGACAGGAAAATATGTATAATTTTCCTGCCTGTTTTTCTTCTATTAATTCTACCTTCTTTCAAGGATATATCCCTTTATATTTGACATCCAGTCTATCTTAAGTTGGGATGGTTCCTTTTTCAACAGACTGTCCGCAAATACTTGTAAGGTGTCTTTAAACGGAGCGCCCGTCCTATTCTTTTCCGTCAAAACAGTACGTGCACAGTCTGCACGGCTCAATGCCGATCGACGCCGTCAGATCGTCAAGCCTGTGGTACCGCAGTGTTGTAAAGTTCTGCTGTCTGCGGATCGCTTCTACCATCTCCACATATTTACAGCTGCACGGATCCGCATATTCGTCCAGCACCTCCTGCGGACAGTCTTCGCCTTCCTTCTCTTTGATCACTCTTCTCGTGATAAGCTCCATCTCTGATTTTGAGCGGGAGAAGTTCAGATACTTGCACCCGTACAGAAGCGGCGGACATGCAGGCCGCACGTGCACCTCTTTTGCGCCGCTGTGATACAGAAATTCCGTCGTCTCCCGAAGCTGCGTCCCCCTCACTATGGAGTCGTCGATGAGCAGCAGCTTCTTATTCTCTATGAGAGCCTGCACCGGTATAAGTTTCATTCTCGCGATCAGGTTCCGCTGGCTCTGGTTCTGCGGCATGAAAGAACGCGGCCACGTAGGTGTATATTTGATAAAAGGTCTGGCGTACGGGATCCCTGATTCGTTGGCATAGCCGATCGCATGCGCGATCCCCGAGTCCGGCACTCCTGCCACAACGTCCGGATGGACAGAATCTCCATCCCGCTTTGCAAGCATACTGCCGCATTTATAACGCATTTCCTCGACATTTACCCCTTCATAAGATGAAGTCGGGTAACCGTAATACACCCAGAGGAAGGAACATATCTTCATCTCTTCCTGTGGCGCTCCGACCGTCTCCACGCCATCCGGAGTGATAAATACAATCTCAGCCGGCCCAAGCTCCTTAAAGTCTGTATAACCGAGATTGATATACGCAAAACTCTCAAATGACACACAGAACGCATCCGGCTTATGACCAACCACAAGAGGAGTCCTTCCGAAACGGTCTCTGGCGGCGTACAGCCCGTCCTTCGTCATAAGGAGCAGCGTCATGGAACCGTCAATGATTTCCTGCACATAGCGGATGCCTTCTACAATTGATGATTTCTTGCATATGAGAGACGCTACCAGCTCCGTAGCATTCACTTTTCCGCCGCTCATCTCCTGAAAATGCGTATGTCCGTCCTCATACACAAGCTCAAGCAGATCGTCCAGATTGTTGATCTTACCGACCGTAGTTATAGCAAAACTGCCGAGATGAGACTGTATCAGCAGCGGCTGAGGCTCAAAGTCCGAGATACAGCCGATCCCCAGATTACCTTCCATCTCTTCCACATCCCGCTCAAACTTTGTACGGAACGGCGAATTCTCAATATTATGTATCGCGCGGTTAAATCCATTCTCACCGTAAGTCGCCATCCCGCCTCTGCGCGTGCCGAGATGGGAATGATAGTCCACGCCGTAAAAAAGCTCCAGTGTACAATCTGTCCTGGATGCCACGCCAAAAAAACCACCCATATATAATTCTCCTTTTCTCTCACGAAATTTATGATCCAGTTCAACCCTTTATAGTGTAGCATGAACAGCGAAAAAATAGCAACCGCCTTCCATACGCTATTTATTATTATCATTTATAACTGTTTATAAGCAGGATATATGTCTGGCACATTTTTTTGATATTTAATTATCAATATCTCCATTGACATCCCGATCACCGAATGATAACGTAACACTATAAGTTAGTTATAGCTAACTTTTTTTCGGAACAGGCAGCTATAATTATACAAATCAAAAGGAGGCATTCAATTGAAAAAACAGTCAAATCTGTCACGGCTTTTAAGCTATGCAGGACACTACAAATATCTTACATATGCATCATGGATATTATCCGCTCTGAGCGCGCTGACAGCCCTCATCCCCTTCTGGTACATCTTTAAGATCATACAGGAAGTATTGGAAACCGCTCCGGATTTCGGCAGTGCAAAACATATGATCCACAACGGATGGATGGCCGTACTTTCCGCAGTCCTCGCTCTGTTGATCTACATCGGAGCGCTTATGTGCTCTCACATCGCCGCGTTTCGCATCGCGGCCAACATACGGATTGAGGTGATGCACCACATCGCCGCACTGCCGCTTGGATTCACCGAAAGCTTTGGGAGCGGCAGACTGCGCAGGACGGTCAATGAATCAAGCGCCGCTACCGAGACATACCTGGCCCACCAGCTCCCCGACAAAGCCGGGGCCATCGCCACGCCGCTCGGCCTGCTGGCCCTGCTCTTCCTGTTCGACTGGAGGCTTGGCCTGATGAGCATTATTCCTGTTCTGCTCGGTTTCCTCATCATGATGAGCATGACAGGAAGCAAGATGCAGCACAAAATGGAAGAATATCAGAACGCACTTGAAGACATGTCCAACGAAGCCGTTGAGTATGTCCGCGGCATTCCGGTTGTCAAGACCTTCGGTCAGACCGTATTCTCATTTAAGAAATTTAAAGATTCCATCGGAAGATATGAGAAGTGGGTCGTCTCGTATACGAAACAGCTGCGCCTCCCGATGTTGTTCTATACTGCTGCGATCAACAGCGTATTCGCATTTCTCACAGCCGCCGGCCTGCTCTTTACACGGGACGGCGTTACGAATGACTTTCTTCTGAACCTCCTTTTCTATATTATCATCACTCCTGTCATCTCCGTCACTCTGACTAAGATCATGTTCCAGAGTGAAAATGCCATGATCGTCGATGACGCCCTGAGGAGAATCGACACTGTTTTAGATGCAGAACCGCTTCAGGAGACTACAGCTCCAAAGCACCCCCGGGACAATTCCGTAGACATACAGAATGTAAGTTACAGCTATGACGGCGTAAAAAACGCATTGGAACATGCTACCCTGCATATCGGGGCCGGAGAGACTGCCGCGTTCGTCGGCCCGTCCGGCGGCGGGAAAACAACACTGGCCAATATTCTTACCCGCTTTTTTGACCCGCAGTCCGGGAAGGTTCTTATCGGCGGTACAGATGTAAGAGATATGGCAAAGGAAGATTTGATGAATACCGTATCCTTCGTCTTCCAGAACAGCCGTCTCATCAAAGCATCTATACTGGAAAATGTCAGGATGGGCCGGCCGGATGCCTCACGTGCAGAAGTAATGGAAGCGCTGAGAGCCGCCCAATGTACTGATATCATTGAAAAGCTTCCCAATGGAGCAGATACGGTCATCGGCGCCAACGGGGTCTACCTCTCCGGGGGCGAGCAGCAGCGGATCGCCATCGCAAGGGTAATGCTCAAAAATACGCCCGTCATTATACTGGATGAGGCGACGGCTTTTGCAGATCCGGATAATGAGGCTCGTGTACAGGCTGCTTTCGCAGAGCTTACCAAAGGTAAGACCGTCGTAATGATAGCACACCGTCTTTCTACCGTTGTCAATGCAGATAAGATATATGTGCTGAAAGACGGCAGGATATGTGAACAGGGAACGTGCCGCGAACTTCAGGAAGAGAACGGTCTGTTCCACAGAATGTGGAAGGATTACCAGACTTCCGTACAATGGAAAGTTGCAAAGGAGGCGTAACTGAAATGATCAAGAAACTTCAAAAAAAACTGGCTCTGTCCAGGCAGGGCGCCATAGACCTGATAAAAGGCTGTGCCGCATGCATGCTTCAGAACATAAGCTTCATGTTTCCTGTCGGACTGCTGTATATGCTCGTAGACGATCTGCTGAACGGCAGGACAGTGGCCGACCGCGCAGGACTGTATGCTGCCGGCTGCGTCCTCTGTATACTCCTCATATTTTTTACAACGTGGCTGCAGTACAATGCCACTTACTTTGCCACATATAAGGAGAGCGGAGTGCGCCGCATCTCACTGGCTGAAAAGCTGCGCAAAATTCCTCTGGCCTTTTTCGGGCAGAAAGACCTGGCAGACCTGACAAGCACGATCATGGCAGACTGCACCTTTTTAGAGCAGAGCTTCTCCCACTTTATACCAGAATTATTCGGCTCCATCGGTTCCACGCTCCTCATATCTGTCAGCCTGTTTGTGTACGACTGGCGCATGGCGCTGGCCGCTCTCTGGGTCGCGCCTGTCTCCTTTGCCATCGTTGCACTGTCATCCAGAGTACAGGAACAGCTAAGCAGACGGCAGATGAACGCCAAGATGGACTGCGCAGACGGTATACAGGAATGCATCGAAACCTTGCGTGACCTGAGAGCATGCAACGCAGAGAAAAATTATCTAAGAGGACTCGACAAAAAGATCAAAGCGGTGGAGCGCCGGGCGATCATCTCTGAATTGGGAACAGCTGTATTTGTCGTATCGGCAACCCTCGTTTTAAAGCTGGGCATCGCCACTACGGCACTGACAGGCTCCGCTCTGCTGATAGGGGGAAACCTGGACGTGATGACCTTCTTTATGTTCCTGCTTGTAGTCTCCCGCCTTTACGACCCTCTCCAGAGCGCTCTGCAGAATCTGGCAGCCGTGATCGCTACGCGGACGAACATCAGCCGCATGAATGAAATCCTGGATCACCATGTACAAAGCGGCAGAGAAATGCTTTCAAATCATGGCTGCGACATAGAATTCTCTCATGTCGGCTTCGCCTACAACAGCGGGGAAACTGTACTGAAGGATGTATCCTTTACCGCAAAACAGGGAGAAATAACAGCACTTGTAGGGCCGTCCGGGGGCGGCAAGACAACCGTCTCCCGCCTTGCGGCGCGCTTCTGGGATATCGATCGCGGGACCATCACCGTAGGCGGTATGGACATCTCCAGGATAGATCCGGAGAAGCTGCTGTCACTGTACGCCATCGTATTTCAGGACGTCACTCTGTTTGACAATACGATCATGGAAAACATCCGCATCGGAAGAAAAGATGCCACGGACGAAGAAGTGATGGCGGCAGCCAGACTGGCCAACTGTGATGAGTTTGCGCACAAACTGCCGGACGGTTACCAAAGCAGGATCGGAGAAAACGGCTGTGCGCTCTCGGGCGGTGAACGGCAGAGAATCTCTATCGCAAGGGCATTCCTTAAAAATGCACCCATTATTCTGCTTGATGAGGCCACCGCCTCACTTGATGTCGAGAATGAAACGCTCATCCAATCTGCACTGTCACGCCTTATCCGTAACAAGACGGTGCTCGTGATCGCACATCGTATGCGGACCGTCGCCGGTGCAGACAAGATCGTTGTACTGGATAACGGAAAAGTTGCCGAGGAAGGCGCACCGGAGAAACTGATGAAGAAAAACGGAGTTTACTCCCATATGGCGAAGCTCCAGACATACAGCCAAAGCTGGGCGCTTGAATAACACGTACACGTTCAGTTTTTAACGGAGAACCGCCCCGGATGCCGTAAAGTATCCAGGGCGGTTCTCTGCTGCTCCATCCACTATATGTGATTCGTATATCTCACGTTATATCTCAACAAGTTCATACTCTTCCTGTCCGAGTCCGATTTTGACCGCATGTGCAATACCGGTCTTCCAGTTCGTGTCCGGATGGGTCATATGGAAATGGTCATGACATTTTGCTTCTTCATGATGCTCTTTACAGTTTTCGTGGAGCACGCTTCCATTTTGAAGCACCGGCTGGCTGTTGCACAGATCCGCGCACGCTACATCGAGCGCCACCGGATCATACGATGCCAGCATTCCGACGTTTGGAATGATCGGCACATCATTTTCAGAATGGCAGTCACAGTTCGGTGATACATCGCAGATAAGTGAAATGTGGAAACACGGCCTTCCCTGACAGACCGCCTTGCTGTACTCTGCGATCTTGCAGTTGAGCACATCGTTTGAGTTACTTTCCGTAGGGTGGACTGCATCCTTCGGACAGGCGCCGATACAGCGGCCGCAGCCAACGCATTTGTGAAGGTCTATGTATGCTTTTCCGTCCGTGATGACCGGTGCATCGTGGGCGCATATTCTCTGACATGCCCCGCAGCCGACGCAGTATTCCTGTTCAACGGCCGGCTTGCCCTGATTATGCATCTCCATCTTGCCCGCGCGTGAGCCGCAGCCCATACCTATATTTTTAAGCGCCCCGCCAAATCCGGTGCTCTCATGCCCCTTGAAATGTGTCAGTGTGATAAAAATATCCGCATCCATGACCGCCTGGCCGATCTTCGCCTCTTTGACATACTCACCGTCCACCGGCACAAGCGCCTCATCCGTCCCCTTAAGTCCGTCTGCGATCATCACGTGACAGCCGGTAGAAAACGGTGAGAAGCCGTTGGCGTACGCTGTGTCGATATGATCGAGCGCATTTTTCCTGCTGCCTACATAGAGCGTATTGCAGTCTGTAAGAAACGGCTTGCCGCCCTGCTCCTTTACAATGTCCGCCACTACTTTCGCGTAGTTCGGACGCAGAAACGCCAGATTCCCGTACTCCCCGAAGTGTATTTTGATCGCCGCGTATTTATCCTCAAAATCAATCTCTTTCATGCCTGCGGTAATGCAGAGACGTCTGAGTTTCTGGAGAAGATTCTCATTGGCCGTCGCCTTGAAGTTCGTATAATATACTTTTGATTTATCCATGCTTTCCTCCTTCTACATCCCATATGGTCTGTCGTGCGCTATGTGATAGTTCCATTTTACATGAATCCGTAAAATATGTAAAGAAGCGCACGTGTGGCCAGGCGCAAAGAACGGGTAAGGACTCCTGCAGACAGGAAGCCTTCCCCGTTTTATATACAAAATAATATTATTTTTACCGATTTTATTAGGCGAAGTCCGACGATCATACTACTTCATAAGCACGACCGCCGTCTTCTTTAATTGATATATTTATTATACAAAATGATTATGACCCGAATGTGTCGAAAGGTGAAAATGTTTATAAATTTTCTTAAGAAAAAAGGAAGGCTTTGCCGCATGAAGCTTATCCCCTGCTTCTCTTCATCTTTTTCCCTGTATAAATGAGCAGCAGCATCAGCCCGCTGAATGCAAGGAGAAAGTAAAAACTGATGCCGCGGCTGAGGAGAACTGCAGCCGTCATGGAATTTCCGCTGTATATGCCTCCAAAGAGCTGTATAAATACAAACTCACTTATCCCCATCGCCCCCGGCAGCGGCAGCAGCGCTCCCGCCATATAGACGAGCACCTGCAGCAGAAAAAGATGTATAAACGGGACGCCGTGATACCCAAGCGCCAGATATACCATATACGGTACACCGAACCAGCATACGATCTGGACTGTGCTGATGAAAAGCATCTTTACGATCTCTCTCTTATGCTGCTTCATCGTGAGCGCGCATGTGTGAAACTCTTCAAGTCCTGCCTCCGTCTTCCCGACCCACTCCTGTTTTTTTTCTTCCTTCACAAACGGAAGCTTCGGGATGAGCCGCTCGATCAAGCGGGAAAGCTTCTTTCCCATTTTCTCGGAAAATATAACTGTGACAAGAAACAGTACAAAGACTGCGTTCATAACAAATCCTGCAGCGGCCAGAATCTTTACAGTTACAGGCACCTCAATTCCCATGACCGGCACGAGTATTACCGCCAGTATCTCAAAGAGAAAGACAACCGTCTGAAATCCTGCCAGTTCCATCAGCAGTGCAAGAGAACCATGGGACAGTTCGATCCCGTCTCTCTTCATCATGTACAGCTGCATCGGCTGGCCGCCTGTGGAAGACGGTGTGATGGAGCTGAAGAAAAACCCGGTGTAGGCATACTTCATCCCCTGTACAAACGATACCGGATGTCCCATCACCCGCAGCAATATCCTCAGATTCAGTCCCTCGGACACATGGAAGGTCCCCGCCATCAAAAGACCCAGCGCGATGGATGGAAAGGAGGCCGAAACGGCGATATCCATTATCTGCCCTACATCTTTTCCTTTCATAAGGCAGAAAAACAGCAGAAATAAAATCAGCAGAAACATCAATATTTGTTTTCCAGTCTTCTGTATAGTCATTGTATTATTCATTGTCGTCCACCCTCTTAAACGTGTACCCTTCCTGCAGCAGCATCGGAAGCGCCTGCCTCAGCGCGTCAACAGTTCTTGCCGGAGCTCCCGCAGCGCCTCTTCCGTCATGCAGACAGATGACCGCCCCCGGAAATACTCTGCGCATGATCTTCAAACAAATGGTGTCTGCCGTCTCCTTTTCCGACCAGTCCTGCGCCATGACATCCCAGAATATGAGACGGAGATTCAGCCTCTTAAGCCACCCCAGCGTGAACAGATTGAGATGTCCCCACGGCGGGCGGTAATAGACGGCGTCACATCCAAGCTTTTGCAGCGCAAACATGGACTGCGCCAGATCCGTATACGTAAATCTGTTTCCCCGGAACAAAGCATTGTTGTGATGTACCGAGTGGAGCCCGATGAGATGTCCTTCCTCCTTCATCCGCGCAATGAGCGAAGGATACTTCCCGGCAGACTCAGCCACTGTAAAAAAAGATGCCTTAATCTCATATTTTTTCAGCAGGTCGAGAAGCGCTTCCGTGTCACTTCCGCCCGGCCCGTCGTCAAAGGTCAGATAGAGGACCCTGCCGCTGCCGGCGCGTTTCCTCTTCCACGTCTGTACATACCTGAGTGCAAAGGACGGAAACACACTGTAGCTTAAAACTATTATGGCCAGAACGGCCGTCGCTGCTATCATCCACATCATGCCGCCATCCTTTCCGCTACGGTACGCATCGCATCTTCGACACTGCATTCCATGATCTCACGCTTCACTCTGCGCATATTTTTTTTCATCTCCTGCCACTGTCTGTCATCGGAGAGAAATTCTTTCAGAATACCGGTAAAATCGGTTGTTTTATCCCAGATCACCCTGGCAATTCCGTGTTCCTGCGCATACCGCGCGTTGTTAACTTCCTGCTCCAGGAACGGGTGAATTACGAAAAGCGGCACTTCACAGTGAATAAGTTCAAATAAGGTGATCCCTCCTGCTTTTGTGATGACAAGATCCGCCTCCTTCACATGATCACTCATATTTTCCGTATAACCAAGCACTTCTATGTCATCGTATTTCCCATGCCAGGTATCGTACGCTTTCTGATTCTTCCCCGTTATGATCGTCGCGGACACGCCGGGTGTGTGGTGGAGCATATCTATAAGCTCATCCAGATTTGGTATGATGCCGAGCCCTCCTCCCATGATCAGCACCTTCGTTACTTTATCCCGCTGCTTTCCGGTGTTCTCAAGAAACTGCTGTCTGACCGGGATCCCTGTCACGAACACATTCTCCGGCGCCGTTCCCCTCTCCACGAGGCTTTCCTTCACCTCATTTGTCGGAGCCAGATAGGCGTCTGTCTGCGGGGTTATCCACTCCGGATGTATACTGATATCCGTGATACAGGTAACAAGCGGGATCCGGCACCCTGTCTTCTCAATATAAGAGGCAATTGACTTTGCACAGAGCGGCAGCGTACATACGATCATATCCGGCTCATACTCGTCCATAAGCTTCTGCAGCTTTTTATATACCGTAATTCCCGACGGTTTTATATCCACCTTCATTTTGCCTGATAATTTATATACCATGTTATATATTCCGTAACAGTGCTCCACAAGCATATGGAACAACTTAAATATATAGCGGCTTACGCGCGGATAACAGTAAGTGAGCAGATCCAGCTCCGTTACCCTGGCGTCTTCATTCTGTTTCTTTATCTCTTCACCGATGGCTTTCGCCGCCATCTGATGACCCATTCCAAACTGACTACTTAAAATTAATACGTTCATTTTCCCATCTCCTTTCAGATTACTTATATCTTAGCCCGCAAATCTAAAGATTTCCTAAATACAATTCTAAATATCCGTCTAAGAATGGATGTAGTTTCTCTTAAGGAGAACGGCCCTTTTTTCAATGATCCACAGAATATCAGAAAGGCCGCCGCGGTCCATCACCGCGGCGGCTTTTCTAAAACGTATCCGGTTATGGCAGGAACCTGTCCCCCCGCCTTATACACACCTTTGATAAAGCCAGGTACATCCGGGGCAGTTTTCCCCGCTCACTCCCGACGCTTTGTGCCGCGGCATTTCCGATAGGCAGCAAGGGTGGCGCAGCCCAGGAGGACCGCCACTATTATCACCAGCCAGGGCAGTATGTCTGCCGGATCGCCCGTCTGCGGGACAGTGTCCGATTTGATGGTGATGTTCCTTGTATGAGGCGCGCCGTCCGCGGTGCCGGTCTCCGCCGTGCCCTTGCCTGGGATGGTAAACGCCGGGATCGGGATCTTGAAACCGCGGTCGCTCACATTGCCGTCCGCGTCCTTCACCACGATGTAAATGTCCTGGGCTCCGGCAGAGAGGGTGGTGAGACGGATCGTCTGAAGGCCGGTCCCACAGGCCGGGCCCTTGCCGGTGGTGTCGATGGCGGGCCGGGCCGCGCCGCTGTCCACCACGGCGTAGTAATACCAACCGGCCCTGCTGCTGGTGAAGGTAACGTTGGCCGCCATATCGCTCGTACGGACAGCCGTGCCAGCTTTAAGGACGGGGGCCGTGGCGTTAAAGGTGGTAAACGTCCATCTGCCGAATTGGGCCAAGTCTTTGCCGATGTCAAAAGCATCCGCGCTGTAGCCCGCGCCGCCGAAGGGGTAGTACACCGTGCCGGTGGTAGCGTTTGCCGCCATTGCGGAGAATATATAGCTGCCGATGGCGGGGGCGTCTGCGCCGTAAAAGCGCAGGCTGGTGAGACTGGAGCATTCTTGAAACGCCCTATCGCCAAGACTTGTAAGGCCGGCGGGGAGACGCACTTCGGTGAGGGCGGCATTCCCCCAAAACGCGCCGCCGCTGATGGTAGTGAGCCGGGCATAACCAGACAGGTCCAGCGTGCCGGTGAAGCCGCAGTAAGAGAACGCGTCGACACCAATTTGGGTGAGACCGGACGGCAGCTCCGCTGCGGCCAGGTTTCTGCAGCCTGAAAACAAGCCCGGGGGTATGACCGTCATTTGGGCCGGCAGCCGCGCACTGGAAAAGCCGCAGTCAGAGAACGCATACTCACCCATGGTGGTAAGGTTTGTCAGGCCGGTCAGGTCCAGCCCTCCCGTGAACCCACAGTTATTGAACGCAAATCCTCCAATAGTGGTAAGGTTTGTCAGGCCGGTCAGGTCCAGCCCTCCCGTGAACCCACAGTTATTGAACGCAAATTCTCCAATAGTGGTAAGGTTTTTCAGGCTGGTCAGGTCCAGCCCTCCCGTGAACCCACAGTTATAGAACGCAAATCCTCCAATAGTGGTAAGGTTTGTCAGGCCGGACACGTCCAGCCCTCCCGTGAACCCACAGTTATAGAACGCAGACTCTCCAATAGTGGTAAGGTTTGTCAGGCCGGACACGTCCAGCCCTCCCGTGAACCCACAGTTTTTGAACGCATACTCTCCAATAGTGGTAAGGTTTGTCAGGTCGGTCAGGTTCAGCCCTCCCGTGAACCCACAGTTATAGAACGCCGTACTGCCGATGGTGGTAAGGCTTGTCAGGCCGGACAAGTCCAGCCCGTTCGCGGTGAGGTTTTTCCAACTATTGAACGCATTGTTACGAATCTGCACAAGATTCACCGCCCCGGTGATGTCCAGAGTGGTGGCCGCTGTTCCTCCGGCAAAGGCTCTTTCCGCAATCTCCGTCACCTTATAGGTGTTCCCGCCGCCATCCTGGACCGTGGCAGGGATAGCGAGGGTGGCCTGCGCGCCGCCCGCTCCCCAGCCGGTCAGGGATACGGTGCGAAGATCCGCGCCACTTGTCAGCACCTTGTACCCAAGGCCGCCGGCCTCAAAAGTATCGGCTGACGCATCCCTCTCGGTGGCGGCAGGGAGCGTCACGGCGGCGGCTGTTTCCGCCTGTACGGCCGGCGTGCCGGTGTCTGAGTTGGATGCCGCGCCTCCGCTGTCCTCATAATCTGTCGGGACGCTTCCTCTTACCGGCAGCCCGCCGCAGCTTTCATCATGCACATGGCCGCAGGGCGCCCCCTCCACAGCGGAAACATAGCCGCAGCTCCCGTCGTGAACATGGGTACAGCCGTCGTTTGCGGCAAAGGCCACAGCGGGCACATTCCCGCAGAAAAGAAGCGCCGCGCACAGCACAAAGCCCAACCTCTTTTTCATTCTCATCTCAACTTTCATCATTTATCCTCCTTCAGGTCACCTTTTTTAGTTGCCGCGTAACTGCGCGCTGCCGCTGCGCGTATACAGACGGTCCGGGCGCCGGCCGCTTCGCAGGGAATCGAAAGACTGCCGGGGGCTATTGTCCCGCTCTTTTGCGCGGCTTCTCCGGAGGCTTTGTACAAGAGGGCGGACAGAGGGACTTGTTGTGCCTGTGTAACAGGCACAACAAGGGGGTACCCCCTTGTGATCAGATATTAGCCGCCCGGCTCGTTGCCCTCACGAAGAAAGCAAAACAGAAAGCCTGTAAAGACTTTCTGCATGTATGGTTTATTCCGCTTTCATTTTACCATAAGAGGCGCAAAAAAGGGCGAAGGTTGAAAAATTTATACCTTCGCCCCTGCATGATTCCGTTTTTGCTTCAAACAGACTGGATATACACCGTGAGACAGGCGGCGGCTTTTATCGCAGAAGCACATGTTCTGTCCACAGAGACAGAGTCAGGGCCTGCTGATATATGAAACCGACATTTCCCTTTTCTATATTTCTCTCTCATTATACGGGCATTATAAGGTGTGGATGAATCTGAGAAAGGCTTTTCTCCCTTCTTCAGTGCACTTATATACGCCGGCATTTTCAAGTACCCGTGTGAATGTAATACCGATCTCTTTTTTCAGAATATCCATCACATTCTCTCTTGTGATCTCGTATTTATCTTTGAAGGCCGCCGCCCACGCAGCGTGTTTGGCCGTCTTCTCATCTTGTTCGATATCACTGCCCTCCACCAGGTGTTCCGCAAGAGCTTCCATCTCGTCTTTGAGCCTGGACGGCAGGACGGCAAGCCCCATCACTTCAATAAGGCCGATGTTTTCTTTCTTTATGTTGTGATACTGCGCGTGGGGATGATATACGCCAAGCGGATGTTCCTCAGACATAATGTTATTACGGAGCGCCAGATCAAGTTCAAATGTATCTCCAACCTTACGCGCGATGGGTGTGATCGTGTTGTGGGGCTCTCCGTCCGTCTCTGCAAAGATAAAGGCATCCTCGTCCGTGTAGCCTCTCCATGCCGTCAGCACATGGTCCGCCAGCGCGATAAGCCGCTTCTCGTCTTTGCCTCTTATGCGCAGCACAGACAGCGGCCACTTGACGATCCCCGCTTCTACATCTTCATAGCCCGGGATCGTAACCGCAGTCTCCACTGGCGCCTTTGCCATTGCAAATGTATAATTTCCTCCCTGAAAGTGGTCATGACTTAAGATAGAACCGCCGACGATCGGAAGATCCGCATTAGAGCCGAGAAAATAGTGCGGAAACAGCTTTACAAAATCAAACAGCTTTACAAATGTATTCTTCTCTATCTTCATCGGCGTGTGCTGCCCGTTCAGCACAATACAGTGCTCATTGTAATAGACATACGGTGAATACTGGAATCCCCACCTGCTGTCATTGATCGTGACCGGGATGATCCGGTGGTTCTCTCTGGCCGGGTGGTTCAGATGTCCCGCATATCCTTCGTTCTCCATACAGAGCAGGCACTTCGGATAACCCGACGCTTTGGCGCTTCCCGCCGCGGCGATGGCCTTTGGGTCTTTCTCCGGTTTGGACAGATTGATCGTAATGTCGATCTCACCATAGGGGGAGTCTGCCTTCCACTTCATATCTTTTTTTACCCGGTATCTGCGGATGTAGTCACTGTCCTGGCTGAACTTGTAGAAATAGTCCGCAGCCTCCTTCGCAGATATGTCATATTTTTTCCAGAAGGTCTCCTGCACCTGCGCCGGGCGCGGGAGCAGGCAGTTCATGATCCTTGTGTCAAACAGATCCCGGCATGTGATGCTGTCTTCTATGAGTCCCCGGGAACATGCCTCGTCGAGAAGTCCTTTCAGCACATCCTCAAGGACTATATCCGACAGGTCGCATTCTGTATCCTCATAATTGTCTTCGCAAAACAGATCAAGCAGCAGATTCGTTGTATAACTGCGCTCACATTCAGGTGTCAGTCCTGTTTCCACTCCGTATTCAACCAGCTTTTTTATATTTTCAAATAACATCTCAGCGTCTCCTTTTCCCCTTTCCTTCTTTATTCCTTTGTGACGGTTTCCCGGAATCTGTGGGCTCCATCGCCGATATCGACCACATAGAATTCCGCCTCGCATCCTGTCTGTTTCCGGTATCCGCTTCCGAGCGTTTCGATAAAGGTATCAACGGCATCTCTCTTAACGATGCTGACCGTGCAGCCTCCGAATCCGCCTCCCGTGATGCGTGATCCTATGACGCCGGGCACTTCCCATGCCAGCTCAACAAGAAGATCTATCTCCTTGCAGGACACCTCATAATCATCTCTCTGTGACAAGTGGGATTCATTCATGAGACGGCCAAACAGTTCTATGTCACCGCTTCTAAGCGCCTCCACTGCCCGGATCGTCCTCCGGTTTTCGTATACGGCGTGTTTTGCCCGCCTCCTCCTCGTTTCATCTCCTATGGCAGACTGATACCTTTCAAAGTCCTGCTCCGTCAAGTCGCCCAGCGTCTTGATATCCGTGACCTTCTTCAGTTCCATGAGCGCCTCTTCGCTCTCTCTTCTTCTGTCGTTATAAGCGGAATCCACAAGGCTGTGCTTTACCTTGCTGTTTGTGATGACAATGCGCGCATCTGTAAGTACGACAGGCGCATATTCATACGCGAGCGTATTCGTATCAAGGAAGATGGCATTGTCCTTTTTCCCCATGGCGCTGGCAAACTGGTCCATGATTCCACAGTTGCAGCCGTTAAAGTTGTTCTCCGAATACTGGCCGATGAGCGCGATCTCTGTCATGGAGACATCAAAGCCATACATATCCTTAAGGATCAGACCGGTCAGCACTTCCAGCGAAGCGGACGACGAAAGTCCCGAGCCGTTTGGTATATCCCCCCAGATAAGCAGATCCAGTCCATGTGAAAGCTTGTATCCGCGCTCCTCAAAGGCCCACATGACCCCTTTCGGATAGTTCGTCCATCCCGCCGCCTCACTCGGAAGGAGTTCATCAAGTCCTGTTTCTATTACTCCCATTGTGTCAAAATTCACAGAGTAGAACCGGAGTTTCCTGTCCTCCCTCATTCTTGCGATCCCGTAGGTGCCGATCGTAAGTGCGCACGGGAACACATGACCGCCGTTATAATCCGTGTGTTCTCCGATGAGATTTACGCGTCCCGGCGCAAAATAAGCGCGGATATCTCCGCCCTCCCCGTACAGTTCTCTGAACTTTTCTGTTAATTTCTCCTTCATATACCTTTCCTTTCCCCACTCACGGACAGACTCCTGCCTGCGGGTCAAAATTTCCGTTGCCTTATTTTTATCTTTATTCTATAATTTTAATGAGTAATGATACAGAAAACAACAACTATAATTGAAAAAACCATAAGGATATTGAGATATGCAGCTGAAGATCAGACCAGATCAGATGGAAATAAAAGAACATGGAAATTACAGCTTCCCGGTATATATAAGCGAAGAATCCATCAACCGCTTTGACTCAAACTCTTTTCTCTGGCACTGGCACCCTGAGATAGAGCTTACATGGGTCATGAAGGGGCGGATCGAATATCATGTGAACGACACATGTTACATTCTGACAGAAGGGAACGGACTCTTTGCAAACAGCAATACCCTTCATTCCGGATATATGACAGAAAAGCAGGACTGTGACTATCTATCCGTAACGTTCAGCCCAAGATTCATCTATGGGTATGAAAACAGCGCCCTGCATACAAAATATGTAGACTTTATCACTTCCAATCCGGACTGGTCCTCCCTCTTACTCAGCAGAGAGACGGACTGGCAGCGCGATATACTGGACGAGATCCGGCATATATATGCCTTGTCGAAAGCTCCTCCTGCGGATTATGAGCTTAAGGTCCATATTGCGCTGTGCACTGTCTGGCAGAAGCTCTACCGCTATTACAGCACAGTGCCCGCAGATGAGAGGCAGACATCGGAAGCCCTGAGACGGCTGAGAGATATTCTGTCTTACATACAGCTCCACTATAATGAAAATATTGCATTGGAAGATATTGCCCGCAGCATCGGCATATGTAAAAGTGAATGCTGCCGCTTTTTCAAAAAGCATATGCATATGACGCTGTTTGAATACGTGATGTACTACCGTATACAGCAGAGTCTTCCCCTGCTGAAAGCGGGGGAGAGCATCACAAAGGCCGCCGGTGTCTCCGGCTTTTCCAACCCGTGTTATTACGGAAAGATATTCCGCCGGTATATGGAATGTTCCCCTAGCCAATACCGAAAACTCTGGCGTGACTCAGCCGTTTAGGCAGTGCTTCCTGTAAATGCCCACTCCAAGCCCGCCCGGCCCAATATGACAGCCAATGCTCAGCGTGAGCGGCATATACATTACATCCAGACCAGGGAATTCCCTTTCAAATTCCGCTTTCCAGCCTTCCAGAAGCGCCGGCTCCATATAGGTGCCGGCAATGCCCGCACAGAGACAGCCGGCTTCCTGCAGGCCGCGGAATCTTCCCGCCAGTTCCCCTTTCAGCGCCCGGCACATCGTCTTAAAAGCGGATTTCATCCCGCGGGCTTTCGCATAGGCATCCAGCTTATCTCCCTGTATCGTGAGTACGGGCTTTATATTCAGCACTGTGCCGACCGCCGCTCCCGCCGGGGTCACTCTGCCGCCCTTCTGTAAATACTCCAGCGTATCGACCGCTATATATATGCTGGCATCCAGAGCCTCCCGCTCAAGGATGCTTTTGATCTCCGTTCCGTTTCTCCCCTGCTGAACGAGAATCCGGGCATCCAGAACCGACTGCGCCTGGGTGATCGATATTCTGTGATTATCCACAACATGCACCCGGTCGCCATACTCCTGTGAGAACGCGGCTGCACATTCATAGGAATGGCTGAGCCCGCTGGACATCGGAATATAAACGATCTCATCATATTTCTCAAGCAGTCTGTCCCACCTGTCCATGACATCTCCCGGTGAAGGCTGGGAAGATGTGACGGACGCTCCCCCGGACAGCTTTTCATAAAACTGCTCCTGCGAAATATCCAGCCCTTCATAATAAGTAGTTCCATCTATGACAATCGGCATCGGTATGATCGATATACCATACTTTTCCCCGTCCTCCTGCATAAATCCACAATTACTGTCTGTCATCACTGCAACGCCTGGCATAAACGCTCCTTTCCGTTAACTAACACATTGACCGTTATTATTACACGTGTTAAGATTATAGCAAACTGAAGGAAGAAGGACAATTTACAGATATTCACTTCTGTCAGTTATTTATACAGATTGGAGAAATTGTAAAAAAGATCATGGAAGACAGACGCGTCCGGAAGACAAAGAAAAACTTAAAAGGTACTCTGATAGAAATGCTGGCGGATATGCCGTTTGAACAGATATCCATCACCGAACTCTGCCGCAGGGCCGACACGAGCCGCATCACCTTCTACTCTCACTACAGCGACAAGTATGCCCTCGCGGATGATATTTTTCAGGATATGATCCGCATCGGGACAGGTAATTATATACGCAGACAGGCGGAGAATAACCCCGGCAGAGACCTTGTGCTCGGATACTGCAATGTGCTGGACGTCATACTGGAATTATACTATGCCAATTACGACTTTTTCCGGCACACACTGCCCGAGGAGAATCCGTACCTTGCATTCTCTTTCTATAACTATGTTCTGGAAACGGTGGAGATGCACACAGACAAAGAGGCGCGCATATTAAACTTTCACCTTAGATACACTGCAAAAAAAATCGCAGGATTCCTCTGCTACGGAATCCTGGGATTTATCAACGAATGTCATTCAGAAAAGGAAACACTGGAAGAAATACGCGGGGAAGCCAAGGAAATATTGAAAGGGCTCCTGCGGTCCGACGTACTTGTCAGCCGCGAAACTTCACCAGCTCAGCCCCCGGCATAGGCCGCGCATAATAAAAACCCTGGATCTTATCCGCCCCCATACTGGTGAGCGTCTCCGACTGGCCGGCCGTCTCGACCCCTTCTGCGATAACTTCCATCCCCATCTCATGGAACAGGCTGATAAGGCCGCAAACTATATTGTAACCCTTCTCCGCCTTCTCGGTGATGCCCACAAGACTCTTATCCAGCTTGATCGATTCAAAATGATACTCTGCCACGGAAGCAAAATTAGAATAACCGATGCCAAAGTCATCCAGATAAAAACGAAATCCGAATTCTTCCATCTCATGTATCACTTTCTGTACCTGCACCGCATCTTCTGATATGACACGCTCGGTGATCTCAAACTTTATCTTTTGGGGCGCAATGTCCCATGCCCCCAGAAGTCTCTGGATCCTCCGCGGAAGATCAGGCTCCTCAAATTGTTCCATAGACATATTCACAGATATCGTACCGACCGGCAGATCCGGATTTCTCTTAATAAACCGGCACACTTCCCCGAGCACCTGCCAGAAGATATTGCTCACGACTCCGATCCCTTCCGCTACAGGGATAAATTCATCCGGAGAGAGAAATCCTCCTTCTCCGTCCCGGAGCCTTACGAGCGCCTCTGCAGAATAATAACATCCCTTTTCCGGGGAATATACCGGCTGGTACCATACTTCAAAAAGCTGTTCTTTCACCGCTCTGCGCACGGTATCCGCCACCATCCTGGCGCGCAGGAAACGTTCTTTTACTTCCCTGCCGAAATGTATATGCTTCTGGCCGGAATGCTTGGCAAGCGAAAGCAAGTAGTCCAGAAGCTCCATCATCTGGTCTTCTTCCTGGTCTCCCCCTGTATGGACCATACTGCCGAAAGCTGCCGTTATGGTCTCCTCGTACTGTCCGATCACCCATGGCTGCTCAAACCTCTCTTCCAGCTCTCTTGCATATCTGTCCGCCAAAGCAGAGTCTGAATAAGGAAATATAACGGCAAATGTCACCCCTATATATCTGTAAACGGCAGCTTCTCTGTATGTCTCTTCCAGCCACAAAACAACGGCATAGAGAAATTCATTGCCGGTCTGATGGCCGTAACGCTGATTGATAGCTCCGAAATCTCGCGGAACTACAAGCAGTACCTGAAACTTCTGCTTTCCCGCCACCCGGTAAGCAAGCTCGGAATAGAATGCATTTCTGTTTCCCGCCCCGGTCACGCTGTCATTCTCTCTCCGCTGGCTGAAGAAGCTTATAAAAAGAATCGTATCGACAAACGCCACGATGATCCCATTGAGCAGCAGCCCCTGATTTATGAGCTGCATTGCAACAAGCGTAATGACAACCGGCGGAAACAGTTTCAGCGCATGTTTCATCTCCCTGCTCACACTGGAACGGTGTCTGAAAAAACAGATATACAGAAACATCATCTCCAACAGCATAACACCGTAACCTGCGCCATTCAATATCCCTCTGTGATAATTGCCCCCGCTGTCAAACCAGAACAATACCCCCGCCTTCAGATTCACGAAAATAAGGACGGTATAGAGACTGACAAAAGAGACGAGCATTCTTCTGGCACGCACGATGCAGTATTGGTCATACACGTGTTCCAGCATTTTCTCAAATATATACATGGCCGTCACTGAGGTGAGCAGTACGACGAGCCAGAAATACAACGAATTGGCCAGTACATTTATTCCCCCAGGTATAAGCCTTCTGTGCTTCAGCAAAATGACACAGATCATATTTAACACAATGGAACATCCCGAAAGTACAAGGCATGTTCCAAACAGCTTCAGCGAATGTGTGATTCTCTTCTTATATATCGCAAGGCTCGACAACAGAATTATGACAAGCAGCAGCGCGGCAAACTCTGTGAGCAGTGACCAGTTTGACATATATTGCGGACCTCCCCCATCTATACAGTACCCTCATTTCATATGGTTCTAATTATAACTGTAAATGAATGGCAGTTCAACAAATATATGTCATAAATTGACGTTACTGCCCGGATGAACTCCTCATCAGTCCCTGGTCGTAACGCTCTATCTTCCCGTTCAGACGCTCCAGCGCCGCCTGCATATCCTCCATCCTTTCGATCAGACGGTTTCTCTGCTCGGCAAGAATATCCCTGCGGGCATCGACCGTATCGTCGCCCTGCCGGTACAGCGCCACATATTCTATAAGCGCTTCTATCTGTACACCGGCCTTGCGCATACACTTTATAAGCTGGACCCACTGACAGGACTCTTCATCGTAGTCTCTCACGCCGCTTTTATTGCGCGGAACCCTTGGTATGAGTCCGATTCTCTCATAATAGCGTAAAGTGTCGGCAGACAGATCAAAACGTTCACTCACTTCTTTGATCGTCATACTATGTCCCTCCTGATTTTATATGATCTGGTTGTTTAAACATTGCGGCCGGCATCATATGCTTCCTGCATTGCCGGTTTATCTTTGACCTCTCCCGCCTGCCATACTCCGGCGCCATAAATGACGCCTCTCTCCCGGGGACTGTCAAGACAGACCGTAAATCCACGGAGTCCTTCGACCGTACGCTCCATCTGCGCGATGCTGTCCACCGCCGCAGTGACGATAAAATAAAATTCTTTCTCTTTCATCTCCGTGTATCTGGAACAGCACCGGTCGATGAGCGTTTTCATCTGGGCATCCATCGTGTAGAAATAAACCGGCGTAGCCATGACGATCACATCCGCCTCGATGAGCTTATCCAGGATCTTAGCCATATCATCCTTCTGCGGACACGGTTTTCCGAGAAAAGAACAAGTACCGCAGCCGGTACAGTAATTGATATTCTTTTCCCTCAGAAATATTTTCTCCGCTTTATTTCCCGCCTCAACGGCTCCTCTCATAAACTCATCACACAAAATATCCGAATTCCCGCCCTTTCTGGGACTCGCCGACAGTAACAATACTTTCTTCATATTTTCAGGCTCCTTCCTTAGCTTTTATATGAGCGTATCACCTGGAGTGTACTCAAAGTCAATACTTTTTCGGAAGATCATGAAATTTTTATATCCATGCTGCCTGAACGGAAGCCCTCCAGATCTATCGTGATATATGTAAATCCGAGTTCTTTCAGCTGTTCTGTCAGTTCCTCTCTGCGCCTGAAAAGCCCGTCCAGAGCTTCTGCATCCACTTCTATTCTGGCTATATCGCCGTGCAGACGCAGACGTACATTATAAAAGCCCATTTCCCGGATGTACGCCTCGCCCCTTTCTATCATCTGAAGCTTATCACAGGTGATATGTGTGCCATAGGGAAGCCTTGTCGCCAGGCAGGGGCTCGCCGGACGTTCTGCCACCGAGACGCCGCGCCTTCGCGCCAGTTCTCTGACTTCCTGCTTCGTTATGTGGCATTGTGCCAGCGGACTTAAAATACGAAGCTCCTTGAGCGCCTTGAGACCGGGGCGGTATTCATGCAGATCATCTTCATTCGTTCCTTCCAGCACACAGCGCACATTGAGTGTTTCCGCAAGCGCTCTTATCTTGCGGAAAATACTCTTCTTGCAGCGGTAGCATCTGTCCACCGGATTCTCTTTAATTCCAGCCTCGTCAAGCTCATCGATCTCCAGCACACGATGCAGCGCCCCCATCTCCCGGGCCACTCTCCTGGCCGTATCCAGGTCGCTTCCCGGATGCAGCTTTGTCATCACCGTTACAGCGTACACGTCTGTGCCATTCTCTAAAGCCGCATCACACGCCGCTCTCAGAAGAAGGGCAGAGTCGGCTCCGCCTGAGAATGCCACGACAACATCTTCTTTCGTCCACTCCTTCAGCATATGCGAAAGCCGGACATATTTTTCATTGTTTGCTTCCATCACATTCCCTCATGATCAGTGCGTATACCTCCTGATACGGTCGTTTACATGCCCTGCCAAGAGCCGCGGCGCTTTCATATTCCGGATACGCTCTGACGTTGGAACCGACCCGGCACATCTTCACCTTCGCGTCCCCGATGCTTGTATGCACCGTCTTTACCGTACGCTCCAGCACGGTGCGCTCCATCCTCTGTCTCCGTATTCCGATGGTCGTCGTCTCCTCGAATACGATCTGTTCCAGCCGTGGGATATCTTCCTCAGAGCATATGATATTAAGCTGATAGGCAGGACGGTTTTTCTTCATGTAGACAGGCATATAATTTACATCTCTGGCGCCTTCTTCCATGAGGCGCTCCATCACGTATCCGAGCGCTTCGCCGGTACAGTCGTCGATGTTTGTCTCCAGCTTCCATATACAGTCGCTTTCAAAAGATGGACTCGTATCTTCAATTAACATGGCTCTTAAGATACCCGGGCGGTCATACTCCCGTTTTCCTGCCCCCATTCCCGTCTTCCTCACTGCAAATGACGCCGGCAGCTTCTCTGACGTACGCACCGCGGCTGCTATAGCCGCGCCTGTAGGTGTGACAAATTCTCCCCGGCTTTCTGTCAGGCTGAGATTCAAATGATATGTCTCCACGATATTGGCGACCGCCGGCACCGGCACCGGGAGAATACCGTGCTGACAGCGTATTGTTCCGCAGCCTTCATAAAGCACCGGCACGATGCACTCCTTCACGCGCAGGTTGTCAAGGCATACGGCCACAGATAGGATGTCTACGATCGAATCGACCGCCCCCACCTCATGAAAATGCACTTCCTCCACAGGCACGCCGTGGGCTTTCGCCTCCGCGTCTGCCAGAATCCGGAATATCTTTTCCGCTGTTTCTTTTGCGCCGTCTGTCATCCGGGCATGGCTGATTATGTGCAGAATCTCATGAAGTCCCCGGTGGACATGCGCGTGCGCGTGTGAATGTCCGCCTTCCCCGTCGTGGCTGTGTCTGTGCACGTGGCCGTGATGACCGTGCAGGTATTCCATGTCATGATCGTGATTTTGATGCGCTTCATCGAGAACAACGTCAAAATCACATACGTCAAGCCCCGCCTTTTTTACCCTGCTTATTTTTATCCGGAAGCCCTCTACCGGAAGACTCTCAAGCGCCTGCTCCAGTACCTTCCGGTCCGCTCCCAGGTCAAGCAGCGCGGCAGCCGTCATATCGCCGCTGATGCCTGAGCAGCATTCCAGATATAGTATGTTCCCTGTCTGTTTCTCCATATTACCGTACCCCCAGTCTGTTGATCTGCGCCGCCATATATCCCGCGCCGTAGCCATTGTCTATGTTCACTGTCGCGATCCCGTTTGCACAGGAATTGATCATCGTAAGCAGCGCCGACAGTCCTTTAAAGTTCGCGCCGTAGCCGACCGACGTCGGCACCGCGATGACCGGTTTATCCACCAGCCCGCCTATGACACTGGCCAGCGCCCCTTCCATGCCGGCCACGGCCACGACACAGTTTGCGCTCTGAAGTGTCTCAAGTCTTGCGAGCAGACGGTGAAGCCCGCTCACTCCCACGTCGTAGATACGCTCCACACTGCTTCCGAAAAATTCAGCTGCCTGGGCGGCTTCCTCCGCCACCGCTATGTCCGCTGTACCAGCCGTGCAGACCGCGATCTTTCCTTTCCGCTCTTTTCCTTCCTTCTCAACCTTCAAAATGCGGGAGACCGGGTCGTAAGTAATCTCCGGTATCCGCTCCCGCACCAGTTCATACTGTGCCTCGGACGCCCTTGTGCCGAACACCTCTTTGTTTTCTTCAAAAAGAACTTCAAAGATGTGCAGCAGATGTTCGTCTGCCTTACCGCTGCAGAACACTACTTCCGGAAATCCGGACCGGATCTCCCTGTGGGTATCCAGCTTGGCATACCCCATATCTACAAACGGCTTCCGGCGGAAATACCTTTCCGCTTCCTCAACCGTTATTTCTCCTGTCTTCACCTGTTCCAATATCTCATGCGTCTCCATCGCTCAGACTCCTTTCATAAAACGGAAGGAAAGAGGCAGTTCCAGCCCGTGGGAGGCGAGCAGCTCTTCATCCTTTAATATCTCTTCCGTCTTTCCTGCCCGCACGATCTCTCCTTCTGACAGGAGCACCGTCCGCCCGCACGTATCGTAGATAAAATCCAGATCGTGGGAGGCGATCAGCCTGACCGCAGGCAGCTCATTTAATATATGTATCAGCTTCCTCCTGTTCCCGGGGTCCAGTGCGGCGGACGGCTCATCCATAAGCAGTATCTCCGCCCCCATGGAAAGCACGGACGCAATGGCGGCCAGTTTCTTCTGTCCTCCGGACAGGCGGTAAATATGCCGGTCTTTCAGCTCCTCGATGCCGGTCTGCCTGAGCGCCTCCAGCGTCCGCTCCTTCACCTTCTCTTCACTCATACCGTAGTTTCGCGGGGCAAAAGCCACATCCTCATATACCGTGTTCATAAAAAGCTGACTGTCCGAATCCTGGAATACATAACCGGCCTTCCGGCGGATGGCGGACAGATTCTCCTTCACCACATCCATACCGCACACCTGCACGCTCCCTTCATAACCGGGCAGCAGACCGACCAGTATCTTAAGCAGTGTTGACTTCCCTGCCCCGTTGGCGCCGATAATGCCGACAGACTCTCCGTCTTCCGCAAAAAACGCGGCTTCTTTAAGTACAGGGGCTGTCTGCCCTTTATCTCTGCTTTTGTACCGGAACGTAAGGTTTTCTATCTCTATTTTTTTCAAACGCGATCCCTCTTTTCTGTCACATCCCAATCATCCTGCCTGCCGTCTCAAACAATGGAAATACGCGAAGCACTGACAGTACAGCACACCAGAACAGTGCATATTGTATGCTCCCGCGGTGCTTCCCTTCCATGCCGCTTAACCGGTACTCACCTGTAAATCCTCTCAGCGTCATGCTCTCATACACGAGTTCCGCACGGTCCATGCTCCGCAGAAGCATCTGACCCGCAAGTGTCCCCCAGACTTTGAAACGGATACCTTTTTCCCCCGGCGCTCTCAGAGAATACGCCTGGGTGACCCGCTCCGCCTCTTTCAGCATGAGCATGACGTAACGGTAGATGAGCATGATAAGCGTGACGAGTATCTTCGGCACATGCAGCATACGCAGGGCGCAGCAGATCTTTTCTATTGACGTGGCCGCGGCCAGAAGGTAGGACGCAGACACACAGAACATTGCTTTCAGCACAAGCGTCAGCATGGAGACCACTCCGCCCGTCACCGGTATCCTTCCTATATAGAACAGCACGGCGCGGTCGAAAAACGGATTTGCGATACCGACCATGCACACGACAAGCAGTATGTACTTCAGTTGTCCGGCAGCCCGCTTAAAAGACAGATCACCGAGAATGATAAGAATGACCGGGTAGAGGCACATGCCGGCCAGTCCTGACAGGTTGTATTTGCCAAAGGACACGACCAGAACCATATACCATACCGTCACTATGACCTTTGCAAGGGGGTGAATGCGGCAAAGCCATGTATCACGCTCCGCCGACTCGTCCAGATAATGTATCCCGCGAATTGCCTCATCGATCCTGCTCATGCTTCTCTTTCTTTCTGAAAAACCGGAATGCATAGCAGGAAAGCACGCAGACGAGTATGACGGCGGCCCCGCCCGCAATGCCTGCCACCGATGTCCCGGCCGCCGACTCACTGTGGCGGAACATATAGTCCGGAAGCAGGGCCGTTGCACTCTGTATCCTTTCCGCCAGAACGTGCGCCTGCCCGGAAGCCGCGATCTCCGCAGATCCTGTGATTCTCTCAATCGACCATTCCAGCCCGTCCGGATATGCGGACGCAAGCAGCGAGATGCCGCCTGCGGTCACAGCTGCAGCCGCAGCGAGTACGAGCATCGTCTTTTTATAGCTGAGCTTTCCTTCCCGAATCGGACCCGGACCCGCCTCACCGGTCCAGATGAGCTCTGGTCTCGCCTCATATACAAAGAGAAGCACCGCCGCCGTGATGGCGCCCTCCACAAGCCCGATGGCGAGGTGTATCGGCTGCATAGCCGCGGCAAACACACCGAATGGCAGTTCCGTCACACCGGAAGCCAATGTCTCAAGCGTCACTGAGAATGCGCCGAGCTGCAATGTCAGAACACAGGCCGCAATAGAAGCGAACATGATCTTTCCCCGGCTCACTCCTCTCTTCATCATCTGCTTCCATATGAGGAAGCCTCCTATGAAACAGCCGTAGAACGCCATGTTCCATATGTTGCATCCAAGCGCCAGAAGCCCGCCGTCCGCAAACATAAGGCACTGGATGAGCAGAACTCCTATCATCGTCAGAAATCCCGCATAAGGCCCGAGTATGGCGGTCAAAAGCACTCCTCCGCACAGATGTCCGGAGGAACCCGTCCCCGGAATGGTAAAGTTGATCATCTGGGCGGCAAATACAAAAGCCCCCATCACCCCCATCGCCGGTATCTTTCCCGGTTCATCTTCCATCCTTACCTTTTTGAGCGAACCGCCTGCCGCGGCCGCCGAACAGGCGTACATCGTCCCCGCCACCGCCGGTGTTATAAGCGCGTCTGCCATATGCATAATACAAATCCTCCTTGTGAACAGAGATTCCTTTTGAATCTCCTTTATCATAAAAATGCCATGAAAACATAAGCCTCCTTGGGAAGCCTCACACCTTCATGGCATTTCATTTCTTATTATTTTCCTTCATTTTTACTGAACCGGCCTTCACTGAACCGACCTTCACTGAATCGGCCTTCACTGAACGTGCCGGCATATACAGCCGGAAAAGATATGCGGCGTCCGGCCTGGCCGGACACAGAGGACACTTGGCGCCCTCTTTTTATGCCGTTTTACCCGATCATCCCGACCGCATCATCCACGAGCTCACTGAGCGTGTGGTCCCCGACGCCTGCCACATAAAATCCGCACGAATTTACCGGGATCAGCAGCTTCCTGGCGCCGCTTCCCGCCACTGCCCGGGCCATCACCGCCGTGACTTCCCCGAGAAGCGCATCCGCCGCCATTATACCGATAGGCCCTACGATATAATCCGCCTTTCTGGCATTCACCACTACCGGATTCTCTCCTGTGGCTGCCTTATCGGCCCCGGCTTTCAGCATGGCAGAGGTAGCCGCGCTGTTGGTTCCCACCGCGATGATCTCGGCCTGCGCTCTCCCCTGTCTTTTCCATCTCTCTATGAACAGGCTGCCTACGCGGCCTCCCTGTCCGTCTATGACTACTATGACCATCCCTTTGCTGTTCTCCATGTCTTTTCACCCTTATGTATATTTACCGGGCGCTCCGGGCCCGACAAGATATTTCTTTGAGTATACTAAAGTTCAGGTATAAATGTCAATTTATTACACCCTTTCGGAACGCTTCATCTGTTATAAGCCTGCGGGCGCGTCGAGCCTTCTGACAAAATCACTCATGGCCCCGGCGATCTCAAGCTGCTGAGGACAGACTGCCTCACAGCTTTTGCATCCGATACATGCGGACGGGCGTTTCTCTTCCGGGATGGCATCCACCGCCATATGTGTGATCAGTCCATTCACGAATCGTGTCTCATTGTAGAGTGACAAAAGGGTCGGGATATCAAGCCCCTTCGGACAGTGTGCCACGCAGTAGCGGCAGGCCGTACACGGCAGAATATCAAGCATGCTGTCCGTCACTTCCATAAGCGCCTTCATCTCTTCTTCGCTCAGAGGTTTCTCCTCGGCACAGGTGGCAATATTTTCTTTGAGCTGCGTCATATCGGACATGCCGGAAAGAATCATCGTCACGCCGGGAACAGACTGCAGAAACCGGAATGCCCACGCCGGGATCCCTTCCTTCGGGCGAAGTCCGCGCAGCATGTCGCTGTTCTCCTTTGAGAGCTCTGCCAGCTTCCCGCCCCGGAGAGGCTCCATCACCCAGATCGGAATATGATACTCATTCAGAAGTTCTACTTTTGCTTTTGCATCCTGTAACTTCCAATCGAGATAATTGAGCTGTATCTGACAGAATTCCATCTTGCCGCCATATGCGTCCAGAAAACGTTTCATCGTATCGTACCGCCCGTGGGCTGAGAAACCGAGGTGCCTGATCCTTCCCGCTTCCTTCTGCTTTGACAGATACTCCATTATACCGTACTTTTCGTCCAAATACGGGTCTATATTCTTCTCATATACATTGTGGAACAGGTAAAAGTCAAAATAGTCCACACCGCATTTTTCAAGCTGTTCCTCAAATATCTCCTCCACCTTATCCATATTGGACAGGTCATATCCCGGGAACTTCGTCGCCAGATAGTAACTGTCACGCGGATATCTGGAAAGGAGCTTTCCCGTCACCCTCTCCGACTCGCCGTCATGGTAACCGTAGGCCGTGTCAAAATAATTGATCCCATGGTCGATGGCATACGCAAACATTTCGGCCGCCCGCTCTTCATCTATCGGCGCATCCGGACCGTCTCCCCTGAGAGGAAGACGCATCGTTCCAAGTCCGAGAACCGAGAGTTTTAAATCGTGAAACTCTTTATATATCATATCTATTTCCTCCTTCATTTCCTTGCTGCATACTAAGCATACTCCCTGGAGCGGGCTCTAAGTCAACATATTTTTACTATTTTTTTCTTCATCCTTCAGCATTTGATTCATTGAACGTTCATCTTTTTCATAGCCTACTAGTCTTTGAATCAGTGAGACTTAATGCCACTCTACCAGTTTTTAAAAGAGTTCTTTCATCCTCTTCTAATATTTCTATAGCCTTGTTAAGCAATTCAATTGCAGGATTATAGTCATTGGAAGAACCTTCAACTAATAAACGCGCCAAATGATTATAATAGTGTGGATTACGAGGATAAATCTCAATTAACTTTTCAAACAGTTTCTTTTTCTTAATAGTCTCAGGAATTTCCTCTGTCCATTTTGCCAAATGGGTATCCATAATATGTTATAGTAATATTTATAAGCTTATGGTAACATGAAAGAAATTTATAAATGGCGCTCATGAACAATGACCGGAAGGAAATTTATATTTTTTGATCGAGCGACAAATCGGAATTGACCGAGCAGAGCGAGGGAGGCTTCTTGAACGATAGTTCAAGAAGATGGCGTTGAAAGCAAATTATAAAATTGGTATTTGTAGGAAATGGTAAATTCTTATTTCATTACAATCTGAAGAAAAGGAAGTGTAGTAAAATGATGGAAACTTATGTTGCTCAAAGCCTTAATGAATATATTGAGCTTATAGCAAAGATAGGTAGTAACGGTACAGAAAAATGGTATAGGGGGCAAAGTAATTGCGAATACCGACTCACTCCATCAGCACTCCGCAAAGTATTTGCAATCGAAGATCAAAGAGGATACAAATTAAATCAACCTATTTTAGATGATACATGTAGTGGTTCTAATAATGTGGTAGCATTTTTGCCAGTAGATCGAATGGTTACTGAATTTAGTGAAAAAGCTAAGGATTGTTTAGAATATGATGTTAGTACAAGAATTGAGTGGGAGTGTATAGCACAGCACTATGGTATTCCTACAAGGATTTTAGACTGGACAACAAATGCTATCAATGCCCTGTTTTTTGCAGTTGGAGATTGTTCAATAGGACAAACGAAGGAAGATGATATTAGACATTTTTTTGATTCACAAGGCTTTGGAAGTGGTGGTGGTGCAGTTTTTGTGATAGATCCATTAGAAATCAATAAGAAAACAGTTCCTATACCGGATTTTGATAAGAACCCTATAGTTTTTGATTCAATCAAACATGCAAAAATACTTGAGGAATGTTTACATAATATGATACCTCCAGTGTGTTTTTCTGGATTTAATAAAGAAAAAAGAATTTCAAGACAAGCAGGGAAATTTACAACAACTGGAACTCTAGTGTGGCCAATGGATTTTTACACTGAACTTCAAAAACGAATAATAAAAATATATATTCCATATAGCGCTTACGAATCACTTCGTCAACAATTATGTGCATTAGGAATAACACACGATACAATTTATGTAGAAGATGATGAGAAAGATGTAATAGCAAAAGCGATTGCTCAAGAAACAAGAAATAAGTTTTTAAAAGCTATGCTTAAGTAAAAAATCGAATAAAAAAAACAACTTGACAACTTCCGGTTTGTCAAACTGAAAAAAGAATAAGAATTGTATCAAAAAATATGGTGCGATACGAGAATTACATTTGAAAATAATAAAGAAAAGGGAGATATGTAAAATGGCAAAAAACAGAATAATTACAGTTCAAAATATATCTATTGCTGTTTCGGCAGAAGAATTGGATGATTATATCTGTATTACCAATATTGCAGGGGCTAAATCAGATCAATCAAGAGCGGCAGACATTATTAGAAACTGGTTAAGAAATCGGGCAACATTAGAATATCTTTCGGTATGGGAACAATTATATAATCCTAATTTTAAAGTGTTCGAATCTGAACACTTTAAAAAGCAAGCGGGATTACTTACATTCACACCCAGTATATCCGAATGGGTAGAGCAGACCAGAGCAATTGGATTATATGTAAAACGCGGCAAATATGGTGGAACTTATGCCCATAAAGATATTGCATTTGAGTTTGCCTCTGCAATAAGCCCCACATTTAAGCTATATCTAATCAAAGAATTTCAAAGATTAAAAGAGGAAGAAAATGATAAAAAACAGATTGAATGGAACGCGAAAAGGTTTTTATCTAAGAATAATTATCTGATCCAGACTGATGCTGTAAAAAATTACTTAATTCCACAAAATACTTACAGTGAGAATTTGGAATGGCTGGCTTATGCTGAGGAGGCAGATATTTTGAATGTGGCGCTCTTTGGTTTTACAGCAAAGGCGTGGCGAGATGCAAATCCTGAACTGGCTGGTAAGAACAATGTCAGGGATTATGCCACCGTAAATGAATTAACTGTTTTATCAAATTTAGAAACACATAATGCACATATGATACGGGAAGGTAAAGATAAAAAGGAACGGTTTAATACATTAAAAGAAATAGCGGAATATCAACTTGGGATTTTAAATACAGCAGAATATATAAAAACAGATGATAAAAATAAAAGTATTACCTGATGGTATTTCTAGCGGAGGTGCTAATAATAACTTCCAGATAAAATGAATAAAGTTTTCGCTAAGAACGGGAAACGAAAACAGAAAGCCTAATCAAAATTTATGAAGGAGGAACCAAAATGGAAACCGATATAACACAAGAACTATTTACCTTTATAGAACGCAGCCCAAGTCCCTATCACACCGTCGGCACTGCGGCGGAAATGCTCACGGCAAAAGGGTATGAACGGCTGGAAGAACAATGTACATGGGAGCTGAAAAAGGGCGGGCGCTATTTTGTCACAAGGAATCTGTCCTCGATCATTGCCTTTCGGATACCGGAAGAAGCGTGCGGCGGCTTTCACATCATGGCCAGCCACGGAGACTCTCCTTCCTTTAAGATCAAAGAACACCCAGAGACTGTTTCCGACGGGAAATATGTACGGCTAAACGTGGAAAAATACGGCGGCATGATCATGGCCTCCTGGCTGGACCGGCCGCTGTCTGCGGCAGGCCGTCTCCTCGTGCGAAACGGCAGCGCCGTCACGACCCGCCTTGTCAACGCGGACCGGGACCTGCTTCTCATACCGAATCTTGCCATCCATATGAACCGTGAGGTGAATGAAGGTTATAAATATAACCCGCAGAAGGATATGCTGCCACTGTACGGTGAGTTCACCGCGAAGGGTACCTTTATGCAGCTTATGGCGGAGGCGGCCGGCGTCAGCGGGGACGATATACTCGGCAGCGATCTGTTCCTGTACAACCGGATGCCGGGCACTGTCTGGGGGGCGGACGACGCATTTATATCAAGCGCAAGGCTTGATGACCTGCAATGTGCGTTCGCCTCACTGAAAGGATTTCTCACTTCTTATGACTCCTCATGCATCCCGGTCCTGTGTATACTCGATAACGAAGAGGTGGGCAGTACGAGCAAGCAGGGGGCGGCCTCGACATTTTTAAGAGATACGCTGCGGCGCATCTGCACCGCGTCCGGCAAAAGCGAAGAACGTTATCATACGATGCTTGCCTCCAGCTTTATGGTGTCGGCCGACAACGCCCACGCCGTGCACCCGAACCAGCCGGACAAAACAGACGAGACGAACCGCCCTTATATGAACGGAGGCATTGTCATAAAATACAGCGCTAACCAGAAATATACGACGGACGCCGTATCTGCTTCCATATTTAAGATGATATGTGAGAAGGCGGACGTTCCTTACCAGTCATTTCTGAACCGCTCCGACATGGCCGGCGGATCTACCCTCGGCAGCATCGCCAACACACAGACAGCCATGAATACGGCAGACATTGGGCTTGCACAGCTTGCCATGCACTCTCCATACGAGACAGCCGGCGCCAGAGATACCGAATACCTGGTGCGGGCGTCCAGAACCTTTTATGAGAGTGCTGTGACATGTCTCGGGGACGGCAGCTACCGCGTTTCCTGACCGTGTTCTCAGACGGCCCCTGATACGCTTTGACTATATAAAATTGGATGGTGAAGTCTTATGAATATTACAATAAAGAATGAACTCGACCCGCTGTTTGAGATCTTTTCTCTTCTTTTGCTCTGCCACACGCAGAACTGGAAGGAGGAACTAGTCTCTCAGCTGGATGACTATGGTGTCAACGGCAGAGCTTTTTTTGAAGAAGAGCTGAACGTCTTTGAAAAATATGTGGACACATTCCAGAAATATAGAATAACCGGACGTGAGGAGACCGCTTTATTTGAACATGTTTCTTATGACACCTCTCTTCTCATCCTTGCACTGGCAGTCGAGAAGCGCTCCTGCCTTGAACATCCTGAAAACCTGGAGCTTCAGGAGCTGCGCAGCCTTCTGGCTTATTTTATAACAGATACCGGCGAACATACCCGGCTTCCTGAAACAGCGGAACTTCCGAACCTGCCGGACGAAAATGCTCTGCTTGACTTTATGGATACTGCAGATGTAAAAGACGAGGAGAAATGGTTTGTACTGAATCTCCTGAGAAAAGCCGACTATTGGCTTTCCTGCCTGTTTGAGACTGTAAATGCCAATAAAAAAGCATATGATAAGGCACTGGAAGCCGTGGAAAAGCCGCTCCTTCGCCTGATCGAACAGTCCTCTTCCTGCAGTGACCCGGAATTTCTCAAGATCGCCGGGACTTGCGCGGATGCTCCTCTGCTTCGGCCTACGCTTGCTATGCCGCTCATTCAGATCGTTCTCTACAAGTCCGGTTATTTTGGTCTTTTTACTGAAGCGCTTGCCGCAAACGAGGCATCCTGCCGGCAGTCAAAAGATGCTGTGCTCCGGCAGCTCAAGGCCCTCGGGGATAAAAGCAAGCTGGATATCCTCTGCGCCCTGAAAGACGATCACATGTATAACCTGAAGCTGTCGGAACACCTCGGACTTTCTCCGTCCACCGTGTCCCATCATATGAACGTGCTGCTCGGCTCCGGTTTCATTACTGTAGAGAAAAAAGAGGGCAAAGTCTACTACTGCCTGCACAGGGAGCATATTTCCCAGTTCATATCCGCCCTGGAACATATGCTCATATCATGATACATGTAAAACCGGTGTTCCGGCATTTCTAACCGTCCATAAACGTCCGATAACGACATACCTTTAAAGAGACTGCACAGCGCGCAGTCTCTTTTTGTTTCCATAAAATTAATTTGACTTACATCGAATTCTATGATATTTTATATTCATAAAACACATTCGATTTATATAGAATTATAATAGGAGGATATCATCATGAAATTATACGATAAAAAAGGACGCCTGCTCCTCGCCTGCACATTGTTTCTCGGCGGAATATCGGCTGTCCTTTCAGCTTTTATCTCAATTCTTCTTCAGAGGATCATTGATGCCGCAGTGAACAGCGATATGGCCGCCTTTTCCAGCCTCTTCTTCACAACGCTTATATATCTCGGTGTACTCGGCGCTATGGGCTTTCTGGAAGCTTACTGCGGTAAACTTATAATCCGAAGTATCACAAGATCGTTGAGGGATCATATTTTCAGCGGCGTGATGAGCCGTACTCCCGGCTGTTTTTCTTCCCGTAATACCGCGGATTATCTCTCAGCGCTTGTCAACGACGTCAAGCTTGTGGAAGAAAATCACCTCATACCGTTTCTTCTCTGTGCACAGATGGGTGTCCTGTTTCTCACAACGCTTGGCATACTGCTCTATTTAAGCCCTCTTGTCACCGCGGTACTATTTCTCTTTCTCGTACTCATGTTCACAGTTCCCGCACTGCTTGGGAAAAAGATGCAGAGAAGACAGGATGCCTGCTCGGAAAAACTGGCTGACTTCACTGCCAGGGCCAAGGACTTTCTTAACGGTTACGAAGTGATACGCGCTTATTCGATGCGCCCTTACATATTAAAAAAATTCACCCGCATCAACCAGGACACAGCGGAGAAAAAACTGCATGCCGACACGCTTCTTGCCGTCAACGAATCCTTCTCCGATGTACTGTCTGCGGTCAGTATACTTGTCATCGTGTTCGTGTCTTCTTATCTCTTGATGAAAGGACAGATAACGGCCGGAACGCTTCTCGCTCTCATACAGCTGAGCGGCACATTTGTCACACCCGTCGTGATGCTCATGCAGAACATACCTAAAATAACCGGTATCAGGCCGGTGCTTGAGCATCTGGAAGAATTCTCCCTCACTTACCAAGAAGCGGCAGAGGAAGAAGACCTTCCCGCTCCTGCCGGATTAAAAAAAGGTATCACCTGTTCAAATGTAACCTTTGGCTACACGCCGGAACAGCCGGTACTAAAAGATATCAGTTTTACCGTCACTCCGGGTATGAAATGTGCCCTGCTCGGAGAGAGCGGCGGCGGGAAGACGACGCTGATCAGGCTGTTGACCGGTTATTACACTGATTTTGAAGGGGATATATGCTACGACGGAGTGTCGGTAAAAGACCTGTCCCCGGACAGACTGAACCGTCTGGCTGCCGTGATCCATCAGAATATATTCCTCTTTGACACAGATATCTGCGAAAACATCTGTCTCGGCAGTACCTTCTCAAAGGACAGGCTGGATCACGCCGTTAAAGCCAGCGGAATATGGCAGTTCCTGCCGTCCCTTGACAACGGGCTTCACACAAGAACAGGGGAAGACGGCCGGAATCTCTCCGGCGGCCAGCGTCAGCGCATCGCTGTAGCCAGAGCCCTCATCCGTTCCACGCCTGTGATCATCCTCGACGAAGGGACTTCTGCCATAGACAGGGAAACCGCTCATGAAATAGAAGCCGGCCTGCTTGCACAGAAAGAACTCACTGTCATAACAATTACACATCATATGGATGAATCCCTCCTGGACTGTTACGACAAAGTATACTGCTTAAAAGACGGCAGGCTTTCCATTGCCTGAAAAACCGGGAAAGCATAAAAAGCAAAAGATCAGGCTGAGGGAAATGCCAAAACAAACTCACTGCCCTGCCCCGCTCTGCTGGTCACACGGACGAAACCGTCGCACAAATTGCAGACATGCCGGACAAGACTCAATCCAATTCCATAGCCGTTCTTGTTCAACTCCCTGATCTGGTATCCGTGTTCAAATACCAGTTCCGCTTCCTCTTCACTCATTCCCATACCATGGTCCCGGATGCGGAGCAGTACGCTGTTATGCTGCTGCTCCAAAGTTACCTCGATCAAGCTCCCGTCACCGTATTTGACGGCATTATCCAGCAAATTGTCAACCGCCCGGCGCAGCCACTGTTCTTTGCCTAGAATTTCATAGGAAGCATCTTCATCGAAGCAAAAGCTGAGGTTGGAATAAACGCTTCGGTAAGTATCACATTCTTCCGCCGCGATCAGCGCCAGGTCCACCATTTCACGGCTGGCATCCCGGTGCGCGGATATGGTCAGTATATCATCTACAGACTGAGCAAGCTTCTCGATATCCCGGATGAGCAGGGGATCGGAGGTCTCATTGAGCCGCGCTTTTATGAGCATGATCAGATTTTTCTGCCCATGGGCAATGAAGGAATGCAGACGCTGCTGGTCTTTCTCATATGAAGAAAGCCGCGTATGGATGTTCTGATATTCCTCCTTCAGATCCATTTCCCGGATGCGCTCAGGCTCTGATTCAGACAACTCCCTTAAGTCACTGGCAATGATCCTGTTATGCCTGCGTTCCAGCACGCGTATGCAAAACAGCAGCCCACAGGAAAACAAAAGGACCAGCAGACAAACGCCTGCGATCAACAAAGGCAAATAGCGGAAGAAGGCAGAGCGGAAATAATCGTGCAGCTCTGTTGAAGTGATAGAACTGTCCAGGACGATCTGACCGCTTTGCGGGGCGTAGAACAGTGTCTCCGGCAGCCCGCTAATATCCGCGCCTGAATTGCGCACAAAGAGATAAAAGCATGCGATAATGCTCAGGCTCAGCAGAATGGTATATCCGGCGATCATAAACCAGGTTTGCTTTTTTATTCCAGACAAAGATAATACCCCTTTCCTTTTTCATTGCGCAGAATTGACGTGTCTCCCATTTTAAGTTTTTTCTTTATGTTGGCCATATGGACCCGTATGACCCCGGAAAACGGATCAAAATTCTCGTCGTATACATGCTCTGCCAGCTCCTCGTTGGAAACAATGCGTGGATAACAGCTTGCAAGGTATTCTAAAATATCAAATTCCTTAGCGGAGAGAGGTACTTCCCGTCCATCCAGTGTAACCCGCCGGGTGGCCGGATCCAAAGACAATTCTTCGATGAGAATGACGGGATTCGCCCGCCCCCGGAACCGCCGGATCACTGCCTGGATACGGGCATCCAGCTCTGTGAACTCAAAGGGCTTTGTGATATAGTCGTCACTGCCAAGCTGCAGGCCTTTTACCCGTTGTTCCAGTTCGCCCCGTGCGGTCACAATGAACACAGGCGCCGAAATCCCCTGACTCCGCCAGTTCTCCAGCAGTTCAAAGCCATCTCTGTCCGGCAGATTCAGATCCAGCAAAATCACATCGTAATCATTATCTGAAGCCTTCAGATCTCCACTTTCTCCGTCATAGGCCACATCACACACATATCCGAAACCGGACAATTTCCCCTTCATCAGATCTGCCAGTTCGGTATTGTCCTCAATTATCAATAAACGCACTCTGATCACCTGCCGTTCTAAATTTTTATCTATATAGTATACCACAGGCGGTACATGTACAAAACAAAAATATAATTTCAGTAAATTTTACATTCCTGTCTTGCCGCAGAATTAACATTGCCTGTGCTATACTGAGAAAAATCCTGAAAGAAAAGAGAGAACACTTTATGTATATTTTAAAAAACGCGTTTCAAAATCTGTACCGGAATGCAGGGCGGAATCTGCTGACGGCAGGTATATTTCTGCTGGTCATCACCATGAGCTGCGTGGCTCTCGTAATCTACAACGATGCAGACGCCATCGCAAAGCAGTACAGGGAACGGCTGAGCACCGAAGTGCTGCTGAACGTAGATGAGAAAAAAGTCAGCGAGGCATGGGAAAAGGATGAAACATTCAGAAAACCTGAACTCACCGATGAACTGATCCAAAAAATGGCCGCCTCCAAATATCTGAAAAAAGCCATGTACAGCACCCAGATGGAAGCTGTCGCAGACAATCTGAAATACACCACGCCGACCGACTATCAGGATATGGAGATACAGCGGGCAGGCGAAGATCCTGCAAAGACCCGCATCCCCCAGTACACACTCAGCGGATATGAAGATGTGAGCCAGGCAGAACCGTTCCGGAACGGACAGGCAAAGCTTGCAGAAGGAGGAACTTTCCCTGCAGCGGATAATGAATGCCTTGTCTCTGATACACTGGCAGAGTTAAACGGCCTGAAACCCGGTGATACTTTCCCGGCAAAAAGTATCTATTACACTGACAAACAGGGCGGTCCTCTGGAAGAGATGACACTTAAAGTCAGCGGCATCTATCACAGGAAATACAGCGAAGGTGAGACGGACAGCGACAATGAAATCTTCACCCGCTATAAACTGCTGACTGACCCGCGCTATACTTATGAGCCCACATTTAATACGGACTTTTACCTGAAAAACCCCCAGGATCTGCACGCCTTTGCCCAGGAGGCATATGCTTCCGGTCTCTCCGAATACTACAGCCTGAGCACGGATACCGTTGCATACGACGCTTTTGTAAGACCCATTGAGCAGATGTGCGTGATCTCCATGATCTTCCTGTGGGTAGTTCTTGCGCTGGGAGCCGCGATCCTGCTTATCCTCTCTTCATTGTTAGTGAGAGAGCGGAAATATGAGATTGGCGTTTTGCGGGCCATGGGCATGAAAAAGAGTAAAGTCGCGGCACAGCTCGTCCTGGAATCTGCGCTCACCATGGCCGTTTGTCTGATCCTCGGCATCGCCCTTGGCAGTCTGCTGGCGCAGCCGGTCACAGATATGCTGCTGGCAGACCAGATGTCCCGGGCTTTGAGCGGGCCGACTCTTGCCGGAGGTATGGGCGGCACATCTTTTGGAGGGCTTGCAACAGATAACAGGCCGGTCACTCATATCAGTGCGGCACTGAATCTCACGGCCATCTCGGAGCTTACAGCGATCGCTTTCATTCTGACAGCGGCCGCAGGGGCGGTCAGCGCAGCCTGCGCGATGAAGTATGAGCCTATGCGCATCCTGCGCCATAGAAATTGACAGGGAGGAATTAAACATGTCTGTTTTATCACTTAAAAACGTGGGATATACCTACGAGAAAACCACAAAACCTGTATTTCAGGGATTAAATGCGGATTTTGAACCGGGAAAGGTCTACTGTATCGTCGGGAAGTCCGGCGCGGGCAAGACTTCCCTTCTCTCCCTTTTAGCCGGACTGGATACCTGTAACGAGGGAACGATCCTGTACGAGGGGGAAGATCTGCGTAAGCTGGACAGAGACCAGTACCGCGCCCGGAAAATAGGCGTTGTATTCCAGAGCTATAACCTTTTGTTAAACAAGACCGCATTGGAAAACATTGAGCTTTCTATGGCCATCAGCGGGGTACGTCATAAAAATAACCGCGCCTTTGCCCTGACTCTGCTGGAAAATGTGGGCATCGATGAGGAGACCGCCAGGCGACGTGTGCTTGGCCTCTCCGGCGGGGAGCAGCAGCGGGTAGGCATTGCCCGAGCCCTGTCCCACGAGCCAAACCTGCTGCTTGCGGATGAACCCAGCGGGAATCTGGACCGTGAGACAGAGCGGGACGTAATGAATATCCTGGCTGATTTAGCCCATGTGCAGAACAAATGTGTGATCATTGTAACTCATTCCCATAAAATCACACGCTGCGCGGATGAAATCTGGGGACTGAATAAAGGCGGCCGTCTGGTTTACATGGGGAAAGGAGGTGAGGCCCGATGACAGAAAGAAGAAGGCAGTACATCGGCATCGCCTGCCTGGTCCTTGGTCTGGCGTTTGTGGGACTCGGGCTGCTCCGGGAGGAGCATTTGACGGTGCTGAAAAAAGCGGCGGCGATCTGCGTGGAATGTATTGGAATAGGTTAGGAGCGACATATGAATAACAAAAAAAGAACAATAAACAAACAGCAAAAAAAGGGCATCCGACTCTGGGTGCAGATTATCTTTGCCGCACTGACAAACGGCTATGTGAATGGATTTATCCAGTCGAAAATTTACACCGGGCCCACAAAAGCGCTCTGCGTACCGGGGCTTAACTGCTACTCCTGCCCCGGCGCCCTGGGAGCCTGTCCCATTGGTTCCCTTCAGGCGGTCATCAGCAGCCGCAGCTACCAGTTTTCCTTTTACATCATCGGTTTTCTGATGGCTGTGGGCGCCTTATCCGGGCGGGTAGTCTGCGGCTTCCTCTGTCCTTTCGGGCTGGTTCAGGATCTGTTACATAAGATTCCCGTGCCAAAGCTAAAAAAACTGCCGGGAGAAAAATATCTGAAGTATCTCAAATATGTCATTCTTGCAGTATTTGTCCTGCTGCTGCCCATGTTCGCAGTTAACATTATCGGCCAGGGAAATCCCTGGTTCTGCAAGTGGATATGTCCATCCGGTACTTTGCTCGGAGGCATTCCTCTGACATTGGGAAATCCTGATCTGCAGGCTGCCATTGGCCGGTTGTTTGACTGGAAGGTCTTTCTGATGGTGTCCATTTTGGTATTCTCCATGTTTGCCTACCGGCCTTTCTGCAGGTTCCTCTGTCCCCTGGGAGCAGTCTATGGCGTATTTAACCCCGTTTCCCTCTACCATCTGCACTTGGACGAGGATAAATGTGTAAACTGCGGCATTTGTAAAAAGACATGCAAAATGGGCATCGATCCCCGGGAAACACCAAACAGTATCGAATGCATCCGCTGCGGCGACTGCGTCCGGGCCTGTCCCGCCGGGGCTCTTACCAAAGGCTTTGGAATCGGCAGAAAACCGGAGGCAGCCTGTTCAGACTCCTGCGCTTCCTGTTCCAAAAGCTGCGGCGGAAAATCCGTTTAAAAAAACTTTAAAAATTAACAACTAGTCGTTAAGCAAATGAAAGGAAAAAAAATATGAAAAAAATAATGACATTCATCCTGGCCCTGTGCCTTACAGTTTCCCTTGCTGCCTGCAGCAGCCCTTCTGCCTCTTCCTCATCCAGATCCACGTCCGGCGGCGGCAAAAGTCCGGCTAAGGACGTAAAAGACATAGTGAAAGAGGATTCTGTCTCCGATGAAGAACAGGAACTGATGGACCGCAGCGTCCGCTTCACAAAAGATAAGCTCCTCAGCTATGACACATGGAAGAAAGTAATGGAGCTGCCCGGCGTGGACTGCCCGAACCATATCTCAGGTTATATTGACGATGTGTCCATGGGTGACACAAAAGACCTGCGCCTGAGCGGCGAGCCTGAGCTGGATGAAAACGGTCTTTTTGTCACATATGAACTGACAGAAGGCAAGGTTCCAGCCGACGGTTCCGCAGGAGGCTGTGTGATCCCAGAAGCCCTCGCTAAAAGTATGGGGAAAAAGGTGGGCGATAAGGTTACCGTGGATACTGCTCTGGGCAGAGCGGAATATGAGATCACCGGACTGTACGGCTACAGCGAAAAAGGCAAGGTGGGGGGACTCACGGAAGAAAACTCCCCTCTTTACGAAATTTTCGTGACTCCCGAAGATATAGTAAAGCTGACCGGCACGAAAAAAGACGGCTATTTCCTTGGCGACACCGTCACTTGTGCCACGGCCAAAGAGGCAAAAGAACTGGTGAAGCAGGCATCTGCAATTTTGAAGGATCATGGCGCTAAAGCAATGCTGGCAAGCGATTCCAGCGCAGATTTGAGTTACGCGGACAGTGACGAATTATTTCAGAATGTTGCACTGGACGGAACCGATCTTAACGGCAAAGCGCTTCCGAAGGATCTGCTTGCCAAAGACGGGATCACGATGGTGAATGTCTGGGCCACCTTCTGTAATCCCTGTCTGGCAGAGATGCCTCATCTGGAAGAACTGAATAAAGAATTTGCCGCTGCGGGGAAAAATTTCAAAGTTGTGGGGATAGCAGCCGATGTCATAAACGACAAGGGTAAGGTCAGCCAGGAACAGCTGGATCTGGCAAAGGAGATCGTAAAGAAGACTGGTGTGACCTATACGAATATCATTCCCGGCGAAAAGCTTCAGTCTGACATCCTGCCAAATGTAACCGCCTTCCCTACCAGCTTTTTCCTGAATGACAAAGGTGAGGTGATCAAAACTGTTATGGGAGCCACCACTAAAGAAGACTGGGTCAACACAACCAATGAACTTTTAAAAAACCTTAAATAAAGTATAAATCTGCCGAAAAGATCAACAATTATGCCGCCGGCTCATGAAAAACCACACTGCCGGAAATACTATATGATCATATAGAAGGAGGCTTTATGTTGAAAAAGGAATGGAACGATATATTTGACTATTACAGAGAAGAGAAAACGATGACCCAGTCTGAACTGGTCATCGCCGTGCTCACGGAACTTCAGGCTATAGAAGGCTGCATTCCAAAAGAGGCCCGTGAGGCGGCAGCCGAACTGGCCGGTGTAAATCCCGGCTACGTCAGCGCTGTGATCAAAAGGCTTCCCCATCTGCATGAACAGTCTTTCCGGCATGAGATCAAAGTCTGTATTTCAGACCGGTGCAAGAACAAAGGCGGACAGGACGTGCTGAAGGAGATTCAGCGGATCCTGAAGATCCGCCCCGGGCAGGTGACACGGGACAAGCGTTTTCTCCTCACTACCGTATATTGCATGCATTACTGTACCAAAGGACCAAACATACAGATCGACGGCAGGCTGTTTCAGAATGTAACGGCGGCAGAAGTCCCATCCATATTAAAAAAATATTCCTGAGACTTCTGTACACGTCTTTCACCTATTTATATGATATACTGTCTATCCCGTACGTGCGCGCCATTTCGTACCACGCCTCTATCTCATCGTCACCCGGTGTTTTAAAAGAATCCGGGGGAGGCAAAAGGCCAAGCTCTTCATATTTTCCTGCCCCGTAAGTGTGATAAGGCAGCAGCTCCAGCCTGGCCCGCGGCGCTTCCCTCTTTATGAATTCAAAAGTGCTTTCTAGATTGCCGTCCCCGGTGTTCACTCCATGGATTACGGGTATTCTCACCACCATCGGAACGCCAAGGCCGGCCACCTTCGGCACGTTAGAGAGTATCTTCTCATTTGACACACCGGTAAACGCCCTGTGCTTCCGGTCGTCCATATGCTTGATATCGTAAAATATCAGGTCCATCTTTCCGAAAATATCTTTCACAACTTCATATTCAAACTGCCCGCACGTCTCTATGGCAAGGGAAATACCCATGTCATACAGACGATAAGAAAGCCGGCGCAGAAACTCCTGCTGCACAGTGGCCTCTCCGCCCGAGAAGGTCACTCCGCCGCCGGATATCCGGTAAAATATCATCTGCTTTTTCACCTTATCCACCACTTCCTCCACTGTCATGCAGGACGTCATGGCATTGTGAAGCGACTGTCCTTCCGGGTTTGAGCACCAGGCACAGGCGAGCGGACAGCCCGCCAGAAATATGTTCGTCCGTATCCCTTCCCCGTCATTGACGGAAAAGTTCTGTATATTCATCACGTAGCCGCCGGACATATCGACATCCCTCCACAGACCTTTTTTAAAATTCCGCATGCTCCGTCCTCGCGATGATGGCATCCTGCATCGATCTGGACAGATTGACAAACTGCGTGCTGTAACCCGCCACTCTGACAAGAAGATCTTTATACTCCTGCGGCCTTGCCTGGGCATCCCGCAGTATCTTGGAAGACAGCGTATTAAACTGTACATGAAACGCGCCGAGCGCAAAGAACGACTGGATCATCGCGCCGAGATTCGCCTGCCCCCTCTTTGTCGCCACCAGGTCATGATTGAGCCTTAAGTTAAGAAGCGTACCGCCGGAATGTATCTCCTGGTTGACCTTTGCCGCAGAGCGCATGGCCGCCAGCGGTGTGGATGTATCGCTCCCGACGTAAGGCGACACGCCTTCACTCGACGGCTCCCCGTTCTTTCTTCCGCACGGGGTGGCGCCGAGCACGCGCCCCATAGGTATATAATTGGAGATCCCCATAAATGCCGTGTTAAACGGAGAACCGAACACATCCTTATACTGGTGGATCTCCCGGTAATACCAATTGGCAATCTCAATCGCTATCTTATCGACATAATCATCGTCATTTCCATACTTCGGAACGTCCTGCGCCTTTTTCCTGAGTTCCTCATATCCTTCCCAGTCGGCAGCCAGCGCCTTGTCAAGTTCCTCCATAGTCGCCACTTTGTCTTCAAATATGAGCTTTTTTATGACAGCCAGTGAATTTGCCACAACGGCCAGGCCAATTCCCGTGATCACCGGCCCTACGTTATATTTTGCGCCGCCGTTACTCAGATCCTTTCCATTTTCCATGCACGCCTCGATACAGGAAGACAAAAACGGCCTCGGCACCATCTCCTGATGCAGCTTCTGGGCCGTCACCGTAGCGATGATGGAATGCCGGCAAAGATTCTCAAACTGCCTGAAAAATGCTTCCTTTACTTCTTCATATGAAGCGAATTCTCTGCACGGCTTTTCCGAAAGTCCCATCTTCTCCCCGGTCATCCGGCTCTTTCCTTCATTCAGCGCATATTCGAGCGCACAGCCAAAGTTCACATTCACAGCCGCTGTCCACTCTCCGGTCTTACGGTAATGCGGAACGACGCAGCCGCAGTTGTTCCAGTCCCGCGCATCATCCGGCTCATATCCGGCGTTCAGGAGCATCTGGTATCCGACACTGTCGTTGTGAATAGCCGGAAACCCTGTCCCTTTGCTCACAAGATGCGTCACCGCGCCGAGAAATTCCTGCGGACAGTCCGCGTGGATCCGGACACTCAGCCCGGGCTGATGCGTCTTTACTTCCTCCGTCGCTTTCAGGGCCATATACGTGATGTCGTTCGTGGCATCCAGCCCCTCTCTCGTCTTTCCTCCCACAGTCAGGTTCTGGAACTGATTGTATCCCGCAAAGTAATCTGCCGTGTTGGCGGATATCGTCCACACCCACTCCGAATATTTCAGCCAGAGCGCCTCGATCAGTTCCTGCGCCGTATCCTCCGTCAAAATGCCCTTTGCCTTATCTGCCTCATAGTACGGGTTCATATACTGGTCAAAGCGGCCCGGATTCAGGGAAAGGGGATTCTCAGACAGAATGCCCCCGATCTGCGTAAACCACACGAACTGTATCGCCTCATAAAAAGTCTCCGGCGGAAATTCCGGCACCCTCCGGCAGTTCGCGGCAATGCCAAGCAGTTCCTCTTTTCTTTTCTCATCTTTCTGTTCCCCGGCCATCCGTTCGGCCTCATCGGCGTATCTGTTGGCGAAGCGTATGATACCTTCGGAAGTGAGGATGACCGACTGATAGAAAGTGATCTTATCCATATCTTCCGGCACAGTCTCATCAAGTTCGGCCATCTTTTCCCGCGCTTCTCGTATGATACCTCCGAAGCCTTTGACAAAAAGTACGTCCTGATAATCCGGCGTAACCTCGCCGACCGCCTGTCTCCATTTGGAATCATTATCGATAACGCCGGTATCTACGCCGATCTTGTACGTTTCTTCCGGTACTCTTGCCAGAAAAGCTTCCTCAAGCGATTTATCCTTCCAATAGGGAAAAATCTTCTCCCGGACGAACGCTCTCTGCTCGTCAGTCATCACATACGGATCCTGCGGCCTTTTATCAAATCCGTCCATCTCCTTATCGACCCAGAGCCAGGAGAACTCCGGGGTCAGGATGCCGCATTTGCGGAACTCACCGACCGCGCCTACGATAAGTTCTCCGTCAAAGATATGTACGGTAAGCTTGTCGCACGTGTCATAGAATGCCTGGGCTCTTCTCACAGCCACATGCATGCCTTCGGTCTTCTTGTGGGACTCCGTCCACAGGTAAGCCCGCTCGTACGAGATCGCCGGTTTGGCATTGACATAATTCTGTCTGATTTTTTCTATTCTATCTGTGATCATAACGCTTCCCTCCATGGTTGTCGGATCGTTGCTTCTTTATATTTACATTATATTCTTCCTGCCGTATATAAGTCAATGAAAAGGCGGAGCCGTGAATGATCACTCCGGCTCCGCCTGCTGCCTCAAAGACTTGTTTTATTTATTGTACTGCCCACGATCAGCAGGCCATGCATTTATGAGAGGAATTATATCCGTCAGAGACTTTACCGTCAAGACTCCTTCCAGGCTGCTTTTTCCCCCGCGGTCTACGAGAACAGGCTGTATATTGGCCGCTTTCGCTCCCTCCACGTCGGAAGAAACAGAATCTCCGATATGGATCACTTCATCCGCGCTGCACCCGCTGACCTCCAGCGCTTTTTCAAACACTGCCCTGTGAGGCTTATATGCCCTCACCATATCACTGCTTATGATGCCGGCCGGATGCAGGTCTTTATCCCTCATACTTTCCTCGATATATTTGCCCGCGTTATTACTTATAATATAGATAGGAAGAGGACACTCTTTAAAAAATGCCGCCGTGTCTTCATATGCCGGGGCATACATCCAGAAGCGCTGGAACGCTGCGTGCAGCTCTTTTGGATTCTCTTTCAGGTGGATCTCTTTTTCGCATATTTTCAAAAGTTCCTCCACGATATCATCCTCTGACATATAGCTGTTTCCAAAACTCTTTTCCTCATATTCGTTCAGCAGTCTCCACCAGTAGGCCACCATGGCCTGCGGGCTTTCTATATCACTGTTTTCGTAGGTTCTCCTGATCACCTCCCGGATATCCGGCCCCTCCTCTTTGATAATGGTGCCTGTGTAATCAACAAATACTGCCTTTAACATGTTCGCTCCTTCCAACTCTTATCACCGCACAAATGACAGTGTTCATTATTAAATCATCCTCTCAAATGCGATCCGGTCATCTCCGGCCTCGCATCCTTCCGCCAGCACGATACTGCCGCACTTTACAAACCCAGCCTTCTCAAGCGCACGCTGCATCGGAATATTGCCCGGATGTGTGTCGATCCGCACCGACGAAAGCCCGGCCTCCCGGGCAAGCCTGAATCCATGCGCAAACATCTTCCCCGCCACTCCTTTTCCTTTGCACTCGTCGGAAACGCATACCCTGTGCATGGATGCATACGGCCCGTCCGTCAGCCAGCTGCCGTCGATGACCGCATAAGACGGGTCGGGATCTTTCTGAAACGCAAAGATGCCGAGGATCTCTTCACCCTCCACTGCCAGAAAAGTACATCCGATTCTTATATCATCAAGCCACACGTCCCTGGACGGATATCCTTTCTGCCACTGGTCAAGGCCCAGATCCTTAAGCTGTCTCTTCGCCATACCGGTTATCTCACACATTCTGTCTACATGTTCATAACGTGCTGTAATAAATTCCATACCATTCACCTCTTGTCTTTCATATCAATATATCTAAGCTTACGATGCGCCTGTCAGCTCACTCTCCGCCCTGCCTACCAGCCGAGCAGCTGGCGCAGCACCTTCGTCTTCTCACGCCCGACCGACAGGATATCCTCCTCAAACCCCTGCATCTTAAGTCCAAGACTGTTGTTCCCCCACGGAAATACTTCTCTTACTTTGTCCAGGTTGATGAGATAGCTCTTATGACACCGGAAAAAGCGCTCCCCCTCGAGCCGCTTCTCAAACTCTCCGATGCTTTTTCCGTCAAAGTAATCACTTTCTCCGGCATGGATGATACAGCCTCTGTTGTGCGTCTCAATGTATACGATATTGCCGATGTCCTCAAATATCGTCTTGCCGTCATTACTTATGGCAATCTTCCTAAGATTCACTTTTTCCGTTTCCCGGGGCGCAGACGGCCGGACTCTTTCCAGCACTTTTTTAAGCCGCCCTCTGTCAAAGGGCTTCAAAATATAGTCGTCCACACCAAGCTCAAATGCCTTTACCGCATATTCCGAATACGCAGTGACAAAGATGATCTTTGCGTCCTGCTGCATATTTTTCAGCGCGTTCACGAGGACCGTACCATTTATATCTCCCAGATTGATATCGAGAAAGAACAGATCAAACCGGCCCGAACCGGCAAGCTCCAGCGCCGCCGCGCCGCAGTCGCCTTCCTCTATCACCGCTTCCGGCACGAGTTCCCCGAGCTGGTGCCGAAGTTCACTTCTCGCCGGCCTTTCGTCATCAATAACCGCAATCCTTATCGCCATTCTTATCTTCCTTTCTTGAAACAAAGCTCAACACAGCTTCCGTCTCCTGAACTCGATATTTTGATCCTGCCGTCCTCACCGTATGTACTTTTCATTCTCTTATACACATTACTAAGGCCGATGCTCCTGCCGACAGTGTCTCCCTTTTCGAGCATATCCGCCACCTCTGCCGGGAACCCCTTTCCCTTGTCGCTGATACGCACTATAAATTCCTCTTCCATCTCTTTTACACTTATATTTACGATCCGCTTCCCTTCCCGGTTGATACCGTACTTCACGGCATTTTCCACTACCGGCTGCAGAATGAGGGTAGGGATCAATATGTCCATCTTCCTGGGCACATCATACGTCACGATCAGCTTGTCCTCAAATCTTCCTTTTTCCAGCTCGAGGTAATCCTTCACATGGCTGATCTCCTCTCCCATCGGCACCATGCCGGCGCTGCCGTCCAGATTATACCGGAAGTAATTGGCGAGGATCACGAGCAGCTCCCTGGCCCGCTGTGCGTCCTCCCTGCACACGCACGATATCGTATTGAGCGCATTGAAAAGAAAATGAGGATTTACCTGAAACTGCAGCGCCTTGAGCTCTGCCTGCTGCCGCATGATCTCCTGGTGTTCCAGCTCAGCCATGGCGATCTGGAAAGACCCGAGTGTTACTAGGTGCTGCAAAAGTTCAAGCTCACTTTTGCGGAACACCCACCGCTTTTTCATCCATACGATAAGACAGCCGACGGATTTGCCCTTAATGACAAACGGTGCCGCGATCATGGAATATTCTTTCATCCACTCATACCAGGAGCTGCTTCTCGGCACGTTGTACATTGTGGACAGGCTGCCAGTCTGCATTGCGTTTTTACCGACCCTTGGAATACTCGTCAGATCCCCGGGCTGAAACTCCTCCCCTTCCTGCTGCCACTCCAGAATGGCGGTCCTGTCTGTGATCATGACCCCCATCCAGTCTGTCTCACTCAATATCACGGAGGCCAGCTCATGCATGTTTTCTCCTTTGCTTATCCCGTGGCGCAAAAGGGGCAGGCACTTCTGCGTAAGCTCCGAAGCCTGCTGCAGCTGCCGGCTGCTCTCAATATCCTGCTGGATAAAGACGTTGTTAAAGCTGGATATAAATATCAGTATTCCAATGGAGTTCAGCACGATCATGGGAACCGCTATCTCCAGCACCGTATTGAGCGCATCGGCAAAAGGACTCGCAAGCCTTAGAAGGGCTATCATGTCACAGAATTCCGCAAAACAGGCGAGCAGAAACAGATCCCTGTATTTCCATTTCCCCCTCTGAAAATACGGATAAAATCCGCCTCCGAGGAGACCGAACAATACAGTGGAAAATGCCGACGCCATGGCAAACATCTGAGGTTCCGAGAAAAAATAAACATACACAGCCCCGATAAAAGATGCATACAGGCCTACGATGGGACCTCCGAGTATGCCTGAAGTCATGGCGCCGATCACCCGGGTATTCAGACTGTATGAACCGATATCAATGCCTGTATATGTCGAGAGTACGATAATGCCTCCGAACACAAGGGCCAGAAGCACCTGACTCTTAAAACTGCGGCGCTCCTGCTGAATAATATTCTGGATGATCTTCAGCTTGGACAGCAGATTCGCGACAAGTACCAGAAGCCCTATATTCAGTATGAGCTGAAAGATCAGATTGTCTGTCTGCATATGCAACGCTCTCTTTCCGGCCTGCCCGGCCCGCTTTCCGCGCCTTTTTTGGCGCTTCTTCATGTATTTCTATGATAACACAGGCCCCCGGCCTATCGCAAGGATATGCCGGGGGCCTGCAAAAGCTTTGTATGATTTTTTCTGCGTCCGTCAAATTTATTTAAAACAAATATTTAATATGTAACTTCCTTTACTCCGTTGTACACGTCTCTGTCAAGTTCGCCCAGTTTGCTCGCAACGAGCATGCCGACCATGACGTCCACATCAACGTTCATCAGTGTCCTGAACATGCCTGAGAACCAGTCGATGCCGATCAGTATGGCAATGCTCTCAAGCGGCAGTCCAAGCGAAGACGCGAGGAACGTGAATACGATCACCGAACCGCCCGGCACAACTATCGTCCCCATGCACATAAGGCAGGAGAGCAATATCGCCATACCCATCTGATAGACCGTCAGATCCACGCCTGTAGACTGTGCCATAAAGAATATGGCGACGACATAACACATGGCGGCTCCGCAGCTGTTCATGGACATTGTGATCGGGCCTGTGAAATCGGCCACCTTGCGGCTTACTCCAAACTTTGTGACCGCGTCCTCCATCTTTGTCGGAAGACAGATGGCTCCGGATGTGGTCGTGACAGCCATCATAGACATTTTCGCGAATTTCTTCGGCATTCTGGCCGGATTCACTTTACAGAGGGTGGCGGTGAGCGGACCGTAGATGAGGAACTGTACGATATCTCCGATCAAGAGCACACCGAGGAACTTGAGCATCGGGATGATGACTTTAAATCCGGTGGATCCGGCAACGTCTGCGAGCAGGCAGAAGATGCCGACAGGCGCGATGTGCATAACAGTCTTGATAATATTTGTTATGATCGCGTTCAGTCCTGTCACCCAGTCTGCCATGTTGCGGTTCCCGCTCTGGCGTGTGTAGGCCCCCATGGCCACACCGAAAAATAACGCAAAGACAATACACGGTACCATCGCGCTGTCTGCCATAGAACCGATGATATTCGTAGAGACAAAACCTAAGACCGTATCCTGGAGGGATGTGGATTCTACGGCCGCATTTGCGATATCTTCCGCATTTGCGATCTGTATGCCGACGCCCGGCTGGATCAGCATGGACAACGCGATGCCAAGGCTGGCCGAAATTATTGTAAACAGGATGATCCATTTGAATGTATGAAAGCCCATCTTCCCGACATCCTGTCCGTCTCCGCTTCCTACGGCCGCCGCCACGGCGGACATGACAAGAAGGATGACGGACATCTGGATCAGACGTATGAATATATCGCCGATAAATTTAATATTTGACGCCCACGGACCGACAACTGCACCAAATATGATACCGCCGATCGTTGCGATCAATATCTGTGTCGTGAGGGATATTGATATTTTCTTTTTCTTTTCCACTTTCATTCCTCTTTTCTCATTTTCTCATACTCTCGTCTCCCGGCCGGGCAGCTGTTTCTTATACATATATAATATAAGAATTCCGCGATCTATCAATAGCTTTCGTTTGAAATGTCGGTTTTTCTGTCTTAAATGATATTTTCTATGTTTTAAAGGAAAGCATACTCGCTTCCATTTTTTTGCACGGCAAAAACCGGCTGGAATATACCAGCCGGCCCATATGCCCGATTTGAACGCACCGTTACTATGAAGCGGTCATGCTGTCCGCAAAAGCTCTTACCATGAGCATTGCAACTGCCGCCCCTGCGTCTTCCGTCTGTCCGGATCTTTCTCTGTGCGCGGCCGCCCTTCCGTGAACTGCCGTGAGCGCGGCTGTAGCATGGAAGCCTTTCTCAGCTGCCGCGGACGCCTTCCGGGCGGCTTCCTCAAGCGGCGCGCCCTGATCCAGCTGCGATTCCAAAACCTCGCAGGCAGGATGGAACGCATCCAGAAATGTCTTATCTCCGACCTTTGCATGTCCTCTTTTGCAGACGCCTGTCTCGTATGCTTTGAAAAATATGATCCACGCCGCGTCTTTCATTTCTTCTGTGTCCCGCAGCTCTTTACCTGCTTCTATGAGACCTGACGCCATCAGAGTCCCCATCGTAGACGGCACTTTCTCAGCCATGACTTTTCCCGCAGTATAACACATTCTGCCGGCATCAGTCTCTTCCAAATCTTTTACAGCCTCATAGGCCGCCCTGAAACCATCGCTCATCGTCAGTCCCAGATCGCCGTCCCCGACAATGCTGTCCAGCCCGATCAGATATTCCCTGTTGTCTTCCATTGTATTCTTAAGCTGCCTTAAAAAATTTACCAATTCATTTTTATTCATAATCCAGATCCTCTATTTCTGTATAAAAAACGGAGTGTCAGCCGGCGCGTCAATGTATTTCTTCAATTCTTCGTCCACTTTCAGCAGGCTGACAGAAACTCCCGCCATCTCCAGAGATGTCGCATATTCCCCCACATAATAACGGTGTACCTTAAGCCCTTTCTCTTTCAGCAGCGCGTCTGCTCTGCGGACAACGATATACTGTTCGTCCAGAGGTGTCGCGCCGAGACCGTTGACCAGTACCGCGACCTCATCTCCCTCTACATAGGGGAGGTCCTCTATTATTTTCCCGAGCATCTCTTCCGTGATCTTATCCGCTGTCTCCAGCCTGCCTCTTCTTATTCCGGTCTCCCCGTGAATCCCCATTCCGATCTCCATCTCATCATCTGCTATGTGAAAACCAGGTCTTCCGACTCTCGGCACTGTGCACGGTGTGAGCGCGACTCCCATCGTCCTTACATTGTCTGCCGCCTTCTGTGCTATCCGCTTTACTTCATCGAGCGGAAGCATAGCCTCAGCCGCCGCCCCGGCACATTTATACACAAAGAAAATGCCGGCAACACCGCGTCTCGTGCTTTTTTCTCCCGGCTTTGAAGGCGCGGCTGACGCCACATCCTCTCCCGCGATCACGCTCTCCACTCTTATATCATGCTCGAAGTCAGCCATCTCAGCCGCCATATCAAAGTTGAATATATCCCCATTATAGTTGCCGTAGATATAAAGCACACCCGCGCCTGTATCGACAGCTCTTGTGACGGCGAGCATCTGGTTCGCGCCCGGCGACTGGAACACATCGCCTACCGAACATCCGTCTGCCATCCCTTCCCCCACATACCCGAGAAAAAGCGGCAGGTGGCCGGAACCTCCTCCGGTAGCGATCCCCACCTTGCCTTGTTTTCTCTTCCGTTTCACAAGGCAGTGCATATCATCTTCCACGTAGGCAAGCTTGTCAGAATGGGCGGTATAGATTCCTTCCAGCATTTCTTTTATGTAATCTTCCGGCTGATTGATTATTTTTTTCATCTCTGCTTCTCCTTATCGGTTTGTACAAAACTGCGGTTCTCTGCCTTCCAGTACATCGATCACTCCCTGTGCGGTGCACATGCTCACATTTGTGTAGGCTTCGTACGTCTCCGCCCCGGTGTGAGGCGTGCATATGACATTTCCGCACTTCAGTATCTCTGCGTCCTTCATGAGCGGCTCCGCCTCGAAGGCGTCCAGAGCCGCCCCTGCGATCCTGCCGTCTTTTAAGGCGCGGCAGAGCGCACCGGTATCTATAATGGAACCTCTGGCACAGTTGATGAGATACGCCCCTTTTTTCATCATACGAAACGCAGCGTCATCGAACAGATGGTGTGTCTCCCCGGTGGCCGGAATATGAATGCTTACCAGATCTGACTTTGTCATTACTTCTTTCTGAGACACCATTGTTACATTGCACCTGGAGGCCAGCTCGGCATCCGGATACAGATCACTGGCGATCACTTCCGCACCGAAGTTCATCAGCTTTTCCGCCACCAGACGGGCGATCGCTCCAAACCCGAGCAGCCCTATTGTTTTCCCCTTTATCTCGTATCCGACACGGCGCACCCACTCACCGTTTTCCATTTTCTTATGCAGCGGTATGAGCCCGCGCAGGACTCCGATCATCAGTCCTACCGTCAGTTCTGCTACCGCGTTGGAATTCTGGCCCGGCGCATTGATCACTTTGATTCCGTATTCCCTGGCCTTTATTTTGTCTATATTATCTGTCCCGACGCCAAACTTCGCTATCACCTTTAACTTGGGGGCGATCTTATATATTTCCTCGGTCCAGTCGTCCAGTCCGATGATCGCCCCGTCCACATCGCCTATCACTTGTGCGATCTGTTCATATGTATAATAGGGCATATCACTTTTGTTGATGATCAGTTCGTGCCCGCTTTCTTCCAGCAGCTGCTTTGCCCCTTTGCACAATTCTTCATAATGTGACGCCGTAATCAATATTTTACCCATCCCTGCTCTTCCTTTCTCCTAAGCCGTTGTGTCGATCTCGACCCCTGCCTCACGGCTGATCTTCTTAAGCTCTTTTCTCAGCCTTTCGATCTCTGCTTCTTCAATATCGAGCTGAGGCTTTCTCATGACTCCCGCGCTGATTCCCCGCATCTTCAGGCCTTCTTTAAAATAAGACATATTGCTCCCGCATTTGAGGGCATCACAATATTTTACACATATTTTCTGGAGCTTTTTCGCCGTCTCAAGATCTCCTTCACAGAACGCTTTATACACCCGGACAAACGGTTCCGGAAAGACGCCTGCGATGCCGGATACCGTTCCGTCGCATCCCAATGCCAGCATACTTGTAAACGCCCTGTCACATCCGTGGAGCACTGAGAAACTGCCGTCTTTCAGATTCAGGTAATCGACGGTACGGTTGATATCCGCAAAGCTATACTTGATGCCTATTATATTTTCACAGCGTGCTGTGATTTTCTCTGCCGTCTCTCTCGATATATCATTTGCGGAACACTGTGGTATATTGTACAGGTAGATCGGAAAGGAATCGCTGACACTTTGCGCCGCTGTCACATAGTATTCCTCAAGCTCTCTGTCTGTCGCCCCGAAAAACGCCGGTGTCACGATCCCTGCACCGTCGGCTCCCGCCTTCTCGGCATGTCCGAGAAGCCGTATCGTATCCTGCTCGTTCATGGCGCCGCAGTGTATAAAAACAGTGACTCTCCCCGCGGCTGTCTGTATGATCGTCTCAGCGATCTTTTCTCTTTCTTCAAGGCTTAACCGGAACATTTCGCCTGTAGTCCCACATGGATAAAGACAGTTGACCCCTTTGTCAATAAGCATGCCGGTAAGCTGCCTCACTCCGTCGTAATCCACCTCCCCGCTTTCTTTAAACGGGGTCACCATTGCTGCTGTTACACCATATAATTTCTTCATTTCTTTATCCTGCCTTCCTTACTTTCTTAATCCTTTTCTCACAGACATGAGAACCGATGCCAATACGACGATGCCATATGCCATTTTCTGTACGCCAAAGGGCAGATTCAAAGCTGCCAGAATCCCCAGAATGATCGTGATGGTAAACGCGCCGGCCACTGTCCCGAGATAATTCCCGTTTCCTCCCATCAAAGATGTACCTCCGATGGCAACCGCCGCAATGGACTGAAACTGAAAATTGTCTCCGATCCCAAGATACGACTGCCCTACTTTTCCTGCCAGCAGCATGCCGGCAATTCCCGCGGTCAGGCCGCTGACCGCATATGCCGTCAATGTCACCCTCCGCACGTTGATTCCTGAATAAGCCGCCACAGTGGCATTATTTCCTACCGCAAACAATTCCCTGCCGTATTTCATTTTAAAAAGCAGCACTGTCACAACTGCAGCGAGTACCGCCCATATTATGATCAAGTACGGTATCCCCAGAAAGCTGCTCTGCCCCATCTTTTTGATAAATGCCGGTGCGGCTCCGCCCGGAGCGCCCTGTGTCACCGCCACCAGACCTCCCTGCAGGACCGTGTTCATTCCAAGAGTCATGACGATCGGAGGCATATTCAGATAAGCGATACAGATTCCATTTACAAGGCCGAAGCATGTAGTCAGAACCAAAATAAACGGAACCGCCCATGCCAGACTTTCATCCAGCCCTTTTGTCACATTTGTTATCATGATAGCAGCGATGCCGACCATCCATGCGACGGAAAGATCAATTCCCCCGGTTATGATGACAAAGGTCTGTCCTATAGCCACAACGCCGATTATCGCGGCTTCGGAACAGAGCACCCGGATATGATCGATACTTGCAAATCCCGGCTTGTAGACTGAAATTGCAGCGAATAAAACAAGTGCGGTCAGATAGCTTATGATCAATGTCTGATGTCTTTGTACCTTTAATTTCATTATGCAAGCATCTCCTTTCTGTCCTTCACGATTTCTGACACTGTAGATATGAGCACCGCAATGATCAGAAGAAGTCCCTGGAATAATGTGGACCAGTAAGAAGATACCCCTGCAAATACAAGGATGTCCGCGATCATCTTCAATACAAGCGCGCCAAATATGGTTCCGATCACCCCGCCTTTTCCTCCCGTCAGCAGCGTACCGCCAATAACTGAAGCCGCGATCGCCTGGTTAAAAAACGACTCACCCGCGGTAGGTGACCCCGACGTGACTACCGCGGTCCTGTATACGCCCGCAAGAGCCGCAAATACACCGGAAGCCGCATAGGCAAATAATTTCACCCGGAATACATTGATCCCGTTCAGTGATGCCGCTTTATCATTGCTTCCCACCGCATAGACATAAATGCCAAGCCTTGTCTTTTTAAAGTAAAACCACGCCGCTGCGAGGAGAAGTATAAAGAGAACTGCGACCGAGACCTTCCCCCCTATTTTGGTCACCATGGCGTCGGCAAAGCTTGCCGGCGGCTTACCTCCGTCCTTGGGCAGTACGAGATAGGCGATGCCCCCGCAGATAAACCACGTAGAGAACGTTACGATGAAAGGCTGTACTTGAAACTTCTGGATCACGAACCCGTTGAAGAGGCCGACGGACAGTCCTATGAGTATACACAGGATACTGACCGTTATGATCGATACGCCGGAGTCCAGCATATAAATAGCCGAAAAGCTGTTTGTCAGGCTTATCACCCCCGCTATCGACAGATCGATCCCGCCGATCAGCAGCACCATCGTCTCCCCGACAGCCGCGAGGATCAATGTCATGGATGCCTCTGCCTTCAGGCTGATCCAGTCTACGCTCATTGCCTCTGTCTGTAATATACAGGTCAGCGCCGCCAGAAAGAAAAACAGAAGTACGGATACCAATGCAGGGTTTTTCTTATATTTCTTATGTTTGATTACGCTCATTTCCTCTACCTCCGCCCTCTAGTTTGCTTTCTCGCCGACGGATACCCGCAGAATATTCTCTCTGGAGATCAATTCCCGGTCTATCCTTCCTGCAATTTTGCCCTGGTTCATTACTACTATGCTGTTGCATACATTTACGAGTTCTTCCATATCTGTAGAATAAAAAAGTATCCCTTTCCCTTCTCTTGCGTACTGCTTGATCACGTTGAACATCTCTTTTTTCGTTCCCACGTCCACACCTCTCGTGATATCGAACATGAGCAGTATATCCGGCTTTGTTGCCAGCTGCTTGCCGAGCACGACTTTCTGCTGGTTTCCTCCGCTTAAGGTACCTGCAAGCGTCTCCGGGCTTTCTGCTTTTATGGCAAATGTTTTCATCATCTCATCCACGATTTCTTTTTCTTTCCGTTCCGAGATAAAGATTCCTTTTACAACGCGGTCAAGCGCCGCCATTACGATATTCTCGCGTATGCTCTGAGCCAGAACAAGGCCCTGCAGGCCGCGGTCCTCGGGTATGAGCGCGATCCCTTCCCGGATACATGCCTTCGGATTTTTTAAGTGCACCTCTCTCCCTTTTATGCTGATCGCGCCTGTTGTTTTTATGAGACCGAACAGGGCCATAAATAATTCTGCCTGTCCCTGTCCCGCAAGTCCGCCGACTCCCAGGATCTCCCCTGCCCTGACATCCAGGTCGATCTCTTTGAGCTTATGCCCGCTCGATACATTTTTCATGGACACAAGAATCTCATCTTTTGTAAAGCATTCCTTCTTCGGATAGTAACCGCCGATCTCCCGCCCGAGCATCAATGTGACCAGCTGGTCTGAATCTGCTTTCTCCATGGGCAGATCGGCCACGTCTGTACCTGAACGGTACACGATCACTTTTGTGCACAATGATTTTATTTCATCCAGACGGTGGGATATAAATATAATTATTTTACCTTCCTCCGCCAGCTTCCGGATGATGTTCATAAGCCAGGCTGCCTGTCCGTCCGACAACGCGGAAGTAGCCTCGTCAAAAATAATGATCTTCCCGTCCTTTGATAATGCTTTCAATATTTCAAGCATCTGCCGCTTGGGAAGCGGCAGTGTGCTGACCTTCGCCCACGGATCTATCACATCCGCCTCATATCTATGAAATAACTCGATTGTTTTCTTCTCCAGTTCCTGATATGACACTCTTTTTGACGCTGAAGTTTCATATACTCCTAAAAAGAGATTCTCTGCCACCGTCAGGTCGGGAATGAGGCTGAGTTCCTGGTATACAGCGCATATTCCCTGTTTTATGGCACTTTTCGTGCCGTGTATCTCCAGTCGTTTTCCCTCAAAATATATCTCTCCGCTGTCTGCTTTATGTTCCCCGCACAGCACCTTTATCAATGTACTTTTTCCTGCCCCGTTTTCTCCGAGAAGTGCTACGATCTCACCTTTATCCGCCTCAAATCCAGCGTTGTCCAGCGCTTTCACACCCGGAAAAGACTTGGTGATATTTCTCATCTCAAAATCTGCCATATTGTTCTCCTCTTTCCCCGGTACCGGCCGTAATGGCATGCACGGCTATGACCGGCGCTGCCTTATATTCTGACACAAACGGTGCAAAGGTACTCTGCCTCTGCACCATCTGCATGATCTATCTGTTATTTACCCAACACGACATCCATCGGTATCTCTACTCCGAAGTTCCCCGGAACTACCGGCCACTGCAGATTATCCGGCTGGTCGCTGAAGCAGTTGACGCCGTCCTCTGCCACTTCTATCGCCACGTCTGAGAATTCACCCATATCAAATTCATTAGATGTAGCAACATAGGCCGGGTCGATGGAGATGTTCTTGTCGATCTCCTCTCCGTCCAGGATCCTGATCGCATAATTCAGAGCGATCGCGCTGATCCCCGGTATGTATACGTGGATGATCCCCTGGCTGTCATTTTCAAGGCATGTGAGCAGATTACCATTGTATCCGCCTCCGCAGGACGCCGGTATCTTATCAATACCCGCCTTTTTAAATGCGTTTGTCACAGAAGTCATATATCCCTGCGTGACAACGACATCAATGTCTGAGTTGGCAGCTATGACGCTTGACAATGCCGCCTCTCCGTCCGCCTCCGCGTAATTGCTGATAAAGTCAGATACGATCTTCATGTCCGGGTAACTGTCAAATATCTCTTTTGCCGCATTATATTCCTGCTCAGACACGGCCGCCCCCGGCAGGCCCTGATCTAACACAACATTGCCCTTTCCTCCGACAGCTTCGGCAAGCCATTTTGCCATAACCTTATATGCCTTTACCGCATCGATGGTAATGTGGTAGGCCGACTCCTCTGAGGCCGGCTGGTCAAACAGGATCACTTCGATCCCGGCGTCTGTGGCACGTTTTAATGCCTGATTGAGCGCTGTCTCAGAAGCAGGATCAACGAGAATGGCATCATACCCTTCTTTCACGAGCGCGTCGATGGACGCTGCCTGATCTTCCGGTGAGTTCTCACAGTTAACGATCTTAAGTTCACATCTGCTCTTGTACGGCTCCTGCTCTGCCGTATACTCAACGATCCGTTCCATCTGCTGGCGCCAGTCGTTGCCCATGTAGGAGTTGCTCAGCGCGATCTTATATTTCTTTCCTTCTTTTTTTACGAGGCTCGTCATATCCTCACTTGTGTCCACCTTGGCCGCCTCTTCTTTTCCACTGTCCGACGAGGTCTCCTGATTGCTCTGGCATCCCATCAGCATAGTACCGACCAACGCTGCGCAAAGCAAAATGCTTACTAATTTTTTCTTCATTCTTTTTCTCCCTTTCTTTTTTCTTATTCCTGCCATATATCATGACAGTTTGTGTATCATTGAAAGCTTGCGCTTATCAATTGCTGTTTTACATGCCCCATCTGAAATGGTTTAGTTCTCTCGCCCCGTCCTTTGTGACATGAAGCATCCGTTCCAGCCTGACCCCTGTCTTCCCGGAAGGGCCTGTGTAAAGCTGGGGCTCTATGCACACAACCATATTTTCTTCCAGGACCGCGTTATCGTGATACGTAAACCTTGGTTTTTCATTCACGCTGGCTCCTATCTGATGCCCCTGATAGCTGCACATGCGAAATCCGTTCTTCTTATAGGCTTCTTCCATTTTCAAATTGACTTCTCTGAAGGTTACGCCCGGGTAAACCGCCTCTCTGCCAATGTCATATACGTCTTTCACCGCTGAAAAGTAACGCCTCTGTTCTTCATCCGGTTCCTCCCAGAAGACGACCGCGTTGGAACAGTCGGCCCAGTATCCTTCTACTCTCGGACTGATATCCATGATGGCAATATCCCCCCGCTCTACTTTTCTGTCTGAGGGGCCGAGCGGATAATCACTGAGACCCGCCCGCGGTCCGCTCACGAGTTCCCCCACAAAAGGAGTAAGGCTTTTGTTTTCCCCGGACACCGCTTTCTGAACCTCAAACCAGATATCCAGCTCCGTATAATCTCCCTCCTTTCTTGAGATCTCATACAGCCGTTCCTGAGCCGCGTCTGCGACCCGGGCCGCTCTCTCAAGCAGCGCTATCTCCTCGGGAGTCTTTATGTACCTTGCGCGTTCCATGGAACCGCTGATGTTGACAAATGCTGCATCCGGATAAGCTTCCCTCAGTATCTCAAGGACAACTTGCGGACAATGTTCCTCCTCTACCCCGACCGTAATGCGCCCGGCAGTTCCGATACACCGGCGCACTGCATCAAGAAGAGCTTTTTTGAAATTTTGCGCCGGATCATGACGCTCTATATGCGAAAACGAAGGATAACAGATAACTTGTTTCTTTCCAGCCCTTTCCAGTCTGCTTTTGTAAAAATCAGATATTACATTCCAGAGAACGCCGGACTCTGCGCCAATACAGGCTGCCGCCATCGGAAGACCTCTGCACATATCTCCCATAAAGGCCGGCCAGTATGGCACTTCATAATCTCCCGCATAGGTGACGTTTGACGGGGAAATCAATACGGCCAGATCTGCCCCAGCCTTTTTTAGTTCATCAGTTACTTTTTTCATTCTGTCCATCTTTTCGTTTCCTCCGTTACGAAATATGTTTACTAAACAACTTGTAAGCACATTATATACCTACATTACAATTTGTGCAATATAGTTGTTTTACCAAATATGTCATATGTTTTTTGTGCATATCTACTATATATTTTCATTTTATCTTCTTTACAAATCCGTGTCAGCAGGAATAATCTGCCATTTTCCGTATATAAATAAAGCGTTCCGAAACTATTTACGAAACGCGTTTATCTTTGTTGACTTTTTTATTTTGCAATGAGATACTTAGTAAAAGACATTAAGTTATGGAGGTGTGATGAAATGAATATAAGGGATATTGCAGCCGCCGCAAACGTATCTGTCTCAACTGTTTCCAAGGTACTGAACCAGAAAGACCGTGATATAAGCGAAGCGACCCGCGAGAGGGTGCTCGCCGTTATCAAAGAATATAATTATACCCCTTATTCCAATATAAGAGAGACACAGGCCGGGAAGAGCTTTACTGTAGCGCTTGTCATTCACCCTTCGCTCATAAAAAGAAAGCTCATCACGACGCTGGAACAGCATCTGGCCGTCAGCGGATACAGTTTACTGCTCTGCACGCTGGATACCTCGGACTTTTCCATGGCCCGGCAGCTGAATGTGCTTCGCTCAAAGCGCGTTGAGGGCATCATTTTCCACGCCATTGACGAGCGTTATATCGAAGCCTTTAACAAGGGGAACAGTTCCGGCATCCCTACTGTCTTTTTAAACCAGGAACCGGTCACCAACAAGATAAGCATACGCTGCGACTATTCCTCCATAGCGTATGCCGCGGTTAAGCTTCTTATAAACCACGGACATTCCCGCATCGGCTGCGTGCTTGACTCCGCTTCTGACAACAGCGGCGCGGCAAAAGACGGCTATCTGCGCGCCTTATTTGAAAATTCGCTGCCGCGCGACGACACTTTGGTCATTTCCTGCAAATCCGACGCACACAATACACATGCCACATATGAGCAGTTATTTGAACAGGATATCACTGCGCTGTTCTGCCAGAACGCCGTGCTCGCCGCCAGCGCCTATACCTTTTTACACGAGATGAATATTTCCATACCTGACGAGGTCTCCATCGTGTGCGGCGAGACGAATGAACTGGCCCAAATACTGTATCCGCCCGTCACCTCTGTGGAACTGCCTTATGACACACTCGGACGTCTGGCAACGAGAACTATTTTGGACCTGATCGAAACTCACGCGGAGCTGCCCAGATCACTTACCGTGGAGCCTGTCATCCACAAGGGGGACAGCCTCGCCCTCCCGGGTGCAAGCCGTACGAAAATAGCGGTCATAGGAAATATGAATATGGATACTATCATAAGTACGGACAAGATCCCGTCCCCCGGCGAGCTTATTATCTCAAATAATATATTCAGCACCCCCGGAGGAAAAGGGATCAATCAGGCGATCGGCGCCGGGAAACTGGGGGGGTTTGTGTATGCCATAGGAAGGCTCGGTGATGATTCAGAAGGACACATCATCTCTGATACGCTGTCTTCTTACAACATCAAGACCGAAGGTATCTATATTGACAATTCCACCTCCACCGGAAAAGCTTTTATCACCGTGCCGGACGGCAGCAACAGCTGTGTCATTTCTTATCCTGGCGCCAACGCTTTTTTTGATGTAGAGCAGCTCAACAAATGTACGCACCTTCTCACCAACACAGACTATTGCCTCATTTCCACCGAATTGTCCCCAGAGGTCGTCGCCTATGCCATCAAGCGCTGTAAGAAGCTTAATGTGAAAATATTCCTCAAACCGGCTACCACGAGCAAGATAGAACGGACGCTGCTGAGTAAAATAGATTATCTTGTGCCGAACGAAACCGAACTGGAGCAGCTCGTCCCCGGTCCTGAGACAATTCCGGAAAAGGCAGAAGAACTATTTAAGCTCTGTAAAAATACGATCATCGTAACTATGGGAGCTAAAGGCTGTTATTTAAAAAGCTCCGAATACAGTCATTTCTTCCCTGCCGCGCCTTTCTCACCCGTAGATACGACCGGAGCCGCCAACTGCTTCATCAGCGCTCTGGCCGTTTCTCTCGGAGAGGGGAACGATCTTCCATACAGCATCTGCTTTGCGGCTTACGCCGCCGGTCTGAGCGTCACACAGCAGGGAACACAGCTGTCATTCCCAAGCAGGGCACAGCTCGATATTTATCAGGATGACATACACGCCATGTATGTGGAGAGCGGACTTTAACGCGGCGCAGCCGGGCCGCACCCGCCCGGCTGTTTTATGCCGCAGCTGAAAAATACCTCAAAGCATCCTGTCTATGCTTTGAGGTATTTATATTTTGCCGTCAGTGTCTCTCTCTCTTCCCCGCCTTCATCATAAAACAATTCTCTTTCAAATTGTATCTTCTCATGGCGGAGACATAATTCCAGGAACAAAAGAAAGATCCCCATATCGATCCGGTTGTAGTATGTCACCTTATGAGCGGGCATGATCCCCCGCCTGCCGGGCTTCCTGTATCTGAACACTAAGAGACACCCTTCGCGGTTTTCCACCAGCCACGGCTGCGTATTGCAGGCGCTGGGCGCAAACCTTGCGATGCCGGCAGCATTCCCTATATACGGCCCGTCCCAGATCTCCTCCACCGGTTTTCTCTTACTTTTAAACATGTCTTTTCTGAACTTGTTCTCCCGCACTTTTTGGACCGCGATCATGATAACAAATTCCATGTTATCTTTTTCCGGTTCATCTGCTTTTCCTATGCCGAACCAGAGCGCCCCGATATTCAGGGAGGCAAGGTACAGATCAAGCTGTTCCCCCACATATCCGATATTCTGCAGATAATTGTCCTTTTTCTCACTATACAGCAGTAAACAATATTCCTGTCCTCGCTTACATGTCGTATGCCCGGCGGAACATATCTGCATGTCGATCTTGATATCCTTATCGAGCGGTATGAATTGTTTGAATTTTTTCTGAATGTGCTGTAACTCCTCTAATGTTATCGCTTCGCCTTCAGCGCCTCTGAATACGTGAAATGATCTGCGTTTGAAGATCATTTCATATAATAGATCGTCCATTGCTTTCCCCTCCGTATAAACAGAGGATATTATGATTTAAAATATAATTCAACCTTATTTTTAAAATATTTTAACATTCCCACAATTACTGCCATATCTGTATAGCAGAATTATAACAACTATCTTTTCTTCGCTATTATGTAGGACTGTAAGCCCTTTTGGCACCCATTTTTTTCATAAAACTCCTCTGCTCCGGGCTGTGCGCCAAAATACAGCATAGTTGGGGTATTTTTTCTGGCAAGCTGGAGAAGACTGCTGCCGATTCCCTGTTTCTGATACTCAGGAAGAACGAGCAGTTCCGTAATTGTTCCAAAATAATAGCCATCTGTAAGAACACGTAGACAGCCCACAAGCATTTTATCATCATAAGCAGATATATTCAGCGTTTTTGATAATGCCGCCTGCGTTTTATCCACATCATAATCCCCGGGCCACACTCTGTTTACGAAAGAGATAAAAACTGAGGCATTAAGCTTCTGGTCATTTACTTCATATTCTATCATTTCCCGCACCTCCATAGATTTAAAGCAAATCTCATGAAACTTTGATATGGCTTTATTTGTTTTCTAAGGACACCGGAAAACCATCTGTTTCTTCGGCAATCCGGTCGTCAACTGAGAACTTTTCCTCTTTCATTTTCGTCTCGGTAACTCTATACTCTTTTTCTGCCCCATTCTTGTCTATGGCATATATCACTATATCTGATGAATCTTTTATTGTTTCGATCCTGCTTACTTTCATCATATTTTCAGAAAGTCTTTTATCCTTCGCAGAACCGACCGCCATACCGATGCACATACCTAACGGGATTCCAAAACACAGTCCCATAGACATATTATCAGTATAGATGATCTGTCCGAATACTAAGCCAATGGATACGCCAAAGCACATCCCAAGGCTCATATACATCGTTGTATACTTTTTGACTGAATCTTTTTTATCCAAACTATTGATCCTCCTCAAACTCCAATCTACCGATTTTATAATTTATAGTGATACTAATTTTCAAGCCTGTTCTATCTCGAATCACTGAATATAACAGGCTTTGTAAGTGGGGAGGGGTTGAATCCCGACCAAATCCCGACCAACAACAAATATAAGCAAGCGACCTAAACTGTCAGAAAGGAAATCTTGTATATCCGTATATTGTTTTTAGAGATTAATTTGACATTTTCCAATACACTTGTTAATATATAACTATAAAAGGTGTTACCGATAGACGGTTTCCCAATTTAATCAGTTATATAAAAAGTAACCTTTCCTTGGTCGGGGCGGTTACTTTTTTGTATGGTTTATGTATGCAACTAGAATCGTTACAATGATTGCAAGAATCATTAGTACGATGGAGAGCATTTCAAAATCACTCATACATTCGCCCTCCTTTCCTAGATTTCACAATTGGATAAAACCAATTTAGATTTCTATGTAATCAGAGGGTTCAGTCCCTCTGTCAGAGGGCAAACCGCCTATTCCGTTATGGTAACACCTAATTATATTTTAACAAAGCAACTGCCAAATAGCAATTTAAACTCTCTCCCCGTAATTGACTCTGGAAAGATAACGGCAACAGTGACAAAAGCTGCCGTCACAAATATTACAATACCATTTACAAAAGAATTTTCAGAGGCCCCAATCCTCACTTTTTCATGGATTACATCACAAATGACAGCCAAGGTTTCTCAATAAAAAGCGCAGGGGTAAAAAGTGCAGTTGTAAGCGTATATAGTTCCACCGATGCGCATGGCGTTACAGTTTATTAGCCGGCCATATTAAGTTAATTATAGATTATTACATCAAAGAGGAAATAAAAAAAAGATCAGTATGTAGAGAGAACAAGGTAAACGGCGGCGGTATTACCAAACTACCAAAGCCAACCTATTTTTTAACTCTTAAAAAAACGAAAACCCCCATAAAATGGGGGTAAAATCGGAGTGACGTGATTCGAACACGCGACCTCTACGTCCCGAACGTAGCGCTCTACCAAGCTGAGCCACACTCCGTTGTTTAGTTTACCGGATGCTATACAGACTGCATCCGGCGCCCCTGCCAAGGAACTACGGATAGAGGATTTGAACCTCTACTAACAGAGTCAGAGTCTGCTGTGCTGCCATTACACCAATCCGCAATACAGCTCGTCATTTCTTTGACGGAACAAATATAATTATACCAAATAATTTTCAAAAATCAAGTCCTTTTTTATATTTTTTTTAAAATACCGCAAATGAGTATAACTTTCGTTTCATCTGCGGTATTTGAATGCTCCTGACAAAGCGTATGAAAAAATATCCCTGCAGATTAAAAGTAATCAGATATATAAGGGGTCTGTTGTTCAATGGCATCCTCCAGCATATCAATGACGGCTTCACTCGTCTGCAATCTTCCGATTTTCGCGAGATAATCCGGGCGTTTATAGCCCATGAGCATTGTCGTCATTGTCTGAATATTGATTTTATCCGGGCACTGCGCAGAGATTCGAGTGGCCTCTCCGTGCCCGTTTTCAGATATCCTCAATAAAAACGAACCTTGATTGCACTCCAGGATCGGGTCGGTCATTGTAAATCTCCATTCGCGCTCCGTGATGTCCGGCTTGAACGGATATTGCGCTATAAATGCCGGAAAGTCCACGATCCTTGCCATATAATAGGGCGAAATAACTTCTTGAATACTGGCGTCCTCCAACAAAAAGGCTAAGGGTTCGTCCGTATAAGTGTTTCCCTCAACTTTGTCGATCATTGAAAAATGTGCTGATACAAAGTTCCACAGGCCTGTTCTGGCTTCTTCGGTATTGAAGATCATGTCCTTGATATGAAAAACCTCATTTTCGATCCAGTAGATGATATACCCGTCCGGCTCCTCGTTCTCGTTATAGTACACAGCCGACATAATATCGTCTTTATCCCAAAGCCAATACTCGTTCCACGCAAGATCATCCCTGATAATAGCGCCGTGGGTGTGCGCTGCATACCGGTCATACGCGGCCTTTAATTCCTCACTGTCCGTTTTGACGCGCCGGATCTCCCCTGTAACCTGCTGGTTTTTCGGAAGCTGATAATCTTTGATCTCATAGACGATTTTATCTGAGATCAGTTCCCAGCCCTTCCGTCGGTAGTAAGGGATCGAATATGGATACAGATAACAGATATACTGTCCCTTTTTCTGCATGTTTATCAACGCCTGCTGAAGCAGCTTATGCATCAGCCCCATATTTGAATATTCCGGATAAGTCCCAACACCGGTCAGCCCGCCCATAGAATATATCCTGCCAAAAACATTGATCTGCATAGGATAGACTGCTACCTGAGAAACTAATGTATCTCCGTCAAACCATCCAATCACATCTGCTTTTTCCATCGTTGGGAATTTGGCCCGTATGATTTCCTTTTCCTGCCATCCAACTGAATTTAGTTCCTGGTCCGTCACTTGGAACACATATCGCAGTAATGCATTATATTGTTCCAGATATCTGCTGTCAACTGACCGCATTTTTAATTTTCTTTTGATCATAGTCTAACCTCACTTAGATGATTTTCTTTTTTCCATCCTTTTTTATAGCGAAGAAACAGGCCTGCCGTGAGTATGAGCGTAAGGCCTTCTGCCAGCGTCGGGCTCCACCATATGCCGCGTCCTCCGAACAGAGCGGTGAGGACGCCAAGGCTCAGCACGAGCATGACGATACTTCTCGCCACCGATATGACCATGGCCGATACCGGCCTCTCCACTGCCGTAAAATAGCCGCCGATCACGATATTGTATCCGGCCACGAGGAACGACAGCACGAAAATGCACATTACATGCACAGAGTAAGCGCTCAGTTCCGTGAGTTCTTTCGCTACGAACATTCCTACGATCCCTTTCGCCCCGAGAATACTTCCGGCTGTAAATGCCACAGACACGACCACCGCGGCCACAATACCGTAACGCATCAGCTTCCGGCAGCGGTCCATCCGCTTCTGGCCGTAGTAGTAGCTGATGAGCGGCTGGTATCCCTGGGCGATTCCGACCATGGACATGATGGCAATAGAATTTACATATGAAATGATCGTATAACTTACGAGAGCGTCTTCGTTCAGGTAGCGCAGTATCGCCTGGTTGAACAGGAAGATGATCAGCCCTGTCGACAATTCTGTAATACCCGAGGGAAGCCCATTTTTGAACTCTCTCCACACAAGAGGCAGATCCAGCCTGAACTTCCTGAATTTGATGGTTCCCTTTCCCCCCAGAAAATGCATCAGATAAAGTCCGATAAGCGCTGCGTTGGACAGTCCCGTGGCAAGCGCCGCGCCGCTGATCCCCATATTCCATTCCATAACCATGAAATAGTCCAGCACTACATTCATGAGAGAACCTGTCGTCACGATGATCGTAGCGCGCTTCGGATAACCGTCTGTCTTGATCAGCATCTCAAAGGAATATGCCAGAATGAAAAGTCCGGAGAACGGTACAAGCGTTCCGAGATAGTCCAGCACATACTCCCTGTTCTGGGCCGTTGCCCCGAGGAAGTCGGCAAAACGCTCCAGATTCAGCATCACAGCCAGCGTGATGATGACCGACAGTACGATGAGGAGAACAATATTCTGCGTAAATACTTCATTTGCCCGCCCGATATTCTTCTCACCGTGCAGGATCGCCACAACGGTAGACGTCCCGATCGCAAATAAGATCGATATCGCAAACAGCCCCATGACATACGGCATAGATATGTTAACCGCCGTCAGCGCCACCTCGGACACCCCTCTCGCAACAAATATACCATCTACCATCGTATATAGCGCAAATACCCACTGAGCAACGATAGACGGTATGATAAATCTTATAAAATCACCTTTCAGTGATTTTCCTTCCAATCTCATAATGATCTCTCCTTCATTCTTATACCTTGTAATTATACAATAAACCTTGGTATAATACTAAGGTCAAGAGTTTTATTTTGAAGCCACAGCGCGGAGGTGTTCTTATGAAGCATTACTACCGGATCGGTGAGATCTCTCAATTGTATAATATAGGACCGGATTCTCTGCGCTACTATGAAAAGCTCGGTATCTTAAAGCCCCACAGAGGTGAAAACGATTACCGCCTGTACCACGTCCACGACCTGTGGCGCCTGAATGTCATCCGCGATTTGAGAGAACTTGGCTTTTCCATGGAGCGCATCCGGGAATACCTGAACGACAGAAGTCTGTCAAGCACAGAGAACATGCTGCAGGAGGAACTGGACATTATCAATGAGCGCATGAAGTCTCTGGAGACGCTTAAATCCAACATCGAGGACCGCCTCGATACTATCCGGGACGCAATGAAGCAGCCGATCGGAGTTATCGAGGAAAAAGAGCTTCCGGTGCGGCGCTGCCATACGATCCACGCAGGCTACAGCCAGGATGAGGAGATGGATATGCTCATCAAACAGCTGCTCAACAAAAATAAAGATAAGCTCTATATCATCGGGAACAACCGTATCGGCTCCGTCATATCTGCCGGCAGCGCCGCCTCAGGCGATTACCGGAATTACAGCGCTGTATTTATTATTGACAAAACCGGAGAAGATATGATAGAGGCAGGCCGGTATCTCTCTGTAAGCTACAGGGGGGACTGCGCCCAAAACGAGGACTATATCCCCCGGCTGCTCGCGTACGCCGAGGAACACGGCTACGCGCTTCAAGGGCCGTTTCTGGAACTGCTCTGGACGGACATCCACCAGGCCGCCGAGGAAAAAGAGCATATCACGGAACTTCAGATCAAAGTCGGCAGAGCATAAGACGTCAGGAAACGCCGGCAGCATTTTTCGCTGTCCGGCGTTTCTGCACTGGCACACTCTTTATATTTCTTTGATCCGGCTGATAGCGGCCACCGTATTTTCATATGAACCAAATGCGGTCAGACGGAAGTATCCCTCACCGCTTGGACCAAACCCCGAGCCGGGCGTTCCGACGACTCCGGCGTGCTCCAGAAGGTGGTCAAAGAATTGCCACGACGTCATGCCCTTCGGCGTCTCCAGCCATATATACGGCGCATTCACACCGCCTGATACATTGTACCCGGCGCTTTTTAATCCGTCATAGATGATCCCGGCATTTTTCATATAGTATGCTACCTGTTCTCCAAGCTGTGTCCTGCCCGCCTCGGAGTAAACGGCCTCTCCGGCTTTCTGGACGATATACGGCGCCCCGTTATATTTAGTCCCGTGCCGCCTTGCCCAGAGAGCGTGCAGCATGACGTCCCCGCATTTCAGATCCTTTGGGACCACAGCGGCGCCAAGCCTTACGCCTGTAAACCCGGCATTTTTTGAGAAGCTTCTGAGTTCTATGGCGCATGTCCTGGCTCCGTCGCATTCGTAGATCGTATGGGGCACATCCTCCTCAGAGATATACGCCTCGTATGCCGCGTCATATATGATCACGGCTCCGTTTTTATTCGCATAGTCCACCCATTCCTGAAGCTGAGGCTTTGTGATCGTGGAACCGGTCGGATTGTTCGGAAAGCAAAGATAAATAATGTCCGGCGTCTCCTTCGGAAGCTCGGGCGCAAAATTCGTCTCCTTTGTGCACGGCATATATATGACATCGCTCCACGTCTCTGTATCCGCATTGTATGTGCCGGTCCGTCCCGCCATCACATTCGTGTCTACATATACCGGGTACACCGGGTCGCAGACGGCTATCCGGTTATCCTTTGCAAAGATCTCCTGGATATTGCCGGAATCACATTTCGCTCCGTCTGATATAAATATCTCGTCGGCTTTGATATCACAGCCCCTGTCCTTATAATCTTTTTCGGCCATGGCAGTTCTCAAAAATTCATATCCCAGATCGGGCGCGTACCCGTGAAAAGTCTCCGCGTGCGCCATCTCCTCCACCGCGCCGTGCAGCGCATCGATGATGGCCGGAGCCAGCGGCTGTGTCACGTCACCAATTCCGAGACGTATGACAGACTGCTCCGGGTGCTCCTCCTCGTATGCCGCCACTTTTTTCCCGATGGCCGAAAACAGATAGCTGCCCGGCAGCTTCAGGTAATCCTCATTTATTTTAAACATATGCATTCCTCCTTGTCCTAATGGTATCGTTATATCTGTATCTCCCCGTCAAACACGACCGTCGCAGGCCCGGTCATGTATACTTTGTCCGCTTCCTTGTCCCACTCGATCAGCAGGTCTCCGCCCAAAAGCCTTACCGTAACTTTATCTTCCGTAAGACCGTTCAGTATGCATGCCACAGCCACCGCACAGGCGCCGGTGCCGCACGCCAGCGTTTCTCCCGAGCCGCGCTCCCACACCCGCATCTCTACAGTCTCTCTGTCGATCACGCGGGCAAATTCGGTGTTGACACGCTTCGGAAAGCGTTCGTGGTTCTCAAACTTTGGTCCGACCGCTTCAAGCTCCAGTCCTTTCACATCATCCACAAATATCACGGCATGCGGATTTCCCATGGAAACTCCGGTCATCCGGTATATGGCCCCGTCCACAACGATAGGTTCACTGATCACCGCATCACCGCCGGACACGATAGGAATACGTTCCGGCTTAAGCTCCGGCCTTCCCATATCTACTTTGATAAGTACGGCTTTTCCGTCTTTCACCGTCAGGTCCAGATATTTGACTCCGCCGAGCGTCTCTACAGATATGTTCGTTTTATCCGTCAGCCCGTAGTCATATACGTATTTTGCCACACAGCGGATCCCGTTGCCGCACATCTCTCCCCTGGAGCCGTCGGCATTGTACATCTCCATCTCAAAGTCGGCCTTTTCGGAAGGACAGATCATAATAAGTCCGTCCGAGCCGACCCCAAAATGCCGGTCGCTCAAAATTCTGGCAGCCTCCGGCGGATTTCCGATCTTTTCTTTAAAACAGTTTACATAGACATAATCATTCCCCAGTCCGTGCATTTTTGTAAATTTCATATTATCCCTCTCTTTCTACAACCGCTACTTGGCCATAATGCTCAGAACCATCTCTGCCGTCTCCGCCATATTGGTCCCGCTGTCCATGCTGTTTTTCTGCAGATATCTGTGGGCTTCGCCTTCCGACATATTGTTCCGGTCCATCAGAAGTTCTTTCGCTCTGCGAATGACCTCCTGCTGTTTCGGGTTCCGTTCTTTTGGCTCCTGCTTCCTTTTTCTTCTCCTTCGGTTCATGCTCTCAAGCATCATTTCAACCGTGTTCAGAAGATCATATACCTTGAGCGGCATGTTAAGCCCCATAACGCCGTCCGCAAGTCCGCTGCTCCACTTGTCAGGAGAAGCTATTAACAGCATCTCAAAATTGGACGGAAGATATTCACGCAGTTCTGAATACAGCATATCTTTCAGTTTATAACCGCACACGACAATGCCCTCATCCACCGTGTCGGCATAATTCATGGCCTGTGCACCTGTCGTACATACCCCGGTGACAGTCATGCCCCCGCGGGCTAACAGGTTACGAATATTGGCTGCATTGTCCTTATTTGGAAATACAACAATAATACCAACCAAACTGACACCTCCTGTACTGTTTTTTTTACTGATCACGACAGGCAGGCGTCAGATTCTGTGCAGATATTGTTCAATCTCCCAATCTGTGACCTGTCCCCTGTAAGCCTTGTATTCTTCTGTCTTCGCCCTGACGAACTTTTCAGCGAGGTCTTCCCCGAGCACGCCCTTTATAAAATCGTCTTTTTCAAATTCACGTGCCGCTTCAAGCAGGCTTCCCGGCAGCGAATCGATCCGGGCTTCCTTCCTCTGCTCTTCTGTCATCTCATATATATTACAGTCAATACTCTCCGGCGGCAATATCTCATTTTTGATCCCGTCCAGGCCGGCCGCCAGGCAGACTGCCAGCGCCAGATACGGATTAGACGACGGATCCGGGCTTCTGAGCTCCACCCTCACATCTCTGTCCTTTGACGCCGGTATGCGTATGAGCGGCGTGCGGTTCTTGGAAGACCAGGCGATATATACCGGCGCTTCGTAGCCGGGCACGAGCCTTTTGTAGGAGTTTACGATGGGATTCGTGATAAAGCTGATTGCCTTCATATGCTTCATGATTCCGCCGATAAAATAATACGCTTCCCTGCTCAGCCCCTTTTCATCCTTCGGGTCTGAAAATACGTTGATGCCGTCTCTGCAAAGCGACATGTTCAGGTGCATGCCCGAACCATGCGTGCCGCATTTTGGCTTCGGCATAAACGTGGCGTGTAGACCGTGCCGTTTTGCGATCGTTTTTACGACAAGCTTAAAAGTCATGATGTTGTCTGCCGTTGCCAGCGCTTCGTCGTATTTAAAATCTATCTCGTGCTGCGCCGGAGCCATCTCATGATGAGACGCTTCTATCTCAAAGCCCATATCCTCAAGCGTGAGCACCATGTCTCTGCGGGCATTTTCTCCAAGATCAAGAGGACCCAGATCAAAATAGCCCGCACACTCATGTGTGAGCGTCGTCGGCAGTCCGTCGTCATCTGTGTGAAACAGAAAGAATTCACATTCAGGTCCCACGTTGAATTCATACCCCTCCGTCTCTGCCTCCGCCAGGACTTTCTTTAATATATATCTCGGGTCACTTTTAAACACCGTGCCGTCCGCCTTGTACACATCGCAGATCAGCCTTGCCACTTTTCCCTGCTGCGGCCTCCACGGAAATATTTCAAAGGTGTTCAGATCAGGATAAAGATACATGTCTGAATCCTCAACTCTGGCAAAACCTTCGATCGCCGATCCGTCAAACATGCAGTTATTGTCCAGCGCCTTTTCAAGCTGGCTTACCGTGACCGCGACATTTTTCAGGGTGCCGAAAATATCAGTGAACTGAAGGCGGATAAATCCCACATCTTCGTCGGCGACCTTTTTTAATATGTCTTCTCTTGTGTAATTATTCATTGTCTGCTACCTCCCTTAAACGTATTTTATTATATCAAATACTTTATGACTGTATATTTATGCAATTTGCTGTATAAATGAAGGCGTTCTCATCCTGATGAAAACGCCTTTGTTTTATACAATAATAAATTATAAATAGAAAACGGCACTTTGTCAACGTGCCAAAGTGCCGAATATGATCCCGGATCTGACTTAATCTTCGTCATCAAGCCAGTAATCATCGTCGAGCTCATTATATACATTCCCGTTATTATTGCCGCAGCTGATGCCCTTTTTGACCGGTGACAGCAGAAATCCTTTCACGATACCGATAAGCAGGCAGCATAATATGAGCAGTACCTTTTCCGCCGGTGACCAGTCTCTCTTAAAAAACCCCTTTATTGATTTCCAGATATCTTTCATGATTCTTCCTCCTTAAATTATCCATACTCCATGTGGTAATGTCCCTGTCCTTATTATATGCCTTTCACCGCAATTTCTCAAGCAGGTAATCTGAAATATGTGAAGATTGAAAAAAGTAAGCCGCTTTGCTACAATAAGGATATATTACATCGCCGGATGTACCGTGAAACTATAATAGAAAGGTGTGGTGAATTATGGGAACTGCTGTACCGATCGAGACGAGTGCGCGCCACATGCACATCAGTGAATCAGATTTCAAGATATTATTTGGAGAGGATGCCTCCCTGTCATACAAAGCTCCGCTGAGCCAGCCCGGCCAATACGTGTCCGGCGAGCGGCTCACGGTCAGGGGTCCGAAAGGAAGCTTTGAGAACATAGCAGTCCTGGGGCCTTACCGCCGTGAAACACAAGTCGAACTATCCATGACCGATACGCGAAAGCTCGGAGTACCGGCCATGATCCGCCAGTCCGGCGACACGAAGGGCACCCCCGGATGTACGCTTATAGGCCCAAAAGGGACACTGGAGATCGACCACGGTGTGATCGTAGCCAAACGGCATATCCATATGACTCCTGTTCAGGCCGCCCAGTTTAACGTCAAGGACAATGACGAAGTATTTGTTATCATGGAAAGCTTTGAGCGCTCCCTCATCTTTGCGGACGTTGTCGTCCGCGTCAGTCCGGATTTTGCGCTCGCCATGCATGTCGATACCGATGAAGCAAACGCCTTTGCCAACGAAAACGATCCGACCGGAGTCATCCTGAAGCTCTTCGGAGGCAGAACCTACAATCTGCAGAAATGGGCAGAGGAACTCCAGAGCGGCATCCACCGGCTTTAACGGCCGTCATGATAAAATGGAAAACAGGGCGTTAGGCCGCTTCATTTACAGCTTTGCCGTCAATGTCTTGGCGGTGACGCCGGACTGCATGCCAAGCTTTCCTGAGAGGGCGCTTGTCACATCGCCGGGCGCGTCCAGTACAACGCTTATAATGGACACGCCCCTGTCGCGGTACGGTATTCCCATGCGCCCAACAATATATTGGCGGAATTCATGCAGCAGTTCATTGATCGCTGTCACTGATTCCTCTTCTTTAATGATTATGCTGATCACAGATACTCTGTTATCCATATGTCTCTTCCTCTCTCTGCCTACGGAAGTACATCTTCCACTATCTTCTGGGCAAATGCTTCCAGCTCGTCTGCCCTGTCTTCTTTTAACACGGACTTGATCGACAGCTGCTCGAGAACTGTGATGTCTTTCAGCTCTTCCAGCTTTTTCGCGATCATCCGGCCTGCTGCCGGCGCCCATGTGCCATTATCCATAAGCGCGACCGTACGTTTCTGAACAGAAAGTGCCTTCATATCACTCAGCAGATTCTCAATCGGAGGATAGATGCCGCCGTTGTAAGTCGCGCACGCAAGCACGATATGACTGCTTCGGAACATCTCCGAGATCAGTTCCGACACGTGGACGGCAGATGCATCATAAATCTTGATCCCCTTTATCCCTGCGTCGGCCATACGGCACGCAAGGGAATTTACCGCCGCCTCAGTGTGCCCGTATATGGATCCGTAAATAATGACGACCGAATTCTCCTCCGGCTCATATTTGCTCCATTTGTCATACTTCTCTACAAAAAATTCAATATTGCTTCTCCAAACCGGACCGTGCAGAGGGCATATCATCTTCACATCAAGCTCCGCCGCTTTTTTCAGCAGATTCTGCACCTGGGCTCCATACTTTCCTACGATATTTGAATAATACCTTCTCGCATCCGCGAGCCAGTCTCTCTCAAAATCGATCTCATCATTAAAAATATTTCCGTCAAGCGCACCGAAGGTTCCAAATGCGTCGGCTGAAAACAGAATCTTGTCCTTCTCGTCATAGCTCACCATTACCTCAGGCCAGTGCACCATCGGAGCCATTATAAAGCGCAGTGTATGTGTCCCTGTGGAAAGAGTATCGCCTTCTTTGACGAGCACGACCCTGCCGTCAGACGCAACGTCAAAAAACTGATGTATCATCTGTACGGTCTTTGTGTTCGCCACCACCTGCATATCCGGGTATCTTTTCATCAGTTCCTCTATATTGGCACAGTGGTCGGGCTCCATATGCTGTACGACCAGATAATCAATAGTGCGGCCGTCAAGCACATACTCCAGATTTTCCATAAACTGACTTGTGGCGGACTCATCCACCGTATCCATCAGCGTCACCTTTTCGTCCATGATCAGATAGGAATTGTAGGAGACTCCCCGCGGTATGGGAAATAAATTTTCAAATAAAGCAAGCCGCCTGTCATTGCAGCCGACCCATACGATGTCATCTGTTACTTTTCTTGTACCCTGCATTTTTCAGCATCCTCCTGTCGTTTTTAATTTATATGTTTTCAAATTCAGCTTTAAAGAGAGATATTCTTTTACTTGAATATCAGCACTATTATAACACACACATAAAATTTGTAATGTAAAATTTTGTACTGTCTTTGCATTTTTCTTTATACAATATGATATTCTTTATCAAAAACAGGCAAAACGGCTATAATCCGGTGAAAAGAGCCGCTCCGAACAGGTAGACCGCGCTGTAATAAAGCAGCAGAATAGCCGCCCCGTAACAAAACTGCGTCTTTCCTCTTGTAGTCCGGTAAGCAATGATACCGTCTGATATGACAAAGCATACGGCGCCTGCGGCCGCCATCCCGGACGCCACCGTTGTAAATGCCGCAAAAAGCGTGACCGCCGAGGCTGCCATATAACAGAGCACCGCCATATATATGACCGCCGCGGTTTTCAGACTTCCAAGCGTCTTCATATCATTTTTAAATATAAGAAACAGGAGCAGATAGACAGCAGCCGCTCCTGCAACTGTATACCACTCAGGACGTGCCAGCCTGTTGAACGCCGTTATAAAGCATATGTGCGCCAGACCGAACAGCAGGATCCCTTTTACAAAGTCCAGTTCCAGCGCGACATCCGCGGCCATGCACAATACAAGTCCAAACGACACGAGCGTACCGGTCATCCCTCCAAACCTGATAGCTCCGTACATTCCGAGAAACACTGCCATAAACGTTGCAAGCGCTTTAAATACAAGCGACCGGCATCCGATCCTTTCCCTTAATGCTCCATATATAATTCCAAATGCCAGCATGAGAACTGCTGCGATGATCAATACCCTCATGTATCCCTCTTCTGCTCTCCTTATTCCTCTCCCGAACTTACAAGTATATATTCCGAGTATAGCACAGCAGTTAAGAGTTTAACAGGGGCTTTTCAGTCTTTTATCTGCCGGCCTGTCACATCCATATGATAACCGTCCTTATAGATGAGCTGAGATACCGGCACGATCTCATACCCCTTCTTCTCAAGACCGGTGATGAGGCCGTCCAGCGCGTCTGCCGTATACTTCGCGCCATTGTGGCATAGAATGACGGAGCCGCTGCCAAGCTGCTCATTGTCGAGCACAGTTGTAAGGATACTTTCCACACCATAGTCTTTCCAGTCCAGGCTGTCTACATTCCACTGGATCGTATAATAACCACATTCTCTGGCGGTCAGGATCACAGCGTCGTCATAGTCCCCGTACGGCGCCCGGAACAGATTCATATCCACTCCTGTCAGTTCCTTCACTTTCTTATGCACTGACAGAAGTTCCTGCTTTTTCTCTTCATCACTCAGCTGAGACATATTTTTATGATTCTCACTGTGGCTTCCCAGATCATGTCCTGCCTCGTAAACCGCCTTCACATCATCCGGATACTTTTCTACCCAGCCGCCTGTCATAAAAAAGGTCACATGGACATCGTGCTTTTTTAATATGCCGAGTATCTTCTGCGTATCCTCGTTCCCCCACGCCGCGTCAAATGTAAGAGCCACTTTTTTCTCTTTTGTCTCCACGGAATATATCGGAAGCTCCCGCCCATTTACATTACTTGATACCTTCACATACTTCGACACATACTTGAAGGAACCGGCAAGCGCAACTGCCGCCGCAAGCGCCAGTACCACATAACTTTTTACCCTTTTGACTGTCTCCTGCTTCATAAGGCAAAACTCCAGAATAAATACACTTATTCTATTGTATGCCCGCCATATTCGTCCTACATCATAAAACGGAAATAATTAACTTTATATTTACCGGGTCAGCCGATATGGTAAGAATGCAGCGTGTGCTCCATGTAAGTGACCGTCCTTTTGACAGCGTCCTTAACAGTAAGCGTCCGCACCGTATCTTTCATCTTCGCCAGCATGCCCCTGAAGATGAGAATGTTCATCTCGATGACGGCCATGGCATCCTCCGGCGGTATATCGTACCCTTTTTCCTGTATAATGCGTTCCAACGCTATGTAATCGCGTTTATAAAAGTCTCCTTCCATGAGCATCTCTTCGTACTCTGCCGCGCTGTCAGACCTCTCCATCGGAAAAATCTCGTGATACATCTTAAATACAGCGGGCAGATTCGCCGCGCCGGCGGGACTAAAGAAAAGCACCTGGTAAATATCGGGATGGCAGAACGAATGATTGCAAAAGCATTCCCAGTTGAGCAGATACTGCTCTCTCATATCTTTGGCCTGCTTCAGATAGGAAGGCAGTTCCGTTGCATATTCATTCAGACACTTGGCGCACGCAAACAGCGTCAGTTCTTCAAGACTTGAAAAATAATGATACAGTGTAGCGCTGTTATAGCCTGCCTTCTCAGCCACCTTCCTGATGGAAAGCTCACCGATTCCATCCTGTTCGATAATTTCGATCGCCGCGCTGATAAAATATGACATAATCCGTTTTCGTTTCAATTCTCTGTTTCGCACATTTATCGTCATACGGAATCCCTGCCTTTCTATATATGTTTACTTTTACTTATCAAGCTGCTGATGTACAATCATGTATAATCATAATATCATTCTGAAATTCTGAAAGCAAGGTAATTATCAAACATATCTCCAAAAACTATACGCAAGTTATATTTTAACTGCATATTAAAATATAATCAGTGATTGACAAACTTTTGTTTATATAGTAGTATTGTAATACAAAAAAATAGTTCTGCTCAAAAAATTATGCAAAAAAACAAGGCAGAAGAAAGAGAGGTTATTTTTGGGGACAGAAAACAAACATTATAAGAAAGCCATAAGCGTAGAGGCTTTCATTTTTTTGGGGATTTTTTTACTGATTTTCGGATTCATGGCATCCAGGATGGGCGGGGTGAACATGATGAACACGCTGATGAACACCGCCTACAAACTGCTGCTGGACACTGTATTTTACATAATGGCTATCGCCGTACTGGCCGGAGCGATCTCGGGACTCTTCTCCGAGTTCGGAGTCATCTCCATGATCAACAAGGCATTATCTCCGCTCATGAAGCCTTTGTACAATCTTCCCGGAGCCGCCGCACTTGGCGTCATCACAACTTATTTATCTGATAACCCGGCAATATTGGGGCTTGCCGAGGACAGAAACTTCAGAAAATACTTCCGTAAGTTCCAGCTGCCCGCCCTTACGAATCTGGGAACATCTTTCGGAATGGGTATGATCGTATCTACGTTTATGATCGGGCTGAACGTAAAAGGCGGACACGCCGGTCTGGCAGTGATCGTCGGCAACGTGGGCGCAGTGATCGGAAGCATCATAAGTGTCAGGATCATGATGCAGTTTACGAAAAAGACATACGGCACGGCGGAATATTGTATTCCTCTGGAAAAAGGTGAAAACGCGGAACAGCTGTTTAAATTCCGGGAGGTACGGGAAGGCAGCGCCGGCGGCAGGGCGATCGAAGCACTGCTTACCGGAGGCAAGGGCGGCGTGGACGTCGGTCTCGCTATCATTCCCGGCGTACTCGCTATCTGTACTCTCGTTATGATGCTCACTAACGGTCCTTCCGAATCCGGTGTCTATACAGGGGCTGCCTATGAGGGCGTCGCTCTTCTGCCGTGGATCGGCGAGAAGATCCAGTTCATCCTGACACCGCTGTTCGGCTTTACAGACCCTTCGGCCATCTCTGTTCCCATCACTGCGCTCGGAGCTGCCGGGGCCGCTATCGGCCTTGTGCCCAACATGGTGGAGACCGGGGCTGCTGCGGCCAACGATATCGCCGTCTTCACCGCAATGTGCATGTGCTGGAGCGGTTATCTGAGCACCCACGTGGCCATGATGTCTTCACTCGGCGCAAACAAACTTACCGGCAAAGCGATCCTCAGCCACACGATCGGAGGAATCTGCGCAGGCGTTGCGGCCAACTGGCTCTTTAAGCTTGCTGTGTTGATCCTATAAGCCTGATATAATGAAGAACCGCCAGAACCGGCATCTGCCGGAACTGGCGGTTCTTCATTATGGACTTTTTACAGCCCCTTTTTACATAATTGTCGGATGAGACCGAAAAACCGTTATCCTTCTATCGCAATATATTTGTCTTCTTCAACCTTCGGCTGACTCTCCTCCTTCGGTACAAGAAGTGTCAGCGTCCCGTCCTCAAATTTTGCTTTGATGTCTTCTTCGCGGACTGCCTCCCCGACATAAAAGCTTCTGCTGCATGATCCGCTCATGCGTTCCCTGCGGATATATCTGCCTTTCTCGTCCTTCTCATCATTGCTTCTGTCTGTGGCAGCGCTTATGGTAAGATAACCATTCTTCAGCGAGGCCTTTACATCTTCCTTTTTGAATCCGGGAAGATCCATCGTCAGCTCATATTTTCCGTCAGCCTCTTTTACATCTGTCCGCATCATGCTGTCAGAAGCGATCCTCTTCATCGGAAAATCCCAGAAATCATCAAAAACTCTTTCTCCAAAAATTCTCGGCATCAACATAGGTCATCTCTCCTTTTTATGATAATTGTTTTATTTGTTCTATATGTAATATAACACTTGATTTTTAATATGTCAACGTTTTTCTGCAATTTATGAAGAAATTTTTATACACGAGCTAACTTTATTGACACGATGTAAGATAAGATATATAATCTATATGACTAAATTATATTATTTGGTCATATAACAAGGAGAGATGATAATGCCAAAGTTCAGCGAAACTGAAAAAGAAATAATAAAGAAAAAAATGCTGCAGGAGGGTGAAAGATTATTTACATCATTCGGTATAAAGAAAGTGTCTATCGATGAAATCGTAAATGCTAGTGGAATAGCTAAAGGTTCTTTCTACTCATTCTATCCGAACAAAGAATCCCTTTACATGGATATCGCTGGAAATCTTCAAAAAAAGATGTGGTCGGAACTGGAAGGGTTTTTAAATAAAAATAGGTCTCTGCCTCCCAGAATACTCTGCAAGAAGTGTTTTCTTTGTATGTTTAACGGATTACAAAAATATCCCATGCTGAAACGAGCTGACAGTGAAACAGCAGAATATCTATTTCGCAAGTTACCACGCGAAGTAATGGAAGCTCATTCAAAAGATGATCGTCTTGAAATAATTAAATTGCAGGAATATGGTATCCACTTTAACTGCAGTATTGAGATTGCGGCAAAAATATTACAGACATTGGCAATTAGTTTTCTAAATCTGCAAAATGATGATACTGATGATCAACAGGTTATTATGGAGGTTATCCTGGATGGTGTATTAAAAGAAATTGTCTGTGAAGAACACGATGCCAGTCAAACGGAGGTACTTTAATGAAAAATAACGAACCTGAGACTATATCATTACCAAAGTCATTTTGTATATTTATGATCGCAGGAATACAATTTTATGTTGTTATTAAAATTATTGTCCCCTGGTTATCCCGTTGTTTAAATACAACAGAATATATAGTATGGATGTTTGCAGGAACATTTTTACTTTTTATCCCGATATTTTCTACCGCATTTCTATTATTGAAAAAGGATGGATATGCGATGGATCATAAGACAATTAAAAGAGCACTTAATTTACATAAATTAAGCAAAAAAGACTGTCTATGGATTATAACAGGTTTAATAATTGCAGGATTATTATGTTGTATCATTATTCTTTTATTTATGGGTTTCTCGAACTCTTTTACAGTAGAAAGTCTATATAGTATTTCTCCCATTGCTGTGTCACCTTTGCATGGAAATGAATTATGGTATGCAGTTTTTCTTCCTGTGTTCTTTTTCTTCAATTATGCAGGGGAAGAAATACTATGGCGGGGATACATTTTACCACGACAGTTAAATTCTAATTATGGAAAGTATGCCATACTCATAAATGCTTTGTTTCATTGCGTTTACCATTTTGTTTTTGGAATAAAGCCATTGATTATAATGTTTCCCATGCTCATACTTATGCCCCTTATCGTTTCAAAGACTAAGAATACTTGGACATCAATTATTATACATACTTTAATAGGAGCACCGACCCAGGTCATGATTATTTTAGGGGTGCTTGGAAATTAAATATCAGCATTTTATCATAAAAAGACAGGTACCGCATCCGGATATTGACGCTCTCCGGTCATCGGCACCTGCCTTATCGGCGGCAGAGTCTTTCTCTGCCTCCTATTATTTGGAATTGATATTTAAAATAAACAACGTGGACAGCACAAGCACAAAACCTGCTACATCTATCATGCGGAAGGTCGTTCCGAGGAAGACCGCGGCCAGCACCGTCGCCGCCACAGGCTCCACGCTGGAGAGCAGCCCTGCGTATACAGAACCGACACTTTTCAGCGAAGACAGGTAAAAGCAGAACGGGAATATCGTTCCCAATATGACAATAGACAAAAATGCTGCCACTACCGCCCCGTCAATATGTACGTAAAGCCTCCATGGCCTCGTCACTGCCGTCAGCACAAGTCCGCCGATGATCATGGCCCAGGCACATACCATTTCTGCCGGGTATTTCTTCAGCAGCGGTCCGGGAAGCACACCGTAGAAACAAGTAGTCAGCGCCACCAGCAGCCCGAGCAGAATACCTTTCGGCGACACGGACAGGGCATGGATATTCCCGTGGGTCACCACAAGAAAAATACCTGCCAGAGAGCACAGTACAGCCGTGATCTCTTTTGCTTTCGGCATCACCTTATAGATCACCGCAAAATATATGATGAGCATAGCCGGATTCAAATACTGGAATATAGTGGCCGTCCCCGCATTTGTCTCCTGCACCGCCGCAAAAAATGTATACTGCATCCCCATCATACCAAGTATGGAAAAGACGATCTGGCGGACGCCGTCGCTTCTCTCCTTCCATACCACGGGACTCTGCTTCTTAAAAAGTACGGCATACAGAAACAGAAGGACCCCTGCCATGACAAGGCGGTACGGCACGAGCCATTCCGACGTCACTCCCTTGTCTTCAAACAGAAACTGCGCTATAGGGCTTGAAGCGCCCCAAAGAAGTCCTGCCATAAAGGCTGCAAAAAATCCTTTTTTCCTCTGTACATCCTGCTCTTTTTTATCGTCTGCTGTTGTTATAACTTCCCCACTCATCTTCTTTCATTCCCAATTATTTATTAGTCGTTGGCATTGAGCCATTCCTTCATCAATTCTACATATCTGTCATTGTCCTCAACAAAGCACATATGGCGGCAGAACTGGAACAGCTCCCATCTGGAATTCGGGATCCTGTCATACATATACTTCGCAATGTACGGCGTACACAGATCATTTCCTCCATTGATGACAAGCGCCGGCTCTTTGATATCTTTCAGCTGCTCTGTCACATCGTAATCCTTAAGCGTCCCCATCGGTGTAAATTCATTTGGTCCCCAGCCAATCACATAGGCTTCTCCGCCTTTCTGTACGGGACGTCTCAGACATTCCGGAGAATCGTCCGTCACGGCGCCTGCTGCATGGCGCAGCATGTATTCATTTTCAGCCGCGGCATAGACCGGGTCGCTGTAGTCTCCGGATGAAGTCGCTTTCTCGATCGCATCCTGCATCTCCTGCGGAAGCTCCTTGATCATGCGGTGCTGCTCTACTCCCCACATCCAGGATGCCGGAAGTGTACTTGACAGTATGAGACTTTTAAGTCCGGACGGTTTGTGGTTGCACACGTAATCAAGCAGAAGCATGCCTCCCCATGACTGGCCGAGCAAATGTATCTCATCAAGTCCCAGGTGTTCTCTGAGCGCGGCAAGTTCTTCGATCCACGTCTCGGCCGTCCACAGATCCGGGCGGTTTTCGACGTAGGACTCGCCGCATCCAATCTGGTCATACATCACAAGCTCTCGTCCGTCTTCCTCTGCCAGCCGGTCCAGCACCTCAAAATAGTTATGCGTAGAACCCGGTCCTCCATGAAGCAGAACCAATGGTTTCTTACTGCCAGTCTTCTTTCCTGTGATCCGGTAATACGTCTTGTACTCCTTAAATGGCATATAGCCTTCTCTGATTTCCATCTCTAGAAAAACCTCCTTGCCGCTTACTGCGGATAATATTGTCATCCCGCACACCCCTATGCGGATAACTGCATAATAATTATATCGAACTCCCGGGCCAATGTACAGAGGTTATTGTACAAACCAGGAATTCTTTCCCCGGTCCTTGGCCTTATACATGGCTTCGTCCGCACGTTTCAGACAGTCTTTAAACGTACTTCCCTCCCCGCATCTTACGATTCCCACGCTGCACGTAAAATGCAGGTCCGGCGCCTCATCAAGCGTGATCGCGGCCACCTTATGAACGACATCGGCCGCCCGTCCGTCGATGACATCCCGGGTCATTCTTCCGGGCACAAACGCGAAAAACTCGTCTCCCCCGTACCGTCCAATTATATCCTTTGCTCTGAAACATGTCTTCAGAACTTCCCCGACCTTACGTATACTTTCATCCCCGGCCAGATGTCCGTATTTGTCATTGATATCTTTAAAGTTATCCAGGTCGATCAAAAACAGGCAGCCGCCCTGACTCTGCTGTATATACTCCTGCACCTGTTCCTTGAACGCCCCTCTGTTGAGCAGTCCGGACAGGTTATCCCGCTCTGCCTTGCGCACAAGCGCCATCTCTTTTTTCTTTTCACCAGAGATATCCGTGACTTTGATGACAAGACGCCTCTCTCTTTTTGCTCCGATCGTTATAATATCCAGTCTGCACCATATATACGTCCCGTCTTTTGTCTTAAGCCTTACTTCATACTGGGCGGTTTCCCCTTCCTTTGGATGCCCCGCCAGTATCTTATCCAGCACCTGATGATCACCGGAATAAACAAGACCTGAATCAAAGATATATTTTTTAAATTCCGTGATCACCGTCTGTTCTACCGCCAGCAGCCTCGAAATATTGGACGTACATTTGAGCGTGTCCCGCCTGCGGTCATACTCGCACAGTATCGTGTCGCTGAAATTGGCCAGAAGCGCCGTCCGCTTGCGCTCAAACCGGTGCTCCTTATTACTGTGGTAGACAATGCCGGCAACGAGAAGAAGGATCACCGCCGCCAGCCCGATAAGCAGCGCCGTCATCTTTTTTCCGTTGTCTTCAAGCGTCACTACATACTCGTTCATATCTGCCGAGTAAAACACATTCAGGATGATCCAGCCATTGTATGGAAGAAAGCTGTAAGATACATATACCGGCTCTTTCCCTTTCATGAATATCATGACTTTCTGCTTCTTCTCTTTAATATTTTCTTTCAGTTCTCTGACCTGATCCGGACTGCCGCCTATGTTCTCCAGGCTGTCATACATATTGACATATGGCCCCCGCTCTTCTGACAGATTTTCCGTAAACGCATTTGTGCCGTCCTCGTACATGAGAAAGCTTTCCGTATCTGTCCGCATGAATCCGGTCTGGCTGGAATACAGCAGCGTATCGCTGCTGATCAGCCCTCTGATAAAGCCTTCCGCCTTCCCGTCCACAAATATCGGCTCCGCAATTCCGTAGTAAAGTGCAGTTCCATTCTCGTTTTCAGAAGGAAAGATATCTGAGACAACAGATTCCCCTTTTTTCAGCTGCTCTATCATTTTCAGGTCATTCTCAGACATGACCGATGTGTCTATGCTGTCGAACCGGTAATACCGCACTCCCTCTGCCTGAATATCCTCATTTTTGCTCACCGCGTTAAAATAATCTTTCAGGTCCTGCGTCCCCCCACCTGACTCTTCCCGCTGCTGTACCATCTCAGCTATTGTTTTTAATGTAGTCCTCACATTCTCTACCCGTGCAGTGACTTCCACATTCTGGCTGTCAGAGTACGCTTTTATGTTCTGCGCCGCCAGTTTGTCAAACGCCTGGTTCGTCCATGACTGATATCTCTGGAAGATGACCGTTACGCCCGCGCAGCAAAGCACGGCACAGATTATACTGACTACGATGTTCCTTTTTTTCATGAAAACACTTCCCCGGGTTCCCGTACAGGCGAACCATTTTTTTCATTATACACTTCTTCGTCCCTGTCTTGCAAATACACTTTCCGCCAGAATGCACACGAGTATCACCGCCGCTCCTATATATCCTCTCACCGTCAGCAGTTCCCCCAGGATGAGAAACGAAAAGACTGCCGTGGCAACCGGCTGTGACGTCTGCAGCATTGACACTGTCTGGGAGGATATCTTTGCCACCGCCGTGTTCTGGAGCAGATAGGCAATACAGGTACACCCGATGGCAAGATAGGCTACAACGCCCCACGCGGCCGGCGTCACACTGTCCACATGCAGTTCTTCCAGACCGGCCGCAAGAGCGAGGCTGATAACTGCCGTAAGACCGGCCTGGGCCGCTGATACCGTACAGGCGCTCATACCCGCCAGCGATTTCTCGCCATACACGAGCGCCCCCGCCACTGCAGCCGCGGTGATCAGAGCGAACGCCTCTCCTTTCCCGAAGACAAATCCCTCCTCCCCGCAGCAGAGCAGGTACAGCCCGGCCACCACGGCCGCCTGTACCGGGATATGCTTCCACTCATACTTTGTCTTCAGAACAACTCTTGCAAGTACAGGCGCAAGGACCACCGGGAGAGACATCAAAAACCCCACGTTAGTAGCTGTTGTCCACTTGAGCGCCAGATTGACGGATATGTATGCCGCCGCCATACAGAGACTGGCCGGCAGGCAATCCATGATCCTTGCGCTTTTTAACTCCCGTATGATCTTCTTTCCAAAGAACAGCATGAGCACAAAAAAGGCCAGCGAAAAACGCAGAGCAAGGCACCAGTACACGGAGATGCTCTCAAACGCGATCTTCGTTACCGGGTTTCCGATGCCATATAATACACTCTGCAAAAAAATAAACATGATATAAACCGATTTGTTCTCTTTCATCATTCCCCCCGCTTGCCGACAACAGTTTATTATCCACATTATAATACAGCAGACGTATGAATACAAATGGGAAGAACAAATCGTTGCTGCAGAAGGAGCCGGGATCAGACAAGATTGTCTGATCCCGGCTCCTTCCCGATCACTCCGCAAACCTTACGCGGTCAATAAGACTCTGTTTCTTAAAACTATTGTTCACCATATACGTTATAAGGATCTGTACCACGAGTATGATGGCGGCCAGAACAACTACCGGAACAACCGGGTACTCATAAGTTCTGATGGACATTATGCTTTCTGCCCTGGCCCAGAGAAAGCAGCCGTATCCGGCGATGCTTCCGGCTCCGACAGACAGAAGGAGTGTTCCCGCTGTGTAAAACAGTCCTTCCAGCTGCAGCATACGCACCGTCTGCTTTCCCGACAGGCCGACCGCCTGGAGGACTCCGAGCTCGCGTCGTCTTATATAGACGCTGTTGATCATCGTATTGACAAGATTCAGTATACCGATCAGACCGAACACGAACATGAGGCCATAACAGCCGTAAAGCATGAAGCCGATACTTTTCTCTGACTGCGCGTATGCGTCCTTCCACGTATCCATCTGAAGGAACTCCTGGCCGTCTGTGAGTTGTTTCACTGCTTCTGCCACGCTGCCGGCTTTCCCCTTTTCCGTGAAAATGTAAAAGTCGTCTGTCACATCATTTTCACATATGTCCTCCAGCACGGAAGACGGAAGGATAAATCCGTTTCCCGTAAGGCCGTAAGGGGCATCTGTGACAGCTGCGATTTTAAATTCCCTTTTGACCACTTCGTCTCCGTCCTCTATGAGCAGATGCACTTTATCCCCTGTTTTCCAGTCAGCTCCGGGATATGATTTCACATATCCGCCGCTCAGTATTATGCCGGTGCCGTCCTTCAGACTGTCATCCGCAAGGGAGCCTTCTGTCACATATCTGTCCAGCTCCTTCATCGCCTCCTCGCTCAGACCGCCGAGACCTGTTTCAAGAGGTCTTCCATCATCTTCCCTGAGTTCCTCCAGGGCAGCGCTGACGCCCGTATATGTCTCTATCCGATCTACTCCGTCTATAGATGCTATCTGCTCTTTCAATTCCTCTGTCAGCGGATTATTTTTCTGGATATTGCTGAGCTCTCTCTCCGGGTGCATCTTATTGCCGCTTTCACTGTTGAGTGTTATATGAATGTCTCCCCGCGTCGTATCCATGGCCATTGTTTTCGGGTTCATACAACTCAGTATCGTGGCCACGACTACGAAAAGGATTCCGGTGATCCCAAGCGTGACGATCGTCACGACGGTACGTCTTTTGTTTCTCCCCAGGTTTGACGCGGTGAGTCTGCGGATATTCATCTCTTCATATCCTCTTCGCTGCTTTTTCTTTTTCTCCTTGTCTGTACCCTGGAAGCGGATGGCCTCGATGGCAGATATTTTAGCGGCCTTCTGCATGGGACGCAGCAGGGAGATATATACGGACACGCAAGAGACAGCCGCCGCCAGGAGAAGGATCCATGGCTTGACGAGCGAGACGCCGCCGTCTGCTATGATCTTCTTCATCTCTTCTGCCATTAGATTATCTGAGGCAAGGTCTGAACTTACCATTCCGTTCACAAGCAGTATTCCCACACCAAGGCCGAGCATCAGTCCGATAGGGACCGCCGCTGCCGCCACTGTGAATCCTTCCCGGAATACAAGCTGTCTTATCTGTCGTTTTGTGGAGCCTATTGCTTTTAGTTTGCCGTACTCCTGCACTTTGTTCATCATGGACACATAGTATATGCTGTAAATGGTAAGGATCCCCGCAAGGACGATGATCACCATCAGTATGACCATGCCTGCGTACATGGCCGGGTCAACGTAATTGGCAAACAGATATTCCCCGTTTTCTACAATGTCCGTTTCACCGATATTGTAGCTCTTTCCTATCTCTTTTATATTGTCTTTTATGGCATCGGTCGTCTTTCCCTTTGCGCCGGCAACGGAGAAGTATACTCTGTACCGGTGTTCTCCTGCCGGGATGATCTCTTCTGCAAATTTATCTGAGATAAGAGAGGAATATATGTTTTTTTCCACTGCTTCCTCTGAGTCTTCTGTCATCCCCGTTATCGTAAATTCCTTTTCGGCTGCCTGGCCGAGTCCGTCTGCCATGACCGGCTGGTACGGAACTGTGATCTTGTCTCCGATCCCTCCTTTTAGACCCATCACTTTCAAAAGTCCTTCGGACACGACGATCTCATCTGCCCTCCTGGGCAGCTCTCCTTCTTTGAGCTTCAGTCGGTTCAGTTTCACCGTATTCCTGTCACAGTAGACCATGGAAATGCTTGCGTCGGTGTCATCGCATACCATGTATGCGGCGTCTTCTCTCAGACCTGTATCGGTCATCCGGGCGTCACCGGTCATCTTCTGCGCCGCCTTTTCATCCACATCTCGGAACATCCCGTGAAAAGTGGGATACAGGTTATCTACTGCCGTGAACCGAAGGTCAACTGAGCCGAACACAACGGTCGGGACAATGGTGAGCAGCATGGCGGTCAGCGCGATCGCCGCGCCGATCAATATATTTCTGCTCCGGTTTTTCTTAAAGTTGGCAAATGCTGTCTTCGTTATAATGTTCATCTACTTCACCACCCTGCCGTCAGCGATGATGATCACCCGGTCGGCCATCTGGGCGATCGTCTCATCATGCGTTATCATAACGAGTGTCTGTCCGTATTTATTTACACAGTTTTTCATCATCGATATAACTTCCATCTCCGTCCTGGAATCCAGGTTGCCGGTCGGCTCATCCGCCAGGATAATGGCCGGTTTTGACGCCAGTGCGCGCGCAATGGCAACCCGCTGTTTCTGCCCTCCGGACAGTGTGTTTGGAAGTGAATGGAGCTTCTGCTCCATCCCGATGCTTTTGACAATGTCCATCACGAATTCCTGATTTACCTTCTTGCCGTCAAGACCGATAGGAAGCACGATATTCTCCCACACATTCAGAGCCGGCATCAGATTGTAGTCCTGGAATATAAATCCGATCTTCCGCCTTCTGAACACGGCAAGCTGTTCGTCCTTCAGCGCAAAGATATCCCTTCCTTCAATATATACTTTGCCGGAATCCGGACGGTCCAGGCCTCCAAGCATATGAAGGAGTGTACTTTTCCCGGATCCTGACCGTCCTACTATGGCGGTGAACTCTCCGCCCTGTACGCTCAGATCGGTATGGTCGATCGCCCTGACCACATTCTCTCCCTCTCCGTAATATTTTACCAGATCTTCTGTCTCTAATATCGCTCTCATAATAGAACTTCCTCCTGTCTTTTTGTCAGCCCCGGCGTATGCCGGTACTTACTGCTCTGTAAATATCATAATACAGGAGTCTTACGGGAACCTTTCAGGAAACATAACAGTTTTGTTATTCTTGAACGTATGACTTCTTCGGCAGTGTCATCTGGAACACTGTCCCGCCGGCTTTCCCCGCGACAGCTCTTATGCTTCCTCCCTGCTCTTCCAAGATCTGTCTGACAAGATATAAGCCGACGCCGGCTCCTTCACAGGCTTCGATCTCCGGCCTGCTGCCACGGTAGAATCTTCTGAAGATATTCTGATACTCTTCCTTTGCGATTCCGATCCCTTCATCTTCTATCTCTACAAACACGTATGATATCTGAGGAGACACCCTGATATGTACCGTGGTGCCTTCCGGTGAATATTTGACCGCATTGTCCAGCACATTCGCAAAGGCCTCTGCCGTCCATTTTTTATCGTGGGGAAGCATCATATCTTTAAAGTCTTCCATCTCTATCTCTATATTTTTCATGTTCGCCTTGAGATATACACCGTTCACCGCACGCACAAGTGTTTCTTTGAGGCTTGCCTCCCCGGGATGTATCTGTATCATTCCCGCTTCCATTCTCGAAAGATTTGTCAGCGTCTCGGTCAGATACTTTAGCTTCTTTATCTCCCCTGCCCCCCTGGCCGCGAACTCTGCGCGCTCCGCGTCTGTTATCCGGGCGTCTTCCATCAGCTCAAAACACATGGAAAGCGCTGCCACCGGCGTCTTCAGCTGATGAGAGATATCCGTAACGAGCGTCTTTGTATTTTCTTTCTCTTCAATGAGACCGGACCTTAATGTGCCAAACGCATTGCCCATCCGCTCCAGCTGCTCTGTGATCTGGGAGCGGATCCCTGTCCGCATATATTCTGTCTCCGTCCGGTATTCATAATTTCCCTCTTCAAACTGCTCCAGATAATCGGCGATATGGACGTAGTTGCGGTATTCTTTTCTGTATCTTACGTACTGCCATATTCCGTCTGCCGAAAGCGCGGCGAGAAGAAACTGCCAAAAGAACCGGAAGCCGGGATCACAAATATACAACACGGCAAAAAACGTCAGTATCATCCCGGCGCTTATGAGCAGGCTGAGACGAAGTTCTTTCTCAAGCCAGATATATCCCCGCTCCCTGCGCTCCATTACTTTCTCAATACGTCTGTCGTCCATAAATATCCGATTCCCCTTATATTTTTTATATATTCCGTTTCACTGTCCCCGCCGAGCTTTTTCTTAAGCCTGCTTATATTCACAGGTACCGTATTATCATCCACAAACTGGCCGTCCACGTCCCAGACAGCCTCCAGGATCTGTTCCTTTGAGATGATCTGTCTGGGATGTTCCATAAAATATGCCAGCAGCTGCATCTCTTTCTTACTGAGCGGTGTTTCCTCTCCCTTTATAAATACCTTCATTTCCTTGCAGTCCAGAGTAAGGTCTGGCGCCGTCAGCACGGTTCCTTCTCCGCCGGTATGTTCTCTTCTTCGCATAAATGCGTTTACCTTTGATATAAGGACCATAAGGCTGAACGGCTTCGTGATATAGTCGTCCGCGCCTGTATCATAGCCGTTTACAATGTCTACCTCCTGGTCGAGCGCAGTAAGAAAGAGAATGAAAACATCACTGACTCTGCGTATTTCCCTGCAGAAATCAAGTCCGTTTCCATCCTCCAGTGTAATGTCGCTGATGATAAGGTCTGTCTTGTTCTCATCAAACAGCCTGCGCGCCTCCCTGGAACCGGAGGCGCACAGCACATCATATCCTTCTTTCTCAAGCTTCAGGCTGATGCCCCTGCGCAGGCTTTCATCATCCTCCAGCAATAATATTGTACCCATACAAAACACTCCTTCATTTATGCAGAAGCTTTCCCCGCGGCTAAAACGTCAGCTCCATCTTCGTTCCTTTCCCCGGCTCGCTTTCCACGCGGATGTCCGCTCCATGTATCATCGCGCCGTGCTTTACGATAGACAGGCCGAGACCGGTGCCGCCGCTCTCCTTTGAGTGGCTTTTGTCGACCCGGTAAAACCGTTCAAAAATACGCTCCTGCTCCTCCTTCGGAATGCCGATCCCGGTATCCGTCACGATAACCTTCCGGCCTTTCAGTGTGCTTCCCACCCAGACGGATACAGAGCCGCCCCTCCGGTTGTATTTTACAGCATTTTCACAGATGTTGTAGATCATCTCATCCAGTATCTGCCGGATCCCCCGGTACACGACCGGTTCCCCTGTAACTTCTATATGAACATTTCGCGAGGATGCCTGCGGGGAGAGCCTGCTGCAGATCTCCCTCGTGAGCTCATACAGATCGACTTCTTCCTTTTCCATCTCCACCTTGCCTTCATCGAGCCTGGAGAGCTTGATGATATCCTCCACAAGTGTGATGAGGCGGCTTGCCTCATTATATATCCGTTCGGAAAAAACCACAATATCTTCCGGCTTCACCAGACCATTTTTCATGATCTCCGCATATCCGGATATGGACGTCAGCGGTGTCTTCAGCTCATGGGATACATTGGCGGAAAACTCTTTTCTCATATTCGCAACGGCATCTTTTTCTTTGTTCTGTCTGTCAATACTTTCCAGCAACGGTCTCAGCTCCTCATACACTTCATTTTCAAGCGGATGCTCCAGATTCAGCTCATTTACGGGGCGGATCAGCCTGGATACCTGCCATTTGGAGAGCATCCACGCGACGAACAGCATGACGGCCGCAAGTCCTCCCATGATGGGCAGCACCTGTACAGCCATGTAAAATGCATTGTCTATTGTCTTAGATACTCTGAGGACTGTCCCGTCCGGCAGACGCAGCGCATAATAAAACATTTCTTTGCCGAGTGTATCCGACCGGCGGATATCCTGGCCGCTTCCATTGCTCAGCGCCTCTTTTACTTCCGGTCTGTTCTTATGATTCTTAAGCGTGTAGTCATCTTCCCTGGAATCGTACAGGACGTCCCCGCTGTCGTCTATGAGTGTCACGCGGGTGTTCTCTCTGACTGCGTCCATCTCTTCCAGATATGCGGTGCCGGCTGTTTTGACCGCCGCCCGGATATAGTCTGCCTCCTGTCTTGTCTCATCCTCGAGCAGATCTACTGTCTGGCGGTACACGACCGCGGTCATCGCCGCGTAGGATATGAGCAGTGTGGTAAATATGACAAGAATCATGCTCTTCTGTATTCGTGTTCTCATACAACGGTCTCCTATTCACACATTTTGTAGCCTACGCCCCGCACAGTCTCTATTTTTTCTCCGCACGCGCCCAGTTTCTGACGCAGTGTCCTCACATGCACATCCACGGTCCGGGTCTCTCCGTCAAAATCATAGCCCCATATATCCTCCAGGAGCTGGTCTCTTGTCAGCACAATATTCGGGTTGCGCATGAGCCGCTTCAGAAGTTCATATTCTTTCAGGGTAAGGTTTACTGTGCTGCCGGAGGCCCGCACTTCATGCTTCCTGATATCTATCTCGATATTGCCGAGCGCGATCTTATCTTCCCGCTTATAGTCGTCTTTCGCCGTCCTTCTGAGTACCGCCTTGACTCTTGACACAAGTTCCATCATTCCAAACGGCTTTGTGACATAATCGTCCGCGCCGGAGTCAAGTCCCATCACTTTGTCGTATTCCGCTCCTTTGGCAGTCACCATGATCACCGGTATCTCTCTCGTCTTGACGGAAGATTTCAGCCTCTTCAAAAGCTCCATCCCATCTTCGCCCGGCAGCATGATATCAAGCAGAATAAGCTCCGGCGTCTCAAGCGCCAGAGCCTCCAGAAACTCTCTTCCGTCTTCAAATCCGCGCGCTTTCATGCCTGTACTTTCCAACGTATATACTACCAGCTCACGGATGTTGCTGTCATCTTCTACACAAAATATCATCTTGACACTCCTTCTGGTCTCTTATATCTTGCTTTCTTTGTGGATTCCTGTAATGGAAAATTCCACCCATTCCGCGATATTTGTGGCATGGTCCGCGATCCGCTCCAGATACTTTGCCACCATAATAAGGTCAATTGCTTTCTTTCCCTTGTCTCCTTTATTTTCGGCGATAAAGTCGATCAGCTCCTGCTTGTTTTCCACAAACATCATATCTACCGCATCGTCAGCTTCCACTACCTTGCGCGACAGTTCCAGATCTTTTCTGACATATGCCGATACACTGTCCCTCACCATTCTGGCCGCAGCTTCAGACATCTGGCCGATCTTTGGTATCTCCGTGGCCTCCGACATTTTCTCGGATATGATGATCTCCGCTATGTCAGATGCCTGGTCACCGATCCGTTCCATATCCGTGATCATCTTAAGCGCCGCGGAGATCTGTCTTAGATCCTTCGCAACGGGCTGCTGCTGGAGCAGCAGTTTCAGACAGAGCCGTTCAATGTCCTTTTCCATCTGGTCGATCTCCTCATCCGCACGGATGACGTCCCGCGCTTTTGAGACGCTTCCTTCCTGAAGCGCTGCCGTTGCCCTGTTGATCGCTATCTCACACAATTCTCCCATATGGGTCAGCTGTTCTTTTAACAAGTCAAGCTGCATGTCAAATTTGTTACGCATTCTATCCAAACCTCCCTGTAATATAGTCTTCTGTGCGTTTATCGGACGGTATGGAGAACAATTTCTCCGTGTCGTTGTACTCGATCACCTCGCCGAGCAGGAAAAACGCGGTATTGTCAGATACACGGACAGCCTGCTGCATATTGTGCGTTACCATGACAATAGTATAATCTTTTTTCAGTTCCGTCGCAAGGTCTTCGATCTTGGATGTGGAGATCGGGTCAAGCGCCGATGTCGGCTCATCCATGAGAAGCACTTCCGGCTGCACCGCCAGCGCCCGGGCGATGCACAGACGCTGCTGCTGCCCGCCCGACATGCCGAGCGCGCTTTTTTTCAGTCTGTCCTTACATTCATCCCAGATAGCCGCGTCCCGCAGTGACTTTTCCACAATATCGTCCAGTTTTGACTTCGAGCGGATCCCATGGGTCCTCGGCCCGAAGGCGATGTTGTCGTATATGCTCATCGGAAACGGATTCGGCTTTTGAAATACCATTCCCACACGCTTTCTGAGAAGGTTCACATCCATATCCTTAAAGACATTCTGCCCGTCCAGAAGGATATCTCCTTCGATCCTGCAGCCCTCCACCAGATCATTCATCCTGTTGATAGATTTAAGAAGTGTGGATTTGCCGCAGCCGGACGGGCCGATAAATGCAGTGATCTTATTCTTTTCGATCTCCAGGTTCACATTCTTGAGCGCATGGAAATCATCGTAGAATAACTCCAGATTCTTAATACTTAATTTTCCCATTTTTATATACAATTCCTTTCTATTTCAAAGGGGGTCAGACCCCTCTGCACGCAGGGGTCTGACCCCTTTCAAAATTTACGCTTTTGTCAGTCTTTTTGCCACTATGCCTGACAATGTGTTGATGCCTACCACGAGCACGAGCAGTATCACTGCCGTCGCGTATGCCTGGTTCATGTACAGTCCTTCATTCGCCAGATTATACATGTGGACTGCCAGTGTCCTTCCTGATCCCATCACACTTGACGGAACATCTGCCACGGATCCTGCTGTATATATGAGCGCCGCAGTCTCTCCGACAATGCGGCCCACTGCAAGGATAACGCCTGCCAGTATCCCGGGAACCGCGGAAGGCAGTACGATGCGGAACACGGTCCGCAGTTTTCCTGCCCCGAGGCCGAAGCTTCCTTCCCGGTAAGAATCGGGGACGGATCTAAGCGCCTCTTCCGTCGTGCGCATGATGAGCGGCAGTATCATGATCGCCAGTGTAAATGCCCCGGCAAGCAGGGAGAATCCCCATTCGCACGTAGTCACAAAAAAGAGCATTCCGAACAGTCCGTAGACGATGGACGGTATTCCGGACAATGTCTCTGTTGTCAGTCTGATCATCTCTACAAACCGGTTTCCCCTGCCTGCATATTCCACGAGAAATATGGCGGAGAAGATCCCAAACGGGACTGCAATGAGCAGAGACAGCAGTGTCATTACGACTGTATTGATAAGCGCCGGCATCAGCGATGCGTTTTCCGACGTATATGTAAATGAAAACAGCGACGGTGTGATATACGGCACGCCCCGGATCAATATATAGGCGATCAGAAATATGAGCACTGTAAATGTCAGTATGGCAGAAAGCATGACGAGCAGCATAACGAGGAAAGAACCCGGTCTCCTTCTGTACGCCCCCAGCTTCTGCTTAAGTGTTGTCTGGTTACTACTCATGACTTCCCCTCCTGTTCAGTAAAGCGACGCAGAAATTGATAAGCAGGATAAACACGAACAATACCACGCCTGTCGCGATGAGCGATTCCCGGTGAAGGTCCGCGGCGTATCCCATCTCAAGCACGATGTTGGCCGTCAGCGTCCGGATCCCGCGGAAGATTCCGGACGGCATTCTCGCCTGGTTGCCGGCTACCATGATGACTGCCATTGTCTCCCCGATCGCGCGTCCGACGCCGAGGACGACGCCTGCCACCACGCCGGATCTGGCTGCCGGCAGGATAACCCGGAAAATGGCCCGCTCATGTGTGGCGCCAAGGGCCACCGCTCCCTCATAATAATGGTCGGGGACGGCCCGTATCGCCGACTCTGTCACTCCGATGATCGTAGGGAGTATCATCATGCCAAGCAGAAGTGATGCGGTCAGAATACTGTTTCCATTTCCGCTTGAAGAGATCAGTCCCATACTCTTCAGCGTTCTTCCAAATTCCCGTATCCACGGTACAAGGACTACCAGGCCGAAGAACCCGTACACAACAGACGGGATCCCAGCCAGAAGTTCCGTTGCGGACTTGAGAGGCTTGTAGATCTTTTTCGGGCAGTATTTTGCCATGAATACAGAGGTCAGTATTCCGATCGGAACACCAAATAAAATTGCTCCGGCAGTGACATACAGACTTCCGATTATCATCGGAAATATGCCGTATATATTATTTTTGGGGCGCCACATCTCGCCTGACAGAAATTTAAAGAATCCGATCTCCTTCATTGCAGGGACTCCATTTGCAAACAGGAAAATACAAATGAGAGCTACCGCCAGCACTGATGCGCAGGCGGCAATGAAGAACACTCCCCGCATGAAATTTTCTTTCCATGCCTTTGATTTCATTTATTCGATTACCTCATCCCATGTAAGAGCTTCGCCTGTGTAGATTGATTTCACCTGATCGCTGCTCAGCTCATCTACTGTACTGTTGTTGTTTACGATCACTGCGATACCGTCCGTTGCGATAACCTGGGCATTGAGGCCTTTCGAGATCTCCGTATCTTTCAGTTCCCTGGATGCCATACCGATGTCATAGCTTCCGTCGACCGCTGATGTCATGCCTGTGGTGGAGTCTGTCGTCTGAAGTTCAATCTCTGCGTTTGCGTTGACTGCGTTATATGCTTCGATCAACTTCTCCATGACCGGTGATACAGAGGAGGAGCCGCCTGCTACTGCCTTTCCGCTCGGAGATGTGCCTTCAAACGGCTTAACGTCGTCCAATGCAATATATCCGTTCTCTTCCACAACTTTCTGTCCTTCTTCGCTTAAAATAAAGTTGATGAAATCGGATGCCACTTCATTGTCCAGCCCCTCTTTTGTAGCGATGTTAAATGGTCTGGAAACTTTATAGTCGCCGCTCTTTACATTTTCTGCCGTCGCCTCTGCGCCGTCGATCTTGAGTGCTTTGACGCTGTCGTCAAGAGAGCCGAGTGATACATAGCCGATCGCGTAATCGTCTCCGGACACTGTTGTAAGCATAACGGATGTACTGTTTGTTATCTGGGCTTCTTCTGTCGTCATATCCACTTTTTCACCGTCTTTTTCTTCTTCGATCCCGAAAAGCTCAATGAAAGCTCCCCTCGTTCCCGAACCGTCTTCTCTTGACACGATCGTGATATCGCTGGCGGAATCCCAGTCTGAGGAAGCCTCTGTCTCATTTCCCGAATCTTTATTTGAGTCTGCTTTTTCATCACTGCTGCCGCATCCTGCCGCAAGCCCTGCGATCATTCCGACAACTGCCAATACTGCAATAAACTTTTTCATTTTCATAATCTCAATCTCCTTTAATTACTTCTAAAATGATTTGCTGCTATGTTTTCTTCACAAGTGCAATCATAAAGGAGCAATGTAAAATCTGAAATCAGTTCAATGTTAAATCTATGTAAAATCACCGAGATCCCACTTTTTCATGGCTTAAGAAGAGAATCCGCTTGACAAAGCGACATGAATGTCGCATAATATGATCAAAAGCGTCACAAGTGTCGCAAAGGAGGTATGCAGACCTTGAGTATAAAGGGAGATAAGACAAAAATGTATATTTGTTCCGAGGCATATAAGCTGTTTGCCGAAAAAGGGTTTAAAGAAGTAACGATGCAGGACATCTGCCGTAAAACAGATCTCAGCCGCGGAGGACTTTACCGGCATTATGAAAATACCGCCCAGATTTTTTCCGCTGTCATTTCCGGCATGATGGCAGAACAGGAGGATGAATTTTCCGAAAAGATCCACAGCAGTATGCCGGCCGCCCAGATCCTTGATGATGTGCTGAACCGTTATGAAGAGGAGATGCTAGACAGCGGTAATTCCCTCAGTGTTGCAATATATGAATATTTCAGCAGCCCCGGTATCTCTCAGTATGATGATTCTATTCTGCAGCAGTATCTGTACTCTAAAAAAATGTGGACGGAACTGATCACATATGGTATGCGCACCGGAGAATTCAAAATTGTGGATCCGGCGGCAGTCTTTGACCTGATCGTATTTTCCTATCAGGGGGTGCGGATGTACAGCAGATTAATGCCTGTTCACAGAGACATTCCCCGCGGGATCACAGGCCAGATCAGAAATCTATTATTATCAGAAAGTGAGATACGTTAATGAAAACAGTATTTTATGAAAGCAGAACATCCGCTCCCGCTTTGTTTGATCCTTCGGATACCACGAAACAAGCCGAGAATTTCCCCGAGGTATGTATCTCCACTTTTTCCAGGCAGATCATAGACAGATTCGCGGCTTTAGATCATGTAAAAGTCATTGCGGACCTGTACAGTGCCAACGGGATCAACCCTGTATACAAGCTGTCGTACGGCGGCAGGGAGATCGCATTTTACCTTTCCTTAGTCGGGGCGCCGGCGGCCGTATGCGGGCTGGAGGAAGTGATCGCTCTCGGCGGACGGAAATTCGTATTCTTCGGCTCCTGTGGTATTCTCGATGATGAAAAGGTAAATGGCAGGCTTATCGTTCCGTCTGCAGCTGTGAGGGAGGAAGGAACGAGCTACCACTATCTTGCCCCGGCCGCGGAAATTGAGCCGGCCGCGGAGGAAACGAAGCTTTTGAAAAACTGTCTGGAAAACTGCGGTTATCCGTATGTATCCGGTAAAATATGGACATCTGATGCCATTTACCGGGAGACAACAGATGCCATACAATATTACCGTGAGCTTGGCTGTCTCGGCGTTGATATGGAATATTCGGCGCTGCTCGCCGCAGCCGCATACAGGAACGTGCCATTCATCCAGTTCTTTTACGGCGCGGACAGCCTCGCCGGCGGGAAATGGCAGCCCCGGGATCTGACCGATTACGGCCTGAGTAATTCGGAAAAGTATATGGCGCTTGCTCTGGAATGCGGACTGGCGATGTGACAGGAAAAGCGGCAGATTCCTTTTTTTGAATCTGCCGCTTTTCCTGCCGCCCCTATATCATCATACCCATCACATATAGATCATAATACTTTCCGTCCAGCAAGGTGGCATTGCGCCTGCACCCTTCCACGATAAACCCGAACTTCATATACAGCTCAACTGCCTTTACATTATCGGCGCGGGTATCCAGGCTGATTCTTCTCGTAATGCCGTTTCCCTTCGCCCATTCTGTAAGCTGCCGGATCAATTCTGTACCTACGCCCTGCCCCTGATACTTTTTTGCTACTACGATCCCAAGTTCCCCGTCATGGCGGGCTTTGATCTTGTGCGAGGAACTGATCGTCGCGATTCCCACGATCTCCTCGCCATCCATGGCCAGAAGCATAATATTTGTCATATTGTCCTCAAGGCCGCGTATAGACTCTGCCTGCGCTTTCACGTCCATCGGATACTCGTCTTTTTCAAAACTCAAATAACTCGTCTCGCCTCCAACATAGTTGTAAAACGCAACAATCTTTTCCGCATCACTTTCCATTGCTCTTCGATAAGTAATCTTCACCATAATTATCTCCTTTCACATCTGTTTCTTGACATTGCCTGTTTTGCGGCAAATAACCCGTCAGCGCTTTTATCCGTCTCCTCCGCAGTTTCTTTCTCTTTATCCTCACCTGATCTGATGAGGACGATAAGCAGCACGAGCAGGCCTGTATACAGGATAGAATATAACTTGAATCCGTATAAAATCATGACGGCGGCCTCAAAAACGGCGGCGGTAACTGCCGCATACACTGTAAAAGAACTCCTCCACACCTCTCTGACACTTTTTATACCATAAACGCCGGTCACCAGGCCTACGGCCCCTTTCAGAAAATAAAGCAGATATCGGAGAACCTCCCGGAACATACCGCCCTCTTCGCTGACCGCCGAAATGACAGATAATATCCTTGCGCCGCCCCAGAGCATACAGCACACACTGTAAAAGAGTATCAGAACACTGACAAACCTTATAGCCCTCTTCCTCATACACATTATCCCCCTTTGCCTGTGGATAAGTTGTGGATATTCGTTGGGGACGGAGGTTTTTTAAAAAACCTCCGTCCCCAACGAACCTTCAACGTGTCCCCTTTTAAAGACGCTTCTCAAAATTTCCTTTTACGGCGCATCCTTCTGTAAATATCATGAACGCATCGGGATCTATGCTGTGTACGATCCTTTTTATCTGTCCTACTTCGTATTTTGATATCATTACGAAAAGTATATATGAAGTCTTGTTCGTGTACGCGCCTTCGCCGTCCCAGTTCGTCACGCCCCGGCCGGTCTGTTCGATAATCGCCTTGGATATGCCGAGCTTCTTGGTAAATATCATCACGCTGGTATTGATGTTCTGTATATGTACTCTGTCCAGCGCCATTGCAAGCACTGTCGTATAGATCAATGAGTAGATCACTATCTCGATATTGAACATAAACAGGCAGATCACGTACACGAGTACATTCATCATAATATTGATCCTGCCCACACTGAAGTTGGGATACTTCTTGGCACAGCAGAGGCCGATGATATCCTGTCCTCCGCCGGAGCTTCTTCCGCGCAGTACAAGTCCTGTGCCTGTACCCGCTATGAGGCCGCCGATAATACACGACGTAAGGAAATCGTCGATGATCGGAGCTGCCGGGATCGGCACAACGACTAGAAATATACTCTGTATCGTAACCGTGATCAACGTCTTTACGGCAAATTCTTTGCCGAGCACACGAAGCCCCATATAGAACAGCGGAATATTGATGATGAAGTAAATGACACCGGACATATCTATCCCTGAGGGCACCGGGAGCCTGCAGACTTCCACGAAGAAGGTCCGCAGCAGCTGAGCGATACCCATAAAGCCCCCGTTGTACAGTCCGAGGGGGACGATGATCAGATTCACACCCAATGCAAACAGCAGGCTTCCCATGACAGCATAGACCGCCTGTATCAGTAAATCTTTCTTGTTTTCCTTAAACCTGCCCATGGCAAAACCTCCTGTAATTTACTGCATATTCTCAAATAATCAAGACTCATTCTAGCACTTGCTTTAGTGATTTACAATAATAATCTAAAATATAACAAAAAAAGGCCTAAGCTCCCGCTCAGGCCTGTATCATACTGTCATTGTTCTTCCTGTTTTCAGTATCATTTTTTGTACGTTTATTAAACTCTTCCTGCTCTTCCAGGCACGCTTGTATTGCCTCATTCAGCGACAGCATCTTCTCGTCCAGAGTGGACACCATCTCCGCACATTCCCGCAGTTCCCTGCTGATGTAATCCGGCGCGTTCCCTTCAAATTTGTAATATATCTTATGCTCCAGACTTGCCCAGAAATCCATGGCAATTGTCCGGATCTGTATCTCTACTTTTGTATCTACTACACTGTCTGATAAAAAGATAGGAACAGACACGAGCATATGATAGCTTTTATACCCGCTTTCTTTTGGATTCTTAATATAATCCTTTATGGACAATACCTTAAGGTCACTCTGGTTTCCTATCATCTCCGCCAGCCGGTAGATGTCAGATGTAAAGGAACAGATCAATCTGACCCCCGCGATGTCGTTCACATATTTTACCATATTTTCAATGGATGTCTCATATCCATATCTTCTTAACTTTTTAACTATACTTTCGGGTGTTTTAACTCTTGTTTTAATATGTTCAATTGGGTTATACTGATGCACATGCTGAAACTCATCATTCAGAATCTCCAGCTTTGTTCCTACCTCTTTTAACGCCGAAGTGTACAAAAACATAATTGTCTTCCAACTGTCAACATCCTCGTAGTTTTTAATCGTTGCCGCCATGTTACTCCTCTCCTCTCACATGCGAAGAGTTATTTTCGTACATGGTTATTATATCATAATCTTTTTATATTGTCATAAACTTCACAGTTATTTAAGAAAGTGATTAAAATTACACACCGTCTAATATTCAATTCCTCCCCGCGCCATCTTCCCCTCGTCATAAGGATGTTTGACCTTGCGCATTTCAGTTGCATAATCCGCAAGTTCAAGCATACGCTCCGACACTTCATGGCCTGTCATAACGATCTCAAGCCCTCTCGGCTTATGCTCCAGAAAACGTATGAGCTTCTCCTCGCTCAGCACCCCAAGCTGCACAGCGCATAATATCTCGTCGAGGATAAGAACGTCAAACGGGCTGCAGAACTTCACTATCTCATCCAGCGCCTTTGTATTGTAATGCCTCAGCTCAGCCTTTTCGTCTCCGTTCATCTGGCTGACAAACTTTACATGCTCCCGCCCAGGCAGACATGTTATGTTTTCCGTCTTCTCCAGCACATTCCTTTCACTGGAAGAATTGTTCTTCAGAAATTGAAAGACAAGCACCTTAAGGCCAAATCCTGCCGCACGCACAGCCTGCCCCACCGCCGCTGTCGTCTTCCCTTTTCCGTTACCATAGTAAATGTGTATCCTTCCCGTTCCAGTCATAAGTCCTCCCTGTGCTTCCGTCACGTATCAATTCAGCTGCCAATATTATTATAATATCCACACACGCAAATGTATAGACGGTTTCACACTTTTATGCTTTTTCCCTTCGTCAGAACACACGAAGCCGCCTGTGAGATCTGTCCAAAATAAAAGAACAGCCGCGAATCACATGCGTGTGATCCACGGCCGGGTCCTTTTCTACAATTCAAGCTTCATATCTCCAAATCTTATCCACTGGCGCTTCCGCATGAACTCAGAAATCACAAGTGTCACAACTGCCGGCAGAATGATCTGGATGAGCAGTATTTTGATCATGACAATGGATGCGGCTTCGGTCTGGATCATCGTCTGCCACGTCATGATCTGCCCCACAAGCCCTGCCGTCCCCATTCCGGAACCTGTCGCGTTGCTCGTCATATGCAGCGCCATCGTGCCAACCGGACCGAGTATGGCGCTGGACAGGATGGCAGGCAGCCAGATAACCGGCCTGCGCACTATGTTAGGCACCTGGAGCATGGACGTCCCGATCCCCTGGGCCAGCAGACCTCCGATCTTGTTCTCCCGGTAACTGGCGACAGCAAAGCCTACCATGTTGCAGCAGCACCCGACGGTGGCTGCCCCGGCCGCAAGCCCCGACAGGTTCAGTATGATCCCGAGGGCCGCTGAACTGATCGGAAGAGTGAGTATCATACCCATCAGCACCGATACGACAATTCCCATCAGGAACGGCTGCTGTTCAGTTCCCCAGTTGATAAGAGAACCAAGCCATGCCATAAACCCGGATATGGGCGGTCCGAGCAGAAGGCCTACCGCCGAGCCTGTCCCTATTGAAACGATCGGCGTCACCAGAATATCCACCTTTGTCTTTCCTGACACAAGATGCCCAAATACGATTCCTATGTATGCGGCCACGAATGCTCCAAGCGGCTCACCAGGTCCCGCATAGACCATTGCGCCGTCCACGAGCACCGCACCCGCCAGAAGCTTGCCTGCAAATGCCCCGACCATACCGGCAGTCGCCGCAGACACGACCACAAGCGGACTCTCTTTGAATCTGTAGGCAACGGCAGCGCCGATTCCCGCGCCGGTCAGTGAGGCCGCCACCTTTCCGAGCGCATATATCATATCCCCCGCAGGGCCGCCTATGAGCGTACCGATCTGCTGGATGATCGTTCCGATGATCAGGGTGGCAAAAAGCCCCTGGGCCATTGCGCTCAGCCCGTCAATAAAAATCCGGTCAAGTACCTTCTTTAATTTTTCCATATCATTTTCTCCCATTCCCGCTCACAATGTAATTACATCTGTCTTGTCACTTGCAAAGTCTATCACAATACCGTGCTGAAATCAAGTATTGATTTCGGCACGGTATGATCGTCTGCGCTCTATAAATTTAATAATAGTTAATAATAATTTACTTTTTTTCTGTATTTCTCTCATGTTATACTAAATTATATGTTGCTATTTCAGACCGGCAGGCCACGTTCTCCTTCCGCCTTGCCGGCTCAGAATATCGACAGGGAATGGAGGTGCACTGACTATATGAACTGGCAGGATGAATTAAGACATAACATCACAACACTGGATGAATTGGCCGCATACATTCCCGGCATTGATACGGGCGACTGCAATGCGCGCAATATTCTGGAGAAATATCCGATGTCAGTACCCAGATATTATCTGTCATTGATCAATACAGACGATGAGGGTGACTGCATCCGCAAAATGAGTATTCCCTCTTTCTCAGAGATGGATATAACGGGTACTTTTGACACAAGCGGGGAATCATCCAACACAAAGCTTCGGGGACTGCAGCACAAGTATCCGCAGACTGTACTGCTCCTGTCTACAAACCGCTGTGCCATGTACTGCAGATACTGCTTCCGGAAACGTATGGTCGGAAGTCATACGGAAGAGATCGTGGAAGACATAGACAAGGCAGTTTCCTACATCGCGGAACATACGGAAATCAGCAATGTGCTCATCTCCGGCGGCGATTCATTTCTGCTTGACAATGCGGCCATAGAACATTATCTGTCCGCCTTATGCTCCATCGGCCATATCGACTACATACGCTTCGGCACTAAAGTTCCGGTCGTCTTTCCGCAGCGCATTACTGACGACAGAGAACTTCAGGACATCTTAAAAAAATATTGTACCAAAAAGCAGCTCTATGTCATGACACAGTTCAACCACCCTTCCGAGCTTACGGAACATGCAGTTAACGCCGTAAACTGTCTTAAGAGTCTTGGCCTTATTGTCAAGAACCAGACCGTCCTTCTGAAGGGGATCAATGATGATCCAGCGGTTCTTGCCGGGCTGATGAAGCAGTTTACAAAGATTGGCATACTTCCTTATTATGTGTTCCAGTGCCGGCCTGTAACAGGAGTAAAAAACCAGTTCCAGGTTCCGCTTCGGACAGGATACGATATTGTGGAACAGGCTAAAAGACTCCAGAACGGCAACGGAAAATGTTTCAGATACGCGCTCTCAAATCCGGACGGGAAAGTGGAGATCATCGGCAAAATGGATGACAGCCATATGATATTCAAATACCACCAGGCCAAAAATCCGGACAACATCGGCAGGATCTTTATAAAAGAAATAAGCGAGGACGCCTGCTGGGCGGAAGAATGATCAGCTGTTAAAAAAGCAGAAGCCGGAGTACCGGCGGACCATCAGTCCGCCAGCACTCCGGCTTCTTTCAGCCTTTTTTCCGCCTCATCCAGTATCTCGCTGTCCGATGCTTCTATTGTATGGTAATGGACATTACCTGTCAGTTCTTTCAGAGGCCTGGCATTGTCTGAAAGTATCTTGGCCATAAATTCATCCACGTCTTTTCTGCTGTTAATAACTAAATCTACCGCAATCTGTCCATACACTTCATGCTCCACTATCACATCCAGGACTCTGGCCCCCGCATCTACGATACAATACAGCTCACCGGCCATTTTATCGTTGTCATGTTTCACCATGACCACCCTCTTACACGTTGCCGCTGCGCTGTCCTTGCCATACAGGATATATCCTTTATTTGTGGAAAGGATATTCTTGTTCGTCGCGCGCAGAAGCGCGATATCCTGGACTATGATCTGCCGGCTCACCCCCAGCCTCCTGGCAAGAGCTGTTCCGGAAAGAGGCTCTTTCTCTGTCTCCAGCAGCTTCATGATCTCTTCTCTTCTTTTCTCTCCGTCCATATGTCTTCCTTTCATCATCGTCAGAATGCTCTCCCCTCCACTGTCAGGGGTATGTATATTTCATACACCATACTGCCATAAAATGCAAGTCCGGACGTATATTTTTTTCTATTAACAGACAGTTTATATATTTTATAAGTTTATAATCTTATCTTCATCTTTTCTTTAGAGCGCCGTCACATGTTAGACACAATTGTTTTATATACTATAACTATCAAATGAAGCTGACGTTAGTACAGCGCAGATATAACTTGTATTTCCGCCGGCTTCGCCTAAAGACAATAAGTTTCGTTTATTATAGATTGATTTTCCTTCCCTTTTCTCAAGATGCAGCTTCACCGGCTGCATCTTTTTTTCATGATCTGAAGCCCCGTATGCCAAGCCCAAGAATAAATATTCAGCCGTTCGGACACGTCCCCGCCGTTTTCTCCAGTTTACTTATGACGTTTTGTGCAGCGGTGTTTCCGATAGAGCAGCAGGGAGACACAGCCCACAAGGGCCGCCAGCATTGTAAGCACCCAGGGCAGCGGAGTCTCTGTATCGCCCGTCTTCGGGATGCTGTTGGCTCCATCGCCGGCGGTACGGTCGTGCCAGCGGCTGTTTGTGTCATACACATGGATGTTCTGACCAGAGCCAGTATTTGGACCAGGGCCAGGACCGGGGTTAGAAGTGTCCTTCTTATAGGCAGCCGATACAGTTACATGGTCGGCGGGCATGACAAAGGTGGTGGAAGGGTCTGTTTCTTTAGTAAAACTCCCGCTCTTGTCTGTCGTCCACTTGTCGAACACGTAACCGGCAGGAGCAGGATCTGCCTGAATGGACACGCTGTCGCCTTCAAGATACAGGCCGCTATTTGTGTTATCTGTGCCGTTCTTCACCTCCAAGCGGTAGGCAGGCTGCAGCGTCCAGTTATTGTCAAGTTTTAGAGTATTTTTCTTCCAGTCTTCAGTGTAGTTCCCTTCCTGACCGGTGGGAAAATAGATTGTACCGGTGGGTGCAATACTTGCAAAGACCTGGAAATTCAAAGAGCCTATCTGAGGCGGGCTGTCTTTTTTAAAGGTCAAGTTTGTAAGGCTGGTACAGTCTCTAAATGCATAGTCTTGGATGGATTGCAGACTTTGTGGGAAAGTTACGCTTTCAAGGCTGGTGCAGCCTCTAAATGCATAGTTTTGGATGGATTGCAGACTTTGTGGGAAAGTTATGCTTTCAAGGCTGGTACAGCCCTGAAACGCGTGCATTCCAATGAATTGCAGGCTGTCTGGGAAGGACACGCTTTTAAGGTTCTTACAGTTATCAAACCCAGATGCGCCAATAGTTTGTACGCCTTTTGGCACAATAAAGCTGGTTTCCTCTTTTCCCAGTGGGTAAATAAGGAGAGTTTCCATTCTCTTGTCATACAGCACGCCATTTTCGCTAGTAAAGTTCGGGTTATTGTCCGGTACTGTAAAAGCGGTAATGCTATTGCAGCCAGTGAACGCATAACTTCCAATGGTTTCCAAACTTTCCGGAAAGTTTAGGCTTGTAAGGCCGGAGCAACCACTAAATGCAAAGTCTTGGATGGATTGCAGATTATTTTGGAAGGTTACGCTTTTAAGGCCCTTACAGTCCCTAAAGGCATTAGATCCAATGGTGTGCAATGCAAGGGGGAAAGACAGGCTTGTAAGGGCTTTGCAGTTCTTAAACGCATTGATTCCAATGGATTGCAGACTTTGCGGGAAAGAAGGGCTGGCAAGCCTTTTGCAGCCTTCAAACGCAGAGTCCCCAATGGATTGCAGACTCTCTGGAAAGGACACGCTTTTAAGGCTCCCGCAGTCCTTAAACACAGAGTACTCAATGGATTGCAGACTGTCTGGAAAGGACACGCTTTCAAGACTGGTGCAGCCTCTAAATGCAAACCACGCAATGGTGAGAGTTTTAGTGGAAAGGCAGTGCAGTTCTGTAATGTTTGAGCACTGTTGGAATGCCTGTTCACCAATGGAAGTGACGCTGCTGGGAATGGTCAGCGTGCCCGTCAGGTTTTGATTACTCTCAAAAGCACCGTTTACGATTTGCACAACATCGTAATTCCCGTTATTGTCTGGGTCGTTGTCCACGGTTATGGTTGAAGGGATGGACAGATTGTTTCCGTTATAGGATTGATTGACGCCCACTTCCACTGTGCCGTTTTCCCCGCCGTCTGGCATCGTTAAAATGTTGTATTTCAGACCGTCCACTGTCACTGTACTGCCCGGGGCTTTGGCTGCTCTTGACGGCGTAACGGTATCATCCATTTGCGCTTTTTCGGATTCGTGAACGGACTGCTCGGTCTTATCCGTTGTATTTTGAGATAGATTCTCCACCGTTACAGTAACTGTAAGGTCGTCACCAAATACCCCCCCCCCCGGTATATTCTTCAGACAGCTTTGCCTTGAACACATAATTGCCGGGCTTGTCTGGGTCATAAGCTTCGCAGCGCCAGGCTGGGCTGTCCAGGGTAACTTTGCCACCGTCTGCCGTTAGCTCAGGGAAGGGAATAGCTTCTTTTGCTGTACCTAAGGGCACGGCAATAACGTCCGCTCCCTGAGGAAGTGGGTCCACTGTTATGGGGGCGGGTGCATCCTGGGCCAGCGCCGGCAGACTGAATAACTGACAGACCAGCACCGCTGTCATAACGGCACATAAAAACCGTTTCGTGATTCTAAGGCTGCAGGGCTTTTTTTTCTTTTTCATTATTCTTCATCCTCCAACATTTCTTTTCTTTACGTATTACATATCTTTGCCATCGAGATAGCTCTTGTCCGCCAGCGTGTCCAATATAAGCCCACCCCGCAGCACCGCGTTTTTGGGTGGGATTTTCTCGTACAACGCTTTCAGCTTCGGGCCGCGTCACGGCAAACTTTGCTATATAACTTCGGGCCAACTTGGCCCGAAGTGCGCTCCGCTCCGTTGCCGTTCCTTTCCCCGTACGCTCGGCTGCGCAGGGCGTGCGGGGGCTCATTATCCGCTCGAAGTGGCGGCTGTCCGTTTTACTGATTCCTGTATTTCCGCTTTCTGTAAACCGCAAAGCCCGCGACGCATACCAGCACGATCCACAAGGCCATATTACTTTCGTCGCCCGTTTTTGCGCTGCCGCCGCCCGTTTTTGCGCTGCCGCCGCCCGTAGCCGTGGGCTTCGGTTCCTGTTGTTTTGGAACTGCAAATTGCAGGTCGCCCGTGCTCACGGAGCCGCCCGCATCATTAAACTCCACCGTCAGCGTGTATCTGCCCTCCGGGAGTGTTTTCAAAAACTCCTTGTACAGCGTCACAATCACGCTGCCTTTTTCCAGTTTACCAGCATTGCCGGGGTAGCCCGCCCATGTGAGGTCTGCCGACGTCGGAGTTTTGTTCACCTGTCCCATTTCCTTGCCGTCCAGCAGGACGCGTCCAATCAGCGCAAAATCGCCGTTCAAGGTAAATGTGGCGTCCTTCGTTAAGTCAACGGGCGTGAGGTCGTCCGTGGCCCGCGTGAAGCTCGCGCTTGCGACAATGCTGTCCGCCATGCCCGCCTTGACGGCGATTGCTTTTACCGTCGCGGTCTTTGTCAGCGTAAACGTGCCGGTATAGCGCGTGCTGCCCGCATTTGGCGTGTTGCCGTCCAGCGTGTAGTAAATATCTGCGCCCGCCGTCGTGCAGGAGAGTGTTACGCTCTGCGCCCCGGTGAACGTCCCGCCGCTTGGAGAGATTGTGGGCGTGTGTACATCCAACAGCGGCAGCGTCACATTTGCGCCGGTGACAGCACCGGCGTTGTAGCCCGGTTTTGCCGCCAGCCGCGCGTAGCCCGTGACCGTTTCGCCCGGCTTGCAGCCGGTCTTGCTCCGCTCCGCGCCGAAGGTCGTTCCGTCAAAGCTGTACTCCGCGCCCGCAATTTCCGGTATCGTCACCGTATAATCCGTTTCACCGTTGGCGGTATACGCAAGCTCGAACGGGGCCGGGGCCGGTTGATCCTGGTCTTTGGCGTTGACTGTAAGCGTGGCGGTGAGGGCGATCGTCCCCGCGGAGGGCTGCGCCGCCGGGGTATAGACGGCGGTCGCCGCCGTGTCGTCGTCAAAGCTGCCCTCATTTGGGCTGGCCGTCCACTTCACGGTATCTCCCGCGGCCGTTTTGGTGAAAGATACCGTCACCGGGCCGTATATCACAACGCCGCCGCCCGCGGCTGTGCCGTCGATGGTGGGGCTTGTGCCGCCCGCCGAGCCGGTAACCGCCACGGTGAGCTTTACTCCCACCTGCAGGCGCGGTGAAGCCACGGGCCTTCCCCCAAAATTGGTTATCTCGCCCCGCGGGGTCGTCTCCACCCAGATATATTTGCCGAAATCCTCCCCGGTGGGGGTATAATCTTTGGTGCGCGCGATCGGCGTTCCCAAGCCGGTTTCCCTGTCGGACCGGTACCATGTGTAGCGATGCTCGCCCTCCGCGCCCGCTTCGTTTGCCGTATAGGTTCCGGGTGTGACGGTGACCGCGCCGCCCACCACCGGCACGGCCGTATCATAGCTTGCGGCGGTGATGGAGGGAGGCTCCAGCTGGCGGTTCACAGTGAACAGTTTCAGGTTGCCCAACGCGCCGCCGGTGAATTGATAGCCCTGCGGCAGAGCGACGGTCACGCTGCCCCCCCACATAGCCCTTATTTGCGGGCGTTACTACATTGCCGATCTCCAGCACCCAATCTGTTTTCAATTGCCCCTCGTCCACAAGGCGGATCACATCGGCCGCGCCGCCATCGTTGAATTTAAGCGCGACGCAGTTCTTTGTGAGCGGCACGGGCACGTCGAACCGCAGGTCGATCTGCGTGCTGGTATCCAGGTTTTGGGTTCCGTTCGCCTTTGCGGAAACAAAGCCGACCTGGGTGACGCCGGTTTCAAGCGCGACGTCGGCGTCCGTTCTGTCCCGGTCGGTCAGCTCAAATTCCCGGGTCGTTTGATAGTATTGAATGTCGCTGATGGTAGCGCCCATCACCGTCACCTGATACGTCCCGGCCGTAAGGCCGGAAAAAGTATATTTGCCGTCGGCGTTCGTGGCGGCACTCCCCACCCTTTTCCCGGCGGCGTTGTACAGCGTGACCTGCAGGCCGCCCGGCGTCGGGCGGCCGTTCGCACTCACCGTCCCGGATAGGCCGTACATGAGGGAAAAAACCGGCGTGACGACGACGTCCCGATCGGGCATGGAGAAAAAGGCTCCAGCATCGTATTGGTTTGTGCCGTCTAGCCATGTCACGGCGGGTTCCGTATCCCAGCGTACGAAAGCGTAGCCGCTTTGCGGCTGTGCACCCAGGCTGACAATACCGCCCGCGCCGCCGGTGGAGCCAGAAGCTACCCAGCCCGTGCCGCCAACAGCACCGTTGACCGTCACGGTATGGATGTCGAGGTAATCCAGGCTCCACCCGCCGGAGAAAAGCCCGAGCACCTTTTCGTAGCCTGTCGCGCCCTTCGGGCAGTGAATGTAACCGCCGCTTAAGCCGGCATCCTCAAACGTATCGTCGGGCAGCTTTGGCGCCTCGGCCTGCCCGAAAATGACGGTTGAAAGTCGTCGGCAATCCGAAAATACAGACTCGCCCAGCGTGCCCCGAAAGGCGGATAAATCAAGCACTTCGAGAGACTCACAGTTTTCAAAGGCGAGTGAACCGATCGAGGTGACGCCGCCGGGGATCGTAACCGTTCCCTTTATCCTGAGGTTGCTAAACGCAAATATCCCAATGGTCGTCAGTCTGGCGGCACCCTGCAAATTCAGCGCGAAAAAGTACCCACCCGCAAAAGCGCAGTTTCCGATACGGACCACATTGGCCGGGATGGTCAGGGGATTGGTTGCCCTGCAATCTGCAAAGGCGTATGCCCCGATTTCGGTCAGGTTATCCGCGCCGGAGAGATCCAGGTTTTTGATGGCACCGTCATTCTCAAAGGCGTTCGGGACGACCTCGGTCACCCGGTAGCTGCTGCCGCCGTTGCTCACGGCGGCGGGCACCTTGAGCGACACCTGCGGTGCGCCCGCCCAGCCCGCCAGGGCAACGGCGCCTTCGGGCGCTTCGGTGAGTATCCAGTATTGCAGCCCGCCTGCGGCAAATTCATTATAAAGCACGACGGTGATCGTCGTCGTTTCCCCGGCGGCCGTATATCCCGCCGGAAGCGCCAGTTGAAACGTGTAGGTTCCCAGCGTGTCCGCGTTGAATGCCGCGCATTCCCATGTCACCCCGGCGATCTCGATCGTTTGATTCTTTTCATTCGTGCCCACGAGTGAATCGGGCAGCCCGAGGTCCGCCGCGGAATGGATTTCGTCCACGTCATAATATACGGGATTGTCCCACTTATCATCTCCAAGGTATACAGAGATTACGGTCACCGTTTCCTCCGCGCCGAACGCGGATACCGCAAGGGGCGGCTCCGTTACTGTCACGGTGATTTGCGGTGCTTCTGCTTCCGGCGCGGCTGCATACCCCTCCGGCAGCTTAGCCGTGAACACGTATTCGCCCGGCGTGTTTGCGTCAAAATTGTCGGCCTCCCATATCACGCCCTCGATGGCGATGGTTTCGCCGTCTGCGTCCGCTGCCTTAAGCATTTCAGGCAGCGCGGGCAGTCCTCCGCCTACGGCGATCTCGTAGGCTGCCGGTTCAATTTCGTCAAACGCCGACACCACTACGGGGGCCGTTTCCGGCGCGGATGGAGCAATGCCGTTCGGTGGCTGGCTGGGTTGCCCGGTTACCGTTTCCTCCGGCACGGGCGAGGGCGTTTCGTCGTTCGCCTGTATTGTTTCCCCGGCTGTCCCTTGCGGCTCGGCTACCGTCACGGTCACGGAGATGTCCGCCTGTCCGTCCGGGGGCATATATCCCTCCGGCAGCGCGGCGGTAAATACATAACCGCCCGGTTGCTGCGCGTCGTATGTTTCAGCCTCCCACGTAACGCTGTCAAGCGATACGCCGCCCGCTGTCAGCAGGGGGAAGGGGATCGCATCCTGCATCGTTCCAAACGGCACCGGAATCACGTCCATCCCTTCCGAGATCGCGTCAACCGTTACGGCTGCACTCTCCATTGTAGGCGCGTCCTGCGCCAGCACTGCGGCGGGCACCAGTGTCACAACCAGCGCCAGCACGACCAGCAGGCTCACAAACCGTTTTGTTATTCTGTATTTTTTCTTCATGATTTTTCCCCCTCATGTACCGTAACTTTTGGATGAAGTTGTCTTGACTATAACACAAAAACAATTAAAAAAGCCGAAGGTCGCAATTTTGTGACCTTCGGCTTTTTTCTGTGCCTATAGTACCTCTTCAAAACGGTAACCCTCGCCCCTGCGGGTCGTGATGGTGTAGCCGGAGCCTTCCAGCTTCTTGCGCAGACGATAGACTGTGTTTTTCACTGCGCTGTCATCATCTGCCATTGGCTGACGCCACACTGTTTCATAGAGCAGCTGTGGGCTGGTGTCTTTACTCCTGTTTTGCATGAGATACATAAGCAGCGCAAATTCCTTTTGCGTCAGCAGCATATCCTGGCTGGACATATAGGCACGCTGGGCAATCACATCCAGCTCCAGGGCGCCGCAAGTCAGCAGGTGTTCCCGCCCGGCACTTTGCCGGACCCTCCGGGCAAGGTCATACTGCGCGCTGACCCGCGCTGCAAATTCATCCACACTGTAGGGCTTTGTGATATAGTCGTTTCCGCCGGACTTCAGCCCTTTGATAACCTCATGCTGTTCATCCAGCGCCGTCAAGAACAGCACCGGGGCGGCAGTATGCCTGCGAATCTCTCCACAGAAATCCAGACCGCTGCCATCCGGCAGCATGATATCCAGCACCAGCACATCTGGCTGGCTCTTGAGCTGTGTGCGCGCCTGTGCCAGAGTCTGGGCGCACAGCACCCTAAAGCCGTCTCGTTCCAGTATGCGCCGGTTCGTGCGCATGATCGCTTTGTCATCCTCCACAAGAAGGACTGTGCCTTTGTCATCCATTCTGTTGCCCTCCTTCCTGCGGCAGGGTAAAATCATATCGCAGTTCCTTTATCCGCTCCGCTTGTTTTCATCTGACTTACTCTTCATTGTATCGGATTATCCGCATCATATCAAGCACAGGCAGCGCGGCCTTATACGAGTTGTTAACTTCTCAGATACTGCCGGCTGGAGGCTGTCCGGATTTCTTGGCAGGCAGCTTTTTCTGTCTGTCATTATTATACCGTATCGGCATTTACATTTTTATCTTCCGGTGCTATACTCAAGTTTACCGGCATTGAACAGATTTACAAGACAAAGGAGGGGCCTTTCCATGTTCCGATTATGGGGAAAAGAATTTAAAGATAATAAGATGCTGCGGGATACTGTCATCTGTGATGACAGCGATGATACCCGCACACATAAGATATTCAGCGCTCTCGACGCCATCTGCTACGAATTTGACTTGAGCAAGCCGATCTGGTTTGACGCTACGGTTGAAGAATTCAGAAGACATGACAAAGCGAGATTTTATCAGGACAATTTTGTAGATTCCATAGATTTTGACTACCTGGAGATCCATGTCATTGAAGAATAGCAACAGACAAAAACAGGGTCAGATGCTGATAACAGCGTCTGACCCTTATCATATGTCCGACTGTTTTTATTCGCTTCGTATCGCTGCCAGCGGACTTAGCCTCATGGCCCGCAGCGACGGGAAATATCCTGCGGCTACACCTACGAATACTGCAAAGCCCATGGAGAGCAGAACGAGCCACCACGGAATGTATGATATATTTCCGTCGATCCCCATAGCCGAACCGTTTCCGGTGAGAAAGTTGATGATTCCGGACATGATAAAACTCAGTATATTTCCCACCAATCCGCCGATCAGGCCAATGAATGCCGCTTCCAACAGAAACATCTGCTTTATATTCTTCAGACTGCACCCGAGCACTTTTATAACGCCTATCTCTTTCGTGCGCTCATAGATTGACATCATCATCGTGTTGGCGATTCCGATCGCCGCGACAAGAAGTGATACCGCGCCGATTCCTCCAAGTACAGCCTGCACGATGGCAAACTGGCTTTTCATGCTGTCCAGATACTCTGCATTTGTCTGTGTATTGTATCCCATCTCGCGTATGATGGACGATACTTCTTCTACCTTGTCTATATCATCCACTTTCACCTGTGCCGATGTATAGCAGAATTCTTTGTACGGTTTGCCTGATTTAGTCGTAGGCTGCCCGGGCACAGTTCTTCCGGAAAAATCTTTTTTCAGCACCTTTTTCAATGTCTCCAGATCACAAAAGGCGCTGTAAGCGTTGGCATTATAATCATCCGGACCGCCGGCAACAATACCGCTCGCCGTAACAGCATGTTTCTTGACCGGCTGGGACGGCTGGCTTTCACCGGGTCCCCCGGATTCATTTCCACCGCTGTCCGAATTTCCAAAAGACTGTTCCTGGCTCCTGAAGTAGCCGTCCTGATCCAGAATAAGGAACACGGAGTCTTTCATAAGATCAATTTCCGGCAGTTCTCCCGTATCCCAATAACTGCTCTGGGAATTTCTTTCCGAAAAGTTAGTTATCACTGTATTGCCGTACAGTATATCAAGCTGGCTTCCTCCCTGCTTCGGAAGGCTTCCTTCGCCGAGTTCAATGTTCTTGGCCTTGAGCCCCTCCGGGGTCATACCGACAAGCTGTATGTACGCCTCGTATTTTCCCTTAAGCATGATCACCGACATTTCATATACAGGGGCGGCCGTCGTTACATGCCCCAGCTCTGAAAGCTGCTTTATCGTCCGGTCTGTCACATACTGGGTAGATTCGTCAGAATTTTCCTGTCCGGAATAGGCCATCATAGACTGCCCCGCGTCTTTTCCCGTTACGGTTATGGTCGTGAGGCCCCCTGACTGCTCTACTTCTTTATATAACGACTGCTGCATTCCAAGTCCAAGAGAAATCATTACTACAATGGATGCTGTACCGATGACGACTCCGAGAACAGTCAGAAACGTCCTGAGCTTTCTTCTTTTGAGGTTACTCCCGCTCATCCTCAGAAGGTCCATCCAATTCATTCAGCAATTCCTCCTCTTTATCCGCCATCTGTTTTTTCTTCTTTTTCTTTATGATAATGACTGCCGCCGCTGCCGCTGCCACAATGATGACCGCGATGGCGATCGGAATAACAGGCAAGCCCCCCTGCTCTGTCTCTTCCATCTCTGCCGCCGGCATATCATTCATCCCTTCAGGACCGACCTCGATCTGAAGGTCCTTTGTCATGGTAGAGACCTTTCCCGCCTCATCTTCATAACTCAGCGTCATCGTCACTTTTTCACTGCCTGCGCTCTCTTTTGTCCCTTCCAGCGTGGCGTCTATGGAGGCGGTTGCTCCGGATTCCACATTCCCTATAAATGTCTCCGCCTTTTTGACGCATTTGCCCTCAAAGGAAGCTTTTACGTTATACAGCTTTATTCTGCCCAGATTGTACAGACTGCACATAACATTTGCCTCTTCTCCGACCGTGATCGTCTCCGGGCTGATCTCAAATTCACTGAATTCAAACCTGGCATCCTGCTTCACCGGTATGGAGATGCTGGACGCGCCTTCTATCTGCGCTGCATTTCCGTCTTCGTATTTCATGCTCAGGTCTATGCTGTACGGCTTCTGGAGCAGATCAGCCTTGGCATTGAGCTGGATCGTTATATCCGCAGCGCCGCCGGCCTTTATGCCGTCCAGATAGATAGAACTGGAGCCGGAGGACGGAAGAAAGGCCGGTGACGTTGTCTGCTCATCCGCGCCTTCTGTAGGAGCCTTCAAATCAAAAAGCATATTGCTCACACGTGTCGCCTTGGATGTATTTTTCAAATGCACCGTCAGCTTAAAGTTGCTGCCTGCCCGCACCTCCGCAGGGTCTGTGTCAAAACCCGTCACTATCACTCTCGGAACAGACCCGGTGCTGCCGGAACCTTCTTCTCCGCCGCCGCTGTAGGATGCGCCCCCGTTGCTGAATCCGCCCGCATCGGCAGATGCCGGAACCCCTTCCCCGCTGCCGGAGCTGGTCTGCACCTGAGCCGGCCGACGCTGTTCGTCCTGTCCGGAATTATTTTTCTTATCCTCAGGCTTAGCCGTTGTCAGTACATAAAAAGACTGGCTTCCTGAAATGCCGCCGTCTGCCGTAAAGTTAAACAGCAGCGTGTAACGTGTGCTTGGCACATCGTCCCGCTCGGTAAAGTTGAATTCAACCGGTTTCGTCTCCTTTGCAGCCAACGCATCTATTTTGGCCGTATATTTCTGTGCTTCTGTCTTAAACGGCCACTGGCTGACATCATCTTTCATATCAGGAGACACAACAATATTCTTGATCTCCGAATCAGTATTATTTTTCACATTCACTACAAACTTCTGCGGCTTCTGATACTGGTAAGTCAGAACCCCCGACGTCTCCAATGTTATCTGATCACCCGCAGCTTTCGCCGGAAACGGCAGAAATGTGGAAGCCGTTACGGCGGATACGATCAGCGCGGCCAGCAGTTTCTTTATTGTCTTCATAATGATAATCCTCCCTCAACAGTTTCTTTTCTTCTGTTTTCTTCTATGTTTATAATATTTCCGTCTCTTATATGAAAGATCCGGTCAGCGTATGTCGCCAGATGGGAATCGTGCGTCACCATCACAAGCGTCTTTTTCTGCTCCCGCACGACCTGCTGCATAAGGCTCATGACCTCCTCGGATGTGTGGGAATCCAGATTCCCGGTCGGCTCGTCGGCAAATATGATCTTCGGGTCCACCACGAGCGCCCTCGCCACCCCGACCCGCTGCTGCTGCCCGCCCGACATCTGGTTAGGTCTGTGATTCTTGTGTTTTTTCAGCTTGACCAGGTCGAGCATCTCATCTGCCTTTTTCAGTCTCTTTTCCTTGGACATTCCCCGGAAACTTAACGGAAGCGCCACATTTTCCAGAGCATTCAATGTACCGAGAAGATGAAATGACTGGAAGATAAACCCTACATTTTCGCGGCGGAACTTTACGAGCTGTTCTTCATTCAGCGTCTCGATATGCTGTCCGCCGATCACGACGCTGCCTTTTGTGGGCTTTTCAAGTCCCGCCAGCATGTTAAGCAATGTCGACTTTCCGGAACCTGACGTGCCGACGATGGCGCAGAACTCTCCTTCATAGATACTGAAATCAAGGCCGTCAAGAGCACGTACAATCTCATCTCCTACCCGGTATAATTTGTACAAATCCCTTACCTCAATTACCTTTGCCATATGTCCCTCCTATTCTACTCTATAGTCTACAATATAAAAGGAAAGACTTACCATAGGAAATTCTGAAGTTTTTCTTAAGTATGATGATTTTATATGCTTTTTCAAAATATATATATTGACATTATATATTATACGTCATATAATATGCTTATAAAAAACATATAGAAAGGGTGAGGAAATGATATTCCCAATGAATACACCAATGTTTGACTTGCTTGTCCTCGCGGTAGTAGAAAAGGAAGACTCCTACGGATACCAGATAAGCCAGGTGATAAAGCAGGTTTCAAACACAAAGGACTCCACACTGTACCCGGTCCTGCGCAGGCTTCAGGAACAGCGGTATCTGACAGCTTACGACCAGCCCTACCAGGGCAGAAACCGGAAATACTACAGGATTACAGACGAAGGAAGACAGACTTTTGAAATGCTCAGCGAGGAATGGTCACTGTATAAAAATGCAGTCGACGATATAGTTAAGGGAGGTATGAACATTGAATAGGGCAGATTACATGAAGAGCCTGGAGCATGGCCTTAAGCGGCTTCCAAAAGAGGACTATGACCGGGCCATCAGCTATTTTGAAGAATATTTTGAGGAGGCAGGGCCGGATAATGAGAAACAGGCAATCGAAGATCTTGGGTCGCCCGCGATGGCCGCAGACCAGATCATCCGGGATTTCGCCGTGGAGAACGCTGAAAAACCGACGAAGAATGTTAAGAGAAGTTTCTCCGCCGTATGGGTGGGTATTCTGGCCGTCTTTGCGGCGCCTGTAGGGCTTCCGCTTGCATTTGCGGCCGCGGCGTTGGGCCTGGCTTTTATCCTCGTGATCGTATCACTTATATTTGCAGTGTTCTGTACTGCTCTGGCATTTGCAGCTTCGTCTGTTCCTGCTGTTATGGCCGGCATATGGTTCCTCTTTACCTCACCCGCCAGCGGGATCGCTACGATAGGCGCAGGGCTCATCGGCGCAGGCATCGGTATCTGGGTCATCATCGGCTGCATCACACTTTGCAGATGGTTCCTAAATACAATGACAAAACTATTCGGAAGGATCGCTAAGGGAGGAAACAGACATGAAAAATAAGAGAAGAATATGGTTGATATCTTTTCTCTGCGTCGGAGCGGGGATCGTGATACTGATACTTGGATTGATGCTGGGGGGCCGCCCCGGCTTCTATATCGACGGCAGCGGAATCCATTCTGCGGCAGAAAACGGCGGAAAACGCAACTACGTCAAAAACGAGAAAGAACTGCAGGAATTTACCGATATTGACATAGACCTGGATTATGCTGACTTCCAGATCATTCCATCTGATACTTTCAAAATCGAATACTGTCTGGACGGGACAAAGGATCCGGTATGTACTGTCAAAGACGGACGGCTGACAGTAAGAGAAGCCGATTACAAACGCATTTTCAACTTTACATTTATTTCTCCGATGTCAGACGATTTTACCGACAGCTATGTAAAGCTTTATATCCCGGAGAATGCGGTATTTGACACGATAAAGATACTGACAGAAGACGGCGACATTCTGCTGCCGGCCTTAAAGTCAGATACGCTGGACCTTGAATCAGACTACGGGGACATAACTGTGAAAGATTTTGAAGGCAGAAGACTCTTTGCGGAGCTTGAGGATGGTTCTTTTTCCAGTAAAGGGATAAAAGTGGATGAATTAAAGCTTTCCAATGAATACGGTGATATCGCGCTTCAAGATGCAAAGTGCGCTTATCTTGAAGCCGGCTTAACCGACGGTGACTTTACGGCAGACAGTCTCTCTTCCGACAGGCTGGAGATCGACAGTGAATACGGGGATGTTTTTCTCGGTCTATCCAGTACGGTCAAAGAATATGATCTGGACCTTTCAACAGAATACGGCAGTATTCAAGTGCCGCAATATGATGTGATATACGGGGACGACGGAAGTCAGTGCCGTGTGGCTAACTCATCTGGAAAAACCGTGAAGGTAAGCTCCGAAGACGGGGATATCCAGGTGTTTGACGCCAGATGATCTGTACCGTCCGCACCGTAAATTCAAGCCCGCCGGCTTTGTCAATCCGGCGGGCTTTATATATTATGCGATCTGCTCTAATACTTCTTCTGCAATATTTCTGGCGTGGTCCGAGATACGTTCCAGACAGACGAGCGTGTCCAGGAAAACGATTCCTGCCTCTGTATTACACTGGTTGTTCGTCAGCCGTTTGATATGTCTGCTTCGGAGTGTGATCTCCAGATCATCTGCCTTTGTCTCTTTTTCGATCACCTTCAGGGCCATTTCCCTGCTTCCTTCCACAAATGCCCGCAGTGCGTATTTGTAACTGTCAATACACACATCCAGCATCTCTTCCAGCTGTTCTTTTCCGATATCGGAAAAGGTCACTTTTTTCTCGTAAAGTGTCTCAGCGAACTCGGATATATTTTCACAATAATCGCTGATTCTTTCTATATCTGATACCATCTGTAGCAGATGGGCCACATCCTGATGCTCCCTCTCGCTGATCTGAAGGGAACTTAGTTTAATGGAATATGCGGTGATCCCTGCGCTCAGCCTGTCCACCGTGGATTCTTCGTCTTTCAAAAACTGGATATCGTCATGGCTTTTCGTAAACAGAACATTTCTTGCCACATCCAGTGAGTCTTCCACTATCCTGCCCATACGCGCGACTTCCTTTACGGTTGACTGAAGTGCTATGACAGGTGTTTCCAGAATACGGTCGTCCAGAAGAACTTTGCTCTTGTCCTGCTCAGCCTCTTCCACCCTTCCGATCTTCTTGGCCAGCCTGATGATCCAGTTGGACATTGGGAACAGAAGCACTGTGGTTCCGATATTGAATGCCGTATGCACCATACTTATCTCTGTCTGAGTGATCACTCCCGTACCTGCAGATGGATTCAGCACCTCAAAGTATATGATGGCGATCACGCTGAATATCACTGTGCCGATTATATTAAACAGCAGATGCATAAGAGCTGCTGTCTTCGCATTCTTCTTTGCCCCCATACTGGAAAGCATGGCAGTCACGCATGTTCCGATGTTCTGCCCCATTATGATGTATATTGCCGCGCTGAACGGCACGAGCCCTGCCGCCGCAAGACTCTGCAGGATACCGACAGAGGCGGATGAACTCTGGATGACCGCCGTGACGAGCGCGCCGGCCAATATGCCAAGGATCGGGCTGCTGCCAAGTGTCACAAATATATTTCGGAAACTCTCGGAATCCTGAAGCGGTGCGACCGCAGAAGACATGGTCGTTATACCGATGAACAGCAGACCAAAGCCTACGATAATACTAGCTATTTCCTTTGAGGAGCGTCTTTTTCCAATGAGCATGATGACCACACCGAGCATGACCGCGATCGGCGCGAGCTTTGACGGGCTTAAAAATTCCGCCCACTCTACAGAGGACACGAGCCAACCGGTCACTGTCGTACCTACGTTGGCCCCCATGATAACGCCCATTGCCTGACTCAGGTTCATGATACCTGCGTTTACAAAACCTACGACCATGACTGTCGTGGCCGAAGAGCTCTGTATCACCGCCGTGATCGCCGCGCCGAGCAGAACTCCCATCAGCTTGTTTTTTGTCAATACCTCCAGCAGAGACTTCATCTTGTTTCCCGCTGCATTTTCCAGGCCCTGTGCCATTATCTGCATTCCGTAGATGAACATGCCGAGACCGCCGACAAAGGGAATGATAATATTTACGTAGTCCATTGATTTCCTCCTAATGTACCCATATCCTTTTAAACCATCATTTTTACAATACCATTATCATAAGGAGAAAACAACAAGATTTTTTACTTTTTCATTTTTGGCTCGAATATCAAAGATGCCAGATATCCAAAGATGAGAGCCGCGGAGATTCCCACTGCACTGGCCTTGAATCCTCCCATGAAGATGCCGATGAACCCGTGGCTGTCTACCGCCTCCTTGACACCCTTCCAGAGCACATTTCCAAAACCGAGCAGCGGTACACTTGCGCCCGCGCCGGCAAACTTAAGAAAAGGCTCATATATCTGAAGCGCTCCGAGCACCGCGCCCGAGCATACGAGCAGCACCATGATGCGGCCCGGCATCAGTTTCGTCCTGTCCAGCAGGATCTGCACAAGAGCACAGATCAGACCCCCAATCCAGAATGCATTAACATAATCCATATCCTACCTCCTTGTGTGAATTGGGGACGGGGCGAATCGATAAATCGGGGACGGGGGTATTTTAAAAATACCCCGTCCCAAACTAAATTCTCCCTGTCCCTTTTTTATTTTGCCGTGTCCCTGATCAGCAGTGTTCCAGCACGATACCGTGTGCGATCCCCGGCACGCTTTCGCCTTCGTTGAAGCTTACCGTGGACATGAGCGCTCCTGTCGGTACAAAGAGAATGCGCTTCCATTCCCCCCGCGCAAGTTTTGGCAGTATATAAGATGAAAGTGTGACCGCCGCACACCCGCAGCCGCTCCCCCCGGCGTGGGTGTCCTGTGTTTTCTGATCATAGATTGTCATTCCGCAGTCCATATGATTCTTCTTTATATCAACATTTTTTCCCCTCATAAGGTCGAACAGGATGCTTTGGCCTACATAACCCAAATCTCCCGTGACGATGCGGTTGTAGTCGTCCGGCGTACGTCCGAAATCTTCCAGGTTTCTCAGTATCGTGTCACAGGCCGCCGGAGCCATGCATGCTCCCATGTTCTGTGAATCTTTCAGTCCGTAATCCACTATCTTTCCTACAGTTATGCCAGTCACCCTTACGTGGCTGCGTTTTGTTCCCACTACGAATGCTCCGCTGCCCGTTACTGTCCAGTGCGCGGAAAGTGGTCTCTGATTAGCGTATCCGAGGGGAAAACGGAATTCTTTTTCCGCACTTCCAAAATGACTGGACGTTACTGCCAGCATATTGTCGCCATATCCCGCAGCGACGCTCATGGATGCAAGTGCAATGGCTTCTCCTGATGTGGAGCAGGCTCCGTAGAGACCGAACATCGGTATGTTGAGTTCCTCAACCCCCATGGAAGTCGCCACTCCCTGCCTCAGGAGGTCTCCTCCAAACAGATACCTTATTTCTCCCGCTTCCATATGCGCCTTGCCAAGAGCAAGAACACAGGCCTGTTTCTGCATCGTGCTCTCCGCGGCCTCCCATGTATCTTCACCGAAGAGGTCATTTTCTTCCACCATATCGAACATACTGCCAAGCGGGCCTTCTCCCTCTTTTTTTCCGACAACGGATGCACTTTCGACAATATAAGGCGAATTTTCAAATGCAATACTTTGTAATCCCTGAATCATCCTAGTTTACCTTCCTATCTTACTATTCCTTAATTACATAAAAGAACCGATAGGATTACCTATCGATTCTTATGCTTTCCATTTTCACCTGATTACATACATCTTTTTCCGGCTTTTGCAAAAACACCATAAACTCATGGGCCAGTATCGGAAATGCAGCCAGTATTGTAAGTCTGAGCCACTCGTGGAACTCCAGATGGACTGTCCCGAATGCTTTGATAAGAACCGGTACTTCTGTAACGGAGATTTGAAGTACAAACCCCAAGACGAAAGCGGCGATCATCCATTTATTTTCAAAATGGTTCATCCGGAATACGGACTTGTGAATATCTCTCATTCCGACCGCGTGGAACAGCTGTGACATTCCGAGCACTGTAAATGCGTATGTCTGTGCACGCATGAGTATGTCACTGTTCTGAAGCGCAAGCGCAATGTTGCTGATGGAAAAGGAAGCGCCTTTACTCATGATCAGTTCATAAGGGACTGTAAAAAATGCAGTCAGGCTGATTCCGGCGATGAGAAGTCCGTAGAAACAGGTACACGCCAGTCCTCCTCTGGCAAAAAGGCTTTCCTTCGGCTTTCTCGGCGGCTCTTCCATCAGGCTGTCGCCGTCATTTTCATCAACACCGAGAGCCAGCGCAGGCAGAGAGTCTGTGATCAGGTTGATCCAGAGTATATGACTTGACTTAAGCGGTGATGCTATATCACAGAGTACGGCCAGGAACATTGTCATGATTTCCCCAAGATTGGAGGAGAGAAGAAATATGACTGTTTTGCGGATATTCTCGTACACACCTCTGCCTTCTTCTATTGCCTTTTCGATCGTGGCAAAATTATCGTCCGTCAAAATGATGTCTGACGCCTGCCTTGCCACATCCGTCCCGGTCATCCCCATTGCGATGCCTACGTCTGCTGATTTAAGCGACGGCGCATCATTCACTCCGTCACCGGTCATGGCAACAATATTTCCTTTTGTCTTAAATCCTTTTACGATACGGACTTTATGCTCAGGCGACACACGGGCAAATACACGGACATCGTCTAATTTCCTCAAAAATTTCTCATCCGGCAGACTCTGGATCTCTTCCCCTGTCATGCACTGCTCCTGACGCTCTACTATGCCGAGCTGTCTGGCAATTGCAAATGCGGTATCTACATGATCCCCGGTGATCATAACAGTTGTGACACCGGCCTGCCTGAATCTGGCAACGGCCCCCTTTGCCTCTGGCCTGGCCGGGTCTCTCATGCCGACCATCCCGACAAAAGTAAGTTCCCGCTCCACCGGCGCATTGCCGCCGGTCCGCATGGCCACTGCAAGCGTTCTCAGCGCCTGTGAGGACATTTTTTCGATCGCCTCCTGGATCTGCCTCCTGTGTGTATCTGTCATCGCCGTTACCTTGCCCCGTATGAGTATACGGCTGCATCTTTTCAGAACTACATCCGGGGCGCCCTTTGTGTAGGTGATATTTGTTGAACCATTTTTATGCATGGTGGACATCATTTTTCGTTCGGAATCAAAGGGCAGTTCTTTTTTTCTCGGCATCTCCCGCTCTAATGTCTCTCTGCGGATACCATATTGCCCGGCCAGATTCAAAAGTGCAAGCTCTGTAGGGTCTCCAATGCTGCTGCCGTCTTTTTGGACCGCGTCATTACACAGAGTCATTCCTTGCAGCAGTTCACTGTGTTCCCTCAATTTCAGTTCACTGCTGTCTACGATCTTCTCGTCAATATAACACCCTTCTACCGTCATCCTGTTCTGTGTCAGTGTCCCTGTCTTGTCTGAGCAGACTACACTGACGGCACCGAGCGTCTCCACGGAAGGCAGCCTTCTCACGATCGTATGTACTTTGACCATCCGCGTCACGCTGAGCGCAAGACAGATAGTAACTACGGCGGGAAGCCCTTCCGGCACGGCCGCCACCGCAAGTGAAATAGCTGTGATGAGCATTTCTGCCATATTGCGGTGCTGCAGTACCGCTATAAAAAATAATGCGGCGCACAGACCAAGTGAAAGTATGCTCAGCATCTTACCAAGCTCTCCGAGCCGTTTCTGCAGAGGCGTTATCTCTTCCTGACTGTCATTGATGAGCGCGGCAATTTTACCGATCTCCGTGTTCATCCCTGTTGCCGTAACTATGCCAAGCCCCCGCCCGTTTGTCACTATCGTAGACATATACGCCATATTTTTCCGGTCGCCGAGGGGAACGGAGGAGGCTTTGTATCCACGCCCCATTCCTTTTCCCGCTATAAAATCCACATTTTTTTCAATTGGTAGCGACTCACCTGTCAGTGCAGATTCCTCTACTTTCAGATTATTCGCCTTGACAAGTCTTAAGTCCGCAGGTATCTGACAGCCAGCGTCCAGACATACAATATCTCCTGGTACGAGGGAGGATGCCTGTACTTCCTGCTCTTTTCCTTCCCGGATCACGACCGCTCTCGGACTTGTAAGTTTCTTCAGAGAGTCAAGCGCTTTTTGAGCCTTTCCCTCTTGTATGATGCCGACAAAGGCATTCATCAGCACTACTACAATGATAATGATAGCGTCGCTGACTTCCTGAAGCAAAATAGAAACTGCCGCCGCGGCCAGCAGAACATAGATGAGCGGGTCATTAAGCTGCTCGAAGAAAGATTCTACCTTTGTTTTCTTCTTTGCAGACTTAAGCTCATTTGCACCGTTGTCCTGCAGACGCTGGGCCGCTTCCGTATAAGACAGCCCGTACTCGGAATCCGTCTGCAGTTCCTCGCAGGTCTCCCTCACTGTTTTGTTTTCAAACATAATATTCCCTCTCCTTATCCACATTAACCCCTTAAAACGGAATTTAACAGGCCTGTACTTCCTGTCCTAGTACAACCTTATGCGGTAAGAAGCGGGAATATGTTGTCTATCACGAAAAATCTATTTGACGATATCTGCCAGCTTTAAAACCCAGTATCCAAGCCCGATGAGCCAACTCGTGAATATACCGTACAGGATGACCGGCCCTGCGATCGTAAATATCTTACAGCCGATCCTCATGACCTGTCCTTCTTCTTATACTCTATCGCAGGCGCCGCCACGGAATTGGCAAATCCGGTGATAGGCACAAGCGCCCCGCGCCTCCCCATTTTGCAATGCTCGGATACAGATTAAACCCGGTCAGCAATACGCTGAGCAGAATGAGAATGAGAGACGTCCAGCCGGCTCGTATCCTTATCAAGCCCCGCCTTCTCACAATAGTTCAGAATCGCCTGATCACACAGATAATACCTCCCACGACAAAAGCCTTTGCCATATTGGCCGGTAAGTTGTGCATCGGAGTTTTCTGTTTTACGTAGTTTTCATACGCCTGCTGCTGTTTTGCTTATCCAAATAATTCCTCCTTTTGGGGATATCTTCGGCTGCAGTGGTTGGGGACGGGGTTTTAAAAACCCCGTCCCCAACCACTCACTGCCCTATCCCCGATTCATTTTGTCCTGTCCCCTTTACCATCGGTTTATAAAGAAAATGAGTGCGCCGATTCCTTTGCCCAGCGCCATCCCGGCTATCAGATACGGGATATATCTCAATAATTTTACCCGGCGGATAAAGATAGGGAATACGTTTAATATTTCTGCCAGCCATAGACCAGCAGCCTACAAATATACCTGCGACCAAGCCAAATACAGGCAGCAAAAACCACCATGCGGTATGGCTATTTTATAAATAAAAATATATTTCCGAGCATCCCGCCAAGTGCCACACAATCCTCATACAGCAGGACATGCTCGCCCGTATGCGTCCGGTCTGCAAAATCGGACACGACTCCAAGTCCGATGATAAAGGAAAACAGACCGCCCGCAACGACTACACCGGCGCTAAGTCCGATGAGTGCCAGAAGTATTTGTGCTGCCCACATCCTGCTCTTTGCCCTTTCTGGAATATGTTTCTATCAATGTCGTCTGAATATCATTTTCATACAGACGCATCTCTACTTCCATTGGAGTCGGATCTACGGTGAATTTCTTCTTTCCAAAGTGATTAAAGAATATGAGTATACCTATAATAATTCCAATACAGTACGTAAGTTCAAGTACCGTAAAGCCATCTGACTTCTGACCTGTCACAAGCTCATATATCTGGGAAAATAGTTTGACCGTATCAACGTCATTGTTAAAGGCCATAATAGAAAATGCGGCACCTATGAACGTAATGACGATCACACAAGCCGCCTTCAGAAGATGTACTAGTCCTCCGGCCGTCTGCTGCTGTTCATACGTTACGATAAAATCCTGTTCACCGAGATTCTGTATATCCATGTTCGGGAACTGTTCATGGATAATTTCTATGACCTTTAAGATAGATATTGCTACTCTGTTCTGATTTTTCTTATCTGTGTGATGAAACTTCAGAAGCTTCAGCGTATTAAGCTTCGGGACGACCGAAGGGTTGGAACACTCCATGGTCAGAACATCGCCAAGCGTAACGTCTGGTTTGGTAACTTCCACGTTTCTGTCTGCTTTTATATATACTGTCTCGCTGTTTGCCGCCATGCCTACACCCTGCTTTCCATTTCAGTCATGATCAAAGTACCCTCGCTGACATCGCTTTTGCTTCTTACATCATTAAAATAATAGATACAGCCGATGATCACGGCTGCTGCAACAACACAAATCAAGCATACCCGGAGTTTTTCCTGGCCTCATCCATACTGACACCCTCCTTATACTTCTTTTGTGGGTTAGTATGGATATATTTCAGGAAAATATACGCGGGTATGCTTTTATATTCTTTCTCGCAGACGTTTTAAAATTTTCTTTTCCAGACGCGATACCTGTACCTGGGATATACCAAGTTCCTGACCTACCTGCGACTGCGTCTGGTTGGCAAAATACCGCAGATAGATAAGCTGTCGTTCATCTTTGTTCAGATATTCCAGCAGCTGCTGAAGCAACATATGATTCAGAATCTTCTCCTCTCCGCCTTCCTTTTCCGGCAGCTTGTCCATAAGACGGATCTCCTGTCCCTCTTTCTGGTAGATCGGTTTGTGAAGCGACTCAATGTCTCCGCTTGCGTCCAGCGCCATCGTGAGTTCTTCCCTGTCAACCTCGAGATATTCCGCTATCTCCGTGATGGTCGGTTCTCTCCCCAGTGCTTCCTGAAGCTTTTCCTGGCAGAGATATGCCTTGTAGGAAAGCTCCTTTAATGAACGGCTCACCTTTATCATGCCGTCGTCTCTGAGGAAACGTTTTATTTCCCTGATATCATCGGAACCGCATAGGTCGAGAACTTGACTTCATAAGACATATCAAATTTATCGATCGCTTTCAGGAGCCCTATATTTCCGACTTGAAACAAATCCTCCGCTTCAGCCCTGATTGTAAAACGTTTTACAATGCACCATACAAGTCCTGCATTTTCCTCTACTAACTGTGCTCTCGCTTTTCATCCCCTGGTGAGATTTCTTGATCAAAGCGATTGTGTGGTCCATACCTTACGTCCTTTACCAATAGTTTTTCCATTTTACGGTCGTTCCTTTTCCTGGTTCAGATACAACATCGAGATGGTCCATGAAGGCTTCCATAAATGAAAAGCCCATACCCGAGCGGTCCAGTTCCGGCTTTGTGGTAAAAGCGGTTCCATGGCCTTTTCTACATCCGGGATCCTTTTCCTTGTCCTCGATCTCCAGATACAGCGTCTTTCCTTCTGTTCTGCATCGGATATAAATATTATGTACTTCATTTTCATACCCATGGATAATAGCGTTTGTTACTGCCTCCGACACGGCAGTCTTCACATCCGATACCTCTTCCACTGTCGGATTCAGCGAGGTCATAAACGCCGCTACCGTGACCCTGGCAAATGATTCATTAGATGAACGGCTGTCAAAGATTAACTGCATTTCATTCGTATTTTCCATCTACTTATCCTCCTCATATATCTTCATAATTTTGTTGCTCCGGACATCGTCAATATTTTTTCATTCTTTCATTGGTGTGGACTGCACACACCTCTCCTCTAACATATAGATTCGCTTGTAGCGTCCCATAATCACGCCAATCCCCGAACTGTCGCAGAAAACTGTATCCGCAAAATCAAAATCACATAACGGATATGGTTCTTTTCGATCAAATGGTCAGCCTCGCGCCTGATGCTCTCTGCATTGTGATGGTCCAGTTCTGTCGGCAGGAATATGGTAAGACAATTCTCCTGCACTTCATACTTCATGTTACTCCTCCTCTTTTCTACGTTTTATATAGGGACAGGGCAAATACAATTGGGGACAGGAATTTTTTAATTGGGGACGGAGGAAATTTAAAAACCTCCGTCCCCAACCCCTCCACGGTCACAAAAAGGACATGCAATCTAATTGCATATCCTTTATCTTCTGTAACCCTGTTTTTCCTTATTCAGTTTGACTGTCGTCTTTCTTATCCCCGCCGGCTTTCTGTGCATCCAGCTTCCTGTGCGCTGGCTGCCGCCTCGGTATTCGGATAATCTTCGATAATCTTCTGGTACTCGATATTCGCCTTATCCTGATCGCCTTTCTTTTCATAGGACTGGGCGAGCAGCAGTTTACGCCGCCGTCAGAATATCCCTCATCCATCTGCATTACTCTTTCGAGATTACTGATCGCAGTGTCATAGTTGGCAACTTCAAAGTTATTCTTTGATGTGGAATACAGGTTCTCACACATCTTCGGATATAGTTCTCCCGTTATCTCGTCAAAGCGTTCCCGCCCTACTGTTCCGAGAGACTCTGCGTTCACTTTCAGAAGCTCATCCAGCATGGCATCGTCACTCATATCTTTTGCACTGTAATGCTTTGATATGTTCATAACGATCTCATAACTCTCCTGAGTGGAAGTCGCTGTCGCTTTGGCGTTCTCTGTCTCTTCGCTCGTGGAGCGGTAATCCTCAAGCTCTTTCTTCAACGCGCTTATCTGTGCCTTCTGCGTTGCTATCTGATCGCTGAAAGCCACGGTCTGCTTATTGAGCTTATCCTGCCTGGAGGCATTGATCGCAGGCATGATCATAAACCACATGACTGCAACACCTACCAACACACCGATCGCTATGTTCACAACCGTATGCAGTCCTGTATGCTCTTTAAAACTCGATGACACAGGCTGGATGATCGTTTCATTTCCAATATTGTAAGTGACAGTCTGCTGCTGTTCCTCTGCATCCTTTTCTTTGATCCGCGCGTTTTTTGATTTGCGCACCTGATTCAGCTCATGCATATACCTGAGCGTGATGTCATCCGTCGTATCCAGCTTGTGGGCGATCCTCAGGCACTGCCTCGCCTTGGAATACTGCTCCGTCTGGAGATACAGCAGCGCGAGAAGCTGATATGCCTTCACAAATGTCGGGTGGGCGGCAACCACTTTCTTAAGCTGTATGATCGCAAGATCCTCCCGTTCTGCCGGGCATATCCAAGGGCCTGATTAAACTTCTTTATTGCCTGGTTCAGCCCATCAAGTTCCCCGGCGTCTCCTGAAGCTTCTGGATATAGTAATTAGAAATATTTTCATGAGACTGAAAATTCTTGCTCAGTATCCACTCCACCAGAGCCTCACCGATATCTCCCCTGCCGTAATATACAAGACCGAGAAGATTCCGGGCCGCAATGTTGGCTCTATTATATTGTAAGCTGCGCCTTAAGGATGTTATCGCGCCGGATAAATCCCGGATATTGGCTTTTTAAGTCCGTCGTTATACCAATAATTGGACTGGTATAAGAGTTTCATTGAATAATCCATATATCTTTGTAACCCTTCTTCTACTTCGTCTGTTCTATCATTTCCTTCAGTATATCTGTCATATCAGTCAAATCTTCCTGATAAACGGCATCCTCTATATCTTCCACTTCCACACTGGGCTGAAATTTCTTCAATTCTTCTTCAAAATCAAGCATGTTCCTCGCCTCCGCCAACAACTTTTTTTACCATGCCCGCCAGATACAGAGAGCCAAGACAGTATATCTCACCTTCCCCTCTCATATCCCGGGCCGCGTCAAGGGCATCCCTCAACTCTTTTTTTATGATCACTTTTTTATCCGTATATTTTTCAAATACCTGTCCCAATTCCAGAGCCGGCACTCTGCGTTTATCTTCAATCTCTGTGACAATATAGGCTGATGCGTCCAGACTGCCGCACAGACAGGATATCATCTGTTCATAGTTCTTATCTTCCACCGCTGAAAATACGATGACTGGCCTGGCAGTTTTCCCTTCTTCCAGCACCCGCACCGTCTCTGCAAATGCCTCCTCAGCCGGGATTGTGAGCCCCGTCGATCGTCACATGGGGCGCGGCTTCTTCCATCCGCCCCTGCCACTTTACAGAGGCAAGCGCTTTCTGCCATTTCTCCTGCTGACGTGTTGATCGGAAAAGATATTCTGCCGCTTCCAGCGCAAGCACTGCATTCATAACCTGATAGATACCACACACCGGCATCTTCCATGTAACATCTTTATCATACGCATTCGACCTGCAAAAGCAATAGATTTACGTCCAACTTCCAGGATTTCGTACGCATTTTTCGAGATTTCTCTACAGGGTGCGTTCTTCTCTTCTGCCGTCTTTCGCAGAATATTTGAAGCAGCACGGCTGTTTCCGTCGAAGATCAGCGGCACACCCTCCTTGATGATCCCCGCCTTTTCCGCCGCGATCTTCTCAATTGTATCCCCGAGGATGTCCGTATGATCCAGACTGATGGAGGTGATAACAGTAAGGCACGGATGACCGGCAGAATTCGTCGCATCCAGTCTTCCGCCAAGTCCAGTCTCAAGTACGATGTACTCCACATCCGCCGCCGCAAATGCTTTCATTGCCATTCCGTACAGGAACTCAAAATAGGACGGATGGGCAATCCCATCTTTCTTCATTCCTTCCACCGCCTCCATGACCTGACAGAACACGCCGAGAAAGGCTTCATCGTCCACAGGCACATTGTCCACCCGTATCCGCTCGTTTATGGATACAAGATGAGGGATGTAAAGAACCCTGTCTTTTCCCTCCGCCATCAGTATCGCCTGTATATATGCACACACCGACCCTTTCCCGTTCGTCCCGGCCACATGGATGATCTTCCGGTCCTTCCCGGATTCCCGAGCCTTTAAGGAATTCACGGGTATGGTCAAGTGTATGCTTTTTTGTAAATTTCGGTAATTCTTCTATATAAGCTGCCGCCTGTTCATAATTCACTGTGCTCACCCTTATTCTTCTGAACTGTCTGTCTGCTCTGTCCAGGATTTCTCCGGGTCTGTTCCAGTCCCTTCCTCACCGTCAGTGTACCGTCCTGGTAAACGTATTCATTGGAGGTGCGGAACGGCGTATTGCTGGACCCCATCTGCACAACTGTGATAACGTCTCCGTCCTCCGGCACTGTCTCAGGCAGATCGATACGGGTATTGTTCAGAAATGTACTCTTCTGCTTCTCCCCGTTTATGAATATCTTGCTGTGCCTCGTAAAGTTCTCACCGTACAGACTGCAGCCCTCGTTCAGATGCTTCACTACATTTGTCAGCGTGACATCTTTAACGCCCATCTGCATATGTCCCTCTGTGATCGGCTCCTTCCCGTTATAAACGTATTGCTTGCCATACAGGATATCATACTGCAGAAGTTCCAGGTCAGACAGGTAGTTCTTTGTCTTTCTCCGTTCCTGGTGATAGTTGAACACCGTACCGGAATGGATATCAAGACGGTCAAATACATCCGCCATGATCTGATAGGACGGTATGTTGCGGTCTTCTTTCTGAAGTCCGATATTGTCCCAGATCACATAGTTCGTATTGTACAGATACCGGCTTTTCAGATCCTCGGCTTTCAGCCCCATAGTCGGCAGGTGGTCGCCGTAAATACAACTACCGTCGGCTCTCCTCTTTCCTCAAGCGTTTTCACAAGGTCGCCGGCAAATTTGTCCATCTCATAGACCTGGTTCACATAGTATTCCCATTTATTCTTCAGGCCCTCGTCCTCAATGCCCTCCACTTTAATCTTCGGGTTTTCTATGATCTGCTCCTCCGGATAATCCCCGTGTCCCTGCACGCTGACACCAAATACAAAATCCCTCTGCTCCGTCGTATTCATGGCGTCGATAATATGCTGGATGAGGATATCATCCTTTGCCCAGCCATTCTCTGTTGTCTGGAGTATATTCATGAATTCCTTACTCGTAAAGCTGTCAAATCCAATGTTGTTAAATACATTTGCCCGGCTGTAGAAATTTCCCCGTTGTTGTGCAGGGCATGCGCCCCATAACCGAGGGCGGCCAGAGCTGTGGCGGCTCTCAGCTGTCTGGTTCTTCAGCACGGTCTTGTACGGATACTCTCCCGGCCCAAAATACCTGAGATTCATACCTGTCAGCACTTCAAACTCTGTGTTTGCAGTTCCGGCACCAACGGAAGGTACCTTGAAGTAACCGGATGAATATTTCTTATACATCTCATGAAGGTTTGGACTGGCATCCTCGGAAGTGGTGAAAAATTCTGCCTCCGCCACATCAAAATAAGATTCCAGCTGGATAAAAATTATGTTCGGAAGTTCATCCTCGGAACGCCCGGTCTCATTTTCGTGATCTCGCCGTTGTTGCTGATTTTCTCTATTGTTTTCTTATTATAGTCATTAGGTTCCGTGATGCCTGTATTGAACACGCTGGCCATAAAGCAGTATGGAAGGCCGTAATCTTCGTATGCAAACGCTATATTTCCAAAGTAGGTGGACACGACTCTTTTCTCTACCGCAAGATTGGAAAAGAGCCCATATGCCGCGAAGCATACAATTATACCGAGCAATGCCCACACATGGTGTACCTTTCCTTCAAACTGCCCGCCGCGCTTCCACATGGACACGACCCATATGACGACCGACACGATACCGATGGCAAGAACAATAAGTTCAAATCCGTTAAAGTAATTGTTGATAAGACTCAGACCGTCCTTTGCCACCTTCAAATCCTGCGCGTTGAACGGCGTGACTCTCTTGAGCAGCATATATCCGTTCGCTACACCGAGGATCAGCCAGAATACGCTGATCAAGATCCTGACAAATACTCTTCTCCTGAACAGATATACAATGGAAAATGTAATGAATATCATAAATGCATTGTACAAAAATACCATCGGCGTGCCTGTCATATAATCCAATGCTTCAAACAGCGAATGCCTTGATATGGCCTCGATCACAATGTTGAGCACACAGGCAAGAAGCGCGTGGAACAGGAGAGAAAACCGGTTCATAAACTTATACACCGGCTTCATCTTCCTCGCAAAAGCACTGTTGCGCCGCTGTTCTATGATCATGGCGCGCCGTTCCTTTCTCGCCTTCCAGTATGCCTTCACATCTTCCTTGTTCATATTTTTTAATTTATGAAATGTACCTTTAATGTCAGGTCTCTTAATCTGAATCTTCATAATATCCCTTATGACTGTCTGGACTTAAGCCCTTCCAGTCTTTCTTTTACCTGTTCCAGCATCTGCTGATATTTTACAAGTTTGTCTTTTCCTCCTGAACCTTTGCCTCCGGCCTTGCTCATAAACTTCTCATTATTCAGCATTCCTGTGGCACGCGCAATTTCTTTCGTAAGACGTGCCTCTTCCTTTGTAAGACGCTCTATTTCCTGTTCAAAATCTACCAGCTCGCTGAGCGGCACATAGGCGGTCGCGTCCGGCACTACGACAGAGACTGCGTCTTCCGCGATACCGTCTTTGTTATGCTGAATGATAAAGTCGCTTGCGCAGGACATTCTTATAATAGAATCCTTGAGCATGTCAAGGCCGTGGCACAGCTTCTCATCCTCGCTCACAACGTAGATCTTTGTTTTCCTTGCCGCAGGCACATTCATCTCCGCACGGATGTTCCGCACGCCGGAAATGACCGCTTTCAGATGTTCTGCTACATCCTCTGCCTCCGGATAGTTCCTGTCCTCCCGGTACTTCGGCCATGCAGACATCATAAGTGACTCTTCCTCCGGCACAAGCTTGCCATAGATCTCTTCTGATACGAAAGGCATAAACGGATGAAGAAGCTTAAGCGCGTCTTTCAGCACCGTTTTCAATACCCACAGCGCAGCATTGGCTGATTCCGGCTCTTCCTCTGCGCGGTAGATTCTCTGCTTCGCGATCTCAATATACCAGTCGCAGAATTCATCCCAGATGAAATCATATACCTTCTGAAGCGCAATACCGAGTTCAAATTTATCCATATTTTCCGTCATTTCACGGATCAGACGGTTACATTTGGATAAGATCCATCTGTCGCCTGGCAGAAGTTCAGACGCCTCAGGCTCTGTTATCTCTTTCCCTTCAATATTCATCAAAATAAAGCGGGACGCGTTCCATACCTTGTTTGCAAAATTACGGCTTGCTTCCACTCTCTCGTTATAAAACGCATATCATTGCCCGGCGCGTTCCCGGTCACAAGCGTCATACGCAGAGCGTCCGCTCCATACTGTTCAATGATCTCCAGCGGGTCAATGCCATTTCCAAGTGATTTACTCATCTTACGTCCGAGAGAATCTCTCACGAGACCGTGGATAAATACAGTGTGGAACGGTGATTTTCCGGTATGCGCGTATCCGGAAAATACCATACGTATCACCCAGAAGAAGATAATATCATATCCTGTGACGAGCACATCGGTAGGATAGAAGTAATCCAGATCTTCATTCTGCTTTGGCCAGCCGAGTGTAGAAAACGGCCACAGCGCAGAGCTGAACCATGTATCAAGCGTATCTTCATCCTGTGTAAAATGTGTGCATCCGCAGTGCGGGCATGTCTCCGGCATCTGTCTGGCCACTACAAATTCGCCGCATTCATCACAGTAATAAGCAGGAATCCTGTGTCCCCACCAAATCTGACGGGAAATACACCAGTCTCGTATGTTTTCCAGCCAGTGCAGATATATTTTGTCAAAACGCTCCGGCACGAACTTCAATTCACCTGTCTTTACCGCTTCTATGGCCGGCTTCGCAAGCTCTTCCATCTTAACGAACCACTGCTGCTTGATGAGCGGCTCCACTGTTGTATGGCACCGGTCATGTGTTCCTACATTATGTGAGTGAGGAACGACCTTCACCAGATACCCCTGCTCTTCAAGATCTCTGACGATGCGCTTTCTCGCCTCATACCGCTCCAGACCCGCATATGCTCCGCCATTTTCATTGATGGTCGCGTCGTCATTCATCACATTGATCTCCGGCAGATCGTGGCTTTCCGACCTCAAAGTCATTCGGGTCGTGAGCCGGCGTGATCTTCAGAGCGCCGGTACCAAATTCTTTGTCCACATAATAGTCGGCGACGATCGGTATCTCTCTGTTCACAAGCGGAAGAAGCGCCGTCTTCCCTACAATGTCTTTGTACCGCTCGTCGTCCGGATGTACCGCGATCGCAGTATCGCCGAGCATCGTCTCCGGCCGGGTAGTCGCTATCTCAAGAAAGTCCTCTGTTCCCACGATCGGATACTTCAATGCCAGAAGGAACCGTCCTGTTCCTCATGTTCAACCTCCGCATCCGAAAGAGACGTCTTGCAGACCGGACACCAGTTGATGATTCTGGAACCTTTGTAAATATATCCTTCCTCATACAGCTTGATGAACACTTCTTCTACCGCCTCGGGCAGCCGTCATCCATTGTAAACCGTTCTCTGTCCCAGTCGCATGACACGCCAAGCTTCTTAAGCTGTCCTTCTATTGTCCCCGCATATTCTTCTTTCCACTGCCATGTTCTCTCCAGGAACTTTTCGCGTCCAAGTTCTTTTTATCTATCCCTTCTTCTTTCAGCTGGTTTGTAACTTTAACTTCCGTCGAAATGGCCGCATGGTCTGTCCGGGGATCCACAGTGCATTGTATCCCTGCATCCTCTTATACCGGATCAATATATCCTGCAGTGTATTATCAAGTGCATGTCCCATATGAAGCCTGCCTGTGATATTCGGCGGCGGCATCACGGTCGTAAACGGCTTTCTGCTTCTGTCTACTTCAGCATGAAAATACTTGCTCTCACACCATTTTCATATAATTTCGGCTCAATCTCTTTCGGATTGTAAGTTGTTTCAGATTCTGACTCATAGTTTCCTCCTCATACTCCTTCGTAAATATTTCACACTTATTTCACAAATCGGGGTATAAAAATCACCCCTTACCAGCATGTAAAGGGCGAAATAAAATCCGCGGTACCACCTTCATTATATAGAAGAAACAACTTCCATATATCTCATCATATTCTTTAACGGGAACGACTCCGGGGTGGCCTACTCATCTTTCAGCCATCCGGCTCCAAAGCTACCTTCCGCCACTCCTTCTTGAAACCACCTTCCAGCCTGTGAATGGTTCTCTCTTGCAAGGGCAGTGCCGTACTCTTCTTCTTCAACGCCTTTATCTTCATAAACTAATGAATATCATAGCCATCCGGGCCCGGTTTGTCAAGGTGTTTAAGGAATTTTCAGAATATCTTAAGGAGTTAAAATTAATGGTTTTCATCGCTCTGATCTTGTGTTATAATCTTGCCATGGGGTATTAGCGCAGTTGGGAGCGCGCCACACTGGCAGTGTGGAGGCCACGGGTTCAAGTCCCGTATACTCCATGTCGCGAAAGATAGTTAAAATCCGCAATCCCTTTAATATCAAGGGATTGCGGATTTACGCTCCAGGCTTCGTTGCATATATTCTTACGATAATCTGAACAGTCTGCTCCATGTCTTCTCTCCGACACTACCATCTGCCGCGAGTCCGTGCGCTTTCTGGAATGCTCTGATTGCCGCCTATATCTTTGGTCCGCTAATCCCGTCAACAGCTCCATAATATTACCTATGGGAATTAAGCAGCTCTTGTACAAATACTGTTATATTGTCCCTGCTCATCTGACCAGGCTGCGGGCGTCCGACCAGCGAGTTCTTGCCGGCGATTCCATCTCCAATCTGATAACTGATGCCCGAACGTGAAGTCGCAAATACGCCACAGTGAGTCTGTTTCCAAGCCCTCCACATTTTTTAGAATTTTGCCAGATAACATCCTGAAAAGATAGCGTCAAACCCGACCCTGTCACAAAATCTTGAGATGCCATATTGGCCCAAGTTCTTCCACCAAAAGTATCCGCAAACTTTATTGAACTATTTTCGATGTAGGGGATATATGGTCTCTGTTTTATATTTGTTAGAGTAGATACTCCAAGTCCAAGCACTGCTGTATTTTGGCTTTCATAGGGAGGCCTTGCAAGGACATAATACTACTTGATTGTGAACTGTGCAGCAACTTACAAGTGCAATATACATACACTAATCTGCCCACCTTTATATAGTGCGATGATGTAACCTCCGTCACCCCAAGTTATGCAGTTTACTTATAGGTGTCCATGTCCCCACTTCAAAATCTAATTTATCTTTTAAAATCTTTCCCTGCCGCGCATCCAGCGCATAGCCCTCTTCCGTCGTCTCAAGGTTGTTCGCGATATTTACCGGACCGGACGGTCCCTGATCTCCTTTATCTCCCTTTGGTCCCTGGATTCCCTGCGGACCCTGTGGGCCAGCTGCGCCGGTATCTCCCTTGTCACCTTTTGGTCCTTGTACGCCGGATGCTCCCGGGTCGCCTTTTGGTCCTGTCGCGCCGGTTGGTCCCTGCGGTCCGGCAGCACCGGTATCACCTTTGGTCCAGTTGCCCCTGCGGACCTGTCGCACCTGTCGGCCCTTGAGGCCCTGTCAGTCCCTGTGGGCCGGTCAGTCCCTGAGGACCTGTGGCCGGTCGCGCCCTGAGGGCCCATCGGACCAGCCTCTCCTCTGTCACCCTTATCGCCTTTCGGACCCGTTGCCGATACACCTGAGTCGGTGTCACCAATGTACCAATTGCCGCTGGCACCGATATGCGGTGTGATACCGTCGTCACCTCTTGCTTTGACCCCTGTATCATAATTGTTAATAAACCAGTTGCCATTTTCACCAATATAAATTTCCGGTATAAAGCTTGTGTTTTCTTCCATTCTTTTGTTCCTCCCTTTGATTTGATAACTGTATCTTATCAATATCTTGTGGGACAAATAGGGACATGCCGATAGTTTTTCAGTTCGTTCATCACGGACACAAGACCGGAAGAATATTTACCGCCTGCAGAGCTGCTTCTGCATTGATACATTCCTTATCCGCTGCCTCCTTTTTCCATACAGACTTTAGAGCATTCCCAGTGACTTTAAGATATATAACCAGCCGGTCAGCGTAAACGCACTCAAAAATGTTGTCAGCATAATAACGCTGGATGACAATACGCCCTCATGCCCCATATTCTTTGCCATAACAAAACAGCTGACCGTCGTGGCAGAACCGAGCATGACCAGTATTGCAACCAGTTTCTCTTCCCGGAAGCCCATCTGTATGGCGACAGGCAGAAACAGACTGCAAAATCCTATCAGCTTCAATGCAGCTGCGGTAAGCGAAGGCTTCACTTTGGCGAAAGCCTTCTTTATATCAAAGGAAGCTCCCATAGCAATAAGTCCCATCGGCGTTGCCATTCCCGCAACATTTGAAACCGTTTTTCCATAACATGAGGCATTGGGATCTTGAGCACAGACCACATAAGACCTGCGGCTATACCGATGATGATCGGATTTGTTATGATCCCCGCAGTGTCTGCCTCCACACCGTGCCATTTAACTTTCCCCGCTCGGGACTGAACGTAGAAAGCATTGCGACTGCCATGACGTTGTATAATGGTACACTGCCGATGATCATAAGAGGGCCATCCCTGCCGTCCCATATATATTTTGAATAAAAGCTATTCAAGAAGTGCCGCGCTGCTCCGGTAAGAAGACTGTATAAATTCTCCTGTATAGATCTGTCTCTCCACAAAAGAAACCGCAGTAGAGATGGCGATACTGACAACCGTTGCCAGAAGACAGAATAATACAAACCGCACATCCCATACCTGCCGGAAATCCACTGTGGCAAGGTCATTAAAACAAGTACCGGCAGGGGAACAAGAAACACAAACCGGTTCATCTTCGCCGCGAAATCATCATCGATCCATCCTATATATTTGAGAAACAGTCCCAGAAGCATTAGCAAAAATACCGGAACGGTAGCATTTAGACTAAAACCAAGTTATCCATAATATCTCCCTGCTGGGGTTGGTTGGGGACGGGGATTTTAAAATCCCCGTCCCCAACCCGTTTTACCCTGTCCTTTTACTGAAATAATTTTTTGTAAATATAATAATCTTCATTTTTATACACATTTATAACGATACGTTCCACTTCGGATGTGGATAAGTATTTATCGATCACTTGTACTGCAATTTCTGCTGCCAGTTTATTCGGGAAGTGAAATTCTCCTGTTGAAATACAGCAGAATGCGATTGACCTTAAGCCTTGTTTTCTGCCAGCTTCAGACAGCTTTTATAGCATGACTTTAACTGCTCCTTTTGTTCTTCAGTCACCTGCACGCCGACTATCGGTCCGACTGTATGTATCACATGTTCTGCCGGGAGGTTATATCCGCCCGTGATCTTTGCTTTTCCTGTCGGCTCTTCATGTCCCTGCTCTTCCATGATCTGTGCACATTCATTGCGAAGCTGAAGACCTGCCGCCGAGTGAATCGCATTATCTATGCATCCGTGGCATGGGACAAAGCACCCCATCATCTGCGAATTGGCGGCATTGACGATCGCGTCTGCTTTCAGCCTCGTAATATCCCCTGCCAGAGAACGATACGGCGGGAATTTTTAATCTCTGTGCACGGATATTCGTCCTGGATCACAGGAAGTTCCATAACATCTACAATCCCTTTTTCTTCCAGCTCTTCCTGAAGCAGTTCGTCCTGCACTTTCAATATTTCCGGAGATACCGGCCCCGGAAAGCGGACATTCATCAGACTTCTCAAAAGCCTTCTTTTCCCGGGTAAATCAACCGGCATGGAAAGCGCTTCGTACCCTGCATTTTCTGCTCTGAGCTGATCTATCAGATACTCTGTTTTTCTTCTTTATTCATATGGCACCTCTCATTATCTTATCCGTTATAAATACTGTTTGATAACTGAATATGCTTCAAACAGCTCCTCATATGTCATTCTGCAGTTTGCCGGGCTTTGGACGGCAAAGTAACCACACTGATCCCATTCTTTGGAAGACAATATTTTTATACAGCTGTCCTGCCTTTGTTCCTGTAGTGAACACTGCCTGTATCTTTGCATGTTTCAATATCACATCCAGATCATTTGCCACGGGATTCCGGATACTGCTGTCATCCGCGCCCTTGATCTCACAGCCGGCCAGCACGTCCCACACTGCAATTTTATATTCCAGTGCAAATGCTGTCTTCTCTTCCGGCGTCTGCGGAAGCGGCGCCGGCACACATCTGACACTACTTTCCAGAAACGGTTCCGCGGATGTCCGTAGTAAAACCGACCTCCCTCGATTTAGGGACGGCATGGTCCCGAGCATTAATATGCGGGAATGTTCATTATATATAGGCTGAAAGTTATGAACAATATATTCCGTCTGCATCTTTATTTCTCCTGTCTGCATAATCATTCATACTATACAGCATCAGACGGGAAGCGTCAAATGCAGGCGTTTATTTTCGTGAAAACTTAAACTTTTATTGAGTAAATTTATTCATTATGCTATACTTTCTTTAAACGTACTAATCACAAAGGAACATCCTGAGTGAAAAGGCGCACGGAAAGTTCAACAAATAAAGGGGATACTATACCCTTATGGAAATCTGCGCCGCCTGGCGCAGATTTTAATTCATACATAATTCTTCCGGAGGTGATATATGAAAGAGCTCATTGATAAACTGAAGGAAAACCGGACATTATCAAAACGGGAATGGGTGGCGCTGATCGAAGGGCGTTCTCCTGCCCTGGCTGATTATCTGTATGATGCGGCACGCAGTGTGCGGCACAGGTATTACGGGCATGACGTGTATGTCCGGGGACTGATCGAATTTACAAATTATTGCAGAAACGACTGTCTTTACTGCGGCATACGAAAAGTAACTCTAATGTGTCCCGTTACCGTCTGACAGAGGAACAGATACTATCATGCTGCGATACAGGCTACCAATTAGGATTCCGTACATTTGTGCTCCAGGGCGGAGAAGACGGCTGTTACGACGACTCCCGGCTGGGCAGTATCATATCTGACATAAAACACGCTGGCCGGACTGCGCACTCACGCTGTCCATCGGCGAACGAAGCTATGACAGCTATCAGTATCTCTACGATGCAGGCGCGGACCGTTATCTCCTTCGGCACGAGACGTTTAATGCCGGGCATTATGCAAGACTCCATCCGCCACTGCTGAAAGCAGAAGTTCGCCAGGAATGCCTCTGGAACCTGAAAAAGATTGGCTATCAGGTGGGAACCGGCTTTATGGTAGGCTCCCTTACCAGACCGCAGAACACCTCGCAGAAGATATGCTTTTATAAAGAAACTGGATCCGCAGATGATCGGTATCGGCCCTTTTATCTCACACCATGACACTCCATTTGCCGGACACCCTTCCGGCACACTGGAACTTACGTTATTTATGCTTGGCCTTCTGAGGCTTATGATACCAAAGGTGCTGCTTCCGGCCACCCCGCCCTCGGAACGATCCACCCAAAGGGGCGGGAACTCGGTATTCTGGCCGGTGCAAATGTCGTGATGCCGAATCTTTCGCCAACCACGGTCCGAAAAGATTATGCGCTCTATGACAATAAAATCTGTACCGGGGATGAGGCCGCAGAATGCAGGAACTGTCTGGAACGCCGGATGGAATCTATCGGATATCACGTAGTTACCGCACGTGGTGACTCACTGAATATATAAACCAAAAATATCATAAAATTATGGAGGAAATGTACTATGTATGATGTCAATTCTAAACACGCGGACGACTTTATCAATCATGACGAGATTCAGGCAACTCTCGATTATGCAGACGAGAACAAAAACAATCTGGAATTAATCGAATCACTCATTGAAAAGGCAAAACTGCAGAAAGGGCTTACTCACCGGGAAGCTTCTGTTCTGCTCGCCTGTGAAGACGCGGATATGAATGAAAAGATATTCCGTCTGGCTGAACAGATCAAAAAGATTTTTACGGAAACCGTATCGTTCTCTTTGCCCCGCTTTATCTCTCCAACTACTGTATTAACGGATGTACATACTGCCCTTACCACATGAAGAACAAACATATTGCCCGCAAGAAACTGTCCCAGGATGAGATCCGCAAAGAAGTCATCGCCCTCCAGGACATGGGACATAAGCGCCTTGCCCTTGAAGCAGGAGAAGACCCGGTACATAACACGATGGAGTATTATCTGGACTGTATTAACACGATTTACAGCATCAAACATAAAATGGGGCGATCCGGAGAGTAAACATCAATATTGCCGCGACTACGGTGGACAATTACCGGCTGTTAAAAGAGGCCGGAATTGGCACGTATATTCTCTTCCAGGAGACTTATCACAAAGAGAGTTACCTGCAGCTGCATCCTACGGGACCAAAGCACGATTATAACTATCACACAGAGGCAATGGACCGGGCGATGGAAGGCGGCATTGATGACGTAGGTGTCGGTGTACTGTTCGGACTTGACAAGTTCCGCTATGAATTTGCAGGCCTGCTCATGCATGCTGAGCATCTGGAAGCTGCATTTGGTGTGGGACCTCATACCATCAGCGTACCCCGCCTGAGAAACGCAGACGATATTGACGCCGATTCATTTACAAACGGAATTGATGACGATACCTTTGCCAAAATCGTTGCATGTATCCGTATCGCAGTACCATACACCGGCATGATCATATCTACACGTGAAAGCCAGAAAACGCGGGAGCGGGTACTGCATCTCGGGATATCTCAGATCAGCGGCGGCTCACGGACAAGTGTGGGCGGTTACTGCGAGCCGGAGCCGGAAGATGAAAAATCAGAACAATTTGACGTCATAGACAACCGTACGTTGGATGAAGTCGTACGCTGGCTTATGGAAATGGATTACCTTCCAAGCTTCTGTACTGCCTGTTACCGGGAAGGCCGCACCGGCGACCGGTTCATGTCACTGTGCAAGAGCGGGCAGATACAAAACTGCTGCCATCCGAACGCCCTGATGACACTGGAAGAATATCTCATGGATTATGCATCCCCTGAGACAAAGGCAATTGGAGATAAATTGATAGATAAAGAAGTATTAAATGTACCAAACGAGAAAGCACGGCAAGTTGTGCTCGAAAATCTTCGCCTCATCCGCGAAAACAACCGGCGGGATTTCCGGTTCTAACTCTAATTGGGGACGGGGTTTTCTAGAAAACCTCCGTCCCCAATTAAAATATCCCTGTCCCTTTTCAATTTACCATGTCCCTGACGGAAAGGAATCATATATGAGCTTAAACAGCACCCCTTCTTCCGAACGCATCCATATTGGTATCTTCGGAAAACGCAACGCAGGTAAATCAAGTGTTATCAATGCCCTTACGGGTCAGGATCTGGCCATTGTATCTGACATAAAAGGTACTACCACAGACCCTGTATTAAAGGCAATGGAACTTCTTCCCCTCGGCCCGGTCGTCATGATAGATACTCCAGGGCTCGACGATGAAGGCGAACTGGGAACCCTCCGAGTTCAAAAGGCTTATCAGATACTAAACAAAACAGATATTGCCGTGCTTGTAGTAGACGGAACTGTCGGTATGACAGAGGCAGATCATGCTATTTTAAAACGGATCAAAGAAAAAAGCTGCCTTCTGTCGTCGTACTCAACAAGGCAGATATTGCCGTTCCCGACAGGTACAAGGACGCTGCATCGCTTGGACTTGCGCCGGACGATTATTTTATGTGGGTGAGCGCATCAGATAACAGCAATATATACGAATTGAAAGAGTTGATCGCAAGACTCGTGCCTGCTGATGATCCCAAATCCAAGATCGTCGGCGGCCTTATCAGGCCTTCTGACTTTATAATTCTCGTTGTGCCTATAGACAAGGCCGCTCCAAAGGGACGTCTCATACTGCCCCAGCAGCAGACAATACGCGATATATTGGAAGCCGATGCAGCTGCGATCGTTATTAAAGAAAACGAATTGTCCAATACACTCATGACTCTCGGCAAAAAACCGGCAATGGTCATTACTGACAGTCAGGTATTTGACAAAGTATCCAAAGAGACACCAGCCGATATACCACTTACCTCATTCTCAATCCTGTTTGCAAGATATAAGGGTAATTTAAGTACAGTAGTTGACGGTGCAAGGACTTTGGAATGTCTGAAAGACGGAGATACGGTTCTCATCGCAGAGGGTGCACACATCACAGACAGTGCGACGATATCGGTACCGTAAAGCTTCCCCGGCTGATTCAAAATATACAGGTAAACAAATAAACTTTGAATTTACGAGCGGCACAGAATTTCCACTTGACTTATCCACATACAACCTGATCATCCACTGCGGAGGCTGCACTTTGAATGAACGTGAAATGAAATATCGTCTGAAATGTGCTGAAGACGCCGGGATACCGATCACGAATTACGGCATAGCGATTGCGCAGATGAACGGAATTCTGGAACGAAGCATAGAACTATTTCCTGAATTTTGAAAAAGGGACACCTTTATTTTAATTGGGGACGGAGGAAAACGAAAAACCTCCGTCCCCAATATCTTCATTAAATCTAAAATTTACACTATAATTCTTTATAAATTCTTCAGAATTGCTACAATACATCTTTATTTCTTTCCGTTAGAATTATCATATCAAAATAAAATGTTATCTAATCCGAGGGGATTCCGATATGAATACTACGGCAAAGAAAATTGAAAATACAGTGTTATCACTCCATCCATTTCAGAATTAAATTATGAACGCTCATATTCCATCGATTCTTTAATCTTGATGTTTTTTGCATTCTCAGGCATAGGATGGATCTGGGAAGTGATTTTACATATAATTGAAGACGGTATGATCATAAACCGGGGCGTTATGACAGGCCCATGGCTTCCTATTTATGGAATGGGGAGTCTTAATTCTAGTTGTCCTGAAAAAATTCAGAGCCCGGCCTATGCAGCTGTTCGGAACTATCATGTGCTTATGTGGAGTGATCGAATATGTGACAAGTATCGTGCTGGAATCTTTATTTGGCCAGATGGTGGGATTACAGCGATATGCTTCTCAGCATAGACGGCCGTGTATGCCTGGAAGGTCTTATGATATTTGGAATCGGCGGACTTTTCTTTATATATATTATTGCGCCGAAAATGGACGACCTGCTGACGCGTTTTTCTTCAAAGTCTAAAATAATCGTATGTGTGTTTTACTTGCTGTATTTCTCGGAGATCTTGTACACATGTTTATTGCTCCTAACATGGGCTTCGGAATAACTTCTTAAAAGGGACAGGGTAAATGCAGGTTGGGGACGGAGGTTTTTAAAACCTCCGTCCCCAACCCATTCTATAACCCCTTTCCACAATTTGTGGATCAAGTATTCTTTAGCATCTTTACAGTCATTTATTTGTATCGTGTTATTTCCGATTATATAACCCACCGTCTCCTGCCATTCTTTTAAGTCGTATTCGTTTTCGTCTATGGACTCGATGGCTGCCAGCACTTTTCACTGTAGATAGGCAAAATTACATCTGACAGGTAATTGCATCCGGCTTTGGATGCTATCACTGCCAGCAGCTCTTCCTTCGTATTCTTTTCATCTTTCAATCCCTTCCTATGCCTCGCCGCAACTGCATCCCCTCATAATTATGTGGATATAAAATCAGACTTTATTTTCCACAAAATATTAACGCAATCGCATGTATTTTATAACGAATCCTACTTAATAAAAGCATTTACTAAAATAATAGTATCATTGATGGATAAAAAAGTCTACATTTCCATCCAATTTTATATCGTTTTGTCCCCAGAAAGATATCGTTTTCTTTCATGTAGAGCTTTATCCATTTTGAAACTGTCGTATGGTTTGTACCCATGATCTTAGCGGCTCTGCGCATGCTTATCTTGCCCTGCCTCCAAAGCTCAAACACATGGGGAAACTCTTCAGGTATTTCCTTTGCCGGTCTTCCGAACGAAACTCCTTTGACTTTGCCCCGCATTCCTTCAGCCTGTCTCTGCCTTATGTTTTCCCGTTCTATCTGGGCAACGTACGATAATATCTGCAGGACGATATCTGCAATAAACTTACCGGTAAGTCCGTTCACCTGATTCCTCGTGTCCAGCAGCGGAAAATCTATCACAACGATATCTACATCTTTTGCCTTAGTCAGCACCCTCCACTGTTCTATAATTTCATCGTAATTTCTTCCGAGCCGGTCGATCGACTTCACAAACACCACGTCTCCCGCACACAGTTTGTCGATCATTTTCTGGTAATTAGGACGGTCGAAGTCTTTGCCTGACTGCTTGTCTATGAAAATGTTTTCCGGCGGCACCGGTATCTTTTCCAGTGCCGCGATCTGCCGCCCAATATTCTGTTCTTTGCTTGACACTCTGACATATCCATAGCATTTTTTATTCATTATTTTCTCTCCTTCTCCGTATATAATATCGTAAAAGAGTATTATTAATTTCCAAATATTACCATATGTAATGATTTTAAATAGTCATATTAATATAATAATACTATAATAAAAATACCCTTGCCTATTATATGTTTCTGCACAACAGCACAACTTACACAAGGATAACTCAATTTCACGATCAAAATTCTGGTAAGCACTAAGTAAGTTAAAAGCGCCTGCCGGCTCCGCAAATTGGTTCCGTGTTAAATTATTCCTTATTCGTGCACTTCTATCTGCCCGAGCACCTCTCCGATAGGCGCAGCGATAGTCAAGTCAGCCCCTACCTCCTTCGCCGTAGCACTCTTGTTGATCACAACAAGATGTCTGCCGTGAAGTAATCTATAAAACCGGCTGCCGGGTACACAATAAGAGAAGTGCCGCCGATGATCAGCGTATCAGCCTCACTGATCGCCTGTACACTTCTTGATATAACTGTTGAATCAGACTTTCTTCATAAAGCACAACATCCGGCTTGATCAGCCCGCCGCACTCGCATTTGGGAACACCGCCGGCATGTTTGACATACGAGCATCAAAAAACTTTCCGCATTTCCTGCAGTAGTTTCTGTGGATGCTTCCGTGCAGCTCCAGCACGTTCCGGCTTCCGGCCGCCTGATGCAGCCCGTCAATGTTCTGCGTCACAACAGCAGTCAGCTTTCCGGCCGCTTCAAGTTCCGCCAGCTTCAAATGTGCCGGGTTCGGCTCTGCGTCCAGAAACATCATCTTCTCCCGGTAAAATTCATAGAAGTCCTCTGTGTTCTTCACAAAAGCTGTGGCTTACGATCTGTTCAGGGAATATTTATATTTCTGCCTGTACAGTCCGTCCGCGCTTCTGAAATCCGGTATATTACTCTCCGTTGACACACCTGCTCCTCCGAAAACACGATCCGGCTGCTTTCATCAATAATATCCTGGAGCTTCTTTACTGCCTCGTCCATTCTGTTAACCTCCCATCCATTTGCCATGCAAATCATACGATCTCCCGGATGTATGATCTGGACATATATGTTTGTTCCTGCTGCAATTCTATTATAACGAAAAAACCGTACTGCAATTGATTAATTACAGCACGGTCTCTTTTCCGCTGTTTATCTCTCCCTTTTCCTGTTCACTGCCTTTATCCAGCCAATCACATCAAGAAGGCTGTCCATACGCCCGGTTATCCCATCCAGGACTTCTGCGGGCACATCGGTCTCGTCCGGGATATAGATGATATAACCGCCCGCAGCCTTACCGGCCAGAACGCCGGCGGTACTGTCTTCCAGAACAAGGCACTCCTTAGGGCTGCACCCGAGTTCTTCGGCTGCCTTCCAGAATATGTCCGGCTCCGGTTTGCTCTTTTCCACCGCGTCACCGCAGACACAGGCGGACAGATATTCATAAGCTCCCGCGCGCCGGATGATGTTTTCGGCACGTGCGCGGGCAGTCGACGTGGCGACCGCCATCGGGATCTTTTCCTCTCTCAGATAGTCCATCAGCTCAAACAAACCCTTTTGATTGGTATTCCGTCTTTTCAGTAAGCATTTCAAAAAACGCATGCTTTACTTCCTTCACATGATCATAATCCACATCCGGCCCAAGCGCCTCATGAAATAACTTTCTTATCTGGGCCGGGTTCCCGCCCCGAAAGCTTTCAATAAACTTGTCATTGATATCCAGCTTCAGTTTCTCCCCGGTCATCTGCCATGTTACGGTAGATAAATGCTCTGTGTCGAACATCGTACCGTCCATATCAAAATTACGCCTTTACCATTTTGCTCTCTCCTGCCCATCTCCCGATGATTCTGCTGCTTTAACGCCCTTCTGCCTTAACGCTCCTTCTGCCTTAACGTCCTTCTGCCTTAGCGTCTCTTCTGCCCTAACGCTCCTTCTGCCCTAACGCCGCCTCTGTCTGGCCGCCGTCTCCGCCGCCTTAACCTTCCCGGCCTTCCGCCTGACTGTCCCGGCTGGCTGTAACCACAGAAAATTCGTCCAGCGCATCCAGCGTCTTCACAAGAACAGGTATCTCGTCTTCACCAAGCTTGTCGAGTATGGCCTGTGTCATTTGACGGTGGTAATCTTCGTGATGCCGGTATGCGCCGACGCCCTTATTCGTCAGCTTTACATACACGACCCGTCTGTCTTCCTCACTTCTTCTGCGCTCCACGTATTTTTTATTCACAAGACTGTTCATGGCTGTCGTGAGAGAACCTACTGTGATGCCAAGCTTTCGGGCTATGGCGGACATATTATTGCCTTCCCCGAGGCCGACCGCCTCTATCACATGCATGTCATTGTTCGTCAGGTCCTTAAACTCTTCCGTAATGATCGCCTTTTCTTCCAGCTCCCATATTTCATTGATCAAGTTTACAAGAATATGGTTAATTGTCTTATAAGCGTTTTCCATCTTACGCTCCTCTTTGAATACCATCAACATTTACCTGCTTAATATTATACCTTCTCAGGCAGAAGAGAATCAATCACTTCTTTTACGGTTTCTATCCGATCTGCTTTATATGCGTTGGCCGCAGAATAAAGGGCATCCTCCACCTCTCCTTTGGCCGCATGGACGAGCGCATCTGTAATGCAGTACGGGATCTCATCCGGTCTGCATTTGTGAAGGCAGCCGTGGCACGGACTGTGCGGGATCTGCTCCCTGACATCACCCGTTCCATAAATGCATTCTTTATCGCTCTTCCCGGCATTCCTACAGGACTTTTCACTATGACAACATCTTCCCGCTCTGCCTTCAGGTATGCCTCTTTATAGCGGATATCTGCGTCACACTCTTCTGTGGTGACAAATCTGCTTGCCACCTGTACCGCGTCTGCGCCGAGGGAAAATGCATGCGCAGCCTGTGCTGCAGTCTCTATCCCTCCTGCGACAGCAACCGGTATCTTCCTGCCATATTTATGCTCATATTTTTTACCGTATCCAAGATCTTCAAAATCTCGGCATCGTAAGCCTCGCTGTCATACATCTCAAGCTGCTCCTTCGTGAAGCCGAGGTGGCCGCCGGCCTGCGGCCCTTCTATGACAAGCAGGTCCGGGACGCGGGCATATTTCCTGTCCCAATACTTTAAGATGACCTGAGCGGATTTGTCCGTGGAAACGATGGGGCCAGTTTTATCTCTGCGTCACCGGCGATCCTCGGAAGCTCCGTCGGCAGGCCGGCGCCGGATATGATCAAGTCCGCTCCCGCCTCTATCGCCGCGCGCACATAAGCATCATAGTGACGCATCGCCACCATGATATTAAATCCGATCACACCCTCCGGCGCGATCCGGCGCGCTTTACGTACTCCTTCTTCATTGCCCTTAAGTTGGCTTCCAGCGTGTTCCTGTCAAAATCAGCTTCCGGAAGCCGATCTGAGCGGCAGATATGATACCGACGCCGCCTTCCTTTGCCACAGCTGCGGCCAGGCCGCCCAGACTGATCCCGACGCCCATGCCGCCCTGTATGACCGGCAGCTCTGCTTTGATATTCCCCATGATCAACGGTGCTGTTTTCATATGACCTCTCCTACATTCTGCGGAAACGCATGTACCTGTGCTCCGTCAGTTCTTCCTCCGACATCTGCCCGTACGTTCCGAGAAATCTCTCCATATATTTCTTAAGCTTTGACGTAACCTCTTTCATATTCTGGACCGTATAGTGACCCGGCTCTTTCACGATTTGTTCCACAATACGCGCCTGAAGCAGATCGCCTGCCGTAAGCTTCATCACTTCCGCCGCTTCTTTTGCCCGCGTGCTGTCCTTCCAGAGAATACTGGCAAATCCTTCCGGCGACAAGATAGAGTACACTGAGTTTTCCAGCATCCACACCTCATCTGAAGTAGCCATGGCGGCGTCCTCCGCTTCCGCCTTCTCCGATGATGATCGATAATACGGGAACTCTAAGGGCGGACATTTCATATATGCTTCTGGCGATCGCCTCGCCCTGCCCCCGCTCCTCCGCTTCCAGACCGCAGAACGCCCCGGCGTATCTACAAAACAGATGACCGGGCGGCCAAACTTCTCCGCCTGCTTCATAAGCTGCAGCGCTTTCCGGTACCCGTCCGGAGACGGCATGCCGAAATTACGCTCAATATTTTCCTTTGTGTTCGTCCCTTTCGCCTGAGCGATAACGGTTACCGGGCGTCCATTAAATCTTCCAACTCCACCGATGACCGCTTTGTCGTCTGCAAAGCACCTGTCTCCGTGAAATTCGATAAAGTCTGTAAACATGGCCTGAATATAGTCTTCACCGACCGGACGGTCTTTCATCCGTGACAGTTCCACTCTGTCCCAGGCAGACGCCACCTTGTTGTGCTGCGCCGTACTTACTTCCGCCCCGGCAGTATCGTCCGCACAGCTTCCAGCCGTTTCAGTCCCGGACGCATGAAGCTTTAATATACGTGAAAGCGTATCCTTCATCTGCGGACGCTCTACAATGCCGTCGATGAAGCCATGTTCAAGAAGAAACTCCGAACGCTGGAATCCTTTGGCAGCTTCTGCCCGATCGTCTGCTCTATGACCCTGGGTCCTGCAAATCCGATCAGCGCGCCCGGCTCTGCCAGTATAATATCGCCCAGCATGGCAAAGCTTGCCGTCACGCCGCCGGTCGTCGGGTCGGTCAGCACACTGATGTACAGCCCGCCCGCATCGCTGTGTCTTTTCAGCGCAGCCGACGTCTTGGCCATCTGCATCAGGGACGTGATCCTCCTGCATCCTGGCTCCGCCCGAACAGGCAAATAAAATGACCGGAAGTTTTCCTTCGTGGCGCGTTCCACCGCTCTTGCTATCTTCTCTCCGACAACCTCTCCCATACTCGCCATGAGAAAACGGCCGTCGCACACGCCGATCACCGTCTCTGTGCCGTCGATGCACGCTTTGCCGGTGACCACAGCCTCCTCGAGTCCTGTCTTCTCCTTAAGCTGATCCAGTTTCTCTTCATACCCTTTGTAGTCCAGCGGATTCTCGTTGTAAGTCCCCTGTCCCATTCTTCAAATGTACCTTCGTCGGCAGTCATCTCTATCCTGCGGTATGCGTGTACACGGAAATAACCGCCGCATTTCGGACAAATGTAGCTGCCTGCCTTTACATCTTCGGTAATGATCGCCCGCCGCATTTATTACATTTTCTCAAAGTCCCTGCGGCACTTCCGGCCTCGCTTCTTTCAGAGAAATATAACTCTTCCGGCTGGAAGAAAGCCTTGTCTTCTTGAACATATTTTCTAATTTCATAGGAGCTCACCTTTACATTTTCTCGATAAATTCAATGTCAATATTGCCTGCCTGATAATCCGGGTGGCTTAAAATATCATACTGATAGTCTACGTTCGTATCAATTCCTCGATGATCACTTCTCCGAGAGCTCTGCATCTTTCGTATGGCCTCTTTTCTGTTCTTGGCCCACACGATGAGCTTTGCCACCATGGAGTCATAATACGGCGGAATCGTGTATCCGCTGTAGATCGCAGAATCGATCCGGATGCCTTTGCCGCCCGGGAGATACATATCTGTGATCGTTCCCGGTGACGGCCGGAAGCCTTTGGAAGGATTTTCTGCATTGATCCTGCACTCGATCGCGTGGCCTGTAAGCTGTATCTCATCCTGTGTGTAAGAAAGAGGCCTGCCGGACGCAATGCGGATCTGCTCTTTGATCAGGTCAATGCCTGTGACCCACTCGGTCACCGGATGCTCCACCTGGATCCGCGTATTCATTTCCATAAAATAAAAGTTCCCGCTTTTCTCCAGCAGAAATTCGATGGTCCCTGCATTGACATATCCGGCCGCCTTCGCCGCTTTCACTGCCGCGTCGCCCATCTTCTTCCTGAGCCCGTCGTCCAGCGCCACAGAAGGCGATTCCTCGATCATCTTCTGGTGATTCCGCTGGATCGAACAGTCGCGCTCTCCGAGATGGATCACATGACCCTGGCTGTCCGCCAGTATCTGGAACTCTATGTCCTTGGCTGCTGTACAAAGTGTTCAATATACATTGTATTGTCGCCAAACGCCATCTGGGTCTCCTTCTGGGCCGTCTGAAACGCCTGTAAAGTCCGCCGGCGTCTCCGCCACACGCATCCCTTTGCCGCCTCCGCCGACGCCGCCTTTACAATGACCGGATAACCGATCTCATCTGCTGCCGCGGCCCCGGTTTCCGCGTCGAATATGGGCTCTGTGCTGCCCGGTATCACCGGAACGCCCGCCGCCGTCATCGTATTTCTCGCCTCCTGCTTGTTGCCAAGCCGGGCGATCACTGGAATCGGACCTATGAATGTGATACTGCACTGTTCACACAGTTCGGCGAACTTACTGTTTTCAGACAAAAGCCAAATCCCGGATGGATCGCGTCCGCGCCTGTGATGATCGTCGCACTGATGATCCGGTCCATGCTCAGATAGCTGTCGCTTGAAGGCGCGGGACCGATACAGACAGCCTCATCGGCAAGCTGGGTGTGAAGGGCATCCTTATCCGCCTCTGAATATACCGCCACCGTCTCAATTCCCATTTCCCGGCATGCACGGATAATACGCACCGCGATCTCACCGCGGTTGGCAATCAATATTTTCTTAATCATGTAACTCACCTATCCAATCATAAATGTCAGTTCTGCGCTTACCACTGTTTTGCCGTCCACGGAAGCTGTCGCTTCTCCAACGCCGACAGGACCTTTCTGCTTGATGATCTTCGTCTCCAGGCGTACCTTGTCCCCGGGAACGATCTTCCCTTTGAACTTGCATTTGTTGATCCCGCCGAAGTATGCGATCTTCCCTTTGCACTCCTCCTGGCTCAAAATAGCCACAGCGCCTACCTGCGCAAGCGCCTCCACGGTAAGGACTCCGGGCATCACAGGCTCCTGCGGAAAATGTCCGGCAAAAAATCCTCTCTGTAAGTGACGCATTTATAGCCGACCGCGTACTGCCCCGGCTCATAATCCTCGATATAGTCAACCAGAAGAAACGGATGACGGTGAGGAATGATCTCCTTGATCTGACTGATGTCCAAATGATTCATATTTCCTCCTTCAGAACGTGATTAACAGATACGGAATAACGGCTGGCCATATTCTACCGGCTGGCCGTTTTCTGCCAGGATTTCCGTGACGGTACCGTCATAATCGCTCTCTATCTCATTCATTAATTTCATTGCTTCCACTATCGCCAGCGTCTGGCCCTTTTTCACGTATCTCCGACGCTTACAAACGCCGGAGACTCCTCTGACGGCGCGGTATAGAATGTTCCTACAAGAGGAGATTCCACGATACTGCCGTCCGCTCTTGCCGGCATCTTGGCCTCGTTCTGCGCCGCGGCGCCCAAAGTGCTCCGCCTTCACTGTCTGCTGCGGCCGTCCGGTTACAGCGGCAGGTTCTGCCGTAACCACCTGTATTTTATCCTGCTTTTGGTGAGGTGCAGCCGCACCCGTTTTCTTCGTATTTTAATCCGGTCAGTTCTGACTCTGATACGGCTTCTATAAGTGATAAGAGATTTTCAAATTCCATGATCTTCAAGTCCTTTCTAACCTTCGTATTTCCTGACTAATAAGGTTGCATTGTGCCCGCCGAACCCGAGGGAATTCGTGAGGACATATGTGAGATCTTTCTCCACCGGCGCACCGACCGCATAGTTCAGGCCGCAGTTCTCATCCACATTCTCTGTGCCGACTGTCTGATGGATATATCCGTCCTGTATGGATTTGACACAGGTGATAAATTCCACACCTCCGGCCGCTCCGAGAAGATGCCCGATCATAGATTTTGTGGAATTGACCACGACGTCTTTTGCCGCATCTCCAAGCGCCAGCTCAATCGCCCTCGTCTCAAAGAGATCGTTGTGATGTGTGCTCGTTCCGTGTGCATTGATATAGTCTACCTGCGCCGGTTCGATCCCGCCTTCTTCCATTGCAAGGCTCATCGCCTTTGCAGCCGCTTCCGTCCTCTGCCGGAGATGTGATATGATAGGCGTCTCCAGTGGAGCCGTAGCCCACAACTTCAGCGTATATGTCTGCCCCGCGTCTCTTTGCATGCTCCAGTTCTTCCAGCATGACGACGCCGGCCCCTTCTCCGAGAACAAAGCCGTCTCTGTCCCTGTCAAACGGTATGGACGCCCGCTTCGGATCTGTGGACGTAGAGAGCGCAGTCAGACTCGTGAATCCCGCGACACCTGTAGGACAGATGCAGCTCTCGGTCCCGCCTGCGATCATCATATCGGCGTCACCGTACTGGATCGCCCGATAGGCATCTCCGATACAGTTGGTCCCTGAGGCGCACGCAGTCACTACATTCGTGCATTTTCCTTGAAACCAAGCTGTATGGAAATATTTCCAGCCGCCATGTTGGATATCATAAGCGGGACCATAAGCGGATTCACCCGTCCGGGCCCCTTTCCCTGATCTTAGTATGTTCCTGCTCGACCCGCTGCAGGCTGCCTATGCCTGAACCTACGATCACGCCCGCCCGGTAGGGATCTTCTTTTCTATATCAACCCCGAATCTTCATATGCCTCCAGAGCGGCGGCTACCGCATACTGGGAGAATAACTCCATCCGCTTGGCAGCTTTAAAATCCATGTATTCTTTTGCAGAGAAGTCCTTCACCTCCGCAGCAAGCTTCACTTTATATTCTGTTGTATCAAATTTCGTTATCTCACCGATCCCTACCTTTGATTCCTTGACACCGGACCAGAATTCTTCCACCGAATTGCCTATCGGCGTCACTGCTCCCAGTCCTGTAACCACAACTCTTTTCTTCATATCGACTGTCTCCTCTATCATTTCACTTATGTTACATTACCATGCCGCCGTCCACATGAATGACCTGTCCGGTAATATATCCGGCCGCCTCTGACGCGAGAAATGCCGCCAGCGCCGCGACCTCCTCTGCTTTGCCGAATCGTGCGAGCGGTATCTGGGACACGGACGCTTCTTTTACCTTTTCCGGCAGAGCGTCTGTCATATCTGTCTCGATAAAACCAGGCTATGGCATTGACTGTGATTCCCCGGGACGCCAGCTCTTTTGCCGCGGCTTTTGTAAGGCCGATGACTCCGGCTTTGGAAGACGCATAGTTTGCCTGGCCTGCATTGCCCGCGACACCCACGACAGAAGACAGATTGATGATCCTTCCGCTCTTCTGCTTCAGCATCTGCCGGGAGGCAAAGCGGATCGTATTGAACGCGCCTTTTAAATTGACATCGATCACTTGATCAAAATCTTCTTCCGTCATCTTCATAAGCAGTCCGTCTTTCGTAATGCCGGCATTATTCACAGAATGTCCAGACTGCCGAACTGCTTTACGATTCCTGGATCAGCTCTTCGCATTTTGCAAAATCAGACACATTGCACTGGTATATCTCTGCCCTGCCGCCTTTGCTTTCGATCTCCTGCTTTAAGTCCATTGCCTTATCCGGGAGCCGTTATAGTTGATCACTACTGTCGCCCTCCGTCGGCAAGTGCAAGCGCGATCGCCCTTCCTATGCCGCGGGAACCTCCTGTCACAAGTGCTACTTTTCCTTCCATGCCGTCTCTCCTTCTATCTCACTGATCACTTTTTCTATATCAGACCACTCTGCGATGTTGTATACCTCGACATCCCGGTTTATTTTTTCATAAATCCGGCCAGTGTCCTGCCCGGTCCGATCTCAATAAAGGTATCCACTTTGTCCGCCGTCATGGTCTCCACGCACTGCTGCCACCGCACCGGCATGCTCACCTGCCTGGCCAGCAATGCTTTCGTATCTGCTATATCCGCCACCTTTTCTGCCGTTACGTTCGTCACATACGGTATCCTAAGTTTGGAAAGCTCCACCGCTTCAAGTTCCTCTGCAAGCCTGTTTCCTGCGTCTCTGAGCATCGGAGAGTGAAATGGTCCGCTTACATTAAGCGCGACCGCTCTCTTTGCCCCGCCTCTTTTAACGCTGCACATGCAGCTTCCACTGCTTTTGTCTCACCGGTGATCACGATCTGCCCCGGACAATTGTAGTTGGCTATCGTAACGTTGTCCATGCCGTCGAGCACGTGTTCAATAGCTTCCCCTGTCATACCGAGGATGGCCGCCATAGCTCCTTCGCCTGCCGGCACGGTATTCTGCATCAATATGCCGCGCTTTCGCACAAGACGGACCGCATCTATAACGTCCATCCCTCCTGCCGCGGCGATGGCGCAATACTCCCCGAGACTGAGGCCTGCCGTTACAGACGGGGTCAGATTCCCGCTGCCGTACGTGTGGCCTGCGCCTTCTGTCACATCCTTCAATGCCTCCGTGATCGTAAGACACGTCGTCACGAGTGCCGCCTGTGTATATTCTGTCAGATCAAGTTTTCATTTTCCTCAAAGCACAACGCCTTCATGTCTAATCCAAGCGCGTCGGATGCTCTGTCGTATATGTCCCGGGCGACGGGGCTCTTTTCATAGAAATCAGCCCCATTCCGGCCTTCTGCGCACCCTGTCCCGGATAGATAAATGCAATCTTACTCATAAACCTCTGCTCCTTTTATAAGCGCGTCTGTCTCACTTACCAGCTTCTGGATCAGCTCTTTGCAGGACATTCTCTCTTTCACCATACCGGCGATCTGCCCGCCATGACGCTTCCGTTTTCACATCACCGTCCACCACTGCTTTCCTCAGTCCGCCGAGCGTAAGATGCTCCAGTTCTTCAAAACTTGCTCCGCTGTTTTCAAGTTCAATATATTTCTTCGTCATTTCATTGCGAAGCGCACGCACCGGATGTCCGGTCGTTCTTCCTGTAACTCTGGAATCAATATCCTTCGCTTTGATGATTCTTTCTTTATAATTGTCATGTACAATGGACTCATCTGTCACCACAAAATGTGTCCCCATCTGTATTCCTGTGCTCCGAGCATAAATGCCGCGGCCGCGCCTCTTCCGTCCGCGATGCCGCCTGCCGCTATGACAGGGATATTCACCGCGTCCACGATCTGCGGCACGAGCACCATAGTCGTATTCTCACCGATATGCCCGCCGGCCTCACAGCCTTCTGCCACGACCGCGTCTGCGCAGCGCTCCATCCGTTTTGCAAGGGCCACAGAAGCAACCACAGGAATCACCTTCACTCCTGCTTCTTTCCACATTTTCATGTATTTCTCAGGATTGCCCGCTCCGGTCGTGACAACCTTCACGCCTTCTTCTACGATCACTTTTGCCACCTCGTCCGCATACGGACTCATAAGCATGATATTTACCCCAAACGGTTTATCTGTCAGCTTTTTTGCCTCTCTGACCTGGTCTCTCACCCAGTCAGCGGGGCGCTGCCGCACCGATAAGTCCCAGTCCGCCGGCCTCGGATACACCTGCCGCCAGATGGTACTCTGCGACCCATGCCATGCCTCCCTGAATGATCGGATATTCAATTCCCAATAACCTGGTTACTTCTGTCTTCATACTGCCAACCTCGCTTTTTCGTTCTGATTATTTGTGTGCTTCTACGTATTTGATAACATCTCCGACCGTCACGATCTGCTCTAAGTCTTCTGTCGGGATCTCTACGCCGAATTCTTCTTCCAGTGCCATCATTAACTCAAATAAGTCAAGAGAATCTGCGCCCAGGTCATCTTTGAAGGAAGATGCCTCTGTGATCGTGCTCTCCTCTACTCCTAAATTGTCTGCTACCATTGATTTAATCTTTTCTAACATTGTCATTCTCCTTTTACTCATATTATTTTTCTTTTCATCTATAGCTTCACCCGGGATCATGCCATTGGCTTCCCGTGTGTAACTAACTACCATTCCAGCACGGAAGCCCCCCAGGACAACCCGGCCAAACCCTGCAAGAACAATTTTCTGGCCTTTTTTCAAAGCGCCGCTTTGGTTCAGCTCATCCAGCAGTATGGGGATGCTGGCGGAAGAGGTGTTTCCATACTCCTGCAGGTTCATGGGAAATTTCTCGACCGGTTCGCCAAGCCTCTTTGCCACTGCCTCTACGATCCTGCGGTTTGCCTGGTGCAGAATGTAGCAGCTTATATCGCCTGGGGCAACGCTGTTTGCCTCAAGTACCTCCCCGATCACTTCCGGCACACGGCGCACGGCAAACTTAAATACCGCCTGACCGTCCATCTTCATGTATGTATTCTCCTCTGAATCTCTTTCCAGTTCTTTGTGTATCTGCTCTCACATGTAAGCGCGGCCCTTTGCTCCGTCGGAATGGTCACCGGCCTATACATCTGTCCTTCCGAAGCCTTAAGCACCGCAGCGCCTGCTCCGTCGCCGAAAAGGATACAAGTCCCGCGGTCTTTCCAGTTTGTTATATTAGATAATGTCTCGCTGCCTATGACGAGTACCGTCCGGTACACGCCGGAGGCGAGGAAAGCCATGGCTGTGTTGTATGCAAAGACAAACCCGCTGCAGGCGGCGCCTCCCAGGTCAAACCCTGTGGCTTTAACCGCGCCAAGTTCTTTCTGTACTTCACAGGCCGCACAGGGCAGAAGCACGTTGGATGAAATGGTGGACACAAGGATCAGATCCACTTCCTCAGGTGCAGTTCCGGCATTGGCAAGCTCTGCGCCCTGCTTCCACCGCCATGGAGACCGTCGTCTCCTTGCCGGCAATATGCCGCCTCTCAACGCCTGTCCGTTCTCTGATCCATTCATCGCTCGTCTCTACAAGCTTTGCAATATCATTGTTGTCCATTGTGTAAGACGGCGCATACGATCCCGTCCCGCATATTGTTCCTGTCATATGATTGTCCTCTTGAATTTATTCAGACGATTTCGTCCGTGGCAAATGATTTGAATTTAAATTAATTTGACTTTCAAAGTATATAGGTAAAAAAGAAAATGTCAAGTAGTTTGAGTATCAAAATATTTCGACATAAACTGCCAGACATGATCGTCAACAAACTACTTTCTAAATAATAAGTTTCGAATTTCTTTGACTTCACCTCTGAAAATGAATAAGAAAAGTATGTACATCACTGTGAACAATACTACACCCGACCATGCCATCAAACTTCCGCTTAATACAAATGTAACTACCATAACAGTCTCTGTTATCATAGATTTTGCACAATTTTTTTCATAATCTTACTAATTTTTATTTCCCCGGCACAACATCGGTATGCCAATACAATCAGAATAGAAAGCATTGCTCCAATCAGACTGTCCATGATATAAATAGTAACAATAGACAATATGGCTGCCAGCACGACAGACACCAGATTGATTCTGAATAATATTTTTCTTCTCGTAATGTTTTAAATATGTAGATACAAGTATCGAGCTCTTACATTCGTACACACAGATTGGCATAAAATGCGGCATATCCCATACTCGCCTCATACTGTGGCAGCCACCAAATAAGCAGTTTAGTCATTGGATAATAAAAATCATACAGCCAAATAAACCCATAACAACAACACTGTTAATAACAGGGTATAATTTGAACAATTCATTTTATCTGTCCTTCGTAAAGCAGGAAAAGTGTAACTGCAACGGCATTAATGCATTGCAGGAATACATTCGCAATACTGATCGTAAGCGTAACTTCTGCAAATGTTGTAATGTTCCAGTGATTCTCAATACACCATCTTGTTATGCCAATTATTACTGTTCCTGCCAGAGTGGCAAACAAAAGCTTATAGCCACTTTGAATTGCCTTTTCCCTTCGGTAACTGCCAATGGATGTTTCTTTTAAAAACATAATATCTTTACAACAAAACATCACATAAACCAATGACAATACTCTCCTGCTACATCTAATAAAATTAACATAATATAACTTTTCATCCCACAGAGTACTGCCAAAATGCTAAATCCAACAGAAACCAATCTCCATAATACAATCGTCAGACTATACTCTTTTATCCTGTTTGTAGCCTGTATGATAAATTGAAGATAACGCCAAATATTTACTACTGCTCCGGCAAGACAGGAAAAGAAAAAACAATTTTTTTATCATAAGTTAATGGACTAAAATTACTATTACTAATAAGACAGTAAAAACGGTTATCATGGAAATCGAAAGCAGCCGATACTGTGCCGAAATGCTCTCTGTTAATATTCTGATAGGACATTCCCCTATTTCCAGATAAGTCTCTCCGGCCACCCTAATGCTGCAATCGAACTGTATGTGACATAAAAAATATATAACTGATAATATCCGTATGAGTCCACCTATAAATTTGGGAATAATCAGCATTGCCGCCATTCCGAGGACTACAGAGAGAATATTTGCTCCTACACTATATGAAAGATTTGTTAATAACTTACTGTATTTTATCTTCAATTGTCTTACCTTTACTATCCCTTTTGTGTATTACTGCGTAAATACTGTAGTGAATGTTCCCGCTGAATTCTTAACTGTTCATCAATATATGACCAATCTATTTCTTTGTTTAATATTTTTCAAAATTATCAAGACTTGCATTTGTCTTATGTTCTAATAGCCCTACTTTTCCAATAATCCCTGTTGGCGGTTATTATTGACCGTCTTTCTTCCAGAAGTATCTGTTCTGTCAAGAACAACAAACTGCCTGTGTAACAGAAGCGAAAAGCACAATCCGTGAAAGCTGTCTGTAAAACCATGTCAGCATTCTCTATTAAGGATATCCATTCCCGCGGACCTGCTTCATATAATTTTATATGTGCAAATTTTTCATCTTCCTTTTATAATGTCCTTGTGCATGTGGAATAGATATAAGTTTTATCTGTTCTCTGTCGCAGTATTCCCTGATTACTCTTCTATGCACTTTATCAACACCGACCAGATATACAAAAGCATATTTTCCACGCTGAATACTTAATGCATTTCCGATCTTTTCCATCTATCACCACTTAACAGCAACGTTGGGTCGAGGCAAACCTCGCAATAATTATGGCAAACTTGTTCTATAATTTTTTTGGCTTCGTATTCTCTCACTGAGATTGCATCAAAGTCTTTAATTGCATGTTGAAGAAAACTCACTTCTTCAACAGATAGTGCAGTTACCCCATAGATGCTGCATAAGATATTTTTTTGTATTCTCACCAGCAAACTTTAAAAAATAGATATCATTCCATGAACTTGGATTCCAAATCTGATCACTTCCTGCAATAATAATCTTGTATCTATCTTTACACTTCCCAATATTTTTTCACTATATGTAACGCTATGCGGTATCTTCTCCATAAACTTTTCAAAATTAACGTATCTGCCTTTTATTCCTTTCTTAATCTCTGGAAAAAGTATATTTAAAACTTTTAGACCTAATTTTCTCTTGAATATACTTAACATCTCCGATATCCGCAATTTCGTTATTTTATGGATAACCAAAGCTTTATAACTTTGACAATAATCAATTATTTCTGCATCATACCCCAGCTCTCCCATAATTTTAACCATGGCATATGCCTGCAGTATGCCCCCATAATTATAATTCTTGTGATATAACGTTATAATTCCACACTTTTCCACAAATCATATTCCTTCTATAAAAACTACTGCCAGAAAAACATATAAGGCATCGTACTGCCTATGTTATTTATACTTAATCTCAATACGTACTGCACACCTATAAGCGTATAAAATATCCCGTTGATAAGTTTTTTGTTTTTTACAAATCTCATATTGTCGGTCACAAATGGCACAAGTAAAATGAGAACAGGACTGAACAAAAAGATACCCTGGAAAAATCTCCAGCCGAAAAGAAAGCCAGTAAAATTCTAATTCCATAATGAAAGCCCATAAATATAAATTAAAGCTACTGCCAGCTTTCCTGAAATCTGTTACTACAAGTATAAAAATAAATATAAGTATGTGAAAACCGAAAACTACACCATTAGTTATCTGCGATGTCATAAGATATCTTTGGTAAACATCCGGCACAAACAAGCTTATAACAGGAAGGAGTCTGTCATAAAGCATAAGCACAATTCCACCTGCGCCAAATAATAAAACCGCTCGAAATCTGGTTAACTTGATGCTATGTAGAATATATAAAGCAATAAATATAAACACACTCTGATGCATCTGCATCGCCAGAACAATTATCAACAGAAACTTCCATAACTTTCTTTCAAGTATAAAGCAAAAGCCGCCTATCACTATAAGACTGGCAATATTACTCGGTATCATATTTAAAGCAGTCTGATATATTCCAAGTGTAATATATAAAAAAGACTGAGAATCGGTTTTAAAGAATATTTCTTTATCATTACTGTCAATGCTATGAATAACAGAATACTATTACAAATTGTGATCGTCTGTCCTGATTCAAAGAAAAGCCCAGTATTTTGTTATATATCATATACCCAGTTTCAATCAGGTATTTATCCGCATAGTAACTTAAATCCTTCCATGTATGCAGCTGTACGATATCTTCGTAATACGCGTAATAGTTTTTAGTATCAGCCCCTACTGTAATTCCTCTTAATACTGCAATGGCAGCAGGAAATATAACTGCCCCCCAAAATGCAACATCCACCCCGCTAATTTATACTGTCTTCGGTTACAGCCATTTATTGCCATTATTGAAACTAGAATAAAATCACTATATATACCGTCATCTTTTAACCCCGATGTCTCTTCCAAAACCATTCCTGTTGCAACTTCTGGTTTTTCATCACCTTTCCACGGAACACATTTTGTATAGTTAGTTATTTTTCTTTATAACTTTCATAATCTCCAATAACCTTTGCCGGCACACCACCAACTACAGTGCCGTCTGGTATATTTCCCGTTACTACACTACCGGCAGCTACAATCACATTGTCTCCTATTACCGTGTCGTACAGTATTGTTGCATTACAGCCTATAAAACATTATTACCGATCTCTATGCACCCAAGTCTTACCGTATATTCTCTATTCTCCTGCCACTCAAACATAAAGGAGGTTATATCATGATTGACAAATGAGACCCCGTCGCAACATGAACATTGTCCCCATAGCTATTAACCACGGTTCTGTTCCGAATCTAACAGGCCAAAATAGCAATGCCGGCCCATTTTATAAAATATGCTTTTCTTTTTTAAATACTCAGCTCTTTTATAACCATCTCTTAAAAAAACAATTTTATATAATAATAGATTCTTTTAAACTTCTGCATCACATCGTCCTATTCATTTATCAATTTGATCCATTCCTGCACATTATTTTGGATAGAAAATTTATTCATCCTGTAATCCCAAGCAGCTAATGATCTTTTTTTTCGTTCTTCAAATGTCAATTCAAAAAAATCATTTAATGCCTGACTAAATTTTTTTATATTACCGCTCTCTATTAATTCTCCAGAAATATGATTCTTTATCTGCTCTCCAATCGCCCCTACATCAAATGCAACAACATATCTGGATGCTTTGTAGGCATCAATCACTACCCCTGACTGTGTTGCCGTTCTGTACGGGAGTATGATCAATTCAGCTTCCTTAAATGTTTATAGTATTCCTCATTTGTTACATATCCAAGAGTCAGGTTAACATTATTATATTTTTTAATATTATTAATATATACATCTGTTTCTTCTGTGCCCGTCCTACTATATCAAATGAAAGTCCGGGCATTCTTTTATTATCTCTTCCAGATACTCTACACCTTTATAAAGATTTATACGACCTAAAAACAAAACCCTTTTCGTCTGCTGCAAAGGAGTATATTTACCGAAATCTTTGTAAATATCTATAAATTTAATGTTTGAAAATTTTACTTTGTACTCCTTTGAAAGGTAATCTATGTATTTTCTATTATGCACAACTACATAGTTAGAAAATATACCTATCAGTCTATTAAACACTTTAAGCACTTTTTCTTGACGATCACCTTCATGTGGAATAATATCATGAATCACATGAAACTTTTACTTTTCTTAGTAATATAAGCAGGGAAGATTCCACACATGCAATGATTCAAAATATATAGTGTCTATATGTAATTGCCTTATGATGCGCAGAAGTTTTAGATATTCTCTAATATTAAATGTCCCCTTACTGATACCGGGTCTCTTTGGCGCATTAACAAATAGATTGTGATTATCAAACTCGGCTATAAACTTGGGATCCCTGATGCCTATCGTGTAAATATTTGATTTATTCTCAATTTCTCTATATAAAGAATAGATTATTTCCTGATGGTCAACATTATCTGAAAAGCTTATAATTGCAACCCTCATTGCCTTTTCTCTCCTCGTCAATTATATTTGTCCTTCCAATATTCCAGCATTTCCTTTATTGTCTGTTCCAAATTAATCTGCTGTTTCCATCCTGTTGCCTCTTTAAGCTTTTTTACATCTCCTACAATTATTTTTTCGTCTGTCGGACGTAATAGTTTTCATCAACACGAAGCTCAAAATGTATCCCCAGCTGTTGCTCAATTATCTCGATAATTTGGCTGATTTCATAGACCCTCTCAGATGAAATATTATATACTTCTCCTGCTACACCCTTTTCTGCCAAGCTTCTAAGTGCTGTAATTAAATCTTTTACATCCATAATAGCCCGTTTTGTATAGATGTTTCCGACTGTTAAAACCGATTCTTCTTATTTTCACAGTATTGTCTAATAGCTCTATTTGTAAAATCAGAAGTCACATCATTTTTCTTCCTCGTCCCTGTAGTGTTAAAAATTCTTGCCCTGATAGTTCTTATATTGTCGTTTGCAAAATACTGATAAGAAATCAGATCCTGCCCCACTTTACTTACTCCATATGGGTGAAGTGGTTTTAACTGCGCATTTTCTTTTACCTTTTCGTCTTCTATTTCTTCCAATGTCTTCCCATACTCCGCACTGGAACATGCCACTATGACAATAGGATTGTAATTGGGATATGTTTTCCTTAGTTCTTTAATAGCCTCAAATACCGCTATTGTACCTCCCACATTGACATCCATCGTTTCATATGGCTTTTCCCATGAAACAGTCGGATAGCTCTGTGCTGCCAAATGATAGATTTGTTCGGGCATATACTGCCTGATTATTCTTTCTATATTCTTTGGATATCTGATATCACACTCTATAAGATTTACACAATTTGAAATTTCATTTAGATCTACTGTTGGTTTATAATAAGTTCCTACTACTTCTATCCCTCCAGCTTCATTATCTCTATTAAATGCGAGCCAACCATCCCCCGGCACCAGTAACTAAAACAGTCATATTCAGATTCTCCTTTCAAAAGAACTCATCTTCTAGCATAAGACACAAACAGTGATATATCGGCAAATGCAATTCCTGTACAAGATACGTTTCAGATTCTGGGACTATAATCGATACATCGGCCTTTTCTCCTAAATACCCACCATCCTTACCAGTCAGTCCTACAACAGTCATACCCTTTGCTTTGGCTGTAACTATCGCATATTTAATATTACATGCATTTCCGGAAGTTGATATGGCCCATAACACGTCTTCCTTTTCCCATATCCCCATACTTGTTGCGCATATACTTGATCTCCATCTACATCGTTCGCAAAGGCACTGTTCAATGCCAGATGATTTCCCAATGCAATAGCCGGCAGCTCCTGTAGATCATCTGCAAGTACTCTTCCCATATCTTTATCGACATTGCATAACTTTTCCTGCATATCTGATGCTATCGTTCTCTGAGATTTAAAGCCTTTCATTAATTCTCCCACTATATGTTCTGCATCTGCAGCGCTTCCCCATTTCCCCAATTAATAACTTTCCCCTTTATAACAGTTCTTTAATATATCAAATACTTCTTCTATCTCTTTTCAACGATACCAAGCATAGGATATCTGTCAATTAATAGTTTCACTCTCTTTTGTTGTTTTCATTCATTCTCAGTCCTCAACGGTGGTAAAATATCCTTAACGCAGCAAAGTAAATCTGAATATTTTTCCCCTCTCCCAGCTTCACCACTTTACATCCCGCCGCTATTCCAGCTTCAACATCAATTTCACTATCACCGATCATCCACGATTGATTTAAATCAATGTTGTACTCTTTCGCTGCACGGAGCAGCAATCCGGGGCTCGGTTTTCTACATTCACATTTCACCTTATACTCTGGCACTTCTCCTCATATCCCCTATCTGGATGGTGCGGACAAAAAAATATTGCGTCTACATATGCTCTTTCTGTTCCAAGCAGTGTCTCCATCTTATTGTGAATTTCTTCTAATTCGTCTACTGTCACTTCCTCTGGCCACCACAGGCTGATTCGTAACTACAACTGCCAGATATCCTGATTCATTAATACAGCGTACAGCTTCACATACTCCTGCCTTCAATTTAAAATCGTCAATATGTTTTAAAAGCCTACGTATTCATTAATTGTTCCATCTCTATCTAAAAATATTGCTTTTGTTTCTCTTTCAAATTTCTTTCTTTGACTTTCCCAGATAATATATCAGCCTTAACCTCTGCCAGTCTTTCAGGCGTACCCATGTCTTTTACATATTCAGGGCTGTCATATGCGTACAACATCCCTTCAGAAATCAGATTTTTCAGTATGTCTCTGTCCAAATCCATCTTCTTAAACTCAGTAATTTTATCTAAAACCTGTGAAGACAAAATATGTATTCCTGCGTTCACCCTATTTTTGTACCATTTTCTCTCATCTTCTTTACAAAGCCATTCCAAAACCCTTCCTTCTTTATCGGATCTTATCAGACCACTGTCAAACGGATGATCGTTGGGGTGTATAAAATTGTCGCCTTCCCCTCTTTTGCTTGTGATATCTTACAAATCTGCCAATATCAATATCAAAATAATATCTCCATTAATGAGTATAAAATCTTCAACTATTTTATTTTTAAGCAGATATAAAGCACCTGCAGTCCCGAGTGGGGACTCCTCAACTATATAATTAATCGTCACACCAAAAGCTGCGCCGTTACCAAAATATGCCTGTATCTGCTCCCTTTATAGCCAATGATAATAATAATATCCTTATAACCCTGTTTTTTAAGACACTCTATCTGATATTCCAATATAGGTTTTTCCAATACAGTAATCATCGGTTTGGGAACTGAGGAATTTATACTTGCTATTCTAGTACCCATTCCGCCAGCCATAATTATTGTCTTCATTCCATATCCCTCTTCCCGAATATTGTCTTACCCTTCCAAATCAAAACTTTCTGGAGCGTAATAAATCACTCTAGTCCCTCATCTTCAAACTCAAATGGAATATATAGGAAATCCTTCAAAATCTCTTTAACCTGATTCTGATATTCTGGTTCAACATAGAAAAGTAAAAACCTCCACCACCTGCTCCAAGTAGTTTTCCCCGACTGCCCCCGCTGATTTTGCTTTTTCATAGCATAGATCAATGGCCTCTGTTGACACTTTACTTGACATATTTCTTTTAATTTCCATGTATAGTCAAGCAGCTTTCCAAACTCAGATAAACCACTTTTGTAGTCAATACTTTTTCTGCTTCATCTACCAGCTGCAGCATTTCCAACAGCTGATTTATTTTTGTCTCAATAGACAATTGTGCTTCTTTTGAATATCAGAAGAAAATCTTGAAAATCCAGTAAAAACAGCATTAATCTGTTGTTTAATTCTTTTCTTTCTAGTTGAAGAATGACAGGGTTCACCCTATACCCGTCCGCTCCGAAATTAATGCGGTTAAATCCGCCAAATGATGCCGCTATTTGATCCTGTATCCCTCCCGCCTCTGCGCACAGTGATCTTTCCAGATAGATTGCATCATCCGCCAGGGTTCTCTTATCGACTCTTTTTCCTTTCAAAGCATAAAAGCATTCAACATACCAACAGAAAATGAACTGCTCGTCCCAAGTCCGGAACGCGCCGGCAAGTCCCCTTCATAGCTTAACCTCAGTTCATACATTTCCAAATATTTCATTGCTTCCCGAATTGCAGGATGCTCAATCTTAGAAATATCAGTAACCCTTTCTATTTTTGAATATACCAGCTCTGATGTATAATCAAAAATCTCGGAGATGCCTGACATTTACATAACAATATTTATTAAAACTCGTAGAAAGCACTGCTCCGCCATGTTCCAAATAAAACTCCGGAAAATCAGTACCTCCTCCAAAAATGACATTCTAAATGGTGTTTTAGTTGTTATCATGTTCTCTCCTAACGCAATAACTTAATATTTTCTGTTTCCTCCGCTTATATTAGAAGGCGTTTTCTGCCTTCCTCTATCCCTTCTGTACTTTCGGGAATAAAAGAATTTTTATCGTCCAGACAATTAGTTTCAGATCCAGCAAAACAGATTGCTCATTTATATATAGCAAATCCAGTCTAAGTTTGTCATACGGAGTTGTATTATATTTCCCGAAAACTTGAGCATATCCAGTCAAACCTGCTTTAACCTTTAATCTAAGCTCAAATTCTGGCAGTTCCTTTAAGTATTTCGCCTCTATTTCCGGACGCTCCGGTCTTGGCCCCACAACAGACATATCACCCTTAATGATGTTGATCAACTGAGGCAGTTCATCAATCCTCGTCATACGGATGAATTTTCCAACGGGTGTTATCCTATTATCATTTCTACTGGCAAGCCGTGCTCCGCCTTTTCAGCATCAACAACCATGCTGCGAAATTTATATATTTCAAATATTTTGTGACCTTCGGTGAGTCTGGTCTGTTTATAGAACACCGGTCCCCGTCATATAACTTAATGCATAGTGCCACAATACCTAAAATAGGAGAAAGCAATACGAGTCCGGTTAAAGATAGTAATATATCAGATAAACGTTTTACAAAAGGATAATACCAACGCACCAGTTCTCGCCTTCTTCTCATAAAGGAATATCCAGAGAGTGAGAAATCTCATATTCAGACGTTAAGATTTCCTCTATATCTCTCGTAATATAAAGCTCAACATTCTTGTTCTCACAATAATTTATAAAATATTTTTTACAGCTGTTACTTACCTCGTATAGATAAACTTTCTGGCATTTGTTTAAATACTGCTCTAACTCAGACTTTATCTCTTTCTCCGCAAAACAACCTGCCACTATATGTATCTTCTTTAATGCTTCGATCTTCTTAACAAGCCTCTCATAGTCATTTTTGCCATATATTATAGTAGTCTGAATGGGCAGCATATATCTCATTATCCACCTGTTAAATACAAAGTAACAACTATCACTCCTGAGAGCTGACACATAAATATAACAAAAACAGGTAAAATAAACATCATTCTGTGATAATATACGGCCGCTTCTACGTATAGAAATATATCTGACAGACCAAAACACAACAAGTGAAAATACACCAAATCTGTCAATCGATATTCACCTATTCTATAAGCATGATACATTTTGCCAGCACATGATAGACGAGTAAATATAAAATTGCAATTATTATCAATTTCATATGACCTTCGAAACCCTCGCTCCACCATGGACTGTAACTTGTATCCCACATTATCATGGCAAGCAGAAAACAAACAGCCAAATCACCAGTTTATAAACAAACTTTATAATCTTTATTTTATCTTTTCGTATTTTGTTCATAAGCACCACTCTTTTCCGCCCCAATACATTCTATTATCCTTTTATTTTTCTTCTGCGATGCTGTTCATCCTATCTTTAATCTGTCGTACAGAACTTTCATCCGGCCACATTACATACAATAACTGTTCTCCTGAGGAATAGCATATCTGCTCATCTCCTTTTCCAGTCGCAGCTGTGGATTCAATAGTCCATGATGTTCCGTCTGAAATCTGCATATTTATCATACGTGACATTTCATCCTGAGTCATATTTGTCTCTACACAATTACTAATGTTCTTAAGTATTTCATTTGCACTTGTCAAAATTGCAGGTGACATCGCTTTCTGTAAGATAGCTGTCAGAACTGCTTCCTGGTTTTTCCTCTGATTATCTCCGGACTCAAAGCTATATCGTTCTCTTGAAAATGCTAATGCTTCGTCTCCGTCCAGATGATTGACACCTTTCTTAAAACTGCTGCCCATCGCTGTAAATTCATAATCAGAATTTACATCTATACCCCAAGCGCATCTACAATCGTAATCAACGATGTAAAGTTCACTCTTGCATAATAGCTAATATCAATTCCATATATCCTTTCCAGAGTATTCATGGAAACATCCACACCATATATCCCCGCATGTGTCAATTTATCTCTCTGTTCTCCAGAAATGTCCGGAATAGGCACATAATAATCCCTTGGCGTTGTAGTCAGCAGAATCTTTTTTGTACTGGGATTTACTGTCATAATAATATTTACATCGCTCCTGCTGTTTGTTGTAATCGGTCCAGAAACATCAATTCCACTAATATAGATGTTAAAAGGAGTCTCTATATCAGCCTCATCTGCTTCAACAGGAGTATCAATTCCATATTGATATAAAATCCTTATTTCTGATGAATAATCCTCTATTGCATCATCCAGTATTCCTGCAAACGCTTCATTATAAATCGCTGCATCAATCCGGCCTTTTAAAAGAGCTTCCGCCTCTTCCTGTAGCGTGTCATACTCTTCAAGCTTCATATCTCTGCCTATGACTTTCTGCACATCTTCGATCATTTTCCCGTTATTTTCCTGGTCCACCGATGTCTGCACTCCAAAGCGGTAGTTTTTGCGGCCAGCAGATTTGCGGCCGGATCATCTTTTGACCACAACGATCATATTGTCTGTCTTGTAGGTTGCTCCTCCTACATCCTTCATAAGCTGGGCGGCCTGCATGATATAGAAAATGCCTGCGGCCGTCGCGGCGCTTATAAGGACACTCAGGACAATTCCAACAATATGTATCTTGTTCTTTACATACTGCAGGCCGAAACAGACCGCAAATAACAGGATAAGCAGTCCGAACATTACTGCCATATATTTTGCCGGCAGCCATCCGCTGTTAAAGACGACTACAGCCAGTACAACGGAAAGCAGCAGCTGTAGAAGTGTAATAAGCCTGCCCGCCATATGTGTACTTTTCTTCTTACTTGAATGCGTATGTGTATGCTTTTTCATATGTATCTCCACTTCTTATTGTACTGTCAAACTAAATGTTTTACGTCCGACGTATTGCCCTCGCTGTCACTGACATAGAATCTGAGTTCATATGTCCCTGCAGTATTTATGTCATACTGGCCGTCCACATGAATATGACGGTATAGCGTATTCTGGTCATCTTTATCATCCGCCACGCCTTTCACATAACTGAGGGCATCAAAACCCCGCCCGCCTTGATCTGAGCATTGTCGGCATTCAGCGCGATGACCGGCCTTACTCCGTCCGGCTTTAATTCTTCACTGTCAGAAGCCTCGTCTTTGTCTCCCGGTGTGTGATCTTCTCCGTCTTTCTTTCCTTCCGTTTTTCATCCGGCATGTCACTGCTTTCATCCGGTGCGCCCGCCTGTATCCCCGTGGCAAATTTCACTTTCCGCACAGCAGTCCCGACATTCCTGTTGCTGTCCATGACTCCGTAATATACGACCGCCTTCCCATTTTCCAGAGGTACGATCTTATATACAAAACCGCATCTGACAAGTCGCCGTCCCTGTCATCCTCTGCCGATACTCCTTTTAGAAGGCCACTGTAATCATCTCCTTCTGTGTAGGATATCTCCATCTCTTTACGACAATTTCAGGCGGTTTGTCATCATGCCCTGCATACAGAAAAATGATACCAAAGCAAGGACTGCCGAACCTGCTGCCAGAGCCAGGGCCAATAACCGTTCCTTCATCTTATGTTACCCTCTACTTTTTCCCGTATTCTCCATAATACTTTCCATAATATTTTCCGTAATATTTATTCTGCTTCATATTCACTTTGTTTAATACAACGCCAAGGATCGGACAATTAGATTTCTCCAGCTGTTCCTTTACAACTCTTGCGAACTTATAGCTGATGGCATTTGCCGCTATCACGAGCACTGCCGCGTCACACACAGCAGCAGCGATCGCGCTGTCAATAACGCTGCCCAGAGGCGGAGCGTCTATGATTATGTAATCATAGATCTTTCTGCACTGGTGATAAAAGAACTGAAGCGCTTATTCCCAAGCAGTTCTGCCGGGTTCGGCGGTACCACTCCGGAAAATATGACCATCAGTCCCGGTTCCTGGGTTTTGTATATGATATCGTCCACCTCCGACTGTCCTGACAGAAAATGACTGAGCCCTTTTAAATCCCCATTCACTTTATGCCTTCCCATCAATACTGATTTTCTCAGATCCGCATCCACAAAAGCACTCTCTTTCCGCCCTCTGCCAGCGATTGTGCCAGTGACAGCGATACTGTACTTTTCCCTTCGTTAGAGTACAGCTTGTAAATACGATCACTTTATTGTCAGCCTGAAAATTCCACATTCGTACGAAGGGTCTTATATGCTTCATTGCTGCGGTAATCTTTTGTCATATTCTTTAAATATATTTCCTGCATTTCCATCATCCTCCTTACCGCTTCATACTCTTCACAAATTTCCTGGCGGACATGCCCTTTACCTTTTAGACTTTTGACCCCTTCCTGAATTGGAATGGATGTCAGGACATTCAGTCCAAGGTAATGCTCTACGTCATCCGGTGTCTTAATCGTATCGTCCAGCACAAATATGAGCACAATAATGCCAAGAGCAATGATAAGTCCCAGAAGACCGCCTATCGCCATATTTTTTACAAGGCTTGGCGACGAAGGTTCCGTCGGAAGATTTCCTCTTCAAACGTATTTACGGAATCTGCATCCATGATCTCTGTTATCTGTATACTCACGGATTCACGCAGTGCATCTGCAATTTCCTTAGCCAACTTCGGATCCTGATTCTCAACTATGATCGTCAGTATTCTCGTGTCCACAGGTGTCTCGGCTGTGATCGTTTCCTCCAGTTCCTCTGCTTCCATATCCAGATTCAGCACTGCTATCACCTGCTCCAGAACCGGTCTGCTCTTTACGAGTTCCATATAATCTTTGGTCAGCTGTGTCCCGGTCTGAATGTCGCTGTAGGTCACGCCGGCCTGCTGTCCTGCTTCGTAAGAACATACATCTTTGTCGTGGATGAATACATTGGCGTTATAAACATCTTTGTTCCTGCAAACGCAAGCAAAGCCATAAAGATCCCCGCCAGAATAACAAGGTGTATCTTACTCCACACAGCCAGAAACAATTCTGTCAGGTCTATGTTTATCTCATCATTTTCAAATTCTCTGTTTGCAACACTATTTTGATTCATTCTCAACCCTTTTCTTCAGCATTATCTTCGCATTGCTGAAAAATATCCTCCTCATATAGTCTTCTCCATATTTTTCTCCACATAATCTGCCGCCTTCTTCATTCTCGGAGCCCGGTGCGCGGCGCCGTGGGCATCCGTTCCCACACAGAACACCAGATCCCGGTCCATAAGTTCCTTTACAAATCTTTTTATTTTCCTGCGCTGTCACCGGTTATACTTCCGGCATTGATCTGCAAATGCGCGCCCATCTCCCACAGATGCTCTGCAAAACCACATTTTCCACAATACATTCATATCTTTCCACATGAGCCAGGATGACCTCGTAACCGTTCATCTGAAGCTGCTGGATCCCCTGCTGGATATACGTATATGTATCGGAAGGGAAAATTCAACGAGAATATATTCTCTACGGTTCATGCTGAGTATTCTTCCTTTTAACTTTGCGGGAATATCCTGCCCAAAGTAGATCTCAGTTCCGAGATATACGCGGAACCGCTCATCGATCCTGTGCGCAGCCCTTCTCAGCAGCTTTAATCTTTCAAGCAGCACGTCCGGATGTTCCTTTCCTCTTCTCGGATGGTAATGAGGTGTGGCTATCATGCATCGGATTCCATCGTCATAGGCTGTTTTCAGCATCCGTTCCATCTCTTCCACACTCCTGGCTCCGTCATCGACCGCAGGCAGTATATGGCAGTGCATATCTATATATCCGCCCATAAATCTTCCTTTCTAAATACTTATTTCCATATCTTTGTCCTGAGACAAAGGCCTTATTTCACGGCTTCCGGGCAGCCCGTAATATGGTAAAGTACACTTTAAAGTACTTCGAAAGAAGTGCTTTTTTATTTTGTAAAAATATAAAATCGCTATATATATTATAACCTTTCCTGTACTAAAAACAAGTATTTTACGTACTAAAGTGTACTTTTACATATTTTTATGTATTGCACATTTTCTTAAAGGTCGAGCAGCTTAACATGGTTGAAAAATAACTTCTGCTCACATCAAGCTGTTCCAGCCTGCTGGCATGTTATTTCCTTCTCCCGCCACTTAAGCACCGTTTCCCGAATCCATTGGGCAGCGGCTTTTTTTCTCCCGAACTTTACTCCGGCCTTTGCAGCCGCAATTCCTTCCGCCTGCCGCTGCCTGATATTTTCTCTCTGTCTGTGCCACATAGGACAGGATCTGCAGCACCAGATCCGCAATAAAAGTACCTGTAAGGTCCTCTCCTCTCGCCCTCGTATCAAGCAGGGCATGTCCAGGATAACTACATCGGCCCCAATCTTTTTGTCAGTATTCTCCACTGTTCCAATATCTCATCGTAATTCCTCCCAAGCCTGTCAATACTCTTTACGAATAAAACATCACTTTTTTTATTCGCCTCAGCAGCTTCTGATAAGCCGGACGCGCAAAGTCCTTTCCGCTTTGCTTGTCAATAAAAGGCGGCTCCGGGGATATGATATTCCGCCAGAGCCGCTAACTGCCTCGCTTCATTCTGATCTTTAGTCGATACCCTGATGTAGCCAAACGTATTTGACATGCGAATAACCCTCCTTATTCATATTGAGAAACTATTTTCAGTTATCTCTATTTTAGAAGAATTATTCCATAAATTACTACTGTAAATTTTTCCAACTTCCTGGCCTCTCGGACTTCCCGCCACTCCGCCTATACCTGTCTCACGCAGACTTACGTCCATCTTTTCACCGACTTCCCGCATGGCGTCGATGACCTGGTCCACCGGTATCTGACTCACAATGCCGCCAGTGACATGTCGGCTGCTGCCATGGCGTTCACCGCTCCGCCCACATTCCGCTTAACGCACGGTACTTCCACAAGTCCTCCTACCGGGTCGCACACAAGACCCATCAGGTTTTGAGCCATAGCACAGGCATGTCCGATCTGGTCAAAGCTGCCGCCGCGCACATAGGTGATGGCAGCCGCGGCCATTCCGGAACCGGATCCAACTCTGCCTGGCAGCCGCCGGAGGCTCCCGCGAGAAACGCCCGGTTTGCGATCACCTGCCCGATACCTGCCGCAACATACATGGCCTCTATCATCCTTTCTTCCGGCACATCATACTCCCTGAAATACGTCACGAGCACTGCCGGGAGCACCCGCAGGCCTGCGTGGGCGCGGCCACTATACGCTTCATGCAGGCATTATTGCATCCCATCTTTAATGCTGTCGTCATGACTTTCGCCATATAGCCGCCGCAAAGTGGTTCCCCTGTCTTTGCATACTCTTCCATAAGGCCGCCCTCTTTCCCCACAAGACCGCTTCTGGAGATGAGCCCCGGCTCATATGCGTCGACTCCGTCGAGCATAGCCTGCCACATATGCTTCATCTCTTTCAAGAATCTTTGGAGCGACATCACGCTCAGCCGCATCTTCTAACTGGACTGCCTTCCAGAAAGATATCTCTTCCTTCTCACATCTTGCTCTGACCTCTTCTATTGATTGAAATGACATACGTTCTTCTTCCTCCCGCCGCTTATTTCTCTTCGATCTTCCATTTACATTCAGGAATGTGACATTGACGATTCCCTTTTCCTTCCAGCCGGTCGAGCGCGTCTCTTGACACGACCTGGTCGGTCTCCACTACCATGACCGCACAGCCGCCTTTCTTATCGCGGAACACCTGCATCGTAGCTATATTGATGTCCTCTTCGCTCAGGGACGCCGCAACTTCCGTAATACATCCCGGCTGGTCGATATTGCGCACAATGAGCGTATTGCTCTCGCCGCTGAAACTAACGTCTATACCGTCCAGTTTGCTGACACGTATTCTGCCGCCTCCGATAGAATATGCCTCGATCTTCATTTTCTCCGCGCCGTCTGCCTCCAGTATGATCTGCGCCGTGTTCGGATGCGCTCCCCTGATCTCCTTTTCTGAAATGGTAAACTCCATTCCTTCCTCCGCTGCGATCTCAAAGCTGCCGGGTATACGCATATCGTCAGGCTTCATCCCCAGAAGTCCGGCGACGATCGCCCGGTCTGTCCCGTGGCCTTTCCCCGTAGCCGCAAAGAACCGTGCAGATAGATCGTGGCTCTTCCCGGCCTTCTGCCAAATAACTGGGTGCTGATCAAGCCGATGCGTACCGCTCCCGCCGTGTGGGAACTGGACGGCCCCACCATCACCGGTCCCAGAATATCAAATATACTGCCCATGTTATAACCTCTCTTTTCTTAAGTTTTGCTTTCTTTTATTATACTTTGGTTCCGGGCGGTTTACAACGACTATTTCACCCTCCTGACCTGAGTCTGCCAAGACACCCTTTCCACAGATTTCACATAATATGCATTAACTACTATATTTATGAGAGAAGGCACATTGGTATGTATTTTTATTTCCCCTGCTGCTCCTGTTTTTGATGGCTGGCAGTTATATTTCATTTTCGTAAAAAAAGAATCATCTGTAAAATAAAATGTATGTGTACTGAAGAAAAGCTGGAACTGCTCAACGAAATTACCGCCCCTTTGGTTTCAGCTATGAATTATGCCATGATGTTTTACTTCCCGTACAGATGCATGGCAGAAAGAATTCGGATACAGCGGTCTCTACGATAAAACGCCGTTCATTTTAATATGGTGTTCGACTGCGAACCTGTTTATTTTGATCACAACGGACGTACCTGGCTGATCGAATTCTGGAAGGGCCAGTATGGCATCAATATCGGCAGTGAGATCGGCATCTATCAGGCAGAAGATATTATTCCCCTGCCGAAAGAAAAATGTACTGTTTCACGCTGTACCGGAAAAGGATATGGTCTCGTTCTCTGTCCGTCTGTTCAACGGCACTTCTCTTCTATATTCCCTGTCCCGCCGGAAACACTGGTGGCTTGCCGGCTTCAGCATGGGATGTTATTCTGTGCCCGAACTGCTGAAAATGGAGATCACCATATCCTTCGGAAACCGGCAGATGATGCATGCCTTTCTGGGCGGTATGAAAAGACCGGATACCGTCCAGGCGAGATCAGCATATGTGGTAATTTGTCTCCTTTGATTTCGACAGGCCCAAAACACGGCAGCCCCGCATGTCACATCTTCTCAACTCGGCATGGGCTCTGGAAAGACCGGCTGTTCCTCTTTCTCTACTGCCGGGTCACGAAAGTATTCTGCCACACACTTGATAAACTCCTGTACCTGTATGAGTATCTGCCGTTCGTCTTCCGTCACATGATGCGCATTCACTGCTATTCCCACCGCAGACACCAGAGGAGGAAACGATCATGAGCACAGCCGCCCGCCTGGACTTAGCTTTTAAAAACGCCCCTGTGCTGCCTTTGGAGCCTGATTCCAAATATGTACTGTTCAGTGACTGTCACAGAGGGACGGGTACTTCAAATGATAATTTTCTAAAGAATCAAAATTTATATTTTGCAGCACTTAAACATTATTATGACCGGCAGTTCACTTATATTGAGCTTGGAGACGGAGATGAATTGTGGGAAAACCGGTCTGTGGAGCAGATAAAATCTATCCATGACAATACGTACTGGCTCCTGTCGCTCTACTACAGGCAGAAACGGCTCTGGATGCTCTACGGCAACCATGATCTCGTAAAACGGAATCCCCGTTACTCAAAACAACATTTTTCTTCATATATTTGCAGTACAAACAAGACCGAGCCGTTGTTTCCCGGCGTCACCTTCTATCAGGGATTAATATTGAAAGACTCCTCGGCACAAGAGACGTCTACCTCACGCACGGCCACCAGGCTGATGATCTGAATTCGGTCCTCTGGAAGCTCTCCCGCTTCCTCGTGCGCTACATCTGGAAACCGCTGGAACATATCGGCTTTCTGGACCCCACAAGTGCGGCGAAAACAACACAAAGAAGAGAAAACAGAGCGGCTGCTCACAGACTGAGCTGGACAACGGAATCCTCATCATATCCGGTCACACACCGGCCGATGATCGGTACAAAAGAATCCCCGTACTTTAATACCGGAAGCTGCGTACATCAAAGGTGCATTACATGCATTGAGATCACAAACCGTTGCATGACCCTCGTAAAATGGACGCTGCGCACGCGGGACGACATGACGCTCTATGTCGGAAGAGAAGAACTCGCAGGCCCCGTCTGCATAGACGAATATTGACCGCCCGGCTGTAAATTTCCGGTAACCGCAAAAGACACCGCCGCCCATCTGCAGGTTGTCAAATCACCCGGGATATGATAAGATTGTGTACAGTTTTTTAGAAGGAAGTGTTGCGCAATGAATAAAAAGAAGTACTCGAGATCCGCAAGCAGTTTTCACCGGAGAACTGCACGATCACCGAATCTGCGGCTGTTATGTAGACCATGAAAACAGAAGATACTGGAACTTAAGAAGGCATTTTTTTCCATGCCGGAGGATGAGGCTTTAAATATTTCGATATATTTAAAAGACTCTCCGCACGATCGGAAAGAATCTCATGAATATGGAATTTCCTCTTGACCAGGAAAAGCCGGGGGGCACGCAGGACTTTCTGCTCAAACTGCGCGACAGCCGCCTGGAAGATGAGATGATCGTCGAAGAATTCTATGATAAAGTCATTGAGAATTACATTTATGCCGAGAACTATTATATCATTCTCATCCATGCCGCCTATGATATACCCGGGAAAGCGTCCGATAACATGGAAATGTTTGACGCCTCGGACGAAGTATACGAGCATATCATGTGCAGTATCTGCCCGGTCAATCTGTCCAAGGCGGGCTTAAGCTACAACGCCGCGACAAACAGCATCGAAGACCGCATCCGCGACTGGATCGTGGACGCTCCTGCAAAGGGATTTCTTTTCCTGCCTTTCAGGACCGTTCTTCCGATATACATAATATCTTATACTACTCAAAAAAGCCGGAAGAACTGCAGCCCGACTTTATTGAACATGTGCTCGGCAGTACGATACCGCTTACGGCCAAAGACCAGCAGGAGACTTTCCACGCCATCGTAAGCGATACGCTCGGGGAGGAATGCGATTATGAGGTTGTCCGCAATATACACGATAATCTGACGGAGCTTATCGAAGAGCATAAGGAAGCGCCGGAGCCGCTTGAGCTTTCACGCCCGGATGTGAAACGCCTTTTGAAAAAAGCGGTGTCCCAGATGAACGGATGGAATCTTTTGACCGTGACTATGAGGAGATCATCGGAGAAAAGAACTCACTTCTCGCTTCCAATATTGTAAATACGAAAACATTCCAGATCGAGACGCCGGATGTGATCGTAAAGTCAACCCGGAACGTTCCGACCTTGTTGAGACGAAGCTGATCGACGGCAGAAAGTGTCTTGTGATCGCGATAGACGACCATCTGGAAGTGAACGGGATCGAGATCGTAAAATAATTTAAAAAGTGCAAAAAAACATTTGCCATATCGCATAATGTATGGTAGAATATTTTTGCGAGCGGAGATGGCGGAATGGCAGACGCGCTAGATTCAGGTTCTAGTGGGAGTTATCCTGTGAGGGTTCAAGTCCCTTTCTCCCACTGGAAAAAGCACCAAACACCGTAGTATTCACGGCATTTGGTGCTTTTCACATATTTTCAAAACGAGACAAGCAATTTTATTTACCGTCAGCTCTTAGTTTCTTATAATGCACTCCCTTACCAGGTACATACAGCCGTGACAGATCCGCTCCTTCCAGTTCAAGTAGCTTCACCTTTGTTTGAATGCCTCCGGCATACCCTGTCAGACTGCCGTCGCTCCTGCCACACGGTGGCAGGGAATGATGATAGATATGGGATTATGGCTCACCGCGCCTCCCACTGCCTGGCTTGACATCGCCTCTCTGCCCATCTTTTCTGCCATCCTTTTGGCGATGCTTCCGTAAGTAACCACCTCACCGTATGGAATTTCACATAGAATCCGCCATACTTCCTGACGGAATTTACTGCCGGCAGCAGACAATTCGGAGATATCCGGCTTTCTGCCTGCAAAATATCTGTCCAGCCAGCTCTTCACAGCGTCAAATACCGGCTGTCTGTTATTCTCTGTCATATCCTCACGTATGGAACCTCCGAAATATTTCTGCCCCTCCAGCCACAGGCCGGCAAGACTGCTGCCACTTTCACCGCAGGCCAGTGTGATCATCCCGACCGGCGATGGATATGTAGTTGAATAATACATATGATACCTCCTTTAACACATGCCACAAAATGCCCTTTATACGGCACTGGTCCATAAATGCAGTACCTCCGGTGTTACTCCTCAATCTTTTCTATAACTACTGCTGTTCCGCTTACTATAGCAGCTGCTATCACATCAGAAATGGACGTGATATCAAAATCTATTCCAATAATTGCATTCGCCCCTTTACAACTGCCTGATCGATCATTTTTCCTGGGCCGCATATTTGGCTCTGGACAATGAATTATCTATATTTATAAAGTGACCCACCGAATATTCCCCATGCACAATATCAATATACCTGCTGATCCTGTATCCTCAAAATTGTAACCCGTGGTTACCATCAGTTTGTTTTTCTCGCTTGCTGCTCCCTGTGTATTTCTGCTTCTTCCAATTTCCTCTGCGTCATACATTGTCTGTTGTCTTCTAATTTTTAAATTCTTCTTCAACAGCTTTGACAGCTTCCTGGGGCTGTTCTCAGCCATTTTATTTTTTATATTATCTTGTGCCTTCTGAATCTGTTCCGCGTTCTCTGCCTTTTGATCTTTTCAAACATATCGGCACACTGATAACAGCCATATAAACCGTACGGAAGCTTATACTTATTCTCCAAAATGAATCGCTTATCTTTCTACCGCAAATGCAACAATTTGGCATGACATCTGTTCTCCTTTTCCCGGTATATAATTTTGTTAACGTATAACTAAATCTTAACATATTATTCCGGCTATTACGACAAAATAAGACAGGGCACCTTTTCCCAGGTACACCCTGTCTCTTTACTTTGCTGCACCTTCTGCGCTATCCGCTGCTACCAGGAGCCTCAGCCGACGCCGCAGTCTGCCGGATGGTCATTTACACATACTTTGCTGTGATACTTTTCTATCTCTGTATTCCAGAACTCTTTATCCTTCGCTCCTGCATACGCATCACCAAGCACTGTTCCGTCCCGGCCGACCATGAGGTTACCGGAGCATCGCCATATTTGCTGAGAACATTCTTCTCCATCTCTTCCGAGGCTATCATCTGCACATAGTCGGCATTAACCTCTGCTGCTGCAGCCTCAGCCTCGGATTCATTATCTGCATTAACACCTCTTACAATGCCGAGGATCTGTACGCCTTTTCCCGCATATTCTCTTCCGATCTCTCCGGCTTCCATCTCTCCTTTGCAGGAATCACAGGATAAATCCCATATATTTACGACCGTAAGTTCCGCCTGGTCAAATATAGTATTCGTGTTTGTCTTTATACCGTTCAATGCGTCTGCTCCGTAGTTTCCAAACTCCTCCTTTTCTCCTCTGTCCTGGCTTCCGGATCCTTTTCTCCGCTTTTTTGTCTGTCGCGGCAGGACTCTGACAGGCTGCCAGAAGCAGCGCTGCCGCCATAACGGCGAGCAATACTTTAGCCTTCATATGTCAGTCCCTCCACAATGATCCTTTACTCCAAAGGATTCTGGCAAGTTTCAGCTTCAGCGTATCCGCAATACTGACTCCTTTTCCCGGCAGAACGATTTTTCCCGTCTCGCTCGGGATAGTCCTGTAACCTATTTCTTCCAGATTTTCATTTCTTCCTCGTCAGCAAACCTTGCTGACATCTCCACATAGGAGCCGCCTCATGTATTGCACACCGTCGGCTCCACGACGATATCCCTGTATTGTTTTTCTTCCATATATTCCTTCAAACTGTTATCCATTACAACATTCATGACTGTTACCTCCTTTTTCATTATGCGTTCATGATATCAGATTTAAAACCAGACTTCTGTGATTACGTCACATTAAGCTCCAAATAATATGCCGGACTTACGTAATATTTGTTCAATAGCCGTAAAAATACGGCATCCTTTTCCTCATTGACTTATAATTTATTAAAATATACTTATATCAAGGGGAATCTTATGAAACGTAAGAAAATCTGTACCGTAACGCTGGCTGTACTAAGCGGTGTCGTTATTCTATCGCTCGGGACATTTATCACTTCCTTTGCCAAAGAAGACAGTTCCGGCAGTCAGGTGACTACGATGGCTGCGACTGCCAATCTCAATCTGCGCGATGACGCAGGACTCCACGGAAAAGTGATCACGGTTATGCCAAAAGGAGCCTCTGTGGAAGTCTACAGCATGACCTCAGCCGGATGGTACAACGTAAAGTACAAAGATCAGACCGGTTATGCATACTATGTATATCTGAATTTTGAGGGGACAGACAAAGGCACTGTCAACGACGGAAAGGTTACTCATATGTATGCCACAGCTCCGCTAAATGTCCGCTCTAAACCAAATACGGGCAGTGCGATTCTTGGAAGCTTTAAAAGGAGATGCCGTCACGGTAGTGAGTAAGCATGACGGTTGGTTTAAAGTGATTTTAACGGAAAGCAGGGGTACTGCCACGGCGGCTACCTCGATTTTGGAAAAGGGGATCCTTCTGTCACAGCAGATGAGAGCACTATGAATGATATGACCACATCAGCCCCGCTGAACGTCCGCGACCGTCCGAGCATGAAGGGTAAGATCATCGGCTCTTTCAAAAAAGGGAAACTGTCAAAGTGATCGGTCAGGAAGGCGACTGGCTGAAAGTAAAATATAAGAGCACGACCGGTTATTCCCATGTTGACTACTTAAAATAAACAGCCGGAAATAACGCGCAGTTCCCCAAGTGAAACTGCGCGTTATTTTATGCGTTTCTATCTCTATCCACAGTGACGTACAGACCGCTATACTTGTCTCATCTTCACATCAACCGCTTCTTTTCTGGCATTGTGCTCCTGGTTCTGATTCTCAGGCTTCACCTTTTCTGTGACGCTGTTGAACTTCTCCAGATTCTTTTCTGATTCTGCTTTTCCTGTCTCTTCTTGTCCATATTATCACCTCATAAACAGTGTTTCTCCGCAATACATATATTATACTGTATACTTTTTCCACAGAAGTACATGCTATATAAAAAGGAGTGTTGACATGAAAGACCTTTCAGAATTAAAACTGGACCTTACACCAGAAGCCCTTCGCAGCTTAGCTGACAGAAAATCAAAAACCGGACAGAAAGTACGAGTGATATCACGATTCCATTTCCGGAAGAACTGCTGCAGAAAACCGGTCAGGAAGACAAGACAAAGGGATAACATTTAAATTTTTAAGAAAACCTTATAAGTTTGTGAAGCTTCTGTATTCCCTCTTGAGAAATTTCTTCAAAAGATATAGAATAAAACTCATTGTTAGGAGGGATCACATGAATAAATATATTGATAAGGATTATGACAAACATTTTGACGATGATTTTGAAGTGATTTACGACGCCCTGGACGAGCTGGATGAATATATAGACTATGATGATGACTATGAGGCAGATGCCTTTGAAGACGATACGTATTCTGACGACGCATCCGGGAGGACGTCCAAAGAAACAGACAGCCCGGCCGGCAGAAAGAGCAGGAAACAGGACGGGAAAACGGCAGCAGCAATAAGTCCGCGGATAAAAGGACGGCAGGAAAAAAACCGGCGGAATCTGCCCAATCTGCTCTCCCCTGCCGCAAAGACAGTCAAGGCCGGCGGGAAAGCGGCAGGCAGTATCATCCGCACGGTCTTAAAAGCCGCATCCTTACTGCTTACGGCAATCATTATAGTCCTGCTCGCTGTCAGCTTCTGGAAAGGGCATACGGTGTACGGGAATCCCGCAGCAGCCGTCGCAGAAAAGAATTATGGACTTGCCGCCTACTTTGGCTTTGCCGCCCTGCTGCTTCTCTTTGAACTGATTTCTTTCTTCTGGATCCTATCCGGACAGAAGATAAAGGATGGCCGCAGAATTCGGAAACTTGATACAGGAAGAGGATTATGTTCCTTCGTCATCATCTATGCCGGTTCCTTTCTTTCCAGTTCCTTTGGCAGCCTCATTCCTGAAGCGCCCAGGCTGAGCGGTAAAGGAGCCGTAACAGTCTACGGCTCCCTCGATCAGACGCTGTTTATTTTATGCGCCGCAGGTCTTGTCAGCTGCCTTGTGCGCAAATTTATTTTTCATTAGCCTTTTCATCCTCAGCTTCCGCCTGCTGCAGAAAGTCTGCATCTTTCGTTTTAAGTCTGGGGATGAATCTTTTGCGAATTTCCTTTTCCTCTGTTCTTTACATAAAAATATCCGATCACTGAAAATACGACCGCCCCTGCAAAGTTTACGAGCAGATCTTTCATCGTATCGATAAGACCGATATCCAGGTAGCCGCCGAGTCCGAGACTCTGGCCGTTTACCGCGGCGTCCGTAATGTTTTCTATAACTTCCGGGTGGTTTCCGCCGGCCGGGTCCAGCATTACAGATGATATCGTGTGCACTATCGTATCCTTCTGCATGTCAAAATGGAATATCTGGTCCATACCGAACTCAAAGAACTCCCAGATCACACCAATGGTCATGGAAAAGCAGAAGGCGACTATCGCTACAAATACCGGGGACAGCCTGATGGAAGCGCTCATTCCGGTTCAGTATATCTACGAGCGCAAACCCGATGGCTGCCATCAGAAACCCGTTCAGCGTGTGCAGCAATGTGTCCCACGCGGGGAATTTGATATAATAAGCCTGAATCTCCCGAGTATCTCTGCTGCAAATATGAACAGCAGAATGATGATCTCCAGTGCAGTAGGCAGCTCTATTTTCAGATTTACCTGCACAAAACTGGGGACTATGAGGAGAATCAAAGTTAATATACATAGAAATACATTTTCAAAATTACCATTAAATATCTGCAGTATCATTATTAGAATAACAAGTGCCCGCAGTGTCACGAATACCATAAAAGAGCTTTTGTGCTCTCTCAGTTCCATTTTGAGGGCCCTGCCCATGATCTTGATCTTATTCATCATTTTCTTCATATGTTCTTCATCCTATTTATGCCTGCTGCAGACTATTCCAAAAGTTTTCTATTATGACTCCTTCCGCTTCCTCTTCCGTCATGCCGAGGGTTCTCAGCTTGATCAGCTGCTCATCATTGATACGCCCGATCGCCGCTTCATGTATGATCGCCGCATCGAGATGTCTTGCATTTATTTCCGGAATGGAGCATACTTCCGCCTTATCCATGATAATAGAATCACACTGTATATGGGCATGGCATCTTGCGTTTCCGACAGCTTTCGGGTGGAAGGTCTGTACGGAGCTTCCTTTTGCCACTGATCTGGACACGATCTGCGCAGAGCTCCCTCGCCGTTCATATTTACTTCCATGTCGGACTGGGCCGTCTGGCTGTCATGCGTCATCAATTTTCGACCACATAAAGCTTCGCGTCCTCTCCCATAATGACATCTGTAGTGCGGACCGTAGAGTCTACACCTTTGATCTGCGCTGTATCAAGCGTAAATACCGCGCCTTTGTCAAGTATGATCTTTGTCACAGGGTTCAGCACTCTTGCGCCTGTCCCTCCCCTTCTCCGTAATGCTTTTCCTCATAGCGGACATTTGCCCCTTTCCCAACGTGAAAGGTATGGATGCCGTCATGCCGGCTCTCGTTGCAGCCGCTGTTATGGATACCGCATCCTGCGATTATGGTCACGTCGGCCGTCTGCCACAAAGAAATCGTTGTAAACCTCATCCTTCATGCCGGTGGCATTGACTACGACCGGAATGTGCACCTGCTCGCCATTTGTATTTTCGTCTATATAAATGTCTATTCCCTGCCTGTCTGTCTTCTTCTTTATCTTAATATGCTCACTGTCGCCGTGGCACAGAGCCGTTCCGTTGTATCTCAGATTAAACGCGCCCTTCTGCCTGAATCCGGCTCCGTCGATCTGCTCGAGCACTTTCTCTACGATTTTGTCCAACTGCTTTCTCAACTTTAACTCCTCCTTCTTATTGGCCGTCCATACATGCACACTGTCCTCGCTCAGCAGACTCGGAAGAATCTCATCCCGTGTGCCGATGGCTCCGATCTTGCCGTTCTCGATCACCATGATCCTGTCCGCCATCTGAATGATTCTCTCCTGATGTGAGATAAGAATCAGGCTCTGTTCTTTCTTTTCATGGATCCGTTCAAACTGCTGTACAAGCATGGAGAAGCTCCACAAGTCGATCCCCGCCTCCGGTTCATCAAAATACAGAGCTTATGGGGTCTGGCAAGGACTGTTGCTATCTCAAGCCTCTTCATCTCTCCGCCTGATAAAGTAGCATCCACTTCTCTCGTGATATACTCCTGGCACAGAGCCCTACACTGCTCAGCATCCGGCAGCACTCCGGCTCAGTCAAAGACCGTCCGGCCGCCAGTGATAATAATTTATCAACTGTCATGCCCTTGAATCTGGGCGGCTGCTGGAACGCAAAACCAATGCCAGCCTCTGCCCTGTGGTTGATATCATAATCTGTGATATCCTCGCCGTCCAGAACGATCCGGCCTTCGTCAGCATCCTCTATCCCCATCAGCACCTTTGCAAGACTGGACTTCCCGCCCCGTTAGGCCGTGATCACAAGCATTTCCCCGTCTTCCACCTGAAAACTGATATCCTTGACAATACTTCTTTGCACACCATTTTCATCCACTTTGAATGTCAGGTTTTTACTTCAAGCATCCTTTGCATCGCTCCTTTATTTCTTATAAATTCCAGGAATCTTATATGTTCCCTACATTGATTTTTAACAGTACGAGACCATTATAATCTCTTTTATCCACATTATCAACAGAAAGGAATACAAAAGGGGACACGGCAAGAGTTGGGGACGGGGTTTTGAAAACCCCGTCCCCAGCCTATCCCCTTTAATAATTCTCTACTTTTCTTTCAAAGTATGCTCTTGAATATCCGCATGCCGGGCATCTCTCCGGCTTCCTCTCCTTCGTAGATGAATCCGCACTGGCGGCATTTCCATCAAGCGGTGCATCACCTTTAAACGTTTTTCTGCCTTCAATGTCTCCAGGATCTTAAGGTAACGTTTTCGTGGGAAGCCTCGACTTTGGCCACATTGTCAAACTTCACGGCCAGTGCCTCAAATCCTTCTTCTCTTGCCTCTTTTGCCATTCGTTTATACATATCTGACCATTCTTCGTTCTCGCCGTCTGCCGCAGTCTGTAGGTTCTCCGCAGTATCTCCCAGGCCGTGGAACTCGCTGAACCACATTTTAGCGTGCTGTCTCTCCTGCTCGGCGGTCTCTGTAAATATGGCCGCTGTCTGTTCCATTCCCTCCTGCCTTGCAATCTCCGCAAAGAAGGAGTATTTGTTTCTTGCCTGTGATTCGCCGGCAAATGCTTCCATCAGATTCTTCTCCGTCTTTGTTCCTGCATATTTTCCGCCGCCTGTCTTTTCTTCTTCCAGTCTGACAAATTTGTCAGCTCCCACCTTACATATCGGACACACTTCCGGTGGATTGTCTCCTTCGTGGATATAACCGCATACTGTACATTTGAATTTTGCCATAGTCTTGTTCTCCTTTTCTTTCTCTTTTTTATTAGTTGTATCATCTGACAAATTGTCTTGTTCCTGTCTTTGCCCAGCCTCACCCGCCGTCTCCCACGGAGAAGGCGTCAGCGGCTTTTCTTTCATTCCTGCCGTTCCCAGATCTGCGCTTCTGTCGTGATACTGTGTGTGCAGAGTTTCTCTGCCACCGCGCTTAACGGCTTTATGTAATATTCTTCATATACTTTTTTTGATATCCGGGTTCTCGTGACTGTACCGCAAGGTCATAGACGCATCTTTGTCATACAGCGCCATGATCCGCGCCTGTCTGACCGCATCGGTCATGGGCACCTCCGTCTTCGGCTGGCCTCCTCCTCCGATGCATCCGCCCGGACAGGTCATGATCTCCACAAAATCATAAGTCTGTTCCCCTCCGGTCATGCAGTCAATAAACTGTCTTGCATTTTCCAGACCGTGTATAACCGCCAGTTTAAGCGGCACTCCGGCAATGGCTACTTCTGCCTTACGTATGCCCGCCATGCCGCGCACCGGTTCCAGCTTCAGATAATCCTCAGGAGGATTCTCCCCGGTAATAAGGTAATAGGCCGTTCTGGCAGCTGCTTCCATGACACCGCCCGTGTTTCCAAATATAACACCAGCTCCCGATGCAGCCCCATCAAAGAATCGTAGGAACTATCCGGCAGATCTTTCAAGTCTATGCCTTCTTCTCTCATCCACCTTGCAAGCTCCCTCGTCGTGATGACATGATCCATATCTCTCATATCTTCTGCCCCATTACTTACAGCTGATATGTTCCTCTCGCCCTGCGTATCTCAAACTTCTTGGCTGTACACGGAGTCACGGCCACATTGACGATCTTGGCCGCGTCAAGATTATTCTGCTTCGCAAAATACGTCTTAATAGTCGGTCCCTGCATTCCGATAGGACTCTTAGCACTTGATATATGTGGAAGAATCTCCGGGTAAAATGTCTCGGCAAATTTCACCCACGCCGGACAGCAGCTTGTAAACTGCGGCAGCGGTTTTGTCTTTTCGTAACGCGCTCTACAAGTTCAGACGCCTCTTCCATGATCGTCAGGTCTGCGGCAAAGTTCGTATCGAGCACATAGTCTGCTCCAAGACTTCTAAGCGCAGCCACCATCTTGCCTTCCACAAAACTCCCAGCCGGATACCCGAACTCTTCCCCAGTCCGACCCGCACTGACGGAGACGTACTGAAAATAACGATCTTCTCCGGATCCTCCACTGCCTCTTTGACCTTTCTGTACTCATACACTTCCTTGATCGAATCCACCGGACAGACATTGGCGCACTGACCGCAATGTACACATATGGCAGTGTCATTCGTACTTTTCAGATCATAAAGACGGCCGACGGCAACTTCCCGCTCACACACCTGCCTGCACTGACCGCATTTGATACACAGGCTTTCCTCTCTTCTCACTGCTGGATTGTCAGATTCTATGGGAATCCTGATTTCCGCAAATTCGTGCTTCATTTTTCACCTCATCATTTCAATATTAGTAACTATTATTAATATAGCATATATTTCCAACAAACGCAAGGATAAAAATATATATTTTAATTATCGGCAAATCTTCTTTACTTATTAAAAGTTTAAGACAGCAGATCCATTTTGTCACATGATTGTCACAATTTTATCTTATACTAAGTCAGACAGCAGAAAACCGCTGTTACTCTGCGGCATATTATAGCAAACCCGCGATAAGGAGAAATATATAAAATGAAATTACTAAGAAATGTATTCCTGGTTCTGCTCCTCCTCATTCTGTCTGCAGCCGGCTGCGTATTTTACGCGTTCAAAATAGAACCTTACAGACTGAAGACCAATGAATACACCATAAATAAAACACAATCTGATTCAACGCCGGTAAAAATAATTCAAATTTCCGACTTACACATAAAGAAGATTTTACATGTAAGCGTCTGGAAAAAGTAGTAAATAAAGTGAACAGCCAGAATCCCGATATCATACTGTTTACAGGTGATCTGTACGATAACTACGCGGCATACAGCGATGATGAAAATATAACAGCCGCCTTACAGGAATTAAAGGCAGCGCATGGTAAGATCGCGGTGTGGGGCAACCGCGACTACGGCGGCGGAGCATCCAGACAATACGAATCTGTCATGCGGGAGGCCGGTTTTACCCTGCTGAAAAATGAAAATCTGTCCGTGACGCTGAACGATCAAAAAAAGATATTGTTCACCGGCCTGGATGATTCTCTGCTTGGTCGTCCTCTGATGCCGTATCTGCCGGATCAGACGATTCGGATTACAGTATACTGCTGACCCATGAGCCGGACATTATAGATGAATATATGGATAATAATTATGATCTTGTCTTAAGCGGGCATAGTCACGGCGGACAGATAAATATTCCTTTTCTGCCGGCTGTTAATGAAAAAGCCGTAGAGACGACCGCGCTTTCCACAAAATACAGCGGGGAATGTATCATCTGAAGGAAGACCCGGATACAACACTGTATGTTAACACCGGAATCGGAACCACTCATATTTCAGCCAGATTCGAGTGGTACCGGAAGTGGCAGTATTTTATGTCTGTCTATGACAGACATAGCCTTCAGTTAAAACCGTGCTCCGGCGAGGGCGAATAGAACAAAGCCGCTTTTGGGACTTCCGTCTCTTTACAGCGGCTTTATCGATTAAATTACTATTTTAACTTTTCCAAAACATATCTGCCAATATTTCTATTTGATAATACATTGTGACCGCACCCGGGTCTAAATGTCCTTCCCTTTATCCGCCTGGTAGACCGCCCTGCCAAAACCGCCCGCATGGATCTTGTAGCGTCAGCCCCTTTCTGGAAGCCTCTTTACCGCTTCCAGCACTTCACACTCCGGCTGATTCTCATCAAGGAGTCTCCTAAGTACATTTACTGCCGGGTCTAGGGCATCGATCATAGTTTTATGCCCCGGCCTGGCCCTCCTCTTGACATAATGGATTCGAGCATAGCTTTTAATATATTGTAAAAGTCTCAAGGTCGATTTCTTCCGTCCCCTCAAGCGCCTTTGATACGCTGATGTACGCCCCGCCGTACAGTACACCTGATGATCCTCCGATACCTGACATCAGCAGCATTCCACATCTTTTCATGAGCCCGCTTAAGTTTTCTTTTCTCAAGTCTTCGGCAGAATCCGTAAGCTTCTTAAATCCGGTATACATGTTTGCCCAATGGTCTCCGTCTCCGGTGGCGGCATCTAACTCTGTCACATAGTCTTTTTCCTGCTCCAGCTTTTTTAACACACGGCTAAAATAATCCAGATAGTCCTCCTTGCCCAGTACCGCTTTCATATCATGCCCTCCTTTTCCATGCCATTGTATCGCAGGGTGCTTCTAGCAACGGCTTCATCTCTTCATCAAGCCGCATAAGCGTCAGGGAACAGCCCGCCATCTCAAGAGAAGTAATATAATTCCCGACAAAGGTTTCATGGATCTTAACTCCCATGCTTTTCAGGAATATATGTGCCTCCCGGTTCAAAATATACAGCTCCATCAAAGGGGTTCCGCCGAGCCGTTGACCATCAGCGCAAATTCTGATCCTGTTTCTTTCAGATCATTCAGTATCCTGGACAGCAATACCCTGGCTGTTTCTTTTGCGGACATAAGCTTCACCCGCTTAACACCTGGTTCACCGTGAATTCCCATTCCAAGCTCGACCTCATCGTCCGCCAGTTCAAACCCAGGCCGGCCTATGGCAGGAATAGTACAGGATGACATTGCCATTCCCATTGTACGGACATTGTCCGCCGCCTTCTGAGCCAGCCGTCTTACTTCCTCAAGGGAATGCCCTGCTGCCGCAGCAGCCTGCCACCTTATGGACCAATATTGTACCTGCGATCCTGCGCCGGCCTGTAGATGTCGTACTGTCTTTGACAGACACATCATCTCTGACGATCACCGAAGCAGTGCTGATTCCTCCATATTTGCAGTTCCGCCGCCATAGAGAAGTTCATACAGTCACCGGAATAATTTGTTATGATAAGCAGCACTCCTTTTCCTGAATCAGCCGCCTTTATACCTGCCAATATTCTCTCCGGATCGGGAGGCGAATACATTTCCCGAGACAGCGGCATCAAGCATTCCTTCTCCTACATAGCCTGCATGCATAGGCTCATGGCCGCTTCCGCCTCCGGATACCACTCCCACTCTTCCCGTCTTGGTCCTCCTTGCTATAACACCCATATTCTCAATATAACATACATCCGGGTTAGCAGCCTGAATGCCTTCCAGCATCTCTTCCACTACCTTTTGCGGGTCATTTATGATCTTTTCATTATTATCACTCTCCTTTTCACCTGCATCCTTGTATCCCTGTGGATCTTATCTCATATGACTTCTTAACAGGGCAATGATCTCCTTTGACTTCTCCTTGATAATATCCTTGCTCATCTTTGCAAGGTCATGGTAGTAAACCGGATCTTCAGCACGCTGTACTGCCTCCATGAGAGGGCTTGCAGGAGCCGTGCCCACACTCGTATAATGGTTGATCTTTCTTACTCCATGGTCTACTGCCGCGAGCATCTGATCCTGGTCTACGCCTGAAGAGCCATGCATAACGAGATATGCGTCCGTCTCCTTATGTATATCAGTTAGCAGCTGGATATCAAGTTCCGGCTTGTCTACAAATACGCCATGCACTGTTCCAAAGAAACGGTGAGCATGTCCACACCTGTTTCCTCGACAAAACGTCTTGCTTCTTCCGGCTTTGTATAATAGTCTTTGATATTGATGATCTCCTTCCCGAATTCCGTACAGCCGCCCTGTCCTACAATATTACTCGGCATACACCCTACTTCACCTTCTACCGCTACCCCCATTTTGTGGGCAAGTTTTGTAAAACGACGCACTTCCTCTATGTTTTTTCCAGTGAAAGAACAGAGCAGTCATACATAATGGAATTAAACCCGGCACGCACTGCCTTTATCGCATATTCATAATCCATACCGTGGTCCAGATGGACCACGACCGAACTTTTGCTTTTACAGCTTCCTGAACGATCAGCGGACCAAACTCATCAATAGGAGCTACTGTTTCATGTACCTGTGCATGCCCCAGTATAACAGGGGCATTTAATTCCTCTGCCGCCTCAATGATTCCCCGAAGCCCTTCATAAGTAGTAGCATTAATGCATGCTACAGCGTAGTTTTATTTTCGGCATCCTTTAACATATCCTGTAGTGTAACGATCATAGTCTTAATCTCCTTTACTATTGCTGTCTTACTTTAAGTGGAACTGATATAATGTTTCATATAATTGTCTGTATTTTTCGTACAGTGTCATGTACTGTTCATGTCTGCCCTTATCCGGATAAAATGTTTTCTCTATTCTGGATGTTTTATGGAATGCTTCTTTTCATTTTGTATATCCCCAGTGCCGAAGCGGCAAGTAACATACACCCCTTTGCCCCGGCCTCTGTGTGCTCCATCCTGCACACCGGAAGTCCGAATACATCCGCGCGGATTCTGAGTGTTACATCTGATGCAGCTCCTCCTCCGGATACCCGGATCAATTCCGGATGAATTCCCATCTGGCCTAACGCCTCAAAACAGAGCTTCATATGGTATGCCATCCCTTCCTTAAAGCCGCCAAACAACTCACCGGGACTTGTGTGAATAGTAAGTCCCCATATCGTTCCTCTCGCCGCATAATCCACGTGAGGATTCCCGGAAGAACCAAAGTTCGGAATCACCAGAAGTCCTGTAGGGTCGTCCGGAACGCCCTCGTCAAGCAGTGAAAATCGATCATCCGCCATACGATCCGACAGCGCATACTTTTCATTCATAACGAAATCCCGGTACCAATTCATAAGGCTTCCACAATTTGTCATCACAAGATAGGTCAAATAAGAATCCTTGTGCAGATAAGGTACACAGGGCAGTTCGTTTTTATCATGCATTCATCTGTATGGATCCCGTCAAGCGGCACTGCCATTACCTCACACGTTCCCATACCATCACCGCATATGGCGGATTCCAACACTCCATTTCCGAGCGCGGCACACATCTGGTCATGCCCTCCGGCCACTATAACGGTCTTCTCTGACAGCCCTGTCAAAGCACATATCTCTGCTCTTATGTTTCCGATGATCTCCCGGAAGGGACCGGTTCGGACATCATCTCTTTATTGAGTCCCGCCAGTCCCAGCAGTTCCTCACACCACTCCTGCTTTCTGATATCAAAAGCCATACTCCTCGATGCTCCGGAATAGCTGATCTTTCTCTCTCCTGTCAGCATATATGCAACATAGTCCTCATACATGAACAGAAACCGGGTCTGTTCAAAGATATCTGTATGCTCCTTTGTCCAGATCATCTTTGGGAGGGCATACATCTCACTGGGACAGACCCCGGTAAGCTCAATCAATTCCTTTCGTCCATACTGTCTGACGATTCTTTTGCCCTCGCCGATCCCCGGTTATCTCCCGTAACCATGGAAGCGTTAAGCACCCTGTCATGCGCATCAACAGCTACAAATGACTCTCCAAGCTGCTATGGCAAATCCATCTATCTGTTCAGGACAAAGGACTGCGGCTTCCTCTAATACTTCTACCACCGCGCTCCAGACTTCCTGAGGATGGATCTCCTGATCCTGCCGGTCCGTATTCTTTATATTTTCTCTTGCTCTCACAGATCACGCTTCCGTCATTTCTAAATACAGCAAATTTCGTGCTGCTCGTTCCGATATCCAATCCTCCTATCGCCAAAATACCACGTCCTTTTCCTGCTTAGTCAAATGCAACGATCGTCTTTTTTTCTGTTTTTCCTTCCATAAACCGCCCGAATGCCTCCGGCATCTCATCGAGCGTAATAACTTCACCAACCAGCGGCCTGAGATCTACTTTCTGCGCCCCGATCATCTCAATGGACTGCTGCATCGTCTTTTGAAGCGCATAAGAGCCGATGATCTTTAGATCTCTGTAGTACACCTCTGTGGATCGATCTCGATCCTGCTGTGAACCGGGTAAGCCCCAAATGTAATAATTGTGCCGGTATCTGCGAGCAGGGAATTCCTGCCTCACATACTTTCGGAACGCCTGTAGCTTCTATAATAACGTCAAATCCATTCGGGGCTGTTTCCTGAGTTTTTATTCTGGTTTTATCTGCCAGCACAGTATAAGAGGCTCCCAGCTCCAGGGCCGTACGCAGCTGACTCTCCTTAAGGTCCACTATCGTCACTGTGGCAGCTCCTCTCTGCCTGGCGATCATCAGATGCAGAAGCCCTATGGTCCCCGCCCGAGAATAAGTACGTTTGCCCCAATACCGATCGTAACCTTATTATGCGCATTGATAACACACGCTAATGGTTCTGCCATAGACATCGCGATCATATCTGTATCCTTTGGTATATGGAAAGCACACCGCTCCGGCAGTGTAATATATTCAGCAAATGCTCCGTCCTCGTATTTCCCACTACCTGTATGTTCTTACAATGTATCTGTTTATTTGCCTTACAAAAATCACAGTTTTCACAGAAAATATTAGGATCCCCTACTACATGATCTCCCAGGGTAAAATTGATCACCTTATTTCCTACAGCCTCAACCACACCGGAAAATTCATGCCCCGGCACAACCGGGTATTCTGTCACATGTTCCCTTTATATGTATGGATATCTGTCCCACAGAATCCACACGCAGCGACTTTGACCAATATCTCATCATCTCCCGGTACAGGTTTTCAAGTTCTGCGATCTGAGCATTGTTTGGTTCTAAAACACATATGCTTTCATTTTGTCTCCTCCCTATGGCCGCATGGCTACCTTTATGGCATCCGGCGACTTTTCCGCCGTCTCAAACGCCTTATCCCAATCTGACATGGCAAATGTATGAGTTACGATTCCGTCAGTCTTAATACTTCCGTCAAGCATTCCCTGAATCACCGCATCATAACAATATGGTCCGAGATGGGAGCCAAGGATATCGATCTTTTCGTATCACCGATGATATTCCAATCAGCTGATATTTTCTCTTTAAATACTCCAAATTGTACAAAACGGCCCAGATTTCGGATCGCCTTCAGTCCCTGATCTACACTCTGTTCGCTTCCTGCTGCTTCTATATATACATCACAGCCGTACCCTTGCGTGAGTTTCATGATCTCCTCTGCTACATCCGTCCGGGCAGGGTTAAGAACAATGTCCGCGCCAAATTCTTTCGCTTTTAAAAGTCTGTTCTCCTCATATCCAATCCGATCAAAAGTCTGGGCGCATGTGTCTTTGCAATCGTTACCATCCCAAGACCAATGGCTCCTAAGCCCGAGATCACAACTACGTCACTGTGCCGTATCTTCCTCTTTCAACAGCGTGCATACTGCATGCATATGGCTCTATCAACACAGCCTGCTCTCTTGTAAGCTGCTCCGGAATCTTATGGTTTCTTCCATTTTATGGAACTTCATATATTGTGCAAATCCTCCTTGTGTGTGATCTTTAAAGCCATACACATCACTTTGGCGGCACATCCAGTAATTTCCGCCCTGCAGTATTCACAGTCATTACAGGGAACGATCTGTTCAGAGATCACCCTGTCACCGATCTCTACATCCTTTACTCCGCCCCTTTTCAGCCACCTCTCCAAAAAACTCGTGGCCGCCGATGCAGGGTGCCTGAATGTATCTGTCTTCTTCACCTGTACCCCATATCCTGATCCCCGTGCAGCGTCTTTACATCTCCTGCACATATTCCTGCCGTATCGATCTTTACCAGAATCTCATCGTCCGATATCTCAGGAACCGGAACATCTTCGTATCTGAAATCATATGGCGCATACATCCTCAGCGCTTTCATTGTATTTTCTTTCATGCCTCTTCCCTTTCTTTATCTTTTCTCTTATATGTACCTGACGCCCGGAGTGTCCTTACCGCATCCAAAGATACCGCCAGCAGTAGGATCAGTCCTGTATAAATGTCTGCCAGTAAGCAGATACATTTAATAAATCTAACGAATTCTGTATGAGTCCCATGATCAGTATTCCAAGGAATGTCCCCGATACCTTTCCCTTTCCTCCTATCGTTACGCTGGCGCCCCAGAACACATGCGGTGATCGCCTGCATATCGATCCCTGGGCAATAGATACAGCGACGGAGTTCATACGGCCGACTACAATGATCCCTGCTATACTGCATAAAAGTCCGGCAAATATATAGACGAGCATGATCAGTCTCTTATTATTAATGCCCGCGATCCTCGTAGCCTCAGGATTACCTCCTACCGCATAGATAAGTCTCCTGTCTTTGTCTTGGCAAGGAAGAACCCAAAGAACAGAAACAATCCGATCGTCCATATAACTGCCATAGGTATCCCGAGAAGTTCTCCTGCCCCGATATTGAGAAAATGTTCCGGAAAGCCGTGTAACGGCTCCTTGTGCAAGTCCAAGGTGGATACCTCTGGTGATCTGTTCTACCGCAAGCGTAGCGATCAAAGGTGGAATCTTAAGCCCCGCAACCGCAAAACCATTCACAACTCCTACCATCCCGCCCACAATCAAACATACGAGTATGGCAGCCGGCCATGGAATACCCGCCAGCATGCACTTTGCCGCCACGTAGACAGACAGCCAAAGTCCCTCCCACGGAAAGGTTGATTCCGCCTGTCAGAATTACCATCGTCATCCCGATCGCTATAATGCCATATGTACTTACATACTGGACGATATTCATGGCGTTTCTGACACTCAGGAAATACGGCGATGCTATACCCATTGCTATAATAATGACGATAATGATTGCAAACAGTACGATCTGCTCCGCTATCTTCTTATAGAAATCTTTTATTCTACTCATTTGTCTCATCCTCTCCCAGCGCAGTCTTAAGGGCACACACGCCCTTTATCTCCCGCGCTGCTGTTACTTATATGTCAGCTTATCATGGCAAACAGTTCATTTTACTTATTTCCCGTGGTTCCACTTTGCCTGTCACTTCGCCAGATTTTAAGATCGTAATTGTATCGCACACCTCTATCAATTCTTCCAGCTCAGATGAGAATATAAGAATGGCAACACCCTGATCTGCCATATCAGTCAATATATTGTATATCTCCATCTTTGCATATACATCCACCCTCTTGTAGGTTCATCCAGAATGAACAGCCGGGGCATACTTGCGACACATCTTCCGATAATGACCTTTGCTGATTGCCGCCTGATAATTCAGATATTCTCTGTTCTATTGAGTCACACTTCACTGTCATCCTTTTGGCCATATCTTCTGCAAATTTCTTTCTTCCTGTTTCTTTTATAACACCTGCTTTATTGCAGAATGACCCAAGATTTGAGAGTGTGATCGTCTCCCGAATTGATAGCAGCTGTGAAAAGCCTTCCTGTTTTCTGTCTTCTGTTATCAGTGCCGTTCCTTTTGCCATCATCTTTTCCGGAGATGGATTCCTGATCTCCTCTCCGTAAAGATAGAGTTCTCCACTATCATAAGAGTCCAGTCCGTATACTGCCCTTGCAAGCTCCGATTTTCCGGCTCCAAGCAGTCCGCATACACCCATGATCTCTCCCGCTTTGACTGTGAGGCTGATATTTTTAAATTTGTTTTCACTCGTGAAATTCTTCAGTTCAAGCTGTTGTATGCGTCTCCTTTCTCTTTACATCCGTTTCCTTTCTCTTTACTATGGAACGGCCCATCATAGCTTCTATCAAGATATTTTTATCTACCTGCGCTGTCTGGAACACTCCGTTATTATGTCCGTCTTTCAGTACGGTCACCCGATCCGTCATCTGAAGAATATCTTCCAGAAAATGTGAGATAAAAATAATAGAAACTCCATTTTCTTTCAGCTTATAAATCAGCTGAAAGAAGACCGCCTTTTCTTTTCTGTCAGGAAGAAGTCGGCTCATCCAGTACCATGATCTTTGCATTCGTTGTCATTGCCTTTAATATCTCTATGATCTGTTTCTCAGCCGCACGTAAGCTGCGGACCGTATCTTTCGCGCTGATATTTATTTTCATATCGTCGATCAATTCCTGCGCCTTGCGGATCGTCTTTTGGCGTCGTAAAGACCAAACTTATCCTTTTGAAGGCTGCCTACAAATATATTTTCCGCAACATTTAGATCCAGACAGACATTCAGCTCCTGGTGGACAAAGGATATGCCGTACTTTTCCGCGTCGCTTGGCTGCCTGATCTGTACAGTTTTTCCTTCTATGCTGATGTCCCCGCCATCCAGACTGTAGATACCGTTTAATATCTTGATCAGCGTACTTTTTCCGGCCATTGGCTCCTACCAGCGCGTGTATCTCTCCCTTTTTAATGAAAATCAACGCCGCTTAAGACAACGTTATCAAAGAACTTTTCTTTATATTATTCATTTCCAGTATCATGTCACCCATCGGTTCAACCACCTTTTTCACTGCTTTAAACATAAAGCTGTGACAACTCTGCCACAGCTTTATATCCTCATTGTCTCATTCGATCAAAGCCGCCCGTTATCCGATAATAAATCCCCACAGATCATCATGCAGCTTATCAATATTTTCATCTGTTACAACATCTCCATTGTAATAGACTTTTCTTCAACCTTGCCGCCGTCCAGATATGTCTTCATGGACTTCACCGTATCAATACCAAACTGGATCGGATATTGTGAGAAAGTTCCGTCAACCGTCCGTCTTCGATTAATTTAAGAACCTCTCCTGCGCCGTCTACCGAATAGATTCCCACATGGTTCTCCTCCCCGACCTTTCCTGTCTTGCCGGCTTCTTTTAATGCTGCTACGATTCCAGGTACTAACGCATCTGTACAGGTAAAGATAACATCCAGATCCGGGTTCGTCTCCAGGAAATTTTTCGTGGTTGCCAACGCGGCTTCATTGTGTACTCTCCTGCTGACGGCTCCCCGACAATGGTGATATTCTCATATTTTTCCAGGACATTTTTTACGCCTTGTGTCCGGTCAAGTGTCGGAGTATCAGAAAGAACACCTTGGATGATCAGTACGTCTACATCTTCTCCATAATCTTTCACGAGCTGCTCTGCCATCGCCTCTCCTGCCTTTACATTGTCTGTCTCTAATGTGGATACCACTTCTCCCTCTCCCCGTCTGTCCACACAGAATACAGGAACACCTGCCTCATTTACAGTCGTAAGCGCAGGCCCGATAGCTTCATTTTCAATGGGAGCTACGCCTATGGCGTCAACGCCTTTGTAACCTGGCTCTGCAGCTGGCTTATTTGAAGTTCCAGGTCACCCTGTGGATCCAGAAGCGTTGCTTCCCATCCATACTCTTTGGCCTGTTTTTCAAATCCGTACCAGCACGCCTCCCAGAATGTGGAGAACATCTCAGGTATAGAAAATGCAACCTTTACAGACTCTTCTTTCTTGTCCCCGCTGTCCGATCCTTTCTTCTCTTTCTCCCCGCTTGAACATGCGGCCAGAGAGAGACACATCGTCAGACATAAAAATGCAGCCAGAAACCTTTTTTCATAATTCTTTCCTCCTTTATCTTTTGTTAGTGTGCGTCCATAAAATTATCGTTTTGTTATTTTATGTTATTATTTTCGATAATTTTATAACTTTATATTACATATATATCACTCTTATGTTATAATGTCAATATAATTTTCACATTTTAACATAATAAAAATAATGTACAATTATTATTGTGCATTATGTACACACAAGGCAGCCTAAAATTCATACTCTCCGAGCCGACCGGCAAGGGGTTAATGGCATTGCCAATTTTTTACAACTATGTTATTGTGAAATCAGTATGAAAGTGGAGGATAAATAAGAATGTTACGTGAATCCAGACAAAAGAAATTTTGAATTTATTAAATACTAATGGTTATGTAGAGATCAGCGCATTGTGCCGTATGTTTAATGTAACTGAAATGACCATTCGCCGGGATCTCGACCAGCTTGCTCAGTATAATGATATTGAACGTACCAGGGCGGAGCAGTCAGATCGGAAACCACCCTTTATGAAGAAACAAGATTTGAACACCGGATCAACCTTCATTCAGAAGAAAAGCTTCAAATCGCATCCGAAGCTTTAAAATACATTTCCTACGGAAATACGGTATACTTTGATTCTGGAAGCACTTCTTTCTGCCTGGCCCAGTCACTTCCGAGTGATATTCATATATTAGCTGTCACCAATGCGCTGAATATCTGTTCCGAGCTTACGTACCGCTCAAATATATCTACCATCATGATAGGAGGCGAGATCTCCCGCAATACGCTGTCCAGCCGCGGGACGTTGTCTGAAGAGATGTTAAAATTGTTCCGCCTGGATGTTGCTTTTCTTGGGGCAAATTCTATCGAGCTCGACGGTAAGATCTATACTGCCAACGTAAATGAGACCGGATTGAAAAGACTGCTATGAGATCTGCAAAAAGACTTATGTATTGGCTGATTCATCTAAGATCAACTCTTCCAAGATCATAACCTATGCATCTTTAAATGAAATGGATGGTCTTATAACGGACAGCGGCATATCCGAATCAGACAGGAAGCAGCTTATGGAACATGGGGCAAACGTTATCATAGCTGATATGCAGTTATAACTCACATGATCCGCTCTGAAATCCTGGCCGCACTATCCGTTCGATCCGGCCTGGCCGCCGGTAAGAAAAGACCGTGACTCCTTACATATTAAGGAATCACGGTCTTTGTGTTCAGTTACAAAATAGATGCCCCGCAAAAATATAGAAAATGAGAATCCCAGGTTCTAAATATCAAGTTCATTTTCTTTACGTCACACATTAAAGGCAGAAGCATCAAACCAGCTTCTGCCTAATGAACTTTTCTTGTTTTAAGGCTTATCTTTTCCCCTTTTTCTTAATATGCCAAAATCCCCGCCTATTACAGCAATTGCCGCCGCAAGAGTGCCAATGTACAGACCAGCAGGAGCCGTGTCACCAGACTTCACATTTCCACCTGTAGGATTTCCCGCAGAACCCAGACCGGACTGTTTATCGGTCTGATGATCCACATTGGTGTCAGGCTGACCGTCTGTTCCTCCCGACGGATCGGTTGTTCCTGGCTTTTTGTCCTGCTTTGTGAGGGTAACCGGTATCTTATATAAATTTAGATCTCCAATAGAAACCGCCATTTCTGCCTTGTATGTTCCGGCTTTCATCCCTTCCTTTAAACCAACCACCGTATTCTTCTGGTCTCCGGCCGCAATGTTCATCATCTTTGAACGTTTGGCCTTTTCCAGTATCTGCATCTTGTCCGCATCCTGTCCGGACAGCTGGCAGTTGACATAGGACAGGTCTACGGTTCCCTTATTCTGTAATCCCAGCTCCGCCTGCGGCATGGTCCCCTGGGAAGACAATTCATTTTTATCCAAATGAAGAATCACTTCACCAGTAAATGCTTTACCGTCGATATCATACTGATAGATTCTGTCCGCAATCTTCACAAGAACATCAAAGACGTCATCCTGCACGTAGAGTACAGGGGTATCAGTCATGAAAAGATTATTAAAAATATCATAGCTGACATTTTTTTCACTGAGATCTGCCGTATGCCAGTTCTCTCCCTGATCTGCAGAGAAAATCACCTCTTTAAAGCCGGGAATGGATAATCCCCATGTGACATCAGCAGCGGGAGACTGATATCCGTCTTCTTCAACGTCTGATTGTCCGAATCTTTTAAAACTCCGGTAAATCCTTTAGCAACACCAAAATGGAATGATTTAAAGTCGGCAGCACGGACCCGCTGATATCCTGAAAGTACACAAAGCTTTCATTAAAACAGCGAAATCTCCTGCTTTTAAACTATCCGCATAGACGACTGCCTGATCTGTGATCATCTTCCTGGCAGTCAATGTATTCCTGACGATCAAAATCCCTGATGTTTCTACATTTACCTGATCAGCTGTGACGTCTCCTCTACAGTTACCACGCCCGCCTTTAATATACTGTTGTCTCCCAAATGAATATCTCCAGTTATCGTTGAGGTAGCTGCTGTGTCCAGTTTCAGCACAACATTATCCTGGCCCTCAATGGCATTTGCAGTATATCCCGGCAGCCTCTGCAAAACATCACCGTCCAGGACAATCTCAACCTCTGCCCCTCCTCAATCTCAACCAGCGGCTGTGTTTTATAGTCCTCATCTCCATATAAAATCTTCCATGAATCCAGTGTTGTCCCTTCTGAAATTGCCAATTTCTTTTGTAAAAGTGACAGTTCCCCGGCCCGGCTGTTCAACCTGGATTGTACCGTCCGCATTCTTAGAAATCTTTAACGCTCCATTTTTAATGAAAATGCAGGAGTCTCCAGATCCGGCTTCACGGATACAGGCGTCATACAATTGTCCTGGTCCGCACTGCCTGAATCTATAAACGCATTTGCACGAAAATCATAGTTATAACCGTCTCTGTCCTCTGACAGTGCAAAGATACTAACCCGGTATGTCTGTGTCTGGTCCGTTCGATTCATCAGAGCCTTTAAGCTTGCTCTCCACTGATTATCATTCACACGTTTAAATATTGCCTGTGACATCACATTACTCTGAGGGTCTGCCATAACAGCGATCAAAGTCCTTTCTGGAAAACCTCCATCTGCGTTCCGGTTAGTGTGATCGTAAATACTTCTTCCGACTCCACCTCTCCTTTTATGTCTACAGTCATACTCTCCACCTGAGGAGCTGCCTTCTTTACGACAGCTATCGAATGATTCAGCTTAAACTCCCTGCCATTTACATTGGCAGACACTGCTATTTGTGCAGTTTTGTTCATAGATGCTTCCGGAATCTCATAATAATAGAGTCCCCGTCACCTACCCGGGTAATCGTCATATCTGGACTTGTTATTTCTACTTCGCCCTCCACATGTAAATAATCCTCTAAAGCACAGCCGGCGTCTATGTTAAATTGAATGGGCTTGTCATATGTGTTAAATACATAGCTCCCGTTATGTGTAAACGGGACATTTATCTGATCCTCCATAGAAAGCTTGAGCAGCTGCGGACATGTACATGGATGAAATGCAATCACTGCATCACCCTGACCAAACACAGCGCGGTAGACCGTTCCGCTGTCCGTCACTGCTTCTATATAATTGGAGCCGTTAAATACTGTAATATCCTGTAATTTACTGTCGCCCCCCACCGTTCCTTCCCCGGTGACTGTATTGTAAAGAGTTTTGATATTGCTATCTTCATACCTTTGTGAGACTTTATAAGTAATATGAGTATCCCTAAGAAACGCCCCTGGTCTCCAATAAATTGAAGAGTCTTTTCACCGGACTTACCTTTGTACTACTATATGTTCCTGATGTGATGGTCCCGCCCTGATAATTTATTTGGGCCACAATAGACTCTGTGGCAAAACATGTGGCATTGCCGTTTGTACCTGTTCCGTTCAATGTTAATTTGGCTTCATCCTGTATGGTGAGTTCACCCACACCATTCTTGTAATACTGATAAATATCTGTAGAATTCTGATATCCGGAGCCTATGGCAGCAGAATACCCCGGTTCCACAGTTGTAACCTCCGCCTGGTCCTTTAAGGTGATGGATTCAAATCCTAAAGAAGCGCTTTCCACCTGTCCGCTGCCCACGTAATTGGCTGCACCGATCGCTGCACTTCCCCATCCACATGTTGCAGTGAGCTTCACGGAACCCCGATCACAATCCTGCCTGCCGGCTCCCCATAGTTTCCTCCATTTTCTGAATTATAGACAGAACCGCCGCCAATTCCGGCAGCTGAGGAGCCCTGGATTCCGGCCGTACTTACATTTAAGGAACCGGAACCTGCAATCGTCACAGACGCCCCTCTTCCACCTGAATACCTGCGCGGTAAGCTCCGCCTGCCAATTCATTTATGCCGCTTACCTCTATGGTAACCTGTGCACCGTCTTTGATATGAACAGCCGGCTTACTTGTCTCAGAATTGTTCGCCCCAGGCGTGGCATCCTTGTTGGGCGCGTATGATTACATTGTTTAACTGGAGCGTTGGCTGCCCTCCTGATATGACAATTGTATTCTGTTCTATGCTTGTTCCGGTAATACTGACCGTCTCATTCGTGTTTGTCAAATTTACCGCATCGGCGGAAATATCATAACTGACTGACGCTGCCTGCGGCCAGCACCTGGTATGGCCCTGTCTGGACGCAGCTCCAAACCAGACATATACATAATAACAGGATCTTCTTTACCCTTCTCTTTTTATCATCTCTGGCCCTGTCTCCTTTTGAGAAACCCTTTCGCTTTGTGACATGATGCATATCCATTATGAAAAACGCAGTATCGTATCCGCCCCAGCAGCTCTATATCCTCGGACTCATGGGTAATTGTGATCAATGTTCTCCCTTTTATCATTTTCCGGATGTATGCGGCAGTCCTATGCCTGTTATCCCTGTCAAGCCCTTAAACGGCTCGTCCATCATCACACAGAGACTTGGAGACAGCAGCCCTAAGTACCGCTGCTCTTCTGCACATGCCTCCGCTCAGCTCCCGCACCGGTTTCCCATAGCAGCTGAAAGGCCCAGCTCCGCCAGTGCTTCTTTCAGTTCTTCTTCCGGCCGCCGGCTGCAGACCATTTTCAGGTTGGCCATGACACTTAAGTTTTCACAGAGCCTGTCCTCTTGGAATACAGCTCAACCGGCCGCTGGGGACCCGGTAACCTCACCGGAGTCTGGCTCCTCGATTCCCATCAGTATATGCAGCAGCGTAGTCTTTCCGCAGCCGGACGGACCCATGATACAGGAGCTTTTCCCTTCCGGGAAGGAAAAGACAGACCTTCCAGTACCGGCTGTCCAGAAAATGACTTATTCAGATTATTGATTTTATATCCATACGCTACATCCTCTCGACTTTTGCACCAGCCATCTGATGCCCCTAAAAACACTTTTCAAATACAAAGCTGATCATGACGATTACAACCGTCCACGCAAACAGCTCCGGCGTATTCAGATAAATTTTAGCATGGTACAGCTTTTCGCCTATAGACCCGTCAGGCACACCGATCACCTCTGCGGCCACACCTGCTTTCCAGCATAATCCAAGGGCAAGCGTACATGCTGTCAAAAGGTAGGGAAGCAGCTGGGAGAGATAGATATAGAGAATCCTCCGGCCCCATCCAATAGAAAATACATCTGCCATCTCAAGAAGTTTCTCATCTGTCTGCCGGATTCCTTCCAATAGATTCGTATATATGACGGGAAGTACGATCAAAAACGAGATAAACACAGATAAATTTCTGGACGGGAGCCATATCAGACACAAAATGATAAAGGATGCCACTGGTATGGATTTGACAGTAACTATCAATGGGGTCAGAAGAATCTCAATAACAGAAAATCTGCATGCCAGCACTGCCAGTATCATCCCGAGCACAAGCGCCAGAAAAAGCCGGATATGATCCTGACGAAGCTGTATCCTACCGCCTGCCAGAATCCTAAGGTGACAGAAAGCCCGGCCAGTTTTGAAGCACGGAAGCAGGAGACGCCAGAAGTATCTCCTGTCCCAGCTTCATACTGGCTGTCTGCCAGACTCCGAGCCAGAAACAGACTGCCAGAACACGCGCTGCATATCTGCTTATCCTGCTGCCCTGCTTATTTCTCGTAGTAGAAATCATCATCTGGCACCGCTCCTCCGATCGTCTCCGGATTCTGCCTGTTTAAAGTTTCAAGATAACCGGAAAGCATTGTCTTCATCTCTTCCCTTTACAAACACAATGCTGCAGTCCGGTATCGCCCTGACCGCCACTTCTTTTGCCACAATGTCATGTGACCCTATTATTTCCGCCGCCTCATCCGGGCGTCATTTACAAAATCCACAGACTTTTCATACTGCTCCATAAACTTGTCCACGGCATCCTTGTGCTCATTCAGAAATTCATTTCTTACAATGACCACACCGGTGACCAACCTGCTTCCGTCAGACATTTTGTCCTCCCACATCTGGTTCAGATCCAGAGCTATCTTAAGATTCTCATTTTCATCAGCCGTTGTAACAAACGGCTGAGGGAGAAGTCCTGCTGCGGTCTCGTCTGCTGCAAGAGCGGCTGCTACTTCTGCATGTTCAGATTTATACTCTATCGTTACATCAATAGAAGGATCAAGACCATTTGCCTCCAGCACAGAATTCAAGGCATACTCCGGCGTTGCCCCTTCCCGCTTGCATAGATTGTCTTTCCTCTTAGATCTTCAGCAGACTGGATCGTATTTCCATTTTCCACAAGATAAAGAACACCCAGAGTATTCACTGCCAGAACACTTACCGCCTTATCTGTCTTCTGATATAATACGGAGGACAGATTAGCCGGGACAGCCGCGATATCTACTTTCCCTGAACGACCATTGGAACAATCTCATCCGGGAAGCCGAAATCGTAAACGTATAATTTTCATCGTCCAGCATCTGAGCCATGCCCATAGCCGTAGGTCCTTTCAAAGCCCACATTCATCTTGACGTTCTCTTCTGTCTTCTTCGTTTCTTCTTTTGTGTCTTTCTTTTCCGTCTCCGCCCTATTTGAAGCACATCCAATTAGCACTGCCCCGCACATACACACAACGAGCAGCCATGCCGCCGCCTTTTTAATTTCATTTCCACACCTGCCTGTCTATTTTTCCTGGTCATTATAACACTTTCACCTGCATATATCAGATAATTCCAGCTTTAGAGATTATTGTAACATGTATCGTATGAAAAAGCAGTGGTTATTTCCGAAAACAGATAAAATCAACAGGGATGAAACCACCAAAAAAAGCTGCAGCCCCTGATCAACAAGAGATTACAGCCTTTCACAAAATGCGGATGACAGGAATCGAACCTGCACGGTCTCCCACTAGATCCTAAGTCTAGCGCGTCTGCCAGTTCCGCCACATCCGCATATAAGTTTGAAAACAGAAAACGGACCGTATTTTCTGAACATCATTCAGAAAATGGGACCGTTTTCCAGTGAGCGTGCGGGGATTCGAACCCCGGACAACTTGATTAAAAGTCAAGTGCTCTACCACCTGAGCTACACGCCCATACGTAACCTGGGCTAGCTGGATTCGAACCAGCGAATGCAGGAGTCAAAGTCCTGTGCCTTACCGCTTGGCGATAGCCCAATAAAAAAAGGTGGGTAATGGGACTCGAACCCATGATATCCAGAACCACAATCTGGCGCGCTAACCAACTGCACCATACCCACCACATATATTACCTATTGAACTATAGTGTCCAACTAAGTACCACTTTATTCAATTGTGTGGCTCTAACGAGCCTGGGGATTCGAACCCTCGACCTACGGCTTAGAAGGCCGTTGCTCTATCCAGCTGAGCTACAGACTCACAAACCAGCTCTTTGGAACTGTTTTCTCTCAAAGCCTGAACACGCGATATCAAGGCTTTAAGAAAGCGGGTGATGGGAATCGAACCCACGTATCTAGCTTGGAAGGCTAGTGTTCTACCATTGAACTACACCCGCATAAATATCGGGGTGACAGGATTTGAACCTGCGACCTCCTGGTCCCAAACCAGGCTCTAGCCAAGCTGAGCCACACCCCGAAGGTATTCTTTTTCTGTCACTTTGCGGCTTTTATTCCGCTGTACCGCCGTGACACAAGAGTTATTATATATGATGGTCTCCAGCTTGTCAACATATTTTTCCATTTTTTATAAACAGCTTATTACACAAATTTTATCTCAAAATCGGCATTTCCTTTGTCATCCATTCTCATGACGATGTAGCTTCCTTTTCTGCCCTCCTGCCTCGGATATGCAACACTGCCCGGATTGAGCGTCACCAGATCATCCTCGACCGTGAGCGCAGGCCTGTGTGTATGCCCATACATCACAATATCCGCGCCGCGGCCCCTGGCCTCTGCCTTAAGACGCTCTTCCGACATACCGACATAATAATAATGCCCGTGGGTGATGAACACATGACTGCCGCCGATAAAGAACTCCTCTTCTCTCGGAAGATCGGAAAAAAATCATTATTTCCGCTTATCACATGAAAAGGGCAGTTAACGAGTGCGTTTATATAATCCTCTTTCCTTCAGCGTCACCGAGATGTATCAGCATGTCAATATGGCCTTCACGCTCCAGCACTGTCTCCAGATTTTTATGAGATTTGTGTGTATCGCTTACAATTAATATTTTCATACTAATTCCTCTTATCCCTGCATCTTACTTTCAATGACCGAACGCATCTTCCGCAGTCCCTCTCCTCTGTGGCTCAGTTCATTCTTTTTTCCGGTGAGAGCTGCGCGCTCGTCATACCATATTGGGGCAGGAAAAAATAGGGTCATATCCGAAACCGTTCTCACCGATTATCTCATGTCCTATAATGCCTTCCATCGTACCGCGCACGACCTCCCCGGACCCGTCAGGAAATACTGCGGCGATCGCGCAGACAAATCTTGCAGTGCGCCTGTCGTCCGCCACACCGTCCAGCCGGTTCAGCAAGGTCTGATTCTTTATGTCATAGGACGTATTTTCCCCATATATCTGGCAGAATATATTCCCGGCTCTTTATTCAGGTAATCTATCTCAAGACCGGAATCATCCGCAAGCACTACCGCATCCTTATACTCCTCTATTCCATGGGCGATCTCTGCTATCTTTCCTGCTTTGATCATGGCATTTTCTTCAAATGTACTGCCGTCCTCCACGATATCCGCAATTATGCCGGCCTCTTTCTGTGACAGGATCTCCATGCCCAGACCTTCCAGTATCATACGGATCTCCACCATTTTATGTTCATTTCCAGTAGCAAATATCACTCTCTTCATCTGTTGGCTTTCCTTTCTTCCTGACTGCCAAAACGCTTTGGAGGCCTCGGCCCGGGAAACTGATAAAATAAGTCTTGAGCATCCGTTATAAATCTTTCTGTTCTTGTCAGCCTTTCTTCCAAAGTACCGTTCTGCATCTTCATAGGACGTTATCATATATGCGGACCACGAATCCAGCGTCCTGAAGCTCTCACCAAAAGTTCTGTAAAGCTGCGGCAGGTTTTCCTTTTCCTCCAGCCGTTCCCCATAAGGCGGATTCGTGATGATAAAGCCGTATTTCTTCGGATGTCTCAACTCTTTCACGTCCCTTTGCTGGAAGTGGATCAGATGCTCAACTCCCGCCTCAGCCGCATTTTGCCTTGCGATCCTGACTACACTGTCGTCCACATCATATCCCTGAATATCAACTTCAATGTCATCACGTATTAAGTCATTCGCTTCATTCACCGCGTCATACCACTTTTCTTCGCAATAAGGTTTGTCCAGCTTTCCGCTGTAAAAGAACGGTTCATTCCCGGTGCGATATTGGCCGCCATCATGGCTGCCTCTATCGGAAATGTACCGCTGCCGCAGAATGGATCCACAAGAATGCGCTCCCTGTTCCAGGGCGTCAGCATGATAAGCGAAGCCGCCAGTGTCTCGGTGATCGGCGCCGTTCCGGAAACCTCACGGTATCCTCTCTTGTGCAGCGACACACCGGAAGTATCTATTCCTATTGTAACAATATCCTTCATTAAAATACACGGACCGGATAAGACGCGCCATCCTCCTTGAACCACTCCGTATGGTAATGCTCCTGGAGCCGCTTTACCATAGCCTTCTTCATAATAGACTGAATATCCGAAGGGCTGAACAGCTTACTTTTAACAGAAGCTGCCTTTGCTACCCAGAACTTTCCATCTTCCGGGATAAACTCCTCCCACGGGAGCTCTTGTCTTCTCAAATAACTCATCAAACGTAACTGCCTTAAAAGAGCCCGCCTTCCACAATATACGCTCAGCAGTCCTGAGGAATATATTAGCACGGCACACCGCTTCCGCGTCTCCGTAGAACGTCACCCTTCCGTCTTCCACACCTGCGATCTCATAGCCCAGATCTTGTATTTCTCTTTTAATACAGCCTCCAGTCCGAAATGACAGGGGCAATCAACTCAACTTTATCCATAAATATCTCCAATTTTGTTAATCTTATCCTCTTATCTTACTTGTTGTGTATACGTTTTGTCAATTGGGGACGGAGGTTTTAAAAACCTCCGTCCCCAATTTATTTTCCTGTCCCCTGCGGGTTATCACAGAAAAGGACGTACCCTGTGGATACGTCCTTTCTGCTCTTCTTACAGACTAGTAGTTGTTGCTCTCGTTGCTGCTGTTCTTGTTAGAAGAATTCTGGTTTGATGCATTCTTGTTTGAAGAATTCTGGTTTGATGCATTTTTGTTTGATGCATTCTGGTTTGATGCATTTCTGTTAGATGCATTCTGGTTAGAAACGTTCTGGTTTGATGCATTTGAATTGCTGTTAGATGAATTATAGTTCTTTGCCATGTTAATTCCTCCTAATCAATCTAATCAATTTTTTGATTACGAGATTATTATGTCCCTATTCCAATCATTTATGTAACATGTACAATAAAACTAATTTTCATGTTTTATTAATTTTATTTGTATAATCTACATGTTTCGTCTATTATCGTCGACTCTCGTCTTTTTTGCTCTTTTCGTTTCTGTTATTTCTGAAACTGTAACTTATTGTATACAATTGAATTGTAAGGTCGGTAGGAGGCATATGGATAAATCAAGAGCTCTATTGTTAAGGCTCGGGATACGGTCTACATTGAAAGGTTTCTATTTCCTGCTGTATGCGCTGAAGCTGTGCTTGTCAAACGATGAGTATCTGCTTTCTGTCTACAAAACACTCTATGTTGATGTGGCCACACATTTCGGCACCTCCAGGGATAATGTAGAGCACTGTATCCGTACTGCCATTTCTAACTGCTGGTACAAGGGTAACCGGAAACTTCTAATCAATATTACTGGGTACGAACTTAAGCAAAACCAGCAAACGGAGAATTCATAGACATTCTCTACAATTATTTAACTCAGGAAGGATAGCCCGCTGTGCGGGCTCCTTCTTAAGACCATCATATTCAATTTTTGGCAATTTTCACAAAAGCTTCCATTTTAAGAATTTTTAATTTTAACTTGCTTTTAATGGCCTCTATATTATACTTAATCATGTAGAAAGGATACTTTCTACAACCCCTATTAATTATTTATATCCTCAAAAGACCGATGGCTCCCCATCGGTCTTTTACTTTTTCCAGTGTTTTCCGGTAATACACATCTGAAACTCCACATGAAGCCCATGCATTACTTACATTAATTGGAAATCCCGGCCGTTAAAACCGACGATCTGATCTACTGCCGGTCAAAATATATATTCTTTCCCGAGACGTTCAACGGTATACCGATCCAGAATGCCTCACCTTCCACGTACTGCATTTCAGCGGCTGCTTTTCCGCCGACCACATCATACGGTTATCCACATTATCGCCGGATGCCTTCAGCACCGCCGAGGAAAGTGCAATTCCCAGATCGAGAAACAGATGTGCGCAGTTTCCTCCCGCCTTCTTACATTCCTCACAGTTTTAAAACCGCAAAGAGCACACTGTCCGACGCCCCGGTAACTCTTTCTGGCGCCGATCAAAACTACCGCCTGGCTTTTACGAACGTTCTCCGCGTCCCTTCCATACCATACAAAAGCCTTGTCTTTAAAATACCGTACTCCCAATTCCTCCATCTTATCAGCCAAAGATTCTTTTCATCTCCGGTCAAAACAGTGTAAGAATCTCGTCTACTCCTTGGCCTTTGGTGCAGTGCGTGCGGCAACACACATTTTGCGGCTGTATCAAGCACTCCTCTTTCTTCCAGCGTTCCACTTTGTAATAACATAATTTTTCTCCTTTCCAATTCGTGTATGTACACTATTTAAGGTAAAAAAAAAATAAGATCTTACAGCTTTTCCGAAATCTCAAAACCACCGGAGATTTTCCTTTCCCAAACGTGCTTCTATTTCGGACTGCGCTGATTCCCATAGTGGAATCCCTTGTTCAGAGTCTCTTTCCCAAGACTTGTAAGCTGCAGCTTCTTGTCTCTTCTGCCCTTCTCTGATACATCCTTAATAAATCCCCGTTCCGTCAGCGGTTTTAACGTACGTGTCAAAGTTGTCCTCTCCAAACCAACATAAGCGGCAAGTTCGCTGATACTGCCGGATCCCAGGCGGCTTAAATTCATTAATAAAGAAAACTGATTTACAGTGATCCCTGTTGGTTCAAGGCCTGTCGTAAAACGAAGTAACCGCATTGGCAGCTCTCCTGATGCCGATACAGTAACAGGTACCTTTGTTGTGTTTCATTTTATTGTCACGCTCCGCCCTAAATAGTGTATATACACTATATCAGAATTATGCTTAACTGTCAACCCGTTTACTATTTACACTGTCACAATTAAATCTATATCCCTGCCGCATAAAAAAAAGGGAAACTCCTCTCACCTTCTCCGCCCTATGAGACGAACTACCAGCATCACTACTATGATCGGCATGATCAACGGCATGAGCAGACTGAAAATGCCTCCGATAACCGCTACGACGATCAGTACCACTCCGATAATACCGAGCACAAGCAGCAGCTTCTTCCACCACGAATCAAAGCCGAACACATGAACACTTCCGCCGCCCGCTCCATACTCCCGGCCTCCGCTCTGTCTCCCTGACGCTTCTTTTGCCTCATACCCGCCGCGTGCTTCCGCGGTATTTTCGGCCGCATCGATGAGAGAACGGGCAATGACCCACGGATCGCCAAGCTCACCGACCACTTCTGACTCCGTCCTTCCTTTTCTCATTTCTTCCATTATATAAGAACTGTAATAAGCAACGTTATCCTGAACGGCCGAACCGCTCAATTCATTCTCCAGCGCATTCCGAAGCTTATCCAGGAACTCATTCTGCGTCATTTGTTAATCCTCCTTACATCACCCTGTAAATAAAAGAACCTTGAACCTAGAATAACATATATAAACTGCCATTCCAAGCCCAAGGTCCTTAAATTTTTCTAATCAATTTCTAAAGAATCAGACTTCAAAATCAAATCTCCGTAAGAAGGCATCGGCCACGCTTCCTTGTCTACGATCATCTCCAGCTCATCGACAGGTTTGCGGGCCTCCATAGCCGGCACAACGTCAGAATGACAATATTCCGCCTGCTGTTTTCCCTCTTCCATATCTGAGGCTTTGTCCGCTGCCAGAATGGCTTCCGCCTTTCTTCGTCTCCGCCAGCAATCCAGATACTTCCGTGAGCAGCCCTGCCTGTACGGACATATCCGCCCCGCCTCTTTTACCGCCACAACGGTATCTGCCAGACTCTTCGTATATCGATCACAGCCGGGATGATCTGTTTGCTCGCCATATCTATCATCGTTCGCGCTTCTATATTAATGGCCTTAGAGTAGTTCTCATACTTTATCTCCGCGCGGGATTCAAGCTCCGCCCTCGTAAATACATTGAACCGCTCAAACATACTGACAGACTTCTCTGTCGTCAGTGCCGGAATCGCCTCAACCATGGAGCTAATATTTGGAAGCCCCTTCTGGCCGCTTCTTCTACCCAGGCCTGCGCATATCCGTTGCCGTTAAATACGATACGGTGATGCTCTATCGCATACTGCTTGATCAGATCGTGAACTGCCATCTCAAAGTCATCCGCCTTCTCAAGAATATCACACGCCTCACTGAACGCCTCGGCAACGATCGTATTGATGACTACATTCGGCCCTGCAACGGAATCGCGGGAGCCCACCATACGGAATTCAAATTTATTTCCTGTAAATGCAAACGGAGAGGTTCTGTTTCGGTCCGTCGCGTCTTTCGCAAGGTCAGGCAGCGTTCTTACACCGGTCTCCAGTTTACCGCCCTTTAAACTGTGGGTTGCCTCCCGGTGCTTATAAGCTGCTGAAGCACGTCTTCAAGCTGCTCGCCCAAGAAGACAGAGATAATGGCGGCGGCCTCATTTGCCCCAAGGCGGTGGTCATTTCCCGGATCGGCGGCAGATTCACGCAGAAGGTCTGCATGCTCATCCACTGCTTTGAGGATACACGTAAGCACGAGAAGAAACTGTATGTTTTCATGTGGTGTTTTACCCGGTTCCAGCAGGTTTCTTCCGTCGTCTGTCGTAATAGACCAGTTGTCATGCTTTCCGGAACCGTTCACACCTGCAAACGGTTTCTCATGGAGCAGGCACTTCATCCCATGCCTGCCCGCTACACGCTTTAACGTCTGCATCACAAGATGATTGTGGTCAACCGCGATATTGGCCGGTGCATAGATCGGGGCCAGTTCATGCTGCGCCGGGGCCACCTCATTGTGCTGCGTCTTCGCCGTTACACCTACCCGCCACAATTCTTCATTTGTATCCTTCATAAATCCGGCGATCCTCTGACGGATCGTGCCGAAGTAATGATCATCCAGCTCCTGGCCTTTCGGAGGCATCGCTCCAAAAGCGTGCGACCGGTATATATCAGATCCTTCCTGAGACGGAACTTCTCAGCGTCAACGAGAAAATATTCCTGCTCCGCCCCACGGAAGGAGTCACCTTTTCGCTGTCGTGTTTCCAAACAGACGGACAAGCCTCAGCGCCTGTTCACTGATGACTTCCATAGAACGAAGCAGCGGCGTTTTCTGGTCAGCGCCTCCCTGTATAGGAACAGAAAGCAGTCGGTATACAGAGCGTCGCCCCGCAGCGTCATGCCGGACAAAGGCCGGAGACGTACAGTCCCCGCAGTGTAACCTCTCGCCTCAAATGTAGCCCGCAGTCCGCCGGACGGGAAGGAGGATGCATCCGGCTCACCTTTGATCAATTCTTTTCCGGAAAAGCTCATCAATACTTTTCCGTTGTCAAGCGGAGCCGATATAAAGAATCGTGCTTTTCGGCCGTAACGCCCGTAAGCGGCTGGAACCAGTGTGTATAATGAGTGGCCCCTTTTCAATCGCCCATTCCTTCATCTCATGCGCAATGACATCCGCCGTTGCAAGATCTAACTCTTTGCCTTCTTCGATCGTCTTCTTCAGATCCTTATAGACTTTCTTAGGCAAACGTTCCAGCATGACAGTGTCATTAAACACATCTTCTCCAAAAATTTCAGCTACGTTAATTGCTTCGCTCATATTTTCTGTTTCTTTCTTGTGTTAAATCCTGTTACAACAGGGAGTCTCATATTCCGTCTCCCGGAAATTTGTGCGGTACACGGCGCAGAAACCTCTGTCACACGCATCACTAGAAAAGGCACTCCAACTACCGGTTGGAACGCCTTTGTTCATTTCTACGTCTGCTAGTATACCTCAATCAGCCGAAAAGGCAAGTAAAATTACATTCTGTGACTTAAGCTTTTCCAACTGAACCGAATAATTCCATCTTTTCCTTAACAGTCTGCATAATGGCATCCGTACCCGGTTTCAACAGCTTACGTGGGTCATAGCCTTTACCTTCTAAGTCTTTACCTGCTTCGATATATTTACGTGTCGCGTCTGCAAATGATAACTGACAGTCTGTATTTACATTGATCTTTGCCACGCCAAGGTCAATCGCCTTCTTGACCATGTCGTCCGGGATCCCGGTTCCGCCGTGAAGTACGAGAGGCATTTTGCCTGTAAGCTGCTGGATCGCGTCCAGTGTCTCAAAGCTTAATCCCGCCCAGTTCTCCGGATATTTTCCGTGAATATTTCCGATTCCTGCCGCGAGCATGTCTACACCAAGGTCAGCGATCATCTTGCATTCCTGCGGGTCCGCACATTCGCCCTGTCCGATAACACCGTCTTCCTCACCGCCGATGGCCCACTTCCGCTTCGATGGACATTCCCTTTTCCTTACAGATAGCGATCAGTTCTTTTGTCTTAGCAACATTTTCCTCGATCGGATATTTGGAGCCGTCAAACATGATAGAAGTAAATCCTGCGTCGATACATTTCAGACATCCTCATAGCTGCCGTGGTCAAGATGTGTTGCGACAGGAATTGTGATCCCGAGTCCGTCGATCATCTCTTTCACCATTGCCTGTACAGTCTTAAAGCCTGTCATATATTTCCCCGCGCCCTCGGACACGCCCAGAATTACCGGTGATTTACACTCCTCTGCTGTGAGCAGGACCGCTTTTGTCCATTCCAGGTTGTTAATATTAAACTGACCTACCGCATAGTGGCCCGCTACCGCTTTTCAAGCATCTCTTTGCTGATACTAACATATATTATTCCTCCAATTCCTACACTATGGCGCTCGCCGCCGACATATAATGTAATTGTTTCGCTTTTAACATTATATCTCATAACCCTTAAAACACAATAATGTTTACCAATAAAAGCAGTACACTTTTAATCCGTCCGGGAACTATTGTCAAGCTTTGCACCGCATGACTCCCGGATAATAAGTTTTGTCTGAAAATAAATCTTCTGCGGCTCCGCTCCGTGCTGAATGCGGTCGATCAAAAGCTCTGCGGCTTTCTGCCCTATCTCTCTGCAGGGCTGGGCAGCCGTAGTCAGACCAGGATGAAACAATGCCGCCCACTCACAGTCGTCAAAAGCCGCGACCGCCATATCCTCCGGCACTTTGATGCCAAGACTGTCAGCGCCTTCATGACTCCGAGCACCATCAGATTATTTGCAGCTATGATCGCCGTCGGACGATCCGCCTGCCTTGCCATCTTCCGGACAATGTCCTTCGTGCGTATCTCGGTGGGAACAGTTCTGGACTCTCCTTCAATCACAAGTGATCCGTCGTAAGGGATGCCATACTTCGCCAGAGAATTTTGGTATCCTCTGATCCGTTCCTCGGTCGTACTGATATTGCGCAGTCCAGCGACAAAAGCGATCCGCCTGTGCCCGAGGGAGATCAGATGATCCGTCAGCTTTTCCATGGATTTTTCATTCTCACTGCCGACCCAGTCACCATTGCCCCAGCATCCGGTCGATATAAACGACCGTATGTCCTTCTCCTCAAAATACTTTCCGACGTATTTCTCAGATTCGGCTGTCGGAGACAGAATGAACCCGTCCACGCAGCGCTCACAAAAGACTGGACGTCTCCAGCTCTCTTTTCGGATCATCGTTGGAATCTGCCAGGAAAACGGTATAATTGTTCAGAATGCACGCATCGCTGATCGCCTTGATGACATCAATAAAGTACTGGTTCTGGATATCAGATATCACAAGCCCTATCGTCCTCGTCTCCGACTTTTCAGAGCCTTCGCCACCAGATTGGGCGTGTAGCCCGTCTCCTCGATCACCTTCAATATCTTATCCTTTGTTCTGTCGCTTACATGCTTCGTGTCATTCAGCACATGGGAGACCGTTGACTTTGAAACGTTTGCAATTCTAGCCACATCGCCAATCGTCACTTTACTTCCGTTGCTTTTCTGCATTTTTCATCTCTTATTTCTTTTAATTTCAGACCTTAAATTTAGGATATCATTAACTATTTTGTTTGTCAATTAATGGTAAAACACTGTGTCTGCGGCATGGCAGCCGCCCATAGGGCAGGGATCTATTTAAGCTCAACAAACTCGATCTTCACGCGGTCCGGCCCATATACCATAATACATCTGCAGGACTTCGGCCTCCACGCTTCTGTCGTCGAGACACCCGGTATTGCAAACGGAACTCCTTCTCTTCCAGAACTTTCTTCGTCTTGTCAAGATCATCCACAAGAAGCGCAAAATGATCTATATTACCGTCTCCTTTAGTGCCCGCCTGGCTTCTGACCGTTTCATCCAGTGACTGCGAAGTCCGATGATCACCCGCCGCACTCCATGAATATAAAATTATTGCCCTCCATTCCTCTTGATCTACAATGATCTGAAATCCCAGATCCTGATAAAACGCAATGCTTTTCTCCAGATCAGATGTAGGAATTCCAATGTGGGCAAGTCCTTTTACTTCTATATTATTACTCAACTTCTCTTCCTCCCGCATCCGTATTCGTCCCAAGCTTATATAAGTCTGAGGCATTTTTCCAGAGGATATCCTCCTTTTGTTCTTCGCTGATCTTACACTCTTTAATATCTGATGGCAGCGTTCCTCTCCCGCAAACAATATTTTTTCGATCCAAGAATAGAAACGGCATGCTCGATCCAGCGGTGGATGTCTACCGGTGGAAACTGTCTGGCCGCATAATGGCGCAGCCATGCCGTGTCAAAGTAAGCGTTCTCAAATCTTTCAGTCAGACAGAGAAATTCTCGGTAAAATTTCCGCCGAAATGCGCAAAGATGATCTTCAGTTTCGGATAACGCTCCAGAACCGCGGCAAACTGATGTGGAAACCCGATACATTCATATTTTGGCGTTTTATCTTCCCGGTTCGTCTGACGGCCAAGTGCTGAATGTCACGATTCCATTGTGAAACAGCAGCGGAATGTCCAGTTCGAGGCATGTCTCATACAGCGGATCCAGCATCGGGTCATCCACAACATAATCTTCAACATATGGATGCATCTTGATACCCCTGACAACACCTTTCCCGACATTATCCTCAGCTCCTTCAGGGAATTCTCCATATCATGGACGTTCACATAACCAATGCCAAACAGCTTATCGCCATATTTTCCTACACTTTCCAGCATTGCCGCGTTTTCCGCCTTTGTCGTTGCAATGCAGGAACAACGGTCTACCTTCTGTTCTTCCATATACTGGAATAACGGTTTGTCGTCATAATCAATAAACTTATCTAAAAAAAATACATGTGCATGTGTGTCAATTACCATTTATTCTACCTCCTTCAAATCCTGTCCCGCTTCTTTGTCCACGATCACCGTACAGTCCCCGTGCAGTCTGAGGATACTTGCAGGCAGTGCCGGCGTGATATCTCCGTATACCATCTTCCGGATGATATCTCTTTTCCGGAACCATTTGCGAGAAGAATGATTTTCTTTGCGGACATAACATTCTTTATCCCCATAGTTACGGCTTCCGCGGCACCTCCTCCGGCGAAGTGAAAAATCTGGCGTTTGCCCGTATTGTTTCTCCTGTCAGCTCTGCGACGTTCACCGCTTCGGTGAAATGATCCGAAGGTTCATTAAAGCCTATATGGCCGTTGCCGCCAATTCCCAGAACCTGTATGTCTGCCGATCCGAGTCTTCTAAGCTGCGCTTCATATTCTTCTGCTATTGCGCCGAAATCCCCTCTGTGCTCTTCGGAAAATGTATATTATCTTTCTTAATGTTTACCTGTCCGAAAAGTGAGTATCCATAAAATAACGAAAACTCTGCGGATGGCTTCCCGAAAGTCCTGCGTATTCATCCAGATTCGCTGTTCTGACTCCTGAAAAATCCACCTTTCCCTCCTCATACATGCGCACGAGCTGTTCATACATGCCGGCCGGAGTCGATCCGGTCGCCAGCCGAGAACACTTTCCGGTTTTCCCGAACCTGCTCCGCTATAATCTGCGCCGCCCATTGGCTCATCTGTCCGTAATCATCTACAACAATCACTTTCATTTGGCATCCCCTCCCTTCTCACATATTTCCTCCAGAGTAGGCGGGCTGTCGATCGCCCCATATCTCTGTACCGCGATGGTGCTTGCCCGTACCGCAAAATCAACCGCATTCGCGTAGAACTCTTCTGCTTCCATCTTCTCTGCAAACGCCCCATAATAGTATAAAATGCAGACATAAATGAATCGCCGCCTCCGGTCACGTCGACTGCCTCCACCGCTTCCGGCCTTCGGCTTACACTCAGCTTCCCGCATAGACAGACGCCGTCTCCGCTCCGTCAGTCACGAGTACGATCTTATCTTCCTCCGCTGCCAGCTTCCGGGGATTCAGCCGTAAGATTTCTGCCTCTTCCTTCGTAAGCAATGATATCACTCACACGTACCAGCTCCTGCACCGACTTATCATCTCATCCCGGGAATCCCATGATCCAGGACGCAAATTCACATCCAGAGAGGTCGTCATCCCTTTTCCCTGGCCCTTCTGATCGCCCTGCCCATACATTCACTCGAAGTTTTCTCCGCCATACCAAGACTTCCATAATGCAGGATCTTTGCATTGTCAAATAACTCTGTAGGAATATCTTCAAATGTCAGCTCCCGTCCGCGCTCTCCTTCCTGTAGATCGCATAACGCGTCATGTCCTCCGAACGGGGCATCACGACGGTTACGGTTGTGACACGGCGTCGGTCTGTCTGAATATAAGAAGTATCTACGCCGCATTCTCCTGCCGTGTCTATGACGCATCTTCCCAGGGCGTCATCCCCACCCTTGCAAGCAGCGCACCCTTGCGCCGAGCTTTCCAAGACCGCACGCCACATTATTCGGCCCCTCCGGCAAGTGCTCTGTAAGGACCCGGAACTCTGTTTTCTTCCGGCACAAAATCCACAAGTGCTTCTCCCATTGTCAAAACATCATATTTTCTCATCATACCTTACCTGCATTCCATCTTAAAAGCCATTTTAAAATAACCGCAACTGCCTTCTCCACCACAACTGCCAGAATCAGAATCCAAACGATTCCCACTACAACGAGATCCGTGGACAAAATCGCAATAAATGCATTTAAGATTCTGCCGACTCCGCTCTTTGCCCCGAGCAATTCGCCTACGATCACAAGTCCCCAGGACCAGCTGCACGCAACTTTGATGGGGCCTGCCATCGACGGCAGGAGACTTGGCAGCAATACGCGGTACGCAACCGTCGTCCTGCCGGCCCCAAGCGTTCTTGCAAAATCAGCCTGTACCGGGTCCAGCTCTTACGCTTCCGCGCCGCCACAAATATCATTGTAAATACATAGAAAATAACGATCCCAATGATCCTCCTGGCTCGTACCGAACCAGAGAAGGAAAAGGAGCAAGGGCCAGCGGCGGTATGGCACGCAAAATATCGACGAGCGGATCAAATATTTCCTGAAAACTTCTAAATCTGACCGTCAGAAACAGACAGATAAAGGCGACTGCTGTTCCTGCCAGCGTCCCGAGCAGATATCGTCCCAGGGTAGCCATCACATGTGTAGAAAAGCCACTGCTCCCGGCTCCTGAAACTGGATCTCCGGACTCTCTGTAATTGTCCCGGCAAACCGGCTCACGATCTTCCACGGGGACGGGACTCTTGTCTCTCCCAGCGAAAACTTGCCCAGATCCATACGGCAAACAATATCATAATGCCGGGCCGCCAAAAAAATGTTTTTTTTCTTTGTCATCTTTTATCCATGTCTGTCCCCTATTTCATTTCTTTTACGGCCTGTTCCGAGAGATTCCTGGCATCCAGATAATTGAAAATAGAATACTGATACTCCGCTTTCTCTTTCAGCTCCAGCGCCGTGCCGTCTGCATTTTCCAGTTTTCAAAGTTAGAATCTGCTTCTGCTTTCAGTTCCTTTAACTCCGCATAAATCTTATCCGCGCTTACGATGTCTGACGGGCCGTACTCTCCGCTTTTAAACATTCCCTCATCCTCGTACATCTTGATCGTTGAACCAATCTCATACTCCCAGTACAGGGCATCTTCCTTATCTTCAAACCAAGGCTTCTGCATATCCCATGTATATAACGGAATGGAAGTTTTATATAATGCCTGTACTTCTTCCTCCGTGAACTCGGTGCCGGCCAACTGGTTCACATAATTCACGTGGATCTTGGCTGCCTCTTTAGGATCATCATTGACATATTGGTTGATCCTGAAGCATACAGACGCAAGCCTCAGCACCGTATCGTGATTTTCTTCCGCCCATTTTCTGTCGTTGTCCATCCATTGTGCAGAATGCTTCTCACTTCCTTTGAGTCCTCTGAAGGCTCTGCAGTCTCCACGATATCCTTGGCAGAAAGGATCGGTACAAATCCCTTGGAAGACAAAGTTGCGGCTGCCGCACGCCGCCGACCTTAAAGTCTGCTCTTCCCGCAAGCATAAGCGCTACCCCGTTGGAGTCATCGATCACTTCATTTTCTACGTCATCCAGCGTCATGCCTGCTTTCTGAAAGCAAAGGTCAATGAACGGTTTGATGGCTGATTCGGACGGATAGGTAAATACTTTTCCTTTCATCTGTCCAAGGGCAGCCTTGATAGCTTCCTCCCCGCTCATGCCTTCTTTGACAAAATCACTGTATGTCTTTGTTCCCTCGGGTGCCATAACACTGTAGCCGAGGAACAGGTTGCTGAAAGCAAATGTCGTAAAGTCGCCCTGCCCCATAGACGGAATAAAGAGGGACGGTGCCCCTGAGGCAAAATCATAGTTGCCTGCGATCAGAACAGAAGGTACTTTATCTGCATCAATGGCATCTACTTTCTCCAGTGTAATACCAACGTCCTCAAAAACTTTTTTCAATGCCCACATACGGAACGGTATGGTCCGGATATGGTTCTGTCGCGAATTTCAGACTCACCTGAGGGATTCCGGCCTCGGTTTTCCTTCTGCGCTTTTGCCTTTGTTGCTGCCGCCTGAACAGCCGGCCAGCGTCAATGCCGCCGTCATTATGAGACATACGGTTACTCTTATCATCTTTTTCATATTTTTCCTCCTTCTTCTCATGCATCATGGCATCCATCGTGTTATCCTGTTTCCTGTCACTTTTACAATCCAGCCGAAGATTGCTGTAAGGACAATGAAAACGATCAATATTATGAGCATCCTGCCCGTTTCCATATACTGCTGTGATACGATCAGCAGCCTTCCGAGACCGTCCTGAGCCGCCAGAAATTCTCCTCCCAGCGCAATGGCCCATGCTACCCCCAGCGCTACCTTTGTAGCATTTATAATGTTGGGCACGATCATCGGTATTATGACATTCGTATATACATCCATATTTTTAGCCCCAAGCGTTCTCGCAAAATTGATCCGGATCCGGTCTGTATTATCAATGGCTTCTATAATGTTTGTCGTATATGATCCAGAGTCCAAATGCGATATATACTATGATCCCGATCTCTTCCCCGCCGAACCAGACGAGGAACAGCTATCAGCGCCAGAAGCGGATATTTCTCAATATCTTCACGACCGGATAGAACATTCCTCTCAGTACGGGCTGCAGTCCGATGATGATCCCCGTGACGACACCGGCTGCTCCGCCGATGAAAAGCCCTGTCACTACGCGTTTTACCGTGATCAGGCTGTTGCTCAAGGACGTACAGCGCATCCGCATAGTTCGGCAGCGCGCTCCCTGAATGCCGCAAACCCGGGCAGTGATTCAGTGAGGACCTTTCCCCATGTCGGCACGAGTACCGCGCTGTATTCCCCGCCGCTTCGGGCGATCAGGGCAGCTATCTGCCAGAAAACTATCAGTCCGGCTGCCGCCAGAATCTTTTTTATATGTTTTGTACCCATTACCGCACCTCACTCTTTACATCGCTCAGCTCCAGCAATTTCCCGAGCAGATAGTCCGAGATTGCGTGAAACTCTGCTGTATTGCGTATTTCAACCGGCCTTGGCCTCGGTATGTCTACTTTGAGTTCCTCCACGATTTTTCCCTTTTCAATCATAATAATGCGGTCGGCCACAAATGTCGCTTCCTCCACATCATGTGTCACAAAGAATGTGGTGAGCGGATTCTTCAGCCGTATCTTCTCCACCTCCACCTGAAGCTCCACCTTCGTCGCATAATCGAGCGGCCCGAACGGCTCGTCCATGAGAAGCAGTTTTGGCTGATTTGCCAGGACCATTGCGATCTGAAGCCGCTTGCGCATGCCGCCCGAAAGCTCCTTTGGATAGAACTTCGTGAACTTTTCCAGATTTACCATTTTAAGGTATTTTGTTATCAGCTGCCCGCGCTCTTCTTTTGGCACTCCGCCCAGCTTCAACGCAAAGTCGACATTATCTCCTACCCGCTTCCACCCAAATACAGCGTCCGCCTGGAATACTACTCCACGCTCCCTGCCCGGTCCCGTGATCTCTTTTCCGTTCAGCCTGCACGTCCCGCCTGTCGGTTCCAGCAGACCCGCAACGATATTCAGAAGTGTCGTCTTCCCGCATCCGCTTCTGCCGACGACGGCTACGAGTTCTCCGTGGGCCACATCGAGGGATATATCATCCAGCGCCTTCATCTTATCCCCGCTCACCGTATTAAATTCAATGCTGACATGTTCAATATTCAGTTCTCCGCTTTGTGTCTTCTTTTCTACTTCGCCCATATTCATCGCGCAACCTCAATCTTCTCAATTCCTAATAATTTTGCAATATTTCCGCCCAGTATCAGTTCTCTGTCCTCCTCGTTGTCCACAAATACATCCAGGATCTTATCTTTTATTCCAGGTATGCCGAGAGGGCCGTCCGTTCCTATTGTAAATTTGCCGGCCCCGCACTGCCTGTATGCCTCCGAAACAGAATAAGGCCCCAGATTGCCTGTCAAGTCCAGAAGCAGATTGTCATATGACGGTGCGATCTCTCCGGTCGTACCGTAACACCAAATGAATCCGGAATGGATCATGAGAAAGACCAGTTTCGGGAAATCCTTGGCAACCTCCGCCACCTGCAGCGCAGTCGTATTGCCGCTGTCCCCGGCGCCATGCACCACGACCGGGAGAACCCTTCCCGTACGTTCCTGCAGTTCCCTCAGCTTGTTCAGCATCGGATACACGACCGTCTTATTATTGATCTCATAGTTATGTGCCGCCGGATTCATCCGCAGCCCTTTCAGCCCGAGATCCACGATACAGCGCTCCAGCTCTCTTGACGACTCATCTGCCACCGGGAGTGTAAACGGTCTCCCCGTCTCGTCCGGCGGGTAGTTCCACGTCTTCGGCGCATCATTCCACGGGTTGACAGTGGCAAGGCCTATCACTCTCTCCGGAAACATGTCCTGGATCTTCGCGACATAATCGTTGCCTATGTATGGATTCCACTTTGGTGTCTGATGGGCGAAGCCCTCATCTGCCTGAAAGACTATCTGTATATCGATTCCGTTCTCATCCATCCATGGAATCAAATCTTCTTCCGCAACGCAGGTGCTCTTCATATTCACACCGATCTTAAAATTTGTATCAATTACCGGCCAGCGATATTTTCCCACGGTTCTCATCCTCCTGTTCCTCATATTTTATCTTTGGTATTCCCAGGTATTCTGCCATGTTTCCGCCCATGACCAGTTCCACTGCCTCCTCGTCGTCCTCTCCGGTCAGGTCTCTGACAATGAGCCGCTTTGTCGTCGCAAGGTCGAATGGACCGTCTGTGCCGATCACGAATTTTCCGGCTCCTTCTTTTTCATATGTCGGTTTTAAAGTTGTCGGGGTGACATTCAGCGTCAGGTCCAGCTTCAGATTATCGATGCCTTCCGCCACATCTCCCGCGGTTCCAAATGCTCTCATATATCCCGCATGAGCCATGAGGAACAAAATGTCCGGAAAGTCTGCGGCGACCTGTGCCAGCTGAGTCGGAGTATTATTCACAGAATCTCCGGCACAGTGCACTACAACAAACAATTTCCGTCCGCATTTTTCCTGAAGCCTGGTCAGCTTTTCCATGATCGGATATATAATACTCTTATTATTGATCTCAAAATCATGTTCCAGCGGATGTAATTTTATGCCCCACAGGCCTAATTCCAGAATAGAACGCTCAAGCTCCTCCAAGGCCTCGTCTCTGATCGGCAGATCCATCTCCTTTCCGTACTTTGACTTCGGCCAGTTATAAGTCTTTGGGGCCTGAAGCCATGGATTGATCGTACACAGACCTATCACTCTGTCAGGGAATTTGTGCTGGATCCTGCTGATATAATCATTTCCTATGTACGGGTTCCAATCCGGTGTCTTATGGACAAACCCTTCATTCACCTGAAAAATCACCTGGATATCCACGCCGTTTTTGTCCATCCATGGAATCAGTTCTTTCTCCGCGTCAAATGTGTTGATGAGACACACTCCTGTGTGATAGTGCGTGTCAATTACCGGCCATCGTTCTTTCACCATTTCTTCACTCCTTCTTTTTTTAATTTATCTTTCAGCAGTATGCCGCACGATTCCCGTATCTCTAACCGGGGATAATATTCCACCTTCTGCAGCGCTGCTGTTGGATTCTTAATTCTCTCTATGAGCAGCTGTACCGCTTTTGTTCCAATATCCCGGCACGGCTGCACGATTGTTGTAATACGCGGTTGAAACAGGTCGGCCCACTCAAAATCATCAAATGCCGCAAGCGCCATATCTTCCGGAACCTTAACATTAAGCTCCTGCAATGTGCGCATAATTCCAATGACCATGAGGTTGTTGGACGCGATGATCGCCGTCGGAAAATTCTCCGTATTTAATATGGCTTTAAAACGTTCTTTTGACCTGACTTTAGCCGGAACAATCCTGGATTCCCCAACGATCAGGAGCGTCTTGTCAAACGGGAGCCCTGCCTCTTTTAATGCACTCTCATACCCTTCGATCCGCTCCTCCGTAGTGTTGATTCCTCTGAGCCCGGAGACAAACGCGATCCTGCGGTGCCCCAGCCCGATCAGGTGGCGGGTCAGTATCTTTGCCGCATTCCGGTTTTCTGTCCCTACCCAGTCCCACTTGTCGTCCAGCGTTCTGTCGATACAAACTGCAGGCAGATTCACACTGTTCAGGTACGGCGCCGCATAATTTCCGGAATGGATCGTCGGCGAAAAGATCAGACCATCTATACATCTTTCCTGAAATGACTTTACCAGCTCTAGTTCCTGTTTCGGATTATCGTCCGAATCACCTAGGATTACCATATATCCGTTTCGCAGCGCTTCTTCATTTACTGCCTGTATCACATCCACGAAAAACTGGTTTGTAATATCGGAGACAATCAAACCTATTGTCTTAGTTTCACTTTTTTTCAGCGCCTTTGCTACATAATTGGGAGTGTAACCCGTTTCATTGATAATACCTGCCACCTTCAGTCTCGTACGGTCACTGACATTCTTTGTACCGTTAATTACATGTGACACCGTGGAAGTAGATACATTGGCCATTTTTGCTATTTGGCTGATCGTGATTTTGCTTTCCTTTTTACTCATTCTTTCCGGTTCCGTTTCTTTGGTAAATCGTTTCGCTACAATCTCAAAAAAAAATTAAAAAATATTATACTTAGTTTTATGTTAATATACATATTTATAGTGTTTGTAGTATGTTTTTAATAATGCAAAATTTAGCGAAACGTTTTTCTTTTGTTTTATAATATCATCTGATACGCTTATTGTCAATATTCTTTTCTGTAAATTAAAAATTGCGCTTTCATCTTACAGTTACCAACATTTAATTCTGTTATTTTTAGATTACAAACAACAATAAAAGTGCCTGTTTAAACTGAACGACACCCCTTAAGTTTGAATTCCAGCTTAAGGGGTGCCATTCGGTTCCAATATCTTTTTACTGTCAATTACGGAGTAAACATAAAGTATCCCCGGACAGAGTCCGATGTAGGTCTATATGAATATCCGCTAAGATCCTGCAGCACGACATCACCTGATGCAAGCGCCGCTGCTCTGTATATTGCTTTAGAATTAGAGTTTAATTCATAGTTTTAATCAACACAACATCTGCCGTAAATGTTTCCGGTGTATTCGCTGCCGTTGATGAGAATGGTATTATGATCCTTCCTTCACTCATGACAGCAGCGCCACAAAGAGTCGCCGCATGTGCAGCATATGCGCTCACTGATAATACACTGTAACCTTCAGGTATGGCAAAATTAATATAAGTGTATGACTGCTGTCCGGCCGATACATTAATGCGGTTCCCCACAGTCCTCTTAATAATATGATCATTCAGGGCGCTGTTTACTGTATCCAACAGCACTTTACCCTGCCGGGCATCAAGGGCGTAACCTTCCTCTGTCGTTTCAAGATTGTTCGCCATATTCACCGGACCGGCCGGTCCCACAGGTCCGCGGTCTCCCTTATCGCCTTTCTCTCCCTTCTCGCCCTGCGGCCCCTGCTCTCCTGCAGTACCGGCATCTCCTTTGTCGCCTTTCGGCCCCTGCGGGCCCGCTGCTCCCGGATCTCCCTTTGGACCCGTGGCTCCGGTTGGCCCCTGCGGGCCTGCTGCTCCTGTGTCTCCTTTGGGTCCTGTGGCTCCCTGCGGACCGGTAGCTCCCGTCGGCCCCTGGGGGCCGGTCAGTCCCTGTGGCCCCGTAGCTCCCTGAGGACCTGTGACTCCGGTCAGTCCCTGAGGCCCCATCGGGCCCGCCTCACCCTTCTCACCCTTCGGGCCGGTGGCCGGCACTCCGGTGTCGGCCTCCCCTATATACCAATTGCCGCTGGCTCCGATGTGAGGCGTGATACCGTCGTCACCTCTTGCCTTAACTCCCGTGTCATAGTTGTTGATAAACCAGTTCCCATTTTCACCGATATAAATTTCCGGTATGAAGCTTGTGTTTTCTTCCATTTTTTGTTCCTCCTTATTATCTGTTTGCTGTATTTTAGCAGCAGCATGCGGGACAAAGAGGGACATAGATAAATATTATTTTTAATTTTGCTTAACACTGCGCTTTATGCATCTTGATTTTACGCCTGATCCCTAGTATACTTTAGCGGACATTAAAACAGGAGCCTTCCGGCTCCATGCTTAATTTCTATATAAAAAGTCTACTGTAAAACCTGAACAGTCCGGACAGCGTCCCCTTCACTTATCAGGATAAAAAAAATCCGCTGAACCCCTGTGTTACAAGGGATTCAGCGGAAAAGTTAAGTGACTCCAAGGGGAATCGAACCCCTGATTCCAGCGTGAGAGGCTAGCGTCTTAACCGCTTGACCATGGAGCCATTATTTCACCTGCCTGTCTATTGTAGCAAAAAAAATCACAATAGACAAGCATTTTTTTTAGAAATTTAAAATTTATTTCATTATCATACTTATATACCCCTGAATAAAGATCACGAACACGATAAGAGGAAGGATAAACGTCAGATAAAACCTGACACCCCGGCCGGACGGAAACTTCATTCCCGCTCCTGCGTTGGCTTCCTTGAGGAAGTTATCCCATCCCCATCCGTACCTTGTCACACAGAACAGCAGATACACCATGGAGCCAAGCGGAAGCAGGTTATTACTCACAATAAAGTCTTCTATGTCCATAATGTTCTTTCCGCCTATTGTAAACGAGGACCAGTCCGTCATCCCGAGTACACACGGAATACTGAGCAGTATGAGAAGAACCCCGTTCACAATCACAGAACGTCTGAGGGGCCAGTCCCACAAGTCGCGCGCAAACTGGATTATATTCTGGAATACCGCAACAATTGTAGAGAGCGCCGCAAAGGTCATGAACAGAAAGAACAGGCTGCCCCACACTCTCCCGCCCGGCATCTCCCGGAATACATTCGGTAGCGTCACGAATACAAGCCCCGGGCCTTCCCCGGGATTTAAGTCAAAGGCAAAGCACGCAGGGAAAATAACAAGTCCCGCCACGACCGCCACAAAGGTATCCAGCGCGGTAATACTTACAGCTTCGCCCGCAAGGCTCCGCTCTTTACCGATGTAACTGCCGAATATGGCAAGTGAACCGACGCCGACACTCAGGGTGAAGAACGCCTGACCCATAGCCGCAAAAACCGCTTCCTTTATCCCTGCCTCCTCCATTTTCCCAAAATCGGGAAGCAGATAGAACTTCAGCCCGTCCGCCGCGTTTGGAAGCGTCACGGCACGTATGACAAGCACGATCATGATGACAAGAAGGCTGGACATCATCACTTTTGTGATCAGCTCCACACCCTTCTGAAGTCCCATGGAGCAGATCAGAAGCGCCGCCACAGAAATGAGAACCATCCAGAAAAGCATCCCGTTCCGGTCAGACGTAAGTGCAGTAAATACCCCCTCTACCTGCGCCGTATCTGCCCCTTCAAAATCGCCCTTCAGCATCTTGACAAAATAAGCGAGCATCCATCCTCCGATCGTCGTGTAGAACATCATGAGCAGATAGTTTCCTGCCATGGAAAAATAGCGGAAGACGTGCCACTTGCTCCCGGCCGGTTCCAGCGCGTTGAACGACATGGCAGAACTTTTCTGGCTTCCTCTTCCTACCGACAGTTCCATGACTACGATCGGAAGTCCCAGTATGACAAGGAAGAACAGATACATGAGTACAAATGCTCCTCCGCCGTATTTTCCTGTGATATAAGGGAAGCGCCAAACATTGCCCAGACCGATGGCACAGCCCGCTGAGATCAGTATAAATCCCAATCTTGAAGAAAACTTTTCTCTTTTTTCCATTTGTCAGTTCCTCTGTTATTTCTCTTCCAGCTGTTTATCTTCCAGCTGTTTCTTTTCCAACTGTTTCTCTTCCAGAAGATATTCCTCCGGGTTCTGCATCAGTTCCCTGATATGCTCCTCCGGCACCATGATCTCAAGCTGCCTGTTCAGGTTCTGAACTTCCACCCTGTCATGAATGCCTCCGAATTCCCCGTCCAGCGTCCACGGTATCTCCTCCAGAGATTCAAACACAATATTGCCTGTCTTGAAAGAATACATGTGCTTCGTGTCCACCTGCTCGATCAGAAGGGCCGCCACTATTTCCTGAAGCTCCAGCGGATTCTTCGGCATCTTGATCAACGTCACTTCAAACACGCCGTCGTCAAAGACCACCTGCTTTCCGATCATATTCCGGAAGCCGCCCACGGATCTGGAGTTCGTCACCATCCCGAATATGAATTCATCCTCTATAGTTTCGCCGTCATGTGTGACTTTAATACGGTATGACGGCACGTTGAACAGTCTCTTTGTCCCTTCCAGCACATAGGCAAGATGCCCGAGAACATTCTTCACCTCCTGCTTTGTCTGGTATGATACGTCGGTAAAGAGTCCAAATGCAGCGATATATACGAAGACGTCGTCATTAAACCTGCCGACATCACACGGAAACACAGCCCCGTTTACCGCATTGTCCGCAGCACTTAACAGTCCTTTCGGTATATGGAGGCTGTTGGCAAAGTCGTTCGTAGTACCGGTCGGAATGTACCCGATAGGAGTCCTGTCGCCGCGCTGCATCATTCCCGTCACTACTTCATCGATCGTGCCGTCTCCTCCGCTGCACACGACGAGATCATAAGAGCCGAACTCATACTGCACCACTTTTTTATACGCGTCCCGGTATGCCTGCGTAGGATATGCGACCACCTCATAACCTGCCTTTACAAAAATATCGATGACATCTGAAAGTTTGGGCTTAAGCAGCCCCTTCCCAGCATGCGGATTATAGATAAATAATAGTCGTCTCATAAGCCCTCCCTTTTTCCTGCGTATAAAAAGGGCATTTTCATGCCCTTCTCATGTATGCCTCGTTAAACATCTCCATTTAACAGGTATGTATTTTTATTTTTTGTCAGAAAGGAATAACTCCAGCCCTTTTGCCGCTTCCTCTTCATCCTTGCCCTCTGCAACCACTGTAAGTTCCTCTCCCTGACATAACCTGAGGGTCATCATTCCCATGATACTCTTGGCATTAATCTTTTTCTCTTCAACCTCGAAGAATACCTGGCTCTGATACTGGCTTGCTTCCTGCACAAGCAGCGCCACCGATCTGTCTTCAGTACTCATGTCCGTTTGGATAGTTACAGGTTTCTTAATCATAATGTTCCTCCTTACTGTTCCCTTAACTTATCAGCTATCTCACTTAACTTTCGCAGCCGGTGGTTTACTCCTGATTTGCCAAGAGGCTCCCGGAGCAGATTCCCCAGCTCTTTCAAAGTTGCCTCCGGATATTCAAGACGTGTAAGGGCAACGTCTCTCAGTCCCTCTGGCAGCTTGTCAAAACCGACGGTTTCCTTTATATAAGAAATATCCTCCATCTGCCTTACGGCAGCAGATACGGTTTTATTGATATTCGCAGTCTCGCAGTTCACCTTCCGGTTCACCGAGTTGCGCATTTCCTTCAGTATCCTCACATTCTCCAGCTCCATCAGCGCGATATGCGCCTCCATGACGTTCAATATATCTACGATCTGTGAGCCTTCCTTCAGATACACTACAAAGGTCTTTTTTCTCGGTACGATCTTTGCATCCATGCCAAAGCTGTTGATAATATCCCGCAGGTGAACCGCTTTTGCCTCGTCACCGCACACGATCTCAAAATGATAAGACTTGCTCGGGTCACTCATGGACCCTGCCGCGAGAAAAGCTCCCCGTATGTAAGAGCGCTTGCAGCAGACAGCCTGCGCAGATGCGTTTTTGACCGCCAGCAGTTCTTTCCCTCTTGCATGGATAAAATAACTGCTGCTGTCCCTGCCCGTATTTCTCCGGACAGCGATATCAGTTCTTATATTAAATGTTTTTTCAATTAATGTAAAGCACTTTCTTGCAACAGCGATATTTTCAGTGTGTACTCCGAGACTGCACGTTCCGCCTGCATCCTCCTGAAACCCGCCGCACATATGCACGATCGCAGACAGTTCCGCAAGACTGCAGTGCCGTGCTTTGGCATAATGCCTGGATAATTCTTCTTTTATATTTCCTGAAAATGACATCTGACTCTCCTTAGACCTCTGTCCGTATAAGGCAATCATCTGGCCTTTGTGACAGCATCCTTTCCGATATCCCGGTGTTCGATCCGTATACCGTACACTTCCGTGTCTTTAAGCTGTTCAAACAGTTCGTTTGCCAGCGTCACGGACCGGTGCTTTCCGCCCGTGCATCCGATACCGATGACGAGCTGCGTCTTGCCTTCCACAATATAATTAGGTATGAGGAACTCTACCAAATCCAGCAGCTTTTCGAGAAATTTCTTCGCCTTGTCATTGTTCATGACATAGTCCCTTACTTCCCGGTCATTGCCACTCTCGGAACGCAGTTCTTCTATATAATACGGGTTCGGCAGAAAGCGTACATCAAATACGAGATCTGCATCATTTGGGATCCCATATTTGAATCCAAAGGAAAGAACCGATATATAAAGATTCTTATATTCTTTGTTCTGGACAAATATCTTATTCAGCTCCGCCTTCAGCTCTCTTGTGAGCATATGGCTCGTGTCCACGAGATAGTCCGCCCTCTTTTTTAAAAATTTAAGCTGTTCTCTCTCCCTCTGTATTCCCTGGTCGACTCTGCTGTCGTTTCCGGACAGGGGGTGGAATCTTCTCGTCTCTTTATACCGCTTGACAAGCACGTTATCACTTGATTCCAGAAAAAGTATCTCGTACTTTAAGCCGGTCATATCCAGTTCATCGAGCACTTTCTCCAGTTCTCGGAAGCTCTGGCCGCTTCGGATATCCACGCCGAGCGCCGCCTTATTTATCTCTGTCCCCGGAACCCGCAGCAGATCCGCCATCTTCGGGATCAACGGCACAGGAAGGTTGTCGACGCAGAAATAGCCCACATCCTCCAGCATCTTAAGCGCCGTACTCTTTCCGGCTCCTGACATTCCGGTAACTATAACAAATCTCATCTTAGAACTCCCCTAATCTTTTCACTTCCGGTTCCATCCGCACACCGGTCTGTCTCTCTACCCGGTCTGCGACCTCGGTTATCAGCGCCATAATATCAGCCGCTGTGGCACTGCCCCTGTTTATCACAAACCCACAGTGTTTCTCGGACACCTGGGCGCCCCCGACACGGAAGCCGCGCAGCCCGGCATCCTCGATCAGCTTGCCCGCAAAATATCCTTCCGGTCTTTTGAACGTACTCCCGGCGCTCGGATATTCGAGCGGCTGTTTGGTCACTCTCTTTTCTTTCAGCTCATCCATTCTGGCTTTTATCTCGTCTTTACTGCCTTCCTTAAGCTCTATTTCAGCTTCCAGCGCAATATATCCTTTTCTGGCAATGACGCTCGTCCTGTAGCCAAGTTCCAGTTCGTCTCTGTGGAGCGTGAGAAATGCTCCGTCTTCTGTGAGAACTGTAACGTATCTCAGTACATCCTTCATCTCTCCGCCGTATGCTCCCGCATTCATCACGCAGGCGCCTCCGAGCGTCCCGGGGATCCCCGCGGCAAATTCAAATCCTGTAAGTCCCGCCGACAGCGCCCGGGCTGCGATCGATGATAAAAGTGCGCCGGCCTGGGCCCTGACTGTATGTCCCTCTACCGTTATTTCACTCATATCTCTGTATATCTGTATCATGACTCCGCGGTATCCTTTGTCCGATACAAGCAGGTTGCTCCCGTTGCCTATAATATAGAAAGGAACGTCCCACTGTCTGCACAGGCGGATAATATCTCTTACTTCCTCCTTTGACTCCGGAACCGTATAATAATCTGCCGCCCCGCCGACGCGGAAGGTCGTGTGGTTCTTCATCGGTTCATCCGCCAGCACTTTATCTTCTGTCAAAACATCCTTCAATGCATTGTAAAAATCTTGATTCATATGTGTCTCCATCTTATATTTTTATATTAAATCATATTAATTTTCTCAGTACATCATACACTATCTACCTGCCAAATTCAACGCAGACTTGCAAAAACAGGGAAAATGGGTTATATTAGTCCCATATAATCTATTTTAAAAAGGAGTGAACTTATCATTGGACTCGAGTGACGTCATACAGCTAATAATACTGGTTGTTTTACTGGGATTGTCTGCATTTTTCTCATCTGCGGAGACATCTCTTACAACAGCCAACAAGATTCGAATCCGCAGCCTGGCCGAGGACGGCAGTAAACGGGCTAAAACATTATTAAAAATAACAGACAATTCAGGAAAGATGCTGAGCGCGATACTGATCGGCAACAACATCGTCAACTTATCCGCCGCTTCGCTTACAACAAGCCTTGCATACAGCTTCGGTGGCTCTATGGTGGCGATCGCCAGCGGTATACTGACCGTATTGATCCTTCTCTTCGGTGAGATAACGCCGAAGACGATGGCAACCATCCACGCTGAAAAAATGGCGCTTATCTACGCCCCCATCATCAGCATGTTCATGAAGATCATGACACCTGTCATTTTCCTTATCAACGGTTTGTCCATGGGAGTTCTCCTGCTGCTGCGTGTGGACCCCAATGCAAAGAATGATATCATGACAGAGACAGAGCTTCGCACGATCGTCGATGTGAGCCATGAAGACGGCGTCATTGAATCCGACGAGCGTGAAATGATATACAATGTGTTCGACCTGGGAGATGCCAAGGCCAAGGATGTCATGGTACCGCGTGTCCATGTGACATTTGCAGATGTGGAGAGCACCTACGAAGAACTGCTGGAGATATTCCGGGAGGATAAATTCACAAGGCTGCCGGTCTTTGAGGAGACAACGGATAACGTTATCGGAACCATCAATATGAAAGACCTTCTTCTCTACGACAATACGAAGGAATTCCATATACGCGACATACTGCGCGAAGCATATTTTACCTATGAATATAAAAACATTTCCGAGCTGCTCGTAGAGATGCGGCAGGCCTCTTTTAACATTGCTATCGTATTAGATGAATATGGCGAAACAGCCGGACTTATTACATTAGAAGATATATTAGAAGAAATCGTCGGTGAGATCCATGACGAATACGACGAAAATGAGGAAGATTTTATTCAGGAGATCGGGGAGCGTGAATTTATCGTCGAGGGTTCCACGAACCTGGACGACTTAAATGACCGGCTGGACCTGAATCTGGAATCTGAAGATTATGACTCGGTCGGCGGCTTTATCATCGAGCGGCTGGACCGGCTGCCTGAGGCCGGTGACACGATCACCACGGAGGACGGCATACGTATGGTAGTCGAGACGCTGGATAAAAACAGGATCGAGACTGTGCATATGTATCTGCCGGAACGAGAGGCAGATGAAGATACAGATGATTAAAAGGATATCACGATAATAACAGACGCTGGAATCTGCATTCCAGCGTCTGTTTTATATCTCTTCCTGTTCTTCTTCCACGTCTTCTCCTGCCAGTTTCAGAAGCGCCTCGACCTGCTCTGTCTCCATACTAAGCTGCTGCGCCACCTCATCCACAGATACTTTCCTGCCCATATCTTCACTCATATGGCGGATCGTCTCATCGAGCTCCGCCACCTGGCTCACCATCTTTTTATCCTGACGTCTCGTCTCTGTCTGAGACTCTATAAATGCCTGCAGTCCGGCGCGCACTTCTTCCATGATCTCCTGCTCACTGTCCACCGCCCCTTCAAAACGCCTGAGCGCTGCCATGAGACTTAAGTTGCCCTCCTGTATCATGTCGCCGATGAAAAGCTCTTTGCGGTGCATCTGAAGCGCCGCGTCCGCAACGAGGGGCAGATAGTAGGCCATACGGGCTTCTTCCACACTTCCTCCCCTCATGTTCTCTATTTCCTGTATGTATTCCGTAAAATACTCCTGCTCTTCACTGCTTAGATCTGCGGACTCTTCGCCTGACTCGATGATCTTTCCCGGCTGCTTTTTATACCCTGCAACAGTGACCTTCTGAGCAAGCAGATAGTCGCAGACGAGCTCCGTCTGTTCCTGAGAAAGGCCGTCCTCCTCAAAAAACTTTTCTATTTCCTCCACGGTAAGGCGGTTCCCCTGTCCCGCGGCGGTCTCCTGGATGCTGCCCAGTTTGCTTCTGAATTCCAATCTGTCTGCCATGATCTATATCCTCCCAAGTTCCGGCCGTATCCGTCCATGCTGTACAGCGGCCCTGCCGGTTTACAAAATATATTAGCATACTCTGTCTGAAAATGCCATTGTAAATCAAACGCGAAAGTGATACGATTACGTTTGCATAACGAATATTTACGGCTGCCGCCGGCGAAAAGGAGCATATGATCATGTCAATAACAAAAGGTATTCTTAAAATAGAAGGGGCCAGGCCGGAAGGGGCAAACCCGCTTCCGCTGTTCAGAGACCGTCAGAAAAACAAACACCCAAAAAGCAACGGTACGATGCGTCCGGAGGAACTGGACTATTTTGGGTATGAATCAGCTTTCCGCGTGCTTCCCTATAAAATGCAGGACCGCTATACGAGAACCAAAACGAGACTTACGCTTACATCTGTAGTGCTGGAAAATGAACATCTGAGAGCTGAATTTCTCCCGGAATTCGGAGGCCGTCTCTATTCGCTGAGAGAAAAAGAGACGGACCGTGAGCTGCTCTACTGCAATCCTGTCATGCAGCCCGCCAACCTGGCTATCCGCAATGCCTGGTTTTCCGGCGGGATCGAATGGAATATCGCCCAGCTCGGACATACGTTTTCCACATGTGACGACGTGTTTTTCGCTGCCGTCAAAGCAGGCGGCGCATCCGGCGGCAAAGAGGAAGAATTTCTGCGCATGTACGACTATGAACGGACGAGAGGACTCGTATGGCAGATAGATTTCCACCTGCCGGAGGGCGCACGGAGCCTCACTGCCCACGTCAGGATCGTAAATGACCAGCCTCACAGTGTTCCTATGTACTGGTGGACCAACATTGCCGTAAAGGAGGAGGAGGGAAGCCGGGTCTTCTCCGGCACAGATGAGGTCCTCTATATCGAGCCGCAGTCGCAGGCCGAAGGCTGCGAACACTGCTTCGGCCGCGGTCAGCTTCCTGATCTTCCCGTACTGCCCGGAAAAGATGCCTCCTACTCTCTCAACTTTGACTTTTCCAGCGAATACTTCTTCCAGAATCCGGTGTCGGATGCCGCCCCGTGGGAGGCAGTCTCCTACAAGGACGGCACCGTATTCTGTGAGCGCTCCACACAGCCGCTCCGTATCCGCAAGATGTTCTGCTGGGGCAGCCACAGCGGGGGGCGCAGCTGGTGCGATTATCTGTCTCTTCCGGGCCAGGGCGATTACATCGAGATTCAGGCCGGACTTGCGCCGACGCAGCTGCACGGAATGGAGATGGACGCTCAGAGCAGTATTGAATTTACCCAGATATTCGGCACTGCAGCCGTACAGCCCGGAGAAGGCAATCTGGACTCTTACGGACAGGCACAGGCACTTATCCGGCAGGCGGTGGAACAGTCGCTTCCGGCGGAGGAAGTCGCGCGGGCAGACATGCACTGCCGGACACTCGCTTCCCTCCCATGCGAAACGATACTGCACCGCGGCCACGGATGGGGCGCGCTCGAGAATATGCGCCGGCGGGCGGAAAATAAGCCGCTGCTTCCCGCCTCCTTCACATTTCCACAAGATACGCTCGGCAAAGAGCAGGAACCGTGGATCTGCCTCCTGGAAGGCCGCGCGCTGCCGGAACTAAATGATACGCACTTTCCCGCTTCATGGATGACAGATGCCAATTATATCCCATACCTGGAGCGCTGTATCAAGAGCGATCCACACAATACCGCCGCACAGCTTCATCTCGGCGTAAACCTGTACGAAAACGGCAGATACGATGAAGCCGCCGCCTTGTGGGAAAAAGCCCTGCTGGCAAAACCTCTGCCGATCCTGCACCGCAATCTTGCCTGCGCGGCACATCAGGAAGGAGACCTGAAAAAAGCCATCCGGCAGATGGAACAGATCACCCTTGATACTTACATAGCGGCAGACGCCGCCTTCCTCCAGGAATACTTGCGCCTCCTGGCCGAAGACGGACAATGGCAGAAACTGAACGACATATATCAAAAACTGCCCGCGCGCCTGAAAGAAGAAGAACGGATATACCTTCTCGAATGCGAGGCAGCACTTCATCTGGAAAACTGGAGCTTTCTGGAAGAAGCATTCCAGAAAGAATATGCATCCATCCGGGAAGGAGAGACAAAGATAACCGACATCTGGTTTGCATTCGCGGCGGCAAATCAGATCGATCCAAAACAACTGCCCAAAAATCTCGATCTGCGGATGTTCTGATCGATGGGGACAGGGCAAAATGAATTGGGGACGGGGTTTTTCTAGAAAAACCCCGTCCCCAACTCATTTTGCCCTGTTCCTTTTATACCCGGTTCCTCATCAGGAAGATGATTCCCCCGAACAGTCCGAAGATGATCCCCACGTATATTGCCGCGCACATGATGCCTGTGGCATATGCCAGAACCGATACGCCTGATATAACGCAGAAAAGCATTCCTGCGATGAGAGCCGCAGCGGTCCAGCATATAATATTTGCCGCAAGAAATACACCGGTCGCCGAGTCATTTTGAAATGTTTTATTTGTAAGTTCCCATAGTCGTTTCATCGCACTACCTCCTTGCCAAACTCTTGCTCATCTCTTTGTTGTCTACATTATAGCCAGGTATTGTTAAGGGAACCTGCAGACCGGTGATAAATCTGCGTTAAATCTTTTCAGCTTATGATCAATGTATCATAGCCGTCCATCTTAAGTCTTCGTTCCATCGCCACCGCATCGCTCAGATTATCATATCCTCCTACCTGAACACTTATAAACGGTCCGGAATCGTCGATAAACGCGGGATAATCCTGCTCCAGAAGTTCATTGCGCAGCCGTTCTGCATATCTCCAGTTTCTGAACAGTCCAACCTGTACTCTGTAATAATTCTCCTGAATGACTCCTTCTGCGTTCAGCGCATCGAGCAGACCTGTGGCGATCGCCTCCGCGATGGCGTCAAAGTTGTTGTCAAAAAGCATATTGTCCGTATCGGAATTGATAAACCCGGCCTCTACAAGTACCGCCGGCATATTTGTTCTTTTCAGCACGACGAGATTGGGTCTTGCCTTCACTCCCAGGTTTACAAACCCCACAGCCTCGAGCTGGGCGTTAATGTCCTGGGCTACCTGGTATTTGAGCCCTGACAGGTCATATACAAGGCTCTCCACCCCCGAGACCTCGTTATCCGTCGGGAAGGAATTCCTGTGTATGGACAGAAAAAAATCCACCCCCGCATTGTTTGCTTTCATCGCTTTCTCATATGGTGTCTCGTATACATCCGTTGTCCTCGTGTAGGACACATCTATTCCATTGTCCTGCAATATCTCGCCCACTGCCAGAGCAAGACGCAACGTATCATCTTTCTCCTGTCTGCCGTTAAAGACAGCGCCTGGATCCCGGCCGCCGTGGCCGGCATCCACCATGACTGAATATGGCATAAAAAATCCCCTTTCGCAACATTCTATAATAGAATATGCAGTGAAAGGGAATTTGGGAACCGCGATATATCCGCCAATAAATAAAAACGTATTACATTCTGATCTTTTCTATCTTAACCTTACCGTATATCTTCTCCATGTCATCCGGATCAAAGATACCCGTCTCTTCCTGGAGCGCCGCGGCCGCCGAGACCGCGCTCGCCCTTCGCAGCGTCTCTTCCATGGAATCTCCTCGTTCCAGCCCCATGGCAAACCCTGCGATCATAGAGTCACCGCAGCCAACTGAATTCACCGTGTCAAGCCGCGGCACCGTCGCCCGATAGACACCGCTGCCGCACACGACGAGAGAACCGTCGGCGCCGAGCGACACCGCCACGTTCTCCACTCCTCTTTCACGGATCTTAAGCGCCGCCTCTATGATGTCATCCATTTTGCCGCAGTCCTTCCCTGTGAGCATGCGGATCTCATCAATATTCGGTTTGATGAGTGAAGGTTTCGCTTCGATCCCGAGCTCCAGAAGTGCGCCGCTCGTGTCCAGGATGACCTTGCTGCCGGCTTCCTTTGCGATGGCGGTCAGCCTCTGATACGCAGTGCCGTCAAGCCCTCTTGGGACACTTCCCGAGACAGCCACCACATCCGCGCGCTCTGCAAGATGCCGGTATTGTTCCGTAAACCTGTCAAATTCCTCCGCCGTCACCGTCACTCCCGGCTCCAGCAGTTCCGTCTGGATCCCGTTCTTTTCATCCCAGATATTCACACAGGACCGGCTCTCCTCGCTGACCCGGCAGAACGCGCAGGAAACACCAAAGTTCTCAAGCGCTTCCTCAATATACCGCCCTGCATGGCCGCCCACAAATCCCGTCGCGGTAGTCTCCCCTCCCGCGATCCGGACGACTCTGGATACATTCAGCCCTTTTCCTCCCGGCGTATACTGGCACTCCTTCAGGCGGTTGACCTCACCTACTTTAAATTCCTCCAGCACATACCTCTTGTCTATAGACGCATTCAATGTAACGGTCAGTATCATGGCAACCTCCTAATCTTCATTGACAAGCAGCACTTTTCCCTTGACAAGTCCCGGCGTCTTAAACATTTGAAACGCCTTCTGAGCCTGTTCCATAGGCATCTTCTTATAGATAAAGCCCGGGTCAAACTTAAGCTGCCCTGTTGCGAAATAATGCGCCGTCAATTCCCATTCCTTCCCCGGGAAAGGCGCGCTGTACGACATCCAGGAACCGGTCAGCCTGAATTCTTTCCGGTTCATGTTCTCCCACATGGAAGGGGTAAACGAAAGCTCCGCGTGAGGCGTTCCGATAAAGCAGACGTCCGCCTTGTTGGCCGCCAGTTCAAACGCCATCTGCATCGTCGGCACCTGTCCCGCCGTCTCGAATACGTAATCATACCCTCTCTGGCCCGTGATCTCCATTGCCTTTTCCATAAAATTCTCTTCCGAGCTGTTCACAACCTCGTCGGCGCCAAGCTTTTCGGCCAGCTTCAGGCGCTCCTTGCTTATGTCGAACACAACGACTTTTCTGGCGCCGAATATTTTCGCCCACTGCATCGTAAACATACCGATCGTGCCGCCGCCAAGCACAGCCACATATCCGCCGCCCTTATAGTCATTCTGTAATACACCGTGAAGCGCAACGGTAGAAGGTTCAAACATGGCCCCCTGCTCATAAGAAACAGATTTATCGAACACGACCGCGTTCTGCTCGGGGATCACAACATAGTCCGCATTGCTCCCCTGCTGCCTGGAACCGATAAAACTGTATTTCTTACAGAGAGAAAAGTTGCCGTTCTGGCAGTCGTCACACTTCATACACGGCAGAAGAGGCGCCCCTGACACCCTGTCTCCGACTTTTACCCTGGTGACTCCCTCTCCGGTCTCCACTACGTCACCGGAAAACTCATGCCCGAGAACGATCGGGTAAAAATGCACTCCGTTGTGGAGCACTCTCGGAATATCAGAGCCGCATATGCCGGAGGCCTTCACCTTTACCTTCACCATTCCCGGTCCTGCGTTCGGCTCCTCATGATCCAGATACCGCACATCCTCATTTGCACATACAACCGCTGCTTTCATCGTTACATATCTCCTTTCATTACTGCTTTCAGATTCTCATACAGCTTCCGGTACACCTTGTAATTCCTTGTATACACTTCCTGTGTATCAGGATCCGGCTCGTGGTACCGTTTCTCTGCCACCGTCTTTTTGACAGCCTCGTCAAAGCTTTTGTACATGCCGACACCGACACCTGCCAGAATAACAGCGCCAAGCGTTGTTGCCGTATCGGAAGACGGCACGACAATGCGTTTGCCCGTCACGTCGGCCTTGATCTGCGTCCACAACAGGGAATTGGCAGAACCTCCCATGGAGCGCAGCTCACTCACAGACGCTCCCGCCTGCTCTGCCACATCGAGATTGTGCCGGAGTGAGAGGGCCACGCCTTCCATCGCCGCTCTGATAAAATGTCCTTTTGTCTTGCTGAAGTCAAGTCCGTAATACACACCCTTTGCGTCCGGGTCCCATATAGGAGAACGCTCCCCTGACATATAAGGAAGGAACACGACGCCGTCGCTCCCCGCGGAGACTTCGCCGGCCAGTTCATTAAAAAGCTCCAGCGAGCTTTTTCCCGTTTCCTTCCCCTTCATGCGCTCGTAATCGCCAAATTCATGCTCCAGCCACCGCATAACACCGCCGCCGCCGACGGTTCCTCCCTGGAGTATCCACTGCCCCGGAACCGCATGAAAGCTCAGGATAAGCCGCTCGTCCGCCTTGTATGTATCCATGCAGATGCTCATGCCGCCTGCCTGGCCTCCCTGCTCCTGCGTCTCACCCGGATGTACTGCGCCCGCGCCGAGCGTTCCGCACGCGGCATCCAGCGCTCCCGCCACAACGGGAATCCCCTCCATCAGACCGCATTCTTTTGCCGCCTTCGCCGTCACCGTGCCGATGACATCATGGCTGGCGCAGATGGCGGGCAGCATGTCAGGATCCATGCCGAGGTCACGGCACATCTCCATATCCCACGTTCCCTGACGCATGCAGAAGCAGTGATGGCCGTACCCCTGCGTCAGCTCCTGCGTCACCTCACCGGTCAGTTTAAAAGCAATATAACTGTTGGACTGCAGAATTTTGTCCGTCTTCCTGTACACGTCCGGCATCTGCTCTTTATACCAGAGTACCTTAGGCGTAGAGTAAGAAGGCTTAAACGGATTGCCGCACACGTCAAATATCCTTTTTTCACCGACACGGGCTCCCGTTTCCTCACAGATGCCGGCAGCCCTCGTATCCATCCAGATAGGCGTATTGGCCAGAACCTTCCCTTCCGCGTCGATCGGTATGGCAGACCAGCTCTGCCCGTCGATACCGATACCGGCAACAGACCCGGGCCGTATGCCGCTCTTTTCCATAGCGGCCTTCACTGCAGAACATACCGCCTGCCACCATTCCTCCGGATTCTGTTCCGCCCAGCCGGGATGCGGATAATATACGTTGTAGGCGCCGCTGGCGCCCGCCTTTACCTGACCGTTCTCATCAAATACGGCGACCTTACATGCACTTGTTCCAATATCGATTCCCAATAAATACTGCTCCATAGTACCACTCATTCTTTCCGTCTCTATTTTGCCCTGCCGTCACATCCGCATACTTTCATACGGCCTTTGACGAGTTCCTTCACAGCTTCCATACCGACAGTCCCTAACTTCTTCGGGTCAAATGTCCCCGGCTTCTCCCCGAGAAGTTTCTTGCAGGCGTCCGTGTAGGCAACGCGCAGCTCTGTGGCAAAGTTCACTTTGCACATCCCTCTTTTTACACATTCCCTCACATCCTCGTCACTTAGTCCCGACGCGCCGTGAAGCACCAACGGCACCGGCACGGCCTCTTTGATCTGGCTCACCCGCTCCTTATCCAGCACCGGCGTGCCCGCATAGAAGCCGTGAGCCGTGCCGATGGCGATCGCCAGAGAAGACACTCCCGTACGTTCTACAAACACCTTCGCCTCCGCCGGGTCGGTATTCGTGTCGGCCTCAGCCTCAAGGTCGTCCTCTTTTCCTCCCACCTTGCCAAGCTCAGCCTCAACCGGAATGCCGCAGGCTGCCGCCACATCGGCCACTCTCTTTGTGAGCGCGATATTATTTTCCAGATCTTCGTGTGAACCGTCGATCATGACAGAGGTATATCCTGCTTTCATTGCCTGTACGGCAAGCTCAAAACTGCTGCCATGATCCAGATGAAGGCATACCGGCACAGACGCCTTTTTGGCCTCGGCTGAAACGATGCCGAAATAAGTCTCCAGACTTCCGTACTTCACAGTCGACGGCGTCGTCTGCAGCATGACCGGAGCGTTCAGCTCCTCCGCCGCCTGGATGACAGCCTTTACCATCTCCATATTTTCCACATTGAATGCCCCAACGGCATATCCGCCCTTCTGGGCATCGAGCAGCATTTGTTCTGATGTAACTAATGGCATGATTATTTCTCCTTTTCCTTTGCTTCTTTTTCTTTTCCCGGATAAATACATTCGATCCTGTTCTTTTCAAATTCCTGAAGCCATTGTCCTCCCGGCTTCCTGTCCGTCACGATCTTCGTAAGTTCGGTCCACTCCGCCACTTTTGTAAACGCGATCTCTCCGAACTTGGAGCTGTCCGCTACAAGGATCCTCTCCTTTGCGGAACCAAGCATCATCCTCTTGCTGTTTGCGTCCTGTTCATCGGAATCCGTGATCCCTGCTTCCAGGCTCAGGCCTTTGCACGAGATGACCGCTTTGTCCACGTGATAGGACTGGATCATGCGGTCCGTGTGCGGACCGACGAGGGCAAATGACTTCTCTCTGGACACGCCGCCTGTAGAGATCACATTCCACTCCGGCATGTCAAACAGTTCCACAATGATCTCGACCGAGTTCGTTATGACCGTAAGCTTTTTCTTCTCTTTCAGCGCTCTGGCTATGTAAACGTCCGTAGAACTGGCGTCCAGCATGACCGCTTCGCCGTCCCGGACCATCCCGACTATGAGCTCCGCCATCTTCTGCTTTTCCACGATCTTCTGATTCTTTCTTATGTTAAACGGCAGGTCGAAGATGCTGTGCTCATTCAGCACCGCGCCTCCGTAGCTCTTTATGACAAGTCCGTCGTTCTCAAGCTTCTCTAAATCCCTTCTTATCGTCTCCTCAGACACCTGATATGACTGACTGAGCTCACTGACAACGACTCTTTTCTCCTTCTGAAGACGTTCCAATATATCATTGCGTCTCTCTATTGCTAGCATTTTAACACCTCCGAATTCTGTGTGCGACTGTCTCTTACCGCTCCATGTCAGCCGGATGCCTGCCGGTCAGACCGTATTGTTTTCTCATGCTGTAGAGCCTCTTTACCTGTTCTTCTGGGAGAACCTGCGGTCCGCCGATCTGCATTGCCTGATACAGAAGCCGCGCGTAGAATTCCAGAGATTCCATCTTGTGGTAAGCGCCGAGCAGAGAGTCCCCGTATGTGAGAGCTCCATGGTTCTCAAGCAGTACCGCGTCATAATATGGAAGATACTCTGATACTGCATCCGGTATCTCTTCCGTGGACGGCGTCCCGTATTTCGCAAGCGGCACTGTGCCGAGTGATATGACAGCCTCCGGCATGATAGGCGCCGTAAGCTCCATACCCGATACCGCAAATGTGGTGGCATACATAGGATGAGCATGTACCACTGATCTGACATCCTCCCTCTCCTTGTACACGCGCATGTGCATCTTGATCTCAGAAGACGGCTTAAAGCCTTCATTCGCCTCGATCACATTTCCTTCAGCGTCGACCTTACATATGTACTCCGGCGTCATGAACCCTTTGCTTACTCCTGTGGGCGTACATAAAAACTCATTGTCATTTAATTTCACAGAAAAGTTCCCATCGTTGGCCGCAACCATACCCCTGTTATACACCCTCTTACCTATCTCACACATCTCATTTTTGATATCAAGTTCGCTCTGCATGCGCATGTCCTCCTTATTCTGATCCGGCCGGATCACCTTTGCTTTTCGTTGTTTCTAAGTTGATACTACCATATAATTCAATGCAATTCAACTAAAATGTGTGTGGTTTTATGTTGTTTTTGAATTTCATACGATAAAAGGCAAATCCAATTGGGGACGGGGTATTTTTAAAAATACCCCGTCCCCAATTAATTTTAAAAAAAGCAGAAGGCTCATCCCTGTTATCGGGAAAGCAGCCTCCTGCCTTTACACTGCGTGCTACAGTGCCTTTGTCAGTTCTTTCATATCTTCTTTCAAATGACGGTAGATATTTTTGTACAGTCTGAAATATTCATTATATTTTTTGTGGTTTTCTTCATTTGGCATGATCTTTTTATCGAGTACCTGCCATTTCTTTACTTCTTCATATGTAAGGATTCCCGTTCCAATGCCCGCAAGCATAACGTCACCCATGTTTGCCTCCACGTCATAGATAGGGCATACGACCGGATAGCCTGTCACGTCTGCAAATATCTGACGCCATACCTTTGACTTTGTCACGCCGCCTGCTATGAGAATGTATTCTCCCAGATCTTCTCCCGTCGCTTCCATGGCATCACGCAGACAGTAGGCGACCGCCTCCAGAAACGCCCGGTAAATATGTCCCTTTGTGTGTGTAAGAGACAGGCCGACGATCGTACCTTTTGCGTCAGAATCCCACACCGGGCTTCTCTCTCCCATAAAGTACGGAAGTACGACAAGACCTTCACTCCCTGCAGGGATCTCTTCCGCCTGCTCATTCAGCACGTCATATACGCTCGGACCGCCGTTCTTCTGATTTTCTACTTCCCACTGGCAGAGCGTATTGCGGAACCATTTTATGATGGCCCCTGCCGTGTTGCCCCCGGCAAAGTAGTAAGAAAGGTTCTTGGCATCATAAAGGTACGGCCAAATGATAAGCCCCTTTCCCTTTACCGGCCTGTCAGAAATGAGAGCCGCGCACATAGAAGTTCCGATGGCCGCAGCGTACACGCCCGCCTCAAACACGCCGAGTCCGATATTGGCGGCTCCGCAGTCGATCCCTCCGGCGATCACAGGAAGTCCCTCCCACAGCCCGAGCTCTTCTGCCATGTCCTTTTTAAGTCCGCCGACAATATCCGTGGATTCCACGATCTTCTGAGGCATCATGGAAAGCGGGATATCCATGGCGTCCAGCAGTTCCTCGGACCATACGCGGTCATTCATGTCAAAGATACCGCCGATATTTCCGGCGGAGGAATAGTCGATCGCGATCTCTCCGGTCAGCTTGTATATCACATAATCGTTCGGCGGAAGGAACAGTTTTGTTCTTGCCCAGTTGTCAGGCTCATTATGTTTCATCCACAGGATCTTCGTATATCCATAATAAGGATCCGCCCCATTGTGCGTGATCTCAAGCAGCTTCTCCTCACCGATATGTTCAAGCGCCCACTCTGTCTCCTTCTGCGCGCGTCTGTCCATCCAGATCATACAAGGTCTCACCGGCTTCATCTCTTCATCCAGCGGTATTCCGGAACCGCCGTAAAGCCCGCTGATCGCGATCCCCTTGATCTCCTCTTTCTTCACGCCGCACTCTGCCACCGCTTTCTCCACCGTCCTGCGGATAGACTCTTTTGAAGCCTCATACCAGACATCCGGCCACTGCTCCGCCCAGAGCGGCTTTGGCGTAAGTACGTCGTATTCCTCCAGCGCCTGGGATATGAGTCTGCCTTTCGTATCCATCAGAATCGTTTTCGTGCCGGACGTTCCGATATCTGTTCCCAATAAATATTCCATCGCATTTCCTCCTAAATATAACATGTTATCATGTTACGCTTCTGTCGTTTTGCAGTTGTTCCGTTCGTCTTCTCCGTCCCAGATGTCTCTCCAGCTTTCGGCCTCTTCCCAGAGAAATACTTTACCTTTGATAAGGCGGGCATTTCTGTCCGCCCTTTTCAGAGTGTCCATCTCTTCTTCCGTCAGAAAATCCTCTGTTGTACACCGCAGGTTCTCCACATACTCTTTCTCATACACAGAAAAAGGAATGGGGACATGCCCTCTCTGCACTGCCCATTTTACACACACCGACGCAGGGTGGCAGCCGTGTGTCTCCGCGATCTCCTTAAGCTCCGGCATCTCAAAAGTAACGACATCTCCTTCTTCCGTGTCCCGCTCTGGACGGCACGGCGAACCCATCGGGCTGTAAGCGACAGGAAGTATACCGTGGGACATACAATAGTCAAACAGCGCCGGCTGCTGAAACGTCGGATTTATCTCCACTTCCAGGACAACCGGCCTGATCCTGCACAGAGGGAGCACCTGCTCAAGCTTTGTGACCGTCATGTTAGACATACCAAGGCTTCTGACGAGTCCCATATCGACCAGACGTTCCATCTGCCTCCACACCGACATATACTCCTCCACAGAAAACGGGACCGCATCCGGATTCCTGCCCGTCAGCACAGCGCCAGGCGCATGATAGTTCGGGAACGGCCAGTGCACCATATACACATCCACATAATCCAGCTTTAAGTCCCGAAGGCTCTTTGCACAGGCGACGAGCACATCGCCTTTTCCGTGCATATCGTTCCAGAGCTTCGTCATAACAGTCAGTTCCTGTCTCTGTACAACACCTTCCGCAAATACACGGGCCAGCACCTGTCCGATGTCCCGCTCATTTCCGTAAGCTGCCGCACAGTCCAGAAGCCGGTATCCTGCCTTTATAGCTCCGTATACCGCGTCAGCTACCTCCCGCGGCGCATACCGGTCATTGCCGAATGTCCCCATACCGATACCCGGGATGATCATCCCATTGCTCAGTTTTCTCTGGGGAACAGCCGCCGGATCCACATTCTCCATAAGCATCCTCCTCATCCACTGCCGGACAGACGGATACGCGGGTGATCCACCCTCGTATCCGCCCCGGAATTTTCAATCGACATTATGTAAAATCATTTTATAAAACTTATTTATATTTTAAACCACTGACAAACTTCTGTCAATCCCAATCACTTCTAAATTTACTTCCACTCCAGCATATATCTCTGGAACTCCAGCGCACGGCGCGCGTCATCGTCAAGCTGTGCCTCGTCTGCTCCACGGCTTATGTCTCTCCACACCTTGATATCAGCGCCGACCTGTCCTCCCATGCGAACGAACGGCTCCATTACAGCAGTTCCGTCATATCCGATATCACGGAGAGCATCCCCTATCTCACGCCATGGAATACGTCCCTTCCCGGGCACCATGCGGTTGCATTCTCCGGTGTGGAAATGCCCGAGCAGTTTTCCTGCCCGGCGGATCGCGCCGCCTATGCTTTGCTCTTCTATATTCATATGGAATGTATCCAGCATGACCTTTACGTTGTCCATGCCGACTTCCTCTACAAACTTCACACCTTCCTCGGCTGTATTCAGGATATGGCTCTCAAACCGGTTCAGAACTTCCATGCCCAGGTTGATGTCATATTTGGCCGCGGCCGGCGCCAGCCTCTGCATGCCCTCTACACTCCACTTCCAGTCTTCCGTTTTATCGGCGTTTGCAAAATCGACAGGCCAGTAAGAATAGAGCGCCCCTCCGATCAGGTGGATATCAAGCTCTGCCAGCACTTCAAATAACCTCTTATACCATTCCAGCGCCTCTTCCCTTACCCCGGCGTCTGAAGAACCGATATTGTGGTTGAACGTCGGACCATATCCGGCCGTCAGCGTGATCCCATTGTCCTGCGCACATTTCTTCAGTTCCTTCACATCCTGCTCTGCGTATTCCGGCAGCGGCCCAGCGCCGATCTCCAGAATGTCAAACCCAAGCTTTGCCACCTTTTCAACATAGCGCTTGTAGTCGGCCGCCCATTCTTGTTCCCAGTATGCATAATAGATACCATGTTTCATTTTTCTTTCCTCCTTCAGAGTTTTTTTATTACCAGACCTGCCAGATCTACTGTGCAGGTCAGTGATACACTTTTATATCAAAGGATCTGTGGATCATTCCTCTTGCCTCTTCCTTGCCGGAAAATTCACCGCGGCAGATCATCTGCGCCGCAATATTTCCGATGGCGGTCCCCTCCGTCGGGCCGACGTGCACCTCTTTGCCGGTGGCTCTGGCCGTCAGTTCGTTCAGATAGTCCGCATTGCCTCCGCCTCCGACGATATGTATCCTGCTGTACGTTCTTCCGGTGGACGCTTCGATCCCTTTGATCGTCCGGTCATAACACTCCGCGAGGCTTGCGTACACACAGGCAGCCGTCTCTCCAAGCGTCTCGGGCACCTGCTGGCCTGTTCTGCGGCAGTAGTCCTTTATCTCTTCTGTCATATTGTCCGGCGCCATAAAGCAGTTGTCCGTCACGTCTACTCTGGACGGGAAATCCGCCGCCTCAGCCGCCTGGCTGCATATCTCGGCGAAGCTGTACTTATCATCCAGATCATGCCTTACAGACTGGATCATCCAGAGCCCCATGATGTTGCGCAGATAACAGATTTTTGAATCATATCCGCCTTCGTTCGTGAAATCATTGATCCGGCTCGTCTCCGAACAGTCCGGCATATCCCGCTCAATGCCGAGCAGAGACCAGGTGCCCGAACTGATGAAAGCGTAGTCGTCATCCGTGGCCGGAACGGCCAGAATGGCAGAGCCTGTATCGTGGCTGCACGGAAGGACAACATCCATATCAAACCCGAATTCTTCCACAAGCGCGGGCCGGAGCGTCCCAAGCTTCTCCCCCGGCATGGCCATGCGCTGGAACATGCCGCTGTTAAACCCGAGCTTTTCTATAAGTTCATAGTCCCAGTCTCTCTTCTGTGCGTTGACGAGCTGGGCCGTTGTGGCCTCCGTGTACTCGTTTACCTTCTCTCCGGTCAGCAGAAAATGGAAGAAATCAGGCACAAACAACAGCGCTTTTGCCTGCTCCATATATTCCGGGCTGAATTTCTTCTCAGCCATCAGCTGGAAGATCGTGTTGAACATCATCTTTTCAATTCCGGTTCTTTCGTACAGCTCCCTCTCCGGAATAATTTTATACACCTCTTTGTCCATACCGTCGGTGCGTTTGTCTCTGTAGCCTGTCATGTTGCCAAGTACCCGGTCATGCTCATCGAGAAGAACATAGTCCACTCCCCATGTATCGATACCCATGCTGACCGGTATCTTCCCGATCTCCCCGCATTTTTTGATCCCATTTTTAATATGTTCAAACAGCTTCTCATGATCCCAGCAGAGATGCCCATCTTTTTTTATCATACCATTTTCAAAACGGTATACCTCTTCCAGCACGATCTTTCCGTTCTCCACGCTTCCAAGGATGTGGCGTCCGCTGGACGCGCCGATGTCCACTGCCAAATAATATAACGGCATAATTATTCCTCCTGACTTATTTTGTACTTTGTTTTCCAAAACCTGTTTCCAGCTCATAGTATGACCGAAGGCAGTTATAGCCTTCCTCGAACAGCGCTTTCTGCCTCGCGTAGACGTCTCTGTTATTTCTGTCCGGGTAAAAGGAACGCTCCGGCTTCACAAACTGGTGTATGACGGAAAAGTCTTCAAACACACCCACGCCGACGCCGGCGATGACTGCCGCTGCCACCGATGTGGCCGTCTCAACGTAATCAAGCCGGCGCAGCGCAACGCCCAGAACGTCCGACAGGATCTGGGCGAGGACATCACCTTTCGCCCCGCCGCCCGTCAGCACAAGCTCCTCCACATGCGTATACTCTCTGTGCGCCTTCAGGATCAGATCCAGATTCATGGCGACCCCTTCCAGCACCGCCCGGATGTAGTCGCACTTCTCATGTTCCATTTTGATACCGAGAAAGCTTCCCGACGTATCTGGATTCCATCTCGGACTCCGTTCCCCGAGCATATAAGGCAGAAATACGAGCCCTCTGGCGCCGGCCGGCGAATCTGTGACGAGCCGGTTCAATATATCATATACCGGTATTCCTTCATCCTGCGCCCGCCTTTCCTCTTCCCTGCAGAGCGTTTTCCGTATGTAGGAGTAGGAGCTCCCCGCCGCCTGCATCGTCCCGCACGGCATATATTTTCCGGGTATGACGTGTCCAAAACAGATCAGTGTCTTCTCCTTATCCAGAAATACTTCTTCAGAAGTCCCCGCGATCCACGCGGACGTGCCAAAGGAGAGAAACATCTGTCCCTTTTCGATACTGCCGGCGCCAAGCGCCGAACACGGGCCGTCCCCGCCTCCGCACACGACCCTGGTCTCCTTCTTAAGTCCGAGCGCCTGCGCTGCCTCCGGCAGCAGTTGTCCGACTACGTCTGTGGACGCGTTAAGTTCCGGCATCTTTTCCATCTCGATCTCTGCCGCGCTCAGTATCTCCTCCGACCACCTGCGGTTTCTCAGGTCAAAGGCATCTGTGCCCGACGCCTCGGAGTGATCGGTCACAAAGTTTCCTGTCAGTCTGCAGATGATGTAATCCTTTGCCAGCAGCATCTTGTAAGTCCGGCCGTACAACTCTGGCTCATTGTCGCGGATCCACATGAGCTTCTCAATGCTGTAACTTGCGCTCGCCCGGTGTCCGTTCAGCTCATACATCCGTTCGGCCCCGACCCGTTCTATAAGCTGCCGCGCCTGCTCCTCTGCCCTTAAGTCCGCCCATATCATGGCAGGTCTGAGCGCATTGCCCTGCCGGTCCACGATCACACATGCCTGCATCTGCGAGGAGAACGAAAGGCTAAGTACGTCCTCTGGACAGATGCCGTCCACGATCTTCCTCGTCGCCGTGCAGACTGCGTTCCACCAGTCAAGAGGATTCTGCTCCGCACAGTTCTTCTGGAAAAACCGGACATCGTAAGGTACCGTGTAACTCTTTATGAGCCTGCCCTCTGTGGAGAACAGTGAAGCTTTGTTGCTTGACGTCCCCAGATCATGGGCGATCAGGTATTTATCCACAATTTTCCTCCTTGTTCCGTCCGGACAGATGATACATCCGGCTCATTGCGCTTATTATACCATACGATATAGAAAAAGTAAACTTAAGAAATTAATTTACTTTCGTACGAAACCATTCAACTTGACATAACCTGTTTTATATGCTAGTATACTAATGATTCAAAGAAGAGTGATCACCGGTCAGGAGGGATATCTATGAGGGAGCGGCACACTGCGCTTCTGGAGTACATCACAGAGCACGGAAAAACAGAAGTAAATATACTTGCCGAGCATCTTAACACATCAAAGGTCACAGTACGAAAGGATTTAGATTACCTGGCTGAACGCGGTATGCTGAAACGGGAACGCGGATACGCTGTCCCGAACGACCCGGGAGATATCAATTACCGGATGGCGCTCCATTATAATAACAAGCAGAAGATCGCGCGCCGGGCCGCCTCTTCCGTCCAGGACGGAGAGACACTGATCATTGAATCCGGCTCCACCTGCGCGCTTTTTGCCGATGAACTGGCAAAATCCAAAAAGAATGTCACGATCATCACCAATTCCTTTTACCTGGCGAATTACCTGAAAGGGTACACGAATATACAGCTTATCGTACTTGGCGGCACGCTCCAGCCTCATGGCCAGTCACTGGTAGGGCCGCTTACCAAAAGCGCGGCCGGCAATTTTCACGTAGACAAAATATTTGTCGGGACAGACGGATATTCCCGCACTTCGGGATTTACGGGGGACGATCTGATACGTTCCGATACCTTAAGCTCCATGACCGGTTCCGCAGAGCATACTTATGTGCTGGCCGGCTCCGAAAAGTTCAGCCAGCCCGGTTCCGTCGCTTTCCTTGACTTAAAAGATGTATATGAGGTGATCACCGACGGAGACATTCCGCCGGAAGAGAAATCCTATCTCGAGGGACAGGGGATCATCGTGACAATAGCATGACAAGCCGCGCCCGGCATGCGGGCGCATATATGATAATATAAGAGGAGGCTTTTATGAAATATCTGTTAGACACCGCAAATCTTAAGGATATCACACACTACTGCGATATCTTTCCGATCGCAGGCGTAACATCCAACCCATCTATCGTAAAAAAAGAAGGCAGCATTGATTTCTTCCGCCACATGAGAGAGATCCGTTCTGTGATCGGACCGGAAAGTCCGTTCCACATCCAGGTGACGGCTCTCGATACCGACGGAATGCTCAGAGACGCCGACGCCATTCTGGAGCATGTAGATCCTAACGTGTACGTCAAGGTTCCCGTTACTCTGGAAGGCATCCGCGCCATCAAGCGGATGAAGGCGCTCAAGATCCGCACCACCGCCACCGCGGTCTACAGCAGACAGCAGGGATTTCTTGCAATGGAGGCAGGCGCAGACTGCATCGCCCCCTACTACAACCGTATGGAAAATATGGGCATAGACGCGGACGATGTCATTGCCTCTCTGGCGGAAATGATCGAACGTTACGGCTACCCGTCTCAAATACTGGCCGCAAGCTTTAAAAATGCCGGACAGGTAGACCGTGCTTTTCTGGCAGGCGCCCAGACGGCAACGATGGATCCGTCCATTCTGGAGGGGATACTCACCCAGCCGCACATCCTGAGCGCAGTGGATGCCTTTGATGCCGACTGGAAATCTGTGTTCGGCGGTAAGACGATCGCCATGCTTTAAGGTAAGACAGAAGGGCCCTGCTCCAGTATCCCTCTGATAAGATAAAGCTTTGCCGTCCATCTGCCCTCCATAGTGCATTGATCCTGAAGACAGGTAAATATGCGCTCCACCGCTGCATACAGGTCCTGTCTGTACATAATGACCTCTGCCCTGTCGCTTTTGGCCAGCTCATCTACTGCCGCGATCTTGACAGCCGCATGGGATTTCCGAAAGGTCTCCACTGTCAGCTCTCCGCTCTCTCTGTCACTGCATATAACGGCATCGGGCTGCGCGTCTGCCGGTGTCATCAGCCGGCCCAGCATGGCTTCACTTTTCTCTGCATCCTTCCACGGCAGGCACAGAAGCCGGGCCGCCGGCCCGGCCGCCTCTTTGTACGCCTGCCGGCGCGTACGTATGCTGTACGCCTCCTGCAGATCCCAACCTATATACGCGATGTCTTTATATCCCTGTCTCACAAGCTCTTCATACAATGTCTGTACTGCCAGTCTGTTGTCCAGCGCCACGCAGTCCGCATACGGAAGTCCTTTGTCGGAATCAAAGAACACGAGATTCATCCCAAGCGAGCGCAGCCTCCTAAGCTTATCCGGGTCGGCCGTCATATCTTCCAGCCAGACGACCACATTGCGCAGTCCCCTTTTATACAGTCTGTACAGACAGCGCTCCAGCTCCTCTGTGCGCGGCTTTTCCACGTAAAGCAGGAGCGCTCCCTTTGTCTCGGCATAGTTCTGGAACCGGGCGATAAATTCTGAAAAGAACGGATTCTGGGCCGGGGCGATGAGAACCACCATATCCAGCTCGCTTCTGTTCCCTGCATTGCGAAGCGTAACTGTCGTACCTCTCCCTACTTCCCGTACAACAAGGCCTTCTTCCTCCAGAAGCTCCAGCGACTTTCTCACCGTGACACGGCTTACGCCAAGCAGCTCTTCCAGCTCCCGCTCAGGCGGTATCCGGTCGCCATCCTCATAATGCCCTTCAAATATTTCATTACAGATTCTGTTCTTTACTGTCTCATATAAATTCTCATTTCCCATAATACCTCTATCCTACATGCTTGTAGATTCCATGTCCAGACGTTTGATGATATCTTCCTGAATATCCGGCGACAGATCCAGGAAATTGACAAACGTACCGTGTATTCTCATGATATACACCCCGCCCGGCGCATATTTCTTCGGGTTGTCAAGCACCTTCCTGAGCATTTCCGGCGTTGTCACATTTACATACAGATAGAACGGTGCGATGCCTTCCTTCTTTGGATTATAAAAAAGCGGCGCTATTATCTTATCTTTGAACTCGAGCCCTTTTCCTTCAAAGGTCTCCGCCTTAAAATAATTCGGATTGACGCCGAGATGAGAGGCGCAGCCTCCGTTCATCTTGTCGAATGGAAGTTTCATATTGGACAGCATCCGGAAGCCGAGCCCGGAATGTGCCTCACCGTACAGCGGATCGATGCCGTAGCCGAGCTGTTCTCTTGCTTTCCTTCCGTCCGGTGTCGCCCCGACCCAGTATCCGTACAGAAGGTGTGTGGACGGTGACGCCCAGTCGGCCCGGAACGGATTGCCGAGATAATTCTTTCTGGACGCCACAAGGTCGCTCACTCTCCCTGCTATTTCCGCCGCCTCATCATCCACTTTTGCAATGTTGTTTCCGTACTTTTCTGCCTTCATAAGATACTGCCGCATCTCCGGGTCGTGCTCAAAATTATCCCGCAGCGCTTCCAGCATCCTGCCCGCATCCTCCGGCCGTTCTGCAAGCAGTGTGTCGATGGCCGCAAAAGAGTCTGCCACAACGGAAAGACCATGGATGAGACAGCCGCTGCCATTATACTTCGTTCCCTGCGCCTTCGTATCCCTCACGTCGATCCCGCTTTCAATTCCGCCCATCAGCGTGGACAAAAACGGCACCTGGAGCAGAGAGACAGCCCCCGAGGCCGCGTTCGCACACGCAGTCATCCTATCCACATACAGTTCCAGATTTTCATAAAAGACCGTACGTATATTCTGGAGCAGTTCAAGGTCTGTATGATATCCAAATTCCTCACTGCTTCTGCCGAATTTCTTTCCGGATATCGTTGAGACGCCGCCGTTCAGAGACAATTCCAGCACCTTTGCCATATTCAGCCAGCTGTTTGTCGTATTGCCGTTGTCTTTCCCCATGATCAGAGGTTCCTGGCATCCCGCCACTGAATAGTCTTCCAGATCCTCCGGATCTACCTTGTTTTTCTCTCTTAATATTTCAAATACAGAATCATCATTAAAGAAAGACGGTGTCAGGCATCCGGGCGTAAACAGGAATCTGCCGAGACTCTCATACAGCTCATTCGGCGTGTTCTTATGCAGTTTCACAGACAGAATGGGCTGGGGCAGATTCATGTCGTAGTATGCGTCAAGAAGCGCGTAGGACGTAACGTTTGTCATATCCTCCCCTGTGTTCGACTTGCCGCCGATGATCAGGTTCTGGGAGATGGCCCAGCTCCTGTCCGCCACGTTGTAAAATACAAGGAGATGCTTCAGAAGCGCTGCCGCCATCTCCCGGTCTGTGTTCTCCGCCAGCCGGTACGGTTCAAAAATACGGTCCGCGTTCCCCACTGAAAATGCATACGGATTCGGCGTCTGTTCCAGACACATCACCTGCCACATGAGAAGAAAGGACTGTATCGCTTCATAGAGGTTGCAGGCGCCATGCAAAGGTACATTCTTAAGTGTTTCCGCCATTAAGAGAAATCGTTCCCGGTCCTTTCCTGCTGCCGCCGCTGCCTTTTCCTCCGCCAGAGCGGCATATCTTTCAGCGATCACGAGCACCGCGCCGAGCGCAGTGTCCATCGCCTCATAATAGGCCAGCTTCTGAACATCGGTTTCCTTCCCGCGCTGCTCATCAATGCGCCTTTTCAGCCCTTCCACTCCGATCCTGAGCACCGGGCGCATGTCCGGTATGAGATGACCTGTCACCTGTTCGATAAAGTAGATCGCTTCACTTGTATCGTCTCCCGCCTTGTCATATGCACTGCAAAGCGCCCTGGAGAACGCTGTCTTTGTATTATATTCCTTCAGCTCCTCTATGCGCTCCCGGGTAATGTCACCGGCAGGATCGATATCTCCGAACACAGCCACAGGGTCGCAGTATCCGGTGAAAGAGTCCACAGAAAACGCGGGGTTTATAAGCGCATAGGATCTGGCAAACGCATCGTCCTGCGTCCCCGCGAATACCTGGTGATCACTGAGCCACAGAGGGAGCTTTTCCGCAACTGCAGCGAGCGTCTTTGCGGTCCGTATACAGTCCGGCTCCTCCTTATATTTGCTGTCACACTCCCGCATAATTTCTTTCGCCAGAAACCATCCCTCCAGATGGTCCACTCCCCGCTCTTCCTGAAATCTTTTCTTTGCCAGCTCGGTAAGCTCTCCGGCGTCTAATATCTTTTCAATTCTCATAACTGTTATTCTCCTTCTAATGAATCACACGTTATTTATTAGTTCTTGGCCGGCTCTGCTACGTCTTTTTATAACGGCATCCCGACTCTGCGACCGCTTTCCGGAATCCTTTGAGCACCTCATCCTTCACAAACGCATTCCGTGTCATTTCATATTTCCACCCGCACGCTTCCCATTTCTTTCTGCCGAACTCGTGATATGCCAGCACCTCGAACGTCACATTATCTCCTCTGATCCCGCTGAAGAATTCCAGAAATGCTTCGAGGTCGTCCTCCCCGTCGTTTACCCCTCCAATCAGCGGAACGCGCACGTGGACCTTCGGATGGCGGGCCGCCGCTTCCCTTATGTTGTGCAGGATACCGCCGCACGGAATACCCGTGTACGCCGTATGCTTTGTATCCGAACAATGCTTGCAGTCTATGATAAGCTCGTCGATATATGGAAATAATCCCGCCAGCGCGGGATGTGTCCCATTTGTCTCGACCGCCGTATTGATGCCGTACTCTTTCAGCATCCGCAGCGCCTTTTCCAGTTCATCGTACTGCAAGGTCGCTTCCCCTCCGGTAAAAGTCACACCTCCGCCGTCATAAAACATCAGCTCGCCCGCGCAGGCTTCCCGGAACACCTCCTCCGGCGTCTCCTCCTCATAAGAAAGGTACATCCCTTTTGTCTTATGTTCTGTGACGCACTCCTTCTTTTCACACGTGCGGCACACTTCTCTGTCCACCTGCGTCCCCTTAACCGCCCCGTGAGGGCAGACAGTCTCCAGCAGCCACTCACTGTCTGCCATGATCACGCCTTCCGGTCTCATCCCCTCCGGATTGGCGCACCACGGACATTTCATATTGCAGCCCTGAAGATGATAGACGAGCCGGTTGCCGCTTCCGTCCTGGGAATAGTTAAAGCCTTTCTGAAATATCTTCATCACATGCCCTCTCCGTACGATCCTTTCATATGAAACAAATCTTTGTTGTGTCCATACAGTTCTCTGTACACCGCAAACTGTTCCTCATAATATTTCTGGTTCTCGCGGTTCGGTGTCACGACCGTATCCTTCATGCGTACAAGCCGGGCGCACGCCTCCTCATAATCTGCGTATTCACCGCACGCGACGGCCGCCGTTATGGCCGCTCCGATCCCTGCCTGCTCATTTCCGACGTTAGTGTAGATATCACAGTCAAATATATCCGCCTGCATCTCCAGGAACAGCTGTCCTCTGGCGCCGCCTCCGGATGCGATGATCTTGCTGTATTCAATACCGAGGCCCTTGAATATCTCAATTGACGTGCGCAGGCCGAATACGATCCCTTCCATCGTGCTCCTGATCATATGCTCCCTGCCGTGACGGAGCGTCATGCCGAAATAGATCCCTTTTGCGTCCGGGTCATTATATGGCGTCCGCTCGCCGCTCAGATATGGGAGAAATAAGAGTCCTTCACTTCCTGCCGGCGCCTTAGAGGCCAGCGCGGTCATCTCATCAAATGTATCCATATATAAGATCTGATTCATAAGCCACTTCATGGCAACACCGCCGCTTAAGTGGGCTCCCATCAGCATCCACAGATCTTTCTTCACATGGCAGAATGTGTTTGTCCGGTACGCTTCATCGTAGAGAGGCTCGTTAAATCCGCCGGATATCTGGCATGCAGTGCCAATGTTTGCCGACAGCACGCCCGGACTGATAATGCCGTTGCCGACCGCCTGCATCAGTGTATCGCCCCCGCCGCAGGCTACCCTGATCCCGCACTTTAATCCTGTAGCCTCAGCACACGCACGGCTCACAGTACCCACAACCTCACACGACTCATGACACGTTGGAAAGATCTGCCTGTCGATCCGGAGGCTGTCGATCAGTTCCCACGCCCAGCGCCGCTGCTTCGTGTCAAAAATGGCGCCGCTTGAAGCATCTGACATATCTGTCCCGTACTCCCCGCACATCCGGAATCTTATGTAATCCTTTGGCAACATGATATACCGTATCTTCTCATAGTTTTCCGGCTCATGTTCTTTCACCCACATAAGTGAGGCGATGAGAAATCCGGTGCTCAGAGAGTTCAGCGCCACGCTTCGGTACGCGTCCTCTCCTACAATATCATAGATCTTATGGATCTCTGCCTGCGAACGCTGGTCCGCCCATATAATGGCATTGCGTATGAGACTGCCGTTCTCATCTGTCATGACGAGGCCGTGCATCTGTCCCGAATAGCTGATTCCCCTGATCTGCGCCGCTTCCTCCGGATATCTTCTCACCACGTCGGCGATCGTCTTCCTTGCAGCCTCCCACAATTGCTCCATATCCTGCTCCGCGTACTCCGGTCTGCTTTTTATAATGTCGTACCCGACCTGCGACGTCCCGGCAACATGCCCTTCTGCATCCATGAGCAGAGACTTCACGCTGGATGTTCCAATATCTACTCCTAAATAATAATTCATCACCGTACACCTCCTATTATTGGTATTGTATAACAATACCAATATTGCGTCAATACTTTACACGCAATCCTTTCTTTTTTTATGACGGTATGGTAAAATAACCCTCCACTATAACACCAGACTTTCTGTCTATGATAAAATAAATCCCGGAAAGGAGGCTGCCGCCCATGAACACATACAGAACTTCTGAAATCGCCGCATTGATCGGCATACATCCAAATACGGTACGGTTATACGAACAGTCGGGCCTTATTCCCAGACCAGAACGGCAGTCAAACGGTTACAGGATCTTCACCGATATCCATGTAGAACAGTTTAAGCTTGCCCGCCTGGCATTTCAGATCGAAGTGCTGCAGAATGGTCTTCGGAAAAAAATCGTTCAGATGGTGAAAGTATCCGCTGCGGGCGACTATGACACCGCCCTTACGATCACACAAGAATATCTTGCTCAGGTACGCGCAGAAACAGCCAACGCGGAAGAAGCGATCGATATCGTTAAGAATATCCTGAAGGGCACGGCCGAACAGTATACCTGCTCTATGAAAAGGAAGGAAGTCTCCGAATATCTGAATATCACCATGGATACTCTGCGGAATTGGGAGATGAACGGACTGCTTACCGTAAAGCGCAGACAAAACGGATACCGTGTATACACGGGCGGGGATATCAGGCGGCTGAAGATCATCCGCTCCCTGCGGTGCGCAAATTATTCGCTGGAATCTATTCTGTCCATGCTCAATCAGCTGTCGGAAAATCCCCGGATAGATATTAAAAAAGCGCTCGACACGCCGAGGGAGAACAGCGGCATCATTGCCGTGTGCGACAAACTGATCACTTCGCTGACAGCCGCAGAATGTAACGCCTTAAAAATGATCGAAAAACTTCAATATATGAAACATACATTTTCTTAACCCTCCACTTAACCACCACTGTTTATCTGTGTGGTATTCTTGCTTTTGAAAAAGCAAGGAGGTAATACTATGCAGGAAGTAATAAAAGTCACGGAACTCACAAAATCCTACGGCAGCCTGGCCGCCGTCAGCAGTCTGAGCCTTTCGGTGCCACGAGGCACGGTCTTCGGTCTCATCGGCCCCAATGGCGCGGGGAAGTCCACAACGATCGAATGTATTCTTGGAACAAAGAAAGCCGACGCCGGAACTGTCCGTATCCTGGGGGCAGATCCCAGATCAGACCGGAAAAAACTATTTGAGAAGACAGGAGTACAGTTTCAGGATAGCAATTATCAGGAACAGATCACCGTATCAGAACTCTGTGAGCTCACAGCCTCTCTTTATGAGAAACCGGCCGACCCTTTCGGTCTGCTCGCAAGGTTTGGTATCGCCGACAAGAAAAAGAGCCTTGTCAAAGACTTATCCGGCGGACAGCGGCAGCGTCTGTTTATTGTCCTTGCCCTCATCCCTGATCCGGACGTCGTCTTTCTCGACGAACTGACGACCGGACTGGACGCAAAGGCGCGGCGGGAGGTGTGGAACATACTGTCCGGTCTCAAAAAAAGAGGGCTCACTATTTTTCTCACCTCACATTTTATGGACGAGGTGGAAGCTCTGTGCGACCGCATCTGTATTTTAAAAGAAGGAAAAAGTGTATTTTACGGCACTGTTTCGGAGGCGGTAGAAAAGAGCCCCTACGGCAAATTTGAGGACGCTTATCTGTGGTATACAAACGAGGAGGACATGTACAATGAAAACATTTAAAACCATGCTGAAAACAGAACTGAAATTGTCACTGCGGGGAATGGATATGTTTATATTCGCGATCTGCGTTCCCCTTGTCGTACTTATCATTCTCGGTATTATTTACGGAAGCAGACCGGCGTTTCCGGGAGCGGAATACACCTTTCTGGAACAGTCATTCGGCGCGCTCACTACGATATCAGTCTGCGCCGGGGGAGTCATGGGACTGCCCCTTGTCATATCAGACTACCGCAGCAGAAATATATTGAAGCGTTATAAAGTCACCCCGGTCCGTCCGTCCATGCTGCTGTTCGTCCAGGTGGCCGTCTATACGCTGTACGCGCTGACATCTCTTTTCACTCTGTATCTTGCGGCGGTACTGTTCTTCGGATATGAGTTCCGGGGATCCGTCCTGACTTTTGCCGGCGGATATCTACTCGTACTCGTGTCCATGTTCAGCATCGGCATGATGGTGGGCGGCATCGCGCCCAACACTAAAACGGCCGGTGTGATCGCAAGCTTATTATATTTTCCCATGCTCATATTTTCCGGCGCGACACTTCCCTATGAGGTCATGCCGGATGCGCTGCAGAAAGCCGCCAGGCTGCTGCCGCTGACACAGGGGATAAAGCTGCTCAAAGCCGCTTCTCTAGGCTCTAACGCCGGAAGCGCCGCGATTTCCGTTATCATAATGGCTCTGATCGCCGTCCTCTGCTCTGCAATAGCATTTCGCTACTTCAAATGGGAGTAAGCCCGGCACAGGCCGCGCTGACAGTAAAACAGCCGGAATCAGGCTCTGACGCCTGATTCCGGCTGTTGATCTGTCCATGTCCTTCCAGACTAAGACACCTGGATCATAACCTTACCGGTCCTTCTGTATTCAGGTTTGGTAAATACGTCCGCAATATCATCCAGCGGAACGATATTTGTGATAAGGCTCTCCAGATCAATGGCCTTGGATTCCAGAACCTGAATGGCCCGTTCAAATGTATATGGATTGATAAAGGAAGAGGTGATCTTCAACTCTTTCTTAAACACATCGTCCGGTTTCAGCGGGAAGCTTTCGTCCGGCGCCGCCAGTCCAAAATACATCACCGTCGCGCCTTTCCCGGCAAACTTGACCGCGTCTTCCTGTGTATGTATATTGCCGACACATTCGATCACCACATCCACATTTGCGCAGTAGTCTGCCAGAACTGCCTGCACATCCTCACTGATCGGATCGATCGTCTTCGTAGCGCCGAGCTTTTCTGCAAGCTTACGCTTTTCTTCCACAGGCTCTGACATGATTATCTTGGATGCCCCTGCGTTCTTCGCCAGCTGCATCATGATCATGCCTATCGGGCCGCCGCCCATCACGAGCACCGTATCGCCCTGCTTGATCCCGCACAAGTCGATGCCATGCAGACAGCAGGATATCGGTTCCGCCATTGCCGCCTCCACAAAGCTCAGCTCGTCGGAAAACTTATACACCTGCTTCTCCCGGAGGACGACATACTCTGCAAAGCCGCCGTCCACTGTCGTGCCGAGACCGATATTGTTTGTGCAGAAGTGCTGCATCGCATTCTTACAGAAATAGCATTCCCCGCACATATCATTCGGGTCGCCGCTCACACGGTCGCCGATTTTTACGGCCGTAACGCCGGCGCCGACCTTTGCCACTGTGCCCGAGAATTCGTGTCCCGGTATCAACGGAGGGGTGACTTCAAAGGAACCTCCGTCACCATTGAAGATGTGGATGTCCGTACCGCACACTCCACAGTATTTCACCTTTATCATAACTTCATTGTCTTTTAATTCTTTCTCCGGTACTTCTTCCACTCTCAAATCCTGTTTCCCATAATATACCGCAGCTTTCATATTTGAATACCTCCATAATTCGCAGTTAAATAGTATCAAAAAACTCATCGATAAAGCAGATCGCCGCGCCGGCCGCCGCAGATTCCACTTTATATTTACAAGGGAACAGGAAATCTTTTGCACAGTCACTGAAGGAAGTTCTCTTATCTACCCTCCGGCACAGCTCATCCATGTATGACTCTATATACGCCCCTACATATCCCCCGAGAATTATATCTGAGTCAAACAGCATGCGTATATTGTGGATGCCGAGCGCCAGATCGTCCAGATATTTTTCCCAGAGCCTTTCCGCCTCTCTGTCCTTCGACTGAAGAAGCGCAAAAAACAGCTCCAGATTGCCATCCGTGTACTGGTCCAGATTGGTGGAGCGGCACACCGTATCAAAACAGCCGTATCTACCGCAGTAGCACTGTTCTCCGCCTTCCGGAACGACCGTCATATGTCCGATCTCACCACTTTTTTGTGTATTTCCTTCATATATATTGTTGTCGACCAGAACCGCACCGCCCACACTGTTGCTCAGACTGATGTAAAATGCATTGCATATCTCATGGTCGATCCACACTTCGGCGTATCCTGCCGCGCTCGAATCGTGGAACAGCCTGCAGTTGTACGGGATATATCTGGCTATCTCTTCCCTTGTCTTTCCGGTAAAGTTAAGAGTAAGACCGTATGTCACGACCTCGCCGTCCTCAGATACAAGGCCCTGCACCGCTATCCCGACGCCGAGCAGGTTCTCATCGCTGATTTCCGCATCATTTTTAATACGCTCCACCACTTCACCTATTTTTTTTAAATAATCTTCGTCCTCTAAATTAAATTTAATGCGCTCCTTCGTCATGTCGATGACATCGCCCGACAGATCTACCGCCACGCAGTTAATATGATGCCCGGTAAGATACACACCGATCGCAGCCCTCGCTCCCTTCACGTAGGAGTATGCAGTGGCATTGCGGCCCCCGGTATTCTGTATCTTTTTCGACGTATCTATGAGATTCATCTGCTCCAGATATTGGAGCTTCTGCGTGATCGTCGGCAGACTGAATTTCAGGCCCAAAACGATGTCCTGCTTGGAAACTGACTGGTGCGTCCGTACATAATGATATATCTGTTGACTCTTATTCAATGTTAGCTACCTTCACTTGTCTTATAATTATATACTCATTATTTTACTTACGATTGCGCCATATGTCAACAAACAGTCCCCCAATCGCCCGTTTTACGTGCATATTCTTTAAAACCCCGGCAAATATATATTTACCGGGATTTTTAAGCTTAATTATTTTGTATATATGTATTGTATTAATTTTGCTGTCTCTTCTTCTGGATACAGTCGAAACCAACCGCAAGTGCAAGTACGACACCCATAACAACGTCCTGAATATAGGAATTGATGTTCATCAATACCATACCGTTTGTCAGCGCACCGATTATGAAAGTACCTGCGACAACACCGGATATCTTACCATAACCACCGGTTACAGACACGCCGCCTAATACAACACAAGTGATAACCTTGAATTCATATCCAAGGCCTGCATTCGGCATACCGGAGTTTGTACGGGACAGCATAACGATACCTGCAAGTCCTGCAAAGAATCCCGAGATAGCAAATACAAGGTATTTGATTCTTCCTACACGGATACCGGACAACCTTGCCGCATCCACATTACCTCCTACTGCGTAGAAGTAGCGTCCGAAATACGTTTTATTCAAAATAAATGAACCCACCGCAAAGCAGACGATCATGATAATTACCGGAACCGGAACAACGCTGACATATCCTTGTCCAATGATACGGAAACCATCTGTAAACCCATTGATCGGAAGCCCGCCGCTCAAGATATACGCGAATCCTGCAAATGCTGTCTGCGTTGCAAAGGTTGCGATCAATGCCGGAATACCGATCGTGGATACCATAAAGCCGTTCAGTACACCGATCAGTGTAGACACTACAAGTGTAACGAGTATGGCAAGCCACATATTTACTCCCATATTCACCATCAAGTAAGCGCAGACAATATTAACAAATGACATAATAGAGCCTGTTGCCAGGTCAATATCTCCAAGCAGGATGACAAACGTCATACCGATAGAAGCAATCCCGTACATGGATACCTGACGGAGCAGAGAAAATATATTGCTCGGGTTAATAAATCTGGGATTTGCGATGGTAAATGCGATAACAAGAACTAAAAACACAACCCAAATCGCTTTATCTTTTAACTGGTATACTACTTTATCTTTCATACAGTCTGACCCTCCATTCTTGCCGCTGATGCATATGCCATGATCCTCTCCTGATCGAACTCATCTTTTTCCAGTTCACCAGTCATCTCTCCTTCAGACAGCACTAGAATCCTGTCTGACATTCCCATCAGTTCTTCCATCTCAGAAGAAATCATCAGAATTGCCTTTCCTTCTTTTTCAACTAAATCATTCATCAGTTTATAAATCTCATACTTTGCGCCGACATCGATACCCCTTGTCGGTTCATCAAAGATGATCAGCTCAGAATCCGCCGCCAGCCATCTCGCCAAAATAACTTTCTGCTGATTACCACCACTTAAATTCTTCACAAGCTGGTTCAGCGTAGGTGTCTTAATTGCCATACTTTCCTCAAATCTCTTAGCCGTCTTCAGCTCCAGTTTGGAATTAATCACACTAAAACGTGAGTTCTTTTCATATATTGGCATATTGATATTATTTTTAATTGATATGCCAAGCATTGCTCCGTGGCGTTTTCGATCTTCAGGAACTAACGCAATTCCAAGATCGATGGCTTCCCTCGGGCTCTTTGGATTGATTTCTTTTCCTTTGAAAAACATCTGTCCCTTTGTCTTTTGCGCGGCCCCGAAGATAACCTCTGCAAGTTCTGTCCGCCCTGCGCCAACCAGTCCGCCAAGACCTAGTATCTCACCTTTATGAACCTTCAGGTTTATATTGTTATCTCCGTTACCGGTAATATCCTTAAGTTCCAGTACCACTTCATTCTTATCAATACAGTCTTTGCGCGGCGGATAGGTTTCTGTCAGCTCCCGTCCTACCATCAGCTTGATCAGCTCCTGCACCTCACTGTCTTTTGTGATCAGTGTCTTTACATATTCACCGTCACGTAATACAAGAATTCTATCAGACAGTCGGTAGATCTCTTCCAATCTATGAGATATGTAGACAATAGAAATACCTTCTTTTCTCAGTCTTTCTACCACCTCGAACATACTTTCAACTTCCGCACTTGTTAACGGTGCAGAAGGTTCATCCATAATCAATATCTTCGCATTCTGCTGAATCGCTTTGGCGATCTCAACCATCTGCTGATAACCTACCGTAAGATTCTTCATCAAAGCTTTGGGATCAATCTTGATATGTAACTGCTCAAATGCTTTGGCTGCCTGTAATTCCATCTCCTTCTTATCAACTACAATTCCTCTTTTGATAGGCCGTCCTAAAAACAGATTTTCCGCCGCCGACAGTTCTTTTACATTATTAAATTCCTGATAAATAATTGCAATTCCATTCTCCGATGCAAGCTGAGGCGTCATGCTTGTAAACTCTTTGCCATTCACGACGATCTTTCCGGAGGTAGGGATAACAGCCCCTGAGCAGCACTTGATCAGTGTAGATTTACCAGCTCCATTTTCTCCGATCAGCGCCAATATCTCACCTTTTTTTAGTTCCAACGTAACATCTTTCAGTGCTACAACACCCGGGTATTCTTTTCTTATATGCTCTAACCGCAATACATACTCTTCGTTCATATTATTCCCCCTGAGTCAAGCGGATATTATTTAGAGGCGGGTTTAACCGCCTCTATCTCATCGTCTCGCTATCTTTATTATGATGTTACATTCCTTTTATGATTTCTTCAACGCTATCCTTGTCTATTGCCTTAACAGGTCTTACAACGTTATGCTTATCGCCTGAGAAATCTTCTCCGCTCAATATTCTCTCATACATTTCCAAGCAAGCTTTTGCTGTATCTGTGCTTGATCCTTCAAATCCAACGATTGCTCTTACAGCCTCATCTCCTGCCTGAAGAGACTCTAACTGCTGCATTGTAACGTCTGTTGTAATAACGCCAACATTTTCTGGAATCTTGCCGGCGCCGCCGAATTTCTGAAGTAATGCTTCATTAGAACCGATCATAGCGCCTGCGCCAACTCCTACGAATACGGTACAGTCCGGGTTAGCCTGAAGTACGGACTCAACATTTGTCTGTGCTTCGTTTGCTTCCAGTCCATCAACTTCTGCTACGATCTTGTAGTTTCCTTTGTCACAGTTCTCTTCCAGACCTTCTTTGATACCGTTTGCTCTTTCTAACAGAACCTTTGTAGATGGTTTACCGATAACGCACACCTCAGCCGGCTTATCTGCTGTATAATGCTCATTAATGAAAGCTGATGCTGTTTTACCGATCTCATTTCCAAGTGCTGTGTTGTCAAGAATCCAGTTGGCTGTCGTGTTCTCCATCGGATCATCCCAGCACATAACTTTGATTCCCTCATCCATTGCCTGCTGACATACTGTTTCAAGAGCATCTGCATCAGACGGGTGAACCATGATCATGTCGCATCCTGATGTAATGAAGTTCTCCACCTGGCTTACCTGTGTTCCTGCATTGTCAGAGCAATCCTGTAATGTGTAATCCCAGCCTTTTTCTTTCAGCAGTTCTTCCAATTTACCCATAACGCCTGCCCAGTAGTCATTCTTCAGTGACTGAATTGTGATACCAACTTTGTAGCTGTCTTTTTTTTCGCCGTCGTCCTTCTTGTCGTCTCCTCCGGAAGTCGGTGCCTTGGTCGTACATCCAACAACCATCGCTGCGATCATTGCCACGCAAAGAATCACGCTTACCACTTTTTTCTTCATAATACGTTTTCCTCCTTGAAATATATTATTTTTATAGCTTTTGCTATCAGCTATCCTGTTTAGGACCCTTTAGAAGCACGTAAATGCTCCGTCTACGATGATATCGGATCCTGTTGTAAATGTACTTGTATCCCCTGCAAGGTACACGAGGATCGACTGGAGCTCCTCAGGCTTTCCAAGTCTTCCCATCGGCGCCATTGCGTTCCACTGTGTGATCAGTGGTTTCAGATGGTCTGCATTCATGATCAGCTCAGTTCCTATGTATCCCGGGCTTATGCAGTTAACGCGCACGCCCTTCTTTGCCCATTCTACCGCAAGAGATTTTGTCAGCTGGCTCACTCCCGCTTTTGACGCATTGTATGCACACTGCGGCTGGGGAACATTCACGATATGTCCTGACATGGAAGCTGTGTTGATGATAGAACCATGTCCCTGTTTCAGCATCACCCTTCCGGCTGCGGTGGCACAGAGAAATACTCCTGTAAGGTTTATGTCAATTACTTTCTGCCACTGTTCAAATGTCATCTCCTCTGCCGGAGCATTTACCGCGATACCGGCGTTGTTGTAGCAGGCGTCCAGTTTCCCGTATGTATCGACCACTTTTGCGACCATTGCCTCAACCTGGTCTTTCTTTGTGACATCACACTGGATCGCTATCGTCCTGGAACCTGTGGCCTCCGCGATCTCTTTGGCTACTTTCTCAGCTCCCTCCAGATTGATGTCCACAATAGCCACGTCGGCTCCTGCTTCTGCAAATGCCGTGGCCGCGCACTTTCCGATTCCGCTGGCGGCTCCTGTCACGTAGATTGCCTTGCCGTCCAGTCTCATACTTTCAATAATACCCATTTCGTCCTCCTCCCGGCTGATAACCGTTCTGCTTATTATTACGTTGCTCGTGTTCAAAAAGTATACTTTTTTTAACAGTCTGAATTTTTATTGAAAACGCCTGAATCAGGCGTTTTTTCATATTTTACTCTCCAGAATCGCATTGAACGAAAAAGTATACTATATTAGCTGCGGCTACAGCTGCAGCCTTATTTATAATAGTTTTATAAAACGATTTTATAAATTCGATTTATATAATTATACATCCAGAGGACTCATTTGTGCAATATGCAATGTTATACAATATTTTTTTTGCAATTTGGTATAATTTGCATAATGTTATTTATTTAGCAAACTTCAGATCACTTTGCGATCTTCACAACGGCTTTTACGATCTCGCTCTTCTCGTTGACACTTCTGTCCATCGCCGTCTGTATATCGTCAAAATCAAATATATGTGTGGCGATCCCTTTGAGGTTCACCTTGCCCTGAGCTACCGCGTCGATGGCCATCGGATAGATATGGCGGTAGCGGAAAACTGTTTTAAATGTAACCTCTTTGTCAAGCGCCAGGCTCATCATCACATTCATCATCCCTGTCTTGCCATAGCCGACCAGTACAATATTGGAGCCTTTCCGCACTGCCTGGACCGCCTGATTTGTCGTTATCTCTGTCCCGGCTGTCTCGATGGCAAGGTCAAACCCTTCGCCGCCGGTCAGTTCCTTCGCCTTTTCAAGCACATCCTCTTCTCTGCCGTTGATCACACCATCTGCGCCTAACTCCATTGCCTTCTCCAGGCGTTTCTCCATCACATCGACTACATACACTCTCGACACGCCGCACGCCTTCAGGGCCATCATGGATACAAGACCGATACATCCCGCTCCGAATACGACCGCCGTCTGTCCTGCGTGCGCCTCCCCCTGCTTAGCCGCGTGGAAGCCTACCGCAAGCGGTTCTATGAGAGCGCCTTCCAGCGTGCTCACATTGTCGGGAAGTTTAAAGCACAGATCCTCGGGATGTGCCACATACTCCTGGAATACCCCGTCAACCGGAGGTGTCGCAAAAAACACGACATCCGGGCAGAGGTTATACTTTCCCTCTTTGCAGAATCTGCATTTTCCGCACGTCTTACCCGGTTCCAGCGCTACGCGGTCACCCGGCTTCAGATGCTTCACGTTCTTTCCGGTCTCAACTACAGTTCCTCCCGGCTCATGTCCGAGAACAAACGGAGGTTCCACAATGTAATCCCCGATCCTTCCCATCTCGTAATAGTGCATATCGCTGCCGCAGATACCTACATACTCCAGCTTTACGACAACTTCGTCATCTTTTGCCTGCGGTATGGGACGCTCCGTGTAGCCCATCTCTCCGATACCGTTCATAACCGCAACTTTCATCATTCCGTCCATAGTTTTCCACTCCTTTTCCCTGTATCTCTATATAGAATTTATAAAATTTTCAATGTAATATACCGCGGCGCCCAAGGCAGATGCCGCTTTCTGGTACTTACAGGCACGGACATACTCCCCATTGCCCTCAAAGATATTTTTTTCTTCCACTCTTTTTTGAAGCTCCTTCATATACGGGCCGATACAGCTTCCGACATACCCTCCAAGCACGATATCACAGTCAAAACACATCCTCAGATTGTCAACTGTAATGGCCAGGTCATCCAGATAAGTCTCCCACACTTCCATAAGTTCAGCGTCTTCGTCTTCCAGCCTGTCAAAAAACCGCTCCAGATAGCCGTCCGTATGCTCTGCCAGACAGAGCGCGGAACAGTAAGCGTCCACACACCCTTTTTTGCCGCAGTAGCATGTCTTTCCCCCGGGATGTATGACCATATGGCCGAATTCTCCGCTGTGCCAGTGTTTCCCGATATACATATTCTCAAACACGCTGTTCAGCGGTCCCGAGGCGTCTTCACGCGCCGGATCCTGCCGGAATACCACCGCCCCTCCGACTGTGTTGCTCAAAGAAAGATATATCATACTCTCAAGCTGGCTGTCCGCAATACATTCTGTCACAGCCGCCGCGTTGGCATCATTCAGCAGTACACACGGGTATGGAATGTAACGGGAAAATACATCCCCATCTATATCATAAAGATTAAGCGCTCTTGAATACGTGATACGGTTTGCGGCGCCGTCCACGATCGACGGAACAGAAATCCCCACTCCCGCGATCTTTTCTTTCACCGTCCCGTCGTCTCCGAGAAATTCATCCAGCGCTTCGCCAAGCTGTTTAAAATATTCATCTTCACATACAAAAGGCTTTCGCGTCCGCTCATACTTCAGCACAGTCTCCGTCATATCCGTCAGTACCATACCAATATGGTGACGTGTTATCTCAATTCCTACCGCATACCGTGCATCTCTCACCGCCGCCAGCGCCCTGGCTTTTCTGCCGCCCGTCGACTCAAATTCCCCGGCCTCACATACGACGCGGGCTTCCCTCAGTTCCTTTACGATCTGCAGCACTGTAGGTCCGCTCATATCAAGCGCGGCAGCAATATCCGGCATGGAAGTCCTGTTCTTACTGTTGATATAACGGAAAACGCGGTTCCGGTTCAGCCTTTTTACTTCTGAGTTGTTTGTTTTTTGTATCACCGATCACCCCTCCTTTTCTCTATATTTTATTATACACGCACTTTCCGTTAATACTTTATTAAACTATTTAATAAAGTCTTTATTTAAGTATAAATTTACCATCCATTTTATGGAAAGTCAACATGTTTTTATCGACAAGAGCAAAGAATATGGTGATTTTGCCAGAAAACCCGGCATTATATGCCGGGCTGTCTTTCCAGGATCTCCGCCGCTTCTGTACTGCCATATGGCGTATTTATTATCCGGCGGGGCCATTTTGAAGTTTTCGTCAATATCCGCAGTCCATCTTCATCAAGAAAAGTCGTCTCCTCGCACTTCGTTCCGAGGATCGTAGGATTCCATGCGTAGGCCTGGCCTGTATGGATCGTCTTGCTGCTGTCCGGGGTTACAATGAACTCACGGCATCCGTATCCGGCAGGCCCTCCCTGGTGGTGCATCTTCCATTCCCCGCCGTATCCGGCTTCCCGGTATAATTCCATGACATTCTGAAAGTATTCTTTATAAGTCAGCCCCTCCCGCATCATCATCTGCATACAGGCAAAGATATACTGAGTTTTCTCATATCTTTCCATTATATGCTCCGGCACCGGAGTAAAATAGACCATTCTTGTCAGACTGACGTTCAGGCCGTACTTCTCTCCCCCGAGGACAACCATCAGGCTGTTCTCTATTTTTTTCCCGGTGGGGACAGGATGCCGGTAGGACAGGATCCTCTCATCCGATCCCACGAGCACGCAGTCCGGACTGATGCCTTGGCTGATGCAGCGGCATCTGAGCATATTGGCTGCTTCCGCCTCCGTCATGCCGGGTTCCGCCTCCTTGCAGACGCCCTCCACAATATGCGCGCAGAGCGCGCCTGCCTCCTCGTACCGCCGCACCTCATCCTCCGTAAGCTTAAGGCGCAGATCCACCAGTTCCTCCTGCACATTTACCGTGCCTGCTATCCCCGTGTCAGAGACAAACCGTCCCCGCCGGATATGATCCGCGATATACAGCTCCTTGGGTTCATACCACGGAATGAGCACCGGCTTTCCTCCGAGCGGGTTCTGTTCCTCATCCATACGGGAGAGATCACTGCTGTCCGCCAGCAGATCGATCCCATCCCGTCTGATGACATAGTACGCCGCGCCGTTCTCACTGTTGTCCACTACATTATTTTCCGCGCCTTTGCTTACCCATGCGTAATTATCTCTCCGGTTCAGCAGTACGCCGTCATAGTCCTTTTCTTCAAGCCACGCTCTGATTCGTTCCACAGCATCCATCGCTCATCCCTCTTCTATTCCATTTCATGGTTGATACATACTTTTCCTGTCCTGCCGGTCGCAAATACCTCAAATGCCTTATCCGTCTCCCTCAGCGGAAAGCGGTGCGTAATGATCTGGCCCGGATGTATTTTCTTCCTGTCCAGAAGTTCCACCAGCTTTTCCATATTTCCCACAGATGTCACCCAGGAGCCGTGAAGTGTAAGGTTCTTGTGAAGCAGAAGCGGACTCGGTTCAAACGTCACTGTCCCCTGCTCCCCGAGAAATACAACATTGCCCCACATCCTTGCAGCTTCCAGACATCTGTGGCGTCCAATGCTGCTGCCGGAACAGTCGATAGCCGCCTCAACCCCTTTTCCGCCGGTCAGCTTCATAATGTTATCCACTGCATTGTCATCGCCCAGGACAACTTCGTCCGCTCCGGCCTTTCTGGCCATCTCCATCCGCTCCTCGGAGATATCTACACCGATCGTCTGCGCCCCAAGCGCCTTGGCCAGAATGACCGCCGCCTGTCCCACCGGTCCGAGTCCCATGACAAGCACTCTGTCATTTCCGGATACGCCGGCCCTCAAAAGACCCTGGTAAGCCGTTCCGAACCCGCACGCTATCATGGCGCCATCCTCATACGTCAGAAAATCCGGCAGGTGGATACATGTGGCCGCGTCCGCCACCATATACTCGGCCAGCGCTCCGTCCCTCTGCCAGCCATACGCCCGTCTCTCCGCCTGCTGACAGTTGATGTAGAAGCCTTTGCGGCATTCATCACAGTAACCGCAGCCCTGGATATGATACACAACGACCCGGTCTCCGGCCTTAAAGTCATCTACCTTTTCACCGACTTCCACAATCTGTCCGCTCGGCTCATGTCCGGCGATGACATCATCATATCTCGCTCCTCCGGTCTTATCCGTATGTTCAAAATATATGTACTTCAGATCACTGCCGCACAGGCTTGCCGCTTTCATTTTCAAAAGCACCTGCCCGTGACCCGGCTTTGGCACATCACATGTGACCGGCTGTACCTTCGCTCCGCCCGGCAGCTTCATGCCCAACATTTTCTCCGGAATCTTCTCACTCATCTTCGTATCCTCCTGTTTTAAATTAACTGATATTAAATGTTCTTTTCACGTTTTGTTAGTTCTTATACGGATTATATCATCATTGATCAGTAAGCTGAATTCCATATGTTATTTTTTGATGGACTATATTACGCTTCCTCAAGCCTTCCTGACGGCATTTCACTCCACTTAAAAAGCCGCGGTTTTCACCCGCGGCTTAACTGCACCTGTTTTACTTTTGTCTGTCCTGAACAGCGTCGTTATTTCCATGTTCCAAAGGCATGATAATGTAATGTGCCGCTTATGCGCGCCGACACAGTAAAAAGAAGCCAGTATCCTACCGTAGACCTCTGGTCTCCCCCGGTGCTGACCGATGGCCATACACCATTTCTGCCCGCAAAATTAAGTGACACCGAAACGCCGGTGAGAGAAGTATACGGCAGGTTAAACACATACCCCGGCGTAGAATATAAGCTTCCTGAAGCGGTAGTAACAGACGCGTCTGATACAGAAAGCGCTCCCCACATTTCCAGCGTTCCATCGGCAAACTTACGATAATACCCGTTTTTATTTTTACCGGTCCCCACAATGGAATGCTGACCGATCATATCCTTCAGTTCTTTTCCCTGCCGGGCGTCGAGCGCATAGCCTTCTACAGTCGTCTCGAGATCATTGGCAATGTTCACCGGGCCGGCCGGACCCTGCTCACCTCTGTCGCCCTTCGGGCCCTGGATTCCCTGTACTCCCTGAGGACCGGCCGCTCCGGTATCTCCCTTGTCACCTTTTGGCCCCTGGGGTCCGGCCGCACCCGGGTCTCCTTTCGGCCCTGTCGCCCCTGTCGGCCCCTGCGGGCCTGTAGCCCCTGTATCTCCCTTTGGCCCTGTCGCCCCCTGCGGGCCTGTTGCTCCGGTCGGACCCTGCGGACCTGTCAATCCCTGCGGACCCGTCAGTCCCTGCGGACCCGTCGCACCGGTAGCTCCCTGCGGGCCCATCGGTCCTGTATCGCCTTTCTCCCCTTTTGGTCCGGCTGCCGCCACCTGTGTATCTGTTTCTCCTAAGTACCAGTTGCCGTTGGGGCCGATGTGCGGTGTGATGCCGTCATCACCCCTTGCTTTTACCCCTGTGTCGTAATTGTTGATGAACCAGTTTCCGTTTTCACCGATATAGATCTCCGGTATAAAGTTTGCATTTTCTTCCATAATGTATGGCCTCCTTTGTTTTTTATAACTGCATCTTATCAGTTTGTTCAGGGACATGGAGGGACAACAAAACAGAATATCTTACATATTTTGATACAAAAAATCATTCAGGAAATCCATTCAAAGACACAATGCTGCACTTCAAGGAAAACATCTGACTATTTGCATTTTATCTTTTATAATTAAATAACAAATGCCTGGGCAGCATACGGACATTTCCCGCACAGGAAAGTACACAACTGTCGTCTGAAACTATTTATTATCTCTAATATTATATAAGGGAGTCTATAGTGTTTAATAAAAAACGTTTAATCCAAACAGAATCTTTATCCTATGCTATCAGCGTCAAAAGCACCTTAAACGATCACAATATTCCATATACGGAACGGGTAGATGCAGGCAGTGGGTGGATGCAGTTCATTACATTGCTGTTTGTAAGCGGACGAGGCAGTTATGGACTGAACAGCGACCACAAACAGACATACTCTGTCTATGTGAACGAAGACCGGTATGAACAGGCGGTAAAGCTTATAAGCCGTCTATGACACGCTGTCACTCACAGTAAAAGTAGTCCCCGTTTTTATAATCTCTCGGTGACACTCCCACCACCTTCTTAAATATTCTCGAAAAATAATACTGATCTTCATAACCAAGCTCAGAACTCACTTCATAGATATACATATCCGTCGCCTTAAGCAGCTTGCACGCCTCCTGCATTTTCAGGTGGATGAAGAACTCCACTGGCGACCGCCCTGTCTGCGTCTTAAATATAGTATTCAGATAACTTCTCGACAGCTTTACTTCTTCCGATATCTCTTCCAGCGTCAGACTCCGTTTCAGATTCTCATACATAAACCGGATCACCATTGTAACGTGCCGGTCCTGCACTGTGCTTTCGTCTGTCTTCTCCCTGAAATAGATCTCTGACAATATAAGGGAGAGCACCTGGGATATGTAGATAAAATTCCCGAGTGTATAGTTCCGTTCCAACACGCGGAACAGCAGCTTGAACAGCACCATCATCCGGTTGTCGCTCTGTCTGGAATTCATATGTACCACTCTGCATTCTTCTAACGGATAACAGAGCGTGACCTCCCCTTTAAAATGAGCCCACAGTATACTCCACGGATCCTCCGGATCCGCATAGTATTTATGCCTCCTGCCTTTCGGGATACAAAAGGCATCCGAACGGCCGATGTGGTATGTCCGGTCCTCCACCTCGATGCACCCTTTTCCTTCCGTACAATAGATGAGGATATACTGCTGTGCGCCATCTTCACGCTCACGGTAGTGGGCGCGCGCCCTCGGAAAGAATCCCACATCCGTCGGGTAGATCGTGCGCACGAGCGGATGTTCCGCATAGTCTGAAAATGACTCGGTCGGAATTATGATATACTTTTCGTCTTTAAATCCATCTGCTTTTCCGGTTATTTCATTCATCCTGAAGCGCCTGCCTTCTTTTTCAATATTTGTCTCGGTAATCTTTGGTTTATTATATTCTTTCTGTACAATATTGTCCATCTTTTTATCATTTATGACATTTTAACCTGCTGCCTGCTGTGATACTCTTGATACAGAAAGAGACACTGAGAACAATGCAGCCTGCAGCTCATGCATATGAAAGGAGACAGAAATGAGTTTTGAAAAAGTTCACGTATGGGAAGAAAATGTGACCATTCCCACCTACAAAGTGTACCCGGCGGAAAAAAGTCCATTATTTATAGAAAACCGCGCCTATCAGGGGAGTACCGGTAAAGTGTACCCGCTTCCGGTGACGGAAAAGATATCCGACGAAAAAGAAGACGTGTCATACCGCGCCGTCTATCTGGAAAACGACTATCTGCTCGTTATGGTACTTCCGGAGCTGGGCGGCCGTATCCAGCGCGCCCTCGATAAGACTAACAATTATGACTTTGTATATTACAACCATGTGATCAAACCGGCTCTCGTGGGGCTTACCGGTCCCTGGATATCCGGAGGCATCGAGTTTAACTGGCCGCAGCACCACCGGCCGACGACCTGCTCCCCGACTGACTTTTACTGGGAAGAAAACGCCGACGGCTCCTCCACCGTATATGTAAGCGAGATAGACAAAATGTACGGCACAAAGGGAATGGCTTCCTTTACGCTCCATCCGGGCAAAGCTTATATCGAGATCAAAGGCCGCCTGTTCAACCGGACGGACACACCCCAGACATTTCTCTGGTGGGCCAATCCGGCCGTACCGGTGAACGACTATACATATTCCGTATTCCCTCCGGATGTCCACGCTGTCATGGACCACGGCAAACGGGCAGTATCCACCTTCCCTGTCGCCACGGGAGAATACTACAAATACGATTACTCCGAGGGCATTGATATCTCCTGCTACCGCAACATAAAAGTGCCGACTTCTTATATGGCCGCCCATTCTGACTATGATTTTATCGGTAACTTTGACGAACAGGTGGACGCAGGCCTGCTGCATGTGGCCGACCACCACATTTCCCCGGGCAAAAAGCAGTGGACATGGGGAAACAGCGATTTCGGGCAGGCGTGGGACCGCAGTCTGACAGAAACAGACGGGCCGTATATCGAGCTGATGACCGGAGTCTATGCAGACAACCAGCCTGATTTCACCTGGCTGAAGCCGTACGAGGAAAAGACATTTACCCAGTATTTTATGCCCTATAAGCACGTTGGCCGAGTAAAGAATGCCACGAAGGACGCGGCCATCGGCGCGGAGCTTGGAGGCGGCAGATGTATACTGAGAGCGTACGCCTCCGGCGAATACAAAGATGCCGTTATCACTGTGAAGAAGGGCGGGGATATCCTGTTCACAGACCGGGCAGATCTCACTCCCGCCGCTTATTATGAATTCTCTTTCGCGACAGAGCTTCCCGCCTTGAGCGGATGCACCGCCGAACTGCGCGATGCCGGAGGGCGTCTGCTCGTATCCTACACAGAAAAAGCGCCGGAGCTTGAACCGACGCCGGAACCGGCGGAACCTCTCCTTCCACCGGAGCAGCTTAAGACAACGGAGGAACTGTATCTCGGCGCGCTTCACCTGGAACAGTACCGTCACGCTACGTTCCGACCGGAAGATTATTATCTGGAGGGATTGAGACGCGACCCGTCTGATATACGCCTCAATAACGGCTATGGTCTTCTCCAGTACAGAAGAGGGAATTTTGCGGAAAGTATCACTTATTTTAAAAAGGCCATTGAAAAACAGACGTGGAAGAATCCGAACCCTTACTGCGGAGAAAGCTACTTTAATCTCGGCCTTGCCCTTGTGATGACCGGAGAGGAAGACGCAGCCTTTGACGCTTTCTATAAGTCTACCTGGAGCTATGAGACCCAGAGTTCCGGTTTCTACTGGCTCGCCTGTCTGTCCTGCCGGAAAGGCCTGTTCAGGGAAGCACTTGAGTTTGCAGACAATTCCCTGCTCCGCGGCTGGCACAACATGAAAGCAAGAACGTTAAAGGCAGCGCTGCTGCGCCGTCTCGGAAAAGACAATACTTCTCTGCTGGCAGAAACCGTGAAGATCGACCCGCTCGACATGGGCACCCGCTACGAGAACGGGCTGCGCCTTGGGGACCTGACAGAATGGAAGACAACGATGCGCGGTCCGGCTCATAATTACCTGGAGCTGTCTCTTGATTATATGAAGGCGGGCCTGTATGAGGACGCGCTGCGCATACTCTCCTCCTGCCCGGACACTTCTCCAATGCTTTCTTATTATGAGGGTTATATCCACGAGCAGGCGGGCAGCCTGACAGAAGCAGTCCGGATGCACCGGCTCGGCGAGGCCGCGGATCCTTCCTACTGCTTCCCGAACCGCGCAGAAGAGATACTTATCCTTGAAAGCGCTGTGCGTCTGCTTGCGGAAGCTCCCTTGGCGCATTATTATCTCGGCTGTCTGCTGTATGATAAGAGGGAATATGAAAAGGCAGCCGCGCACTGGGAAGTATCGGCAGAGCTCGCGCCGGACTTTGCCATGAACTGGAGAAATCTTGCAATTTACTGTTATAATAAGCAGAAGGATATAGAAAAAGCGCTGAGCTGCATGAAGACAGCGCTGGAGCTTGACCCGTCCAGTTCCCGGTTCCTGCTGGAATACGACCAGCTCTGCGCCAGAGCGGCCGTCTCCGCGGAAGAAAGGCTGGATCTCCTTGAAAGAAACCTTACCCTTGTGACATACCGCGACGCGCTGTATATCGAATATATAACGCTTCTCAATAATACCGGCCAGTACGATAAGGCACTCGGCTGTCTGACGGGCCACCAGTTCCACCCGTGGGAAGGCGGGGAAGGCAAAGTCAGCACACAGTACCGCTTCGCCCTTACCGGAAAAGCAGTCCGTCTTCTTAAGTCCGGTTCCTTCGATGAAGCCATCGGACTGCTCGAAGCCACAAAAGAATATCCGGTCAGTCTCGGGGAGGGAAAACTTCCAAATGTGCAGGATACCATTGCCGACTATTATATCGGCAGAGCATACAAGGCAAAGAATGACCCGAAAAACGCTGAAGCATATTTTAAAAAAGCATCCGACGGGCTGACGGAGCCATCCAGTGTGCTCTACTATAACGACCAGCCGTCCGATACGATCCTTTACCAGGGATTTGCAAATGAAGAGCTCGGCGATATGGCTGCCGCGAAGAAATGTTATCATCAGCTGCTTGCCTTTGGAGAAAAGCACCTGTTTGACGATGTAAGCTACGACTATTTCGCAGTGTCGCTGCCGGAGATAGAAGTCTTCCCGGAAGACATCAAAACACGCAATGATATTTACTGTAAATACTTGATGGCGCTCGGCAGGCTCGGCCTGGGCGAAAAAGAAAAGGCCGCTTTGCTGCTTGGCGGCATACTGGATGTGAGGCCGGATCATCAGGGGGCGGTCCGCCACCTTGCCATGACCAGATAAAAAATGGCGGCAGAATCTTCAGCCAGATTCTGCCGCCATTTTTTTATTTTATTAATTTTCCCGACTCTTAATACATCTCTCAAATATGAGCACGGTCTGGTCTACCGTTGCATTTGCGCCCACCCCTGCAGCGGCGAGCACCGTCTTGCCCGCCTCATTTGTCAGTGCGGTGTGCAGCCTCCAGCCATCCATAGCATATACGGACAACATTCTCTGCAGTTCTTCCTTCCTCACCGTACCCGTAAGAGCAGAATCCACGATGATCTCTACTTTATACTCATACAGCGGATTTTTCTGGTACTGCTCATATCTTCCTTCCGCCGCCCTTATGTAGTCTTCCCTGCTCAGCACCTTGCGGTCCGAGTAAAGATAACCGCACGTGGGGCACACATCATCCTGAGGATCCCTCGCATCCCTGCACACAGGACAGATTTCCCACCGGCCGTTCTCCCCGCCGCTTGCAAACTCTTTTTCTTTGTATTTAAAAAAATCTTTCACATACTCGTATCCGGCAGTCCCTTTTTCTGTCTTTACCTGATCTAATACGCTCTCCTGGACCATCTTAAATTCTCTCGGGCCGTTGACTGCCTCAAGTCTTCCGGCTACATTTTTCGTAAAATATTGATGACACTTCAGACAAAGTCCTCTGCCCTTTCCGTCATCCTGGAATTCCCTGTTGATAGATTCCATCATTCCCAGCGTATTTCCGCACATCGCGCATACGTATTTCGCCATATCGTCATTCTCCTTCCAGCCTGTACTTTTTCACGCTATCACAAGCGGTACATTCAGTTCTTTCGCTATTTTTACATTCTCTTTTGCCACTTCGTCATCTGTAATGATCAAATGCACATCCGTAAGCGGACAGATCACAGAAAGGTAGCCCCCGCCGAACTTGCTGCTGTCCGCCAGCACGTACACTTCTTTCGCCGCGTTCAGTATAGCGTGCTTCACCTGCATCTGCGGTGTGGCTATGGAAGTCAGGCCCGCCTCAAAATTGATGCCGTGGACTCCGATAAATGCTTTGTCCACATGGAAGTTCTGCATATTTTCCAGCGCCGCGTCTCCCATGGTCGCGGCGAGATGTCCGCCCACATGACCGCCGACCATGTACAGTTCAACATGCTTTGCCCCGGACAGCTCATTTCCTACGAGAAGGGAATTGGTGACAACGGCCACGCGCTTTTCCGGATGGTTCTTAATGTGAACCGCCAGATAGAAGCTGCTGGACGCGTCGTCAATGATGATCGTGTCCCTGTCCTCGATGTAATCATACGCACAGGCTGCGATCTTCTTTTTCCGGTCCGTATGGCGGTAAATGCTTTCCGCCGAATATTTGCGCACCGGGCTTTCTTCCCGTTTTATGGCGCCTCCGTGGACTCTTTGCAGCAGGCCTTCCATATCCATATTCTTGATATCGTTTCGGATCGTCACCTCCGAACACCCAAGTTCCCTGCTCAGTTCAGCAACCCGCACTCTTCCTTTTTCGTCCAGTTCTCTCAGTATCGTACGTCTGCGTTCTTCCATTTTACTACCCTCTGTCTCTGTGATTTATATACCGGTCAACTATCTCAGTCTGACCCTCTGCGGATCGATATGCTGCGCTATTATCTTCATAACAGCCATAAAGCGGTCGCCGAAGGCCTGCTTCGGAATGATAAACGCGTGTTCTTTTCCGTAATATATCCCTATTGTTTTCGGCGTGGTCACCACACGCTCTATCTTATCCCATGCCACATTTTCCGTTTTTTCTCCGCGTATGACAGTGATGCCCTCATTGTCGAATGTATAGTTCCATTCCGTCTGGTATTCTCTGTTAAGCTCCACCTGCTTTTTGGCCCTGTGCTTCAGCTGAAGCGGAGTGAATGCGATGAATGCGGCGGCAGCGGCGAGATAAAACAGAAGATACACCGGTGTTATCTTCCCCGTGGCCAGCAGAATAATTCCCATAATGCCCACCGCGGCCCCGAGGACATTTGTCAGGAAACCGGAAAATTTAGAGTATGTATGATATAAAAGGAAATCAAACAATGCCTCTTTTGTCATCTGTACAGTCAGCTTTTCTTCCATGGTTATGCTCCTTATAATAAAGTCCTCTCATACATTACGAAATCATTGTAACATATTAGAGGACTTTTTTCACTTGCTTATAATGAATTGTTCTATTACATCTCTGACGGCGCTGCTTCACCTGTAACTTTGTAGTGTGCCCAGCCTTCCGGTGAGTAGATACCTTTCTGCTTCTTCTGCATCATTTTATCGAAGAACGCCACGATGAACGGACAGAGGAACAGTGTAATGATAGATGCCGTAGCGCACTGGGCTGTCGCCATATCTGTGTACTGTGCCATGGTCGGGTCCGCTTCCGCGACCGCCGCCGGTGTCATGGCAGAGTTGAGCGCTGTCGTACCTACCGCGGCTCCCATAGCGTTTCTTTCCTTCTTTGGAAGAAGTAAGTTGAACACGAAGAAGAACACAACTGCCAGCGCTGCTGAGATAAGTCCGAGTACGATACCTGCCGCCCCTGCGGTCACGATCGTCTTCACATCTGTCTTGGCGCCGATGGATATCGTCATAAAGAAGGTGACGATCGGTTGCGCGGTCGCACATGCTTTGCGGAAGCCAGCGTCCAGGTTACCCCAGATAAATCCGATCAGGATCGGAACGAGTGTAGCGATCAGAGAATTGATCGGAATAGAGGCAAGTCCTGTCGCTCCAAGTGCAACGAGTGTAAAGAACGGTCCGTCGTTCAGTGACAGGATAGAGATCGCTCCCGTATCTGTAGCATTACCAAACTGTGAAGACAGGGATATGTACAGAGATCCGTTGGAATTCGTGATCGCCGCGATCATTACGAACGGTGTTATGCCAAGGAATCCATCCGGTCCGCAGATCCTTCCTACTGCAAGCCCGAATAATATTCCAAGCAGAAGTTTCATACCGGTCAGCGTGACACCTTTATACAAAGGCATGCCTACCTGCTTGATATTGATAGTGGAACCACACACGATGAGGAAGAATCCCATCATCGCCGAGTTTCCCTCGTAGAACAGCGCCGTTACATATCCTCCTATCTGGAATGCCTGCGGCACGAATGTCGCGATCAATACTGCGATCACAAGCGGTATGATAACAAGTCCGCCCGGCAGCTTTTTCATCTTGTTCAAAAGGTCAAGGTCTTTCGTTTTCTTTACTTCTGTTGTCTGTTCTCCCATTTTCTCACTTCCTCCAAATTGTTATTTTCTTGCTGATTCACGGAACAGCCGGCTCACAATGTCACAGGCTGTATTATCGTTGCCTGTCAGTCCCCCTTTTCCCACGACAGGGAGTCCGTCATAGCTTCCCACCAGGCGTCCGACGTCCGTCTGCGGTATGACATAATCCATTACTTCTATACACTCAACACCAAGCTGGTAACAAACATTGACCATCGTATCACCGCCTGTTGTGTAAAGTCCCGCTACTTTCTCTCTGCCGGCCTGCTCAAGCACCTGTGAAATGATCGTGCCGAGTCCCGCGTTGATTCTGTTGGCGCTCATACCGCCGGCATAATGTCTCTTGTTATCTTCTTCATCCAGATTCAGCAGCTCTCCGTGCAGCGCTGTCTCAAAGAGGATCGCCCTTGGCTGGGTCTCGGATTCCATCAGTTCTACCGCTTTATGTACCGCTTTGAACGCTTCGTCCATGGCCGCGTCGCCGCCTTCAATTAGGGGAAGCGGGTCTACGCTGATGCGGACATGTCTTTTGTCCTCACAGAGTACCTCCATCTGTTTCTTTGTGACTGGTGTCGCGCTGCCTGCCGCGATAAGTACCGTCTTGCCGTTCTCATCAGTCTCAGGTGGAACATTTGGTTCTTCCTCCTTGATCAGTCCGCGGTGGAAAGCAAGCTTTGACGTAAACGGGCCCGGATCCACTGCCACTACATTCCAGCGAAGTTCTATACACGCTTTCGCAATTTCTTCTACATCCCCGAGCGTGATCGCATCGACTACTATGACGCCGCATCCTGCGTTTCTTTCTTCTTCCAGCGCTTTCCTGACCGCCTCTTCTCCTTTTAATACTTTATCAAGCGTCACGAGGCCGACCTTGCGTTTTGTCTGGCCACAGAGCAGCCTTGGTATATAATTTTCCTTAACCGGGGTGCGCACGTCCTGTGCCACCGGGGTATTGACAAGTGCCACACCGTCGATGACGGAATAACCTCCAACGAGTATTCTTCTCGACTGAGGCATGGCCGGGACTACAACTGCGACCGCATCTTCTCCGGCGGTATCCAGCATTGCGTCCACTTCGATCCCGACTCCGCCGCGCAGCGTCGTATCGATACGTTTCGTAAAATATTTAACTCCCATGCGCTTAAGCGCCTGTGTTCCGGACTTTACTTTTTCGTATGCTTCGTTTGCCGGAAGCGCTCTGCTGTTGCTGCTTATGAGAACTGCATCCAGCTCATCCAGCCCTTCTGCTTTTTCTGCCGCTTCCTCATTGAAAAATACCGCCGTCCTTGCTTTTGACCTTGCAAGCAGCACACCCGTGGTGGTTGCCCCGGTCAGATCATCAGCTACCGCACCGATTAAAGGCATCTTTATCCCTCTCTTTCTATAAACACAGTCTCTTAGTTTTCTTCTCTTTCATGCTGTTTTGCAGCATACTCGGCAACTACTTTCGTAGATTCGATAAGACTTATGGAACCTGCGATGCCTTTACCTGCGATGTCGAACGCTGTGCCATGGTCTACGGAACTTCTTATGAAAGGAAGGCCGAAGGTGAGTGTCACGGATTTTTCAAAATCCAGTGTCTTGCAGGCAATGTGCCCCTGATCGTGATAGAGAGAAAGGATAGCGTCAAACTTTCCTGACTTTCCGATATTGAATACAGAATCTGCCGGACAAGGCCCTACCGCGTTGATTCCTTTTTCCTTCGCCGCCTCTACCGCCGGTCCGATGTCTGTCAGTTCTTCAGTCCCGAACAGACCGTTGTCTCCGTTGTGCGGATTTAATCCCGCAACCGCGATAAGCGGATTCTCGATTCCTACTTTGCGGAGCTCTTTATCGATATTGATAACATTTTCCAGGATCACGTCTTTGGTCGCATAGTGGCATGCGTCCACAAGGGACATGTGACGGCTGACGAAAAATACTCTCAGTTTGTGGCAGGAGAACATCGTCAGTGCATACGGGGAGTTTGTCGCGTTCTGGTAAATCTCTGTGTGCCCCGGTTCTTTTACGCCAACGAGTTTGATTGCACCTTTGTGGATCGGTGATGTGGACACTGCATCGATCTTCCCGGCCAGCCCAAGCTCAATGGACTTCATGATCCAGTCGATCGCCATCTGGCCTGCCAGCTTCTGCTCTTTTCCCCATTCAATGGAATCCGTGTCATAATCGCCGGTCTCCATTATATCTACAACGCCGTATTCGTACTTTGCCTCGGAAGGATCTGAGATCAAATTGTACTGAAGCTCCTTGCCAAGCACTTTGGCCGCTTTCTCCATGATCGCCCTGCTTCCGATCACAAATGGCTTGCAGCACTCGTGGATCTCTTTGCTCAGCATCGTGCCTACTACTATCTCCGGTCCGATACCTGCCGGGTCCCCCATGGTAATTGCTGTCACTGGTTTGAATTGCTCGCTCATTTTCTTCATTCCTTTCGTTTACTTTCGTTTATGTTTTTGTTTTGTTTTTCGTTTTTCTTTCTTTATGACTTCATATTACATTCGTTTCTTTTGATATGCAACCGTTTTTTGTAATTTCAGTACATTTACATATTTTCAACAATACTGTTTTGTGCATTTTAACCCGGATTTTTATATATGTTTTTCGTTTGCTTTCGTTTTTTCGTTTTGTTAATTATTTCACGGTTTAAAGTTGCGTTTTCACGTATTATCATATATAATAGACTCAGATTACAGATCAGTTTACATCAGATTCGCACAAGGAGGCAGTCATGCAGAAAAAATTATATTTTGGAAGTAACTTAAAGATGTACAAGAATATTCACGATACCGTGGAGTACCTTCAAGATCTCGTAGCGTACACAAAGGATATCAGCCGTGATGAAATCGAGCTTTTCATTATCCCTTCCTACACGACGCTGGAAAGCGCCACAAAAAATGTGGACCGTACATACGTAAAACTCGGGGCACAGAATATGTGCTGGGAAGATGAGGGGCAGTTTACCGGAGAGATCTCTCCTCTCATGCTGAAAGAACTCGGGCTTGACCTCGTCATGATCGGACATTCCGAGAGAAGACACGTGTTCGGCGAAACAGATATGGAAGAAAATAAAAAAGTAAAAGCAGCGCTTGACCACGGATTTACAACTCTGCTCTGCATCGGCGAGACCGCAGAGGAAAAAAATTACGGCATCAGCGCGGAAGTGCTCCGCACGCAGCTCAAAGTCGGATTTCACGATGTACCCAAAACACAGATTCCGAATATCTGGGTCGCATATGAGCCAGTGTGGTCCATCGGAGTCAACGGTACACCGGCAACGGCAGACTATGCGGAAGAAATGCACAAGGTGATCAAGCAGACACTGCTGGAGATCTTCGGCAGCGCCGGAGCAGACATCCCCGTATTGTACGGCGGCAGCGTCAATCCAGGCAACGCGAACGACCTCATCGTACAGCCGTCCATCGACGGACTGTTCACAGGCAGAGCCGCCTGGCAGGCAGATAAGTTCGATAAACTGATCCGCGATGCAAAAAAGACATTTGAGTCATTGTAAAGGGACACGTTAAAACGAATTGGGGACGGGGGAAATCTAGATTTCCCCCGTCCCCAATTTTACTCAATTTTACATTTCGTATAATTCGATCATATTATTGACTCTGTTTTTTATAACAGAAGGGTCAAATGGTTTATGTATGATCTCACAGATACCCAGGTCCTTGATACGCTGCATTTTAACCGCGGAGTTCTCGGCGGTGATGGCGATTACCGGTATATTTTCCAGCAGGCTCCGGCTTCTGGCTTCCTTCATCATTTCAATCCCGTCCATGACAGGCATTATAACATCCAAAAGAACTGCCGCTATTTCATCCCCGCGGGAGTCAAGGTGCTCCAGCGCTTCCTGCCCGTCTGCCGCCTCCAGGATCCCGAACTCGCCGCGCAGCACTTCCTTTAATATGACACGGTTCATCTCCGCATCATCCACGAGGAGCACAAGGCCCCGCTCCTTCTGCCGCGTCGGCTGTGGCCGGCCGGCCCGTTTTCTCTTCTGGTTCTCCGTCAGTCTGATCAGCTGGTCTACCCGGTTTGTAACAAGATAGGGATCAAACGGTTTTGCAATCACATCACAGACGCCATATTCTATCCCTTTTAAAATATTTTCCTTATAAGTCTCTGCCGTTACAAATATAATGGGTATATCTTTATACTCGTGTATCTGCTTTACCCGCTCCAGGAATGCAAAGCCGTCCATGACAGGCATTATGATGTCCAGCATTATAAGCGCTATATTCCTATACTCTTTTTCCAGTATCCCGAGCGCCTCAAGCCCGTTCTCTGCCTCGAGTATATGATGATCATTTCCCAGGATCACCGAGAGAAGCTGACGGTTCATCCCCATGTCTTCCACTATCAAAATTGTCTTTTTATTTATATTGTCCACATTATCCACATCCTGTCCCTCCATATTTCTCTTCTATTATAAACTATCTGGAAGGATTTACAAGTGAATTGGGGACGGGGGAAATTTAAATTTCCCCCGTCCCCAATTCGGTTTTAACGTGTCCCCTTTTATCCTTCTATGAATTCTCTCATGCCCTGGAAGATGAGCCATACGGATGTGGCTCCTGCATCCTGGTATCCGATGGCGCGTTCCATCAGTGATTTTGCACGTCCGAATTTGGCCACATAGTTCTTCGTATCTTCCACGCCCTGTCTTGCGGCTTCTTCCGCAGCCTTCGTCATCTCGAGCAGGCCTTTGCCGCTGTTGGCTTCCATTGCCTCCACGGCAGGCGCCAGGGCGTCTACCATTGTCTTGTCGCCGACTTCCGCTTTGCCCCGCTCTTTTATTGCTGCCAGGCTCTTTCGTTCCATCTTCGCCAGTTCTCCGGCCGTGATGGATGCCGCCGGCTCTGTGTCCCTGGCGCCTGCCAGATACAGGCTTCCGAAGATAACTCCGGAGGCGCCGCCCATGGACAGCAGCATCGCCTTCCCGGCCGCCTCAAAGATGGCGTATACGTTCTCCTCGCCTTTCATCCTGAGCAGTTTCGCCCTGGCCTTCTTCATGCCCCCTGCCATTCCGATGCCGTGGTCGCCGTCTCCGATGGCGCTGTCGATCTCCGTCAGATACGGCTTCTTTGCGATCACTTTGTCCGCTATGTATATGAGCATCTCTCTCGCATCTTCAGCCGTAAGCTCAGTGATCGTCCCTTTCTTCGTCCTCGAAAGCACCGGCTCTTCTTCGTCCCCGGCCTCATCCCCGGTATCCTCCGGCTCTGCTTCTGCCTCTTCGTCCTCCGCCTCGTACGCGCTCCCGGTCAGCTCTCCCTTGGCATAGTACGGACTGTAACAAGGCATATCGTAGTATTTCTTAAGCTCTTCATCGAGCCGGAACAGCGTAATGGAAAATCCGCCCATCTCCTGGCTCGTACAATAGTGGTTCAAGTCCGTATCATATACTTTGACGCCGTCCTTATCGAGAAGCTCCTTCACCTTACGGAATACGATCGCAAGCTCGGTTATCGTCGTGGAGCCAAGTCCGTTTATGAGCACACAGACCTCCTCCCCTTCCCCGAGTCCTGTATCTTCCTTGATCTGCTCATACATCTTCTCAGCCAGTACGTCCGCAGGCTCCCATTTCGTCCTGAGTACGCCTCTCTCCCCGTGCAGTCCCATCCCGTATTCGATCTCCTCTTCGCCGAGTTCAAATATAGGCTTATCCACACCGGGAAGCTGAGCCGGGGCGGTGGCCACTCCTATGGTGTTCGTATTGTCACGCGCTTTCTCTGCGATCCTTGTCACTTCCTCCAGGTCAAGCCCCGCATCGCACGCAGCTCCCGCGGTCTTTACGACAAACACATCCCCCGCGATCCCACGCCGGTCTGATATTCTGTCCCTGGGCGCGCTTGCCACATCGTCCCACACACGGACGTGCGCCGTCCTGATCCCGTCGTCATTCAGAAATTCTTCTCCCATGTCAAAGTTCAGATTGTCTCCCGCATAGCAGCCGTATACGAACAGAACCCCCTTGCCATTATCCACCGCCTTTGCCGTCTCATATATAGTGTTCGGGTCCGGAGACGCAAATATATTGCCGCAGGCGGCCGCATCCGCCAGTCCCTTACCGACAAATCCCGAAAACATAGGCTCGTGTCCGCTCCCGCCGCCGATGACAAGGGCCACCTTGTCCTTTCTCCTCTGCTTTAAGATGACACCGTTCACCTCAGGATGCTTTCTGTAATATCTGCTGTAAGCGCTGACATACCCTTCCATCATCTCCTGTACTACATTGTCCGCATCATTGATAATCTTTCTCATCGTTCAACCTCTTTTCTGTCCATATTTTATACTCATTATATCATGAGCACAGCTCATGATTATTGTACATTCGCCAAATGCTTCGCGCCTGGCTCATTGTGTTCATTATATCATACGAAATAAACCTGCGTAATCATCCCTGTATCATTCCACAAGCTTCATTATGCTTTCAGCCCACAGTCCGGCCATCCGCCTGTGCCCTTCTTCGGAAGCATGGATGCCGTCCAGATAAAATGACGCGGTACCGGCGGGATCATCCGGAATACTTTGACGGAAATCTATGAGCGGCACACCGAAGCTGTCCGCAAATGCCATCAGCCAGTCGCTGTATTCCCCGAGCAGCCGGCCGACGCACTCTCCGGACGCGAACGCCTTCCATTTGTCAGAAAGCCCGGCTTCATACACAGGAAGCGGACTGCCGATCACCGGCCTGATCCTGCGGTGCATACAGCGAAATACCATTGCCGCCATATTACATTTTGCCTCTGCGATGCTTCCTGAAAAAAAGATGTCATTGCTCCCTCCCATCACAAATATCACATCCGGCCCGCTGCCTGCCGCGTCTGTCTCAAATCTGGACAGCATGCCCCCTGTCGTATCTCCGTTTATTCCTTTATTGACGATCTCACTTCCAGGCATTGCACGCGAAGCAAGGGCAGTCCAGACGGACGCCCTTTTTACTCCATACCCATATGTAAGACTGTCACCAATACAGACGATTCTCATGCACATTCCTCCTGCCTCATTCCGGAACACAGCAGATACAGGCCGCGACTTCATTTGCCTCGATCGTTCCGAAGTAATCCCTTATCCGGAACTCCTGAAGCACCTCCAGCACCTCCTCGTACCGGTATCTGCATCCCGTAAGCCTCCCGGCCACCTCAGAGGCCGGCCGCAGCGCCATAAAGTCTCCGTACATCAGACACTCTTCTATCCGGCCCTCTCTTACGTTCATGTATACTTCCACCGTGCCGCCCTCATATTTTTTATAGTTATGAATGGCACAGTTTATCGGCTGTCCGTAATTCCATTCCCACGTCTCATATTTTTCCCGCTTCAGCCGTTCAATCTGTACAAGCTCCTTCTCCGGCAGCTTCAGCATATCATAACCGGAGTCCTCGAGCATCTTTTCCGCAAGACGCTCCCGGAAGACGTCCATCGTGATCTCATCCGGCACATAATCCTTTATATTGCCCACACGGCTTTTTACCGACTTCACCGCTTTGGAGTTAAATTTTTCGCTCCTCACATTCAGGCTTTTGGATACGACAGATAAGTCAGAATCAAAGAGCAGGCAGCCGTGATGCAGGATCCGGTTCTTGTAGATTCTCTGTGCAGTGCCGGACACCTTCCTGTCCTCTATCATAATGTCGTTGCGCCCGCTGAATTCCGCCTTCGCCCCCAGTTCTCTCAGCACCTCGATGACAGGTCCTGTAAAATGCTTCATCTCATCCCGGCCTTCCTCCCCTCTGTCCGCAATGACAGAGTAGTTCAGATTACCAAGGTCATGATACACAGCCCCGCCTCCCGTCGTCCTTCGCACGACCCGGATGCCGTGTTCCTTCACAAACTGCTGGTTGATCTCCTCCATGGCATTCTGGTGTCTTCCGACCACGATCGTATTGTCATTCTGCCAGAGCATGACAATGACACCTTCCATATGATGCGTCAGAAGATATTCCTCCAGTGCAAGATTATAATAAGGATCGGTACAATTATTTACAACAAGGTAATTATTTTTCATACTTTTTCGCCACCTGGTATAAATCAGTAAAATCATTCTTCAGATGCGCATATAAGTTCCGGTATATTTCAAAGTATTCCATATAGCGCTCATGCGTCTCCTGATTCGGTTCCATATAATCAATATAGTTTACTTTTTCCTTGGCTATCGAAAAGTCTTCAAACACGCCTACGCTCACTCCCGCCAGAATAGCATCCCCGTAAGGCGCTCCGACACGGTTTTCCACAAATGCGGTCGGGACATTGAACACATCTGTGATGATCCTCCTCCAGAGCTTGCTCTTCGCTCCGCCTTCATTGAGGATGATCGGCGCATTTGCCTTGATCCCCTTCTCCAGCATAAGTCTGTAATTATCATACAGCGCATATGCAACACCTTCCATCATGGCACGTATGAGATGCCCCTTTGTGTGGTGGAGCGACAGGCCGAACACCGTCCCCCTCGCATATGCGTTCCAGAGCACGGTGCGCTCCCCCATAAGATACGGGAGCACGATAAGCCCTTCACTGCCGGCCGGCACTTTCTCTGCCTCTTTGTTCATGATATCATATACATCCATATCTGACATCAGTTTTGCGGTGGCATGTTCCATCTGGCAGAAATTATCCCGGATATACCGGAGCACCTGTCCCCCGGTGAGCACGACAGCTATGGAAATGAAGTCGTTGCAGGAATTGGTCGTGTAGGCATCATTGCACACAAGATCAATAAATTCTCTGCTGTCATTTACAACACCCATGACACCGCACGTTCCGAGATTGATCTGCACATCGCCCGGGGCGATGGCGCCGCCGCCCACAAAACCGGCATTGCAGTCCACCTGTCCGGCGCAGACCGGTATGCCCGGCACAAGTCCAAGTTCTTCTGCCGCACGTTCCGTGACCGTCCCGACGATATACTCGCACGGATACAGATCCGGCATAAGTTCCATGTCAATGCCAAGCTTATCCATCAGCTCCCTGTTGAACTCTTTTTTCCTGATATCATACGCGACACCCCAGAATCCGCCGTGGGAATAGCTCATGGCTGCCCGGCCCGTCATGCGCAGCCTGACAAAGCCGTCGATCGTCAGCGTCTTCCAGATCCTGGCGTAATCGTCCGGTCGGTTATTCTTCTCCCACATGATATTCACCATGGTCGGATAATCCTCGATCCGGTTGCCGTTGATTTGAAATATCTCATCCACCCCGATCTGTTCCCTGAGCCACTCTACTTCCTTAACGGCCCGCCGGTCCATCAGATTATAAGCGCGGTTGATAGGACGTCCGTCCTTATCGACCATGACAAGGCACGGCTGCGCTGATGATATGCCGATCCCCCGGATCTCCTGGGGTGATATGCCCGCCTTCTTCATACAGTCTCTTATCGTCCCGCACGCCAGTGTCCAGTAATTCTCTGCATCGTGCTCAGACCACGAAGGTTTGTCTACGTAAATGGGGTACTCCTGGAAGGAATATGCGAGCACGTCCGCATGTTCATCAATTATACACGCCTTTCCGCCCCCCGTTCCGTAGTCAAGGCCTATCATATATTTTCCCATACTGCTTCCTCCTTATTTTACAGCTTTGTGCACGCTCTTTCCAAAGCAGTCAAGAGCCGCTTCCCTGATCATTTCCGACAGCGACGGATGTGCCACTATCATCCTCTCCCACTCGTCAAGTGTCGTTTTGTTCCTGACCGCCTCGGAGGCAAACGCGATCATCTCCGGGGCATTTTCACCTGTGATATGTACGCCAAGCGTCGTCTTCCTTTCTCTGTCCATGACGACCCGCACAAGACCGTCCGCCCCTTCTGCCAGCGCCATCCCGTTGGCGCTGTAGGCAAATTCTCCGGTCACCGCCGCAATTCCTTCTTCTTCGGCTTTTGCCGCGCTCATTCCCACTGCCGCAAAGGCCGGCATCGTATAGATGCATCTCGGCATAACGCGCAGGTCTGCAGGCTCCCTGCGGGAGGTGATGTTTCTCACCGCCGCCTCACCTTCCGCGTAGGCGGCGTGCGCCAGCTGGTATCCACCGGCCGCGTCGCCGATGGCATAGATATGGGGCACGCTCGTCTCCATGTATTCATCTACCTGTATCTCCCCCTTTGCAGTGAGCGCAATGCCCGCCGCTCCGGTATCGATCCCGTTCAGATTCGGCTTTCTCCCGGTAGCCATAAGCACAACATCCGCGTCAGCCTGTCCGTTTTCTTCTCCTTCGTAAATGACCCGGAACCTGTCTTTTGTCTTCTCCACCTTTTGGACTTTCGTCCCGCACAATATATGTATGCCCCGCTTTTTAAGCGAGCGGGTCATGTATGCCACCGCCTGTCTGTCTTCCGCCGGGAACAGCTCCGGAAGCACTTCGATGACCGTCACCTCCGAACCGAGGGAACTGTACGCGCTTGCCAGCTCCATACCGATGACTCCCCCTCCGATGACCACAAGCCGCGCCGGGACCTTTTCCAGTTCAAGCGCCTCTGTGCTCGTTATCGTATACTCTGCCCCCTGTATCGGAATGGAAGCGGAGACAGAACCGGTAGCGATAATGAGGTCTCTTCCCTTATACACCTGTCCGCCGCACTCTGCCTCGCCCGGAGCGGAGACGCTGGCAAAACCGCGCACTACCTTCACATTATTTACCTTCAGCAGATGATCCACACCTGCCACGAGCTTATCCACCACTTCCTTCCGTCCTTTCTGTATCTTCCGGAAGCTGAACAGCCCGCATTCTTTAAAGATATTCTGCTTTGTAAGCGCCCGCACCTTCTCCATGGCCGCCGCCTTGTCAAGCAGATACTTTGTCGGTATACATCCCACATTCAGACAGGTGCCGCCGATGTGCCCGCCTTCAAACAATACGACAGACAGCCCTTTCTTTGCGGCCGTTATGGCGGCTGAATAACCGCCCGGCCCGCCGCCGACCACGATCAGATCGAACTCTTCCTTCACCCTGTTATCTTCCATTTTAGCGCCCCCCTTATCTACAGCAGTGCCATTGCCGGATCTTCTATCAGAGACTTCAATTCCGCCAGGAACTGCGCTCCATATGCGCCGTCGACGACACGGTGGTCGAAGCTTCCCGTAAGATTCATCACCGGAACCGCCGACCATTGTCCATCTTCAAGCACCGGCTTTTCCTGGACGGCGCCCACGGCCAGTATGCACACTTCAGGCGGGTTGATGATAGCGTCAAACTGTGTCACCGGATACATGCCGAGGTTAGACAGGGTGATCGTTCCGCCCGACATGTCATCGGCCGTTAGCTTCCCTTCCCGCGCGCGGCTTATGTTGGCCTTGTTCGCCTCACATATCTCCGTTATATTTTTTTCATTTACCGCTCTCACGACCGGAACGATAAGTCCGTCGTCCACAGATACGGCCAGACCGATATTCACATCCTTATGCAGCAGAATTGCGTTGTCTGTGTAAGAAGCATTGACATACGGATACTTGCGCACAGCCGCTTCCATACATTTGAACAAAATATCATTGTAAGATATTTTAAAGCCGGCCTTATTGTCGTTGACTTTCGCCCGGAAGGCAATGCACCGCTCCATATTTACTTCTACGGTCGCTCTGAATACCGGAATATTCTGTGAACTCTCCAGCATCCTGCGGGCGATCGTCCTGCGCATCGAGGTGAGCGGCACTTCAGTGACAGCTGCGCCTTCTGCTACCGCCCTGCGCGGCGCGTTCTCGATGTAGATCTGTACATCCGAACGTTTCAGGATATGCTTTCCTGTAAAGGCCGCAGCATCGCTGAGGGAGATCCCGTGCTCTCTGGCGAGCAGTTTCGCGTTCGGCATCGCTTTTACTTCCCCTGTATCCGTATGTACGGACGGCGCCTGCTCCTGCTTTGGCGCGGACGCATAGCGGACAGGTCCGGACGGATCGATGGGCTGATATTCGTCCTCCTCCTCTTCTGTCTGAGACACCGGCATCGCGGCCGCCCCATGACCTGAAGCGCTGCCTCCTCCCGCTCTCGCCTCTGCTTCCTGTCTGTCGCTCTCATCACCGATCAGCGCCAGAACCTCCCCGGCAGCGGCACTGTCTCCTTCTTCTACCAGGATCGCAAGCACCGTGCCCTTGGCAAAGCTTTCCACTGAGAGGGTGGCCTTATCCGTCTCCACGGTGAGAAGCTCGTCGCCTCTTTTGACCTTATCTCCTTTTTTTACCAGCCAGGCGCCCACGGTGGAAGTGTCTGTCGTCTGCCCTCCGGCCGGCATCGTTATCTCTTTTATCATAATTTTCTACCACCTTAAAATGCTTTGTTCTCTCCGTTCAGTGCGCGGATCGTCTCTTCCACATACGCGATGACCGCTTCCTGCTCTTTCACGATCATATCCTTGCCGGCGCCTCTTCCGAGGACGTCATTCGGATCCATGTGGTCCACATCATGTTCTGCAAGATAGGCTTTCACCGCGTTAATGGCCGCCCGTTTCATCCCCGTGCCAAAGTTCACCTTTGCCACGCCCATCGCCGCCGCTTTGGACAGATCTTCGTGAGCGATACTCGTGCCGCCGTGCAGTACGAGCGGGATATCGATCTCTTTCGCAAGTGTCCGGAGGGCGTCGTAGTTGATCGTCACTTTTCCGTCTTCTTTCAGGTGACAGTTGCCGACGGCCACAGCCACGGCATCTATGCCTGTCTCTTTCACAAAGCTGCGGCAAAGTTCAGGGTCTGTGTCCTCTCCTTCGTGAATCTCTCCTGTCGCTGAGTTGAAAAGCGGCAGCTCCCCGACTTCCCCTTCCACGGCCACGCCTTTTGCGTGCGCTTTCTCCACGATCCGCTTCTGGATCTCTGTGAGTTCCTGAAGCGGAAGTGCGTCGGAGGCGAATACAGGGGCGAACATGACCATGTCAAAGCCTGTCTCGGCCGCCTCGATGACCATAGCTTCATCATCCGATTCATTCAAAAGCAGCGCTACCGGAACCTTCGCTTCCTCCGCTATTTTAGACAGCATGGCATAATACACGGCAAGACTTTCTTTGTAACGCCTCTTGGCCTCCCCGACATAAGTGCCGCACACGCCGATCATGACCGGTGACTTTACGTTTTCCGCCGCCCTCACCATCGCGAGTGTAGACTGCAGGTCCCAGCTCTCAAAATATCCGACTGCGTATTTATTTTCAAGTGCGTGTCCAAGCAACTCTTTCACTGTTATTCTGCTCATAATTTTTTCATCCTTTCACATCGTCTCTTGTTGTTAAAACTCTGCCAGTTCCCGCGCCGCATCCATAATACGCTCCGTACTTGGAATCACAAAATTCTCCATCGGAGACGCAAACGGTACCGGGGTGTCATATGCCGCCACGATCTTTACAGGTGCGTCCAGGTCAAATATATTGTGCTCCGCAACATGTGCGGCAACCTGCGCCCCCCATCCGTTGTTCTGATGATCTTCATGCACGATAAGCAGCTTTCCCGTCTTTTTGAGCGACTCTGTCACTGTCTCGTAGTCAAACGGCACAAGCGTTCTCGGGTCAATGACTTCGCAGCTGATCCCTTCTGCCTCCAGCTTCTTTGCGGCCTCCTGCGCGCGGTAGCTCATAAGAAGGTTCGCAACGATCGTCACGTCGCTGCCTTCTCTCCGCACGGCGGCCTTTCCAAATTCCACCGTGTAGTCCTCTTCCGGCACTTCCCCGGACGTTTTGATGGCGTCTTTTTCTTTTCTCGTTCCTCCGTACAACAGCTTGTGTTCAAATACGAGCACCGGATCATCGTCCCGGATTGCCTGCTTCATCAACCCCTTCGCGTCATACGGCGTGGACGGGCAGATCACTTTAAGTCCGGGCACGTGTGTAAAATAGCTCTCCAGACTCTGGGCATGCTGCGCGCCTCGATTCGTCGCTCCGCAGGGCGCCCTCATGACCATCGGCACATGTACGGTCCCGCCGGACATGTAACACATTTTGGCCGCCTGATTCACGAGCTGGTCCATCATACAGAACAGGAAATCACCGTACTGGAGGTCTGCCACCGGACGCATACCGGTGATGCCGGCGCCGACGCACACTCCTGATATGAGGATCTCGGCGATGGGTGTATTGATGACCCGTTCCGGCCCGAATTCCTCAAGAAGACCCTTCGTCACCGTGAACGCCCCTCCCATTCCACCTTTTATATCTACGTCTTCCCCAAGGCAGAAGACGGTGTTGTCTCTTCTCATCTCTTCCTGGATCGCCTGTTTTAAGGCGTCCGCTATGGACATTTCAGCCATTATGCATTTCCTCCTTCCCAGTATACGTCCCGGAGTGCAGATTCCGGGTCCGGGTCTTTGCTGTTCTTTGCATATTCCACTTCCGCTTCTATCTCTGCTTCTATCTCTTCTTCTATCCGGATCAGTTCTTCTTCACTGATGATCTCTTCCTCAAGCAGCCGCTTCCTGAATGACTGTACCGGATCTCTGGAAAACCACTCTTTCTCCTCATCCTCCGGCCGGTAACCGCAGGCGTCATTTCTCGAGTGTCCGCCGATGCGGTACGTCTTAAGCTCCAGGATCGTAGGGCCTTCCCCTTTTCTTGCGCGTTCGATCGCCCGCGCGGCCGCCTCGTTTACAGCCAGTACATCATTGCCGTCCACGACTTCCGCCGGTATCCCGTATGCCGGCCCTCTGTCCGCAGCAACGTTCTCAAGATTACAGGTCATCTTGATGGAAGTCGTTGCAGAATAAAGATTATTTTCGCACACATAGACGACCGGAAGCTTCCACACCGCAGCCGCGTTCAGCGCCTCGTGAAAGGCGCCCTCATTGCTCGCCCCGTCTCCGAAAAAGCAGACCGCCACATTGTCTGTCTTCATCAGCTTGCACCGGAGCGCCACGCCTGCGGCGATCGGCAGGTTCCCGCCTACGATGGCGTTTGCCGTGATGGCGCCGACCGAAATATCTCCGGTGTGCATTGCGCCGCCTTTTCCTTTGCAGCATCCTTCCGCTTTGCCGAACATCTCACACATCATGGAGCGTAAGCTGACTCCTTTTGCCAGATCATGGCCTGCCGGCCTGTGAGTCGTCAATATGTAATCCTCTTTCCTGAGATCATATATCATCCCCACCGCGCAGGCTTCCTGGCCATGGGACTGGTGAATCGTTCCCGGCATGATTCCTTCCAGAAACAGATAATAAATAGTTTCCTCGTACTGGCGGATAAGGTACATATCCCTGTACATTCCGACCGCCCGTTCTCTTTCAGGCATTTTCTGCATAACGCACTCTCCTTGTCATCGTAAAATCAAAATAAATATAAAAGTAATATAGAAAAGCTATTTAACATGTTAAACTCTATGCTCTTATTATATTTTCAAAAAGTTATATATTCAACATTTTGAGCCGTGTGTGATGTTCGTATTAAAACATTTCAGACTCATATTTGTTCATTTATAAACAAAATCGTATCTATTCGGGTTGTCAAACAGAATGCGTTGTTATAAAATAAACAGATAGACACCGCACATGAAAGGGGATTTGAGATGAAAAAAGAACGGCACGCCCGGATCATCGAACTGCTGGAGAACCGTATGGTATGCACACCGAAGGAACTGGCAGACGAACTCGCCTGCAGTGAAATGACTGTCAGAAGGGATCTGAACGAACTGGAGGCTATCAGCCTCGTACGCAGAAAGCATGGCTGCGCCTTCCTCGTGAAAGCCGCAAAACCGAATTATTTTCTCGAACAGATCGACGAGCAGCAGTATGAAAAGGAAGCGATCGCAAAGGCTGCCCTGCAGTTCGTTCATCCATACAGCGTCATCTGTATAGACTCCGGCACGACCGCCCACACGGTCTCACGCTTCCTTCCGGACAACATTCCGCTGTCTGTCATAACTTCTAATCTCATGACTGCGGTAGAACTGTCCAACAAGGAGAACATCCAGACATATCTCGTCGGGGGGATGCTGTACCACAGGACAAAGTCCATCATGACCGAATCCGCCGAGCTGCTCACACAGCACCCCGCGGACGTGGCATTCATATCCGCCAGAGCCTTCCGCATCCCCGGCGGCGCGTTTGAGCACACCTACCCACTCGTGGCCACAAAAAAAGCGCTCGTGTCTATTGCCCGGAAAACGGTACTTCTCATCGACCACACGAAATGCGAGCACGTGTCGCTGTGCAATTCGATCCCGCTGAACCAGATAGACGTGATGATCACGGACAACAAAACGTCGCCCGAGATCATCAAGAAGGCGGTGGGGCTTAAAAAAGAAGTCATTGTCGTCGATCCGGAGACCTCTGCCATTGAGCATCATTACAAAGTATAAGCCCGGCCGCCTAAAGCGGCCTTGCCGATAACCTGCAGGACCTTCTATTCTTCCGCGTAGTTTCTTCCTGCCACAAGAGCGCTTCCCTTTCTGTCCTCTTCCGGCACAAAGCTGTCGTCGCTCCAGGCTGTTATCTCAACTTTGTCATCTTCTGATACCTCTACGATATTGAGCGCCGCGTTGCCTATCGGTTTTACCTCCCACAGCTCGTTGACCGCTCTTTCTTCAAACCGCATCATAAGAAGTGTCAGACATATCATGTGGGATGTTATGAGTATCGTTTTTCCTCTGTTCTCATTTACAATTCTCCAGAACGCATCCGTGATCCGCTCCGACACTTCCTGAAAGGTGTCCCCGCCTTCGATCCTGATCTCTTCCGGCCGGCTCCCCCAGAGCGCTATCTGGCCGGGATACTTTTCTTCCACTTCATTGCCGTCCAGTCCTTCCCACGCTCCGCAGCATATCTCCCGCAGTCCGTCGTCGGTCCGGACAGGAAGGGCGCGGTCTCCCCTGATGATCTCTCCCGTCTCATAAGCCCGCTTCATAGGGCTTGAGTAGATGACATCGATAGGTTCCTCCTTCAGCGCTTCCTTCGCGTACCCGGCCTGCCGTCTGCCTTTTTCGTTCAGCGGGAGGTCTACGCTTCCGAGAAATTTACAAAGTACATTCCACTCCGTCTCACCGTGGCGTACCATAATAACTTTTGTCTTCATAAATCTTTACTCCTTTTCCGTCTTTTTTGACGGCTCCGTAAGCCTGCATCTGTCCGCAAGCCATGATTTTACATTGTCCTGTGTCACAAGCAGACGCATTTCTTCTTCCGGTACTGCCTCCAGCAGCAGATCCACATTTGCAAATTTATATTCGTCTGCATACGCTTCCAGCGCTGTTTGGAAATCTTCTTCGTTTGGCTTTAAGCCATATTTATTTGCCAGCACTTCCGCTGCCAGTTCCTGCTTGACCGATGCCTTGGCCGCTTTTTCAATATCCTTGTCCGTCATGCCGAGGGCTTCCATATAGGCGTCGTACTCTGTGCCCGCCTCTTTTGCGTAATCTTCGTACTGGCTTTTCAGATTTTCTTCCACTTCTTTCAGACGGTCTGCGGGATATTTCTTCACTTCACTGTTATCAATGACTTTTTCCCACACTTTCGTCTCCACCTTTGTCCGCGCCGCTTTTTCCTTTGCCGCGTCGATCTGTTTCTTAAGCTCCAGGCGGTACTGCTCCACCGTCTCCGCGGTATCGGACAGCGTTTCCTTTACAATGGCGTCCGTGATCTTCGTATCTTCCGGGAGATCATGCTGGGCCGTATAGCCTTCCATCATCCTTGCCACGACCTTGTCTATCTCTTCGTCTGTTGTGTCGGTGACTTCCGCTTTTTCAACTTCTATTCCTTCGTATTTATCAATGGTTATATACTCATCTGACAGCCTGCCGGAGCACCCGCCGAGCATAAGAGCCGCCAGAATCATCGTTAAAAGTGCTGTTTTTTTCATAATACTTACCCCACAGTTATGTCGGCAGTGTCCATTACTGCCTTTTTTATTGTTTTAACCTTCCTTTTACAGGAGCACGCAACAACAAGAATTGCATCACATATCTTTTGGCCCGGTTTTCACAACTTGCCGGATACTAACAGCCAAGCTCTCTGTGAAGGTAGTCCATCGTCTTTTTCATGCCGTCATAGACCGCGTCGTCCTCGTCTTCAAATATTGTGACAACTTCCAGATACTGCATGACATCGTCAAGCCCAGCGTCTGCCGTGGCGCGTTTTATCAGTTCCGGCGTTACGATCCCTTCTTTTGTAAAGTCCCAGTGGCGGTCCCACTGACCGTCTGTCTGCTGCAGATGGATGGAGCCGATGTAAGGAGCGCACGTGTGGAACCACAGCTCAATGTCTGCCTCCTCTTTAAGCAGCGGTCTAAAGAGCGCATGCCCCCAGTCCACCAGAAGCCCGACCGGAATATCCGTTCCTTCCAGATCCTTCATCATCTTGACCGATGCCTCCGGGCTGTGGGGAAATTCTGTTATGAGAGGGGTCGCCTCGATATGTATCTCCTCTATCCCTTTCTCTTTCCCGTAGGAGGCCAGGCGTCTTACATAATCGAGCATTTCTTCGTACAATGCTTCCCGCCTGGCAGGATCTAACGCGTCATCGTATGACATTCCGCCTACCGGCGTCCCCATCACCTTTGCCCCCATGACTGCCGTCAGGTCAACGGCCCGTTTGAAGAAGAGAAACGCCGCCTCCCTCTGCTCCTTCGACGGGGCGAGAAAATGCCCGTAGGAATAAGAGGCCAGCCCGCCGAACGTGGCGTCTATATGCACGCCGGCTTTTGCAAATGCGTCTCTGTAGCGCAGCGCCAATACGTCTCTTAATTCTTCCGGCCACCACGGATCGATCAGGTCCCATGTAAACTGTACGTGATCCGTGCCAAAGTCATTTTTGCACATGAAAGCCAGCTTTTCCGGATCCATAAAACGCTTTACGGCAAATGACAGATTTAATCCCAGTTTCATATTTATTCTCCTCGCATTATATAGTATTAGTGTTTATAACCCTTCTTCCCGAAACTGTATGCGGTACTCACCTGACGCTGCCGTTAAGTTTCCGATGTCCGGGCATCTTTAGAAAATGATAATGGGGACAGTCCCCTCCATGCAAAAAGAGACTGCCCCCGTATAAAGAATGAGCGAATTCTCTCCCTTTATACCGTTTTTATGTACAGTTTATACAAACTTGACTACTGCTTTTATTACTTCATCCTTATGGTTGAGGCTGTAGTCGATCGCTTCGATACAGTCTTTGAAGTCAAATTCATGAGAAACAATGTCTTTTACAGGGATCGCGCCTGAGGAAACGGCTGAGATCGCTTTTGGCCAGAGATTTCTGTAGCGGTACACAGAGTATACCACACCTTCCATGGCGTTCAGTGTCGCAACATCCAGTTCCAGAACCGGCTCCGGTGATACCCCGACGAGGGTCACCTTTCCGGCGCGTTTGATCAGTCTGCATGACTGCAGCGTTGTAATGCGGTTGCCCGCGCACTCATATACCTGGTCTGCGCCGCCGCCCGGCAGTGTCTTGGCGAATTCTTCTATACTTTCCCTCGTGCTGTTGAATACTCTTGTCGCTCCGACTTCCAGCGCTTTTTCAAGCCGTTTGTCCATGACATCAGCTACATAGATCTCGCTGACCCCTCTTGCTTTCAGACTCATCACTGTACACAGTCCGATACAGCCGCTTCCGAGCACGATGGCGGTCTCACCGATTCTTGCGTCCGACAGCTCCGTCGCATGCATGCCTACTGCCAGCGGTTCTATCATAGCGCCCTCCAGCGTCGTCATATTGTCAGGGAGCTTGTAGCACATGTTCGCATCGTGCGTACAGTATTCTGCATTTACTCCGTCTCTTTCCCCCGGAATCGCAAGCATCTTGATATTTTTACACAGGTTGTAGTTTCCTTTTCTGCAGTCTTCACACTGTCCGCACGGCACTGCAGGCTCGATGGACACTTTATCGCCGACCGCAAATCCTTCCACCCCTTCTCCGATTCCGGTAACTACTCCGCCCGGCTCATGTCCGAGCGCGAGTGGGCCGTCCAGTGTCCAGTTCGCAAGCTGCCCCTCCTGATAGAAGTGAAGGTCCGAACCGCACACCCCTACATATTCAAGCTTGATCTGAAGCTCGCCTTTTCCCGGCTGCGGTATATCGCGTTCTACCCATTCCAGCTTTTGTTTCCCTGTCAAAACACATACTTTCATCTTTCCTTCCATTATTCTCTACCTCTTTTCTTTTTTACTGAATGCTTTTACCTCGTTAATATAGTTCCAACTGCTGCTTTCCAGCCTTCATACTTTCTATCTCTCAATGCGCCGTCCATTTTCGGCTCATATTTTACCCGCTTTAACTTATTGAAAATGCGCTCGTCCCACACGCCGAGGGCAAGTCCTGCCGCGTACGCCGGGCCGATGCCCGACAGCTCTTCCGAATCCGGCACCTGCACCGCCGCCTCCGCAATGTCGCTCTGGAACTGCATCAGGTAGCTGTTTCTCGTCGGACCTCCGTCCACACGCAGCTCCTCCACTTTCACCTTCGCGTCCTCGCTCATCGCTTTTACGATGTCTGTGATCTGGTAGGCGATGCATTCCACTCCTGCCCGCGCTACTTCCGCTCTTCCCGTCGTCCTCGTCATCCCGACGATGGCCGCCGCCGCGCGGCTGTCCCAGTACGGCGCTCCAAGGCCCGAGAAGGCCGGGACAAGATACAGCCGGTCGTCCTTCACCGCCTCCCGCGCCAGCGCTTCCGTCTCCTGCGGGGAGCTGATGAGTCTCAAGTCGTCCTTCAGCCAGGTGATGACCGCTCCGGTGTAGTTCAGGTTCCCTTCCAGCACGTAGTTCACCTTCCCGCTCATGCTCCACGCCAGGGAGGTTACGACCCCGTGGGTGCTGAGCACCGGTTCTTCCCCGATGTTCATCATGATCGAGGAGCCGGTTCCGTACGTGGACTTTATCATGCCCGGCTTCCGGCAGCCCTGGCCGAACAGGGAGCCGTGGGAATCGCCCAGCACCCCGTGTATCGGCACGGGCCTCGGGAGCAGCCCCTCAAAGTCCGTCTCTCCGAAGTCGGCGTTGGAGTCGCACACCTCAGCCAGGTTGGCCGGGTCGATGCCGAACAGGCCGCAGATCTCCTCATCCCAGCGCAGCGTGAAGATGTTAAAGAGCTGGGTCCTCGATGCGTTGGAGTAATCCGTCTTGTAGGACGTTCTGCCCGTCAGTCTGTAGATGAGCCAGCTGTCGATGGTGCCGTGGCAGATATCGCCCGCGGCCGCCTTCTCCTTTGCCCCGTCCACGTGTTCCAGGATCCAGGCGATCTTGGAGGCCGGGAAGTAGGGGGACAGGTTCATGCCGGTCCTGGCGCGGATCTGCTCCGCCGCGCCGAGCTTCTCCACCCGCTCACAGATATCCGCGGCCCTGGCGCACTGCCAGACGATGGCCTGCCCGAGAGGGGCGCCGGTGGAGCGCTCCCACGCAAGGGACGTCTCCCGCTGGTTGCTGATGCCGACACCGGCGATCTGCTCCTTCGCAATGCCGGATTCCGTCACAAGCCGTGTTACCACCTCAATGGTATTGTGGTAGATCTCCTCCGGATCGTGGGAGACCCATCCCTTTTCATTCACGATCTGCCTGTGGGGCTTATCCGTTCTCCGGATGAGACTTCCGCTCCCGTCAAAGAGAAGGGCCTTTGTCCCCTGCGTGCTCTGGTCTATGCTGATAATAAATTTGTCTGACATCTTATCCGCTCCTATCATAAGGGTTTCACGAAAGGGGTCAGACCCCTTTGGCCATAGGGGTCTGACCCCTATGAAAATTCTACAAAACTTCCTTTATTGTCTTTACAATTCCTTCTGCGTCCAGTCCGTAATACTGGAACACTTCCTTCGACGTTCCCGTGATGACCGGGGCGTCCGGCAGTGACAGGTTCACGACCTTCTTCGGGCATTCGCTCCCTACTACCTGGCTCACCATGGAGCCCAGTCCTCCGTACGGCGCGTGTTCTTCCACCGTCACCACTGCCTTGGCGTTCTGAGCTGCCTTTACGACGGCTTCTTTATCGAGTGGTTTCACGCAGTACATGTCTACCACCGTCACGCTGATCCCTTCTTCTTTCAGCTTCGCCGCGGCGTCCGCCGCCGGCTTCACCATCTCTCCGCAGGCGATCACCGCCACGTCGCTCCCTTCTGTCACGAAGGTCGCTTTATCCATCTCAAACGGCACGTTCCCTTCTTCGTACACGTCGTCCACCGCGTTGCGGCCCACCCGGATGTACGCCGGCTTGTCATCCGCCAGCAGCGCTCTCGTCAGGCACTCCGTCTGCAGACGGTCGCTCGGCAGGTACACCCGCATGTTCGGCACCGCCGCCATGGCCGCGATGTCCTGGGCCGAGTGGTGGCTCATCCCGAGCGCGCCGTAGCTCACGCCGCCGCTGATCCCGATGAGCTTTACGTTTGTGTTCGAGTACGCCACATCTATCTTGCACTGCTCATAGCTCCGCGTGGAGAGGAAGCAGGCCGGGGACGCCGCGTACGGCTTCTTCCCGCATTTTGCAAGGCCGGCGGAGATGCTCACCAGGTTCTGCTCCGCGATCCCCGTCTCCACGAACTGGTCCGGCAGCCCGCTGGCAAATGGGGTGAACGACGCGCTCCCGCGGGAGTCGCTGCACAGCGCCACCACATCTTTATCTTTTTTTGCCGCCTCCATCAGGACTTCACACATCACCTGTTTGTTTGCCGTCTTAGCCATGAAGCGCCGCCTCCTTTCTCTCTGCCAGATCTTTTCTGATCTGCGCAAGTTCCTCTTCATTCGGGACCTTATGATGCCAGTTTGCCTTGTTCTCCATCACGGAAGAGCCCTTGCCCTTCACCGTGTTGGCGATCAGCACGGTGGGCTGTCCCTTCACCGTCTTCGCCTCCTCAAACGCCGCGTGCAGCTGATCGATGTCGTTGCCGTCCGCCACGTCGATAACGTGCCATCCGAAGGCGCCAAACCTTTCATGCAGGTCGTCGTGTCCCATCACGTCCTCCGTATTGCCGGATATCTGCAGCCGGTTCCGGTCCACCACCGCGCACAGGTTGTCGAGCTTATACTGGCAGGCCGCCATGGCGCCCTCCCACACAGAGCCCTCGGCCAGCTCGCCGTCGCCCATCACCGTGTACACCCGGTAATCCTGGCCGTTCATCTTTCCCGCCAGCGCCATGCCGACGCAGACCGGAAGGCCGTGCCCGAGGGAGCCGGAGTTCATCTCCACTCCGGGCAGCTTGTTGTTCGGATGGCCGATGAATTTGGAGCCGAACTTGCTGAACGTGGAGATCAGTTCCTTTTTGTCAAAGAAGCCTTTCTCCGCCAGCACCGCGTAGTATGCCTCCACAGAATGTCCCTTGCTCATGACGAACTTGTCACGGTCCGGGTCGTCCTGGTTCTCAGGACTTATGTTCATCTGGCAGAAGTACAGCTCTGTCAGGATCTCAAGCACGCTCATGTCGCCGCCGATGTGGCCGGCCTTTCCTTCCACGATCATGTCGATCACGGTCTCCCTTAATTCGTAAGCCAAAGCTTTCAGATTTTCCATATTTCCGTCCTTTCTATTTCCACTGCTATGTATCGCACCGCCTATTTTCTCTTAAACATGCGCACCATTTTTTCACGCATTACAGGATTTTCCTTCATAGCATCGATCACGACAGCTATGAGAACGACCCCGCCGGTAACTACCGTCTCCCAGTAAGAAGATACACGCAGCAGTGTAATGGATGTTGAGATCGTACCACTTAAGAGACCACCGATCACAGTACCCACAACGCCGCCGATACCGCCGGTCATGGAAGTTCCGCCAAGTACGGAAGCCGTAACAGAAGGCATTACCCAGTTTGCGCCGATACTTGCCTGGAAGGAGGCCAGCTTACATGTCATGAGTACACCGGCGGTAGCTGCCAGCAGACCACTCAGGCAATAGACGAGCATCTCAACTCTCTCTGTCTTGATACCTACGATTTTCGCGCAGTTTCTGTTTCCGCCAAGTGCAAAGATATGACGGCCGAATTTCGTGCGTCTGAGCATGACGGTCAGGATAACGCAGATGATCAGCATGATGATCACGATCGTCGGGAGGATCCCTCCGATAACTCCATTGGCAATAAACTGCGCGTCATCCGGAACACCAACGATAGGCATACCTCTTGTAATGATATATACGATTCCTTTGTAGATCTCACCGGTCGCCAGCGTTACGATGAACGGAGTGATCTTCAAGTATGCGATAAAGAATCCGTTTACAGCTCCGAACACAACGCCGAGAAGACAGGAAATAAGGATCGCAAGGTATGAATTCATTCCCATCTCGACCATGAATGTAGCGGCAAACATACTGCTGACCGAGCCGATCGCCGCAACGGAAAGGTCGATGCCGCCTGTCAGAAGTACGATCGTCTGCCCAAAACTGATGATGATGATAAAGGATGCCGCACGTGTCAGCGTACTGATGTTATATGCTGTGAAAAAGTTGCCGGTGGCGGCGTGTACCGCAATTCCTACAAGAATTGTCACTATGAGGACCATTCCTGCAGTAGATTTAAAGAAATCAATAATTTTTTTACCCATTGTTTTATTCCCTCCTACTGAAATGCCACTTTCAGAACGTCTTCTTCTGTGGTCATGTCTACATCTTCGATATATCCTTTGATTCTTCCCTGGTGTACGACCATTACTCTGTCGGCGAGCGCCAGAACTTCCTCCATCTCGGAGGAGATCACAACGACCGCGACCCCGTTGTCCGCCAGTTCCCGCACAAGCTGATGGATCTCTCCCTTGGCATTGACATCAATACCGCGGGTCGGCTCATCCATAATGAGCATTTTGATTCCTTTGGCCATCCAGCGGGCAACGATCACCTTCTGCTGGTTGCCGCCGCTTAAGTTCTTGATAAGCTGCTCCTGCCCTGCTGTTTTGATCTTGAACTTGCCGATATAGTCGTCGGCGATCCTGGACGCCTCTTTAAAATTGATCAGGCCGTTTTTCTTCAGCTGGTCATAGGAAGGAAGCATCATATTTTCAAGCACAGACATGCCAGGCGTGATTCCATCGTGACGCCGTTCTTCCGAGACATATCCCATGCCGAGCCTGATCGCCACGCGGGGATCTCTGATGTCTACTTCTTTGCCCTCCACAAATGTCTTTCCGCCCGGTTCTTTCTGAGTTATGCCAAATACAGTCTTAAATATCTCCGTCCTGCCGGCGCCTACAAGCCCCGCCACACAGAGAATTTCTCCCTTTTTCACCTGGAAGCTCACATCCTGGAACTCTCCTTCCCGGTTCAGCTCCTTCGCTTCAAAGAACACTTCATCGGAGACTTCTCTCGCAATATGCCGGGACTGTTCCACTTTCTTACCGGCCATACAGGTGATGATATCTTCTTTTGTCATATCTTTGACTTCCGCCACTTTGACGAGCTGTCCGTCACGCATGATGGTCATGCGGTCTGCCTGCTCAAGCACTTCATCGAGATGGTGGGTGATAAACACCATTGCCGTTCCCTCTTTTTTCAACCTCTGCATGGATTCAAACAGGGATTCGGCTTCCTTGTTCGTAAGCACAGCCGTGGGCTCATCCAGAATGAGCACCCTCGGCGAGTAGGCAAGTGCCCGGGCAATAGACACGAGCTGCTGGTATGCGGCAGACAGTGTCTTTACTTTGCGGGTCACATCTATCTCAACATTTAAGATCTTCAACAATTCAATTGCTTCTTTCTGTGTTTCTTTCCAGTTGATCAATGTTCCCTTGGCTCTCTCGTTTCCAAGGAAAATATTTTCTTCTATCGTAGCCTCAGGAATGAGATTCAGTTCCTGCGGAACCAATACGATATTCTTTCCGAAGGCATCTTTTGGAGATGAGATCTTGACCGGACTGCCGTCCATGAAAATCTCGCCTTCATCCATGATGTACTGTCCGGTAAGGACGTTCATCAAAGTACTCTTACCTGCACCGTTTTCTCCCAGCAGTGCGTGGATCTCGCCCGGCTTAATGCTTAAGTCGACTTTATCCAGCGCTTTTGTACCAGGGAAGGTCTTGGTGATTCCTTTCATTTCAATTACGAATTCGCTCAACTTATTCACTTCCTCTACCTTTCTTTCAATCCTTCGTGCCGCCTTTTCGTGCTACATTTCTTCTTTTTTTCCAGGCCTGGCCCCCACGCCCTTGCGGGCGGATGCGCCGCCCGTATCAAGTCATATATATTGAACCGCTGACGTTCAATATGGCATGCTTATTGAACTGTTAATGTTCAATATGGCATACTTATTGAACTGCTAACGTTCAATAAGGTATAAAAATTCCACGCAACCATGCTCACATAATCGCGTGGAATTTTATAATCAGCCAGCCAGTCTGCACGTGGTGTGAAACCCAATGTTTACTTTTAGCTTATTTTGCTTCACCAAACAGCATATCGATGTATTCGTCTGCCTGATCCTGGTATACAGATGTTGATCCAACGTCTGTGATTTCGTCAACCTTTTCACCGTCGATACATTTTACTGCATTGTAGATCAGTTTGTATCCCATGTCATAGCAGTTCTGAACCTGAGCAACATATAAGGTACCGTCTTTCAGGTAATTGAATGTACGAAGGTCGTGGTCCATACCGCCGATGATCACTTCGCCGCTCTTGCCGGCATCTTTTACAGCCTGACATGCGCCGACCGGGTTAGACATGTTGTTGCAGAGGATACCGTTCAGATCCGGATAAGCCTGCATCCATGCTTCTGTGATCTCGATCGCCTTCTCTACAAAGTCATTGTCTCTCTGGTCGTCAACTACTTCGATGTCCGGATACTTTTCAACTGTGTCGTAGAAAGCCTCAAGGCGCTGCTCGTGGGAAGATGCTCCGATCGTCCCTGACAGGAAAGCGATCTTGCCTTTTTTGCCCATCTTTTCGCACACTGCTTCTGCTATTGCGGCACCGTCGCCGTAGTTGTCATTGTTTCCAACGAAAAATGATCTCTTGGAATCCGGGATATCAGAAGATGCAAACAGTGCAACTTTAACACCTGCGTCTACCGCGTCATCAACAGCCGGCTGTGTTGTCTCAATCTGGTTAACATCTACCGCCACAAGGTCATATCCCTGTCCTACTGCAGTCTCGATCGAGTTGACCTGGTCAACTGCGTCCGGCTCAACTGGTGCGTACCACTCGTAATCGATCGTCACGCCTTTGTCCTTAAAGTCTTCTACAGCTGCTTTTACACCGACTTCGATCGCGTCATACCAGGCATGTACTAACTTGTATGTACAGTAGATCTTATATTCATCTTTCTTTGGCTCGTAGTTTGTGTCAAAATCCTGGTCTGCAAGAGCTTTCGCGTTTGCAGCTTCCTGTGTATCCTCTGTTTTCTTGTCATCTGACTTGGAATCAGATTTTCCGTCGTCTTTGCTTCCGCATCCTGCCATAGCCAAAACCATAGCTGCGACTAATAATAAACTAACAATTTTCTTTTTCATAATTTTCTCCTTTCAAACTTAACCTTTGCTTTTTGCATGTTGCAAAGCCTCCTTGAAATTCTCCTCCTTTCTCCTAAATTTTTCAGTCACGGGAATTCGTTATTTAGTAAATTTTTTATAAATTATCGACTAAATTATTTTTTCTAAATTTATCGAACAATTCATAAATATTTTTAGAAATGTAGCACATTGACTAAGTTTTAACGGATTTCCCTCTGTTTTTTGACTTTATAACCAAGTTATATCACCTTTATCTTGTCATGTCAACTAAATTTCAAATAAAAAAATAGTGTTTTTACTAAATTAATTTTAGTAAAAACACTACTAAATTTTTAAATCCCTTTATTTACACTAATTTCTTCACACTTTCATTCACGATCAATTTTGTTCCAAGTTTATATTTTACAGTATGCTTCCTTTTGTTGCTCATTTTTTCCATCAGCATCTCCACGGCCATCTCGCCCATCTCATCCCCGGACAACTGCACCGTTGTAACCTTCGGGTCTGTGAATGAACAGATCGGCCGGTTGTCAAACCCGACAATAGACACCTGGTCCGGCACTTTGATCTCCCGCCGCTTCATCGCCTGCACAGCCCGGCACGCAAGCAGGTCATTGTCGGCGAGAAACGCGGTCGGAAGCTTTGAATGTCCGTCCAGATACCTTCCGACATCGCGTTCTGTCTCCGATTCCATATATCCCACTTCCATGATCCGTTCCGTGTCAAACGTAAGCCCCCTGCGCCGAAGACAGTCCTCGAACGCCTGCATTCTCTCCTCAAAGCAGAGAATCGGCACTTTACTTTTGATATACCCGAACTCTCTGTGCCCCATCTGGTACAGATACTCAAACCCCTGGTATATCCCGAGATAATTGTCTACAGTGACAGTATCTACCGCCAGCGTAGGGAACGGATTGTCTATGAAAACGCACGGGACATTGAGCTTTGAAAAGATCTCCATATCCTCAGGGTACATCTCCACCGCATACACGATATAACCGGCATACCGGAAGTTCTCTAAAGCGAGATACCTCTCATTGAGCGGCATACTCTTGTCCAGATACATCATGGTCATCGTATAATTATTCCGCTCAATAGCCTTGTTGAGGCTCTCGGACAAATAATTAAAAAACGGGTATTCGTCCACGATCGCCCCGCCGCACTTATATATGACAAAGCCTATATCTCCTCGTTTGACGCCCCCGTCCTTCAGGAGATACTCACAGTCCAGCTCAATGATCTTCTTCAGGATCTCTTCTCTTTTTTCTTCCCCGACCCCCGGTTTATTGTTAAGCACCAGAGATACGGTCGCCGGGGATACTCCCAGTTCCCGGGCAATATCCTTCGCTTTATACTTCATGTTACTTATTCCTCCCAGATTTTCCTCGACCTTACACATTTTTATCCGGCAATTTATTCACCTTTAAATTTTCTGAAACCTCCTGTAATCTGGCAAACGAATTGGCCTCCATCTTCTGCAGCACGCCCATATATACGGCGTCCAGCATGGCCTGTTCCGCTACCCTGCGGGCAATGATCTCCTTGTCTACCGTCGTGTCAGTCGTCACATTGTATAAAACAATATCCGAATACTTCGTAAGCTCCGACTTCCCCGCTTTGGTGATACAGATCGTGACCGCGCCGCGGCTTTTTGCGATCCGCATTGCTTCCACCACCTGTTTTGTCCTCCCGCTGTGAGAGATGGCGATCGCCACGTCTCCTTCTTTCATGTTGCAGGCATTCACGATCTGCACATCCGCGTCGCTGTCTGCATAGCAGTCATATCCGATCCTCCGGAACCGAAGACTTGCATAGCTGCACGGAAACATGGCGTCACCGATGGCAAAGAAGCATATTTTATTGGCCGTGGACAATACTTCACATGCATTTTCATACTCCTCTACCGCAGCCACCTCCAGCGTCCTGCGAAGATTCAGTATGTTAAGCTCAAACACTCTTGCCACGATCTCGCCCATTCCCTGCCCGGTGCTCAGGCGGACAGACTCCTCCTTCACCGCCGGCAGCTGAAGCTGTGTTTCCAACAGACTTTTAAGCTCGGCATATCCTGATACACCGATCGTCTTGCACAGTCTTACGATCGTAGCCTCCCCGCACTCGCATCTTACCGCGAGCTTTTTAAGAGACATCCTGGTAACTTCCTTCGGCGACGCCAGGACAAACTCCGCCACTCTCTTTTCCGCCGCCGTCAGGCTAGGCAGAAGGAACCTCGTCGTCGCCAGAATATTACGTCCATTCTCAATCATACCCATTTACATTTTCTCCCATTCTGTCATCTTAGCTTTATTATCCCATAGTTTTACTCCGCTTTCAACACGTTATTTTTGGAGTGTATTAATTGTTATTTTCCATTATTTTGGCCATTATATACATATATTTCCTTGTTTATTTTTATTTTAATTGTGCAATATTCAGTATTTACAATCCAATTATTGTATTCTATAATTGGAGCATGAACTAAATTTTACAAAATAATTTTTAGAAAGGACTATATTTATGAAAAAATCATTTCGAGCCACGCTCATTGACACTGTCCTGCAAAGCGCCAATGACTATGACAACCTGGTCGTCCTGAACGCCGATTCTGCACGCGCTCTGAAACTGACCGATTTTACAGCCGCATATCCCGACCGCATGTATGGAATGGGCATAAGCGAAGCAGATATGGTCGGAACAGCAGCGGGCATGGCAGCCGCAGGGCTGCTTCCTGTGATCGTCGGATTTTCCATGTTTGTATCCGAAAAACCATTTGAACAGTTACGGCAGGCCGTCGCATACCCGAATCTGAACGTCAAGGTCATCGCCACTCACAGCGGCCTCTGCGTGGGGCAGGATGGAGCGACCCACCAGGCGCTGGAGGACATGGCTGTCATGCGCTCGCTGCCAAACTTTAAGGTATATGCGGCCGCTGATGTGGCCGAGACAAAGGCGGCCGTCGAAGCTATGCTGAAGCATGACGGACCTGCTTATCTCAGACTCGGCCGTGATCTGGCTGAAGACATTTTTGATGAAAATAAGTCCTTTTATCCCGGAGGCGCCGACGTACTGCGGGAAGGCGCGGACGTGACGATAGCGGCATGCGGCCTCATGGTGGAACAGGCGCTGCTGGCAGCCTCTGCGCTTCGCTGTGAGGGCATCAACGCAACCGTGCTGAATACATATTCCGTCAAGCCGCTCCCGGAAGCTCTCCTTTTGGAGCGGGCCAGAAAGACAAAAGCTTTTGTCACCGCAGAAGACCACTCCGTCATAGGAGGTCTCGGCGGCGCGGTGTGTGAATTCCTGTCGCAGACATGTCCTGTGCCGGTGATCCGCGTCGGCGTAAAAGACTGCTTCGGGGAATCAGGAACACAGGACGAATTATATCATAAGTACGGCCTGACCGCAGACCATATCGTCGACGCGGCCAGACGCGCGGTCAGCATGAAAGGGTAGGTGGTTACAATGTCCAGAGATATAAAAGAACTGAAAACAAAGGCAAATATGATCCGCAGAGATATTTTAGAGATGATCTATAATATCCGCTCCGGACATCTCGGCGGCTCTTTCTCCATGGTGGAACTGCTGACGGCGCTCTACTTTGACGAAATGCACTACGACCCGGAGAACCCGAAAGCTCCGGAGCGGGACCGCTTTGTTCTCTCCAAAGGCCACACTGCTCCCGCCCTCTACGCCGCCCTCGCCAATGCGGGATTCTTTCCAAAAGAAAAGCTTCTCACTTCTTTCCGGAGGATCGACTGCATGCTGCAGGGACATCCCGACATGAAAAAAACGCCCGGAGTGGAGATGACCAGCGGTTCCCTCGGTATCGGCCTCTCCGCCGCAGGCGGCATGGTGCTCGCCTGCCGTCTGCGCGGGCTTAAAAGCCGCGTATACTGCATGATCGGAGACGGGGAGCTGAACGAAGGCCAGATCTGGGAGGCCGCGGCCACGGCAGCTCACTACCGTCTGGATAACCTTACGGCGCTCATCGATGTCAACGGACTGCAGAATGACGCGGAGACAAAAAAGGTGAAAAACATGCTCGATATCCGAAAGAAGTGGGAGGCTTTCGGATGGAACACGACCGAGATAGACGGGCACGACTTTGACGCCATCTTCAGCGCACTTGACGCAGCCCGTGCATGCAAGGGGCGCCCCACTGCCGTCATCGCTCACACCGTCAAAGGAAAAGGCGTATCCTTTATGGAAAATGTCGTCGCCTTCCACGGCAAAACGCCGACGGAGGATGAGTACCGGGACGGAATGAAGGAACTGAAAGCAGCAGGCTTGTAACAGGAGGGGACAGCATGCACGAACAAATATTTATCGGATGTGATATCGGCACATCAAGTACAAAAGCAGTTGCCGCAGATATAAACGGCAGGATCCTTGCCCATGCCTCTGTGTCTTATGGGCTGTCAAAGCCGCACAGCAGCTGGGCGGAGCAGCATCCCAACGTATGGCTTGACGCTGCGGTATCCGCGATCCGTTCCGTCACAGGGATGCTTTCTTCGTCGGACCGCATCGAGGCGGTCTGCATCAGCGCGCTGTACGGAGGGACCGGCGCGATGTGCGACGAACATATGAAGCCCGTACGGCCTTCCATCATCTGGATGGACCGCAGGGCAGAAAAAGAAAGCAGGGAGCTTAAGGAGACGATCGGGGAGGAAAACATATTTCAGGTATCCGGCAATGGAACAGACTCTTACTTCGGGTATACAAAGCTTCTCTGGGTCAAGGAAAATGAACCTTCCAACTGGTCGAGAATACGGCACATTCTCCCCATCCACAGCTACGTCATCTGTAAAATGACCGGCGAGATAACTGTCGACTACTGCTCCGCCGGAAACGTGGGCGGCATCTACGATTACGCAGAACATTCCTGGTCCGAAGAGATGTGCCGGACCATGGAGATTCCTTTTCATGCGCTGCCCTCCCACTTTTACCGGCCGGATGACATCGTCGGAACATTGAATGAAGAGTACCAGGAAAAGCTTGGGATCCACAGGCCGGTCCCCTTCTGCGCAGGCACTGTAGACTGTATTGCCTCCATGCTGAGCGCCGGCATCGTACATGCCGGAGATAACGCGGCCGTACTCGGCACTTCTTTGAACTGGGGATTTATACACGGCAAACGCCCCGATAACCCAAGTCTTATCTCCATGCCTTACTGCACAGATCCCTTGTCCGTCAGTTATACCTACGGCGGGGCTTCCACCGCGGGCGCCCTTCCGAGATGGTTTGCCCAGAACTTTCTCGGTGAAGATTCTGCCTCTGCCTACGACTGCCTGGAGCAGGAGATCCGCGGCAAAGCCATAGGCCCCGGGGCGGACGGGCTCATCGCGCTTCCTTACTTCATGGGCGAACGGACGCCCATCTGGGATGAGAATGCCGCGGGGGTGCTGTTCGGCCTGACGCTCTCGCACACGAGGGCACATATCTACCGGGCGGTCCTGGAATCTGTGGCCTATTCACTGAGACACATTATGGAATCCATGACAGACACGTCGTCCGGCGTGAGCAAAATCGTGCTCGTCGGAGGAGGGGCCCGCTCCGGACTGTGGAAAGAGATCTTTGCCGACGTCACCGGGCTTCCCGTGTGTACACCGGTACAGGACGTTGAGGCTCCCCTCGGGGACGCATTTCTCGCCGCCGCGGGCACTGGCTGTATAAGCGGTTACAGCACCATAAAAGACTGGACCGCCATGCGCGAACCCGTGCTGCCCGGACCGGACCGCCACGAACAGTACAGCCGGTACTTTGCACTGTACAAGGAACTGTACGAAAACCTGAAAGAGACAATGAAAAAACGCGCGGATATGCTTCGGAACTGAAGCACACCGTGCCAAATATCAACTATCCGTCCGTTAGGAACAAGCAGAAAGGAGCGCACTATTATGAAAATAGATTTCAACAAAGTTGTAGAACTGAGCCACCGCATGATTCCAAGAGAAGAACCTTTTAATCTCCAGACGTGGGTATACGATGTGGATATTTTAGGGGAGAGAGGGGAGCCGCACAGTCCGGGTACATGGTACGTATCCGGCGACGTAAGCTTCTCCACACACTGCGGCACTCACGTAGAATTTCCCCTGCATCACGTGGAAGGCGGTTTAAACGCCGCCACCTTCCCTCTCACAAGCCTGATAGGCGAAGCCGCCGTTCTTGATTTTACCGGCAAAAAGGCAGGGGACTGCATGTCACTCGACGAATTCAAGGCATATGAAGACAAGATCCAAGAAGGGGACATCGTCTTCCTTCACACAGGGCTTGACAAGAACTGGCGCACCAACGACTGGGAGCCTTATCCATACGTGGCATGCGACGCCATGGAATGGCTCATCCACGAGAAAAAGATAAAAGCCATCGGGACAGACGCCACTTCTCTGGAGAACTTTAATGTCCCGGACCAGCCAAACCATAACCTTGCTTTCAAAAATAACCTCGCAATGGTGGAATCACTCACAAATCTGGACAAAATAGCGGACGAACGCGCACTCATATTTATGCTGCCGCTTAAAATCGCCGGAATCGAAGCATGCCCGTGCCGGATCATCGCCGTCAAAGAAGGCGGGATTTACTAATACGCAGTTGGGGACGGGGGAAATTTAAATTTCCCCCGTCCCCAACTCATTTTATTTTATCAAAATTGGTTCTATATGATTTTGAACAAATTCCACACGGTCAAAAATTGTCGGTTTGAAATACGAGGTCACTGCTATAACAATGTTGTTGGATGTATTCACATAGATCACGTTGCCACTGTTTCCTATTGCTGAATAACAGTTGTTTTTATCATCTGTCAGCCACCACAAATATCCATAGGACATATTTCTAAATTCTTCACCGCATTTGTGATAAGGCTTTGTCATTTCTTCAATCCATTTTGATGACACGATTTGTTTTCCGTTACAGTTCCCTTTATCTAAGCAGAGCTGCCCGATTTTGGCCGCATCCGCGGCGGACAGGCACAGCCCATATCCGGCAGCGCCCGTACCCTGCGGGTCGCAGAACCAAATGTGGTCTTTAGGAGTTTTTGATATGGTAAATTCCTTATGTTCTTCAGCCGTTTCAGCCAGATAGTTTTCATGTACTTTAACACCGGCCGGCTTAAAGAGATATTGATTGGCAAAATCCACCGTTTTCATGCCGCTTACTTTAGCAATAATACCCGTTAAAATATGAATCCCTAATGTAGCGTATTTAAACTCTCCTGTCACTCCGGCTCTGCCACCAAGAAAATCTAACGCCGAAATAGTCCAATCTTCACTGGAACAGATTTTTGTCCATGGCTCATATTTATATTTGTAGGGTGCTGTCATTGTAAGTAAATGCCTTATAGTGACATTTTGAATTGTTTTTTCACCCCGTTTTATTCTGTATTCCGGAAAAAAAGACAAAACAGGCTGGTTTACATCTTCTATCAGTTTTTGGTCAACAGCGATGCCGGCCAGCAAAGATACGATACTTTTTGTTACGGATGCAACGTGACAGGTATCGTCTTTTTTGTAGTCATTCCATTCGTCTGAGTAGACTTCGGCTCCATCTTTATATGCTGCTATCTGGCAGATATTAGGCTGCTGCTCTGCGATGAAGCTATGTAATTCTTCTATATTCAAAATGTATATCCTCACTTTCAAATTTAACCTATTTCCGTAGACCTGCGTTGATCTGCGACAAAAATCCCTTTGCGCTCTGGCGCATCATTTCGTACACCTCCTGCTTTGTAACCGTAATCAACCCAGCTGCTATAAAAGAAGCCAGCCCATGAGTATATATCATCATATTTCTGCAGAATATTTCTACTTCCTCTATGTTAATATCAAGTTGCTGTGCGATCTGAGCCTTCACTATGCCGCCTTCGGTCGTATCAGTAATTGCGTCAAAGCCTCCTATAAACACTTTTTCATTATTGTTCATGTAGAGATATTGGAATAACCTGGGTTCATCAAAGGCAATGTCAATATACGCGGTACCAGCCTCATAAAAGGCGGCCATTCCACTTGATGAAGTGGTTTGCTTTTCTTTGGCGTACTGTAATGCGTATTCCAGAAGCGCCCTGCGCAGTCCGTCCATATTTCCGAAATGCCAGGAGATAGGCTGTGTAGAGCACCCGATCTCTTTTGCCAGCGCTTTAATATTTAGCGCGCTATAGCCTTCTCGTATGAGCATTTGCAGCGCGTGCTGTAAAATTGTTTCCTTTGGAATTTTGGGACTGCTTGGCATAATACAACCTCGTTCTATAAATCAATTTACTGTAAACTAATTTATAGTATATTTGAGAACTGCCTGTTTGTCAAGAAGAGGATATTCCAAAATCTTTTTTTGATTTCAGAATATCCTCTTACCTTACAATAATGGAATCGTTATCCGTTCAATATCTCTTTGATCCCGTCTGCCATCGCCTCCAGAATGATGCAGCACGATGTCGCTCCTGCATCCAGCACGCCGCGGGAGCGTTCGCCAAGACGGCTGGAGCGGCCATATTTTGCCGTCATGTCCTTTGTGGAATCGCGCCCTGCCCGGGCTGCTTCTTTCATCTTATCCAGTGTTCCGGCAAAGTCCTCCCCGGCTTTGGCCCCGTCTCCGACGGCTTTGGCCGCGGGTGAGAGGGTGTCGACCAGTGTCTTGTCCCCCACTTTGGCTTCGACAATGCCGCACAGACCGTCAAGTCCTGCCGTGAGCATGCCGCCGAAGTCTTCCAGACTGATCTCCTCAAGCTCTGCCCCTGCCTCGGCCATATCCATAAATATCGTTCCATAGATGGGACCCATGGAGCCGCCGATCTCATTTAACAGAATCATCCCAAGCTCATCAAGCCCATCTGTAAAACTGATATCTTCATCCTTGAACCTTGTCTCAAACACAGTGAATCCTTTATTCATGTTCATCCCGTGGTCTCCGTCCCCGATCAGTCCGTCCACCTCTCCGAGATATGCCTTGTTATCCTGTATTTCCTTTACCATCCTAAGCAGTACCGGCTTGCCGTCCGCATTTTTAAATCCGCCCATATGTTCCTCCCTGCCATTCTATATTTATCTCAAAACTGTGTAAGCCCCATGCTCTCAGCCGGCATGTCTATCAGCTCTTTTAATTCCCCGTCCAGCTTCATGACCGTGAGCGTTGCTCCCATCATCTCAAGGGACGTAAAGTAATTGCCCACATATGCCCGGTGAGTCCTGATACCTTTGCTCTCCAGAATCTTGTCGATCTCATCGTATAATACATACAGCTCCATCACCGGAGTTGCGCCAAGTCCCGAGACGAGCACGGCCACTTCATCCCCCTTCTCAAACGGATAATCCGGCAGCACTACGTCCGTCATCCGCTCAGCCATCTGAGCAGCGCTCTCCAGCGGGCACACTTCAATGCCAGGCTCACCGTGATGCCCGATGCCTACTTCCATCGTTCCGTCTTTGATCTCAAAGTTCGGGTGTCCCACCGCCGGGAGCGTACACGGTGTCAGCCCGATCCCGACGCTTCTCGTATTGTCTATCGCCTTCTGGGCAGCCGCCACCACTTCATCCAGACTGGCTCCCTTCGCCGCTTTTGCTCCGCCCACCTTCCACATGAGCACCTCGCCTGCCACGCCTCTTCTCTTTTCCCGCTGATCCTTCGGGGCGGACGCCACGTCATCATTGGCAACCACTGTCTTTACGGTTATGCCGGCCTTCTTCGCCATCTTCACCGCCATTTTTACATTCATATTGTCACCGGAATAATTGCCGTACAGGCAGGCAACTCCCTGCCCCTGGTCCGCCTCCCTGCACGCATCCAAAAATGCCGCCGCCGTCGGAGAAGAACATATCTCCCCCACCGCCGCCGCGTCACAGAGATTCCTGCCCACGTATCCGATAAAGGCAGGCTTGTGTCCCGAACCTCCGCCCGTGACAACTCCGACTTTGCCCGCCGGAATATTCTTCGCCTTCACGACACGCGGATTTTGGGCCGCTTCCACAATATCAGAATGTGCTTTCAGAAAGCCTTTGAGCATCTCATCTACTATATCATCCGGATCATTTAATATTCTCTGCATACACTGTCTCCTCCAACTTGTTGTTCTGTCTATTTGATCGTATATCCGCCGTCGATCAGCAGGTTATGCCCCGTGATCATCGCAGCCGCGCCGCTGCACAGGAAGCCGATCGCGCCCGCGACCTCATCCGGTTCCGCGAACCGTTCGGAAGGCATCTCCTTTTTGAACGCATCCCCGGCCGGTCCGTCCCACGCCTTATGTCCAAGCTCTGTCAGCACGACCGTCGGAGATACCGCATTGACGCGTATCCCGTATCTGCCCCACTCATAAGCCATCACTTTTGTCATCGCTATGATCGCCCCTTTGGAAGCACAGTAGGCCACATGCTTGTCAAGAGCGACCACACCTGCCTGAGAGGCCATATTCACAATACATCCGTTTATTTCATTATCGATAAAATATTTTCCCATCATCTGCGCCATCATAAAGGATGCCTTCAGATTTACATTCATCGTGCGGTCCCAGTCCGCTTCGCTTATAAGTTCTGCTTTCTCAAGCGCCACGATCCCTGCGCAGTTCACGAGAATGTCAACCTGGCCAAACGCCTCCGCCGCCGCGTCAAGCACTCTCTCCCTGTAGGCCGCGTCTGTCGCATCCCCTGAGACTCCGATGGCTTTTGGATCCAGTTCCTTTGCAATGTTGTCAACGTCCGGATTCAAATCTGCCAAACATATATTCACACCTTTTTCAGCCAAAAACCGGGCCGTAGCATAACCGATACCCGCTGCACCTCCCGTAATGACCGCCGTCTTTCCTTCCAGCGAAAAGTCCGCGTCTGCTCCGTAATATTTTAACATGATTTTTCCTCCTCACTTTCGTATGCCGGGAAGCATCATCAGGCTTCCCGGCACATTTATACTATTGGGCTCTCTCTCTGAAATCCGCTACATTGTCTTTGTTTACCTCTTCAAACTCGATCCAGTAATTCTCATCAACGTCTTTGCCGTTTACCGCGTCCATAAGAACCTGGACTGCTTTTCTCGCCTGTCCGTCCGCGTTCTGGAAAATAGATACGACCAGGTTGCCGTCTTCCACCGCGTCAAGCGCGTCCGTGATCCCGTCCACGCCTACGGCGGGGATATCCTTATTGGCAGCCTTCACTGCCTCTCTTGCGCCGAGTGCCATCTCATCGTTCTCGCCGATGATGCCGTCGATCTCATCAAACGCCTGCAGCCATGTCTCCATAACAGTCATCGCCTCTGAACGTGACCAGTTGGCCGTCTTTTCTGCCAGCACTTCCACGCCCGGGTTCTTGTCAAGAATGTTCTGTATGCCCTCACGCCGCTCGATCTGCGCAGACTGTCCCATCGGTCCCTCGATGATAACGATCTTGGCGTCCGTTCCCACTTTATCCAGAAGGGCCTGTGTCTCCATCTCTCCGGCCTTCACATCTTCAGACCCTACATAACTCGTCAGTTTATCGTTCTTCACACGCGTATTGACCCCGACGATCGGTATTCCGGCTTCCACTGCCTTGTCGACACACGGAGAACACGCTTCCGCGTCCTGCGGGTTCAGGATGATACCGTCGCAGCCGTCGGCGATCATCGTCTCCACCTGGCTGATCTGCGTGCTTGCGTCATAGTTTCCGTCATAGACCGTAAGCTCGATGCCAAGCTTCTCCGCCTCGTCCTCAGCGGCATTGGCAAGACGCACCGTATACTCATTTTTCAGACTGTAGAGCGTCATCCCGATCTTCACCTTTTTCCCGGAATCCTCTGTGTCCGACTTTTCCTTCTTTGCATCCTTGTCCGCCGCTCCGCAGCCCACAGCGAGCCCTGCCGCCAGACCCAGGCACAACAGTACACTTAATAACTTCCTTTTCATTTCTTTTCCTCCTTTTTTTGTTTATATAAAAATGCAGCTGCATCTTTATTTTCTTTTTATAGCGGCACCTACCTTGATTCGTTGAGCGAATCGAGCATGACCGCGCCGATGATGATGATCCCCTTTATAACGAGCTGCCAGTACGAAGACACCGCCATCATGTCCAGTCCGTTGTTCATCACTCCCATGATCAGAAAACCTACGACCGTTCCCCACAGCCGTCCCCGTCCGCCGGACAGGCTGTTGCCGCCGATAACGGCCGCCGCGATGGCATCCACTTCATACCCGTCGCCGTTCTGGGAGATCCCGGAAGTGACGCGGGACGTCAGTATCACTCCCGCCAGACCGGCGAGAAGACCTGATATCATGTACACCGAGCATATGACCATTTTTATATTGATACCGGACACCCTCGCCGACGTTGCATTTCCTCCTGTGGCAAACACGTACCGTCCGTATCGTGTCTTATAAAGTATGATATAACATACAATCAATACACCAATCAATATTAAAACTGGAATTGGTATAATTCCTGCACTTCCGCCGCCGATCACAAGAAATTCCTTGCTCAGTCCCGGAATTGGTTTGGCATCACTGGCCATGAATGTGATTCCCCTGGCTATGCTCAGCATACCGAGCGTCGCAATAAATGCCGGAACTCTCAGATACGCGATGACAACTCCGTTTATCGTTCCGATGAGAAGTCCGATGGCAAGGCCGGTAAGAAGCGCCACGTACCACGGCATTCCAGTCTCCGTTCTGGCCACAAGCGCACAGTACATGCCTGCCGCCCCCACTGCCGAGCCGACAGACAGGTCGATCCCCCCGGTGAGGACGACAAAGGTCATCCCGAGCGCCAGCAGACCGTTGATGGACGCCTGGCGCAGCATATTGAGCATATTTGTGACTGTGAGGAACCTGGCTTTCATTACGGTAAAAAATATCATGATGACGACCAGACCGAGAATGACGCCGTACTTTGCCAGAAATTCTTTGATGTTAAATTGTTTGCTTTTACTCTTTTCCATAATTTTCTCTTCCTCCCTTATATGTGCGATACCGCCATCTGCATGATGCTCTCCTGCGCAAACTCACTCCTGTTAAGCTCTCCACCCACTTTCCCGTTGCTCAGGACAAGCATTCTGTCCGCCATTCCCATGACTTCCGGCATCTCCGAAGAAATCATGATAATAGCGTTTCCTCTCGCCGCATATTCACACATAAGCTTATATATCTCCGACTTTGCGCCTACGTCGATTCCTCTCGTAGGCTCATCTAAAATGAGAAGCTTCGGATTTTTGATCATCCACTTCGAGAGGACGACTTTCTGCTGATTCCCTCCGGACAGAGATTTTACAAGCTGCCTCGGGCTGTGCAGCCTGATACGGAGCCGCTCGATCTCATCCTTTACGAGACTGTTTTCTTCCCTTTCATTGATGAACAGTCCCCGGCTCAGTTCCTTCATAGACGCAAGAGAGATATTCTGCCCCACGCTCATCTCAAGTACAAGCCCTTCCTGTTTTCTGTCCTCCGTCACATATGCGATCCCCTCCCGGATCGCATCTTTAGGCTTTCTGATATGCAACGGCTTTCCGTCAAAGATGATCTCACCTTTGTCCGGTCTGTCCAGGCCGAACAGCGCATGCATAAGCTCTGTCCTGCCCGCTCCCACCAGACCAGCGATACCGTATATCTCTCCCCTCTTCACCTTAAAGCTGATGTCCTGGAATTTATTCCCGAGCGTAAAGTTCCTGACTTCCAGTATCGTATCCGATATCGGGACCTCCGACTTTGGAAATATCTCCGTAAGCTCACGCCCTACCATATTTTTGATCAGTATATTATTGTCGATCTCCTCAGCCTTCCACGTATTGACATACTGGCCGTCCCTAAGTACGGTGATATCATCTGATATCTGGAAGATCTCGTCCATCTTGTGTGAGATATAGATGATTCCTTTCCCCTGGTCCTTCAGGTCACGGATTATGGAAAACAGATTATCGACTTCCTTGTCCGTGATGGCGGAAGTCGGCTCATCCATTATGATGATCTCCGCATTCAAAGATATCGCCTTCGCGATCTCTACAAGCTGCTGGTCCGCGACTTTTAAGGAGCCCACCTTTTCTTTCGGGCTTATATGTACTTTCAGGCTTTCCAGCAGTTCCTCCGTCTGCCTGTACATGGCGGCATAATCGACAAACAGCCGGCCGCCCGGTTCCCTGCCAAGATAAATATTTTCCGCCACTGTCATCTCCGGCACCGGGGACAGCTCCTGATGTATCATGGCTATGCCGAGCGCCTGTGAGTGCTTTGGCGACTGGATATCAACACTCTTTCCTTTGACCGTGACCGTTCCCGCGTCACATTTATGGATTCCGGCCAAAACCTTCATCAGCGTGGATTTGCCCGCGCCATTTTCCCCCATCAGTGCGTGGACCGTACCTTTTCTCAGGATCAGATCTACTCCGTGCAGCACTTTGACCGTGTTAAAGCTCTTTTCGATTCCCTTCATTTCCAATAAATTCAAAGTCCTCGCTCCTTTCTCACTGAATTCCTCTGTCTGTTTTTATTCTATTACAGAGAACACACCCGGCGAGGTTCAATATTTTACAATAAAGTTTTAATTTTCCGGATGTTTTTTTGCTGCTCATATTTATTTATAAAACAAAGATGAGAACGCAGTTTCCGCATGTATATGGTATACTGTTAACTATCTGAAGATAAAGGAGGGCTGTATACTTATGCTTAACCCTATACACCGCGCTGCTTAGCAAAGGCTGACGCAGCTGCCCGGTATCCAGTTATTGTGAGTTAGCCTTTGCTTTTCCTGTTAATACGAAACAAAGGAGAGCAAGATGCGCTACAAGAAAGCTGACCAGATTCTGCCGCAGGAATTACTTGAAAAGATACAGGAGTATGTGGACGGCACGATCCTGTACATCCCAAAGACCGAGGAACATAAAAAGAACTGGGGAGAAGGAACGGCGACACGGGAAGAATTGAGGATCCGCAACAGCCGGATCTATTCAGACTACCTGGCCGGTGAAAATATGGACAATTTATCCGCCAAATATTTCCTGTCTCTGAAAAGTATCCAGCGGATCATCGGACAAGAGAAGAAAAAAAACGAAAAAGGCCTGAACCGGTGACACATCCCGGTTCAGGTCTTTTCTCAAGTTTGTTTATAAAAAATGTATTCGGTTGGACGGTCCTGCCTGTAGTGCTACAATTTTACAGAACGAAAGGACTGTGTAAATTGAAAAAGATCGTATGGAACGTCCGATGCGGACCGCCTGCCGTACTTCGCCACTGCCGGGGCTGCGGCTTTAAAACTGAATATATATGCTCCGGCCGGTTCCGGATCAACGCGCAGCGGAAGCATCTGGACATTTGGCTCATATACAGATGTTCCCGCTGCGGCGCAACGTGGAATTTGCCCATATACTCCCGCGTCCGCCCTGCCTCTGTAGCCCCGGATCTTCTCGGGCGTTACCAGAGCAACGACCCCGGCCTTGCCCTGCGGCATGCGCTCGATATGGGCCTGCTCCGGGCGAACGGCGCGGCTGTGCGCACCCCCGTCTTAACGATAGACGGGGAGGACCTTCCTCCTGACGGGTCCGCCGAACTGCACCTGGCCTGCCCGCACCCGCTGAACGTAACTGTCTCCTCCATACTGCGGCAAAAGCTCTCCCTGTCCCGCAGAAGGCTGGAACAGCTCATTGAAAATGGCACACTAAAGGGAACTTCAGGCGCAGATCTGATGAGACAGAAGCTGTCCGGCACAGTCATCGTGACCGTAAACGGATCTGTCACCGGCTTATGAGCTTTTCCCTGTATCCTCTCGGCGTCTCTCCCGTCACCTTCTTGAACACGACTGAAAAGTATTTCGGATTGTTATAGCCGCACAGTTCGCCTATCTCCTGGATGGGAATGCTGGAATCCTCCAGCAGCTTCCTGGCGATCTTGATCCTCTCGCCGGTGAGATACGCGCTGAATCCTCCGCTCGTGTATTTCTTAAAAAGCGTGCTCACATAGCCGGATGTCCTGTGAAACTTTTCCGCGACTGTATTCAGATCCAGTTCCTCTGTTATGTGCTCATCCACAAAGTCCAGCATCTGGCGCATCAGCGCCTCATTCACTCCGCCGCTGTCATCATAGAGCTCCTTGAGCAGTTCGATGCGCTCTTTCAGCTCCTGCCCCGCCTCCCCGACGGACCAGATGCAGGAGAAGCTTTTGTACTTCTCATCCCACACCGGTTTCCCGGTCTGCTTGCGCGACATGACCAGATTGATATGGTTCTGCACCTCCTCATACTCGTGCTCCAGAACCTTCAGCACACGGCGGGTCTTCCCGGAATATGCCAGCTTCCGGTAACGGTCCAGCATGTCAAATATATTGATCTCTTCGATCGGCTTCAGCCGCTTCACAAGCTCCGGAGACTCTGTCTCTTTTCCTTTCTCCAGTTCCTGATAAACGCAGACCATATCTCCTTCTTCAAATATCTTATAGCCGGCCGCCAGCATGGCATGCCGAAGAGAGACGTGGAGCTGCACAGAGTCAAAAGCCACATCCCCGATTCCCGCGTAGATATCTGTCTTACAATACTGTTTCAGCAGCGTCACCGCATCCCGCACAAGCTTTTTCTTCTGTTCCAGCAGGGCGTTCTGGCTCTCTCCCTCAAAGATCGCCACAACCATGCCGGGACTGTACACAACATTGACCACCTTCTCGTCGTCCAGGCGGAGTCCCCAGAACTCATCCAGAATATTCTTCACCACAAAGTCTATGTATTCCTGATTCCCCGGCGTCACCTTATACTGAACCGCGACGCACATATACAGGTGGGAGTCAAAGCTCATTCCAAGCTCTTTAAGCTGAATAAGATAATTCCTCGCCTCCTCGCTGCTTGTACATTTCAGCAGGCCGAGCAGAAAGTCTCTCTTGAGCTTTTCCATAATCCTTATGTTCTCGCTCCTTTTCAGATACTCCTCCCGGTTCCTCTGCTGCGCCTGCCGGATGTCAGCTATGTATGAATGGATGAGTTCCACGAATTCATTTTTCTTGATCGGCTTCATGACATACTCTTTTACTCCGAGCTTGATCGCCTTTTTGGCATATTCAAAATTTTCATATCCCGAGAGGATGATGACCGGCACATTTACATTGATCTCCTTCAGCCTCTGGATAAATTCCAGGCCGTCGCAGCCGGGCATGCTTATATCCGTTATGATCAGTCCCGGCGTCTCGGTCCTCGACTTTTCAAGCGCCTCAAGGCCGTTGCGCGCCTCCACGAAGATCACCTCTTCCCGCAGGTTCCCGGACAATATGGAGACGATCCCTTTCCGTATGAATTTTTCATCATCTGCAACCAGTATCTTAAACATTCCCATCACCTACAGTACAATTATGATCCGGATCACTGTTCCCTCGCCCGGCGTACTTTCAATCGCTACTTCGCTGCCTTCCCTGCATATCATCTCGATTCTCTGCTTTACATTCAGAATGCCGATAGATTTGCGCTGCTTCTGTGAGCAACGTATCTCTTTATTCTCATCGAGACATTTCTGTATCCACGCTACCTTTTCTTTCTCTATGCCGCAGCCGTTGTCCTGTATGGCGATCACAAGACTGCCTTCCTCTCTGCGCGCGGACACTCTGACCTTCCACGGCGGCATCTTTGTCTTAAATGCATGGCTGAAACAGTTCTCCACAAGCGGCTGGAGTATCATCTTCGGAACGATCACGTCCTCCAGTCCGTAATCACATTCCAGCTCATCCTCCAGGTCATCTTCATATCTCATGCGCATAATATAGAGATAATTTTTCAGGTTCTGCCATTCCAGTTCAAACGCAACTTCATTGTTTCCCCACTTGATGCTGTAGCGGAACAGCTCCCCGAGGACAGCCAGGCTGTTTCCCATCATATAATAACCGTCTATCTCGCACTGCATACGCATATTTTCCAGCGTATTGTACAGAAAATGCGGGTTGATCTGGGCCTGCAGCGCTTTTATCTCCGCATCCTTCTGGGCCTGTTCATTGCGGACCTTCTCTTCCAGCACCTCATTCAGATGGGCCACCATGAGATTAAAGGAGCTGCCGATGCGGGATATCTCATCTGATTTGCCGTATTCCGGAATGAGCACATCAAAATGTCCTTCTCTTACCTTGCCCATCATGACGTCAACAACAACAAGGCGGTTCAGCATATTGCTGATGACAAGATATGTGATGATCCCCATCACCCCGAGGCACATAACGGTAATGAGCAGCACGCCTGTGACCATGTTAAAGATGTTGCTGTAAATGTCATCCCTTGAGAGAAGCGCGATATTGACCAGCCCTGTGTTCGGGCATACGGAATAAGACATCCTGTAGCTGGCGCCGTCTATGTACAGCTCTTCCGTGCCCCTGTCCTCCTTTATACGTTCCATAACACGTTTTTCTAGGCTTTTGTCTCTTTCCCCTGTATTGATCAGAATATTTTTTCGCCTGTCCGCCACGATCTTCGTGATCCCGGAATCGTCATTGCGCAGGCTCGTCACTTCCATAAGCCTGTTGATATCCACATCCGTCTCCACAACACCTATCACATCCTTCGTCCCTATGGCATAGACCTTTTTGTAAATGGGAAGAACGTACACATTGGCATTGCCTACTTTGATGTGGTTAGTGTCCAGAGTGGAGAAGACAAGTTCCGACTCCCTGACAGCCCCGTATACAGCCCCCTGGGTATCCACCGTCACCTCGGCGTAATAAGGCTTCTCCTCCAGAGTCTTAAGGGGAAACTGCCAGTCAGCCTTCACCTGCCTATTCAGAGAATACAGTCCGATGTTGCCGAAAATATTTGAATACAGGTAACGGTTATTGATAAGCTCCTTCTGTACACTTGAAGTATAATAGTTGATCTCACGCTGGCTCAGTTCGTTCTTGTCGTTCATAAAATAGGAAAACTCCTGCCGGTAGAACAGCTCGTCCAGCATGACGTCGGCATCTGACAGTGTCTCATCTATCCTGCCCTGCATACTGCCAAGCACAGAGGCAAGTTTCCCGTCCGCCGTCTCCATGGAGGTCTTCTGATACATCTGTATATATATGATGCATATGATAAATATCGGAACGAGAAGCAAAAGCATCGTCGCTATCGTCATCTTCCATACCATGCTTACCCCATAACGTTTCTTCATTCCTTCACCCCTCTCCGGCTTTCTCCATCTTTTTCCAGTATAACACACCCGCAGGAGAGATAACAGAGCCGCGGGACAGAGTATGGGTGTTTCTGTGATTCACAGGATGCTTTCTTTTTCAATATTATAATATGGAATGGAGGTATTAATATGTCAACTACAAAATCACCCTGTCCTTACCAAGGTCCCGGAAAGCAAAATCCGGCGAACATTGGAGGTTATGATATAATTCGTCCCACAGAAGATTCTGCTGACCCGGATTATTGGATCTCATCCGGGAATACAACCGTCTATGACGCCGGCTACGACACCGGCCAGGGCGGCCTCATCCATTTCAAGGACCGCCTCAGGATATCCAAAGGAGCCGCAGGGGAATGTACCGCGGCAGTTACACTGGAGGTGGAGGCAAGTCCTCTCGTATTTTCCTATTATCCGCCGCACTCGCTGGACGTCGTATTTGTACTGGATGTAACAGCAAGCATGATGGCGGGCGGAAGCCGCAAAATGGCTCTCGCCAAAAGGGCATTGAGCCAGACGATCCAACTTCTCTGGCGGCAGAATAAAGAGACCCGCGTCACCATTGTACCCTTTGCCAGAGATGCGTATGTCCCGCTTCCGGGGGGCGGGCTTTCCTACGATTACCTCGGCACTCTGTTCACATGGCGGCGATCTACTACAAGCGGCAACCGCATCGGTCAGATACTCGGCTACCGCAACGGCTCTTATGTATCAACGACGGACATTCCGGACTATATGACGCAGTCTGCGCCTATAGCGGCCAGCGCCGGGTTAAGTCTTTACAACTACTACAATTATTATAAAATACAATACTCTGATATTTTCGAGGACGACGGCGCCGCGCGTACAGACGCCGTGCTGGACCGCTATCTGTCGGAGATCTATATGCAGGATCCGGGAGCATACGCAGGCAGCTTCATACAGAACGTGGCCTCCGGCACCCCGCTGGACAGCACGCAGCTGCCATACAGCATGAATGATACCGGCTATGAAAATAATACGATTCTGGACAATTTGATCTGGGCTATCCCTTACGGGGAAGACACAAACACAGAGGCAGGGCTCAACGAAGCCTATACACTCTTCAACACGCCCGGTTTTGCCCAGTCAGACGACATTCTGCGCCGGGCGGTGATTTTGATCACGGACGGCCAGGCCAACCGCTCCGTCAATCCGGCTTATCCCGGTGTATACGCGGCACCCGGCAGTACGGACAGTGACTTTTTCCCCAGTGTACCCGGGGAACCATGGCGCTACTTTATGTACCTGCAGCAGACTGTAAACAGCCTTATTGCCGAGACTGCCGGCCGCTCTGCCACGTCAGAAGAACTCGTCCTGGCCTTAAGACGTGCATGGGAAACCGCGGAAAAAATAAAAGATCCTGCCGGCGGCAACGCTACTGTCTTCGTGCTCGGCATAGAGATCGACGCCCAGACGCCCGGCCCATACACACGGGATGATGTACTCAACATCATGCGTACGATCGCATCCACCGGCTCCTATCTCCACGAAGCCGCTGAGAACGGTTCCGACAATCCTATCATCGAAGAACTGGAACGTCTGGCCGGATACCTGCTCGTATTGACCGGCGGGCCGGAAGCGGTCATCACAGACACGATCAACACTGCGCTCTTTGAGTATGTCCCCGGCTCGATCCGCATTACCGGTGTACAGGATAAAATAATATTAAAGTCAAAAAACGCATCGGATATTACCGACCCGAATGACCCTGACTACACCGTATACACCAAACCTGCACTGCTTCCGGATATCAGTGATGCCAATGTGCAAAACGGGGTCGTCACTGTAAGTCTTGGGACGATTCCGTATGCTCCGGCGTCACCCGACAGCCGCACACTGATCCGGCTCACCTACGAAATCAAGAACAAAGGGCCGGCCCATGGCTCTCACCTGCACACAAACAACGATCAGGAGACTCTGATCACATTTCGGGAGCCAAATCATCTTGACGCGGCCTCCGCTGTGCTCACGTATGACAATCCGCCCCGGATCCTTCATTTTCATACCCCTGTAGTTTCCTGCCACTCAGACTTTACCGTGGAAAAGTATACAGGTACCGAGGCAGATAACACGATCTACAAGTCACTGTCCGTACCGGCCTGCAGCGATGTCTACTACCGTGTTGCTGTCCATAATTATACGAACACATCCCTGCGCTTTCCGCTTCTGTACGAAGTGCAGAATGTCAATACTCTTAAGGAGGCTCAGGCAAGTCCCAGCCGCCGCCTGCTGGCAGAAGATTTTACCGTTGCGGCGGGAGGCAGCCGGGAATTTACGTTCCAGTACAAAACAGACTGCAGTGACAGCGTTATCCCGGATTTTGCCGTACTGGAAACAGACACCGGCCCTCTTTATGACAATGCCGTTATCGAGGTGCAGGGAGGGACGTCATACTACACGGTACAGTACCTCAACCGCTGCACCGGAATGCGCATCTGCCCAGATGAGCTCGTGACAGGCGCAGATGCCTGTAAGCCGGTGGACGCCTGCAGCCATATACGCTGTCTTCCCTGCTGGAAATTTGTCAGCGCCTGTCCGTACAGGCTGGAGCCATGCAGCGGAGAAAATATAATAAAACTTTACTATATTCCCAGATAGACAGAAAAAACCGCGATCTCCAAAAGGGATCGCGGTTTTTGACTCTGCCGGCCAAAACGCGGCCGTGATCTGCAGCAGTATATGTCCTCCCCGTTCTGCCCGGGGGGATCATTTCCATAATGCGGTTCCGTCATACACGCCGGCCGCGGCCTCATAATATCCCAGCCGCCTGCACTCCTCGATCACGAGACGGTAGATCTTGTCAAACAGGCGGGCAGCCTTTTCAGGGAACTTCCCGCGGTCTCCTTCTGAAAGTGTCTCGATCACTTCGATACACTGCTCATGAATCTCGCAGTTCACAGCCGTTTTTTCCGTATTCAGCAGTCCTGGTATACTGCGGCCGATCCGGAAGTTTTTCTGCAGAAGCATATAGATGGCGTTGAATGCGTCGATCTCTATATGTCTCGTTATGACATCCAGAAGAACGGCCGGCGTGCGTTCATACAGATATTCTTCATTCCACAGGCGCTCTATTTCTTCCTTTACCGTCTGCAGCTCTGACCGGGTAATACTGCCGGCCGCGCAGGCAGCGGCGCCTTCTGCAGTCAGCGCCAGCAACTCCAGTGTGTCCAGATAACGCCGGACATGGTATGCGATCAAATGAGGCGGCACATGAACTTTTCCGATATCGATCCGGTCCATCTCCACAAAGATCCCATTGCCGCGGACCGTCTTCACAACACCCCACTCCTGCAGGATCTGTACCGCCTTCAGCGTTGTGTCAACACTGACGCCATATATATTCTGAAGCTCTTTATGTGGCGGAAGCCTGTCTCCCCGCTTATAACGGCCGGCTGATATCAGTCCGATGATATCCATGTACACTGCAGAATACCTCACATCAGCCCCCTGCAGCAGTCTTTCAAGCTGTTTTCTGCCAAGAAGGACGGCTGAGTCCGCAGCAACCTCAAATGCGGGGCTGTCTCCATCTGCCAGTCCGTACATGCCGGACATGTCGTCAAAACGGACGCTCTCCGGATCGCCCCCTGCTTCAAGGGTTTTCATGAATTCCTTAAGCTGTGTATAATATCTTGCCCTGATTTTACCGTCATCGTGCAGCGGTCTTAGGTCAGACAGCCCAAGACCGTCTACCGCCTGTAAGATCAGTGCGTTTTCATTTCGTAAAACAAAAAACCTTATAAAGCGTTTGGACAATTTCCAAAACTCGGACGCATTATCAATATCCATATTTTCCAGAATTTTGCGCGGTATTTCCAGATCTTTCTTTTTACAAAGAGAAATTCCGTTTTTGATCACCGGATAACAGAGCAGTACCCCCGTCTTCAGCACATCATTTGTGATCTCAGTATCGATCCTCTGCAACGCCTTAGCTGTCGCGGTATGTCCCGCGCTTGTGCGGGCCGCTACAACCGGCCGCTTCCTCTTAGATGTTTCAATATATCCTTTTTCCTCCAGCATGGCCAGCGCACGACGTACGGTTTTTTCTGAGGTTCCAAATTCCAGACACAGGTCAGCCCGGGAAGAAAGACTTGTACCCGGCGGCAGCAGTCCGCTTTCTATTTTATTTTTTATGATACGGAAAACTCTCTCATACATCAACATATCGTATTCCAAATTAGCTCTGCCTTCTTTCATCCTGTTTCTTCTTGTCCGTCTACGGACGCTCGGACTGCCCCGTTCTTTTTTCCCGCTCTGCCAGTGAATCCGCGTAAGCTTTTGTAATATCGTTCATGACAAAAGGTTTGGCGATATGCGCATTCATACCGCTGTCCAGACACTTTTGAACATCCTCACGGAAAGAATTTGCCGTCATCGCAATGATAATGATATCCTGCGCATCCGCGCGGGGAAGCGCGCGGATAGCCCGGGTTGCGCTGTAGCCGTCCATAACCGGCATCTGAATATCCATGAGGATCAGATCAAAGAACCCCTCCGGCGCCTCTGAAAACCGCTCAACCGCCTCCCGGCCGTTTTGGGCCGTGGTGACGGCCGCTCCCGCCTCCGTGAGCAGGGAGACCGCTATATACAGATTGATTTCATTATCCTCTGCTGCCAGAATCTGCACATTGTCCAGCATGGTCTGCTGTTGTGCATCGGCGTTATTTATGTTTTGTCCTGTCAGTCTGGCCATGAGTCCGGCTATGTCCGAATGAAATACAGGCCGGCACAGAGTTGCGTCGGCGCCGCACAATGAGGCCGCGTCGTCCAGTTCATCCTGGTCCCTCCCCGTCAGAACGACTTTAAGACGGTCATTTCGGGCTGCCTGGCGGATATTTGATATCAAAGCCGGCATATCCTCAGAAAAATCCCACTTTACAAAACAAAATTCATACGGACTGCCATGTTCCGCTGCCGCCTGTATCCTGTCCAAAACGGTCTCTGCATCGGTTGTCGAATCAACCTGAAACTGCTCTTTTTCCAGCACGACGGCAAGATGAGTCTCCAGTTCCACGATCTGATTTATGATCAGGACCGGCTGCCCGTCCCCGCAAGGTTCCACGATCTCACTTTCGTTTTCCGGCTCATAGGAAAAGGGCAGATCGACCGTAAATACGCTTCCGGCGCCGATCTCGCTCGAGACAGTGACGGAACCTCCCATCATCTGCACAAAGTTCTTCGTGATCGGCAGGCCGAGTCCGGTTCCGCCGTATTCCCTGACAATTCCGCTGTTTTCCTGTGTAAACGCTTCAAAAACACGCTCCAGATTCTCCGGTGCGATCCCGCGTCCGGTATCTCTGACCTCAAAACGAAGCCATATCCCGTTCTCATCACGCTGCAGTTCCTCTACATTCAGACTAACATATCCGTGAGCAGGTGTAAACTTCAAAGCATTGGAAAGCAGGTTGGTCAGAATCTGATTCAGACGGAGCGCATCGCCGGTCAGATACTCTTCCAGCTCACCGTATAAGAAAATCTGGAAATCGATCTGCTTGTTTTTTGCCTGTACGAGGAACACTGTCGTCAAGGTCCGCAAAAGGCGTCCCAGATCAAACCTTTCAGGGTGCAGCTCGATCTTACCGCTCTCGATCTTGGACATATCCAAAATGTCGTTGATCAGGGAGAGAAGGTGGGCGGAGGAGAGCGTGATCTTGTCGAGGCAGTTGCGCATCCTGTCCGGCTCTTCTATATGATGCTTCCCCAGCTCGACCATGCCCATGATGCCGTTGAGAGGGGTGCGGATCTCATGAGACATCTGAGACAGGAAATCACTTTTTGCCCGGTTTGCGGTCTCCGCCCGTTCTTTTTCCGTGCGAAGCAGCTCACTGCTGCGTTTTTCACTGCGCCTTAACAGTAAAAAGAATGTGAGGACTGTTGCAAGAATGATGAAAAAGATTCCTACGCCTACTATCACGATAAAGCGGCTCAAATATACGATCTGATCGTTTACCGTCTCGTATGCCATACTTGTGACCATATACCAGTCTGTCCCATGAACGGGCACATAATAAAGATACTCATGGTGGTCTCCAACGGACAAAAGTGTTATTCCGCTTTCCCCCGCTTCAATTGCAGAACGAAAGGACTTCAGATCATAACCCTCGTCAAACTCCGCCTGCTGTTCATAGATAGAAAACAGATTGGATCCGTACAAAACTGTCTCTGAAAAGATGCTTTTAATGACAAAGTCTCCGTTTTTCGTCACAATATTAGAGTGGGAGTTCGTCTGTTTCTCGCCGTCGAGACCGAGCCTCGAACCTATGTCGGAAGTCTGAATCCCAATGATCACGGCAACAAGCTTCCCGTCCTTAAATGGTGCGGGAGACATGGAAGTCCCCAACAGAATCGTATCGCTTTCCCAGATCGTTTCATTGACAGAGAGCAGCTCCCCGGAGCCCTCCAGTAACCGGTCCAGATCAGAGATCTTGGACATGGCCGGAATCGTACCGTCGGGAGAATAGGCGATCCCCTTGTCGCTGATGGCCGCGATATGTGTGAAACCGTTATTTTCCTGCGCCTGCGCCAGAAAATGTTTCAGACTCTCTTCATCCTTCAGGTCGTTCTCCGATACTGCGCCGGCGATGGTACGGATCTGGGAGAACTGGCTGTCCAGATTCGTCTGGAAATGACTGCTGACTTGTGCCGCCATCTCCTGCAGGTACACTTTACTTATGTTTGTCACTGTCCGCTCCGATACTTTTTGATATACGGCAGCCGCAGACACGCACAGAACTGCGGCCATAAGAAGCAGCACAGAAACAAAAGCAGATATTTTGTGCTCTTTATACTTTTTCTTGTCAGTATCCAATAATATCCATCCTTTCCGCACAGGAAACTTCTCTAATCATCCTGTGCCAGATCCCGGATCCTTCCCTCCATCTGAGCGTCCACAGCAGTATCTCTGTGCTGTTCAAAATACAGCGCCATGGCGTCGCGGTATGTCAGTCCCGTCTCTTTTATAAGTGTCACACTGCCCTTTGGAACAGTATCATCATAGTAATTGAGCATCGTATACCCGTCGCCGTTTCCCTCTGCATAACTTCTCAGGCCGGCCATATAGTCTGTCACAGCAATCTGGCAGCGGGTGTCCGCATCCACTTCTGTCCCATCAGACAATGTCACACTTACGATCCGGCTTCCGGCCGGCCTTGTGCTGTCAAAAGTATACTGAAGTCCTGAGACCTGTAGGAACCGGCCGCCGGGGAACTCCTCCGAACAGGTAGACACACTGTTCTCCAGCATCTCCCACACAGTTTCCCCATCCATCTCAAGCACAATGATCTTATTGTCAAACGGACACACTGCGGCAATGTCCCCGCCGTAGACGACTCCTTCAAAAAAACTGGCCCGTATCCCTCCGCCGTTGACGACCGCGATCGGGGCTCCGGATGCCCCGGCAACACAATCTGCTATAAAATTGCCGATCTCGGTCTCGCCCAGCCGTATATTAAAATTCTGGAGCAGCAGATCATGGCTCACCTCGCCAATGACCGTGAAATCATACGACAGTTTATCCTCACCTTCATAATTGTATTGATCTACTGCCTGTAAGGCTTCCTCCACCGAACATTTTCCGTTCATGATGTTTCTCACACAGCCGCCAAAATATTCCACCGTTTTGCCCGGAAACAGTACATTGTAGATATATCCCGACTCCACATATTCCTCTACGCCTCCTGGGATCGATTCCTTCGGCTGCTCGTGGTCGCGCAGGCAGGACGTGCCCCCGCCCAGATCCGCGATCAGGGCATCCTGTCCCTCCTGCGTCGAGAGCAGCTCCAGAATCCGCCGGCACGCCTCCTGTTTTTCTTCGCCCGTGTTCTTGTTGATCCCCATGAGCGCAGAAGGCGCAAACAGAAACCATGGCTCATTTCCTTTATCGCTGAAAAACGGAAGCATCCGGTATGTATATGCTGTACCGGTCCCTTCTTTTACCGCTTTCTCATTGTCTGCAACGCATTCATAATATAGTGCGGAATCCCCGAAAGCGGCGGCAAGGGTGCCGTCCACAAGACGCTCCTGGCAGAGGATGGAATTGCGCTGACGGCCGACCGCTGCAGGATCCATAACACCTGCATTTACAAAAGAATCGGACAATGAAAAGCTCTGTTCCCAGACACCGGAAAAGGCTGCCTCTTTATTTTTAAAATCTGCCAGCCATTTTACGCCCTCAACCGTCCCGAGAAAATCCGGCACCATGCACCCAACGTAGAACATGCCCACTGACGTGTTATAGTCACTCATAATACTAAAATTTATGTCGTCCTCACCGACCCCGATCCCTTTTTCCCGCATTTCGGAGAGAGCCGACACAAGTTCCGTGTTATTTGCGGGCAGAGACAGTCCCGCCTGCTCAAACAGTGTTTCGTTGACCACATATCCGCTGTACACCCCGGGAAGCGGAATCAGATACGTTTTTCCATTTTGTTTCCAGGCATTCATGATCGTGCCGTCATACGCCTCGCTCGCCTTTGTGTCACTGAGATCGAGCAGATATTCCTGTACCATAGTTGAATCAGGCTGCGGGGTGAACACCAGGTCCGGTCCTACACCTTTTTCAAGACGCCGGATCTGCTCGCTGGAATAGGGCGATATTTCTACCTGCAGATCAATGTCATCATAGGTGGACTCCACCAGGTCCTCCACTTCCTTAAAATTATTGGAATAAAGAATTTTAATTACTGTCTTTTCCCTGTTCTCCTGCCGGCTGCAGCCTGAAGCTGCCCCCAATATCATGGCTGCACTTAATATACATGCAATTCCCCTGGATACACTGCGTTTCATATCGCTCTCCCTTTCTTTCTGCGCGCCGCACCGGCCGCTTTGCCGGTCCGCCGCGGCGCGCCCTTTGAATATACTCAAATCTGTTTGGCTGACCGGGTCAAACAGATCGGTCATTTCTTGGAACCTTATCCATATTATTATAAGGCAAAATATGGTACTTTGCAATAAAAAACGCCGATTCCGGACGCCGATGCATTTTGCCATGCCTTTTTAACAGCGGACGCAGGACAAAAAAACAGCGCTGGATATTTATATTCAAATATCCAGCGCCTGCCCTCATATTTTATTCAGTATGTCTCACCGTTTCGCCCGGCACGCCGCGTCTTCAAACGCCCGGTCCAGAATGCGGGCGTTCTGCACTGTCTCCTCCATGGATACGAGCGGTTTCTCCCCGTCCAGTATACATCTGCCAAATTGTTCTGCTTCCAGCATATAATTATCCGGACACATTACGATGTATTCCGTCTTAACCTCGTCCAGAACCTCCACATTATCCACATAAGCGCCTGTGGAGACTGTAAACTTGCTTACATTTCTGCAGTTGAAATTACACGGAACTTCGATCCGCCCCTTTTCTCCAACCACAGCATAATATCCCCTCGCGTAAGAATTGAGAGAAGAGTAGCCTGCCGCCTGTGTGCCGTCATCGTACTTGAGCAGGAATGTATTGCTTACATCCACCCCGTGCCTTTCGTCCATCTCGGCAAACGCCTTGACACATTCCGGTTCCTTCCCGAGCAGGTAGCTTATGACACTGACATTGTAGCAGGCCATATCATAAAAAGCGCCCCCTCCCAGGTTCCTGTCCATCCTTATGTTGGACATGTCCGTAAGTACATCCGTCAGATGGGATTCCATATACTTCACCTTCCCTACCGCGCCTTCCTCTATGAGCTCCTTGACCTTATTTACAAGGGGGCTGTGGCGGTAGGCAAACGCCTCCATGAGCAGCACGCCGTTCTCCCGGCATATCTCAAACATCCTCTTGGCCTCTTCCTCATTCATGGCGATCGGTTTCTCACACAAAATGTGCTTACCGGCCCTGGCGGCCTTTTCCACCCACTCAAAGTGCATCGAATTCGGGAGCGGTATGTACACGGCCTCCACCTGATCATCCTCCAGCAGCTTCTCATAACTGTCATAAGCCTTCTCCGCTCCAAACAGTCTTTGGAACTCTTTTGCCTTGGCACTTCCCCGGCTTACAACGGCATACAGCCTGGCGTTATCCGCCTGGAGCAGCCCGGGTATCATTCTTATTCTGGCAATTCCGGCACAGCCGAGAACGCCCCAGTTCACCATTTTACCCATCATCATCTCCTGCCTTTCCTCGTTGGGGTTTGTTGGGGACGGGGGAAAATTAATTTTCCCCCGTCCCCAACCTCGTTTTCCCCTGTCCCCAATTTTATTTCAGGGTGTCCCTATCTGCCTTCTACAAATTCTCTCATGCCCTGGAAGATGAGCCAGACGGAAGTGGCTCCTGCATCCTGGTGGCCGATGGCCCGCTCCATAAGTGATTTCGCTCTCCCGAATCTGGCGATATACTTTTTCGTATCTTCCATGCCTTGTCTTGCTGCCTCTTCCGCGGCGTTCAGCATATCCAAAAGGCTGCCGGATGCCTCCCGCTCCATCGCTTCTACTGCGGGAGCCAGCGCGTCTACCATCGTCTTGTCTCCCACTTCTGCTTTCCCGCGCTCCTGGATCGCGAGAAGACTCTTTCTTTCCATCGCCGCCAGATCGGCTGCCGTCAGCTCTTCTTTGGGCTCCATGTCTTTTGCTCCAGCCAGGTAAAGGCTTCCGAAGATGACGCCGGACGCCCCGCCCATGGACATGAGCATGGCTTTCCCCGCCGCCTCGAACAGTGCATAGACATTTGTTGCGTCCTGCATCTGAAGCAGCTTTTTCTTCGCCTTCTGCATACCTCCCGCCATGCCGATGCCGTGGTCACCGTCGCCGATCACGCTGTCGATCTCTGTGAGATACGGTTTGGCGGCAATGATCTTATCTGCGATGTACAAAAGCATGTTTCTTGCGTCGGCAGCATTCAGCCTGTCAAGCACCCCTTCTTTGCTTCTTACGATAACAGCCTCGTCAACGTCTGTCTCGTCAAACTCCGGCTCTTCTTCCTCTTCACCGTCGTCCGCCGCGCTCACGGCGCCGGTCAGTTCCCCTTTCGCATAGTACGGGGAATAGCACGGCGCATCATAAAACTGCTTCAGTTCCTCGTCCAGCTTTAATATGGTGATGGAGAATCCTCCCATCTCCATACATGTACAGTACGTCTTCACTTCCGCGTCGTGCACCTTCAGCCCGTCCGCCGCCATCCGCCTGTGCAGGTCATAATACACGATGTTCAGCTCCAGCAGCGGTGTGGAGCCAAGCCCGTTCACAAGGACCGCGACTTCATCTCCCGTCTTCAGGTCCATCTCTGCTTTCAGCTCTTCATACATCCTGTCCACAAGCTCATCCGCCGGCTTCATCTTCGTGCGTTCGATCCCCGGTTCGCCGTGGAGTCCCATGCCGAACTCCACCTCGTCCTCCGGCAGTTCAAAGGTAGGCTTGTCATTGCCCGGCAGCGTTCCCGGAGATGTGGCAAGCCCGATCGTATTGATATTGTCCCTCGCCTTTTCGGCGATGCGCACGACTTCGTCAAACGCAAGGCCGGCATCGCATGCCGCCCCGGCGGTCTTAATGACGAAGACATCCCCCGCGATGCCACGGCGGTCGGTGATCCTCTCTTTCGGCGCGGAAGCGCAGTCGTCCCATACGCGCACATGCGCGGTCTGAATACCGTCCGCCCTGCACAGTTCTTCCGCCATGTCAAAATTCAGATTGTCCCCGGCGTAACATCCGTAGATGAATAAAACACCCTTCCCCTGATCCACCGCTTTCGCCGTCTCATAGATCAGCTCCGGGTTCGGGGAGGCGCATATGTTGCCGCAGGCGACTCCATCTGCCAGCCCGGCGCCGCAGTATCCGGAGAACAGCGGCTCGTGTCCGCTTCCGCCGCCGATGACGAGGGCAACCTTGTCTTTCCTGTGGCCCTTGTACATAAATGCATTGTATTCCCCGATTTTTTTATAATAGCGCCTGTACGCGGACAGGTAGCCGGCAAGCATCTCTTCCACGACATTTGACACATCCGCATTTAATATCTTTTTCATGGCACCCTTTCCTCCTTCTTATCCTTTACTCCACATTCCTGTGCCGCCCGGACATCTTCTCAAACGTCAGTCCCGGCGTCTCGTCCACGATCGTCATAACGATCATATCAAACAGGATGAGCAGACACTGTTCAAACAGATTGCCCATCGGCTGGAAGGACGCGACCACATCATCTGTCCCCCTGTACACCGCCGCCGGCACAAAAAACACTTTGTCCGCCACGTGCTGTGCCGTACGCCCGCTCGGCGATCCGGTCACCACATATATGAACGCCCCGGCTTCCTTTGCCCGCTCACAGATATAGTTGATATGCCCGATGCAGCCGTCTCCCAGCGTCGCTATGAGCAGGTCGCCCTCCCCGATGGAAGGCGTCGTGTCGTCCCAGATCCAGTGGATCTCCTTGCCCATATGCATGAGCCGCATGGCAAATGCTCTCGTCGCCATCCCCTCTCGTCCGACTCCTATGAGAAAAATGCGTCCGTGCTTTTTCACTTCCTCAATGAACGCCCGCATCCCCGCTTCATCCAGCTTTTCAAACACCTGTCTGTACTCGGAAAGAATCCGTTCATACATCTCTTTATATTCCATATGTAAGCCTCCTTTATCCAAGCTCTCTGTGAAGGTAGTCCATCGTCTTTTTCATGCCGTCATAGACCGCGTCGTCCTCTTCTTCAAATATTGTGACAACTTCCAGATACTGCATGACATCGTCAAGCCCAGCGTCCGCCGTGGCTCGTTTTATCAGTTCCGGCGTTACGATCCCTTCTTTTGTAAAGTCCCAGTGGCGGTCCCACTGACCGTCTGTCTGCTGCAGATGGATGGAGCCGATGTAAGGAGCGCACGTATGGAACCACAGCTCAATGTCCGCCTCCTCTTTAAGCAGCGGTCTAAAGAGCGCATGCCCCCAGTCCACCAGAAGCCTGACCGGAATATCCGTTCCTTCCAAGTCCTTCATCATCCTGACCGATGCCTCCGGGCTGTGGGGAAATTCTGTTATGAGAGGGGTCGCCTCGATATGTATCTCCTCTATCCCTTTCTCTTTCCCGTAGGAGGCCAGACGTCTTACATAATCGAGCATTTCTTCGTACAATGCTTCCCGCCTGGCAGGATCTAACGCGTCATCGTATGACATTCCGCCCACCGGCGTCCCCATCACCTTTGCCCCCATGACTGCCGTCAGGTCAATGGCCCGTTTGAAGAAGAGAAACGCCGCCTCCCTCTGCTCCTTCGACGGGGCGAGAAAATGCCCGTAGGAATAAGAGGCCAGCCCGCCGAACGTGGCGTCTATATGCACGCCGGCTTTTGCAAATGCGTCTCTGTAGCGCAGCGCCAATACGTCTCTTAATTCTTCCGGCCACCACGGATCGATCAGGTCCCATGTAAACTGTACGTGATCCGTGCCAAAGTCATTTTTACACATGAGAGCCAGCTTTTCCGGATCCATAAAACGCTTTACGGCAAATGACAGATTTAATCCCAGTTTCATATTTTATTCTCCTTTCCGGACATGGACCGCCTCTGTGCGTAAGTCCATGCGATCATTAACCAAGCTTTATTTTTCTCTGCTTTCTCTCCCGCATGATCTCGGAGATAGAGCTGAAGGATATGGCGATAACAACTACGATACCGCTGACCGCTGACTGCCAGTAGACATTTACACCGAACAGTACGATCATGTTCTGAATGATACTGATAATGGCCGCGCCTATGAGAGCGCCCGCCGGGTTACCGATGCCGCCTGTCAGCGAGACACCGCCGATGACAGATGCTGCGATAGAGTTCATCGGCCAGTTCTCACCGATGGCTGACTGTGAGGAACCGAGCCGCGCCACGTACAGGATACCTGCAAGAGATGAGATGAGGCCGACAATGGAGTATATCATCACTCTGATTTTGTCCACCTTGATCCCGAGGATCTTGGCAGCCTCACGGCTGTTGCCGATCGCGTAAATGTAACGTCCTGTTTTTGTCTTCTTTACCATAAATATAATAAGGATGAGAACTGCCACACAGAACACGAACGGAAATGGGACCGGACCGAGGTTCCCTTTGCCGAGTATGTAGATATCCCCCGGAATTCCCGTGATCGCCTTTCCTTTTGTAAGTACAAGGTTGATGCCTCCGTACACTCCCTGCATACCGATCGTGGCTACCATAGAATTCAGTCTTAACTTTGTGATGATCAGACCGTTGATACAGCCGAACACAAGGCCGAGCAGAAGCGCCAGCGCCAGTGAGAGCCACGGGTTAAATCCGTAATTGACCATCATCATACCTGCGAGAATACCGCACAGCGACGCTATCTTTCCGACGGACAGATCCAGCTCTCCGATGAGCAGAAGCAGTGACTGGGCAATACCGATCATTCCGATGAATGCCAAATCTCTGATGAGAGACTGCAGGTTATATATATCCAGAAAATACGGAGAAGCTACACTCGCAATAATGATCATCAGCAGCAGTACGACGCCGATCGCTGTCATATTACTTTTCTTCAACGCATTTACGAAGACGTTGTTTGTCTTTGTTTTCTCTTTATTCATAATAAACGACTCCTCTTTCTCTAAGAATTTACTCCAATAATAGCACTCAGGATTGCTTCTTTATCCGCCTCTGCGTCATACTCTCCGGCCTTTTTCCCTTCGTACAGCGCAATGATCCTGTTGGAGCACTTTTTTATCTCCTCCATCTCCGACGATATGAGGATGATCCCGATCCCTTTATCCTCTGCCAGTTCTTTCATGAGGCGGTATATCTCTGCTTTTGTCCCGACGTCGATCCCCTTCGTCGGTTCATCAAACACAAGCACCTTCGGACTGCAGCACATAGAGCGTCCGATTATGACTTTCTGCTGGTTGCCGCCGCTTAAGAACTGTATCTCCTTCTCTGCGTCCGGCGTCTTGACATCATATGTATCAATGATCCTGCCCGCAAGCTCGTCTTCTTTTCTTTTAGATATGCTGAAACCGCTTTTCAGGTCTTCGAGAGCGGAGACGGAAATGTTCTCACGGATGGACAGCACCGGGAGGATCCCCTGTTTCTTCCGCTCCTCCGGCAGATAAATGAACCCGTGGTTCACAGAATAATTCGTATCTCCCAGCTTCCAGTCCTCGCCGTCCAGCTTTACACTGCCGGAATAAACAGGAAGGTAACCGAAGATCGCCTGCATCAGTTCGCTTCTCCCAGCGCCTACCAGGCCTGAAAAACCTAATATCTCTCCTTTTTTCAAGGTAAAACTTACATCCGTGAACCGCTCTCCCGTCAGTTTGTTCACTTCGAGAAGCACTTCATCTGTGACCTTGTCAGAATAAAAGACCTGCTCCTGGTCGAGCTCCCGTCCTGTCATCTGCCGGATCACCCACGGTATATCTATCTCTTCCAATTTGGAATAAGCAACTTTTTTTCCATTCCGGAACACTGTCAGCACATCGCCGAGGGCAAATATCTCTTCCAGCTTATGGGAAATGAATATGATCGCTTTGTTTTCTGCTTTAATTTCTTTTACAATGTCAAATAATATCTGTGTATCACTCGTTGTAAGACTTGTCGTCGGTTCGTCCAGCATCAGCACTTCATAATCCTCATGGACGGCTGCTCTTGCGATCTGGAGCAGCTGCTGCGCGGAGACGGATATATCTTTTACAAGATCGTCCGGTTTAACCGGAATGCGGAACTTTTCAAGCAGCGGAACCGCTTTTTTCTCAAGTTCTTTCTGGTTTACAATTCCTTTCAGGCCGGATCTCTCATATGGCAGGAACAGGTTCTCGGCGACGGACATATAGCCGAACAGATCTATCTCCTGCGGCACATATGCCACTTTGTCAAAAAGCACTTTGTTCTTCAGCGCATCCTCACCGCCGATCAGAACCTGACCTTCCTCCGGCTCATATACTCCTGTCAGACACTTGATAAGTGTACTTTTCCCCGCTCCGTTCTCACCGATGACACAGTGGATCTCTCCTGGCTCAAAGGATACATCTACCGAATCAAGGGCGACGACGCCCGGGAATAATTTCGTGATATTTTGTGCCTCTAATACTTTCATAGACATGCTCCTTTTAAAAAAACGAAGGGCGAGTAACTTGAATTAATCCAGTCACAAGCCCCCCGTTTTTAGTCATTCTGATTGTTATTCACTTACAGTTTTGATCCATTCGTCGATGTTTGTCTCATCGATGTATGCGATACCTGTGTCAACCTTCTGCGGAATTTCGATTCCGATGGACTGCTGCCACATCATCAGCACTGCCATAGAGCCCTGCATCTGCGGTATTGTGGAAGATGTCGCTGAGATAGTGCCGCTCTTAACGTAGTCCAGAATCTCAATGAGGTTATCCATTGCCACGAATGTGACATCACCGGCTTTTCCAGCTTCCTCGATGGCTGCCGCCACACCGGAACCGCAGGCGTCACAGTTCAGATATCCTTTCAGGTCCGGATTGGCCGCAAGAACCGCCGCCGCCTGGGACTGTGCTTCTTCTACGTTGTCGTTGTCGATACCGCCGTCGATCACTTCGATATTCGGATATTTCTTCAGTGCGTCCAGATGCGCCTGATATCTTTCTGCATGGTTTGGAGCGGAAGGGAATCCCTGCATTACTGCAACTTTTCCTTTTTCCCCGATAAGCTCTGCAAGTTTGTCTGCCGCGATAGTCGCCTGCTCTTTAAAGTCGTTGCCCACGCTTGTAAGTCCGCTGCCTTCCGGTGACGGAGCGTCAAAGAGCACGACCGGGATACCCTGGGACTGGATCTCTTCGATGACCGCCTTGCTTCCTTCATAGTCTACAGGGTCGACCGCGATGCCGTCCGGCTTTGTTGCGGCCGCCTGCTCCATAACAGAATTCTGCTCTGCCACATCAGACTTGGATGGCGCGCGGTAGTCGATCTTGACTTCTACGCCGAGCTGGTCAGACAGTGCGTCAGCCTGAAGCTGCGCGCCTTTGTTGACTTCATCAAACCAGGCATGCACACATTTAGGTACAACAACAAATGTCAGGTCCTCACCTTTTTTCGCCTCTCCTCCGGCGTCTTTTTTGGACTCGCCGGAGTTACATCCTACGAGCATTGCAGTAACCATAACTGCTGCCAGCAGAACCGATAAAACTTTCTTTTTCATTTACATTTCCTCCTTTATGCTAGTTCTTTCCCTCTTGGAATGGTTTTATTATACATGGAGGAAAATCAGAATCCAATGTGACAGGATTTAGATTAAGTGTGAACATTTTAAGGCATTTGCCGCAGCCTCTAATCAAGGCTTATGATCTTGTCGGAGATGTCCTCCACATACTCCTCCCTGGACTTCAGGATGATCACGGCAGTTCCTCTGTTGGCAAACTTTTTGATGTAAGATTTCACGATCGATACCCCGTATACGTCGCACTGGGCAAAGGGCTCAAACAGGACGAGCACCTTCGGATTGTAGATGTACCAGCGCTCACAGGTGACGCTTATGAGGTCGTTCACCTCCAGGCTGCCCGCCTCCATGTCTGGCAGCACGGCGTCGCTGTCCATATTCTGTTTCAGCATCTTCGATATGCGCCCGGACGACGCAATATACTCTACGGATGATATTTTCCCGAGAGAAGGCAGGAGCAGGTTCTGCCCCGCGGACATACGGGTGAACACTTCCTCCTTGCTCCCCATATGCATGACAGACACGACCTTGCCGTGCACGAAGCCGCTGAAATCACCGGAGGCGTACTCCTGCGAGTCGACGATGCAGTAAGTATCTCTTCCGGCCTGGCGCCCGGAAAGCAGCAGAAACAGCCTCTCCTTTTCTTTGCTATCCAGCACAAGAAAGGTGACTACCTCTCCCCTCGAAAAGTTGAAGTCACCTTTTCTGCCGTCCTTAAGCTTTAGCCCCCTGACACGGTATACCGTCTTTTTTTCTTCGCTCTGCTCCAGTGTATAGCTGTCCATATGTTTCTTTTTGGATTTGATCGTGCTGCCGAGCAGAAACTTTTCCAGGTGCGCGCCGTCCTGTATATAATCCTTCCTGCACTTTTTCACGATCCGTCCCTTTTTCATAATGATATATTTATCCGACAGGATGGACAGCACCATATCGGAATGGCTGTTTACAATGACTGCCAGGCTGCCTTTTGCAAGCTGCTTCATGACACGGGCAAATTCTCCGATGGATTCCGGACGCATTCCCTCGAATTCGTCTTCCACAATGACGATCCGCACCCCGTGCCTTCTCGCTTTTACCATGTCGGCGATCCTTTTTTCCAGTTCGGTCAGATCTTTCAGTTTCCGGGAGACGTCGAAGGGAATGCCTAGTTCCTTAAAATACGCATCCGTCTCCTCCTCCAGAAGCCGTCTTTTCCAGAGCATCTGAAACCAGCCTGAATCTACGAGCCCTATGTATTCTGCCACCGTCCAGTCGTCTATCGTGTAGTTGGATGCCGCTATGCGGTACACTTTGCCCGCCAGTTCTTCCTGGTCGGACATCTTCACCCCGTCCACGTAAATGTTAAAATCCTGGATATCTGCCTCCGCCTCTTTGCTCAGCAGGCGGACGAGCAGATCTTTTCCCGAGTACGTAAGCCCGAGGAAGCCGACGCTCTCCCCCTCCAGAATGCACATGGAGATATTTTCCAGCCTCCGGTTGCCGGCATACGTATAGTTCAAATTGTTAATCCGCAGTATTTCTTTCTTCATCTTCCAAGCCACCGCCTCTCTCATATCCGGCCGGCACAGTGATCTCCACATCCGTCCCCTGGCCGACGGTACTGTATACATTTACCCCGTACTCCTCCCCGAAAAGCAGCTGGATCCTCTTGTGGATATTCGGAAGCGCGATCCCTGTGTTCCGCTGTCTGCTGCCGCCGTCATAAAGCTGCATATCCTGCGACTTGATCCTGGCGTTCAGTTCTTTCAGTTCACCGCTTTCGATCCCTTTTCCATTGTCGGATATGGTGACGATGAGGTTGCTTTCCGTGACGATGACTTCAATTATCACTTTTCCTCCTTCCAGCTTCTCTTCCAGACCGTGGAAGATGGCATTTTCCACAACGGGCTGGATGATCAGTCTCGGAATGAGGAAGTCATATGCCGCCTCATCCTCCTCATCAATAATGATCTCCATGGAAAAACGGTTGTTGAAGCGGTAGCGCTGTATGAGCATATAGTTGTTAATATTGGCAAATTCGTCACGCAGCGTGACTAGATTGCCTTTTCCGCTGATGCTGTACCGGAAAAATGCCGCCAGCGCCTCCACCATCCTGGCGATCTCTATATTGTCGTCCATCAGCGCCTGCCCCCGGATAGACTCAAGCGTGTTGTAGAGAAAATGCGGGTTGATCTGGCTCTGGAGCTCAGTGAGCTCTGGCTGCTTGTCAAAGATCTTTGCGGAACTCTTGCGCGTCCGCTGATTGGCGTATCTGTCCGCAAGGCGTTCTATCTGTCCCATATACGGGACGCGCCCCGCCGCCTGCCTGAGCTCTTCCTCTACATTTTCATCCGTTGTACCGTCTTTCTGCGTGAAGCCGTCCAGTGTCTCTGCAAAGTTTTTAACAGGGATATAGACAGCCGCCGCCAGATAGACTAACATTCCGGTCTGGATGAGGATAACTGCCGGAATCATTTCCGGGGCATATCCATTTCTTTCCACTATAATAAAAAGAAGGAGCAGGAAGACAATTTCACTTAATATTACCGTTCTCAATCTTCTGACCAGTTTCATATTCTCCTCCTAAGAATGCAGCTTGCGATACAGCGCCGGTTTCACACCGACTACTTTTGCGAATGTCTGGCTGAAATATCGGGAGTCTTTATATCCGACGCGCTCTCCGATGGCCGCAATCGTCTCATTTGAGCTGCAGAGCATCTCCTTCGCCTTCTCCATGCGCACGTTCATGAGATAAGCGCTGAAGTTCATGCCCGCTTCTTTTTTGAACAGTACGCTGAAATAGACCGGGTTCAGCCCGATGACTTCCGCGATATCTTCCAGCACGATCTTTTCGTTGTAGTGCTCGTCAATGTACTGCTTTGCCTGGCGGACGGGCTTTACCGACTCGTCCTCCGCAGCCGCCCGGTTCATGTCAAGATAACTGCCAAGCTCGGTCTTAAGCAGGTTCTTAAGCTGTGTGATGGAATAACAGTGCTGACAGCTGCCGCCAAGCCTTTTTCTCAACTGGCGCGACTCTTCCTGGTGGAGATCCATGTAACCGAAGAAAAGGTCGATCAGTTCCTCCGCAGCGGTATAGCATCCGGAGAAGTCAATGTCATCGCGCAGCATGAAGCTGCTGAATATCTGGTTGAGACACTGCTCCATATTCTCTCTTGAATACACTTCCAGGCTGGCCAGGAAGCTTTCCCGGTACCGCTCCACCGGATTTTCGTCCGTATTGTCTACTCCCCGCGCCGCGGCCTCTGCGTAGATGAGCCGCCCGGTCCCCATTTTAATACGGTTTCCGACCGCCCGGTTTGCCTCCCTGATGGAAAACCGGATCCCTGCAAAGTCCGTCCGCTCTGTGCCGACGCCGATCGTCACCTCATACTGCTCGAAACCTATGAGATACTCTTTTATCTCCGAGAGGATGTCATTGATGCTGTTTTTGATCAGCTTGGCTCTGCTGTAATCATAGTTAAACAGACAGTAGATGTGCAGGTTCTCCTTTTCACATATGAGCACTTCCTCGGACACTTCTTTCAGTATCCCCTCCACGATCGTGACAATGCGCTCCACCGTCAGCCGGTCCTGCTTCCGGTCGCTCTTACTGTAATCCACATAATCAAGCTTGATGTCGATCCCCCGGTAGACCTCCCCCTCAAGGGCGACTCTCGCATCCTCCACCTCGTCCGCGTCTTCCTGCTCAATAATATTTTTCAGAAAGTCACGCTTGATGATCTGCCGGCTCTGCGTCACCTTCTCCTGCAGCTCCTGCCTCTCCTTTATCTGGTGCTCCTTCTGCAGGAATTCCTTATGTATTTTCTTCAACACTTTATTCAGCTCATCTTCACTGATCGGCTTCAGCAGATAGTCGTCCACCCCGTACTGAAGCGCCCGGTGCGCGTACTCGAATTCTTTATACCCGCTGATCACGACAAACTTGATGTCTCTGCTTATCTCCCGCGTCATGCAGATCAGATCAAGGCCGCTCAGCTTCGGCATACGGATATCTGTGATAACAATGTCCGGCCTCTTTTCCTTGATGATCTGGAACGCAGTCTCCCCATTATCCACGGCATCCACAAATTCCATATCATACTCGTCCCACTTGATCAGCTTCCTGATCAACATTCCAATCCTAAATTCATCGTCCACAATCAGTACACGCCATTTTCTATTCTGCATCCCTTACACCTTCCGTCAAATTTACCTGTTATCGTTATGTAAAATTTATTATGTTATATTATAATGGTTTAATATTTAATTAGCAACACGGGAATGACTGGGGACACCCTGAAACGAGATGGGGACGGAGGAAAATTAATTTTCCTCCGTCCCCATCTCGTTTCAGGGTGTCCCCAGCCCGTACGGTTCTATTTTCCACTCTTTCATCTCATCTTCCGGCGGTCTTTCATACAAGCCCCGTCTGCTGAAGCTCCAGCCTGCCTTTTCCTTCATCTCCAAAAGATATTCGGTATGCTTAAGACCCGCCACCATGGAATCGATCACCGGTACGTGGAATTCTTTCTGAAGCTCCTCATAGAATCCAAACTGCATACTGCACCCAAGGATGATCACTTCCGCGCGGTCTGTCTCGATCGCCGCCCGGATCTCCCGCTTCATCCGCCGGACCGTCTCTTCTTCATTCTCGTGGAACTCAAGCACTCCCATACCGAGGCTCCTGAAGGAGGCGAGCTTGCTTAAAAGGCCGTATCTGTGGACATTTTCTTTCATCTGGGGGATCCACTTATCCCGCCCCACTATGACCGAAAACTGGTTCCCCAGCACGGCCGCCAGATGCATACTCGCTTCGCCGGGCGCCGTGACGACTATGTTCCGGCTGATCTCCCGCGCCGGGTATAAAAAGGGATCGTCAAAGCAGCTGATGATCACCGCGTCAAACCCATCCTTTTCTGCCCTCAGCACTTCTTTTAAGATGCCGTTTCCCGCAATGGCCTGATAATACTGATATTCCAAATGCTTCGGCCCTGTATCCAGGCTTCTCACCTCAAGCTCCGTATTGTTATCCTTATATTGGCACAGATAAGATCGGATCGTTGGATTTAGATCACTGTATGCAACTGCTTTTAAAAATAAGATTCGTTTTTTTCCCATATACGCTCCCTGCCTGTATGTTAATATCTCGCGACTCCCAGTTCCGCACAGATCTTCCTGGCAGTCTCATCGACAAACACACCATCTTCTTCCAGTTTTTCACCGTCCAGTATGATCGTCGGACGCAGTACCGTTCCATCGGAATGTGAGGCAGCGCTCCAGTGGGCGCCGCCGATCTTGACGCCCTGACTGCCGATCCCAAATTCCATACAGCCGAACACCCGCTCGTCCTCCACGATACGCCCGGTCACTTTTCTCACTCCCGGATTGAATCCCTGTGAGTAATGTGCAAGGCGCAGCATATTCGGATCGTCAAAAGAGTACAGCCAGTTCTTATATATTTCCGCCTCTGCTCCTCCCGTCACATCCACAACACGTCCTTCTTTGAAATCAATGCAGATCTTATCTCTCAGAACACCGAGTGTATCCGGCGGGAATACAGCCCCGTCAAATACGAGCCTTCCTTCTATCGATTCCTCTACCGGACACCAGCTTGTCTGGCCGGTGAGCATGACCGGATATCCTTTTTCCGACGCTTTGATCCCCGAATGGCGGACCTTGCGCCCTCCCATGCTGCCGCGAAGGTCCATCCCTTCCTTTGACAGCAGATGAATATCCTGCGCCTTTTCCAGGCGGTATTTGAAATACTCACCCAGCTCGATCACCTTATCAATATTCACTTTTCCGATACAATTTACTAACATTTCCGTATCAAGACCGGTGGCGCAGATATACCGCGCACCGTTTTCATCCACTGCCCTGCGGTAAGCAGGTCCGTGCATGATGGAGGCATAAGTCAGCTCGATCCACACATCCGCGGCTGCGATCGCATCGGCGACCGGCTGCGGGGGGTCCGCGTAAAATCCCTCTGCCGTTGGATAATAGATGACCGTCGGGACAGTCTCTATCGTGTAAGCCGCCTCTGTCAACGCATGAACGACCCGCTCGTCAATGCACGTATCATATGTGATCACAAGATTTTCTCCCGGCTTACAGAGCATGATATCCCGCACGAGCTTCATCGCCGCTCTGGCAAGTTCCATTCTCCGGTATTCACCGCGCATTTCAACTCCAAGATTCCATTCCATATTGTATCCTCCTACTTCTTATAATGTTCCAGATTGTCATCCGCATATTGATATGTTTCATATTTTTTGTATATATGGGGAAGCTTTAAACTGTCCCACTCAAGCCTTGCCCTGGCGTCTTTGATCTCCTGCTTTGAAAGTATCACTTCCACATAGCCTTCCCTGTCATCTTCAAGACTGCATAACAAGTTTCCTTCCGGCCCCATCACAGACGTTCCGCCGCAGTACCTTACATCCCCGGAAGCACGGTTGAGCGCTGCGGTGTAGATCTGATTTTCAGCCGCCCTCATCCGCGCGCAGAGATGAAATAAATCTTTCCAGCCGTCCGCCCAGGCGCTCGGATACACGAGCACATCCGCCCCCATATTGGAAAGCGGCGTGGAAATCTCAAAAAAGCGCATATCCGCACATATGAGCATTCCGATCTGAAAGCCTCTGTAGGGAACCAGGACCAATTCGTCCCCGTGTGTAAAAAATTCGCGCTCCTTATCCCACAGATGTATCTTTTTGTACTCGCCCAAAAGCGTTCCATATTCATCCCACATACATGCGGCGTCATAATACGCGTCTCCTTCTTTTACACAGACGCCCGCCAGTATCGCGGTATTGCACTCTTTTGCCAGGGCGGAATAAAACTCCTTTTCCTCTCCGGACCCTTCTGCCCTGTGAAAATCATACCCGCTGATGCTAAGCTCCGGAAAGCACAGCAGATCAACCTCTCTTTTTGCATAAGTCAAGGCAAGCTCTCTCACATGCGCGCAGTTTTTCTCTATCTCACCTTCTGTGACCGCAAGCTGCACGAGTCCCATCTTCAGCAATATGCCCACTCCTTTCCATCTCTTTTCGTCAGGAAATATTCAGCAGCACATAGAGCGCCTGCGCGTAGATCTTTGCGGACAATATAAGATCCTCCACGCTGATGTATTCATCCGGCTCATGTGCCAGTTCCCTCTGCCCCGGAAAAACAGGACCGTAAGCGGCAAAATTTTCCGCCGCCCTGCAATAGGTGCCCCCGCCGATCACGACAGGCTCTTCCTCCCTCCCGGTACTTTCCCGGTACACATGCAGCAATGTCTGTATGAGGGGCGCTTTCACAGGCATATAAATGTGCTTCTTGTCCTGGTAAATATCAAGTTCCACCTTCTGCTGCCCACACGCCACCTTTAACGTTTTCAGGATTACTTCCTCAGAAGCATGGATTGGATAACGGATCTCCACTGTCGCCTTGCCGGAACCTTCTCCCAGCTCCAGTACGCCAAGAGAGAGTGTCAGGATCCCGGATAGCTTATCCTCGCACGCGATCCCGAGGCGTTCCCCCCGGTAACCGTCTCCGAATAACTCTTCGATCTTTCCGGCAAACCGGGCGCCGCCCCCTTCCTCTAACGGCAGCCTGTGCAGGAACTCTAAAAGCGTCTGGATCGCGTTTTCACCATTCCACGGCTGCGAGGAGTGGCCGCCCAGTCCTTTTGCCTCTATTTTCCAGCCCGTGTCCTGCTTAGAAATAGAGATATTGTCCTTTTTGGCAAAACCGTCCCTTGCCTCCTGTAACATGTGCTCCGCGTCTTCTGTCCCGTCAACGGCCGCGTATGCATATCCCGGAACTACGTTCACCTTTGTCCCGCCCCGGATCTCCTTCAGGTACATGCCGCCGGCGTGTTTTGTCTCCTCCCATGTGTCCGATACATAAAACCGGAGGATCCCCTTTTCCGCATGGATGACCGGGAACTCCCCGTCCGGAGAGAAACCTCCCCAGGGCGCTTCTTCTTTTTTCAGATAGTATTTCAGCCCCCGCATAAAACCGCTTTCTTCGTCTGTCCCGATGATGTGGCACACGTGGTTCTTCACCGGAAGCCCGCTCTCTTTTACTGCTTTCATCGCAAAAAGAGCTGCCGCCATCGGCCCTTTATCGTCCAGCGAACCTCTTCCGTACAATCTGCCGTTGTCAAGGGTGCCCTCGAAAGGACGGTACGTCCATCCGTCTCCCGGAGGCACTACGTCAATATGGGTCAGAATGCCGATCTGCTTCCCTTTCTGCCCCCACTTGACCGTGCCCGCATACCCTTCATGATTTCTGGTCTCAAAGCCAAGCTCTTCTGCCACAGACAGCACTTCCTCAAGGGCCGCTTCAATGGGCTCTCCAAACGGCGCCCCTTCTCTGCCCTCTTCATAAAGGCTAGGATGTGCGATGAGCCTCTGTGTCGTTTTAATAATCTCTTCTTTGTACTGCTCGATCAGGTCATTTAATATGTGATCCACCGTATCCCCTCTTTCTCCTCTTTATCTGCCCAATCTGGCCGCATACTCTTTTAAGTCTTCATCAACGATCTTTCCGTCCTTCGTAATGGCCGTCCCATCCAGGTAAATGGACACGCTCAGACAGGTGGCATCGATGTGGGACGGCGCCGGGACCCCGTCCGGCGGCACGAGGAAACTTCCAATCGCCCCAAAGCCCCACTGGGAACCGCCGAAGATCCGCTCATCCTCTCCGAGCTGTCCCGTTAATTTTGCGTTCGGATGAAATCCGACGCAGACATGGGCGGGCCGGAGCATCTGCGGATGCTGGAAGTCTCTCATATATTTCTCCCACTGTCTGGCCGAGGAGCCGCCTTCCACATGGTCGATGACGCCATCCTTCATATATATCTTCACCGGCTCCTTCAGCACCCCGAACTGCGGCACGAGTGAACCGTCAATGGCAATGACGCCGTTCACCGTATCCAGATCCGGCGTCCATGAGATCATGCCCGCCAGCATATGTGTCCCCGGTTCATCCGCATATCCGTCCCGTGCGTTGATCGGGTGATCCGGGTGGTTGTCAAATGAGATATCCTCACCGGCCGTACTTGTGAGGCGTACATGCTTTGCCGCGCGTATCTTATCCCGCACTGCATGCAGAAGATCCCGGAGCGCCCCGTGGTCTGTATTGGCAAACAGGCGGATAAATACATCCACATACATTCCCGGAAGACACAAGAACCGCAGTTTTTTATTCGTGTGCGCCACTTCCTCATACGTGCTGGAATACAGAAAATACATGGCATTGTACTCGATCCAGCAGTCTGCTTCCAGAAGCGCTGCTTTTATCGCCGCAGACGGCAGAAAACCGTCCACCTGCTTTCCTGGTCCCGGCGGTGTCGCCGTCCAGATCACCATCGGTTTGGCCCCGGCCGCATACACGGCCCGCGCGGTGGCATTTACTACACGCTCATCGCTCTTTGTATCTGCGGTGATCACAAAGCTTTCGCCGGGCTTTACTTTAAAAAGCTCCTTCACGATAACTTCCGCAGCCTTTCCTATCTCAAATTCATATAAAAAGTCACTCACTTTATCACACCTTTCCTTGCGTACATGTCAGTCTGCCTGCCAGTTCCTTCAGTTCCTCATCTATGAGCGTCCCGTGAAGCCAGAGCGGTTTTTCGTCCAGATAGATGTCTGTATTTAAGGAGACCGCGTCGGAATGGGACGGCGCGTACACGCCCTCCGGCGGCAGCATACCGGCCCCGATGCTTCCAAATCCCCACGTCGTAGATCCCCATACCCGCTGGTCCAGCAGAATATCTCCGATCACGCCCGCGCCAGGGTGGAAGCCTATGCCGGCATGTGACACCCGAAGCATCTGGGGATGTGCAAATCCTTTCAGCCACGCCTCATACTTTTTCGCCTCTTCTCCACCGTCGATCGACTGGATACAGCCGTGCTCCACACGGATCTTTACCGGCGTCGTGATGATGCCGATGTCCGGCGCTACGGAACCGTCAAGACAGATGACACCGTTCACACTCTCTATATCCGGCGTCCATCCGATCTGCCCCATGAAAAGATGCGTCCCCGGAACACTGGCATCTCCCAGCTTGCACGATATGGGCCTTTCCTGTACATTTTCAAAGGAAAGGACATCCCCCATCTGAGATACCATGCGCACCTGCTTTGCGCCCGCGATCTTATCCCGCAGTATGACGGTAAACCGGCGCATGGCAGGATAATTTACATTTCCGACACAGCGGATGAGCGTATCCGCCGTCGTGCCGGTCAGACACATGTGCCGGAGGCTCGGGTTTGCCTTTTTTGCTCTGTAAAATGGCGTGGAATATAAGAGCCATTTCACATTCAGCTCGATCCAGATGTCCGCATGGGCGAGCAGCCCGCTTAAGCCCTCTACCTGAATGTCCTTATCCGCAGCGAGACTTACCCCCGACGGCGTGGGGATCAGGGCGATGAGCGGCTTTGCCCCCGCCATGGCTGCGGCCCGTCCAACTGTCTCGATGACAGACATGTCGGACGCCGTATCCCCGGTGATCGCGACGATCTCACCTTTTTGCGTCTTGAGCAGGTCATTTATCAGCACTTCGGCTGCAAATTGTAATTCACGTCCTATCACTCTTCCTGCGCCTCCTTTTGTTCCTCCAAACCGTGTTTTGCAAACTTATGACAGCAGACAAAATGCTCCGGTCCGATCTCCGTCATTGTCGGAGCCTCTACCTTACAGATATCCATACAGTCGCGGCATCTTGTGTGGAACGTACACCCGCTGGGCGCGTTTACCGGAGAGGGGATCTCCCCCTGTGAAGTGATCTGCTCCGGCTTCATTGCCTCCTCTTCTTCCGTTGCGACCGGAATGGAAGACAAAAGCATCTGTGTGTAAGGATGCAGCGGCGCGTCAAAAAATTCTTTCGTCGGAGCCAGTTCACAGAGCCTGCCGAGATACAGGATAGCCACCCGGGTCGCCACGTTGCGCATCAGGCTCAGGTCATGAGTGATGAACAGATACGACAGCTCAAGTTCCTTCTGCAGTTCGATCAGTGTATTGATAACCTTTGCCTGTACCGATACATCGAGGGCAGACGTCGGTTCATCCAGAATGATCAGTTCCGGGTTCGTGGCCAGCGCTCTCGCCACGGACACAAGCTGTCTCTCTCCGCCGCCGATGTTGCGGGGCATCTTATTTTTATATTCCTTCGGGAGCCCTACCTCCTCCAGGAGACTTTCGATCCGCGCCTGTTTCTTTTCTTTTGACATCTTGTCATGGATGTCAAGCGGGACCTGCATGCTCTTTTCAATTGTCCGGCGCGCATTCAGCGAAGAACCCGGGTCCTGGAATACGATCTGTATTTCCCCTTTCTGCCGCAGCGTACGCTTGTATCCTTTTTTTACAAGGTCCGTGCCTTTATAACACACTTCTCCATCTGTAGCTCCATACATTCCGACTACTGTATAAGCAATCGTACTTTTTCCGCATCCCGACTCACCGACCAGCCCCAGCGTCTCTCCTTTATACAGATCCATGCTGACGCCGTCCACAGCCTTTACCGTCTGTCCGTTCCCCAAAGGAAAATACTTTTTCAAATCTTTGATCTCCAAAATTTTCTCCGGCATTATTTTCCCTCCTCTGCTTGAAAGCAAGCCACCCAATGCTCTGCGCTGATCTCATGCCTTACAGGTTTCTCATTTCTGCACTTTTCATCAGCGTACGGGCAGCGGGGAGCAAAGCGGCAGCCCTTCGGCGGATTACTGTAATCCGGTATCCGCCCGGGGATTCCTTTCGCAATGCCGCTGCCGGTCAGTTTCGGAAGACAGTCCATCAATGCCTGTGTATATGGATGCTGCGGGTTTTCAAATACCTGCTTCGTCTCCCCGCCCTCCACGATCGTGCCTGCGTACATGATATTGACCGACGTCGTCACCTGCCTGATCACGCCGAGGGAATGGGTCACCATTACAACCGACAGTTCGCCTGACTCTACAAGGCTCTTGATCAGTCTCAGGATCTGGTCCTGTATCGTCACGTCCAGAGCCGTCCCCGGCTCATCTGCCAGAAGCAGCTGCCTCTGCGCCGCCATCGTCATGGCAATGCACACTCTCTGGCGCATACCGCCGGACAGCTGAAACGGATAGCTGTTCAGTATCCGGTCCGGGTCTGCCAGCGACACTGTCTCCAGCGATTTTGCCGCTTTTTCAAGAAGCTCTGTTTTTGTGAGTTTTTTATCTTTGTGCGCATACTTCAATGCTTCCAGAAACTGATTTTTAATAGAGATCACCGGGTTCAGGGCGCTTGACGGATCCTGGAAGATCATCCCCGCCCCCTTCTGCCTGTATTCCTGCAGTCTGGCCTTTGGCATTTCCAGTATATTTTCCCCTTCATAAAGGATCTCTCCGCTTTCGATCGTTCCGTTGGAAGGAAGCACATTTAAAATCGTCCGTAACGTTGTTGTCTTACCGCAGCCGGATTCCCCGACAATGCCGACACTTTTTCCCTTTTCTACGTCAAATGACACACCTTCCAGTACGTGGGTCTTTACATTTGCAACAGTGTAGGATACGGACAAATCCCTGACTTCCAGTACGTTCGTCTTTTCTTCCATCTATTTGCCCTCCACGTTAAAGATATTTCCGACACCGTCTCCCAGAAGGTTAAATCCGAGCACGATAACAATGATCGCCACTGCCGGAAATACTGCAAGCCACCACATATCCGGAAGAAATTTGACGCCGTCGTTGATCATATTTCCAAGTGCCGGTGTAGGCGGCTGTTCTCCGAGGCCTACAAAGCTCAGTGTCGCCCCCATACATATGACGTATCCCATATCGAGCGTCATCTTTGTCAGAATCTGGTCAAAGGTATTTGGCAGGAACTCCTTCAATACAATATGGCTTAACTTTGCTCCTGTCAGTTCTGCGTATACAATATAATTTTCCGTCCTGAGGGAGGAAGCCACTCCAAAGGACAGCCTTGCATACCAGGGCCACCACATGATCGTGATCGCCACCATGGAATTCTTGAGGTTCGGTTCCAGGATCGCGGCGATCGCAAGTGCAAGCACGAGAGCCGGCACCGACAGAAAGATATCTACGATCCGCATCAGTATGGTCTCTATCCACGTATCTTTAAAGTATCCGGCCAGGACACCTACGACAAACCCTACCGGTACCGCGATCGCCAGCACGAGAACTCCCATCAGAAGGCTGCTCCTTAAGCTGATGAGCAGTCTGGAAAAGACATCCCGTCCCATTGTGTCCGTCCCCATAAGATGCTGCGCGCTCGGCGGCTGTGAGCTTTCTTCAAACTTCACTACCGGCCCCGCATCCTCGGGATACGGCGCGATCACTGGTGCAAAGATCGCAAGAAGTACAATGAGCAGCACGATCGCCAGCCCTAATACAGATACTTTACCAGCCGCAAACTTATACCAGTTTTGAATCCATGTTTCTTTACGTTCTGCTTTCATTTACACCACCTCCTATCTTGTCCGCTTCTGCCGCATTCTCGGGTCCAGAATCATCGCCACGATATCTACCGCTATACTGGTCAGCGCAAACGCAAGACCGATGATCAAAACGACGGCACAGACTGCATTTGTATCTTTATTTAATATCGCTGTCATTCCGTAACTGGACAGTCCCGGCCAGTTAAAGATCCGTTCTACGAGAAATGCATTTCCGAACATGGCCGCTATATCCATTCCTATCACGGTGATGGTAGGTATCACGGACGGCTTCAGCAGGAATCTTCTGTTTACCACCGACTGCGGAACCCCCTGGGACGTCACCATAGTGATATAGTCCTTGTCCGCATTCTGCAGCATACTGGACCTTGTGATCCTGGCCTCCTGCATTGTCTTGCCAAGAGCAAGCGCAAGCGCCGGAAAAAGCAGGTGCAGAAATGCGTCCCAGGCCGCCGCCGGCTTTCCACCGAGCAGCGCGTCCAGCACATACAGGCCTGTAATGTCCGGTATCGTGAAGGAGGGGCTTAAGCGCCCCCCTATCGTCGGCATAACAGGTATCCAGTATCCGAATATGAGCACGAACATGACGGCAAACACAAAGGTCGGTGTCGCTACAAATATATATCCCGAGAATCTGCACACATAATCCTGCCATTTATTCTTATGCTGGGCACTTGTGACTCCGAGGTACAGCGCCACCAGGATCGACGGGAACCCGGCCCACAAGACAAGTTCAATGGTTGCCGGCGCAAAGTCTTTGATATCCTGAATGACCGCTCTCTTTGTGACCGCCGATGTGCCAAAGTCCCCGCGCAGCGCTCCGGTCAGCCAGTATCCGTACTGGGCAGGCAGAGACTCATTCAGGTGGTTGACTTCTCTGTAATTCTCCAGCACGTCCTCGGATACATTTGCCCCCAGTGCAAGCCGCGCCGGGTCGCCCGGCACGATCCGCATGAGAACAAATATAATGATCGTCAGTCCAAGTAATACAACGAGCGAACTAAGTAACCGTTTTAATATACTCTTCAGGAGTGACATGATCTTATCCTCCTCTCTTTTCCCGTTATGCGTCTTTACTTTTTGTCCGGATATACCTTGATATTCGGCATATAGTTGATATATCCCATAACCGGAACAAGGTTTGCGGGGTCTGCGGCATCATAGTCTACATAATCTGAACGGTAGGCAAAGCGAAGCGTAACTTCCGCGATCGGTATCATGACGCATTTATCGGCGAGATAATCCTGTATCCCCTCGTATTTTGCGACACGCTCTTCCTGGTCGACCGTTGTCATCGCGTCGTCGATCATGCCGTCCAGCGTCGCATCCTCGATCCAGCAGCAGTTCTTCCATGTCCCTGAAGTCTTGGAGTGGAGCGCGGACTCAAAGACTGAGCCTGCCTCCGGGTAGTCCGCAGAAAACCATGTAGTCGTCACGTTAGGCGTCGACTCGGGTGAAGAGGAATTCTCTACGACACTTGACCACGGAGTTTTTACTACTTTGACATTCACGCCGATCTGCTGTGCCGCTGACTGGATCAAAAGAGCCAGCTTCTCACGGTCCGGAGTCTCTGCCACCCAGCACACTTCGATCGGATAATCCTGAATATTGTCTGCATATTTAGACTTCTGGATCTCTTCCTTTGCCTTCTCAATATTAAAGCTGTATTCACTCATCTTCTTAAATCCAAGTACGTTTTTGGAAATAATACTTTCTGCTTTGACGGAATTCGGATATACATCCTTGCAGACAGCGTCGTAATCCAGCATATATGCCAGTGCTTTCCTTACATGTTCATCATCTGTCGGCGCTTTCTGGTTGTTCAGCAGCAGATAGATGATATCTCCCTGGGTATTTTCCATGATGCTGATGCCATCTACCTTGCCAAGCGCATCAATTGTCTCAGAAGTCTGATATTCATCAGAGAGCTCCAGCTCTTTCCTCTCCAACATCGTCTTGACTGTAACGGCCTCATTGGAACCGATGGCCTTGAACTCCTCCGGCGTATTCTCATCCAGGCCTGCCCAGTAATCTGTGTTTTTCTCACAGAGCACGTGGGAATTTGCCGCGTATTTCTTTACCTTGTACGGTCCGCTTCCCGCGTCATTTTCAAGGAGAAATGCTTTTCCATAATCGCCCTTGTCCCCGTAATCGCCCTTTGCGTAGTTCTCTTCTACGAGCTTGCTGTCCAGTATGTAAAGCCTTACGAGCGTCGCCAGAAGTGTTCCGGTAGGTTTATTACAGACAAACTGTACCGTCGTATCGTCGAGCGCCTTTGCCTCCTCAACAACAGAGCTGAACAGGTAGCCAAACCCTTCGCCCATATCCAGGTTTCTCTGCATCGAGTAGACAACGTCGGCTGCTGTCAGCGGGTTGCCGCTGTGGAACTTCACATCGTCGCGCAGCTTAAACGTCCATGTTTTCCCGTCCTCGGACGTCTCCCATTCTGTGGCGATCCACGGCGCCGTACTCCCGTCCTTTTGAGGCTGCACAAGCGGATCGTAAAGATTGATGAGCACCGTTGCAGCGCCAAGGTCCGAACCGACGCCCGGGTCGATCTGCGGCGTGGATGTCAGCGTATATCTGACAATATTGTCGCCGTCATTCGCTGTATCCCCGACCGATGGCGTATCCCCGGACTTTTCCTCGTCAGACGACGCTTTACCGCATCCGGCAAACAGGGCTGCTGCCATAACAACACACAGTAAACTAGAAATCATTTTCTTCATACATTACCCTCCTTTATGGATTTTGATTGAACTATCAGAAATAATGACCGTTTTTTCTTTTTATTTGAAAATAAATGGTATTTTTTCTGATTCTATTGATTTACTATTGATTATATCAGCCTTTTTGCTTATAATAAAATTCTAATTTATAATTTATCTATTACTACAAATAATAGTCAGGGGGCTTCCGTATGTTAGATACAAGACTGGTCACATTTTTAACGCTCTGCCAGACAAAAAGCTTTACAAAAACGGCAGAGAAATTACATATCACACAGCCTGCCGTCTCTCATCACATCAAGTATCTGGAAGGGTATTATCACACGAAGCTTTACACCTACACGAACCGCAGGTTTGTCCTGACTCCCACCGGGCGGACCCTGTACCAGTTCGTCAATTCCGTTCATTCGGATTCCGAACGTATCAGAGAACATCTCTCCTTGTTGACTTCCCCCACAAAGGAGCTGCGGCTTGGCGCGGAGCAGTCTGCGGGGGAGTCTTTTCTTCCTTATTTGATCATTGCGTTTATGGGGAAATATCCAGATTATAAGATTCGGGTCGTGACCGACAATTATGATGCGCTCTCAAGAATGTTAAATGAAGGAGAGCTTGACTTTTTTTTGATGGATGGAATCGTATCCAAATCAGAACATGACTATTACGAACTGTGCAGCAGCAGCACGATCTGCGCCTGCTCGCCGGATCATCCGCTTGCGGAAAAAACGGTCTCTATCCAGGAGCTCTATAACAGCACGCTCATACTCGGTGTCGATAAAACGCCGTCGAGGAACCGGCTGGAACAGATCTTCCGGGACAACAATATTTCCTCCATACACTTTGCGCACCGCATAGAGATCAGCAACAGCCTTACTACGGTAAAGCAGCTGCTGATCCAGAATATCGGCATATCCTTTCTGTATAAAAGCGCTGTGGCGAGGGAATTAAAAGAAGGTTCTATCCGGCAGATTTATATAAGAGATTATTATGAATATCATTCCTATAACCTGATCTCTATACATAACAGTTATTTTTATCCCGAACAGACAGATTTTATTAAATTCTGCCAGGACTTTCTGAAGCAGTGGGATTCTGACATATAGCTTTTTGAGCGATCTTTTTTCCGAGTTCGGCAGCTCTCTGGCAGTCCTTCGGAAACTGCTCCTTCTTCACCTTGAGCTTCTCTTCCTGGGAAAACCGCTCTGCCTTATATAATGCGTAATCGTCAAACTGGCACGTGTCAAAGCAATGGAAGATCTCGGGCTTTGAAAAGACAATGCCTGTATATTCCTCCATCGCAGAAAGCTTGATCGGATAATTCATCTGTTTCATCTTTTCCTCGGTCGCATTCATCGTGTAGAAGAACGCCGCCGGGAAACGCTTCGGCGCAATCGATGTGTACTCCTTGCCATAGACGAGATACGGGTACAGAAGACGCTCCAGAAATGCCCGCAGCTGCCCGGGAATGCCGTGGAAAAAGACAGGACTGCCGATCAGAAGCCCGTCCCCCTCGGAAATATTCTCCAGAAGCCTGGAAATGGAATCCCGTTTTGCACATTTCCCATAAGATCTCCCATTGACACGTTTACAGCCGTAGCAGCTGACACAGCCGCTATACGAATGGTCATAGACATGGATCCAGTTGATCTGCGCGTCAGGAAGGACACTTTTGATCCCCTCGACTGCACATTCCAGGATCTTTGCTGTGTTATGGTTCTTTCTCGGACTTCCGTTCAGTACATAAAATTTCATCATAACCCTCTCCTTCCTGCTCTCCGCCCGGAGCAGCAGCTCCATTGATTTCCGTTTTGCTTCATTTTAACATTCGCGCTCCGGTTAATCAACGAATTGGGGGAATTGGGGACGGGGAATTTTTAAAAATTCCCCGTCCCCAATTCGTTTTCCCCTGTCCCCATCTCGTTTCAGGGTGTCCCCTTTATCCTTCTACGTACTCTCTCATCCCCTGGAGGATGAGCCATACGGAGGTTGCCCCCGCGTCCTGGTATCCGACCGCCCGTTCCATGAGTGACTTTGCACGTCCGAACTTTGCCACATATTTCTTCGTGTCCTCTACCCCTTGGGCTGCGGCGGCTTCCGCGGCCTTCAGCATGGGGAGCAGGCCTTGCCCGCAGCTTGCTTTCATTGCGTCTGCCGCCGGGGAGAGGGCGTCTACCATCGTCTTGTCCCCCACCTCGGCCTTGCCTCTTTCCTGGATGGCGCGCAGGCTTTTCTCTTCCATCCGGGCCAGATCTTCTGCCGTTATGACCGGTTTGGGCTCCATGCCTTTTGCGCCTGCCAGGTAAAGGCTCCCGAAGATGACGCCGGAGGCGCCCCCCATGGACATGAGCATGGCCTTGCCGGCCGCCTCGAAGACTGCATACACATTCTTCTCGCCGGTCATTTTTTCCAGCGCTTCTTTTGCCTTTTTCATCCCGCCGGCCATGCCGATGCCGTGGTCCCCGTCGCCGATGGCGCTGTCTATTTCCGTCAGATACGGCTTCTTCTCAATGATCTTATCTGCAATGTACACAAGCATTCTTCTGGCGTCTTCCGCGCTCAGTTCTTCCAGCGCGCCCTTACGCTCTCTTTCCGGCTCTGCGGCGGCGGGTGCGTCCTTACCGGGATCCTTCCGAGTTTCGTCCCCTTGCTCTGCTTCTTCTGTGCATCTGTCTTCTTCCCCTGCCGCGCACGCACGCTCTGTCAGTTCCCCTTTTGCGTAATACGGGCACCAGCAGGGGCTGTCGTAGTAGCCTTTCAGCTCCTCGTCCAGCTGGAAAAAGGTGACGGAAAAGCCTCCCATCTCCTGGCTTGTGCAGTAGTTGTTCAGGTCTGCATCATACACTCTGATCCCGTCCTGATCGAGCAGTTTTTTGATCTTGCGGTAGACGATGGCAAGCTCTGTGATCGTCGTGGAACCAAGCCCGTTCACGAGCACACACACTTCATCCCCTTCCCGCAGATCTGTGTCGTCCTTTATCTGGGCGTACATCTTTTCCGCCAGCACATCGGCGGGCTGCCACGCGGTCCGCAGCACGCCCCGCTCTCCGTGCAGGCCCATGCCGTACTCTATCTCGTCTTCCCCCAGCTCAAAGATAGGCTTATCCACCCCGGGAAGCTGCGCCGGAGCCGTGGCGACCCCCACTGTCCTCGTATGATCCCGTGCTTTCTCCGTAACACGCACCACTTCTTCAAGACTCAGCCCGGCGTCACACGCCGCGCCCGCGGTCTTCACCACAAATACGTCGCCCGCGATTCCTCTCCGGTCTTCCATGCGCTCTTTCGGCGCGCTGGCCACGTCGTCCCGGACACGGACATGGGCCGTCCGGATGCCGTCGTCTCTTAGAAACTCTTCACCCATATCAAAGTTTAAGTTATCCCCCGCGTAACAGCCATATACGAAAAGCACTCCTTTGCCGCTGTCAACCGCTTTTGCGGCCTCGTATATCGTGTTGGGGTCCGGCGAGGCAAAGATATTGCCGCAGGCAGCCGCGTCCGCAAGCCCCTTCCCGACAAATCCTCCGAACATCGGCTCGTGTCCGCTTCCGCCGCCGATCACAAGGGCCACCTTATCTTCCCGTTTCTGTCTGGACAGTATGGCGTTCACCTCGGGATGCTTCCGGAAATATCTGCTGTAGGCGCCGGTAAATCCTTCCATCATCTCCGAAACGACATTGTCCGCGTCATTGATTATTTTCCTCATGCTTTTCCCCCATTCTAGTATTTCACTACAGCCTTTATGACATCTGACTTATTGTCCACATTATAGGCAACTCCCTCGATCACATCCTTGAACTCGAAAATGTGGGAGACAATGGATTTCAGAGGGATCGTACCCTCGCTCACCGCCTTTATCGCTGCCGGGTACAGATTCCGGTAGCGGAATATCGTCTTCAGGTCCCCCTCCTTCGCACTCAGACTTCCGATGTCTACGACGATCTCAGGTTCCGCGCACATGCCGACAAGCACGACCCGCCCTCCGTTTTTGATCAGCTTCGCGGACTGGCGTGTCGTAAACTCCGCGCCGGCCGTCTCAAAGACGAGGTCAACTCCCCCTCCCGGGAGCGTCCTGACAAATTCCTCGATATTGACATCCTTTGCGTTAAACGCCTCCTTCGCACCGACTTCCTTTGCTTTTTCCAGACGCTTGCCGATCATGTCGACCGCATAGATTTCTTCGATCCCTCTCGCCTTGAGCACCATGATCGTCACGAGGCCGATGCAGCCGCAGCCAAGCACGACGGCGCTCTGCCCGATCTCAGCCTCCGCCACCTTTGCAGCGTGGAATCCAACCGCCAGCGGTTCAATGAGCGCCCCTTCCATCGTGTCTACATTGTCCGGCAGCTTAAAGCACATATTGGCCGGGTGCACACAGTATTCAGAAAATACTCCGTCCCGCTCGTTCGGAATGGCCATAAAGGACATATCCGGGCAGAGGTTATAAAGCCCTTTCCTGCACATGTCGCACGTACCGCACGGAACTCCCGGTTCAATGGCGATCCGGTCACCCTTTTTAAATCCGGTCACCTCCGGGCCGACTTCTTCTACGACTCCTCCCGGTTCGTGTCCCAGCACAAGCGGGCCGTCCGGCACCCAGTTTCCAAGTCTTCCGGCTTCATAAAAATGCAGGTCAGAACCGCACACGCCCACATACTCCAGCTTCACGAGCAGTTCCCCTTTTCCCGGCTTTGGAATGTCTTTTTCTGTCCATTCCATCTGTCTTGCCCCTGTCATCACCGCAACTTTCATTTTACCTTCCATATATATACCTCTTTTCCGTCATTTTTTGTCTGCTGGACCGCTATGATCCAATAAATATGATATTTTTTTAACAATACCTTATTTTTTATGTGGTTGGGAGTTACCCAACCACTTATAATTTTTCTCAGGGCTGATTATGTTTTACCGTCGGATCATCTGTCCGCATCTATTCTGCATAGATCGTATCCAGCAGCTCGTCTACGTTGTCCTTTGTGATCCATTTCATATCAATATAAGATAATTCTTTCTCTGTCACTTTTCCTTCCAGCACATCATATGCCTTCTGCACTGCTTCGCTTCCTTCCAGTCCTGCGTCCTGATATACCGTTCCAAGGAGTGTGCCGTCTTTGACTGCGTTGCAGCCGTCCAGGATCGCATCGACGCCTGTAACGACGATCTTATCTGTCAGGCCTGCTGCCTCCAGCGCCTGGATCGCGCCGAGCGCCATCTCGTCGTTGTGTGCCACGATAGCGTCTATCTTGCCGCTGAATGTCTCCAGCCAGTTCTCTACGAGAGTGAGCGCTTCCTCACGGCTCCAGTTTGCTGTCTGGTCGGCCAGCACGTTGATCTTGCCCTCGTATTTGTCAAGTATATTCTGGTTTCCTTCCAGACGCTGTATCTGTGCGGACTGTCCGATCGGTCCTTCCAGAATGACAACATTTCCTTCTCCGCCGATCTCATCTATGGCATTCTGCATCTCAAGCTCGCCTGCCAGTACATCGTCCGGTCCTACATAATGATAAGGCTCCTCTGTATTGAACAGCATATTCACGCCGACAAGCGGGATCCCCGCGTCGTCACACATCTCTATGGCGGGAAGGATCGCATCCGAGTCCACCGCCGCAACGATGATGACATCGACTTTCTGCGCGATCAGGTTTTCGATCTGTGTGATCTGGTTCTGGGCATCCTGCTGTGCGTCGAGCATGACAAGGTCACAGCCAAGCTCCTCCGCCTTTTTCTCCATACCTTCTGTCATGAGCGTCACGAACTCGGTCATGTAATAGACTGTACAGCCGATCGTATATCCTCCGTCCTTCTTTGACGCCTTCTTATCATCTCCTTTGCTGTCGCTTCCCTCCGTACCTGAGCTGCATCCAAGCAGCAGAGCCGCCGCCATGGCTGCTACGAGTAAAATAGATAACATTCTTTTTTTCATAACTTTCCCTCCTGATATTATTGATTCCGTTTTGAATCGATTAAAATCGCCCCGAGAATAATCAACCCTTTTACGATCTGCTGGTAGAACGAAGACACATTCATAAGATCAAGTCCGTTATTTACGATACCTAACAAGATCGCTCCTACGATCGTTCCCCACAGCCTGCCCCGTCCTCCGGAAAGGCTTGTGCCCCCGATGACAGTCGCGGCGATGGCGTCCAGTTCATAACTTTCACCTGCTGTCGGCAGCCCCGCAGACACACGGGCCGTCAATATAATGGCCGCTATCCCGCAGGCAATGCCGCTTAACACATACACCATCATCTTTATGCGCTTCACATTGATGCCGGATACCATAGCTGCATTTTCATTTCCTCCGACCGCATATACATAACGGCCGAACTTTAACTTTGTGAGCATAACGCTGGCCAGTATAAACACAATAATGAGTATGATCGTCGGCACCGGCACACCAGCGATGCTTCCCTTGCCGATGGCAAGAAATTCCGTCGGAAGGTTCGATATAGGCCGCCCGGTGCTGTATACGTAAGTCATGCCTCTTGCTATCGTCATCATAGACAGTGTCACGACGAACGGCGCCGCATTCCAGTAAGCCACAAAATAACCGTTATAAAGTCCCAGCAGCCCGCCGATGGCGATGGCAATGAGCACGATGAGCGCGATCGGATATTCCTTGTCCCTTAGAAGGCCCGCCGCTATGATTCCGGAAAAGGCCACGATAGAACCGACCGATAAGTCTATCCCACCGGTCAGACATACGATCGTCATCCCGATAGCCAGTATTCCATTGATCGATATCTGCCGCAGCACATTGAGCAGGTTTGTCCCTGTCAAAAAGTTACCCGAGATAAACGATAATATGATCCCAAGCCCGATCACTATAAAAATAAGCATATATGTCTGGATCCAATTCCGGTCAAACTTCTTTGTCATCTCTTTCATTACTGCATTCCTCCTTCATCGACATCCGAAGCGTACATCATGATCTTCTCCTGCGTAGCCTCTTCTCTTGCCAGCTCTCCCTTTTTTCTTCCTTCATAAAATACTACAACACGGTCCGACATCCCAAGGATCTCTGGCATTTCCGATGAGATAAATATGATCGCCTTTCCTTCCTTGGCAAGACTGGCCACGAGCTTGTATATCTCTGTCTTCGCCCCCACGTCGATGCCTCTCGTAGGCTCATCAAAGATGAGAATATCCGGGTCCTGGAGCAGCCATTTCGCAAGCACGATCTTCTGCTGGTTTCCTCCGCTTAACTGCTTGACCATCTGCTGCATGTTCGGCGTCTTAATGTCCAGCTTCTCCTTGTATTCCTCCGCCACCCTGGCGGCCTTTCTCCGGTTGATGGCGCCGATTCGGCCGGAAAGCTTTCCAAGCGACGGAAGCACTATGTTATCGTAGACGCTCATTTCGAGAACGAGGCCGTTTCCCTTCCGGTCCTCCGTCACATAACCGATCCCCTTTGAGATCGCCTTTCCCGGTCTTGGCTTATCCATCTTTTCACCATTGACCCATATTGTGCCGGACGTCGGCTGAGTGATGCCGAACAAAGCATTCATTACCTCTGTCCTGCCGGAGCCCATGAGCCCGGAAAATCCGAGTATCTCTCCCTTTCTAAGCTCAAAGGAAATATCTTCAAACACACCTTCCTGGCTCAGGTTTTCTACCTTCAGCACAACGTCTCCCGCCTCGTTTGAGCGGGCCGGATAGATCTCCGTCAGCTCCCGGTCCACCATCTTGACGACCAGTTCATTTTCATCGATCTCTCCCGCGTCATAAGTACCGATATACTGTCCGTCTCTGAATACGGTTATCTCATCCGCGATCTTAAATACCTCGTCCATCTTATGGGTGATATAGACGATGCATCTTCCTTCCTCCTTAAGCCCCTTTATGATGCGGAACAGTCCTGCAACTTCTCTGTCTGTTATCGTCGCCGAAGGCTCATCCATAATGATAACCTCGGCGTCGTAGGAGAGCGCTTTTGCGATCTCCACCATCTGCATCTGAGACACTGTGAGCTCTTTCATGAGCTTGCCGGGCGGAAGGTCCACTCCTACCTTCTCAAGCAGTACAGCCGCCTCCCGGTTCATCGTCTTATAATCGATCAGTTTTCCTTTACAGAACTCTTTTCCAAGAAACAGATTCTCTGCGATCGTCATGTCCAGAATAGGGCTCAGCTCCTGATGTATCATGGAAATGCCGTGGCTTAGCGCATGCTTCGGTGTGTGAAAGGAGACCTTCTCGCCGTGCAGATAGATGTCTCCTTCGTCTGCCTGATAAATACCTGCAATGATCTTCATCAAGGTTGACTTCCCCGCTCCGTTCTCTCCCATAAGTGCGTGAACTCTGCCTTTTATCAGCCTGAAATTTACATTGGACAGCGCCAGGACCCCCGGGAAGCGTTTCGTGATATTTTTCGCCTCAAGCACAAGTCCGTCCTGCGCTCTTTCCTCATTTTTCATAACCTTTCCTCCCATTTATTCATCACCGTTCACAGGTTCCTCTCGATGACTGCATCGTATCACACTGCCGGCGGGTCTCATACTTACCATCTTCACAATAGGGGGGACAATCTTCAGAAGTTAGATGTTTTATATAATTGTCGTTTTAATTTTGTTATTTTTTTGTCTATATTGTCCATATTCATAATTGCTAAATGTACGACCGCGCTTGATGGATCTTCTGTTACAGGGCAAAAAAATATCCCCGTCCAGCGGGGATATTTTAGTATTAAGCCTTCTTTCCTATGCACATCTACAGCTCCGAGTACAGGAACTCATACGCCTCCTCCTTGCCTATCATCCTGCCGTGCCTCATATACAGTTCCCGTCCCCGGCAGTAGTTCAGTTCTGCTGTGTTGGACGTGATGATAAGGACCGGAATGTTTCTCTTCTCCAGCATATATATCATCTCCCTCGCCGTCTCCCTCGCCTGGATGTCCCCCTCCGCAAAAGGCTGGATACAGACAAGCAGCTGGGGGGAGTAGATGAGCCACCGGCAGTACACGATCCGCTGTACATCCGCCGGGGAGAGCTCTTTTACTTTTTTAGAATACACATCATCGGATATGATTCCTCCGAGCAGCTTGCGGATACTCTTCCTGTATTTCGGGATCATCCACATTCCGCTCACCTTCTGGGACAGCAGGATCTGCAGATTATCCATCGCCGAAAGCTCCTGAAACAGAGAAGCAGTGCCGGGATTGCCCTGCACGACACCGATACGGTCCCGCATCCCTGTCATCATTTTCCCGACCGCTTTCTCACAGCCGCCGATACAGAGCCGTCCGGACACGGCCTCTGTCTCTCCTCTCAAAAATCCGGTCACTTCGTTATAACTTCGCTCGTCTATGCAGAAAAGTTTGACGATCTCTCCCTTCGCAACAGAAAAAGATACATTTCTAAGATAACTTGTTGTGACGTCCTGTATGCTTATGCCTTCACCGGCGCGCTCTTTTGGGCCCCGCTTCCAGTCCTCTGCATTTTTCTCCAGCTCATCGCGGTATAAAATAGTGTGGAGCGTTGTGTAATCACATTCATCCACATCCTTCACCGCGCACGTCTTGCCGTGCTTTACGACAACAACCGTGTCTGTATAGACGAAATTGATATCCTCCAGCGGTTCGATGACGAGACATGACAGTCCCTTTCTGCGGAGCTTCTCAAGCAGGCACCACAGCGCCTTCATCTCCGCGTCACTCAGGCATATGCTGAGGGCTGTCAGAATAATGATCTTCTGTCCGAGCAGATACGCCTTCATGATCTCTATCTGTACTTTCTCAAATACAGTGCGCCGCCCCATCGGCTTTTCCACGTCGATGCAAAGCCCGAATTCCCGGAACAGTTCTGCCGCCTCTTTTCTGTAGCTGCGTCTGTTGACCCAGTGCCCTTTTACCCGGGGGCGCACGAGAAACATATTTTCCTCCATGGACACAGAATCGATAAGGCGGCTCTCCCTTGATATGAGCGCCACCCGCTTTCTGAGCACACTTGACATGTCTTTTTCCGGTACCTTTTCTTCCTCGTAGTACACTCTCCCGTAATCCGCTTTCCGGGCGCCTGTCATAAGCTCAAGAAACATCGTCTTCTCCTGGATATTGTCAAACACACAGTGAATAATCTCACCTTCAAACACCTGCAGTTCTATTCGTTTGAGAAGGGTGCCTTTTCTTATATTTTCAATTCTCAGCCGTTCTTTCTTCATATTCATCACGCCTCAGTCTGGGCAGCATTATTTTTACATCGGTACCGATTCCCGCGACACTGTACACATGCACCCCGTAGTCTTCGCCAAACAACAGCTTTATCCTGCTGTTGACATTCTTCATTGCGATGCCGCCCTTTTTCTTCCGGTCCTCTCCCACATAGCTGACCGCCACTTTCTCAAAGTAACCGTTTATCTTTTCCACCTGCTCCTCCGGCATGCCGACGCCATTGTCGGAGACGGTGATCATCAGCTTTTGTTCCGTCGTGTCTATCTTCACCCGCACGACGCCGCCGTTTACTTTCTTTTCCAGACCGTGGTAGATGGCATTCTCAACAAAGGGCTGGATCGTCAGCTTCGGCAGCCGGAGCTGGAGCACTTCTTCCTCCTTTGGATATGTGATCTGAAGCTTTAATTTCTCCCCGAACCTGTAATGCTGGATCGTAAAATAATTCTCTACATTGTCGATCTCCTCCTCCAGTGTCACAAGCTTGTCCACTCCTGTGATGGAATACCGGAAAAAGATAGACAGCGCTTCTGTCGTCTCAGCCACACTGTCAAGCCCTGCGCAGATGGCGTCGCCCCGGATAGCCTCCAGCGTATTATACAGGAAGTGGGGATTGATCTGATTCTGCAGAGCCAGGTATTCCGCCTGTTTTTTGGACATTTTTATGGCGTCCTGCTTATTAAGCAGATGCCGCACCTTTTTCATCACATCATTCCACTGGGGCATCAGCTCATACTCAGCATCAAACAGCTCCTCATATACCTGGCCGTCAATAAATCTCTGATACAGCCGCCGCATTTCCTGATACGGCTTCAGCAGATACTCCGCCGCCAGATAGACCGACACGAGCAGTACCGTGACCTCGGCCAGGAGGACGGCGCACATGAATCCGGCAGAAACGGTCCCTTCAGAAAATATGATACTTAATATCCCGATATTGACAACGCCCGACAGCAGCAATATAGCTATGACTGCCGCTGTTCTGGCAGAAAGCGCTTTTCTTTTCATCCTCTGCCTCCTTCTAATTGTACAGTCGGCGGAATTCTGTCGGCGTCACTCCCGTCTGCTTCTTAAACAGTCTCGAAAAATATTTGATGTCCGAATATCCGACTGCAAAGGAAATGTCCTCCACCTGCTGCTCTGTGTTCAAAAGCATATTTTTTGCATTTTCGATCCGGATCTCTTTCAGATAATCCGAAAAGTTTTTCCCTGTCTCTTTTTTGAACATGCCGGAAAAATAGGTGGGATTAAATCCGATCTCCCTGCTTACGGTCTCAAGTGTGAGCGGAAGATAATAATTCTCTCCGATAAACTGCCTTGCAAGCCGGATCGGCCTGGATTCCACATACTTTTTCTCCTCGATCCAGTGCATGAGAGAGTGCACCATATACCGCTTCAGATAGCCGGCCGCCTCATGTATCGTGCCGAGCACCTCCAGATGCTTTAATAACTCCGGATACTGGTCCGGTATCTCAATATTATAATTGTGCGTTCCAAAATAAAACAACGTCAGCACTTCCTTGTACACACTTGCAACAAGACGTCCGTCCTTCGCAGGGCTTTCAGAAAGCTTTCGTTCCAGATCATCCATCTCACCGCCAATGCCGTCCAGATCAATGATCTCGATATAGTTCAAAAACCGCTTTTTAAACCCATTGTCCACGATCCTGCCGGCTTTTTCCCTGTAGTCCTCCCCCTGGGGAGCTTTCAGCAGGAAATCCTCACCGTAATAAAATCTCTGCTGTATAGACTGCCCGGCTGTCTCAAAGCTCTCCAGTATCTCCCGGATACTCCCGGTCTCCCGGCCGAGTCCGATATACACCTGCACTTCCTCGAACACATCCTGTAGTCTTAAGATATCCAGCTTCACTTTCTTCAGTTTGCGCGTGATCCTGTGCATTTCCTCCTCAGTCCCGTTGAGTATGCCGTATATATCACCGTCGACCACTCCCGTTACCGCCTCGTTGCACAAACCGTCCAATGCGCACTTTACGATCTCCGTGCCTTTCTGGAGAAGAATCCTTCTCGTATCCGAATCCTCCTTGCGCTTCCCGGGAATGGCCTTAATGATAAAGGTCTGATAACATACATCCTCAAAATGATAATGGTATTCTCCGTTTATCCGTTCCAGAGAATAAAAGCCTCCAAACTTTTCCGGCCGCTTCAACAGGTCCTCGAGAAAGCTTCCCTTCAGCCGTTCCTCATTTTCCTCCAGCCGTTTCTGCATATCCTCCCACTTCTGCGCGTCAAGTATCTCCTCCCGGCATTTCTCGATTATTTTCTCAAGCGTTGCCGTCAGATCTTTTTTACGGATTGGTTTCAGCAGATAATCCTCCACTCCGAAGCGGATCGCGTTCTGCGCATAATCAAACTGGCTGTATCCGCTTATAATGACAATATACATGTCCGGATAGAGCACCTTCGCCTTCTGGATCAGCTCCATGCCGTCACACCCGGGCATACGGATATCTGTGATCATGACATTGACTGTATTGTCCTGCAGAAACTTATATGCGGAGATTCCGTCATTCACCACACCGACAATCTCAAATCCGAACGATTTCCACTCCACCAGATTGACGATCAGCTGGCAAACCTTCTTCTCATCATCCGCGATCAGTACCTTCAGCATACTCCGCACCCTCTCTTTCGTATCGTCTAAAATTCATTCTATTATATCATAATGTTCAGACAATTTAAATGGGGTAAAATGGGGACGGGGATTTTTTCAAAAATCCCCGTCCCCATTTCGTTTTAGGGTGTCCCTATCTGACATACATTCACTATCCCCACACTTCAAAAAAGAACCCGGCAGTCTGCCGGGTTCTCGTACGCTGAACTATTTTTACCAGAGCGGTATCTACCGCGCATTATCATATTCTACAAATGCGTCAACTTTTGGCTGTGAGGAACAGCCAGGCACAAAGTCGTTTGTAAGGAACGCATCTGTCAATTCTTCTCTCAGCTTATTGCCGATGGTGAACGCGCCCATGCAGGCGATGTTGGCATCGTTGCTCAAGCGTGCTCTTTTAGCGGAATATACGTCAGAAAGCAGGGCTGCATACGCGCCTTTGACTTTATTAGCCGCAATGGACACACCGATGCCTGTCCCGCAGATCAGAATGCCTCTGTCATACTCTTTTGAAGCCACAGCCTCTGCTACTTTTACTGCTGTGTTGGCATATATCGGATCTTCGCTTCCAAAATCTGTAATTTCTCCATAGCCCTTTTCTTCCATGAATTTGATCAATTCTTCTTTTGCCTCCTGTGCATTTGGGTCACAGCCGATTGCAATCTTCATCTTAATTCCCTCCTGAATACGATATGATTATTTTTGATTCTAGGGATATTCTAGCATTGTGGCCGGGCTTTGTCTACTTTCGGTTGCTTTCGCATTGAAATTTAACGGCCCAGGGGGCAGCCGGAAACAGGCTGCAGTCACCTGCTCCCTGAAATTTATTGGGAACCTGCGGTGCGCAATACTTCCAAAAGCAGTCTGCACAGCACCCCGAGCCGTTCTGTATACAGAGTTTCCTTCGTCGTATGTATATTTTCCAGATCTGCTCCCAGCACGATTACCTCCATATCCGGATTTTTCTGTTTAAAATAACCGCATTCAAGTCCTGCATGTATCTTCTCCAATGTGAGTTCTTCATTATTTTGCGCCCGGTATATTTCACACACTCTCCGGATCAGTTTACCGTCTCGTTTTGAGTCAAATCCTGGTTCTTTGGATACGCACTTTACATCCAGCCGGCAGCGCGCTGCCTGTTGTTTTATCCCCGTATAGAGCAGGTCCAGATATTCTTTCCGGCTTCCTCTTGCCATAATGGAAAGCTCCACGCATGTCCCTGTGGATATCGTTCCGATGTTGGAGGAGAGATGTATATATCCGCTGCTCCCCGGCTCTGTCTTTACCACGCCGTTTGGAATGCTCTGAACAAAGTCCAGTATCTCCTTCGCGCACTGACGTTCCAGCACCCGGTCCGGCTTTTCGGCCTTCTCAACCGTCAGCACAACATCCTCACCCTCCGCTTCCATAAATGCAAACATCTGCTTTTTTACAGAAGACAGCGTTTCGAGGAATTTGTTTATGCAGTCTGATTTAATGCAGACGGTGCCTGTGCACGAATCGGGTATGACATTTTTCGCTGTTCCCCCTGCGATATGTGCCAGTTCAAAATCTATCCCCAGCAATAGTATATTCTGCAGTATCTTAATCATTTCACGGACTGCGTTAGTCTTTACCCGATGTATGTCAAGGCCGGAATGTCCTCCCGGCAGTCCCTTTAGACATATCCGGTAGGCAGAGTCATACTCGGGCCGCTTATACACCGCTTCCTTTCTTGCCAGGAGACTAAGGCTGGACGCGCAGCCGATGCAGCTGGTTCTTGTGGAGGTCCAGTCAAGTCCTATGAAATACTTATCCTGCACAAAGGATGGGTCGAGACTTCTTGCCCCGCCCATCCCCTCTTCCTCCTCCACAGTGAAGATTCCTCTTACCGGCCCGCAGGCCTCTTCCCCTCTCAGTATTTCCAGAATGAGAGCGGCCCCGATTCCATTGTCCGCGCCAAGCGTAGTCCCTTCTGCCGTTATCCGTCCCTCCTCTTCCACCAGCTGTATGCCGTCCTTAAGAGGATCATAGCCGCGGCCGGGCGTCCCTTTGCATACCATATCAATATGTGCCTGAAGGATCACCCTTGGCACGTGCTCATAGCCTGCGTGGGCCGGCTTGTCAATCACAACATTATTTTTAGAATCACGTACTGTCTTACAGCCATATTTTATCCCAAGCTTCTCGATATATTCCGCTGCCCTCTGCTCATGGAAGGTCGCCCTTGGAATTAAGGCAAGCGCGCGAAACTGCCGGATCACTTCTTCTACCATCTCTTATCTCCCTGTAAGCGCACGGGCAAGTTCTTTGAACTCTTCATCTGTTACCTCGCCGTTATGGAACAATTCCCTGCCGTCTATGATAAGCGTTGCGCCAAGAGCCACACAGTCAGAATGTGACGGTCCCGGCACGCCGTCCGGAGGAACGAGATTCCCCCCTATGCTGCCGAACGCCCATGTAACAGATCCCCACACTCTCTGATCCTGCAGGATATCCCCGGATAAAAGCGCCCCTGGATTGATGCCGATACCCGTGTGGGAGATTCCAAACATCTGAGAATGCTCAAAGCTCTTAAGCCATTTTAAATATGCCTCCGCCTCTTTGCCGCCTGCCACTTCCTTTACGCTTCCATCCACGACCTTGATTCTTACCGGCTCTGAAGGGACGCCGCATACCGGAGCCAGTGCCCCGTCAAATACGAGAGTTCCGTTTACACTCTCAATAAGAGGAGTCCAAGCTATCTGCCCCGGAAGCATATTTGTCCCGGGATTTCCCGCATCACCAAGCTCCTTCAGCACCGGCCTGCCCTGAATATTCTCAAAAGAGATATCCATTCCTTTTTCTGTTGTCATCCGCATACACCGTGCATTTTGAATCTTTTCCGCCAGCTTAAGGCCAAATGCCTGAAGCGCGTCGTATCGTATATTCCCGATACAATGCGCGAGAAGCTCTCCTGTCGCTCCGGTCAGACACATATGTCTGAGCGACGTGTTCTTTTTCATGATCTCACTGTACGCGCCGGAGCCATATATCCACATCTTATTGTATTCTGCCCATGCGTCTGCCTTCAAAAGCAGCGATACCACCGCCTTACCCGGTATCTCCTTATCGGCCGCCACAGCCACACCTCCGGGCGCTTTTATCCAGAGCGTCGCCCACTGTATACCAAGTCTGCCTGCCGCCTCCTCAGTTGCTTCCACCACTTCCCGGTCCGTGAGGGTATCCGCTGTAATAACAAGCAGTTCCCCCTGTTTCATCCGATATAGATCCCTCAATAACTTCTGTGCGATCTGAATCAATTCATTCTGCATAAAATAACACCTCCTTGATCTGTTTTATCTAGTTCTGGGCGGTATCCGCCCGTTCCGCCTGACAATACTTGTGACAGCACACATAATGCCCCCCGCTTACCTCCATCATCTCAGGAAGTTCTTTTGAACAGATATCCATCTTCACCGGACACCGCATATGGAATGCGCATCCGGGCGGAACATTTACCGGACTTGGAATCTCTCCTTTTGATATCACCTTCTCAGGCCGCATCATCTCTTCTTCATCTGTCGCGACCGGTATGGAAGAAAGCAGCATCTGTGTGTATGGATGGAGCGGCTTCTCAAAGAAATCCGCCGCCGGAGCCAGCTCGCACACCTTTCCCAGATATAGGATCGCCACCCTGTCCGCTATATTGCGCATCAGGCTCAGATCATGGGTAATGAACAGATACGACAGATTTCTCTCCTTCTGAAGTTCGATCAGCTTACGGATCACCTTCGCCTGCACCGACACATCCAGCGCACTCGTAGGTTCATCCAGGATCAGCAGAGAGGGATCCGCCGCCATCGCTCTTGCCACAGACGCCAGCTGTCTCTCCCCGCCGCCGATAGAGCGCGGATAGTTCTCACCGAATTCTCTCGGAAGTCCGACCATTTCCAGCAGATCTTCCGCCTTCTCCTCCAGTTCCTTCCCTTCTATCCCTCCGTGAAGCTTTAATGTAAATTCAATACTTTTCTTAACTTTTCTCCGGGGATTCAATGCCGAACTTGGATCCTGGAACACGATCTGAATATTTCCTTTCTGCTCTTTTGTCCGCTTCATCCCTCTGGCTGTCAGATCTTCTCCTCTATATATGATACTGCCGTCCGTCGCCTTGTACATACCTACTACCATATAAGCGATCGTACTCTTACCGGAGCCGGACTCGCCCACAAGCCCAAGCGTCTCACCTTCATATATCTCAAGGTCCACTCCGTCCACCGCCCGCACTACCTTTCCATTCTTAAGCGGAAAATATTTTTTCAGGTTTTTTACCTCTATCGTCTTTTTCTTTTCTTCCATATGCGCTTACCTCCTGAGCATGAAACATGCCGTCTGGTGTCCTTCCTCTACCTCTGTCATCTCCGGTACAGTGTTCCTGCACTCGTCTGTCGCATATTTACAGCGGGGCGAGAATCTGCAGCCGTCCGGCGGATTCAGATAATCAGGTATGCGCCCCTCGATTCCGCTTGATATTCCGTCTCCGGTCAATTTGGGGACACATTCCATCAGCGCCTTTGTATACGGATGCTTTGGATCGTGGAATACCGCTTTGGTCCTGCCATGTTCTACGATCATTCCTGCATACATGATATAGACATATTCTGTCACTTCGCGGATAACTCCTATAGAATGGGATACCATTACCATGGAAAGTCCCTTTTTCTCCACAAGTGAATTCATCAGGCGCAGTATCTGGTCCTGGATGGTCACATCAAGCGCAGTTCCCGGCTCGTCTGCCAGCAGCAGCTTCTTGTCCGCCGCCAGGGAAGCCGCTATACAGACTCTCTGTCTCATACCGCCGGACAGTTGGAACGGATAACTCTTCATAATGCGCTCTGCGTCCGGAAGTGATACTTCATAAAGCGCCTGCACTACCTTATCATACACCTCTTTTCTGCTCACTTTATCTTCAAAAGAGTATCTAAGTCCTGTCACCAGCTGTTTCTCAATTGTAAATACAGGATTTAAGGCGGCCGACGGATCCTGGAATATCATTCCGGCGCCCCTTCTGTGAAACAGGTCGATCTCCGCTCCTGACATCTCCCGGACATCTTTTCCGTCGAAACGTATTTCTCCGTCTTCCACCACTCCTGCCGATGGGAGAATGCCAAGTATGGCCTTAAGGCTTGTCGTCTTCCCGCAGCCGGATTCTCCTACAAGCCCGACTCTTCCTCCTGAAGGCACGTCGATACAGATCCCATTTACAACCTTGCTCCTGCCGCCGTATACTTTATATGAAACTTTCAAATTACGTACCGATAATATATTTTTCTTCTCCATCAGGCTTCCTCCACTGTAAACAACGCACTCACGCCATCCCCGATCAGATTGAATCCCAACACGATGATAATAATGAAAACCGCGGGAAATATAGTGACCCACCACTGTCCCGGAATGTATTTGATACCGTCTGCGATCATATTTCCAAGTGACGGCGCGGGAGGCTGTTCGCCAAGTCCGACGAACCCGAGCGTAGCGCCCATCATAATAACGAGCCCCATATCCACCGTCATCTTAGTCAGCACCGGCGAAATGCAGTTTGGAAGGATTTCTTTTGTCAGGATATGCAGTGCGCCTCCTCCTGTCAGCTCCGCATAGATCACATAATTTTCCGCTCTGAGGGATGATGATATACTGTAGGACAGCCTGGCATACCACGGCCACCACATGATGGTTATGGCTATCATGGCATTCGTCAGATTCGGCCTCAGCACAGATGCGATGGCCAGCGCCAGTACAAGCGGCGGTATAGACAAGAAGATATCTGTCACCCGCATGATGATCACTTCAACAAAGGTTCCTTTCATGTATCCGGCCACCACTCCAAGGATAAATCCCACCGGTACCGATATGACGAGGACAAGAATCCCCATAAGAAGCGCGCTCCTTAAGGATATCAGCAGTCTGCTGAACACATCTCTTCCCATATTGTCCGTCCCAAACAAGTGCTGTGCGCACGGTCCGATATTGGCGTCGGCAAAGTTGACATATGCTCCGTCATGATCTGGATACGGCGCGATCTGCTTTGCAAATACAGCTGCCAGTATGACAACGGCGACTATGATAATACCCACAACGGCGGGTATATTCTTGGACAGCTGGTACCAGACTCTTTTTACACTTTCAAGCTTGCTTTCTTTCATGCTATCACCTCTTTCTACGCCGATGTTCTCTGCTGCATCCGCGGATCCAGCCATGCCACGATCAAGTCTACCAGTACATTAACAAGAATAAATACCAGTCCGAATACGAGCACCACCGCGCAGACTGAATTCAGGTCTTTTTGCAGCATGGCGTTGATCCCGTAGCTTGACAGGCCGTTCCAGTTAAAGATCTGTTCCACAAGAAACGCATTTCCAAAAAGCGATGCAAAGTCAAGTCCCATAATAGCAACAGTCGGTATAATGGACGGCTTGAGCAGAAACCTTGCGTTGATGATCCTTTTCGGCACGCCCTGTGTCACCGCCATGGCGATATAGTCCTTCCCCTTGTTGTCTATCATGCTGGCCCGCGTCATCTTAGCTTCCTGCATCATACATCCGATAGAGAGCGAAAGCGCCGGGAGTATAATATGGCCTGCAGCATCTGCAAATGCCGCCAGATTCCCCGCCAGAAGAGTGTCGATGAGCATAAAGTTCGTAATCACCGGGACGTCAAAGCCCGCGCTCAGACGTCCGCCGATGGATGGCAGGATCGGGATCCAGTACCCGAAGATGAGAAGACCAAATACTGCCATGACAAATGCCGGGGTGGCAACTCCTATGTAGCCGATGATCTTGATGAGGATGTCAGGCCACCGGTTGTGGAAGGCCGCGCAGATCACCCCGATCACCTGCCCCAGAATAATCTGAAGCAGGCCGGCAAGAAGAACAAGCTCCAGCGTGGCGGGCAGAAATTCTTTCAAGTCCTGGGTGACCGGCCGTCTTGTCACAAGCGACTCTCCCAGATCTCCGCTTACAAGATCCTTAAGCCAGTATCCATACTGGACCGGCAGAGCTTCGTTATAATGCATCTCCTCCCGGTACGCTGCCACCGTCTCTTCTGAAGCCTTCGGCCCAAGAGCTACACGGGCAGGATCACCGGGAACAATGCGCAGAATACAGAAAATGATGATGGAAAGACCCAGGAGCACAAATATTGACCAGAGTAATCTTTTTATAATAGTTTTTGCCATAACATACAGCTCCTTTACAATACTGACTATTTGTCCACAAAGTGCATCCCTTTCAGGCTATACTGATATCCCATTACAGGTACAACGCTTTCCCCCTTCTTGGCCCGTTCTGCCGCTTCCCAGTAAAGGTAGCTGCTCTGATATGCGTGCGTCTCAACGAGTTCAAAGAGAGGAACCGTTGCATAATCTTCCATGATTATCTTCTGTGCTTCCTCATATTTCTTCAGCCTTTCTTCTCTGTCGATCGTAGATATGGCGTCATTGATAAGAGCATCCGCCTTCTCATTACTGTACCAGTCCATACTCTCCCAGCTGCCCACCTCTTTTGTAAGATAGGAGGCAACCAGCTGTGAACCGGCCTCAGAGTAGCTTGGCGTCGTCAGTATCGTACCACTGTTCGGCGACTGTTCCGGTGATGCCGCACTCTCTACCAGTGTAAGCCACGGCACCTTCTCTACATTCACATCCAGTCCGATCTTGGCCGCGTCCGACTGTATGAGCAGCGCCAGCTTCTCCCGGTCTGGCGTCTCAGCTACCCAGTATATCGTATAATCGAGATCGTCAAGCTCATCATAATATTTTGATTGCTTTAATTCCTCCTCTGCCTTCTTGATATCATAATCATAGGTCAGCTTCTCATCGAGAGAACCTGCCAGCACACGGGTGACCGGTCCGTCCGCCACCTCTGACCCCGGGAATATAGATTCCACCATATTGGCCCTGTCGGCAAGATAAGCCATGGCCTTGCGGAAATGGATGTCGTCTGTCGGCGCTTTCTTATTATTCATCGTAAGATACATCATGCTTCCGCCAAAGAATTTCATCAGTTCTATCCCGTCCATCTTCTCCATCTCAGCGTAGGATTCCATCGGCTGGAATGCATCTGTGATCTCCACTTCCTGCCTTGACATCATCGTCCTTACCGTCACAGATTCAGGAGATACCATGAATTTAAATCCTTCCGGGCTTCCCTCCTCAAATGTCTCAAAATAGTCCTTGAACTTCACACCTGATACATGGTCCCCCGACGCATATTCCGTCACCTGGTACGGGCCGCTTCCGGCGTCGTGTTCATTCAGGTAAGCCTTGCCGTAATCCTTATACTCCCCATAGCTTCCGTCTTTCAGATGATCCATTACATCCTTCTCGCTCACGATATAAAGTCTTACAAGCGTGGAGAGAAATGGGCCAAAAGGTTCGGACAGTGTAAACTGCACCTGTGTATCATCTAATGCCTTCGCCTCTTTTACCTTATCCTGGAAGAGATATGCAAATCCCTCGCCGATCGTAATCAGACGGTTCATGGAAAATACCACGTCAGACGCCTTCACCGGTTCCCCGTTGTGAAACTTAGCATCATCTCTTAGATGAAATACCCACGTAAGGCCGTCATCCGACACGGTCCAGTCCGACGCCAGAGACGCTTCTGTATCTCCGTCATGGGTCGGGACTACGAGCGAGTCATAAATATTCGGAAATATTGCCGTAGACACCTCGTCTGAACCGACTGCAGGATCCAGATACGGCGTATTGGTGAACATCATACGTACGATCTTATCCGGGTTCGCAGATGCACTGTTCTTTGTCTTATCTGAACTGTTCTTTCCCCCAGAACAGGCGCCAAGCATCGTTACACACATGGTAAGTATCAATAAAAAGCTTATTTTCTTTTTCATAGTCTTCCTCCTTTCGCTTCCAACTTTTTCCAATTTCATTTATTTTACATTCATTGCAATCATTAAATAATTATGTTATAACGTATATACTATCCATTTTATATCCTAATTCATAAACCAAACATGTAATCGAGGTGTTAAGATTGGAAATACAAGTATCAGACTGTCTGGCTGTCTCTGCGCTGAAACACGCCTCTGTAGCCGCGGGAAGCAAAGGTCTTGGCCGGACCGTCTCTGCTATCTCCGTACTGGAGACAACAGATGTGGACGATATAGAACCCTCTTTTTTAACGAGTGGTGAACTTCTTATCTCCACTCTTACTTCTATACGCTATGATACCGGCAAGCAGTGTGCCCTTTTGTATGAACTGGACAAGGCGGATACTTCTGGTCTTATCTTATTTTATGTTGGGAAGATTCTGCCCGGGCTTGATGCAGACTTTTTAAGAATCGCCGATGAGCTGGCCTACCCGATAATTACCATCTCCCCGGAGGGGCCTGCGCTTTTTACCGATGTCATTCACGACATTGCCAATTACATCTTTCAGAGAACTTTAAATGACGAACTATCCCTGCCCGAACTTCTGATCGACTTTAATGCCTCCGACAGCCAATATGGTGATCTGGGGCTGCTATTTAACGAGATCGGCCGCTGTTACAGGGGGCTGATGATACTGCTCGACGACAAATACCGCCTTATGTGCTGTACGCCCAACAGCTTTCTCACAGATACCGGCCTGTCAAATGAAACACTCGTACATAATATCATGCACTGGTACCGCAGCCTGTACTTTGGTAAACATCCTGCTTCATCCATAATGACAGACCAATATAGACACGATACCGGTACAATATTTACCGTCAACAGCTGCCAGATCCCGCTTAAGGACACCTCCTGCCGGCTGCTGTTCGTCACAGAGCGGGAAGATATCTCCTACCTTTTCATGAACATGCTCACACAGACCATCCGCAGTTATATATTAAAACGCGAAGATTCTTTTCATGCCTCCAGGGAAGACGACCTGCTTAGCGCTCTGTTTACCAGCAATTACGAATATTGTGACTATCTGGCTTCAAAACTCAATATCTCGCTGGAACAGATATCGTCCATGTGGGTCATCTGCCCTGGCGCAGATGATAATGCTTACCCGGATCTGCTGCTTTCCCAGCGCACGAAGACAATTCTCTCCTATTGCCTGAAAGCAGTGGCAGATATGATAAGACCGGTGCATTATGGTTTTTATCAGGGGGCCTGGATCCTTCTTTTTGATAAAGCGCTTCCTTCCTCTGATCTTTCGTATGCTGCCTCGCTTTTCTTAAAAGAACTGAACATGTGCTTTACCGGAAGCCCTCTCTTTCTCTATGACCGGCTTTCTTCCTATAAAAAAATTGCCGCGGCCTATCAGCTCATTGACAATATACGGGATATTGCCTGCAAGGTGTATCCGTATGCCGAATACTATACGCTGTCGCACATCTTCTTTCTGGATACGTGCCAGTCCTGCCTGAATCATATGGCGGACTCTGATTTTCCGTCCTGGCCGCTCGTGCTTGAACCTCTCAGGGATGACGAATCTCTCATATCCATACTGGAGACCATGATTCTGGACACACAGATGGATGTAAAGAAAAGCGCCGGGCTTCTCTACCTGCACCGCAACACGATCTACTACCGGCTGAAAAAGATCCAGTCCATACTCGGCTATGATCCGTTTTCGGCTCCGGGTATCAGTAATATATCCATTTCTCTTGCGCTGCGGCGGATACTGCAGCCGTAGGGTGCAGACTATTTCCCAAGCTTTTCAGCCAGTTTGTTAAGCTCCGGATCGATGACCTTGCCTTTATCTGTGATCTGTACTCCGTCGAGCCATACAGATGTGTTCAGCGTAATGCCGTCTGTATGTGACGGCGCCGGTACACCGTCCGGCGGCGCGAGGAAGCTTCCGATGGCGCCGAAGCCCCATTGGGTGCAGCCCCATACTCTTTCGTCTTCCCCGTTCTGGCCGCTGATTTTTGCTCCCGGATGGAAGCCATAGCATACGTGCGCAGGACGCAGCATCTGTGGATGGTTAAAGCTTCTCAAGTTATCCTCCCACTCTTTTCCTGCTCTTCCTCCGTCAACCTTTACGATAACGCCTTTTTCAATATACACCTTCACCGGCGCCGTCAGCACGCCGATCTGCGGGACGAGAGACGCGTCAAATACAAGCACTCCGTTAATACTGTCAAGTATCGGTGTCCAGGCGATCTGGCCGCTGAGCATCGTCGTTCCCGGCTTATCCCAGTAGCCCGTCTCACCGCGTACCGGCCAGTCCGGGTTATTGTCAAATTCAATATCCTGTCCCAGCTCAGATGTCATACGGATATGCTTTGCCTTCTTTGTCTTCTCCGCCACCAGCTCAACAAAGTCTCTCAATGCCCGCTGGTCTACCCTTCCGTACAGACGGACAAATACATCCGTCGTCGTTCCCGGAAGCGCCAGATATCTTAGTTTCGGATTCCCCCGCACCGCTTCTTCATACGTTTTGGAATAGAGAAAATATTCCCGGTTGAACTCAAGCCATGCATCCGCTTTCAACAGCGCCCCCAGTATGGACTCCGAAGGCAGAAATCCGTCCACCATCTGTCCGGGGCCAAGAGGAGAGGCCGTCCAGATGACCATAGGTTTACCGCCCACCGCGAAAGCAGCCTTGGCAACCTCCGTCACAAGACGCAGATCACTCTCCGTATCAGCCGTCAGCACAAGCGTCTCGCCTTCCTTCAGCTTACACGTCTCCCTGATCAAGACCTCCGCAGCTTTACTTAATTCGATTTCGTACATACGTGACATACAATACACCTCCATTTTTAAACATCTGCTGGTTACCGGCAAAACGCAGCCTGCTGCCCGTATACAAAAACATCCGGGTAAAAAAATGGCTATTGCAAACTTATTTTTGCAATAGCCCCGCTGCTTTTTGTTAAACAAAGGATATCATTATGTCATAACTTTCACAATATACCCCATTACAAATATCTGCCTACTTATTTGTAATTCAGCACAATTCTGTATTTAATATATTACTATGTCTAATTATTAATTAAATTAAAAATATTAATTTAATTATTCATATAATTATATCTTTACATCAGCCCTCTCCGCACCATACCGCTTTTCCCACCGTCAACCACATCATTATTTCTCCCTAACCCCCTCAAAAACCGACTTATGCCAAGTGAACGGAAAAGCAAAAAGCGTCAACTTTTTTCTTACTAAATCTTCTATTCCAGTTTGCATTTTGGTGTGCTATACTGTTCTTAATTATAGAATAGGATATGGCAGGGCGCCGGCAGTTCTCCCGCGGGCACGCCCTTTTACCGGCGGATGCGGCAGATCGAAACAGTTTCATCCGTTTTGACTAAGGAGGGATCTACATGAAAAAAACAAGGAAAAGTATACTGGCATCGCTGATGGCGGTGATGATGCTGTTCTCGCTCATGCCGGCCACGGTGTTTGCCACCGGAGCGGATAGCGCGTCTGCAGGCTGCATCACAGCGTTTGCGGAGGTGAAGGGAATCACCGCCACGGTGGGCACGGCGCGGGAGGCGCTGGCCCTGCCGAAGTCACTTACCACCACGGCCGGCGGGCCGGGCGTCGTCACAGAGGAACCTGTTGCCGTACCCGTGGAAAGCTGGGTCTGCGAGGGCTACGATGCGGCTGCGGCGGGCAGCTACATCTTTATCCCCGCGCTGGGGGAACTGCCGTTCCCGCTGGGCGAAGGCGTGCAGCCGCCCACAATCACCGTCACGCTGACAGAAGCATCCGAAGGGGCCCCCGACATTATAACCTCTGAACAGCAGGCGGGCGAAGCGCGGGTCATCACGGGCTTTGCGGCGAGGAACGGCGCACGGGAAAAACAACCCGTAACCGCAACGGTGGATCTGACCGGCTATAATTCTTTTAAGGCCGCGGTAGAGGCGCAGCTTACTTCGCTGCCATACGACGAGATTACCACCCTGACAATAACCATGAAAACCACCGGCAGCGTATGGACGAGCGACGATGGGGTTTATTTTGGAGAGACCTTCCCAAATGTGACCGAACTAGATTTGGGGAACTTTACAGGTAGGTTTGGGGCGTATGCGTTTTTAAGCAGCGACGTGGAGAAAGTGCGTCTGCCGGAGAGTGTGCAGGTTTCATACGAGATGTTCTCTGGCTGCTCCAGCCTGAAAACCCTGGTGTGCGGCCCCGCGAATACGAATCCTTTTAAAGAGGAGGGCGTCATCGATTTGTCCGGAGCGGCCTCGTTTAGGGATGGTGCGTTTTCCTTTAGCGGCGTGGAGAAAGTGCGCCTGCCCGCTGATGTGGCGATTTCTAACGGCATGTTTTCTCACTGTGAGAACCTTGCCACCCTGTCTGTGGCAGGCAATACAGGCGAGCCGAACGTGATCGATCTGACCGGCTTTATCAAAACCTACGGTGATCGTTCTTTCAGTTACTGCACTTCTATCACAAAAGTAAAGCTGCCCTCTGCCGTAGCGATTTCTGACAACATGTTCTATGGCTGTGAGAACCTTGCCACCCTGTCTGTGGGTGACAATCCATTAAAGACGGATGTGATCGATCTGACCGGCTTTACCGCAACCAACGGTGGTCGTTCTTTCCGTTACTGCACCTCCATCAAAATGGTAAAATTGCCCGCTGATGTAGCGATTTCTGAGGATATGTTCTCTTACTGTAAGAACCTTGCCGCCCTGTCTGTGGGCGACAATCCATTAAAGACGGATGTGATCAACCTGACCGGCTTTACCAAAACCTACCACAGCAGTGCCTTCCAGGGCTGCACCTCCATTAAAAAGGTAAAACTGCCCGCTGATGTGGCGATTTCTAACAACATGTTCTATGGCTGTAAGAACCTTGCCACCCTGTCTGTGGGTAACAACCCGGCAGAGACGAACGTGATCGACCTGACCGGCTTTACCCAAATCTACGGCAGTGGTGTCTTCCAGGGCTGCACCTCCATCAAAAAGGTAAAGCTGCCCGCTGATGTGGCGATTTATGACAAAATGTTCTTTGGCTGCGACAGCCTTACTACTCTGTCTGTGGGTGACAATCCAGGCAGACAGGGTGTGATCGATCTGTCCGCCTTTTCTGCAACCTGCGGTAATTCTGCCTTCCAGGGCTGCACCTCCATCAAAGTGGTAAAGCTGTCCGCTACCATAACGATTTCTAACAACATATTCGATGGCTGTAAAAGCCTTACCACCCTTTCTGTGGGTGACAACCCAGCAGAGACGGACGTGATCGACCTCAGTCATTATGCAAAAAACACCTGTGGCTCTGGGGCTTTCTTCGGCTGCACTTCAATCAAAAAGGTAAAACTGCCCGCTGATGTAGCGATTTCTATCGGCATGTTCTTTGGCTGCGACAGCCTTACCACTCTGTCTGTGGGTGACAATCCAGCAGAGACGGGTGTGATCGATCTCAGTGATTATGCAAATAACACCTATGGCAGAAGTGCCTTTCAAAACTGCACCTCCATCAAAGTGGTAAAACTGTCCTCTGCTGCGGGGATCTCTGACCTTATGTTCTATGGCTGCGGCAGCCTGGACATGCTGATGTTTTACGGCACGGCAGCGCCCGGCGTGGGGATCAATGCTTTCACCGGCGTAACCGAGGGCGGCACACTGTATTACCCGCGAGGCGGCATGAGATACACGCCGGGGACGTTTGGTGAAAGCGACTTTGCAACCTGGAGATTTGCGGAAGCCTTCGGCCCGGAGATTGCAGCCCAGCCGTCCGAGCAATCAGGAAGAGTGGGAGAAACCGTGACCTTCGCGTTTGGGGTGAATGGGGCGCCGCTCGCTTTCCAGTGGCAGTGGTCGGCCGATGGCATAAACTGGGCGAATCTTGCGGACGGCGGCGGGTATGCGGGCACAGCCACCGATATGCTGGTCATCGACAATTTGCAGCAGGAGCAAAACAGGCTTCGGTTCCAGTGCGTGGCGTCCAACACCGGGGGTTATGGCCCGGATATCACATCTGAAGCCGCGGCTTTGACGGTGAACGCTGCCACGACGCTGCAGCCGCCATCTACACCGTACGACAAGGCAGCCCCCGGCAACCCTCAAACCGGCGACCTCTTTGACCCGCGGCCCTATCTTCTTCTGATGCTTTCGGCGCTGGCAGGCTGCGCCTCCCTGCTGCGCTATCGCAGGAGAAGTGCATAGGGTATCAATTCCTGCCATAACCGAATACGTTTCAGAAAAGCCACCACGGTTTGTAAACCGTGGTGGCTTTGTTAGTTTTCTATGAACTTTTGCCGAAGGGGGCATCGTTTTGCCCTAAAAATGTACGGAATAGTAAAAGGACATTTTTTTGTCCTTCAGGAAAGGAGGCGAACGAAATCGGTAAGCAAATCCCCGTCATGAATCACTCGCACTACCGCCGCTCGCGGAATAAAGATATTACTCCTCAACGTTTGGATGCAGGATCACCTTCAATGTCCCCGGCCCGCCTTTTGCGGCCAGCGCGATGCCTTTGTCGTAATCGTCAAGCGGCATCTCGTGTGTCACAAGGTCCTTCACCTGCACTTTGCCCGACTCCAGATATTCCAGCGCCCGCCCAAAGCAGTGTGTCTGCGCCCACGTCGGAATGAGCTGTATCTCGTGAAGATACCAATACTCCGGGTCAATGGCCCATTTCGCACCGGCATGCGGCATGGCGAACATCATAAACTTGGCTCCCATCTTGCCGAACTTGATCATACTCTCCATGACATCTACATTTGCCGTCGTATCTACGAGCACGTCAAATCCCTTTGGAGCGATCTCCCTGAGCTTTGCCTCATGCACGCCCGGGTCGTTTCTGTCCATGAGGATCGTTTCTTTGCATCCGTACTTTTTCAATATATCCAGCTTATCCTGGCTCGGTCCGCAGACTACTACCCGGTTTGCATTGGAATGCATCAGCAGCTGGATCAGAATGATCCCTGTAGGCCCGCATCCGTACACGAGCACGTCATCCCCGAACTGAACCTGGACACGGTCCATGGAATGAACGGCACATGCCGTAGGCTCGGCAAATATCGCCTCATTAAAGGACAGATTGTCACTGATCGGGAATACTTTGTCCGCATTGACAACGACATACTCCGCAAAGCCTCCCGGGCCGTTGCATCCAAGTGAGTAGAAGTTCTCACAGTAGAGCGGCTCGTCTTTTCTGCAGTAATAGCAGTCATCGCACAGCACTGTATTATCGGCCGTCACACGGTCTCCTACCTTAAACGTCTTGACGTCACTTCCTACCTTGCATACATATCCCGCAAATTCATGTCCGTTAAGCAGCGGGAACTCTGCCAGAAATCCTCCGCCTGCCAGCGCCACGTCGGCGCCTTTGCATATTCCGCAGGACATCACTTTTATGAGCACCTGGTGAGGCGCTGTCTCCGGAACCGGCACTTCCGTGATCTCACAGTGGCCGGGCCTGTCGTACACATTTGCTTTCATCATTTCCATATTGGACACCTACTTTCTATTTTTCAGAGCAATTGCTTCTTTTGCTTTTGCAGCTAACTTCTCCGGCGTCAGGCCGTATTTCACCATGAGCGCCTCCGCAGTTCCGGAATGTCCGAACACGTCTTCCACACCGTGTTTTACGACCGGTACCGGGCACGTTTCTCCTATGACTTCCGACACCGCCGCGCCGAGCCCGCCGATGATATTGTGCTCTTCTGTCGTCACGATCGCGCCGGTCTCTTTTGCAGCCTTTACAATGATCTCTTTATCTATCGGCTTGATCGTGTGAAGGTCAATGACTCTCGCCTCTATCCCTTCCTCTTTCAGAAGCGCAGCCGCTTTCAGCGCTTCCTGCACCATAAGGCCTGTGGCAATGACCGTCACGTCACCGCCGTCTTTTAACTGGACCCCTTTTCCGAGTTCAAACTTATAGCCGTCCGCACTGTCTGTCACACACTCCACGCCGGAGCGTCCGAGCCGCAGATAACACGGTCCGTTATAACCTATCATTGCCTTTACGGCTTCCCGCGTCTCGTTTGCATCACTTGGGCAGATAACTGTCATCCCCGGGATCGTGCGCATGAGACTCAGATCCTCGATACACTGATGTGTCGCTCCGTCCTCACCAACCGACAAGCCTGCATGTGTACCTACAACTTTAACGTTCAGCCCCGGGTATGCGATAGAATTCCTTACCTGGTCATAGATCCTTCCCGCCGCAAACATGGCAAATGTATGGCAGAACGCTGTCTTTCCGGATGCCGCGGCGCCGGCAGCCATACCGGCCATGTTGCACTCCGCGATGCCCGCGTTAAAGAAACGTTCCGGATACTTCTCGGCAAAATAGCAGGACATCGTACAGATCGTAAGGTCTGCGTCAAATACCATTATCTTCTCGTCAGCCCCGAATTCACACAGAGCTCTCCCATAAGCTTCTCTCGTTGATACTACATTTCCCATGATTACACCTCCAGTGATGCGATAACTGCATCTATCTCACTAAATGCCTGACTGAACTGTTCTTCTGTCGGGGTGCTGCCGTGGAATTTTACATTGTTTTCCATAAATGACACACCTTTTCCTTTTACTGTCTTTGCGACAACCACCGTCGGCCTGCCTTTTACATCCGCCGCCTCGTCGACCGCGCGCGCGATCTGCCCGTGGTCATGACCGTCAATGGTGATCACATTCCACTTAAATGCCCGGAATTTATCCTCGATCGGGTAAGGAGACATTACTTCTTCCACCGTACCGTCGATCTGCAGGTTATTGTTATCCACAAACACAGTCAGATTGTCAAGTCCGTAATTTCCTGCCGCCATGGCAGCTTCCCAAACTTGCCCTTCCTGGATCTCACCGTCGCCCAGCGCAGCAAATACGCGGTAATCTTTTTTGTCCACCTTGCCGCAAAGCGCCATGCCGACAGCAGCAGATAACCCCTGGCCGAGGGAGCCTGCCGACATATCCACGCCCGGAACTTTCGTCATCTCCACATGGCCGGAGAGATAACTGTCTACGTTTCGAAATGTCATAAGGTCATCCACCGGGAAATATCCTCTGAGCGCCAGCGTCGCGTACATCGTCGGCGTACAGTGTCCTTTGGATAACACGAACCTGTCACGGTCCGGATTCTTCGGGTCTGATGGCTCAATATGCATCTTCTCAAAGTATAAAACTGCCAGTATGTCTGCCACTGAAAAAGAACCGCCTACGTGTCCGGAGTGGGCCGCCTCGATCGCCTCGAGCGCCTTTCTCCTTATCTTTGCCGCTGTCAATGCCAGTTCTTTCACTCTCTTTTCTTCCATCTTAAGAACCTCCGTCTGATTAAGTCATTTACCTTTAGCAGATTGTAAATCCACCGTCAATTACCAGGTTCGCCCCATTGATGAGACTTGCCGCATCACTTGCCAGGAATACCGCGCACGCCGCCACTTCTTCGGGATACCCGAAGCGGTGGGCCGGTATCTTCTTTTTGAATTCCTCTCCCCGCTCATTGTTCCAGTTTTCTTCGCCCATAGGAGTGAGGATGATCGTTGGCGAGATGGCGTTGACATTGATATTGTATTGGGCCATTTCCATTGCAAACTGTTTTGTGGCATAGATGACCGCCGCCTTGGCGCAGCCGTATGTAAGATGTCCTTCCAGCGCAACGACGCCTGCCTGTGATCCCATATTGATGATTTTTCCGCCGCCGTTTTCTTTCATCACTTTCGCGGCAGCCTTCATAAACCGCACCGTACCCGTCAGGTTGATGCCAAGCGTTTTATCCCAGAGCGCTTCGTCGTGCTCAAGCACGCCTTCTACAACTCCGATCCCCGCACAGTTCACAAGAATATCAAGCGAACCGAACCTTTCCACTGTCTGAGCCACACACGCTTCGATCGCCTCTGTCTCTGTGATGTTGCCGGCATATGCCATATAACCGGCGCCGTGCTGTTCCATGTACGCCGGAAGCTCTGCCGGTTCGCTTAGATCAAAGCTCACCACATTGGCGCCTTTTCTCGCATACATTCTGGCGATCTCAAAACCAATACCGCTTGCAGCCCCGGTGACTATAGCTGTCTTTCCTTTAAGGCTGAAGTCTTCATTAAAATTTCTGTAATCCATCTCTTATCATCCTCCATGGTCGTTACCTGTCACTTATTTAATCTTGATCACTGCTTTCACAACCTCGTCTTTGTTGTTGATCGCACAGTCAAACGCTTCCTGGATATCATCAAAGTCAAACTCATGTGTCACAATGCCGGACACGTCGATCATACCGTCCGCGATCGCAGCGATTGCCTGCGGATATATATTTCTGTACCGGAATACAGACTCGATCTTTGCCTCTTTCGCCATGATCTTGGCAAAGTTATATTCTATCTTCTCCTGCGCGGAAATACCTACGAGAACGATAGTTCCGCCGTTCTTTACCATATACGGCGTCTGCTGGATCGTGACCGGTGAACCTGCCGTCTCAAATACTTTGTCTACTCCGGCGCCGCCTGTGAGCTTATCCATTTCCTCCACCGCATTCACTTCTTTTCCGTTAATGACACGGGTTGCGCCGAGCTTCATCGCATAGTCGAGACGCTTTGGAATCACGTCCACAACTGTGATATCCGTTGCGCCGTGGGCCTTGCACGCAAGCAGCGTCACAAGTCCGATGCATCCTGCACCGAGGATCACCACAGAGTCGCCGAGTTTAACGTCTCCCTGGTTGGCCGCATGCATTCCTACTGAAAGCGGTTCCACGAGCGCGCCCTCTTTTGTGCTGATGTTTTCCGGAAGCTTGAAGCACATGTTTTCCGGAAATGCGATATAGTTCTCATAGCAGCCCTGTACCGGAGGCGTTGCCAGAAACTGTACGTCCGGGCAGAGATTGTAGCGTCCCGTCTTACAGAATTCACACTGTCCGCACGTAATGCCCGGTTCAAGCGCCACCTTGTCACCTACTTTAAGATTCTCAACACCTTCTCCCAGTTCAACTACTGTACCGGCACACTCATGCCCGAGCATGAAGTCGCCCTCTACTTTGTAATCTCCGCACCTTCCGTCATGGAAGTAATGTACGTCGGACCCGCAGATCCCCACATACTCAAGTTCAACGAGCACTTCTTTTGCGCCCGCCTTCGGCATCTCGATGTCGCGAATCTCCATTTTGTCCAAATCTGTCATATAAGCCGCTCTGTTTTTCATAGCAAATCACCTGTCCCTTCCTGGATCGTTAAATATTTCTCGATTTTTTTAAGGTTAAATAAAATGTCCCGCATGCGAGACAGCGCACCTTTTTGTATAAAAACTGGCAAGCCATAAGACCTGCCAGTTTTTTACTTTTACAATATACTTTTATTTACTGACATTCTATTATTCTTTAATCTGTCCGTTGTCTTTGTACATCTGGATATATTCGTCAACATTGTCACTTGTGATCAATGGTGCCGGAACATTGTCGTTGATGTCAGTAATTTTCTTGTCGCCTGTCAGAACAGAGTGAATTGCCTCTGCGTTCATTTTTGCCAGGTCGATTGCTGACTGTAAACCTGTAGATGTCATTTTGCCTTCTTTGATCAACAGACAAGCTTCTGCTGTTCCGTCAACGCCGTATGCCAGCATATCTTTAAATTTGTCATTATCTTTTACTACTTCGATCGCGCCTGCCGCCATGTTGTCATTCATAGATACAACTGCGTCGATGTCGCCGTAAGCCTGTACCCAGTCTTCCATGAGTGACATAGCTTCGTCTTTGTTCCAGTTTGCAATGTCTTCTGCAAGGATCTCAACGTCTGGTCTCTTCTCGAAGAATTCTTTCTCCCATGCGTTTCTTCTCTCTGTGCTGTGGAAGTTACCTGCAGGTCCTAACAGAACAACAACTTTTGCGTTCTCAGGAATCTGGTCAACTGCGAGTTCACAGTTTACTTTGGCCTGCTCGTATGGATCAGCGTCGATGGAACCTGTTCCCTCACACTCAACACGTGGGTTTGTTGTGATACATGGGATCCCTGCGTCAACTACCTGCTGGATATAAGGAAGCTGGGCCTCGCCGTTGTTAGCCTGGATGATGATTCCGTCAAATCCGCTGGAGATGGCGTTCTCGATCATTGTGTTTTCTTTTTCGTCGTTTGCTTCGCCGTCAAATACTTCAAGTGTCATATCGTCATAGTTCTCAAATTCAGCCTTCAGCTCATTTGCAAGCCATGCCGCGAATGAATCGGACTGAGCTCTTGCGATATAAGCAACCTTATAGCTGTCTTTTTTGTCCCCTGAATCCTTCTTGTCATCAGAACTTCCTGAGTCTGATTTGCTGCATCCGATCGCCATTGTGGCAACCATTGCCGCGCAGAGTAATACACTTATAACTTTCTTTTTCATAGATAATGTCCTCCTTTTTTTTGCTTTCATATTGTAAAAGTTCTGCACTTAATGCATTCATTTTAATGAGAAAAGTCTTATTTTGCTTCCTCTTTCTTGGCGTCATCTGCCACAAGGATAACTTTTCTCGTCTTCTTATTCTTGGAACGGATGTCCAGTACGACCGCAAACGCGATGATGGCGCCTTTGACTATCTGCTGTACGTAGGAATCCACCCCGGTCAGGTTCATGATATTGTTCAGGAACCCGATGATAAACGCACCTGCAAGAGTACCCATCGTCGTTCCCACACCGCCTGAGAAACTCGTACCGCCGACGATCGTAGCCGTCAGACCTTCCATCTCGTATCCTACCGCGCCGTTTGGCAGACCCGCATTTACACGGCTCATGAACAGCACGCCGGCGATTCCGGCAAACACACCGTTGATTATGTATGTGATGTACTTATTCTTCTTAACATTGATACCGGATGCGATGGCAGCTCCTTCGTTGCCGCCGATGGCATACAGTGAACGTCCGTATCTTGTGTGGTTCATGATATACCAGGTGATGATCGTGATCACGACCATGAATATAATAGGCATCGGTATCGGCCCTACGCTTCCCTGTCCGAATACGGTAAAGTCTTTCAGCTGAAGCAGGTTCTGTCCCTTTGTATAGAGAAGCGCCGCGCCTCTCGCCATGGTCTGCATCGCCAGTGTGGCAATGAAGGCCGGAACATCAAAATGTGTTACAAGCACCGCGTTCACAAGGTTACACAGAACACCGACTACAACGGCCAGCAGAAGCGCCAGCAAAAGAGAACCGGTAGACTGGTAACAGGCGATCGACAGCACGCCTGCAAGCGCCAGCACGGAACCTACGGACAAGTCGATCAGTCCCGCGATAACGAGGAGCATTTCTCCGTATGCTATGATCGTTCCTACCGACAGCTGGCGGGCAACGTTTGTCAGGTTGTTTACGGACAAGAAATTCTCATTCAGCACCGCACATAATATAAACATTGCCAGCAACACAATAAAAATAGAATATTTTTCTACAAACTTACTGTTTTTGAATTTACTTTTATTCATTTTCCTATACCTCCGCTTTTTCTGTGCCTGTCGCAAATCTCATAATAGTTTCCTGTGAGAACTCGTCTCTGTTCAGGCATCCTGTGATCATTCCTTTGTTCATGACATAGATTCTGTCGCACATTCCGATCAGTTCAGGCAGTTCTGACGAAACCATGATGACCGTCTTCCCTTCTTTGACAAGTTCAGTCATCAGTCTGTATATCTCAAACTTAGCGCCAACATCGATACCTCTTGTCGGCTCATCAAGGATCAATACATCCGGATCCCGGAGCATCCATTTTGCAAGAAGGACTTTCTGCTGGTTACCGCCGCTAAGCGCCTGTATGGCAGTCTCTAACGAAGGTGTCTTGACGTTCATCTTGTCGAAATATTCCCCGACGAGCTTTTTCTCTTCTCTTGGATGGCTTCTGCCTCCGTAGATGAATTTGTCAAGACTGGAAATACTCGCATTCTCCATAACGCTTCTTATAGGTACGATTCCATAGCGTCTTCTGTCTTCTGACAGCATGACTACTTTATTGTTGATACTGTCTCTTACTTTCTTGATATGTACCGGCTTGCCGTGCACCTTGATCTCTCCGCCGTCGTACGGGTCCAGGCCGAAGATCGCGCGCATGGTCTCGGTCCGTCCCGCTCCCATGAGTCCCGCGAATCCAACGATCTCCCCCTTCTTTGCATAGAAGTTGATATCTTTGAATACCCCTCTGCTCTCCAGATCCTTGATCTCAAGTATCGGCTCGCCGACAGGTACTTCTTCCTTCGGGTATACATTTTCCATCTTCCGGCCTACCATCAGGGCAATGACCGTATCCAGATCAAGCTCGGAAGCCGGATGTGTCTCCACCACCGTACCGTCACGCAGCACCGTGATATCGTCCGCGATGCGGAACACTTCTTCCATCTTGTGGGATATGTAGATAATGCTTACGCCGCGGCTCTTCAGTTCCGCGATCTTCTCAAACAGTACCTCTACCTCTCTGTTTGTGATCGCCGATGTCGGCTCATCCATGATAACAATATCTGCGTTATTCGAGATCGCCTTGATGATCTCAAGCATCTGAATGTCAGATACCGTGAGCGTCTTGAGCTTCTGTTCCGGGTCATAGGGCAGCTTCTCCTGCTCCAGGAACCTCAGCGTCTCCTTGCGGACCTTTCTCCAGTCTATTTTTCCGATCTTATTTACCGGCAGCCTTCCGAGAAACAGATTCTCTTCGATCGACATCTCAGGAACGTAATTCAGCTCCTGGGCGATCATGGCGATCCCATAGCTTTGTGCCTGGATAGGATTTTTGATCTCCACCGGCTTCTCGTCAATGAATATCTGTCCTGAGTCCGGCTTGTAAAGTCCGTTGATGATTTTCATCAGAGTCGACTTTCCTGCGCCGTTCTCGCCGCAAAGGGCATGTACTGTCCCTTTCCTGACTGCAAAATCGATGTTGTCCAAAGCTTTAACTCCCGGGAAAGACTTATTAATTCCGCTGACACGCATTTTAATATTCTCCACTCTTCTTTCCTCCCTTTCATATACTGCACAGCTTTTACCAAATTTTTGCAAGTTTTACATATTTGTTTTATTACTGTTTATGACCGTTTTTGTTTGAGCTTAAAATGAGCCCAGCATTTTTAACGATTCTATGACAAATATTTTGCATTTATTATGCATTTTGCTTATTATAGGACAAATTATAATATTATGACCCTTGTTTGTCAAGTCACTTTTTTGTCCTTTGACAGTCACTTTTTTATGATTTTTGTTAAAATAGACACCTTTCGTTACATATTTGTTCATATTTAGTTCATAATGTCAACCGCCATACATTTGTTCTTTTTTACTTTTTTATTGTTTTTTATTGTTTTCTTTTTGTTTTTGTGTTATCTTATGCTTAATTTCTTACCTTCTATTGAACATCACCAGTTCAACAGGTATTTATTAAATGTACATAGAAAGGAGTATGTTATGATTCACACCCTTACGCTGAACCCCGCCATTGACAGGATCCTCTACTTGAAAGAGCTGGAAAAGAATGTCACAAACAGAGTCAGGAAGACGACAGACACCATCGGCGGCAAAGGCACACACGTATCCATCAACCTGAAGCTTCTGGGGCAGAACAATAACGCATTCGGCATATGCCACGGCGAAAACGGCAGACAGGTCATCCAGATGCTCTCCGGTCACGGAATTGACGTCCGCTTCAACCATTATATGGAAGAAGGCAAGGAGACACGGACCAACTATCTGCTCATCGAGGACAGTACCGACTGCACCATCGTGGCAGAATCCGGCGTCACACTTTCGGAGAGGGAACTCGACGAACTTCTGGCGACTATGAAGGAAGTGATCCGGCCGGGAGATTACCTTATCTTCTCCGGGGACGCGTCCAATTCCCCCGATCCTTCCATATATAACAAGATCCTGCACACCTTCCGGGAACGGGATCTGAAGTTTTTCCTGGACACAAGCGGCGCTTCCTTAAAGGAATGCATTCAGGAGTCCCCTTATATGATCAAACCGAATCTGGATGAGCTCTCCACGCTGGCCGGCTACGACATCCCCGAAGATGACGCTTCCATCATCCGGGCCATCGATTCCCTTGACAAATACGGTGTGGAGATCACCGCCGTATCACTGGGCGGGGACGGCTCCATCGTCAAAACACCGGAAGGCGTATTCCGCGTGCATCCGCCACAGGTAAAGGTCGTAAACACGATCGGATGCGGCGACTGCTATCTGGCGGGCTTCGTATACGGCCTTTCCCAGGGATATGACATGGAAGAGACTATACGGACCGCGACAGGAGTCTCGGCGGCAACCGCAGAGTCACAGCTGTCTGCCGGCTTTGATACGAGCCGGGCCACGGAACTTAAAAACCAAGTAACAATTGAAAAAATCCGCTGATTATATTAAAGTAAAGGAGTAAAGTATGAGCAATTTATCTTATTATGAAATGAGACAGGAAATGGTAACCGTAGCACGATTGATGTGGGAGCGCAGACTTACGAACGCAGCCGGAGGCAACTTTGCCGTGCGTGTGGATGACAACCGCATTCTCATGTCCCCGTCGCTTATGTCGGAAGAAAAGCACTGTGATATGAAACCGGAAGATTTTCTTCTGATCGATTATGACCAGAACATACTCGAGGGAGAGGGAAGGCTTTCCCGCGAAGGACTGATGCACGTTCTCATTCTGAGCAACTTTAAGGAAATAGAATGCACGATACACGCCCATCCATTCTACTGTATGCCGTTCGTAGCCCAGTGCAAACCGATCCCGAATGTGACGGAAGCCACCATGGGGCGCGGTGAAGTCGGCTGCATCGAATGGACAAAAGCATACTCCGAAGAGCTGAGCAGAAATGTGTACCAGTATTTTGAAGATCACAGGGAACTGGCGGAAAAGAAACCGATCGGAATGATCATGCCAAAGCATGGCGTCGTTGTGTCAGGCCCGAGCATCTATCTCGCTTACAGTATGCTGGAGAGAATCGAATGCGACGCTTTCTGTACCATTACAAAGAACCTCATCTAAATCTTAAATAAGGATGGTATGAAATATGTACAGCCATGAAAGGAAAGCCAAAATCATAGACCTGCTGAAAGCCCAGTCTTCCGTCAGCGTCAATATACTGGCCGATATGCTCCACACGTCCAAGGAGACCATACGGCGGGATCTGAAAGAACTGGAGAGCGAGGGCCTTCTGACGAGAACCCACGGCGGGGCCATAACAAACGGCAATTCCCGCTCGGTCGGGGCGTCGGCAAAGTACGGCGACACGGTACTCAACAACGAGTATCCCTTTGCGCTCCGGCATGTGAGGAATATACCGGAGAAAAAGATGATCGCCCAGAGGGCGGCCGCCTTTATCGAGAACCGGGACACGATCTTTATAGACAACAGTTCCACCACCTTATTTCTCATGGACTATATTCCGAGGGAAATACATCTGACGATCATCACAAACTCGATCAAGGTGCTGCTGGAGGCCGCCAAGCTTGAAAATCCCAATCTGTCACTCATATCGCTGGCAGGGTTCTACAACTGTAATAATTATTCGGTCTACGGCACAAGGACGATCAAAAGCGCGGAAGATTTCTTCCCGAACAAGTCCTTTATTTCCTGTACAGGCGTAACGCTTGAAAACCGGCTTACAGATATCAGCCTCAACGAGGTAGATACGAAAAAAGCGTTAATGTCGAAGTCAAAAGAGACGTACCTGCTGGCCGACCACACAAAGTTTGAGATCAACGGGCCGTTCTATCTGTCTGACTTCGATGCGATCGACTATATCGTAACGGATAAATATGACTATACACCTCAGACCGGCAATAACATACGGACGATCACTTCCAAGAATAATATAAAGATCATCACAAGCTGAGGGAAGGAGGTTCCACATTGAACATACTGGCTTTTGACCTGGGTGCAAGCGGAGGAAAGCTCTTTCTTGCGTCCATCGACGGCGGCAAAGCTTCCATAGAAAATATACACAGGTTTGACAACGTATCCTATCAGATCAACGACTGTCTTTACTGGGACATCATCAATATATATAAAGAAATGAACACAGGGATCAAAAAGGCGGTCGAACTGACCGGAGACAGCATTGATTCTTTTGCCATCGATTCCTTCTCCAACGACTTTGCATTTATCGATGACAAGGGCGCACTGCTCACACCGGTGCGCTGTTACAGGGATAAGCGCACGCAGCGCCACGCCGAAAAGATCTACGGGCGCCTCTCCAGGGAGGAGCTCTACCGGTTAAGCGGCAACCAGAACGCGCTCTTCAACACTTACATGCAGCTCGCCGCCATGTGTGAGGACGGGCATGACTACATATTAAAGAACGCGTACAAGATGCTTTTTATTCCGGACCTGCTCATCAATTTTCTGACCGGAAAGACAATATCGGAATATACACTTTCCTCGGTCAGCCAGCTGTATGATTTTAAAAAGGACGACTGGTGCCAGGAAATACTCGACAGCTATTCCATTCCGCGCAGCCTGTTCGGCACCCTGACAAAACCGGGCACTCTGCTCGGGCGCACACAGGACAGCTACAATAAATATATGGAGACGAAAGGCTTCCCCGTGTCTGTCGTGTGTGAACACGATACGGCCTCGGCCTACCTCTCCTCTCCGCTCACATCAGACTGTGCCCTCATAAGCTGCGGCACCTGGGCGCTCATAGGGACTGAGCTGGACTCCTGTGTCATCACACCGGAAGGCTACCGGGTGAACCTGGCCAATGAGGGCGGTTATGAGGGCCATCACCGCCTGCTCCGCAACGTGATGAGTTCCTGGTTCATCCAGGAGACGAAACGGTACTATAAAGAACACGGAAAAGACTATTCCTTTGAAGAACTCGGAAGTCTCGCCGAAGCCGCCGAACCGTTCGCCTACCTCTTTGACCCGGACGAAGACCTGTTCTACGAACCGGGCAACATGCCGGTAAAGATCCAGCAGTTCTGCATGGAACACTACGGCTCCCGGCCGGAATCTACAGGGGAGATCATCCGCTGCATCTATGAAAGTCTTGCGATGAAGTTTCGCTGGACGATCGAACAGCTGGAGCGCATATCCGGCAGATCACTTCCCGTCATCAATATGATGGGGGGAGGCGCCAAGGCGTCCATGCTCTGCCAGTTCACTGCCAACGCGGCCAGCCGCAAGGTGATCGCCGGTCCGGATGAGGCAACCGCCATAGGCAACATCACAGTGCAGCTCATCTCCACAGGGGCCGCGCAGACACTGGACGAGGCAAAGGAGATCATGCGTTCATCTTATGAGACAAAGGAATATATTCCCCGTGATACGGACCAGTGGAACTTAAAGTACAGGGAATTTTTGAAACTGTTGAAATAATTCAGTCCCGGTGTCCGGTCCGGGAAGCATAGAGGAGCAAATATGAAAAATATATTAGAGTCACCAATCATAACCGAAATCTGTGATATGACAGCCAACATGTACCGTCTCGGGTGGGATGAGAGAAACGGGGGCAATATAAGCTGGCTTCTTGACGAACAGGAACTCGCAGAATACCTGGACCTTTCACAGGTCATCCGCAATATTCCGATAGCGTTTGACGCCGCAGAGCTTGCCGGACGTATTTTTCTCGTAACAGGTACCGGAAAATACTTCAAAAATGTGACCGGGAACCCGCAGGAGAATCTCGGTATCGTCCGCGTGGCTTCAAACGGTACAGAACTGGAACTTCTCTGGGGCTTTGAAGGAGGAGCGCTTCCCACAAGCGAATTCCCCACCCACCTTATGAACCACATGGCAAGACTGAAAGCAGACCCGGAACACAGGATCGTGATGCACTGCCATCCTGCAAACACCATTGCCATGACCTTTGTGCACTCCATAGATGACCGCGAATTCACTTGCACGCTCTGGCAGATGATCACAGAATGCATCGTTGTATTTCCCGACGGTGTGGGCGTCGTGCCGTGGATGGTCTCCGGCACAAACGATATCGGAGAAGCCACAGCCCGGAAGATCAAAGACTGCCGGCTCGTCGTATGGGCACATCACGGCATCTTCGGCACGGGCCGCACGCTGGATGAGGCTTTCGGACTGATAGAGACTGTAGAGAAAGCTGCACAGATCTATATGAAGATCGCCCATCTGGACATCAAAAACACCATACCGAAAGAACAGCTGAAAGCGCTCGCCGAAACCTTCCATGCAGTACCAAGAGAAGGCTGGCTTGATTAAAACCAAAAAGGAGGACGAGAGTATGTATTTACAGGATATATTTGGACTGGACGGCAAGGTAGCCGTCGTGACCGGAGGAGGACGGGGCATCGGCCAGGTGATCGCCTGCGGCCTCGCAAAAGCAGGGGCAGAGGTCGTTGTGATCTCACGTTCCGGGGCAGAAGAGACTGTGCGTATGATCGAAAAAGACGGCGGAAAATCTTATGACCTGAGAGCAGATGTCACAGATGAGCCTCAGGTGGAGCAGGCGCTTGCCTCCATCCTGGAGCGCTCCGGAACTATTGATATACTTTTCAACAATGCGGGCATCTGCATGCATCAGTCGACGATGGAGGCGACCGTGGAGGAATTCCGTCAGGTAGTGGATACAAACCTGACAGGAGAATTCATTATGGCGCGGGCTGTGGGGCGCATTATGATCGAGCGCGGCATCAAAGGCAGCATCATCAACATGGCGTCCATGTCCGGAACCATCGTGAACATCCCGCAGTGGCAGTGTTCCTACAACGCCTCCAAAGCAGGCGTCATCCACCTGACAAAGTCACTGGCCGTCGAGTGGGCGCAGTACGGCATCCGGGTCAACTCTCTCAGCCCGGGCTACATCGCTACTCCGATGTCCGTCGACCTGTCGCCGCAGGAATTGATCGACGCGTGGATCCCGCTCATGCCGCTTGGCCGGATGGGAAAACCGGAAGAACTTATTCCTCCGGTGCTTTACCTTGCCTCCGATGCGTCGGGGTATACGACAGGGAGTGATCTCATCGTAGATGGAGCGTATTCCTGCCAGTAAATGGGAATTTTTTTGAAAAAATGTTGATGGGTTGTGGTGTACGGCGCAGGAACGGAAGCAGAGGGGTTCGGGCCGGTCGGTGCGCTTGCAATCTGTAAGTAAAACAGACACGGTATAGAAAGACACCGACAGATTCAACGGGAAATCTGGATGATTTCCCGTCTCAGCTGTCTCAGAAACTGCACTTGTAGTGCAGTTTCTGGTCTTTCTATACCGTGTCTGTTTTACTAACGGATTGGCTAAGCTCCCTCCGACGGCCTGAACCCCTCTGCTTCCGTTCCTGCGCCTGTTCTCCACAATGGTTGTATTTTTCCATGCGTGGGATGCGATGGATCTGCATTGTGGTTTTAATTTTATTGTTTAAAAAATTTTGACGCGGTGTGTCCCTTTTCTGCCTTAGCCTGCGCGTTCTTTTAGTTTTTCTGCCTGCTGCGGGGTGCAGGTGCATTTGGCGAGGGGGTTGGGGGTTTTGGCGTATTGGCCGTGGTAATCGCTTCCGCCGGTCTCTGCGAGATCGTATTGCCTGGCGAGTTGTCTGAGTCTTGTTCTGGCGGCTTCGGAGTTTCTTGGGTGCCAGACTTCTACTCCTTGTATGAGGCCGCTTTGCGCCAATTCTTCTACAAGCGCAAAGGAATCGAACTGTTCGGGATGGGCGACGACCGCGATCCCGCCTGCGTCTCTTATGGCCTCTGCCGCCGCTCTGGCTGACGGATAGCTGTTTGGCACGTAACAGCTTCCCCGGGAAGATATGAGTTCCTCCATGAGCGGTCCGATGGCAGTGTTCGTATATCCGAGATCACAGAGCACCTGCATGATATGGCACTCGTAGATCGATTCGCTCTCCGCCGCCTGCTGTTCCACCGCCTCCACGGTGAATCCGGGATACAGCCTGCTGATCTTCCAGGCCATCTGAAGCTTCTGCTGCCGTCTCTTCTTCAGTGTGCCGTCCATAAAGCGCTGCAGGCCGTCCTCATCTTTTGGACAGTAACAGAGCATGTGCACATTTCTGCCCCTCTTATCGTCCCGGGCCGATATCTCAGCACCCGGAATGACCTCCGGCCCTCCCGGCCCTGCGGCTGCCCTTGCTTTCCGGGAACCTGCAAATGTATCGTGATCCGTCACCGCAATGTACCGGAGGCCTGCCCGCTTCGCATAGTCCAGCACATACTCCACAGAGGCGGAACCGTCGGAACATGCCGTGTGCACGTGAAGGTCGCACGCCGCTTCTTCCGGTCCGGTTTTTAATACCATCTTATTCGTTTTCATTTTCAATTTCCGTTATCATATCGATACGGTCCTGATGTCTGCCTCCCATAAACTCTGCATTCAGCCATTCTTCTATTATCATCTTTGCCAGTTCAATGCCGATGACACGCGCTCCGAACGCCAGCACATTCGTATTGTTATGCTGTCTGGACAGTTTCGCAGAATATGGCTCCGAACAAACGACTGCGCGAATTCCTTTCACTTTGTTGGCTGCAAGGGATATCCCGACTCCGGTTCCGCAGATGAGAATTCCCAGATCAACCTCCCCTGCGGCGACCGCCTCCGCCACCTTCCTGCCGTATTCCGGATAATTGCTGCTCTCTTTCTTATCCGTGCCGAAATTTACTACTTCATAACCTTTTTCTTTGAGAAATTCCACCACTTCATTCTTCATATCGACTGCCGCATGGTCGTTGCCAATTCCAATTTTCATCATTCTGTTCGTTCTCCTCTCTTCCATTCGTTTTCTTTTTATATTATAATGGGTAGGTATTTAATTAGCAATACCCAGAAAAAGGAGACCTGTTATGATACAATTAGTCGCCAGCGACCTCGACGGGACGATACTGCAGAACGACGCCCAGCATGTAAGTCCCAGAATATTTGAACTTATTATGGAATTAAAGCGGAAAGGGATCCTCTTTGCGGCAGCCAGCGGCAGACAATACAGTAATCTGCGCGGTCTCTTCGAGCCGGTCAAAGACGAGATCTCTTATATTGCCGAGAACGGTTCCCTCTGCATACACAAAGGCCAGGTTCTCTCACGCGGTATCATTGAGAGAGAACTCGGCCTTGAAATTCTCGATTCGATCAAAGAATATGGAAAATGTGACTGTTTTCTGTCCTGTGAATCCGGCGGATACATGGATTCCGACAACGCGGAATTCATCCGGCACATGACAGAGGTCGTAAAATTTGATATACGCCATGTGGATGACCTGAAAAAGATACAGGAGCCTTTCCTTAAGATTGCTGTCTGCAGTTTCTCCGGCACCCATGATATGGCGCCTTTTTTTAAGGACCGTTTCCACGGCAGGATCAACGTCGTAACCTCCGGCAATCTGTGGGTCGACTTTATCGTGCCGGATGCGACGAAGGGAAACGCTCTGTCTGCTCTTCTGGATCATCTCCATATACCGGTTGAAAACTGCATGGCGTTCGGAGACCAGTATAACGATGTAGAGATGCTGCAGCTAGCCGGAGAAGGCTACGCCATGTCAAATGCCGCTCCCGGGATCGCCTATTATTCTGACTATGTCACCGATTCCGTCGAGGAAGTGCTGGAAGACCTCGTGTCTTCACTGTAGACCGCATACTGATTTTTTCCTTTCGCCTTAGCCCGGTAGAGTGCCTCATCCGCCCTCTTCATCACTGTGTCATAATTTTTCTCTCCGGGCTCTGCCATGGCAATACCGATGCTGAGACTTATTCCCGTCTCATCATAGGCCGCCTTCAGAATCCGGCCGGCAGCATCTTCCGCTACTTTGACATTATCGACCCTATACATCCAGATAACGAACTCATCCCCTCCAAACCGGATCACAACATCGCTCTCCCGCATATTTCCCATGAGGATCTGTCCGACTTTAATGAGGATGCGGTCGCCCTCATCGTGCCCATATGTATCATTGATTCCTTTGAAATTGTCCACATCGATAAACAGACAGGCGCCAAACAGCCTGTTCTGATCCACATGAAGCCCCTTCTCCACGATACGCTTTCCCGTCACCCGGTTATAACAGCCTGTCAGAAAATCTCTCTGCATCTTCTTTACCCGCTTCTCCACATGACGGATCCCGCTTATGCTCGTCAAGAGTATGAGCACCACGGCGGCCACTACACCGGCCAGCATCCAGAGCGAAGTCGCTTTAAGCTCCTGAAGCACCTTTTCCTCCGCATCCGTGACGACAAGAGAACAGATCGTCCACCCGTTATACTCCGAAGGCTGGTAATAAAACAGACGCACCTTGTCATTGTTATAATAGGTCATATAACCCGAGTCGCCGGAAGCGGCTTCCTTCTTCAGCTTCTCAACTGCATTCCCGTCCTTATACTGCATTGTCTCCAGCATGTCATATATCGTAGAAAAATCCTCCATCCCCTTATAGGACGCAACTACCTTTCCTGTCCTGTCGAACACGAGAGTGGCGCCGGCTTTCTCTGTGGTCGACGTATTCAGAGCCAGCCCGAGATTCTGCGTCGTATATTCCGCGCAGACCGCGCCGCATACGTGTCCGTCCTTCCAGATAGGCACGGCCATCAGGACACTCTCCTGCCCGTCCCAGCTGTCGGTCAGGACGTCGGAGATGACTTCCTCCCCCTGCATGACTTTCTTATAGTAGTCCCGTCCGCTGATATCTGCCGACTGGTTCTCTCCGAAATAAATCCTTCCGTGCGCATCCGCTATGCCAAACCGCATATCGTCAGAACTGTATTCCTTTAAAATAACATGCCAGTTTTCCGCCCCCGACCCCTCCGGAACGTCGCAGAACGCCGCCACTGTCCTGTACCAGTTCATCCGGCTGCTTATAAACTGCGAAAAATATTGTTCTTTATATTCGTTTTCTGTCTTTAAATTCCTGTGGGCCTCCGACAAAAGCTTTGTATTCATGTCCATATAATACAATACGACCGCCGCGATCATTGCCGCCAGCAGCGCGGCAATGATCAGTACATATTTCAGATAAGACAGGCTCCCGTCTTTTCTTTTTCCGTTATTTTCCATAGCACATTCCCAGCCTTATTCACCTTTACTGTCTCTATTGTACTATGAACCGGTAAAATATGGAACTATGTTTTCTTTTTCGTACATACAGTGTGCGCGGCCGTGAAGCCTGCACTGCGCGGAGCGCATACATTCCGGCTAAATCCCCAGCTTATAGGCCGCCGCATTCCACCTGAGCTCATTTTTAAACTGTCTTATCTCTGTATTTTTATCAATATAGACTGCCTCGATTCCCATAGCATCAGCCCAGTCTCCCAGCTGTCCGGCGCTCAGGTCATAGGAAAATGCCGTGTGGTGGGCTCCGCCGGCGAGGATCCACGCCTCGGCTCCAGTCTGAAGATCTGGCTGCGGAGTCCAGAATGCCGTAGCGACCGGCAGCTTCGGCATTGGTTTTTCTGTCTTTTTACAGTCTACATCATTGATGATGAGACGGAACCTGTCTCCCAGATCGATAAGTGACGCTGCCACTGCCGGTCCTTCCTTTGAAGTAAATACAAGGCGGGCCGGATCTTCCCGGTCTCCCATTGTAAGCGGCTGACACTTGATGCTTATCGGTCCTTCCGCGACGGACGGACACACTTCCAGCATGTGCGCCTGAAGAATTCCTTCTTTTCCCGGAATAAGGTTATACGTATAGTCTTCCATGAAAGATGTTCCCCTGGCGTCTTTCACCCCCTCCGTCATGATCTTCATGATACGGACCATGGCGGCTGTCTTCCAGTCTCCCTCGCCGCCGAATCCGTACCCCTTTTCCATAAGTCTCTGAATGGCAAGTCCGGGAAGCTGCTTTAAAGAACCGAGGTCGCCGAAATGCGTGACGATCGCCTGATAGTCCCTCTCTTCCAGAAATCTCTCAAACCCAATTTCGATCCCTGCCTGAACCGCCACATGCTCCCGGAACTCTTTCTCATCTCTTCCTTCAAGTAAAATGTCATATTTGTCATAATATTCTTCTACGAGTGTGCCGATGTCACTCTTTGAGACTTCCGCTACTGCTTCTGCTATCTCATTGACCGGATAGGTGTCCACTTCCCAGCCGAATTTGATCTGAGCCTCCACCTTATCCCCTTCCGTCACTGCAACATTTCTCATATTGTCGGCAATACGCATTACGCGCACGTGACTGCTCTCAATGACGCCGACCGCCGTGCGCATCCACGAACCGATCTTCTTCTGGACCTTGGGATCCGCCCAGTATCCGGCCACCACTTTACGCTCCATCCTGAGCCGGCTGAAGATATGGCCGTATTCACGGTCACCGTGCGCCGCCTGATTTTCATTCATAAAGTCCATGTCAATGGTATCGTACGGTATCTCCTCATTGAACTGCGTATGCAGGTGCAACAGCGGCTTTCTGTACTCCTGCAGCCCGAGGATCCATGATTTGGCCGGGGAGAACGTATGCATCCACGTGATAACGCCCGCGCACGTCTCATCGGTATTGGCCTCATTGAATGTCTTTCTGATCAGTTCATTGGTGATCAGTGTCGGTTTCCAGACGACCTCATACGGAAGAGCTCCGGAAGCATTTAAAGCCTCCACGATCCTGCGGGAATGCTCCGCTACATGCGCCAGACATTCCTCCCCGTACAGATCCTGAGAACCGGTACAAAACCAAAACTTATATTCTTTGCTTTTTATCATGATAACTGTCTCCTTTAAGTGATGATCATGTTCATTTACTGCTTCTGTCCATAGTAAGCATCCGCGCCGTGCTTTCTGTAATAATGCTTATCCTGGAGTTCCCGGGGCGCCGGCTTAACGCCCGGATTGATGGCCTCACAGCGCGCCGCCATCCTGGCCACTTCCTCCAGTACCACTGCATGATGTACCGCCTCCGAGGCGTCTTTTCCCCACGTGAACGGCCCGTGGTTCTTACACAGTACCGCAGGTGTGGCATTGTGATCCAGATCACGCAGTTCAAATTCATCTGCAATGAGGACGCCTGTATTTCTTTCGTACGCCTCCTCGATCTCCTCCCTCGTAAGGTTTCTCACACAGGGCACACTTCCGTAGATGTAATCCGCATGGGTCGTCCCGTAGCACGGAATATCCCGTCCGGCCTGTGCCCAGCAGGCCGCCCAGGACGAGTGCGTATGCACGACTCCGCCGATATCCGCAAAGCAGTTGTACAATACCACATGGGTATCCGTATCGGAAGAAGGCCGATAACCGCCTTCCACCTTATGCCCCTCCAGATCCATGACTACCATATCTTCCGGCTTAAGTCTGTCGTACGCGACACCGCTCGGTTTGATGACAAAAAGTCCCTTTTCACGGTCAATACCACTTACATTGCCCCATGTAAACGTGACAAGTCCATATTCCGGAAGCTGCATGTTCGCCTCGTATACTTCCCGCTTTAACTGCTCCAGCATTTTGTTTCCTCCTGATCCGCTGTCTGTACGTTTCTATTCCAAATGATCTATCGCTGCCCTTTCGATCGGAAAGCCGGCCGCGTAACGTCTCATAAATGTCTCATAACCTTCCACGTCCGCCGGGGCAGGCTTGATCTTCGTTCCTATATCGCCGCCAAACACATTTGCGGACAGCCAGTCTGCCAGCGCTTCCCCGGTCTGTTCCCGCCTGTAAGCTGCCAGAAGCGCGATTCCCCATGCTCCGCCTTCTCCCGCTGTCTCCATGACAGACACTGGGGTATCAATGGCGGCCGCCATGATCTGCTGCCCTACGCCCTTTGTCTTGAACAGCCCGCCGTGCCCGAGCATCGTGTCAAGCTTCACGCCCTCACTCTTCAGCAGGATGTCCATGCCCGTCTTAAGAGCGCCGAGAGACGTAAAGAGATGCACGCGCATGAAATTGGCCAGGTTGAACCTGCTCTTTGGCGTCCTTACAAACAGCGGACGTCCCGCCTCAAATCCGGTGATATGCTCTCCCGAGAAATAGTTATACGCCAGAAGTCCGCCGCAGTCCGCGTCTCCTTCCAGCGCTTTCTGATACAGCGTGCTAAACAGCCGGTCCGTATCTGCTTCTATGCCAAAGCTCTCCGCGAATTCTCCAAACAGTCCCACCCAGGCATTCAAGTCAGAAGTACAGTTATTACAGTGCACCATGGCCACCAGGTTCCCGTCGGGAGTCGTCACCATGTCGATTTCTTCGTACACTTTGGACAGCTCCTTTTCCAGGACTGCCATGGCAAATACACTCGTACCTGCCGATACATTGCCGGTCCGCACGGCCACGCTGTTTGTTGCCGCCATCCCGGTCCCTGCGTCTCCCTCCGGGGCACACAGCGGGATTCCGGCCCTTAAGTGTCCGGACGGATCGAGAAGTCCGGCGCCCTCTTCTGTGAGGGTGCCTGCGTCTTCCCCTGCCAGAAGCACCTGTGGGAGCAGTTCCTCTAATTTCCATGGATAGCCTTTATGCGCCACCAGTTCATTAAACTGCCCGATCATGCGGTTGTTGTAATTCTTACTTACAGTGTCGATGGGGAACATGCCGGAGGCATCTCCCACCCCCAGCACCTTCCTTCCGGTCAGTTTCCAGTGCACATACCCCGCCAGTGTTGTGAAGAAGCGGACATCCGCCACGTGCTCTTCTCCGTTTAAGATGGCCTGATAAAGATGTGCAATGCTCCACCTCTGCGGGACATTATAACGGAATACGCTCATAAGCTCTCTCGACGCCTGCTCTGTAATGGTATTTCTCCATGTGCGGAAGGGGACAAGCAGTTCATCCTTTTCATCAAATGCCATATAACCGTGCATCATGGCACTGAAGCCGATGGCGCCCACGCGTTCAAGAACGATCCCGTACCTGGCCTTTACATCTTCCGCCAGCTTACGGTAACAGTCCTGAAGCCCGCTCCACACCTCATCCAGATCATACGTCCATATGCCGTCCACAAGCCGGTTCTCCCAGTCATGGCTTCCGGACGCAGCAGGGGCATTGTCCTCCCCGACGAGCACTGCCTTGATACGGGTTGAGCCGAACTCGATCCCAAGCGCCGTCTTTCCGGACGCGATCGCTTTTATAATATCACTCATATTTTCAGCACCTTTCTTTTACGTTTCCTCTATGAAGTTCCCTTTTTCCGGGCCATAACAATACTCTGTATGATAAGGAACAGGCAGAGCATCCCCGCTATCGTGATTCCGGTCCACCATGCCTGGTCGAGCCCTGCGGACGATACGATATTCTGTATCAGGCTGAGTGACAGCACACCAAAGAGCGTACCTGCAATATTGCCGACTCCACCGGTCAGCAGCGTGCCGCCGATGATGGCGGACGCGATGGCGTTCATTTCCATTCCGCTTGCATGGGAAGCCGCGCCGCTTCCTACATGGAGGAAGTACACATATCCGCCGATACCCGCCAGCACTCCGCAGAGCAGATGAGCGATAAATCTCGTTCTCTTTACATTGATCCCGAGCATCAGCGCACTCTGTCTGTTGCCGCCCACCGCGTAAAAGCCGCGGCCAAGTCTCGACCACCTGAGCAGGATGAAAAGCAGGACCACAAGAAGCAGCGCCACGACCACGCCGATCTCCACATAGGCGTCTACGTATTTTCCGATTCGGTTTACCGAACCCATGCCGGGGACGGTGATACGCGTCTCCTTCAATGTTACGAACGCCTTGTTCTCTACGTTGAACGGATTCGTGTGTACGATCGTCGTCATGCCGCGGGCGAAGAACATGCCGGCCAGCGTTACGATAAACGGCTGGATATCCAGATATGCCACAAGGAATCCCTGAACAAGCCCGAATCCCAGACCGATGCCGAGGGCGATCAGCGCAGAGACGAAGATATTGCCATTCATATAATCGAGATATACGGCACAGCACATGCTCACCAGCGCCGCCACACCTCCGACCGAGATGTCGATACTCCCGGTGACCATTACGATCGTGAGGCCGCACGACGCAATGAGCAGCGCCGCATTTGCGTTCAGTATGTTAAAGAATGTCTGTGGTTTCAGGAAACCTGAGCCCTGGAACACGATCGCACAGACATACATCAGAATAAATACCCCGATCGTTATCATGAGCAGCAGGTTTGTATCGGACATTGATCTTATGCGCAGACGTTTAACGCCTGCCGGCTTCTTTTCCGTCATTGCCATGTTAACCAACCTCCTTTTTCTTTAACGTCAGCTTCTTGAATACAGTTGACATTTTATCTCTTACGACCGGCGCGCTTATGACTACGAGAACGATAACGACGATCGCCTTGTATGCAGAAAGCGCATCCGATTTTACATTGAACTTATAGAGCGTCGTTGTCAGGAACTGTATGACATAAGCTCCAAGGACGGACGCCGTCATGTTGAACTTACCGCCGCTTAAGGCATTGCCGCCAAGGGCCACCGCAAGGATCGCGTCCATCTCGATATCTTTTGCGATGACCGAATAGTTGATGGAAGAGATACGGCTTACTTTAATGAGCGCCGCCACCGCGACACATAACCCGAGGATCACAAAGCTTAAGAACTTGATAAACGCCGGGTTCAGACCGTTCAATCGTGAAGAACTTGCGTTGATGCCGACTGCCTGCGTATATAACCCAAGGTTCGTAAATTTCAGCGCAAGCGCTGTTATAATAATACAGCCGAGGGCGATAAAGAACGGAGTCGGGATCGGAATACCGGGAATGAACCCGCCAAAATATGTAAAACTCTTGTCACTGACGACAGGAAGTTCATTGTTATTGATCCACGCCGCCACAGAACGTCCCGCCGTGAACAGGATCAATGTGGCAACCATAGGCTGGATGTTAAATCCTGCGACAAGTATACCGTTGAACGCTCCAAAGAGCATTGCAACCACACAGGCAACAAGAAACGCAACGATGATCGGCGCCTGTAATTCATCCGGTCTTGAATTCGTACCGCACAGCACCCGCAATATGACTGAGCCTGCGATCGCGATCGCAGCGCCCACACTGATGTCCTGGCCGCCTGACGCCGCCGTGACGAGCGTCATGCCAATGGCAAGTATGGCAAGTTCTGAGCCGTAGTCCAGTATCGTGATCAGATACCCGGACAGGACCTGGTCCCCCGCACTGTTGACATCCATCGATATCTTAAAGAAGGACGGATCTACAATAAGGTTAAATATGGCCAGCAGCAAAAGCGCCGCAATCGGAATGAAGATCTGTTTTCCCGCCATCTTACCGGCTATCTGGTTTATGCTTGATTTTTTTGTATTATTCTTCTGCATTGTCTTTGTCACCTCCGGCGATCATACCCATAATACTGCTCTGGGACAAGTCTTTGCCCGAAAGCTCTCCTACCGTCTTCCTGTCCCTCATGACGATGAGGCGGGAGCACGTACGGAGCATTTCGTCCGTCTCAGAAGAAATGAACGTAACGCTCATGCCTTCCGAAGCAAGTTTCAGCACTAATTTCTGTATCTCGATCTTCGTGCCCACATCGATACCCCGTGTCGGTTCATCCAGGATCAGATAATCCGGATGTGTGAACAGCCAGCGGGCAAGTATCACCTTCTGCTGATTTCCTCCGGAAAGCGATTTGATCGGTGTGTCCGCGGACGCAGTCTTGATATCGAGAAGCTTGATATACTCATCTGCGATCTCATTTGCTTTCGCTTTTGAGAATGGTTTGAAAAATCCTTCCAGCACCTGTGCCGCCAGTATGATATTTTCACGCACCGACAGGTCGCCTACGATTCCGTCTCCTTTACGGTCCTCCGGAAGGTATGCGATACCATTCTTCATCGCATCGATCGGTTTGGAAATTTTTATTTTCTTACCATCTTTCTTCACAGTTCCGCCGATGATTCTGTCCGCACCGAATATCGCGCGGATACATTCACTCCGCCCCGAGCCGAGAAGACCGGTAAATCCGTTGACTTCTCCTTTTCTGATGTAGAAGTCAAACGGCTTGATCCCTGCGTCACTCTGCAGTCCTTCTGCCTCGAATACGGGAGGGACTGTGTCATCCTGTTCATACACAAGGCTCTCATCTTTGATCTCCTCCGCGTCGTTTAGTTCCTTGCCGAGCATTTTCGCCACAAGCTGCACACGCGGGAGATCTTTGATCTCATATTCCCCTACGAGCTTTCCGTCACGCAGGACTGTGATCTTATCGCAAACCTCATATACCTGCTCGAGAAAGTGGGTGACAAAGATGATCCCTACCCCTCTTGCCTTCAGATCACGCATCAGTCCGAACAATTTCTCCACTTCCTGTTCATCCAGGGAGGAGGTCGGCTCATCCAGAATGAGCACCTTACATTCCATATCTACGGCACGCGCTATGGCTACCATCTGCTGGATCGCAATGGAACAGTCTGAGAGCTGCTGTGTGGCACTGGCCGGTATATCCAGATTTTTCAGTATCTTATCTGCCGCTTCGTTCATCTTCCTCCAGCTCTGCCCAAGACCCTTGCCCCGGCCTATGTACATGTTTTCAGCCACCGAAAGATTCGGGCAGAGTGTGATCTCCTGATACACGGTGCTGATCCCAAGATTCTGTGCATCCTGGGGAGAACGTATCACTGCCGCTTTATCCAGACCTTTGAGGTGTATTTCCCCCTCATCCTTCAGGTAGACGCCGGTCAAAACCTTTATCAAAGTGGATTTACCTGCGCCGTTTTCACCCATCAGCGCATGTATCTCACCTTCACACAATGTAAAATCTACCGCCTGCAGCGCACGTACTCCCGGAAAGCTCTTATGGATATTTCTCATTTCTAATATGGCATTTTCTTTCACGAGTGCATTCACCTCTAATCCTTTTTTTCACAAAAGGGCGCGGGAGCGTATTACTGTCCCGTACGCCGCGCCGCACCCTTTTCAACAATCATTTTACTGCAACCTGTTTCTCTATTAGATACCGTACTGCTCTACATCATCCTCTGTGATCGTAGTGGCGTCGAATCCTTTTTCATCCATAATAATTGTCTTTTCTTCTATTTCCTTGCCGTCTTCGATCGTCTTGATAACTTCATCAATATAAGAAGCCTGGAAAGGATTGCACTGTCCATCATAGTTCCAGTTCTGAGCAAGCAGTTCTTCTAATGCCCACTTATTGCAGTCAAATCCCATAACGATCACGTCTTTGCCCACACCGTGAGAGATATTTGCCTTGTCAAGCGCTGCCACAGCACCTTTGGCCATATCATCATTCTCTGCGTAGATCACGTTGAACTCTTCGCCGGAATCGATAGCGGACTGAACGATCTGCTGTGCTTTCTCTGCATTCCACTCTGCTGTCTGCTGTGTAACGATGTTCCAGCCTTTTTCCTTTGCTGCTGCATCAAGCGCTCCGGAGCGTCCTTTCTGTGCAGCGGAACCCATAACACCCTGGATATGGATAATGTTGTATGCATCAAGTCCCTGCTCTTCCATCCAGTTCACTGCTGTCTCGCCTTCTTTTTCCATGTCAGATACGATAGATGCCTCATAAAGGCTCTCGTCTGCGTCGATCGTACGGTCAAACAGGATCACTCTTGTCCCTGCATCCTGGGCATCCTTCAGAACAGAATCCCATCCTGCCGTGTCGGCTGCGGAGAGGAGAAGATAATCAACACCGTCCTGGATAAATTTCTGTGCCGCTGTGATCTGCTCGTCATTCTTGAGGCTGTAAGCAAATGAGGCTTCATATCCGTTTTCTTTTGTGAACATTTCTTTCATGTCTTTGTCATTTGCTGTCCGGTAACCTGACTCGTTCGGGTCATTGTTGATGATCCCCACTTTTATCGCGCCGCCGTCCCCGGAATCCTTTTTATCTGCGTCTTTGTCTGACGCTCCGCCGCATCCTGCAAGACCTAATACCATGACTGCCGTAAGCAATACTGCAACAACTCTTTTTTTCATAAATTTTTCCTCCTGAATTTTGATAGTTCTATATGCAGCGGGCCCCGCTTCTTTGTAATTCAACCTTATCATCTGCGCTTTCGTATATCAATCCGTAATTCCTTGTATTTATGCGGTTTATTAGTTTTTTACAATACAAATCTTTTATGATATAATATGATTTAAATACAACTTTTTGTCCATTGTATGTTATTTTAAGAAATAAGCTGGAAAATTTACGATTTTTATAGATTCCGGCACGTCAGAGAGAAATCATTTTACGAAGGCCGGACTGTGAACTTCCTTGAAAATACGAGAAAAGTTTGTTTTTTTACTGCTATTTATGTTTTTTTTAAGGTAATGCAAATTTGAACCGCCACATAATTTTACAATTTTTTACGGAGGTGTCTTATGGCAATAAAATACAAATGGCTTGCGGGCCGTCTCAGGGAACTGATCCCAGATTATATAGAAAATGGCATCAATAAGCTGCCGACAGAGCAGGAACTCTGCCGGCGGTTCAAGGTCAGCCGCCAGACGGCCCGCCTGGCGTTGTCGCTCCTTGAGAAGGAAGGGCTGATCGAAAAGAAACGGGGGAGCGGCTCCTACATTACCGGTCTGACCGCGGACCCTTGTGCTAATGTGATCGGCATCCTCATTTCCGATGATTCAGAATACATATATCCCGGCGTTATAAATGATATAAAGGGCACTCTTTCGCAGAACGGCTTTTCCGCCAAAGTATATGTGACGCGCAACCGTATCGAAAGCGAGCGGGAGATACTGTCCGGGCTCCTCGATACGCCTCCCCGCGGACTCATTGTGGAAGGCAGTAAAAGCGCCCTGCCGAACCCGAACGTAGATCTCTACCGAAGGCTTATGAAAAAAGGGTGCGCTGTGGTGTTTCTTCACAACTATTATCCGGCGCTCAATGACTGTATGTATGTAAAGGATGACAACGCCGGGGGAAGCGCCCTCCTTGTAAAGCACCTGACCGGGCAGGGACATACCGCCATCGGCGGCATCTTCAAATCGGATGACCAGCAGGGGCCGGAACGGTTCCAGGGATTTGTGGAGGCGATGAGGGACGCCTGCCTGCCGGTTCCCGACGAACGGATCGGCTGGTTTTCCTCCCGTGATCTGGATAAGCTGGAACGCTTTCAGGATACCGGGTTTCTGAAAAGATTTGTGCTGGAATCGCTGGAATCTTGTACTGCCGTTATCTGTTACAATGATATGATCGCCTACTTTCTCATCAAGGAACTTAAGCTGGCCGGTTACCGCCTCCCCGATGACATGGCGCTGACCGCCTTTGACAACACCTACTTGAGCAGTTCCGGCATTCTTTATTTCACCACACTTACTCACAGATCACATGAGATGGGGAACACCGCCGCGCGGATGATGGTCAGCAAATTAAAGGGATCTCCCGCTGTACCGCAGGAAATCCCCTGGAGGATCAATCTGAAAGAAAGTACGTCTGAAAATATGGGCCTTATCTAATCTTTTTTGCCGTTCCGGTATTCTCTCGGACTTACGCCCTGCGTCTTTTTAAATACAAAGCTGAAATAGTGGGAATCCTTATATCCCACTTCCAGGGCGATCTCGCCGGATGACTTGTCCGTCGCGCGAAGAAGCTTTTTCGCCTTCTCCATCCGCTTTTCCGTGACATATTCAATAAATGTCTTCTGCATACTCTGACTGAACACAGCGCTCAGATAACTTGCGCTCACGTCGGCTTCTGCCGCCACACTGCTCAAGGAAAGTGATTCCATCGCATAATTACTGTCTATGTACTCAAGCGCATGCCGGAGCGCCCTGCCGCTTTGATAACTGCTCCGCCTGTCGCGGATACAGACCGCCGCCTGGAGCGTATCCACAAAGTAGTCGAATACTTCCGACGGCTTCATGTGGATATCCCAGAGCTTGTGATCCATCTCCTCAACATACTCTTCCTGCTCCGCCCCGATCGATTCCATAAACGCCATCACGGTAAAACGGATATTGAGAACAACATAATCCCGGAACATTCTCGATTCCAGCGCCTCCCGGATGCTCTGCAGATAGGATTCCACGAAATCGTGTATCTCGCTGCTGCTTCCTCTGGACAGAAAGTCCCGGATGATCTCCGGCGCCATCTTGGACGGATCCACATCTCCGATATTATTCTCCTCCCCCGGCGTCAGATAACTTGCAAGGGTCGACTCCGTCAGCAGGTGCAGGTCCGGCATGATAAAGCGGTACGCAAAATAATGGTTTACACTCCGGTAACATTCAGAAAGCAGACTCAAACGCTCTACCGGTCTTCCGACCGCCACATACCAGTCCATCTGGTCTTCCTCCTGGCTGCATATCTGCCTGATATGCCCAAGCGCCTTTTCTGTCAGTTCCTCCATCTGTCCATTTTCGGCCTTCACGAGTACGCCGTAGCAATTGGCGTTCCACCGGAACGGAATATACTGGGGATGGCGCAGAAAATAATGCAGCACCTCTTCCTGCCTTCTCATGAACCGCTCCGCCCTGCCGTCGCTTAATGTACCGGCCTTTTCCTGCAGGCAGAGGAACAGAAGATTATAAGACGAAGCCGAAAGCTCCAGTGATAGTTTCCCTGCTTCTTCATAGATGTCTTTGACAGAGATCTCTCCTCCCCCGAGCACCTTCTCAAAGAACTGCCTGCGGGAAAACTGCTCGTATTCCCGCATCTCGCTCTGGAATTGCGACCGGTACGCATCCTGCTGCACATCCTGCGCGATCTTCTCTTTCAGCTCCAGCAATACTTTTCTCAAAGCCGCTCTTGTCACCGGCTTCAGCATGTACTGGTCGACGCCCGCCTCGATCGCCTCTCTTGCATACTCAAAATCATCATAGCCGCTGATGATGATGATCTTTATCTTCGGAAATTCAGTCCGCACCATCTTACTCAGAGACAGTCCGTCCATAAACGGCATCTTTATGTCTGTGATCAGTACATCCGGTCTGGCTTTCCGTATAAGTGGGAGCGCCATCTCTCCGTCCGCCGCCTCTCCCACGAACCGGTAACCGTACTGTTCCCACGGGATCTTGTCCCGCAGTCCTTCTCTGATCACGCTCTCGTCTTCAACCAAAAACACTTTCAACATCTTTTTCCCTCTGTTCCTGTTCATAAAGTCTGTTCATAAAGTCTGTTAATAAGATCTGTCGCCGATAACACTGGCTACATTTTTCTTTGTGAATACTCTCTCCGACACAAAATATTCCTTCTCAGCCTGCCCCCCGCTTTCCAGCACCCGGATCACTTCTTCTATATATGCTCCCTGTTCAGGATTACATTCGATATCAACATTGATAATTCCCTGTTCTACTTTCTCCAGCGCAGACTTTGTGGCGTCAAAAGAGATCAAGATGATACCGCCGTCCGTCCCGGTAGATTGCCCTGCTTCCCCAATGGCCTCCAGCGCCCCAAACGTCATATCATCATTCTGCGAGACGACCACGTCGATATCTTCGTACTTATGCAGCATTTTTTTCATCTCTTCCCTGCCTTTTGCAGTCGTAAAATCCGCGTCTGCCTGTTCCAGTATATTCCAGTTGTCGTGCTGCGCTGCCACACTATCAAACCCTTCCGTGCGTCCGATAACAGAAGTGCTGCCGTTTGTCCCCTGCAGGACAACGATATTTATTTCTTCGCCGGCGCGCCCTTCTTCCTTCAGATGCCCGGCAAGCCAGCGTCCGGCATTCTGTCCTTCTTCCGCAAAGTCGGAACCCACCCATGCGGTATATAGAGACTCGTCCTTTACCTTCACTTTGCGGTCCATAAGGATGACCGGGATGCCCGCATCCTTCGCTTCCTGCAGCACGGTGTCCCATCCGTCTTCTACGATAGGTGAAAAGACAATATAATCCACCTGCTGGGAGATAAAGCTGCGAAGCGCTTTGATCTGATTCTCCTGCTTCTGTCTGGCATTGTCAAATATAAGGAAATAACCGTTTTCCTTACTGAATGTATTCTGTATTGACGCGGTGTTTGCTGTTCTCCACACTGATTCACTTCCAATCTGTGATACACCTACCACAGTCAGGCTGTCATCCTTGGAGATGACGTCATCCTGTTCGCCCTCTTTATGGAAGTCCTGTCCGCACCCCGACAGGAAGACGAGCACGGCCAATACAGAGGATATCAGCCGTAACTTTCTTTTTGCCCTCTGTCCCATATGTCATCTCATCCTTTCATTGTGCTGCTCTCCCACCTTGACGGCCGGAATCGTGATCTCCACCTTTGTCCCTTTTCCCTTTACGGAGCTTATGGACATTCCGTACTCCGCACCGAAGTACATATGTATACGTTCATTTACATTGGCAAGGCCAAATCCTTTCTTTGTCTCGCCGCACGGGCGTTCTATCTCCTCCCGGAGCTGGCGCAGTTCCTCCGCCTCCATACCGACACCGTCATCACTGACCGTCAGACAGATGATATCCCCCTTCTTCTCCCCGCTGACACAGATCGTCCCTTTCGCCCTCTTGTACTTTATTCCGTGATAGAGCGCATTTTCCACGATCGGCTGGAGCGTAAGCTTCAATATCTGATAATCATACAGAACCGGATCGATCCAAAACTCATATTCTAATATATCGTGGTAGCGCATTTCCTGGATCTCAAGATAACTCCGGATATGCTGTTCTTCCTGTCCTATGGAGATGAACTCTTTTCCTTTGCTGAGCACAAGACGGAAGAAATCCGACAGCGTCACGACCATCTCCACCGCCTGCTCCGTCTCATTGCCCTCGATCAGCCAGACGATCGTATCGAGCGTATTATATAAAAAGTGGGGATTGATCTGCTCCTGCAAAAGCCGCAGGTCCGCCCTGCGCATCTTCTGTTCATCTTCCTTGATCTTGCCGATCAGCGACTGCATATTCCCGGCCATATTGTTGAATCCATGGGCCAGAACCTCGATCTCATCCCTGGAGTCCGCGCTGGCCCGCACTTCAAAGTCGCCCTCCGCTATCTTTCCTGTGGCATCATAGAGCTCCCGTATCGGCCGGAGAATACCGGAGGCGGTCAGAACCGTCGCCACAGCCACAGCCGCAACGAGAAGCACAACGAGCACAATGCATATGACAATAAAATCATCCATCTGACGGTTGAGATTACTTGTAACCTCTTCCATGCTCTGTGTCTGATAGTATATGTAATACTGGATATCATCCTGGATAAGTTCTGTCAAAATATAGATATTGTTGTCCAGCTCTTCGATATTCTCATCGTACCGCTCACCGTCGGACACATTTTCCACAATATCATCCACCCGCTTCTGAAGCGTGTCTATATTGCGGAGCAGACTTTCCAGCCACACCCTGCTCTCGGCTTCCGTCGTTATGTCCATCAGCTTCGTAAATTCACTGCGAAGCTCGTCGATCATGACATACGGGTCTTTCAGCGTATCTTTCTCCGATATATTATCAAAAGTAACATATCCGACCACAAGCTTGTACAGACTCTCATCCATCTCTTCTTTGAAGTCCAGATTGTAATTGTTGGCGATCGTAAGATTTCGCACGATATCATCATAGGCGCGGCTGTAGTTTGTCATGGAGACGAGAAGATACACGACCATGATCAAAAATGGAAGTGCCGCCATCGCCGAAAGCAGCATGATCTTATTTTTAATAGGAAACCGTATCTTATTATCCACAGATTTCTTCGCGAAAAATTTTTCTCTCTTCATCCTGTCCTCCGTTTTATTCATTCTATCATACCGTTCTTTAAATGAAAAGAAGACAGGAAACAGTTTACCCCTTCCCGCGGCTGCCGTTCAATTACAGCAGCTCTTTTATTCCGTCTGCCATCGCCTCCAGAATGACGCAGCACGATACGGCTCCGGCGTCCAGCACCCCTCTGGAGCGCTCCCCGAGCCTGCTGGAGCGCCCGAACTTTGCCGCCATGTCCCTGGTGGAATCCCTGCCGGCCTTTGCCGCGCCTTTCATCTTATCAAGCGCATCGGTAAAGTCTCCCTTCGTCTTTGCTTCTGCCTTCAGTGTATACACAGCCGGAGAGAGCGTATCGATCAGTGTCTTATCTCCGACCCTGGCCTCAACGATGTCTGACAGACCCTCAAGAGAAGCCTCCAGCATCTGGCTGAACTGCGCAAGCCCGATCTCCTCGAATCCATCTCCCGCCTCTGCCATCTCCATAAATACCGTCCCGTAGATCGGCCCCATGGAACCTCCGATCTCATTGAGCAGAACCATGCCAAGCTCTCTGAGTCCTCCGGTAAAGCCAATTTCCTTTTTGCCGTATCTTTCTTCAAAGACTGTAAATCCTTTATTCATATTCATGCCATGGTCACCGTCGCCGATCAGCCCGTCTATTTCTCCCAGATATGCTTTGTTGTCCTGGACTGCTTTGACCATCGCAAGCAATACCGGCTTTCCGTCTCTGTTCTTAAATGTATCCATATCTCTGCCTCCTATAACTGCGTCATTCCCATACACTCCACCGGCATGTCCAGAAGCTCTTTTAATTCGCTGTCCAGTCTCATGACTGTCAGCGTCGCCCCCATCATATCCAGGGAGGTAAAATAATCGCCCACATAAGACTTATAGACGCGGATTCCTTTGTCCGCCAGCAGCCGGTCGATCTCATCATAGAGCACATACAGCTCCATCACAGGCGTCGCTCCAAGTCCGGATACGAGCACAGCCACTTCATCCCCCCTCGCAAAAGGAAGATCCGGCAGCACGATATCCGTCATGCGCTTTGCCATTTTGGCCGCACTCTCAAGCTTACACACTTCGATGCCCGGCTCGCCGTGGTGGCCGATCCCGACTTCCATCGTGCCCTCCTCGATCTTAAAGTTGGGATGTCCTACGGCAGGAAGCGTACACGGCGTCAGTCCGATCCCCACGCTGCGCGTGTTGTCAATGGCTTTCTGGGCGGCGGCTGTTACCTCATTTAAGTCCGCGCCTTTGGCCGCTTTAGCGCCCCCTATCTTCCACATAAGCACTTCGCCCGCCACTCCCCTGCGCTTATCGCGTTTTTCTTTCGGGGCGGACGCCACATCGTCGTTTGCAACGACAGTCTTCACATCGATCCCTTCATTTCCGGCCATCTTCACCGCCATGCGCACATTCATGTTATCCCCGGAATAGTTGCCGTACAGGCAGGCGACGCCTTTTCCCTGGTCCGCTGTTCTGAATGCATCCAGAAACGCGGCCGCTGTAGGAGAGGAACAGATCTCGCCGACGGCAGCCACATCGCATATATTTTTCCCTACATAACCGATAAAAGCAGGTTTGTGGCCGGAGCCTCCCCCTGTGACTACGCCGGTCTTTCCCGCCGGAATATTTCTCGCCTTCACCACTCTCGGATTGGCCGTGGCCTCCACAATATTCTTATGCACCTTCAAAAAACCTTTCAGCATCTCGTCCACAACATCGTCCGGACGGTTCAGTATCCTCTGCATCTTTTACAGACCTCCTATTTCACTTCTTTTGGTACTTCTTTATTGTTATTTGCAAAATTCTGCAGGATGACCAGCGGTTCACAGCAGCTGTTGTTCTCAATGACAACGCCCTTTTTGGCCGCTTTCTCCGACACAAAGAATTCATCCGCCGAGCAGTCTCCAAATCTGAGCATCACAGGAGTCTCACACTCATAGCGCCCGAAGGAGCCGTGCCCCTGTACGATAAGGGCGCAGTAGCAGGCCGAATCTGTAAGGACAGCTTTACTTTTGGGCTCCACCGTTACTTCCTTTGCAGCCACCCAGTCATTGGCGTACGCAACCCACTGTTCCCGGATCCTCCTCTGCCCGGTCGGCCGTTTTACCGGCTCCCTGAAATAAGTTTCCTTATAGTCAGGCCGGGTACTTTCTTTCCAGTCGATCTGGTCCATAAGCGCGCGTATATTTCCCTTCTCTGACTCCGGCTGACAGTCCGTCAGCAGATGATGCGGGTTTACCTCTCCCATCGTAACATTTTCTACGATCGTATTCACATCACTGTTCCACTGCGGCTCATACGTGACAGCCGAACCGGGGGCATGCACAACGCCTGCCGGAGTATACCATCCCGTTCCAAGCCTGATACGGTATGCCCGGGAAAGTTCCGTTATCTTGTTGTCCCGCGCGTCGTAATGTTCAAGACATGCTTTTACCTCGTTCTTTGTCACCGACGGGTCAAAGCCAAAGTATGTCAGCGGGAATCTCCCCATGGAGTAGTTATACTGCCGCGGAAAATAATAGGCTTCCGGCTTCCCCATGCGCCCTATCTTTTCCGCGTGTCTGTCATCCAGATGGAGATGGAAGAACAACGGCCTGTCATAGTCATACAGTTTGGCATAGGCAGGCCATGTCCCATACCGCTCCCACAGTTCTTCCCCGACAAGCTCTGCCTTCAGCTCGCCCACTGCCTCTGCAAATAAGACGGAGCCCGGTTCCCCCCGCCCGGTGGACACATAACTCATTCCTTCTGTCTCCCCTGTCTTCGGACCATTCATAGCCCTCGTCACACTGCCGAGCCACCGTTCACAGATCCCGCCCCGGTCCATTCCGAACGCATAGTAATCGTCCGGGTGGAGCCTGAGCCTTTTCCCCGGTTCATTGAATCCTCTCGGGACCCATGTGGGCGTTAACTTAAGGATCCCTTCTCCTTCCCGGAACACTTCTCTTATCACAGACATACCGACACACTCCTATTCCCCAAGAATCTCTACATCAATATCCAGCATCTCACAGATCATCTTCAGTTCCTCCGTCTTATCCCCATAGACCGCGTGGCAATGGTTGGCGTCAAACTTGTCGAGGAAGATCTGATGGTCAAAAGGCAGCTTCGCAAATATGTGCGGCCATTCTTCTGTCGTCTCTTTCATCTTCTCTTCTGGCACTGCCACAAAATCCGCCGGAATGATCGTAAGCCTGTACTTCCCTTCTCTCCGGTTAAGGCGCGCGATCGTCGCATGTCCCGGCGCGGTCATAAGATTTACGTGGCACCCTCCTCCCGCATAGATATCAAGCGCCGGATACAGCGTCGTCCTGCCAAGATTCTCCCTGTGATCATCCGTGCCGGTCGCGTAGTAGGTGGACTGGGAACCACAGTTGCAGAAGACCATCACGTCATATTCACTGTCATAATGTCTTACATCCATAAAGATGACCGGCTCATCGGTAAGCAGTTTTAATATCTGCATCGTAAGCGCCGCGTCCGAGTCGGCCTCACAGGCATACACGACCGGTTCCTTGGGACCGTCCCAGTCATACGGATCGTTGCAGAACGCCGCGCAGATACACTCCGTGCAGTAATGCCGGCTCATCTCATAGTGGCACTTTACACCGACAAAATCATATTCATTTTCTTTTATGATCTTCTTGAGCGCTTCATAGTGGCTGATCTGTGTCTTTAATTTATCCGGTGTAAAACTGCTGCCATTGTACCGGATCTCTCCCATGTTATCCTCCAGCCAGCCGAGCGCTTTTTCTACCTTTTTCTCCGGAACTTCCTCTGCAAGCCTGACAAGCTCGCTCTGATCCATATGGTCCACATCTACGCCGAACTTTTTCTGCCAGTCCTGCATGCTCACTGTGGCGCTGTACATACCAAGGCTCCTGCCGCCGATAAGTCCGTATTTCTGTCCGTTGAGACGGGTCACTACTCTGGCGCACCTGGCAAAGCGTATATACTTTTTAAGAACCTCAGGTTCTGTCACATCTCCGCTGGCCCTGAAGTGGCGGATACCGAGATGATTGAGCGCTCCGCCCGCCGCCAGCATGGCGACCATGCCCGGCCAGTCCGGATTCAGATTGGCCGCCAGCAGGTAAGGTCCCTTGCCGTTTTGCGCAACGACAGCGGAGAAGTTGGGGAATGCGAATACCCCGTAAGACAGTATCGTGCCGTCCACATCCATCCCTTTCAGATATTCAGCCTGCTCTTTTGCCGTCCTGACGCTGCACACAAGTTCTCCGGCTTCCACCACTTCCACTTCCCCGGATGCCTTAAGCGCATTCACAATGGCATCCACCTGCTCCTTAACAATTCCTTTCAGCTGCTCATGCACCTGCGGATCTCCATCCGAGAGTCCGACAATTCCTATTACCGGTTTCTTCCTCATCTTCTTCCCTCCTGTCTAACGGTCATATTTCACGTATCCCGGGTGTCTTCCTCCCGGATTATTTTTCTTTGAAGATATAAGAAGCTTCTCGATCTCTTCCCTTGGAAGCTCATGTGACACGCCCAGAAGCTTTATCATATATGTGATCTTCGCATTGTATTCCAGTGTCTCTGTCTTGTAATAGGCCTTGATGAGATCCTGGCCTATCGTAACGGTCCCGTGATTCTCAAGGACGAAGGCGTCATAATCCTGCAGGTACGGAATCAGCCCGTCCGCCAGCGCCTGTGTGGACGGCTGTGCATACGGCACGACCGGTACGGCGCCCAGACCGTATACCGCCTCCGGAAGTATGTAGGAATCCAGCGGCATATGTGCGACCGCAAATGTAGTGGCGTACGGCGGATGCGCGTGTACGACCGCCCCCGCGTCCTCCCGCTCTGCATAGACTCTTAGATGCACCTTCACTTCAGATGACGGCTTATATTCTCCTTCCAGCACCTCGCCTTTTTCATTGACTTTCGTTATCATCTCAGGACGCAGATAACCTTTGCTGATGCCGGTCGGCGTTGTGAGATATTCTGATTCATTTACCTTCACCGTGATATTTCCGTCGTTGGCAGCCACAAATCCATTTGTGTACATACGTCTGCCGATATCACATATGAGTTCCTTTAGCTCTTTTTCATTCATCGGTATATCCTCCGTCTAATTTTCCAGATCAAGAATTACTTTTACAGCCTTCTTTTCTGCCACAAGCTGCACGACTTCCTGAATGTCTTCCACACTTTTAACATGACTGTAAAAGTCTTTCGGATCGATGATCCCTTTTTCCATCAATTCAATGTTCTCGGCTGTGACCGCATACTGCCCATAGGGGAAATTAAGCATCTGCAGCAGTGTATTGTTCTTAAGCTTTGTCACATCTACCACTGCGTCAGAGTTCCTCAGAACCCCCATTGAGCCCACAATGCCATACGGCTTCAGCAGATGCGAGCCTTCCACGAGAAGTGACGTAAGCCCGACAATATCAATGACCCGGTCAAATATCCTTCCTTCCAGCGCTTCCTTTTTGTCTACTTTTGTATAGTTGATCGTCTCGTCCGCCCCGGACAATGATCTGGCCAGCTCAAGCCTTTCCTCCACGCCGTCTATGGCTACGATCGTCTTCGCCCCCAGATACCTCATATACTTCATCGTCGCAAGTCCCATAGGACCGGCCCCGTACACGAGTACATCCTTATCCGCCACGTCAAAATTTCTGGCGGCGCTGAAGCATTCATTAAGTGTAATGAGACAGCCTCCGTCAATGACATCAAAGTCCGGCGGGATCTGTACGCACTCCAGCTGTCTCGGGTTGAGTTCGGACATTTCCCGTCCGTCGTCAAGCATCGCCTTCTGGTCCTGCACGACGCCGTAATCACACATTGCGCCCCATGTACATCCATACCTGGTCCCCGGCATCAGCTTTATGATGGGATTCATGATGCGGTCTCCGACTTTATAATTCCTCACCCTGCTCCCCAGCTCTACGATATCGCCTACCCCTTCGTGGCCGAGAAGCGTCGGGAAACTGTCTACCTCCACCGACATCTCTCCGCGGATGATGTGAAAGTCTGTCCCGTTGCAGAAACCGCATGACTTCATTCTCACAAGCGCTTCATACGGACCGATCTCCGGCGCCGGGACATCCCGCACGATCTCTACTCCTCCGTTACCTGCCGCCACAACACCGCGCATATATTTTTCACTCATAACTTCTTCCTCCTCTGTCTGCCTGACCTGACAGCTCCACATATTTCTTATACTGTCTCTGCCACTTTTGTGTATTCACGGGCCGGTATTCCTCTGTGCCAAAGGAGTTTCCCGCGATCTCCCGCATCTCTTTCAGAGACGCCGTCTCACCCATGGCGTATGCCTGGAGCAGCGCGTTTCCCACAGCAGACGCCTCCGACGGCCCGGTCCGCACGCAGATGCCCGCCGCGTCCGCAATATACTGGTTCAGGATCTCTATCCTGTTCGCGCCTCCGACGATGTACAGGACATCCACTTTCTTTCCCGTCGTATCTTCCAGCATCTTTAAAGCACGCACCGACTGCAGGGCAATGCTTTCATATATGATCCGTACGATCTTCCCGGCATCTTCCGGGCGCGGAGCGTACTGGCCTGTCTTCCTGAGATATGCGCAGATCTCATCCGCCATATTCTCCGGATGGCGGAAGCCTTCATACTCTGTGTCCACCATTGCGGTAAATCCCTCTGCCTGCCCTGCCATGTCTTTTAGTTCCGGATATGTATAATGCCTGCCCATCCGCTCCCACTGTCTCCTGCATTCCTGTACGAGCCACATGGCGGTTATGTTCTTTTTGAGCAGCACTTTTCCAAAAGCCATGCCGGTGTTGGACAACTGATAGCGGTAAGACTTCTTTCTGTCTGCCGGGGCGTCCAGCTCCATACTCATCAGAAACCAGGAGCCTGTGGCCAGGAAAGCCCAGCTCTCTCCTTCTCCTGCCGGGACTGCCACCCCCGCGCTTGCGGTGTCATGGACCGCAGGCGCAGTCACATACGTCTTTTTTATGCCGAGATACGTGGCAAGATCAGGCCGCACCGTCCCGATTCTGGTCCCTGCCCTCACTACCGGCGGAACTGCCGCTTCGGGAATATGAAACCGGCCCAGCATCTCTTTCTCCCAGTCTTCATGCTCCATATTAAACAGCTGGGAATAAGAAGCCACAGATACCTCGGAACAGATAACGCCGCTGAACAGATACATGAGCAGATCACCTATGAAAAGTATCTTTTTACTGCCGGACAGCCCTTGCGGGTACTCTTCTTTGTAGGCCAGCAGCTGGCACAGTGTGGAATCCGTAAGTATCCTCTGGGCAGTAAGGCGGCAGATCTCTTCATAGTCCATCACCTGACTTACCTTGTCTACATAACCGTCCGTTCTCTTATCCCGGTAGAAGACAGGCATAGACACGCTTCCGCTCACCGTATCCACAATGCCGTAATCAGAACACCACGAGTCGATCCCGAGAGAATCCACATAGATCCCTCTGTCTGCAAGTGACTTGATCACGCTGCATATCCTGCCGTATATGGCGAATATGTCTGTGGACAGATGCCCGAGATAGAACACCTTCTCTGTGGGAAAACGGCCGGCTTCCTCCATATGCAGTTTTTTTCCGGCATCCAGATGTGCCAGGTATATTTTCACATTACTGGAGCCTGCATCGACAACAAGATAACGCATATGTCTTCCTTCCTACAGATGATAGCGCCCTGCCATGTCCGTACAGCCAAGCAGATCCATCTTCTGTCCCATAACCTTCTTCATCACTTCTATCGCGTCTGCATATATGACATTTGGTTCTCTGAGCGTCTGATCCTCCAATGTCTTTCTGACCTGGCGGTAGAACGGATCTTTAATGTCGGAAGAGATGTTCACCTTGTTGATCCCAAGCTTCACCGCCTCAGCCACTTCCTCGTCCGGGTTGCCGGAGCCGCCGTGGAGGACAAGGGGAATATTTACAGCAGCCTTTATCTCTCTTAAAATATCGAGCCTGAGCTTTGGAATATAGCCTTCCGGGTAAAGTCCATGGGCAGTGCCGATCCCTACCGCCAGCGTATCTACGCCTGTCCGTTTTACAAATTCTTCCGCCTCGGAAGGAATGGTATATGTGATCTCCTTCGTCCCTTCTTCTGCGCTGTTCCCCATGATCCCTATCGTTCCAAGCTCCGCTTCCACCGACACGCCGAGCGGATGTACGAAGTCTGCAACTCTCTTCGTAATCGCTATATTTTCTTCAAACGGACATCTGGATGCGTCGATCATTACCGAAGTATACCCGGCCCTTATGGCCCGCTCTATCTGTCCGTACGAGGAACCGTGGTCAAGATGGATCACAACAGGCACTCTCGTATCGTTTGCCGCTTTCACACAGTGGGTGATAAATGCATCTCCCTGAAATTCAAGCTCATCCGGATGCACTTCAATGATGACCGGAGCATGCTTTGCCTCCGCTGTCTCGATTGCTGCCTTTAATATCTGGCTGCATCCGGCATTGAATGCCGGTACGGCAAAATGATGCTCATCTGCCACCTCAAGAAGTTCCTTCATATTCATTAACATTTTTTCTTCCTCCTATTGTCTGACTAATTGTACATATTCTTTATATCTGCCATCCCACTTCTCACTCTGCCCCGGCTCATATCTTTCCTCTGCCACATCGCTTCCGGCTATGTAGGAAAATTCCTCCATAGACGCAATATCGCCAAGCGCATAGAACTGCATGAGGATATTGCCCGCGGACGCGGCTTCCGGATGCCCGCACAGAACCGTACAGCCGGATGCGTCTGCGGCACACTGGTTCAGGAGTCTGTTGTTTCTTCCGCCTCCTACGATGTACATACATGTGACCGGGCGTCCGGTCACACATCTTAATTCTTCGTTGTGTCTCCTATATTCAAGTGCAAGTCCGTTTATTACGGTGCGCATGATCTCAGCAGGTGTAACGGGCACTGCCTGCCCGGTCCGTCTGCAGTAATTCTGTATCTTTTCCGGCATATGAGACGGCTTCTCAAAATCGGGGGCATCTGTGCAGATCATGGACGGAAAGTCTTCCTGCTTTTGCGCCGCCTTCGCAAGTTCCGGGATCCGGATATCATATCCTTCCTGTTTCCACTGTCTGACACATTCCTCCAGAAGCCATAATCCTGTAATATTACGGATAAGCCGGTACTTCTTCCCTGGCTGTCCTTCATTGCTCATCTTATACCTGCATGCCGCTTCGGTCGTATATGCCCTGTCACACACGATCCCCTTCACGGACCAGGAGCCGCTGCTGATGAAAGAGCAGTCTTTAAGGCCGGGTACTGTCGCAACGGCCGACGCCGTGTCGTGACAGGCTACCGCCGTCACCTGTGTATCCTTCAGGTTGGGAATTCCCTCTGTTATCTCACTTTTAAGCCCACCGACGACCGTGCCGGAATCACAAAGCGGCTTAAAGATATGTGCGGGAAGCCCGAGACTTTCGATCAGTTTTACATCCCAACGGCACTTATGAATGTCAAGCAGTCTTGATGTGGTGGCTATCGTGTATTCATTTACCATCTTTCCGGTAAAAAGATATGCCAACAGGTCCGGCAGAAGGAGAATATGGCGCGCTTCTTTAAGAATCTCAAAGCCGTGCTCTGCCATTCCCTTAAGAACATGGGCCGTACCTGTCGTCCTATAAGTAGCCCCGGTACTCCCATACAGCGCTTCTTCGCAGTTTTTAAAATATGCCTCATACATGCCGTCACTGATATCATCTCTGTATGCCAGCGGATCATCCAGAAGGTTCCCATCCTCGCCGAGCAGCCCAAAGTCTGTACCGAATGTGTCAAATCCAATGGATCTGACTGCGTCTCCCTGCTCTGCCGCTTCTCGTATGACACGGATCAGCTCGTTCTGCATCTTGTGTATGTCCCAGTGGTAGTGTCCTTGTATGAGAACGGGAGAATGCCGGAATCTGGCCAGTTCTTTCATGTCCAGTCTGCGTCCGTCATATGTTCCATCCATTACTCTGTAGCTACTTGCGCCGATATCCACAGCCAGCACTCTGCTCATCGTTCTTCCCCCTGTCATCTCTCTATCGTTTTCTGCGGAAATCTCTTCATAAAGTCTTCTATCTGCCTCTCGCTTCTCACCGCCATATGCGCTCCTGTCTCAAGCGCGTTGACGGCGCCCGCCGCACAGGCGAATCTGGCGCTCTCATACAATGGCTTTCCCCCAAGCACCGAGTGGATGAACCCAGCCGTAAAGTTGTCTCCGCACCCGGTCGTATCCTTAGCATCCACCTTGAACGGATCTACATAGAATGCATCCGTTTGGCTTCTCACATAGCACCCTCTGCCCCCAAGCTTTATGACGACCGTCCCGGCTCCTTTTTCAAGCAGCGCCTCCGCTGCGTCTTTTTCGTGCTCCGTCCCGGTAATGTATCTCGCCTCATCAATGCTTGGGATCAGATAATCCACATATGGGTATACGGCGTCCATGGCATTCGGTCCCAGATTCTCCACATCGTGATCCATATCGGCAAAGGTGAGCGCCCCCGCCCTTTTCGCCTGCTCCATCAGTACCTTGGCGCCTCCTCTGTCGAGGCGGTACGACGTGTACAGACTGCCGATACAGACCGCCCTCGTCTGTCCCAGCATATCCATATCTATCTCATCAAGGGAAATGCCTTCGTTATATCCTTTATGAAGAAAAAACTTATGCTCTCCGCCCTTGCCCAGTATGACAAAAGCAGTGGTAGAGCGGCTCGTCTCGTCCTTTAATACATAGGTCAGATCCACCTTTTCTTCCATAAGGTTATGGTAAAGCGCCTCCCCGACAGGCCCGCCGTCTATTCTGGCCACCAGGCCTGTTCTGCTTCCGAGCCGCCCAAGCACCACCGCCTCATTCGTCGCATCTCCCCCCGAAGTAAAGAGTACACTGTCCAGCACCGTCACCGGCTCGTCAAAGCTTTCCGGATACATCCCGTCAATGAGGATGTCCTGCACACAGGAGCCTACACACAGGATATCGTATTTTTTCTCTTCTGCTCTGTTCATCTGCCATCACCTGCTTCTACATTTTAATAATGCCTTTGACTACATTCTGAGCATCCTCTACTACGGTCTCAAAGGCTTTTCCTGCTTCCTCCAGTGTGAACGTATGTGTCACGATCTGCTTCACATTGATACTTCCGCCTGAGATCGCCGCAATGGCTTTCGGATAAAGATTCCGGTATCTGAATACACACTTGATCACCGCTTCCTTCTCCATAACCTGGAAGAAATTATAGTTGACCTCACTCTGGGCAGACATGCCGACGAGCACGATGGTGCCGCCCCGTCTGACGATATGCGCTGTCTGTGCGATCGTCACTGGGGAGCCGGCCGTCTCAAACACTACATCCGGACCGCCCTCCAGTATCTCCATTATTTTAGCCGGCGCATCTCCTCCGCCTGCGTTCACGGTGTGCGTGGCCCCCATCTGGCGGGCATACTCCAGACGCTTCTCGTGCAGATCTGCGACCACGATATTGGCGGCTCCTCTCGCCTTTGCGGCCAGCAGTGTGACAAGACCGATACATCCTGCGCCGAGTATGACCACTGACTGTCCGAGGGACACCTCACCGAGAGACGCAGCATGAAGTCCCACTGCCAGCGGCTCTACAAGCGCCCCCTCCATAGTAGATACATTACCGGGAAGCTTAAAACACATGTCGGCCGGATGTACCACATACTCCTGCAGAGCTCCCCGCACCGGGGGCGCTGCAAAGAACTTTACATCCGGGCAGAGATTATACCGTCCCGACTTGCAGAATTCGCATTTTCCGCACGCATATCCCGGCTCCAATGCCACACGGTCGCCTGCTTTAAGTTCTGTGACGCCTTCCCCGACTTCCGTCACGGTACCTGACACTTCATGTCCGAGCACGAACGGCCCGTGAAGCACACAGTCTCCTACTCTCCCGTCCTTATAAAAATGTACGTCGGAGCCGCAGATTCCGTTGTATTCTATCCTGACAAGCGCACAGCCCTTTCTGACCTCTGGTATTACCTCCTCTGCGATCTCCATTGTTCCGGGTTCTGTCAAATATACTACTTTCATCACTCTCTCTCCTTTTTGCTGTCATAGATGTATACTGATTTCATAGAATCGATCGTTCTGTCTCCATGTCAAAGAGATAGGATTTCTCCATGTCAAACGCCAGACGGACTGTATCGCCCTCCCGCGCTTTTGTCCGGGAATGAACGCTGGCGGTCACCTTGCTGCCGGCATGTTCAAAGTATAGCAGCGCCTCCGCTCCGAGGAGCTCATACACCTGTATCCTGGCTGTGATACAGGACGCTTCCAGTACATTTACAAAGATTTCCGCGTCTTTGATATCCTCCGGCCGTATGCCTAATATTATCTCTTTTCCCACATATCCCTTTTCCTTCAAAGGCTTCTGCCTCGACTCCGGCAGCGCCAGCGTGCTGCCGCCGGCCTCAAGCGTCAGGACGCCATTCTTGTCAAGAACAGCGGCTTTCAGGAAATTCATCTGCGGCGATCCGATGAACCCCGCCACAAAGAGATTGGCCGGGCGTGTGTATAGATTCTCCGGCGTGTCTACCTGCTGGATGATGCCGTCCTTCATCACAACGATTCTCGTCCCGAGCGTCATGGCCTCTGTCTGGTCGTGCGTCACATAGACGATGGTGGCGCCGAGCCGCTCGTACAGCTCTTCGATCTCCAGCCGCATCTGGACTCTCAGCTTTGCGTCCAGATTAGACAGCGGCTCATCCATAAGAAATACCTTCGGGTTCCGGACGATGGCCGCCCCCATGGCTACTCTCTGTTTCTGTCCGCCGGAGAGTTCTCTCGGCTTCTTTTTAAGCTGGCTCTCCAGATCGAGTATTCTCGCCGCCTCGCGGACCTTCTGATCCACCTCATCCCTGGAGAGCTTCCTCCTTCTCAAGCCAAACGCGATATTGTCATACACACTCATGTGCGGATACAGCGCATAACTCTGAAAGACCATCGCAATATCCCGGTTTCTGGCAGGCACCTCATTGACCACTTCTCCATCCAGCTTAAGTACCCCGGAGGTGATATCCTCAAGGCCCGCGATCATTCTCAATGTAGTAGATTTCCCGCACCCGGACGGTCCGACAAAGATGAGGAACTCTTTATCTTTGATCTCCAGGCTGAAATTCTCTACAGCGCTTACTCCATTCGGATAAGTCTTGCAGATATTCTCCATGCTGATATTTGCCATCCTGATATCCTCCATTCTTATTTATATAGCGGCCCGTAATTTCTGCAGGCCCGGTAATCCTGGCTTTCCTTGTCCATGCCGTAAGCATTCCAGCATGCCGGGCGGAATATCTTTTCTTCTTCCACATTGTGCATACACACAGGAATTCTCAGTATGGACGCGAGCGTGATCAAGTCTGCGCCTATATGCCCATAGCTTATGGCCGCATGGTTGGCGCCCCAGTTATTCATCACATCATAGGCGGACCGGAATGCGCCTTCTCCGGTCACTCTAGGCACAAACCAGGTGCACGGCCACGTGTGATCTGTCCTCCTCCAGAGTATATCCGTCACCTCGTCCGGCAGCGCGGCCGTATATCCTTCTGCGATCTGGATCACCGGTCCAAGACCTTTTACAAGATTGACTCTTGTCATCGTTACCGGCATCTCTGCCCTCGTCACAAACCGGGACGAATAACCGCCCCCGCGGAAGTATCCCTGATCTGCCGGGCACCAGACGGCGGCTTTCAGGCAGGCCTCTATGTCCCGTTCTGTCATATCATAGAATGGTTTCGTGACCGCTCTGCCGCGCTCATCTTTTACTTCCCCGCACATATCCAGACAGGAAGCGCCGGAATTGATCAGGTGGATAAAGCCTCCCGCTTCCCTCACCCTTACGCCAGGCTCATATGCTGCCGCCCGCCGGACTGATTCATTGGACCAGTATGTCCGTACATCGGAAAACATCTGTGCGCGGCCCGTCAGCAGCTTGCCAAACAGCATGGATACCGCGTTCAGCGTATCATTTTCTGTCGCCAGTATATAAGGCTCCCTCGCCCCGTTCCAGTCAAAGGAAGAGTTTAAAACTGCCTCCGCGAAGTCTGTGTTTGGATAATGATCTGTCCACTGCCTCTGCCCCTGGAATCCTCCGGCAATCGCGTTGTGTCCGAGCGCTTCTTCCGGGAACTTCTCTTTCAGACGGCCGTTTCCGTTCATCAGATCTTTGATGATACAGGCAGACTTCACCACGAACTCCCAGTCGCGCGCCTTCTGAACGGATGTCTTTCTGGACTCTTCCGGATTCTTGTCAAATCCTTCCGGACAGTTTTTCTTCGTCCACGACAACGCCTTCTTATATTCGTTCTCGTCCAGTATATTCTCTTCTATCCTTCTGAGTATCTCTACCTCATCTACAGACTCGACCCTCATACCGAGATATTCTTCAAAGAACGCCGTGTCGACAGAAGAACCTGCGATCCCCATACATACAGAGCCGATCTGCAGATAAGATCTGCCTCTCATGGAAGCCGCGGCAACCGCAGCCCTTGCAAATCTCAGTATTTTCTCCTGCACGTCCTCTGGTATCTCTTTGTCCTCTTTCTCCTGCACGTCATGTCCGTAGATCCCGAAGGCCGGAAGCCCTTTCTGGGCATGTGCCGCCAGTACAGACGCCAGGTACACCGCTCCCGGCCTCTCTGTCGCGTTAAATCCCCAGACCCCTTTGACCGTACCCGGATCCATATCCATCGTCTCGGAGCCGTAACACCAGCACGGAGTCACCGTCAGCGTCACCTGCACCCCTTCCCGCCTGAACTGCTCTTCACAGGCGGCCGCCTCCGGGACACGTCCGATGGTTCCCCTTGCAATGACCGTCCGGACCGGTTTCCCGTCAGAATAAGTCAGGCGGGCTTCCATCAGTTCTGCCGCCTTGCGGGCCATCTCCATTGTCTGCTCTTCCAGGGAACCTCTGACATCCAGCATTCCTTTTCTTGCGTCGATCACAGGCCGGATCCCTATTACAGGATACCCGCCGATATATCTGTTTTCCGCCATCTTCACCGCCCCTTTCTCCTTTGGCCGCTGACTCTCTCATTTGATACGGCCGTCATACGCACGTGTATGCACCGTCTACAACGATGTCTGTACCCGTCGTAAATGTGCTCGCATCACTGGCCAGATAAAGGGCTGCTCCCTGTAGTTCCTCCGGCCGTCCCATTCTCTCAAGCGGAGAGAGCTCCTTCCATCTCGGGATCAGTTCATGCCCTTTTATAAGGTCTGTCATGATATACCCCGGGCTTATGCTGTTCACTCTCACGTTCTTATCGGCCCACTCAACGGCCAGCGATCTGGTCAGCATGATAACGCCCGCCTTGGATGCGTTGTATGCCACCTGGGGCTGCGGGATATTTACGATATGTCCCGACATGGACGCTGTGTTAATGATGGAGCCGCCGCCCTGGCGTATCATATACCTGCCTGCTGCCGTTGCTGTCAGGAACACTCCTGTCAGATTAATGTCTATGACTTTCCTCCACTGCTCATATGTCATCTCCTCCGCCGGGACATTGATGGAGATTCCCGCATTGCAGAATGCCACATCGATCCTGCCCATCTGTCCTGCCATGACAGCGCACATATGCTCTACCTGTCCGGGATCTGTCACATCGGCCTCAATGCCCAGCGTCTCTACCTTATACTCTTCCCGAAGCCACGCGGCAGAAGCGCGGGCCTTCTCCCCGTTCAGATCCGCAAGCGCCACCGAGGCTCCGGCCCCGGCCGCCGCCATCGCATAATTTAATCCGATCCCCTGCGCCCCTCCGGTCACTAATACGTTCTTATCCTTTAATGAGAATTTATCAAGTGCGTTCATTTCTGCTACCTCTCTATCTCCTGTACTTGCTGTCATATATGCTGTAAAAATACTCACATTCCTCTTCGCTTAAGTCCAGTGGAGTACCAAGCGCGCCGGCATAATACAGCGCCTTTGTGATGGCCTCCGCCGCCTCTACCTTATTCATGGCATCTTCTGCCGTCTCGCCTACCGCCAGCACGCCATGATTGCCAAGGAGCACCACATCACTGTGCGCAAAGACAGGTACCGCCCCTTTCAATATCTCTTCTGTCCCGGGCCTGCCGTAAGGCGCCACTTCAAATATCTTAAAATTTGCCATCATCTCGGGATACCCCTTCGTCTCCACCGGTTTATTGCAGATGGCATGAGCTGTCAGAAAGGTTGGATGACAGTGTACCACTCCTCCGATATCCTCCCTTATCCTGTATGTTTCAAGATGCATGGGAAGCTCTGACGTAGGCCTGCAGCTTCCGCCGATCTGCTCTTTGTCCTCATTGATCACCGCTATCATGTCTTCTTTCAAAAGCGCTTTGTTTTTTCCGGTCGGAGTGATATATACAAGGCCGTCCTTTTTCGCCGATATATTTCCCTCGAACGCATTTACAAGATTCTTCTCGTCCAGCCGCTTTGCCACAGCCAGCACCTGGTTAATCAATTCTCTGTCCATATAAAAGTAATCTCCTCATCATTTCTTTGCTCTTTTTATCCTTTTACCGCTCCCGCCGTCAGTCCTTTGATCAGCGACTTCTGGGATATCCAGCCAAATATCATGGGCGGTATGCACGAGATAGACGCCGACGCCGACAACTGCGCGATAAACTGTCCCTGCTGCTGCCCGAACCTTGCCATATAGACAGGAAGCGTAGCCGTCGCATTCGTGGTCAGATTATATCCGAGGAAGAATTCATTCCAGATAAATACTGCCACCAGAAGTCCCGCAGTCATGATCCCGGTCTTCGTAAGCGGTATGATAATTCCCATGATCAGCTGTCTGTTCGTACATCCGTCGATTCTGGCCGCCTCCACAACTTCCTCCGGCACATCCTTAAAGAACGAATACAGAAGCCAGATACAAAGCGGGAGATGAAAGCCTACATACAGGAACAAAAGTCCGCCCCGCATATGATTCAGGTTCAGTTCCTTAAACGTAATGTAAAGAGGTATGAGAACTGCCACCGGCGGCAGCAGGATCGTTGTGACAAACCAGTTGTAGAGGCTCTCTCCCCTTCCTTCTTTCTTAAATCTGGCAAATACAAGGGCATAAGTAGCCGGTATTCCAAGCACAAGACAGATACCCGTTCCAAGCAGAACATGGAAGACCGTATTCTTCAGATAATTTATCATGGATATGTCAGATAAAACCTTCTGCCATGTCACCAGCGTGGGATGGAAAAAGATTGCCGGCACCGCAGCCTCCGCTTCTGTCTTAAACCCGCTCAGGATCATATACAAGATGGGGAAAAAATAAAGCAACGCAAAAGCCAGTATGATCATTCCTATTATCCACCGTCTCACTTCTTTTTTCGCCGCGGCCTTCCTGCTTCTTGAATCCCGCTTCACTACTGCTTTCTTCACTTTGTCCCCTCCTTTACTCATATACTGCGCGCCGCTTTTTGATCGCCCTGAATATCAGGTTGATGATCGTAAGCGTCACGACAACGGTTATGACAGACAGGGCCGCAGCTCTTCCTACATTCGACCCGCTGAACAGTGTCTTGTATATATAATAGGTCAGCGTATAGGACTTCTGTCCCGGGCCGCCCCCCGTAGTTGTGAGTATAAGGCCGAATTCCTTGACAAGGAAGATAAGGCCCAGCATGAGCGCCACCTGCATATGATTGAATATCATAGGCAGCTTTATCTTAAATATCATCTCAAACCGGCTGCATCCGTCAAGGTCGGCCCGCTCCAGCACTTCCGCCGGGATTCCCTGCAGGCCTCCTAAAAGGACGAGCACGAAGAAGGGCATCCACTGCCAGACGAACAGGAAGACGATCAAGGGTCTGGCATAATAGCTGACAAAATCGATCGCCTTTATTCCCATCCAGTCCGCGATCGTTCCGACCCAGCCAAAGTTCGTATTCAGGATCACGGTCTTCCAGAGCACGCCCGTGGTCGTCGTCATGATAAAAAACGGGCTCAGGATCAAAGTCCTGGACAGTGTCCTGCCCGGTATATCACAGTCAAGCATCAGCGCGATAAGGTAACCGAACACAAGACATAAGACAAGGGCTGCCCCGATCATCAGAAGTGTCTGAAGACAGATGACATAGAATTCGGAATCTCCCAGATAATAGATGAAATTCTTAAGCCCCGAAAAAGTGATTCCCTGATCCGGACGTACAATGTTCCACTGCAGTGTCGAGAAGATGATCGTCAGGATAAATGGGATCTGTGTAGCGACCGCCACTATCACACATGCCGGCACGACAAAAGTTCTCTCTGCCGGATATTTTTTCTTTGTTATTTTTACTGTTTTACTCATAGGCTCCATTCCATTCTTCATATAGCGGCCAATGTTTAAAAGGGCTGCTGCCCGGCCATTATCCGGCGTAAGACAGCTGCCCTTACTGTATTGGTCCTACTTCTTATAACCGCCTTCTTCTGCAGCTTGTTCAAAGGCTTTCTGTGTTGTGGCCAAAGCTTCATCCAGAGTGATCTCGTCTGTGACATAAGCGGCCAGCGCCTCTGTCATCTTATCCCCTGCCTCCTGGAATTCCGGAATGGCAATGTACTGTAATCCGACATAAGGAACCTCGTCTTTACATGGATGGTTGAAATCCAGGTCAGACAGCGCATCCAGCGTAGGCTGCGCATACGGAAGATCCTTGTACGCGTCCAGCTCATAAGTGGAAGCTCTTACACCCGACGGAGTGGAAGCTCCGCTTGGATCCTTCTCAAGGGAGAGGTTCACATAATCCTTGGAGCATGCCCATACCATGAAGTCAAATGCAGCCTGCTTCTTCTCATCGGAGGAATTCGGATTGATGTTCATACCCCAGTTCCAGAGCCATCCTGCCGGTGACGGCGCATATCCTACCTTGCCTTTGATCAGAGAATCATCTGCTTCCAGATTCGGGCCGTTTGATGTGGCGTCATACCAGATTCCACATTTGCCGGAATTCATGAGACTGATGCACTCATTATACGTATACGTAATGATGTCATCCTGCCCTGCGTCGCGGAGAACCTTCTTATACATCTCCCATGCCGCTCTCTGCTCATCTGTCTCTACGGTTGCATTCCAGTCCATATCATAGAACTTTCCGCCGAGTGCATTCACTATGGTGACGAACGGAGCGCCGCTCATGCCCCAGCCCGGAGCGCCGCGCATGGTCATTCCCGTGATCCCGGCAGCCTCGTCGTCGACTGCTGCCGCGATGTCATAGATATCATCCCACGTAGGCTTCTCCGGCATAGTCACACCGGCATTCTCAAGCAGTTCCTTGTTGTACATAAAGAAGCTTGCCTCGCCAAAGAACGGCAGCGCATAGATATCGCCGGTCTCCGGGTCAGATAAAGAATCCAGCATACTCGGGAAAATATCTTCCACATCAAGAGCTTCTTTCTGTTCGTCACTCATTTTGTCAATATACGGCTGAAGATTTTCCGCCCATCCGTAAGTGATCCAGAAGTTGGCTTCATAAGGGCCTGTAAAGTAGATATCGTATGTTGTCCCCCCGGTTGATGCCTCAAGCGTGGCTTTCTCACGCAGGTCGTTCTCCGGAAGCACTGCAAAGTCAAGTTTGACCCCCTCTTCCTTGTAGTATTCTCCTGCCAGCTTGACCAGGTTTGATACGATCGGATTGTTCAGTGTTGCGATAGATACTACGATTTCATCACCAGATGATTTTTTGCTTTTCTTGTCATCTGATTTTCCCGCACATGCCGCAAGTCCGGCACACATGCACAACACGATCAGAAGCGCCAATATTCTTTTTTTCATAAAACTTTTACCTCCTTTTTTGGTACTGATCGAACTTCAGACGTTCAACCAGATATAATAACCCGCCGCCGTCATTCTCTCCTGCAGGAGGGCCCGTTCCCTGCCGGATGACTGCCCTGCGGCAGAATTATTCAAACGTAAATACTACCTTTACAGAATCTGTCCCCTTCCCGCTCTGTTCAAAAGCAGCTTCATAATCACTGAGGGCAAACTTATGCGACACAACTCCATCCGACATAAGCTCACCGGTGTACAGTCCCTTTATCGTATCCGGGAAACAGCCGTAGCTCAGGCTGACTCCATACATATCAAGTTCCTTGCCGTCGCCGATCACGCTCCAGTCACAGGTCACCGGTTCCAGAAACAGACTGAATTCAATGAATCTGCCTGCCTTGCGTATAATGTCAAGTCCCTGCTTTACACTGGAAGGATGCCCGGTCGCCTCTATGTACACATCACAGCCGTAGCCGTCCGACAGCTCCATGATCTTGTCTTTTAAGCTTTCACGGTTCGGATCGATCGTAATGTCGCATCCGAACTCTTTGGCTTTCTTAAGCCTTTCTTCATTCAGGTCCAGCGCGATCAGGCACTTCGGGTTCCTCTTTCTGGCTGCCGTTATCATACCCAGGCCAAGACATCCGGCCCCTGATATGACTACAATATCGTCTTTGCAGATGGCCGCCCGGTCGATAGCATGCATGGAGCAGGCATACGGTTCGATCAGAAGAGCTCTCTCAAGAGGCATATCCTCTGGTATCTTATAGACAAGCGACTCTTTTGTAAGCCTTGCATATTCCGCAAATCCGCCGTTTAGATAATTCTTAAACCCATATACATTGTGGGGTACACAGAGATGATATCTCCCTTCCTTACAATATCTGCACGTTCCGCACGGCGCTATCTGCTCGACCGCGACCCGGTCCCCTACTTTAAGATCCGTATCCGCGATACCATACGTCTTTTTCTTATCTGTCCCCGGTCCCATCTCTACAATGTATCCGACAAACTCATGTCCCCCGATCGCCGGCACTTCCAGATATGGCGGCGCGCTTCCGTCTCCCCAGAATACGCTGCCCCCTTTAAACGCCTTCAGATCCCCGGCGCAAATGCCGCATCCTTCCACCTTAATAATCATCTCCCCTTCACCGGCCGACGGTCTGTCCACCTCTTCCAGCCGGTAATCATGTGCCCCGTGTGTAACAAGTGCTTTCATCTTAGACTGCATCTGTAATGCCCCCTTTTTTTGGATCATCAAAATGAACTTCCCTTGGGTTTCTTCCATTCTAGGAACTGAAACGCTCATTGTCTACATTTAAAATGTTCACTTTGACTTCATATTGATAGTTTCAAAATATTTTTTGTGCATATTGCACATGGTTCCGAAAGGCAACATGTGGTTGCTTTTCCGTATAATCTATTATAGATTTATTATTTACACTTTAAAAGTGTTATTTTTCACTGCCAGTTATTGGTAAAATAGTAGAAAAGGATGTGAATATTGTGAAAAATCTCAAAAAACTGAGAACAGAAAGAAATCTAAGCCAGCAGCAGCTGGCAGACATGCTTCACACGACCCAACAGAATATTTATAAATATGAAAACGGAATCTCAGAGCCTAACTTAGAAACTTTGAAGAATATGGCCGATCATTTCCAAACCTCCATAGACTATCTTGTCGGATATACTTCAATACGGCACAAGATAGAACCGGTGTCCGAATACGATCTGAACAGTGATGAACAGACTTTGATCCAAAAATACCGAAAGCTTCTCCCGAGAATCCGCAGAATTGTCCACATCATTATTGACGAGTATCTGGTAAGCTCCGGCAGGTGATGAGGCAACGCTTTCTTGACATCCACAATCGCGCTATCTATAATCATAATATGATCACTTGTGAAAGGAGATGGCGTGCCCGATGAAATCAGCATCCAGACAGTCGCTTATATATGATTACATAAAGAAACATAGTGAGGTATCCATTAATCATATCGCCCAGTATTTTAACATTTCACCTGTTACCGTGCGCAGATATGTTGATAAACTGGAACAAAACGGCCTCGTTTCACGAAAATACGGGAAAGCTCTTATCGCCGACAACAGTAAGGCAGAGCTTTCTTTTTATTATCGTTCCATGAAAAACGAAGAAAATAAACAGGCTATCGCACAGCTTGCGCTCCCTCATCTTCTGAGGGCCTCTTCCGTCTTTCTGGATGCGAGCACGACGGTTCTGGAACTGTTAAAACTGCTGCCTCACTCCCACGCACTGACGGTCTATACAGCCAGCTCGGTGATCCTCAGCTATCTGAAAGACCGTCCCAATGTCACACTGTTCATTATGGGCGGTTATCTTTCTCATACGGACGGCGCCACCCTCGATTCTGAGACCACGGTCAATACTGCCCGGCAGATATTCGTAGACGCGGCGTTTATTTCATGCGGCGGTTTTTCAGCCGAAGGTTTTTTTGACAATGCCACAACGGGTATTGAAGTAAAAAGAATCATGCTGCAAAATTCTGTCCACAATTATCTTCTCGCCGATCACACTAAATTTAATTCTAATGGAATTTTTCTGGTAGATACGTGGGCCCCGATACAGACCCTGATCTGTGACGCCTCTTTCGGTAAAAAAACAGAGAGACTTCTTGAAACAAAAGATGTAGATATAGAATATCCCAAAGCCGGAAGCCGAAATATTCCGCTTTGAGTCCCTGACTATCAGGGTAAAGAAATTGTAGCACAGCTCCTGTGATAAATCAATGACTGATTTTTCAGGCTGTAAATAAAAGCCGGGATCCTCCTTGCATCGATATGTGCCCTGTCTGCCCGACAGGGGCATAATCAATGCAGGGAGGATCCCGGCATCTGTTTTTCTCTTATTTACTTCATAAATCTAAGCAGCCTTCTTATCCTGCTTCATCAATGTCTTAATACCATCCACCGCAAGCACTACTGCCAGTATAACAAGCAGAACCGCAATGACCGTACGGATATAACACCATGACACGCCTGCGCCTCCTAAGGAGATAGCCGCCACGTTTGACTTGATCGTGAAACAAAGTGATGTGATCGTCACTACGAGCATAAACGCCATCGGGATATAGAACATCTTGTTGTTCTTTCCGGCCTTGCCAAGCCATGTTGCAACACCGAGCAGGCCAAGTGCGGCAAGCAGCTGGTTGGCGGCTCCGAACAGCGGCCATACGTTGGCATAGCCTGTCAGGCCGAGGCCAACTCCGAGAATGACCGTAATGATCGTGGCAACGATCGGATTTGTGAGTATTTTCTTATATCCCGTCGTCTCTGCGATCGTCTCACCCGGATTGAGCCAGAACTCCTGGAACATGTAACGTGCCAGACGTGTGGCCGTATCAAGTGATGTCAGACAGAATGCAGACACTGCAAGCACAAGCATGGAATAAGCGACCTCTTGTGTCCCTGCCAGCCCCGGAATGGAGCCTACCATCTTGGAGATACCGGTGGCAAATACAACGGTCGGCGTAACAGTCTCCCCTGACGCATAATTCGCCCAGATGTAGCCTACCGCGCAGAGTGATATGATCGCGAGCGCACATTCGATGAGCATACCGCCGTATGCGATCGGACGTGCATCTTTTTCACTGTTCAGCTGCTTTGCTGTCGTACCGGAACCGACAAGTGAGTGAAAGCCTGAGATTGCTCCGCACGCGATCGTGACAAAGAGCGCCGGGAACATGTAACCGAGTGAAGCGCCCGTCGGCGCCAGTGTATCTTTAAATCCTGTAAATGCAGGAATATCCATAGACGCGCTGCCTGTAAACGCACTTCCGATAATTCCCACCACTGCCACTATCATCATAAAATAGAGCAGGAAAGAGCTCAGATAATCTCTCGGCTGCAGAAGGATCCATACAGGTGTTACGGATGCGACCGTAATATAGATTCCCACAATGATCATCCATGCCGTATTGCTTAAGTATAACGGATGCCAGTTAAAACCGATGGCCATACAGGCGGCAATAGCGATCACGCCGACGACCGTTGACACGCCGAGGGACGCGTTACGTCTGTATACGAGCAGGCCGAACACAATAGCAATTACGATAAATAAAATAGAAATCATGGCGGTCCTGGCATTCGCCGCACTTGCCGCCACATCCACAGCCCCGCTTTCTGTATATGTAGCCATAAATGTATTGGCAACTATAGACGCAAACGCTGCAACCACGAGAATCAATGTAAGATAGGAGAACGTGATAAACAATTTCTTTGCCTTCGTTCCCATGGAATCTGCTATAACTTCGCCCATGGACTGTCCTTTATGGCGGATCGACGCAAACAGTGCGCCAAAGTCATGGACAGCTCCAAAGAAGATACCTCCGATCAGCACCCACAGCAATACAGGCACCCAGCCGAATACAGCCGCCTGGATCGGTCCGTTGATCGGTCCTGCTCCTGCAATGGATGAAAAGTGATGTCCCAATAATACAGGTGCCTTTGCAGGGACATAATCCACACCATCCTCCTCTGTGTGCGCAGGCGTCTCTTTGGACGGGTCCACACCCCACTGCTTTGCGAGCCATTTGCCGTATGTCACATACGCAATGACAAGAATTGCAATACCGGCTAACAATACTACAATACCATTCATTTTCTTTTCCTCCTCATTCCTTTATTTCTTCTGTATACCTGCCGGACTTCCTTCTGTTTCCGGCCGGCTGCTAAAAAGGTCCCATAACTGCGGCCTTTGTATAGCCCTTCACCAAATCCCTGGCGGCGCGGCTGCCGAACACTTTTCTGTTCTCCATGTCGAAAACAAGCAGCCTTGCCTCGCTGTAACCGCGAATTGTCCATTTATAATTTTTTACGAAGCTGAACCGCTTCACTGCCTGCTTCACTTCCTCAGGGACGCCGTTCTCACATATGAATACGCCTGTGATGTATGTATACATGTGGTTCTTTTCCGGCCATTTCTTTCCCCCTCTTACGAGCTGAGGTTCTATATAGGATGCAATCTGCGTCCTGAAACGCTCCACGTCATCTGCTGTAAAGCTGTCCTTTACACGAAAAAACACGTGCTCATAACAGTCCGCCCGCCACAGTTCTGCCTTCTTAACGAGGACATACTTGGCGCTGGTCACATTAAAAGCCGCGTGTGCATCATACATATCCCCATTGATACTGCAGGTTCGTTCTATGTCATAGCTCGCTTCATAAGAAGCAAGCAGTTTTTCAAATAGCTCTCTGCCTGTCATATATGAAATTCTCCTTCGCTGTTACTGTGATACAGTAAAGCATTTCTTAAATTACTCTTAAATTTTATCACTTTTCATTCTCAAATGCAAGCATTTTAGAGTACACTCTGTAATTATTTTTGCTTTCAAAGTTTCTTCCTCCATCCACGCCGGCAGACAGACCAAAAATGCGCCGGACAGGCTGCAAACGAGCTCGTTCTGCAGCCTGTCCGGCGCATTTTCTTAATTCTTGTTTTTATTCTTCTCTGTCATTTGTCAGTTTCAGCTTGTCCAGTATATAGAAAATAAGACTCAGCAGCATACCGACGATGCATGCCAGAACCATCCCTGTAAGCTGTATATTCCCGAACTTTACGGCAATACCGGAAAGACCGGTCACAAACACCACTGATGTCAGCGTCAGGTTTCTGGATATTCCGTAATCCACCTTAGAATCCACAAGTATGCGGATACCAGAAGCCCCGATCATACCGTAGAGCAGAAAGGATATCCCTCCGATGACCGGGCCTGGGATCGTCTGGATGAGCATGGACAGCTTCCCGACAAAAGAACAGATGATAGAAAGCACTGCCGCACCGGCAATAACCCGGACACTGTATACTTTCGTCACCGCCATGACTCCGATATTCTCCCCGTATGTCGTCGTCGGGACAGAACCGATCATACCGGATATCATAGTGGAGAGGTTATCTCCCAGCAAAGAGCGGTGAAGTCCGGGATCCTTCAGCAGATCCCTGCCCACGATCTTGCTCGTCACGACCTGATGTCCGATATGCTCGGACGTTATGACGAGCAGCACCGGAAGTATGATCAGAATCGCCTCCATGCTGAAACGGGGCGTCTGAAAATTCGGCATCTCCAGGAAAGACGCCGCAGCCACCTGTCCAAAATCCACCATCCCACAGCAGACGGCGGCTGCATATCCCGCGATGACAGCTATGAGTATCGGTATGACAGATAAAAATTTGCGGAACAGGATATTGCCGAATACGGCTACCCCCAGTGTCACAATAAATACGATCACATTTCTGCCGTCGATCTTCTCCTCCAGAAGTCCCGCATTTCCCGCCGCCGAACCGGCCAGTTCAAGACCGATAAGCGCCACGACAGGACCCATCGCAGCGGGCGGCAGCACGATGTCTATCCATTTTGAGCCAAACTTGTAGATGATCAGGGCAAGCACGCACCCACAGAAACCGACGGCCACAAATCCGCCGAGCGCGTACTGATATCCCATCTCACTAATCACAATTCCGGCCGGCGCCAGAAACGCAAAGCTCGAGCCGAGATATGCCGGCGCTTTCCCCTTCGTTATGACGATAAACAGCAGTGTCCCGACTCCGTTCATAAACAGCACGATGGCCGGGTTGATCCCAAAAATAAACGGAACGAGCACAGATGCCCCGAACATGGCAAACATATGCTGGATACTGAGCGGCACGAGCAGCCGGAAAGGGACCTTGTCCTCCACCTGGATAATCTTACGACCTTCCATTTTATTTCCTCCTCATCTGTTCTTTTCTTGTTTTTACTCTCGATTCCCATTATACCATGAACACAGACAAGTTAAAATAATGTTTTTAAAGACCGGCTCCATTCTGCCGCGCCAACCGAAGAAACGGCAAGCGCACCGCACTTGTTGGCATATACGGCGCACTCTTTTAATGACCTCCCCTCCGAAAGCGCGTTTAGAAAGCCTGCGGCAAAGCTGTCCCCTGCCCCCGTCGTATCGACACATTCCACACCCGGCTCAGCCGGCACGGCAAAGCACTCTGTCCTGCTATGCACAACGCATCCGGCCCCCCCGCATTTTATGATAACATTGGCGGCTCCCGCCTGCACAAGGCAGGCGGCCGACTCTTCCGGCGCTTCCCGGCCTGTTATGAGTGACGCCTCCTTCGCGTTGGCGAACAGATAGTCAACATATGCGAGCGCCGGCGCCATGTCCTCTGCCGTCTCGCCGTTTTTACATGTTGTCATGTCGGCACAGACTGTGATCCCCTGTTCCCCGGCCGTTTTGAAAATACGCACAAGCGCGGCCGTATCTATTTCCGGAGAGACAAAGATACTGGCAAAGCACAGAATCTTTGTACACGGAGAAAACGGCATCTTAATATGAGAGAGTGAGAGCTTTCTCAGACTGCCGTGCGGATTGGTAAGAAAGCTCCTCTCGCCGTCATCCTCCACAAGCACGATATTGATGCCTGTAGCAATATCGTCATGAAAACAGCCATCCTCCAGAACAATTCCTTCCGCAGCACAGTGTTCCGCCAGCATCCTGCCGGCCATGTCTTTCCCGATCACGGTGGCAAGCCTCACACGTTTTCCAAGCCGGGCAAGCACAGTCGCCTCATTCAGGGCGTCTCCCCCCGTGGACATGCGTATCTCATCCGCAGGTTTAGAGCCTGTCTTAAACACATCGGCGCCGACCGGCCGGGCAAGCACGTCAACGATCGCCGCGCCGATGATCAATATCTCACTGTCCATCTGCCTTTCCCTCCTCTTCCCCTTCGTATTTCTCCAGAAATAACTCCAGCCTCTCTTCACAGTCCTTCCCGGTGAGGTAAAGATCCGGCGAAAATCCCCGGCCTTCTTTAAAATAATCCTCATCCCACTGGTACAGGCTGGCGCCGAAACTCACAGGCACACCTGATACAGGAAGCCACAAGATCTCCGTAACGTCCCCGGACAGACAGCCAAAGGTGTCTGCGCCTATGACGACCGTATTCTCTATGGCACGGCAGGAATCTGTCATCATCTCCGCACACGACGCAGACCTTCTGCTCGTCACAAGAAAGAGCCGCTGTGCGTTCTCTATGTGTTTTTCATTATGAGGACGAATCACCTTATATCCGTTCTCCTCTGTCTGTCCCATTCTCAGATACATTGCCTCGTCCTCAGCATAAGCTTTTTTATCCTCTTCCTCCGTCAGCAGTTCTTCTTTGTTCATCCGCCTCAGCACATTGGCGTGAGTCATATAAAGACTTCCCGTATATTCCTCAAACCAGCCGCCGAGCGTCCGTTCCTCCCCGCCGGCATTATCGCTTAAGTCGATGACCGCGTAAGGATGTTTTTTTATCTTTGATGCTGACAGGATAAACTCCTGAGAACTGTCTCTCTCCGGCCTTGGAAACTTGTTCCACTTGATCCACGGAATCCCTCCCCGCTCCTCATACCGGTAGCTCTCCTTCTTCGGCACCTCTTCATCCTCATCATAGTCTGTCTCTGCAAGTCTCACCGTCTTCTTACCGGTCTTTTTAATAAACAGTTTCTGCTCCGTATATTCTATTTCTATCTCCCGGCTCCGTTCACCCGGCTCGCTGATCATGTATGGATACCACGTAAGTTCGCCTTCCTGTCCTATGGAGGGCCTTAGATATTTTTCCGGAGCCTCCCCGCCGATCTTCTCTATCTCCTTCGTGCATTCTTTATCCATATAATACGTTCCATCATTTTTCCAGTAGCTCTTTTCCTGATTTCCCAGCAGGCAGCATTCCTCCGTCGTTGAAAATCCTATGGAAAAATGGCGGTCGTTGTCCACCGCAAAAGCAAATTCCCTGCCGAGCAGTTCCTCATATTCGCCGAATTCTTTCTTGCGGTCCCCTTCAAATGCTTTCATCACATTGCCGGCCGCCACTTCAAACGCCTCGTCCCCGCCGCTTCGCCCATAATTCCCATAATAAGAGCGAAGCAGCCGCAGAAACCAGGCCAGCTCCTGCTCTGCGTCTTCTTTACTTATCCAGGGCGCCATCTCCTTCTGTTCCTTTACTGTCTGCCACAGGTCAAAGTCAGTCCCCCCAAAAGTCTCTTTATCGCGTCCGGCTTTGTAAAAGTATTCGTCCGGTATACTTTCAGGCGCACTGAGCCCCTCATTTTTCTTCTCCGTCTCCTGGAGAAACTCTCCGTACGCGCTTTTATCATCATACTTCTTTACAGACTGTCCGCATGCGGCCAGTGACAGAACAGAAGCCATGATGAGCGCAAACGCAAGCGCCTTCATTTTCCAACGTCTCATACACCAAACCTCCCCGAAAACTTTTCCTCATGATTATTGCACATTCGCCAAATGCTCCGCGCTTGGCTCATTGTGTTCATTATATCATGAGCACGGCTCATGATTATTGCACATTCGCCAAATGCTTCGCGCTTGGCTCATTGTGTTCATTATATCACAAAAAACCCGGGAAACCGAAGTTTCCCGGGTAGTTTATATGCTTTATATCTCTATATCACTGATTATTCGATGATCTTGGCAACACGGCCGGAACCTACTGTACGTCCGCCTTCACGAATAGCGAAACGAAGACCCTGCTCCATAGCTACCGGGTGGATCAGTTCGATCGTCATCTCTACGTTGTCACCAGGCATACACATCTCTACGCCGTCCGGCAGGTTACAAACACCTGTAACGTCTGTTGTTCTGAAGTAGAACTGTGGGCGGTAGTTGTTGAAGAACGGAGTATGACGTCCACCTTCATCTTTTGTCAGAACGTATACCTGAGCTGTAAATTTCTTGTGGCATGTTACAGAACCTGGTTTAACAAGAACCTGTCCTCTTTCGATCTCGTCTCTCTGAACACCACGAAGAAGCGCGCCGATGTTGTCACCAGCCTGAGCCTCGTCAAGCAGTTTACGGAACATCTCGATACCTGTTACAACAGTTTTTCTTGTCTCTTCATGAATACCAACGATCTCAACTTCCTCGGATACATGAAGAACACCACGCTCAACTCTACCTGTAGCAACTGTTCCACGGCCTGTGATAGAGAATACGTCCTCTACAGGCATAAGGAATGGCTGGTCTGTTGCACGCTGTGGATCCGGAATATAAGAATCTACTGCATCCATCAGTTCCATGATCTTGTCGCCCCATTCTCCTGAAGGATCTTCAAGAGCTTTAAGAGCAGAACCCTGGATGATCGGTGTATCATCGCCTGGGAACTCATATTCGTCAAGCAGTTCACGGATCTCCATCTCTACTAATTCAAGGAGTTCTTCGTCGTCAACCATGTCACATTTGTTCATGAATACTACGATATAAGGAACACCTACCTGGCGAGAAAGCAGGATATGCTCTCTTGTCTGAGCCATAACACCGTCAGTAGCAGCTACAACGAGAATCGCGCCGTCCATCTGAGCAGCACCTGTGATCATGTTCTTAACGTAGTCGGCATGTCCCGGGCAGTCAACGTGAGCGTAGTGACGTTTGTCTGTCTCATACTCAACGTGAGCTGTAGAGATCGTGATACCACGCTCTCTTTCTTCCGGAGCCTTGTCGATGTTTTCAAAATCTACAGCAGCGTTACCTTCTACTCTCTGAGAAAGAGTCTTTGTGATAGCAGCTGTTAAAGTTGTTTTACCATGGTCAACGTGACCGATAGTACCGATATTACAATGTGGTTTGTTTCTTTCAAATTTAGCTTTAGCCATTTTGAATATCCTCCTTATTATATCGCCTTACAGGCATTTATTAATACTTTACGTTTACTCGGCTATCTCTGATTATATTTCAAATCGTACAGTTTTTCAAGCCTTTTTAATACTTTTTTACCGCCTGTACAGCTAATTAATCATTTTTTGTTGATAACACTTTTTCCTGTACAGATTTTGGCACCTGTTCATAGCTCTCGAAGAACATAGAATAGTTGCCGCGTCCCTGTGTTCTGGAACGCAGGTCTGTTGAGTATCCGAACATTTCAGACAACGGAACGAATGCGCGTACGATCTTTCCGCCGCCGAGATCATCCATACCTTCGACACGTCCACGGCGTGAGTTGATATCACCGATAACATCACCCATGTACTCTTCCGGCATGGTCACTTCCACCTTCATGATAGGCTCAAGCAGTACCGGAGAAGCCTTCTTCATGGCATCCTTGAACGCCAGAGAACCGGCGATGTGGAATGCCATTTCGTTTGAATCGACTTCATGGTAAGAACCGTCGTATACGTTGGCCTTCAGTCCGACTACCGGGAATCCTCCCAGGATACCTGACTTCATGGCTTCTTCGATACCTTCACCGATCTTCGGAATATATTCCTTCGGGATGGCACCGCCGACTACGCTTGATTCAAACTTGAATGTCTCTTCGCCATTGACATCCATTGGCTCGAATTTCACTTTACAGTGTCCGTACTGTCCGCGTCCGCCTGACTGTTTTGCATATTTGCTGTCTACGTCAACCGGCTTTGTAAATGCTTCCTTGTAAGCAACCTGAGGAGCGCCTACGTTTGCCTCTACCTTAAACTCACGCAGAAGTCTGTCTACGATGATCTCCAGGTGAAGCTCGCCCATTCCGGCGATGATCGTCTGTCCTGTCTCATGATCTGTATGAGCGCGGAAGGTCGGGTCTTCTTCTGCAAGCTTCGCAAGAGATTCTCCAAGCTTGCCCTGAGATGCCTTTGTCTTCGGTTCGATAGCGAGCTCGATAACCGGTTCCGGGAATTCCATGGATTCCAGGATCACAGGATGTCTCTCATCACAGATCGTGTCGCCTGTCGTAGTGAACTTGAATCCGATAGCTGCCGCGATATCTCCGGCATACACTTTGTCAAGCTCTTCTCTCTTATTTGCGTGCATCTGAAGGATACGTCCGACACGTTCCTTCTTGCCCTTTGTAGCATTCAGGACATAAGAACCGGCGTTCATGGAACCTGAGTATACTCTGAAGTATGCAAGTTTACCTACAAACGGGTCTGTCATGATCTTAAATGCCAGAGCGGAGAACGGCTCGTCGTCAGAGGAATGTCTCACAACGTCATTTCCGCTGTCATCCACACCCTCGATCGGCGGGATATCTGTCGGAGCAGGCATATATTCGATCACTGCATCCAGTAATTTCTGAACGCCTTTATTTCTGTAAGCGGTACCGCAGCATACAGGCACTGCCGTACATTCGCATGTTGCTTTTCTGAGCGCCGCCTTAAGCGCGTCTACAGAAGGTTCGTCCCCTTCCAGATACTCCATCATAAGGTCGTCATCCAGCTCGCAGATCTTCTCTACCAGCTCTGTGCGGTAAAGCTCTGCGTCATCCTGCATGTCTTCCGGAACATCAACGATAGAGATATCCTCGCCCTTTTCATCATTATAGATGTAGGCTTTCATCTCCATCAGATCGATGATCCCCTTGAAATCATCTTCTTTGCCGATCGGCAGCTGAAGGCAGATCGCGTTCTTTCCAAGTCTCGTCTTGATCTGTTCTACCGCATTGTAGAAATCGGCTCCTAAAATGTCCATCTTGTTGATGAATGCCATTCTCGGTACGTTGTAAGTGTCTGCCTGGCGCCATACGTTTTCTGACTGTGGTTCAACACCACCCTTTGCACAGAATACACCTACAGCTCCATCCAGCACACGGAGTGAACGCTCAACTTCTACGGTAAAGTCAACGTGTCCCGGCGTATCAATGATATTGATACGGTGTTCCAGGGCACCTGGTTTGCTCTGGCAGTTTTCCTGCTGAGTCCAGTGACATGTCGTAGCAGCTGAAGTGATCGTGATACCTCTCTCCTGCTCTTGTTCCATCCAGTCCATAGTAGCAGTACCTTCATGAGTATCACCAATCTTATAGTTTACACCGGTATAATATAAGATACGCTCTGTCAGCGTAGTCTTACCGGCATCAATATGAGCCATGATACCGATGTTTCTGGTTCTATCTAATGGATATTCTCTTCCAGCCATTATTGCCTCCTAGAATCTATAGTGAGCAAATGCTTTGTTAGCCTCTGCCATCTTGTGCATGTCTTCTTTCTTCTTCACAGATGCGCCTGTATTGTTGGCTGCATCCATGATCTCATTCGCCAGTCTTTCTTCCATCGTCTTCTCGCCTCTGTTGCGTGAATACGTTGTGAGCCAGCGAAGCGCAAGAGCCTGTCTTCTGTCAACTCTTACCTCGATCGGCACCTGGTATGTTGCACCGCCGATACGTCTCGCCTTTACCTCGAGAACTGGCATAATGTTATTCATTGCTTCTTCAAATACTTCGATAGCCGGTTTGTCTGTCTTTTCCGCTACTCTGTTGAATGCTCCATATACAATTTTCTGCGCTACACCTTTCTTGCCGTCTAACATGATGTTGTTGACAAGCTTGGTAACCACTTTGTTGTTGTACAATGGATCCGCTAATACGTCTCTTTTTTGAGTATGTCCTTTACGTGGCACGGTCCTTCCCTCCTTAAACATAACTGTGTAATAAATACACTGATTAATTCATCGGTACTCACATGTGTCTTTCTGATGATACTGTGTAGTGCGGCGGGACATCTTCTATACTAATAACCCGCAACTTACTTGATCATAGTTCTGTTTGTGATAACGATACTGTTTCCTGTTTCTTATTTCGCGTCTTTTGGTCTCTTGGCACCATATTTAGAACGTGCCTGTCTTCTCTTGGCAACACCTGCTGTGTCAAGTGTACCTCTGACAATGTGATATCTTGTACCTGGAAGGTCTTTTACTCTTCCTCCGCGGATAAGAACAACGCTATGTTCCTGAAGGTTGTGTCCTTCTCCCGGGATATAACTTGTCACTTCGATACCATTAGAAAGACGAACTCTGGCGATCTTTCTCAGCGCTGAGTTAGGCTTCTTTGGAGTAGCTGTCTTAACAGCTGTACATACGCCTCTCTTCTGAGGAGCAGATACATCTGTAGCTCTCTTCCTCAAGGAGTTGTATCCTTTCTGAAGTGCCGGAGCTGTTGACTTCTTAATTGATGTCTGACGTCCTTTCTTTACTAACTGGTTAAATGTTGGCATTCCTTTCACCTCCTACGATTTTAAATAAGCTGCGATTTGCATTATATGCATTATGGCGCACAAAAATACAATGCATCTTTGTGCACGCTAGAATATTTTATTATGATTGTATGGAAAAGTCAAGGATTTTAGCGAAAAAACGTGTTTTCTTTCTATGTCTTGTCATTGAAAGAAATAATAGAATGCGGAAACCGCCGGCTGCCGGAGCTTCAGATAGGTTTACCGCCCGGCTCATATGCCGGTCCGTATCCCACGCTCTCTCTCTCAATGAGCGCCGGCTGGAACACGATACATTTTCTTGCTCCCACACCGTTTTCCACCTCTTCGATGAGCTGTCTTACGCTTTCTGCTCCCATCTCATAGACCGGCTGCCTGACCGTCGTCAGCGGAACATCCAGAATTTCCGAAAAGAAAATATCATCGTACCCGATCAGCGACATGCCTCCGGGCACAGGGATCCCTCTTTTTTTCAGGCTGTTGTAAACGCCGTAGGCGGACATATCATTGAACGCAAACACCGCGCTTATGTCCTTGCCCGCGAAAAAGTCCACCGCGCCCGCGCCGCTTTCCCGGTCGTAACTTCCTTCATAGATAAAATCATGCTGATAAGGAATGTGATATTCCTCCAGAGCCTTTTTATATCCTTTCAGACGTTCCATCGAGTCTTCCAGGCCGCTCGGCCCTGTCACACATCCTATATTTCTGTGCCCTAGTCCGAGAAGATATTTTACGGCCGCGTATCCTCCCTGTCTGTGGTCCACGATGACCGAACTGCAGTCAGCCTCCTCCAGATACCGGTCGATCATGACAAATGGGATCTTCAGCTTCTTCAGTAACTGGATGCTCTCCTCGGTCTTTTTCTTGTCACTGTCTCTGGCCATACAGAATAAGATCCCGTCCACCCCTTTATTCGCGAGTACCTGTATGTATGACATGTCGCGCTCATGTTTATCGTTCGTATTGCACAGGATCAGATTCCACCCCTGGCTGCGGCAGGAATCCTCGACGCCTTTGGCCAGCGTAGAGAAAAACACATTGCTCACGTCTGATATGATCAGGCCGATCGTCTGCGTCCGCTTCTTGACCAGGCCTACCGCAAGCTGGTTCGGGTGGTAGTTTAATTTTTCAACCGCATCCAATATTTTGTTTTTTGTGCTCTTTGGGATCTTATCCGCTTTATTGTTCAGGACCAGGGATATCGTCGTCACCGAAAAACCTGTGTAATTTGCAATGTCCTTAATTGTCGTTCTCAATTTTTATACCCTCACCAGACTATTTTTTTCTGTATATGTACTTTGCTTTTGGGAGCGTTGCTTTGCTTCTGGAAGCGCCGCTCCGCTTCTCTTTCGTTACTTACGGGCACAGCCTCGCAAAAGCTTCGCTTTTCCTCGGTCGCTTCGCTCCCCAAAGTGTCGGGCAAAAGGCCTCTTGAGCTGGCTCATCGGCCTTGCTCCTGGGGCGCCGCTTCACTTCTCTTTCGTTACTTACGGGCACAGCCTCGCAAAAGCTTCGCTTTTCCTCGGTCGCTTCGCTCCCCAAGGTGTCGGAGAAAAGGCCTCTTGAGCTGGCTCATCGGCCTTTTCTCCGACACCTTGGCTCTGCCCTATACGCACATTATACAATAATTTGCCATAATTTGGTTAAAATAATCGGTCTAATATTTTTATGTATTGTAAATATTTTTCTATTTCTATGTATTCGTTTGGTTTGTGCGCGAGTTCGGGCTGACCGGGGCCCAGGAGGAGGACCGGGGTCGTTGGGATTCCTTTTGTCAGTATGGATGCGTCGGTAAAATAGTTGATCCCTGCCGGTTCTTTTGGAAGGCCTGCCAGTTTCAGCTCCCACTGGAGCTTTTTGAGCCATGGGCTGTCAGCTGGTATTTCGATGGCCTGTCTGTCGTTTTTTATGTGTACTTCTACTTCCAGTTCTCCGTCTGTCTCCTGCCTGTAACCATCGATGATCTTCTGCGCCCATTCGGTGACCATCCGTGTTGTAATGCCCGGGATCACGCGGATATCGAGCATCAGCTTTGCTGTGTCCGGCGTCATGTTTGGGACGATGCCTCCTTCTGCCATCGTGATCTGGCATGTCGGGGAACCGAGAAGCTCATGGCTTTGTTCTTCCAGCTTCTTTTTCAGATCCTGAAAAATGCGGATCCCATATTCGACCGCGTTGATCCCCTGCCCGGGGTATGCCCCGTGGCTTGTCTTCCCGTGCAGCTTCACCTGAAGCCATATGCATCCCTTCTGGGCCGTCCCGGGACGAAGGTCTGTGGGTTCGCCGATCAGAAGCAGCGCAGGTTCACCAAGCGTCTGTGTTTCCAGCAGATGTTTCGCCCCGATTCCGTTCTTTTCCTCATCACATGTGCCGCAGAAATATATCGTGCGGGAGGGCACATATCCTTTCCGCTTCATTCGGCCCAATACATACGCCATCGCCGCAAGGCCGCTCTTCATGTCGCTGGCTCCCCTTGCATAGATACAGCCGTTTTTCTTTGACGGCACGGACGGGTCCGTCTTCCACTCTCCCATCTTACCGTAGGGCACTGTATCCAGATGACCGTTCCATATAACGGTCTCTTTTGACTTTCCTTCCAGAACCCCCACCACATTAGCATGTCTGCTGTCGATGTCCTGGACGACCGCGCTGACCCCGCACTCCTTCAGAAAGCCGCGGAGAAATACAGCCAGCGCTTTTTCATTGTCTTTCCCGTTTACCGTTGGTATTTTTAATACTTCCATTAAAAATGTCTCTGCATCGTACTTCATCTGTATCTCCTGTTCATGCCGAAAACGCCTGCTGCCATCGGCAGCAGGCGTAATATCAATCAGTCAGCCATCCTACGATCCCCTGCCAGATCTGATCGTAGCTTTCCCACTCACAGAATTCCGGCGGAGCCCAGTGGGGCGCGCAGTCTGCAGTAAATACCGCGCTGCGTCCTTTTCCGTATGAACCAAATGCGATAAATGGATCCCCCTCGACGACAGCCGCCACAAAAGCTTCCTCTTTGGCAACCGTTTTATTGTATCCCAGTACCTCGGGCCACTCGGTTTTGATCCCCTTCAGCGCCTCATGCTCCTTCACGATAACAGGGCGCACGCCTTCGCAGTGCTCCATCCTGTCGTCCACCGTCAGTATTTCCACCGGAAGGACTTCCTGCACCGGGGTGTCATGCCATTTTCCTTTGGCATCCACGCCGGAAAATGTAAGATATCCGCCTATCATTAAAAGAGAGCCGCCTTCCATAACATAGTCCCTGATCACCCTGGCCCGGTTCGGCATCTTTTTGCTCTGCGTGAACGTAGCCGCCGGGAGCAGAAGGGTGTTCGCCCCGATATCGGAAAGGATCACACAATCGTATGATCTCAGCTCCTCCAGCGTATACGGGAACTGCTCTGCCGCTATATGATTCGGAAGGAAATCCACCTCATAACCTCCCTTTTCCAGCGCCGCAACGAGCCACTTCTCCCCGGTCTCATAGACAGATGTATAGAAACTGTCAAATCCTTTCACATGGGTAGTGTAGCTCATCCATGATTCTCCGGCTAATAAAACTTTCTTCATTATATTTGTACCGCCTTTCTATTTTATATCGTACATGGGTAATTCTCCGATCCCCATACTTTTCTTTGTCTGAAATTTACTCACCCAGTATCCGGCCCTGCCTCCAGAACGCAGATACCTTTTTTCAAATGATACGAGCCTTCCGTTCGTCAATACATAGACCGCATGCCTCCGGTTTGGTTCTACGACCGTAATATTGGCGTATGCGCCGATACCAAGATGTCCGTAACGGCTTCTCCACTCTTCGTTTTTCGTCCTCTGCGCCAGCAGTTTTGCGGGATTGCTCGTCATAAGCGCCACCGCGTCCTTTTTGCTCAGGACTTTATTTTCTGCAAGTTCCAGCAGGCATGGGATATTGTCCCTTGTATCTCCGAAGCCTTTCATCGTCGATTGGTTCTGTCCGTCCGATACGAGGATCGTAACAACATGCTCCGCCAGCGCTTCCAGCGCCATCTGTCTTGCGGGTTCAGCCATTTTCAGTCCCTCACGGCAGCCCCCTCCCTCGCGCAGCATCGTCGTCACGAATTCTCCGCTCACTTCTTTCTGCCTGCACAGATCGATCACCTGCTTCATCGCCCGGGCAGCTTCTTCGTCTGTACCGCAGCCCGCCGCGTTGGCATGTCCAAGATGGAGATGCCTTCCTTTTGCCATCTCGAACAGATGCAGCGTATGGCCGATATCCTGCGTGTGGGAGGTAAACATAAGGTTGGCCTGATCTGTGATCGCATAGAGCTTCTGTATCTTTTCGTCCGGAAGCAGGAAGTGCCCCATGTGTTCTTTTATCCCAACCGCGTATTGGGCCGTACGGTTGACGATATTGTTATGGCTCAGCTTCCGCTCCCTGTCTTCCTGTCCCAGCGTACCGCTGAATAAAGCGGTCAGCTCCTCTTCATTTAATCTCGTCCCGAGAACATTTGCCGCGCCGAGAAAAACTCCTACGTTGAGCGGAAGACCTCTGTCCATCTCTGCTCCCAGAAGCGCCGGCGCCATAAACGTATTGCCCGCTCCCGGGGAAAGCGCTGTTGTAACTCCGTCCTCAGCGGCGCCGTATGCCGTATTCGTATGTATCTCAAAGAGGTCGCTTACATGAAGGTGTATATCGATCAGCCCCGGCCATATCTCCAGACCGGCACAATCTATCAGACGGTCCCCTTTTTCTGCACCCGCTTTATCACACACTTCTATGACCTGGTCGCCTTCGATCACGATATCCTTCACCGCTTCAATTCCATTTGACGGATCGATGAGAAGGCCATTTTTCAATATTGTATGCCTTGTATCAGTTTCATGCATGCCCAATTTACCCACATCCCTTATTCGGCGGATTCTGCCCACTCCAGAATCAGATTCGCGTAGATCTTGATAGCGTCAAGATATTGTTCCACAGTGACATATTCATTGACTGCATGACATTGTTCCAGTGAACCCGGACCGTACTGCAGTGTCGGGCAGCCCACGATATTGTGCCATGTCCTGGAATCGCACCCTGCCGGCGAACCTGTCAGTTTCACTTCATTTCCGGTCGCTTTCTTATATGCTTCTTTAAAAGCGCCTACAAAAGGATGTGCCAATTCCATCTCAAACGGATTGCCTGTCTGGTATACGCTGATCTTAGGTTTGTGATCCTTCAGCCATTCGTCTCCTTCACAGCATCTGAGTATGGCGCCGGTATATTCTTCCACTACCTGCTCATGGCTCATCAGATTCGGGAGGTAATGGACACATGTCTTAAAGCAGCAGTGATCCGGAATCGTGGAGCCGGCCTCCCCGCCATAGATGACCCCTACATTGCTTGACGGCGGCGGTAAAAGAGGGTGCTTATACTTTAGCAGCCAGCGGTGCTCCAGCTCATTGATGGCATCCATCAGTTTCCCTGCTTTTTCGATGGCATTCACTCCTGCCAGCTTTAATCCGGAATGGACCGCGATCCCTTCCACTTCCACCTGAAAGAATACCCATCCCATATGTGCCACGATCAGCTCATAGTTCGTAGGCTCGCATACCACGACCGCATCGGCTTTCACACCGCTCACCGCCGCGCAGAGAGAGCCGTTGCCCCCGCCTTCTTCATCGCATACAGACGCGTACTTTACAGTGACCGGCAGCTCGATACCTGCGTCTTTCAGAAGCGCGGTCGCCATTACAGATGCCATAAGCCCTGCTTTCATATCGGCCACGCCAAGCCCGGTGATCCTGTTTTCGATGACCGCGGGGCTTAAGGGCGGTATACACCAGTTCTCTTCATTCTCCGCAGGCATATGGTCAATGTGCCCGTTAAACAGGATGGAACGCTCAGATTTTCCCTTAAAGCTGGCGTAGACGTTGTACCGGTTGTCGTAATTATGTCCGGTATTCCCTTCCCTGTACTGTTCTTTGCATTTCACAATACTGTCTTCTTTCAGCGGATCCTTTACGACTTCCTCTGCCCCGAGCCCGCAAAACAGCTCTGCCATAAAGTCCTGCCCTTCTGCCTCCAGGCCGCCCTCGATACCGTGGCCGATATCATGCGTGTCGATGGAAACAAGTTTTAACAAATAGTCTATATACTTTTGTTTATTCTCTTCCAATGCCTTTTCAATTCTCTTATTCATCACGTTCCTCCTTACGTGCGATCATTTGATATACAGCTTCCGCAAGTCTTCGATGTCCTTCTTTATCCAGATGGATCTTATCGTATTCTCCTGCGCTTGTGACCTTCTCTGCGTTCAGATATCTCCATCCACGCCGCAATGCCAGACTTTCATAACAGGCCGCAAGCTTTCTGCTTTTTTCTTCCGCCCCTGTGCCAAATTCATTGTAAAACGGGCTCTTTTCAAGGTCAGCAAGCACTGGCGGTGCCGCTAGTATGATGCCCGCGCCGGCGCGTTCAAATACGTCCGCCACCTGCCCGATCCCAAGTGCGATCGCTTCCACATCCGCGCCATACTGTTCTTTACAGTCATTCGTTCCAAGCATGATAACTGCGATGTCGACAGGCGCATTGACGGCGGCGCATACTTCTGCCTCCTTCAGGCCATTGACAAAGGGCTCGGATGCACTGTCAAAACAGGTCGTCCTGCCGCAAAGTCCATTCTCCGTCACCCGGTATCCCGGACCCAGTTTTTGGCTTAACAGTCCCGGATAACGCTCCTCCCACATGAGTCTGCCGTCCGTTTCCGGCCGGTAACCCCACGTATTTGAATCTCCGTAGCACAGCACCTGTCTCATGAGACCCTCACTTCTTTATAGCGTTTTACAAACTCCCGGGCGTTCAATATATCTTTTCCCAGCCCTATACTGTCTGCGATCTGCCCGATCTGGGGACGTTTTATCTTGCTCTGCCGTAATATATCATCATCGCGGAATATGTCCCGGACGTTTCCGTCTTTTATGATCTTTTTATTCGCCATAGCGACGACCCGTTCAAAGTTATTGGCGGCAAATTCCATATCATGGGTGATCGTCACTACGCCGATCTCTTTCTTCTCCAGTTCCCCCAGCACCCGCGTGAGAACCTTGATCCCCGTCAGATCCTGTCCCGCCGTAGGCTCGTCCAGGATCATGTACTGCGGCCTCGTTGCCAGGATGGCGGCGATCGTCACGAACTTTCTCGTCACATATGGGATCTCAAAGGGATTCATGCTTAAGTAAGATTCTATCTCCAGTAATTCCGCGACCTCTTTCACTCTCTTTTCTACTTCTTTATCATCCAGTTTATAATATTTTGGCATATACGCTATTTCGGCATATACGGTCTGGTTAAATATCTGGTCGTCGGGGTTCTGGAATACGTAACCGACCTGCCGCGCTATCTGGGCGGTCGTATAATCCTTTGTGTTTCTGCCTTCTACAAGTACATCCCCTTTGCATGGCTTATGCAGGCCGTTCATCATTTTTACCGCAGTCGTCTTACCCGCGCCGTTCTGCCCTACTATGGCAACTCTTTCTCCCCTTTTTACGATCAGGTTTAAGTCGTCGTTCGCCAAAAATCCGTTAGGATACTGAAAGCTGGCGTTTCTCAATTCAATTTGATTCATATCCGGCCTCCCCTTTTTGCAGCAGGTCAATACACTCTTCTGTTGTGACCGGCACGCGCGGAAGCACAATGCCGTTAAGTCTTAATTCCCGCTCTAAAATAACTGCCTGAGGCAGCATCGTCCCGTGCTCCAGAAGTTCCAGATCGCTCAGCACTGTCCTGGCGTCTCCCTTTTTAAGCAGCTCGCCCTTCTGAAACACCAGCACCTCATCCGCATACTCAGCGATGAGATCTACCTTATGTTCCACCAGAATAATTGTCTTTCCCTGTTCCTTCAGCATGTGTATGATCTCAAAAATACGTTCTGTTCCTTCCGGATCAAGCTGGGACGTAGGTTCATCTATCACAAATATATCCGAATCCATGGCAATGATCGACGCAAAGGCTACTCTCTGCCTCTGCCCGCCGGACAGGCGGTTCGGGTCGTTTTGAAGCAGCTCTTCTATCTTCAGCAGTTTCGCAACCTCGATCACTTTCTCTATCATCCGGGCCTTTGGGACTCCCAGGTTCTCAAGCCCCAATGCGATCTCCTCAAACACCGTCTTCCTGACACCGCTGATCTGTGTAAATGGATTTTGAAAAATATAACCCATCTTCGTAGACAGGACATCTACGTCGATCTTTCTGATGTCCTCTCCGTTTATCGTCATATCTCCGACTAGTTTACCGTTATAGAAATGTGGGATAAGCCCCCGCAGCAGATTGCAGAATGTGGTCTTTCCTCCGGCATTTTCACCGATAACCCCATAAAACTTTCCCAGCTCCAGCGAACAGGATATGTTCTTAAGCGCCGGCTCTTTCATAAGCGGATATGTATAAGTGACTTCCTTTAATTCTATATAAGCCATAAAGCAATCCTCCCTGCTATCAATCCGACAAAGGCAAGGTCAAACAAGATAACAATAACCTTCTCCTTTATCGCCACCTCCGGAAGTTCCGACAAAAATGTGTGCGCAACGGGCGCTGAAAAAGCTCTGGCATCCATCGCGATGGATTTCTCTTCCGTGCTGGATATGGCGTTGAGCACAAGCGGCCCCATGACCGGTATATATGCCTTCGCCCGCTTCAGAAGATTTCCTTCCGTTTCTATACCCCTTGCTTTTTGTGACTCCATAATGACCTGTGCGTTCTGCTTCAGATCTGTGATCGTCTGAAACGACGACAGGATGACAAATGATACCATATGTGAAACACCCTTTTTTTCCAGGGCATATGTAAATTCATCCATAGGCGTTGTCTTTACAAACAATATAAACGCGCCGCTGAATGCCAGAACGAGCGCTACGATATTAAGTCCTGACTGTATGCTCTCCGTCGTCACACAGATTCCCCAGAGCCGGAACAGAACATGCTCCCCCGGCGCGAACGCTGCTTTTACCACAAACAGGAACACCCCGAACAAAAGCAATACCTTCCAGTATAAAGAAAAGAACGAACGGAAGCATCCCGCCGCGGCAGAAAGTAATATAAACAACAGTACCATTCCAAAACCATAAAAGTAATTTTGAACGATAAACGGGGACAGCCCGAGTACGAGCATTAAATTGACTTTACTCATGGGATTCAGGTCTCTTATGGCATTACCTGTTCTTTTTGGATTCATATACTGTCTCGCAAAATCATAATCCATCTAATCTTCCTCCTTTTGGAAAAGATTGCAGCCATATGCCGTATGACTGCAATCATCCTCTACTGCTCTTCTTTGATGAAATGTTTTCCGTTTGGAAGCTTCACAACAAAACGTGCAGGCATTGCCTTTAAGACAAAGAATATAATGATCAGACAAATGATCTTATCGATCAGCTCGGATGACAGCTCACTTACAAAGGTAGCCGGCAGCACATCCCAGCCTGCCGCCATAAGTGTTGTAACGATCACGCTGGCCCCCGTTCCGACAAACCCGCCGTATAAGGTCGCTGTGATCGGAACAGCAATGCACGTACTGATGATCGCAATGATCACACCATTGATCGGCGCTTTCCAGAATTTGGAGAACATTTGCTTTTTTGCCAAAAATGAACCGAGAAAACCAAACAGCACACCTATGACCGTGTATGGCAGAAGTGTCGGCAGTGATATGGCATTGATCAGTCCGCATCCCAATCCTACCAGAGCTCCCGGAACACCTCCGCATAAAGCTCCGACAACAAACGTTCCGATACTGTCTAAAAATACAGGTAATTTCAACAGCACCGCAAGCTGTCCGCCTACTACGTTAACCGCAATACCAATTGGGATCAAAAAAATAGTTAACTTGTTAAATTTCTTCATGTTTTTCCTCCTCTTACATTGACTTTTCTCTCTTTGTTGCGTAAATACGTTTGGTAAACCGTTTTTCCAAATGTTTTAACAACATCATACTTTACAATTACGAAAGTGTCAATCGTGATATTTCGACGATTTATACGATATATTTTTGTCAATTGTCACAATTCTATCTTTTATTTTCTCTATTTTCAACAAAATATCGGCGGATTTTTGTGCATAACGCATTTTAATAAACCGATTTACCAAATGAAAAAAAAGAACTGCCGCTTCCGCAGATATCATCTATCTGCTTCTGCCACAGCTCCTTTACTGCTTCTCTCTATACTTTCTCTACAAAATGCCTTGGTCCTTACGCCAGCCCGAGAACGTCCGCTATCGCCCCCATCTCCTCCAGAGCAACATCGATCAGATCATCCAGGCTCAGACCGGTGAACTCTATCATCTCCATATAATCCCTGTTGGCCCCCGCCGCGAACCGCAGTTCATTAAAGCGCTTCATCACCGACTTATGCTTGACGCTGGCGATCCTTTTATCAGGATATATCTGCGCGACCGCTTTTACAAAACCACTCATCGGGTCTGCCGCCAGCACTGCGTACTGAAGCTTCGTCTTGGCCTTCATGCCGCACTTCGGATTGTGCGCCTTGATGGCGTCAAAGAGCACCGGATCGTCGATCCCCTCTTTTTTCAGTATCTCCACGGAAGTCGGCCCGTGCACGCTTATATCGTTCTGCCAGTCGCACTGCTCCTCATCGAGATCATGGAGAAGTCCGACGATCCCCCAGTATTCCACCTCATCCGGAGCCAGACGCCTGGCAAGACCTTTCATGATCGCCTCCACCGCGTAAGAATGCGTGATATAGTTTTCACCTTTCATATATTTCATCAAGATATCATGAGCCTGTTCTCTGTTCATTATGCCCGTCCTCCTTCTATATCTCATATGCCATATATTCTACCACACCGGGAAATAATTGTGAATACATACATCTGCCGTGATTTTCCGGTTCCGCCGGTATTTACATTGATTCTGCCGCCTGTTTCCTGTATAATCTACATGGAATTTGATCCCGTTACAGGCGGACCGGTAAGAACGTCCGCAGACAGCGGCGCAGCCCGCTGTCCTGAGAATACGAAAGGAATATATGTAATCATGGAATTGACGATACAGACGTTTATAATTGTATGCCCGCTTTTGTTTCTGGCGGGCATGGTAGATGCCATCGGCGGGGGCGGAGGACTCATCTCGCTGCCCGCCTATCTCCTCGCCGGACTTCCTCCCCACGCGGCGGTCGCAACGAATAAAATGTCGTCCCCTTTCGGGACCGCGCTGGCAACCTACCGCTTTGCCAGAAATCATCTCATCAATGTAAAGCTTGCCGTTCCTTCTATATTTGCCGCAGTCGCAGGCTCCTTCATCGGATCACATATCTCACTGCTTGTTCCGGAGAAGGTTATGGCGTACGTCCTTGTGATCATACTGCCGCTCTCTGCCTTTCTCGTGCTGAACAAAAAGCTCTTTAACGACAGCGGCGCAGAAGAAGTCACGCTGGATGGACGCACCTACATCACCGCCGTTGCCGCCGCATTTATCATTGGCGGCTATGACGGCTTTTACGGCCCGGGAACCGGTACTTTTCTGATCATCGCGTTTACCATATTTGCAAAGCTCAGCATTAAGACTGCCAACGCACAGGCAAAAGTGATCAACCTGACTACCAACGTTACCTCTCTTATCATTTTTCTTCTGAACGGGCAGGTCCTCATTCCGCTTGGCCTTGCCGCCGCGGCCTGCAATATGCTGGGCGGGTATATCGGCGCGGGACTCGTCATGAAAAATGGGGCGAAGGTCGCAAAGCCGAGTATACTACTCGTGCTCGCGCTGCTTGCGTTTAAAATAATCGGAAACGGAAATATCTAATGCTTTTCTCGTGCTCAGCTTCCGCCAGCTCAATACGCTGGCGGCAAGTCCCGATACCGCCAGGAACAGACCGGCAAACCATGCTTTTTCCGGATAAAACTTCTCCTTTGAGAACATGAATTCCAGGTTATTTCTTTGCTCTTCTATGAGTGTTGACCAGAATTCTCTGTCAGAGAAATGAGTAGGCACAATGTCCCTCGGAATCCCCGGCAGCTGCGTACATATGACCGCTCCCGCCGCGATCAGGACGAGGAGCAGTATGACATTTATACTTTCTTTATCTCTCCTTTTCCAATGCCTGTACAAAGACCGGCACAGAATGAGAACATAGACGAGAAAAGCGGCTCCACAAATAAAATGAGGAAAACTGTAGTCGATACAGCGTAAACGGACGCCCAGCCTTTCTTCCAACTGGTCTTTTATCATTTTCTGGCTTTTATCCGGGCTGCCCGCGGCTGTTATCTCTGTAAACGTATGTGCGGACTCACTATTTCCGTAATATAAAAACAGATTTCTGCTGCCTTTTATTACATCTTGTATTTTATATTTTTGTTCATTGTAGACAATATGTAAATTTTTAACATCTGCCGAGCCGAATAAACTGCATGCCAAACCTTCGCTTATAATGCACGTGTTCGGATATGCCCTGTCGAATGTCCTGCTGTCCGGAAATATGAGATCCGCGCGTTCAGTCACGGCAACCGCAGTTGTAAATGTAGATTTATTTAACTCCTGTACGGCAACCTCCTCATTTTTCTTCTCATTCCAGGCAGCAAACGCTGTCGGGGCGTCTGTCCTCTCGTTTTCACGCTGCAGCCTGCGGACCATCTCCGCCGTTATCTCATTCTCGCTGTTGAACCTGGTAAGCCAGACCTTGTCCTCAACCTGTCTCATCTTTTGATTGCCCGCCAGAAAAAGTATCTGCGAAAATAATGCCAGCCCAAAACATATTATCGTCTTTATGCTTTCTTTATTTTTCATTGTTCTTCCTTTTTCACACGGCTTCCGTCCTCAACATACCGGGAAGACTCAACCACGATCTCTTCACTGCCGGACACGCCCTCTATCGCTGCGTAATTCTCATTCTTATCTATAACCTTTACATTTCTTTTTGCCGCCGTCCATTCTTCCCCTAACAACGTTTCTTTTTTCTTCAGGACAAACACATAATATTTTTCTTCCGAATCGAGATGAAGCGCCTCCCTCTCCACCACAAGCGGATAATGCTCAGCCTCCGTCGTAAGCGTTACCGGCACCTGGCTGCCGATCAGAAAATCAGAATAAGGAATATCGATTTTTATTTCAATAGCCTGTGTCGCCTGATCTGCCAGCCTGACAGATGTGATCGGAAACGACCGCTGTTCGATCTCCACCATCGTTCCCTCACGCAAAAGTTCTTTACCTTCCTCTGTAAATGACGCGACCACTTCCAGACCCTCGTTCTTATCTGCCAGTATCATATCTGCGCCGTTCATGGTTCTTGTGCCTGCGCTGATCAAAATCTCCTTGACAACGCCGTCCTTTGGAGCGGTAATTTTGTCGTCTGTTATTATCTCTTTCAATTGGGACAACTCTTTTTGCTTTTGGGCGGCCGCGATATCATTCTGCTGCGCAGTTGTATTTTCCGGCTCGCCAATGCCCGCTTTTTCCAGTTCCTGTCTTGCGGCGCGGACTATATTATCCTGATCCTCCACCACCTGGCCATATGACCGCTCTTTCTCCCCGATCTCAGTCTCATATGTATCCAGCTGTTCCTCCAGTTGTTCAATGAGCGCTTTTAACTCTTCACTCTTCTGGCTGTTTCCCTCCTGGACCGCTTTGTCATATTCCTGTTTCTTTTCCGCCAGCTTATCCTTTCCCGTCTTTTGTTTTTCATAGGCGCTGTCTATATCCTGCTGCGCGCGTTTCAGATTATCTGTCCTGTTTGAGACGGCGGCCTCATAATTTTCTGCCAGATGTCCATAGTTCACTGTCTCGTTTTTTTCAGTTCTGTTATTCTGATTTGTCACCTCTTCCGACTGTAACTGCAGAGTCTTTATCTCGTCCTCTTTCTGAGCGACCATTTTTCTGGCATCCTCAATATCTATGTGATATAATACATCCCCGGCCTTCACTTGCTCTCCCGGCATGACATCTACCTGTGATACAAGAAGCCCCTCCGCCGTCACGACCAGCATCTCGTTCTTGCCTCTGACCTCCCCGTTTCCTTCAATCGATTTATCGATTTCTTTTCCCCTGGCAAAGTCTGTCCTGACCTTAATGATACACAAATTATCGATCACTCTTGAAATGATCGTCAGCAAAAGCATACTTGCGAAAAAATATACCACACATTTTCTGAATTTTCTTTTCATAACGTCCTCTTTTATTTCTTACTTGTTACATCCTCTTCTATGCAGCTAAGTCCATACAAATATACCAATACGAGCGGAAGCAGGCTGAGCACCGCAGCCACAAAATTCCCTCCCACCTTGTCCATTTTTGCGTTTGGCAGGTACAGCGACAGCGGCCATAATGTCTTCGTCTTGAAAAAAAGCAGCGGCTGCTCTATGATATTAAAACATTCCGCGGCGCTTAAAACAGCCGCGGCCAGCAGTCCCGTCCTGCATAACGGAAGACCGATATATATAAATATCTTCCATTCACTTGCCCCTTCTGTCCGGGCTGCGTCAATAATATGATCCGGTATTTTCTTAAAGAAATAATACAGGATAAAAATAAACTGCGGTGAAAAAACCATCGGTAAGATCACCGCCCATATTGTATCCGTCAGCCCCAGCCTGTCCATCACAAGATATTGGGGCAGCATAAGCACTTGAAAAGGCAGGATCAACAGTATGATATATAACCTGAGCACGGACTTCTTTCCCGGAAAATCATAAACCGCCAGTCCCCACGCCGCTGAAATATTAACGATGCACTGCAGCGCCAGCGTGATCAGCGCGATTTTTATTGTATTCCAGAATGCCGTAAAAAACTCAGGCGAGTCAAACAGAACCTTAATATAAGACCAGATATTGGGATTTTCCGGAAGCATGGACCAGGACGTATATCTTCCCTTTACCGCCCCGAATATAACTCCTATTTTTTCAATGAGCTCCCCTTCCCCCATGAAAGAACCAGTCACGAGAAACACTATCGGATAGCACATTGCGATTATCAAGAGCAGCATAATAAAGTGGGGCAGCTTCTTTCTCATAATTCCAGTCCTTTCCTGACACACACCCTGAGCAGTAAAAAAAGCGCCAGCACTGTGATCACCAGCTGTATGACCGCGCCTGCAGACAGGTTTGCCACCTGCAGATCCCGGAACCAGTTGTTAAAAAGATGCTGCAGCATATATATGCTCTCCGCCGGATATTCCCCGGCGATCAGATACGCCTCCCGGTAAATCTTAAAAGAATTGACCAGGGCCAGCATAGTAATACACAGAAAGTAGTAAACCAGATTAGGGCAGACGATATACAGAAACCTCTGCCTCCCGTTTGCCCCGTCTATTCTGGCGGCCTCTGTCATCGCAGATGGTATCGCAGATATCCCCGCTATCCACAGTACAATGGCAAAACCGATATTTCTCCACAGAAATGTGAGGACAAGCACCCCCATCGCATATTTGTCGTTCATCCAGTCCACCCCGCCGCCCGGAGGAAACTGCAGTATTTTGTTCAGAAAGCCATACTCGTGAAATATGGCGTTCCACAGTATAACGACCGTAGAAACAGGTATTACCATGGGTAAAAGAACTCCCGTCTGGACCCATTTGCTGTTCTTGATCCGCGAGGCAATAAAGTACGCGATAAGTAATGAAAGAACGATCAGCAGCGGAATGCTGACGCATGTGAAATAAACAGTGTTTTTTACCGCTAATCTAAACGCGCTGTTAGACAGGACCTTCTCATAATTGACAAAAGACGGATTCCCGTTTCCTCCGGTCACATTAAAGCTTCTCAGTAAAATACCCATATATGGAAGCAAAACAAAGATGCAGACTCCCAGAAAGCTGGGGATGATAAATAAGATCCCCAGCCGCTTTCTCTTTTTGAGATATCTCATAATAAACCCTCTATAGTCTATTCTTTATTATATAACGCGACCTTTTCCGCCGCATCGCCGACAGCTTCTGCCAGCGTCTTCTTTTCAAGGCAGTAATTACTTGCCTCTCCCATGATCGTGTCTCTTAACCTGGCGTCCCCATATTCAAAGTGTACCGCTTTATTTAATTCTTTTTCAAGTTCATCATAATCTTTATCATTCAGGCCGATACCGTTTATAGCGATCATCTTCGGATCGTCTCCAAAACCAAACTCCGATATCTTGTATGGCTCCTGCTTCTCATTATTGACAAGGGCTTTTTTTAAAGCCTTCTTTTGAACGGGAAGTGCCAACAGGCTCTGGCTGAACGTCTCCTGTCCGTCATTTAGTGCGAATTCAAGAAATTCTTTCGCCTCCTCATCCTTTGCCGACTGTTTAGACACTCCCATTATCAATTTATCTTTATAGACGATGGAATCATTATTATGTACGTATCCCTGTTCATATCCTTCTTGCTTCACAAGATATTTGGATGCAAAAAAACTGTCCTGATTAAAATACGGCGCCATTATAAATGGCAGCTGATCATAATAGATCCATTGAACTTCCGTGTCCATCGCTGCTAACTCCGAGAATTCAAACAACTTGCTGCCCCGCTCTTCTCCCAGGGAATTCCCTGAAAGCTTATACAGCCTGTTTAAGTTCGTATACAGTTCTGACAGCTTCTCTCTGTCCAAGCCCCCTTCTTCGGAAAAGCACCGGGAGATATTCTGAATATATACAATATTTGCACTCTCAGATAAATTGAGGTCACATATTGCGAAGTCTGTATTTTCTTTCTCCGCCTCATCAAGAAATGCATTCGTATCTTCAAAAGCATCTACCATATTTTTACTGCCTACGATACCGTATATCTGGAACCCCAGCGGCAGTGCATACTGTACATTTCCGTCACTGTAAGGAGCCAGCATATTTTCAAAGATATTCTTTCTTATCTTGTCCATATCCAGAATATCTGTTATATCCTTCAGCAAGCCTTCCTCATAATATGTGCCGGCCGTCAGGCCGTCCATTATGAGAATATCCGGTCCGTTTCCTGCCAATAACTCTGTGTTTAAAAGCTTGACAGCATCTGCCTGCGTCTTTCCATCCTCGGATGTGTAGCCATACACGATCTCAACGGGACTGTCCGGATGTTTGACATTAAAGGCATCTGCCAGAACTTCAAGCTCATAGTTCTCCGTCAGACTGTATATTTTAAGCGCCTGTTTCTTGATCTCAAACCCTTTCTTATCATACACATACTTATTTAACTTCACCTGGCCTGTACTCAATGTATAAGATATATAAAGCTCTCCGGCCTTTACAGAAAGTATCTGATAACGGATCCCGTTCTTCAGATCAAAATACTTTAAATCTAATTCTTCCTTCTGTTTTCCGGAACCTATGTCATAGGAGTATAATTTTCCCCCGCTCAGTTTATATATGACATCCGCATCGGGATCTGCATACGCCTCGTACTCACCTTCGTCATACTGTAAATACTTGATCACTCCTTCATCTCCATCCGCGGCAGCGCCGGAGTCTGCATCCATACAATAGACTTTTCCGCTGTCCAGTACGGTATAGACAATATTCTTTACAGCTACCATATCGACTACTTCAGCATCCAGATCCCTGACTTCCTTATTCTCGTAATTCAATTCGCCTTTGTCGGTAAAGGAATATATGATCTGTGCGTTATCAATTCCTATCATTTCCCCATCACGCTTCACTGCCACACTGAAAAGATTATCTTCCGCATATTTATCGCCGCTTGACAGATCCAGCTGTAATTCTTTACCGGTTCCGTCTTTTCCTATCATAAAATATTTTGGGGCCAGAGCCTGTGCTTCCTCCTCACTTCCGGCAGACAACGCATGATAAAGAACCGAAACATAACTCTCATTTTCATCTATAAATTTTGCGTCAAACACAGCGCTGTCAGAAAGTCCTTCAAAGCTTTCATTGACCTGCTTCCACTCATTCGCCTTCCCGTCCAGTTCAAAAATCCTGCCTGTTTCCGACTCGGTGTCCGTCAGAATAGAAAGACTTCCCTCTTTTGTTTCCATCATGTCGTAAATGATTCCCACACCCTCAGGCAGAGTAAGCTGTTCTTCCTTGTAGTGCACCATCTTTTTTTCTTCCTTATTTTTGGAGCACCCTGCCGTTCCCCCTGCTAAAAGAGACAAAATAATGAAAGCAGTAAAAACCTTATATTTCCTTTTCATCAGACCCTTCCTCCCCTCCATAAAAATGCCTGTTATATAATTTCATGTTAATGTTACCCCCTGTAAATGTCAAGAATTTCCTTATTGCATATTGTCAACCACTGGTTGCTGCGTTTAAGAAGGCGTTATAAAAACCGACAGCATTTCACTGTCGGTTTTAGTAATGCTGAATACATCAGCTAAATGGAATTTTTCAGTTACTTAAAACATAGAAAGATTTACCTGAATCCGGTTACATTAATATTTACTATTCCACCTTTCTCCCCCGGTAAAGCCCACAGTCCCGAAGTATGCGCCCCGTAATTTTTATTACTGTTATACCTGTAGGCAGACTTGGAGTGGTTATTATATACGCAGAACCAGAATGAACTGTTTTTTACAACTTTAGTAACCTTCCCATTTGAGACGGTACCATTCGTATTAAGCTGAAACGTCATAGTAGCATCTACAGCTGAGGAATTGGTGCCTACGCCGGTCCGCGTCTGTGTTTTTGTAGCCGCAAAACTTGGAACCGAGAAAACACTTACCAATAAAGCAATTGCAAGAACTGTACTTAATTTTTTGAATACCTTTTTCTTTCTTTGCATAACTTTTCTCCTTTTCTCTTAATAAATCCAGATATTCTGTATAATACAGGCTGATGTATTCTTGTAGGAAACTGCAGCTGCTGATATTACCTACTTTATGGTCTCAGTGTAATGTCACCCGCTGCAGTTTTCAAGGAACCATCTGTTGCAAACCGTCAACTTTCAGTTTCCCCTATATCGGCCTGCTATTTTACTAAACACAGCAAAGAATTTACAGACTCATTTACGCAGTCCGGGACCATATACTGGTACTTTCTGCGCATATATGCTATATTTTATTTTAAATCGTCGAGCAGAGAGGCTTTTTTATGAAGGAAATAAAAACACTTGGGGAAAATTTGAAAAGCGCAAGGCAGAAAAAGCAATTCACGCAGGAGTACGTTTCCAGACAATTGAATATATCAAGACAGGCAATTTCCAAATGGGAAACAGGAAAAGGCTATCCGGATTTGGATAACCTCGTATTATTGAGCAATTTATATGATGTTTCACTGGACGAGCTGATGAATAATAAAAACAAACTTCAAAAAAGCTTCAGAATATCGAACTCTTCTCCCTGCAGCGAAGAGTTACTCTTCGCACACATTGAGGAACTTCAGCTTGCCGTCATATTATCAATATCCTGCCTTTTCCCTCCAATAGGTTTATTAGCTCCTATAGGCGTACTGATCTGGATGAAAAAAAAGAAAAAATACTATAAGACAATAGTTATTTTCTCCGTTTTTTTGTACGTTGCCAAATTATTACAGCTTTTGTTCCATATTAAATATAGTCTTTCATTTTTCCAGTAACTATTCGTTTACAATAGTAAAATTACCGCGCCGGGCTTTAAACTCCCAGCGCCAGTTCAGTTACAGGGTCAAATATATGTGCTTTATCCATATCCATCCCCCATGTTACCATATGATCCCTTCTGGCCGCAGTGTCCGGCTCCACTCTTGCCGCCATACTGCTTCCCGCAAAATCAAAGTACAGGTATGCCTCCGCCCCGAGCATCTCATATACCCGGACACTCTGCCGCGTTTTCATGCAATTTCTCGAAACGATATCCTCCGGACGGTCATAGATGTCTTCCGGACGGATCCCAAGGACGATCTTTCTGCCGATATATCCGTTCTCTCTAAGCCACTGCCCCCTGACATGGGGAAGTTTTCCTTCCGCCTGCCCCGCCTTTGCGATCACATCTTTTCCTGACTCTGTACATACAGCCTCGATAAAATTCATCTGAGGTGTTCCGATAAAACCAGCCACAAACTTATTTGCCGGAGAATCATACAGACGGCCCGGGCTGTCGATCTGCTGGATGACGCCGTCTTTCATCACGACGATCCTCGTTCCAAGCGTCATGGCCTCCGTCTGGTCATGCGTCACATAGATAAATGTAGTGCTTAAGCTTCTGTACAGCTTCAGAATCTCGCCTCTCATCTGTGTCCGCAGCTTTGCGTCCAGATTGGAGAGCGGCTCATCCATAAGGAACACGCGGGGCTCTCTCACGATCGCCCGTCCCATGGCCACCCTCTGCTTCTGCCCTCCGGATAATTCCCGGGGCTTACGCTGCAGGATAGGACGGATATCAAGTATATCAGCCACTTCCTCTACTTTATGCCTTATGTTATCTTTAGAAAGCTTTCTGAGCTTCAGACTGTACGCTATGTTATCGTATACAGTCATATGCGGATAAAGGGCATAATTCTGGAACACCATGGCAATATCCCTGTCACAGGCCTCCACCTCATTCATGCGTTTCCCGTTCATGAGAAAAACTCCGTCCGTTATTCCCTCCAGCCCCGCTATCATGCGAAGCGTCGTTGATTTCCCACAGCCGGACGGCCCGACAAAAACAACGAACTCTTTATCGCTTACACAAAGGTTAAAATCTTTTACGGCCTCGCTGCCGTCTTCATACCGTTTATACACATGCTCTAATGCTATCTGCGCCATAACGATCCCTCCTGCCTTCTTCACCGCACAGCTTCACAACATCGGAAGCTGTCTCAAAGATATAATCCGCCTCCCGGTAATAATCCGCCCTCGTACTTACTCCGCTCAAGACGCCCACCGCAACGCTCCCGCACTGTCTGGCAAACCGGATGTCATTAAACGTATCGCCTACAACAGCTATCTCCTCCGGCTGAATCCCTGTTTGCGCCGCAAACGCCAGCAGCATGTCCGGCGCCGGCTTCGGCGCCTGTTTTCCGTCATCCGCGCCTACATAGTCAAAATACTCTCTCACTCCCAGAGTATCCAGGCAGTTTTCAGCGGAGGCCAGCGTATCTGCGGTAGCCAGTCCTATAAAAATCCCTCTCTCCTTCAGCTGCCGGAATACGTGGTTTAGGTGGAACAGTGGTTTAAACTGTATCTCCGGCCGGTTTATGTACGCGGAAAACAAAGATACGAGCTGCCTGTGAATGACCTTACACGGTATATTGATTCCGGCGGCTGCAAGCGCCTCCTTCACATGTGAGGCGATCTCCTCGTAAGGCTCAAAGGCAAGCGGTCCTTTTGGATCTACTTTCCCGCCTGACATTCCGATCGTCCTGAACAGGTACTCCCTCATCTTTTCTGTCTCTTCGATCCCGTTTTCTCTCATAAATGCGGGGATCACTGTCCGGGCGGCCTCTTCCCACAAGTCAAAGAAGTCGATCAGCGTTCCGTCTTTGTCAAATAATATTCCCTTGATCATGCTCTTCCTCCTCCATGTAATGTACCGCCTCCTTGAAGGTCTTCAGTCTGTGTTCTTTTTTTCCGCTGTAAATGGGGTTCACATAGGCGGCAAACTCTCCTCTGCTGTCTCTTACATCGAGGCGGGCCCAGTGCCAGAAATCCGGTTCAAGACCGATCTGCGCCTCACCTTCATAGACATCCGGCCCGCTCCTTACCAGCTCTATACGGAATCTCACACGGTTCATTACCATATAGACTTGCGGTTCTTCCCCCAGTCCGGTTATTTTCACACAGTACCGCACCTCTGTATGCTGTTCACACACAATCTCATCTCCCGGCAGATAAGACACGCCTCCGGCACAGATATTCAGTTTCAGACTGCAGTGCCTGCTCACATAGACATGCCCTTTTTTCATCGCCCGGAGCATATTTTCGGGTGACAGTTCCTCTGTAAATACATACGTTCCGGGATCTCCGGCAACAGACGGCTCCCGGGCGCCCTCATAATACTCTGTGATGAGATTATGGGAGTCGCTTCCTCCTATCCCGTATATTTTGTAGCCGTCCTGCCACAGCCAGTCAAGAAAGCGGATTGCCTTCCAGTTAGATTTTCCGGCGTATGTGTAGGTAGGGTCGTTGACTATCTCCAGAAAGTCGATCTGCCCGAGGGGCGTTTCCTCATATTTCCACTTCCAGATATGCAGGAACGGATGATTTATGCTGATGCCCCATCCTCTTTTCCGGGCCTCTTCCCACACTTCTTTCATATATGCCCCTGTATGCGTTCCGCCCATATGTGCCAGAATACGGGGAAGCGCTTCCGGCATCCTGTCGATACCGAAGAGGTTGCAGTGTCCCTGTTCCGTTGTTACTTCAATACCGGGGACTGCCATGACTTCTGTCTCCACCCAGCCCGTATGTATGACGTTATGCTCTGTTGGCACGTAAAAATCCAGATCCATATCTGCCGCTTTTTTCATGGCATTTTCCACCGTTTCTCTGCCGTCCGAAAGGCAGGTATGCGTATGGAAGTCCCCTTTATACCATCTCCGCTCTCTCCGGAACACTTTATTCCAGTCATACATATCGTGGAACAGTTCCCCATCGCCCCTGCCGCTCACCCAGCAGTGCCTGCCGGTATAATCCGGCCGCGGAGCGTCTCCCTCTGCCATGTCTGCCAGTCTGACTGTCAGAGTACATGCGCCGTCGCCCGGACGCTGCTTCACGTATTCTGTAAATATATATATGATCAGTTCCCACCGTCCTGCGCCGACGGAACCGGGCACACCTCCGATACTCGTATCACACGGCCCTCTGCCGATACAGATCAGCGGGCTCCCATATCCGATCAGCTTCTGAAGTCTTATATGTCCGCCCTCGTCCTTCAATATGATATAACCGGCCGGGCCGCAGTCCTCCTCTGTACCCACTTCTATATATAAGCGTTCAAGAGACTGGGGAATCCAAAAGGACTCCCCAAACATCGGCTCTGTATGTTTATTGATCTCAAATGTAAAACTTTTATCCATCTTTTTTACTCCACGCTGTCCAACGCAGCCTGTGCTGTTTTCTGTGCCTGGTCAAGCGCTTCTTTTGCCGGCTTTCCCTCTATCTCCACCTGATCGGCGGCAACGGAAAGCGCATCGAATATCTTGCCTCCCGTCGGATCCTCCGGGAGGATCGAACCGTGCTGTGCCTGGGAAAACGGTACAAGCGCCTGCGGGTTTTCTTCCGTATAACTTTTATACTTGTCAACATCCTGTGTAGACTGGCGCACCGGTACATAGCCAGTCTCCATGGACCACTCCGCCTGCTGTTCTGGCTCTGTAAAGTATTTCATAAAATCATATACGCCCTGCTTTTCTTTGTCCGTGGAATCTTTCAGCATGATGAGCTGAAGAGCATCCGCAGTCGGTGCGGACGGATTGCTTCCCCAGCCAGGCTGTTCCATCGCCTGCACTATGGAAAAATCAAGGTCTGCCTGGTCTCCCGATGAACCGGTATAACCGCCGGCCTTATTCTGAAGCACATCGTCAATGGTGGAGTACCAGTATTCCCATCCCTGTCCTCCGGAGTGAATGCGCATGATTTTATCGTCGTGGATCCATTGGCGGAAGCTCTCCCATACTTCTACCCACTCTTCACTGTTAATAAGTACCTTCTTGCCGTCGTCGCTTAAGATTTTACCGCCGTTGCTCAAAGAAGCGTCTACAAGATTATCCTTTCCCCACATCGGCTCCCAGCCATAGAAAGATTCGCCGCCGGACATTTTCTTTGCCGCGGCCTCCAGATCCTGCCACGTCTTGATCGTATCAGGGTCAATGCCGGCATCCTCAAACGCCTGAACATTGTAGTACATCACCTGAGTCGTGCCGTATGCAGGCAGTGCAAAGAGCTTTCCGTCTTCATCTTTACCCTGGTCGAAGAACACCGGGAGGTAGTCGGACTCGTCAAACGTATCGTCGTCTTTGATGTAGGAACTGATGTCTTCCGTCAGGCCCTTCCTTGAGAGATTTCTCGCCTTATCCACATCCAGAAGCGCTATATCCGGCGCTTTCTTTCCTGCGATTCCCGCCTGCAGCTTCTCGTATGTCTCCGTGTAATCGGCCTGTGTCACTGTATTGATGTGGTATTCTGACTGTGACTCATTATAGGCATCTACAATGCCCTGAAATACATTGACCGCTGTCTTTCCTCCCGAATACCAGAAGTCGATCTCCGTCGTCTTGCCGTCTTCAGCCGCCGAAGCCTTGTCTGTGCTGCCGCATCCTGCTGCCAGCGCCGCCGTGACAGATATGACAAGCGCCATCGAAATAAGCTTTTTCATTTTCATATGATTTCTCCTTACCCATGTTGTATTTTATAATGCATCTATGTAAAAAGGGATCATCCCTTCATACCCGTGTCTCCTCCGATACCGTTGATAAACCACTTCTGCGTAAACCCAAACAGAATCAGAAGCGGTACGACGATCAATGTGCTTCCCGCCATAACAAGCGGCCACTCTGTCCCATATGCCCCGCCTTCGATAAAGAAGCGCCGCAGTCCCTGGGACACCAGGCTTAACTCCGGTGAATCCGTGATCAGGGACGGCCACATATAGTTGTTGTAACAGGTGATGAAGCTCATCAGAATAAATGTGATAAAAGACGATTTCGTCATAGGCGCCACGATCTTCCACAATATCTGCCAGTGGCTTGCGCCGTCTATCCTTGCCGCCTCTATCATTCCCGCCGGCACCTGCATGAACGCCTGCCTCAGGAGAAATATGCCGAATATGCTCACCATGCTTGATATGATAAGCCCCCGGTAAGTGTTCAGCATATTCCAGTCTGCCAGTATGATATAGCTTGGAATATATGTAGCCGCAGTGGGCAGCATGTACGTCCCCATAATCAGCGCAAACAGCGCCTTGCGTCCTCTGAATGTCATGAACACCATGGCATATGTGATCATGGCGCCCGTCACAAGCTGCAGTCCCACCGTGGCAGTAGAAACGAACAAACTGTTTCCTATATACCTAAGAAGCGGAGATTCAAACAGCACTGATCGGAAGTTCTGCCACTGAGGGCTGGCCGGAAAGAACTGTGTCACATCCATCACTTCCGCCTTTGTTTTCAACGCGCTCAAAACCATCCAGAGAAATGGAAATATTGTAAATACTCCGGCTGTAAAAAGGACCGCCGTCTTCCCCGCGCCTCTGACCGCTTTTGCCGCTTTAAACGACAATGGGATCTGGTGTACCTGTGCTCCGCCCTGCCGGTCATATTTTTCTAATATATTCTGTTCATTCATTTTATCTTCTCCTTATCAATAGTGGACCCATCTCTTGGATGCCTGAAACTGGAATACGGACAGCGCTACTGTGATGAGGATCAGCACCATGGCCACCGCTGTCGCCTGCCCCATGTCAAATTCCTCAAATCCCAGCTGATAGTACATATACAGGAGCGTCCTTGTGCTTCCGGAAGGTCCGCCCTGTGTCAGGATCTGTATCTGGTCATACGCCTGAAGTGAATTTATCATCGTTATGATCGTAAGAAAGAAGGTGGTCGGCGAGATACAGGGAACCGTAATATCGCGGAACCTCTGCCATCTTTTCGCCCCGTCGAGACCGCACGCCTCATAAAGTTCTCCCGGCACTTTCTCCAGCGCCGACAGATAGAAGATCATGGCATATCCAAGGCTTTTCCACACCGTGACAAGTATGACAGACAGCATAGCCGTATCTGAACTCTGGATCCACTGAAGGCCCGGGAGACCCAAAAAACGCAGAAGAGCATTCGCTATCCCCGTATCCGGCTGGAATATCCATGTCCATACAATAGATACCGCCACAGTCGGCGTGATCCATGGAGAGAATAATATAAACTTTACGATTCCGCTCCCCCTGAAATACTTCTGAAGCAGAAGCGCAAGGATCAGTCCTCCGGCTATCGTCGGTATGAGTGTCCCCAGGGTAAATACTACCGTGTTGCCCAGCGCCTGGTAGAATCTTGTATCTGTGAACAGTTTTATAAAATTATCAAAAAAGACAAACTGATAATCCGGCGACATATAATCCCAGTTGGTAAAACTGATGAGCAGCGATTTCAAAATAGGGTAGATCCAGAATATTGCCAAAGGTACAAGCGCAGGCAGTACAAACAACAGCACACTGCTTCTATTTTTCATTTTCTGCATTTTTCTTTTTCCTCTTTTCTCCTTTTATTCAACGGCCACATCTTACCACCGCAGTATTAAGTCTGCTTTTTCTTCTTGTAAAACATATGTTAAATATAAGAAGCATAACGAGCTGGCCGGCCGGAAAGGCAGCCCATACCCCGTTTATCCCCCATATTTCCGGCAGGATAAAAAGGAGGACAGGCATGGCGATCAGAGTCTCGCCGTATATTAATCTGGAGGCGTCTTTTATCCGAAGTACCGAATTCATGTATGCAATATGGAACTTTACCGGTCCCATAACGAAAAACGCGGTACTGCTGACAGTCATCCCTGTATCAAAATAAGCTGCCGACCGCTTGGACAACCCGAACACATCGGGGATCACCGGCTTCACCGCATATACGAGCAGGGCAAGCAGCAGTCCTGCGGCCGCCGCAAAACGTTCCCCCGTACTGCGGATATACGCAAGCTCCTCCATACGGTCTCCGCCGCAGTAATAACTCATCAAAGGCTGCGAACCGTCTCCGATACCGGTCAGAATATACTGTACGGGAAAGGTGATATAAGAGATGACCGCATAACATGCAACAGCAGCGCCGCCCCCGTATTGAAGACATCTCTGATTCGTAAATACCAGGATCAGAGACGGGGCAAGCGACAGACCAAACGCCGAAGCCCCGGTCCTCAAAATGTGCACCGCCGTTTTCCGATCCAGTGTAAGCTTCAGCGGCTCCTCCCCTTTGCCATAAATGAGGAAAAATCCTGTCAGGGCCGTCACAAGCTGCGCCGCCACAGTTCCCAGCGCCGCGCCGCGGACACCCAGACCAAACCGGAAGATCAGAATATAATTCAGTACGAGATTCACAAGCATTCCCGCAGACATGCCTGCCACAGCTCCAAGAGCCCTTCCTCTATTGCGCAGGATGGGGATGATGCCCGTACCGACGGTCTGAAAAACAGCGCCCAGTATAATGACCTCACTGTAATCTCCCGCTTTTACGCTGACATCTCCCGAGGCTCCGAGTATGCGTAACATCTGCGGATATAAACAATACAGGACCCCGGTTATAAAGAGGCCTTCCACGATCAAAAGCGTCACTGTCTGGCCGTAAATTTTACTGCTCTTTTCCCCCTCACCCATCCCCCTGCAGTTAGAGTAGAGGATGCTGCCTCCCATCCCCGATCCGACGCCAACGGCTGTTACGAAAGCCGGCAGCGGCCAGGCGATATTGACGGCTGCAAGTCCCGCGTCACCCACAGCCCGTCCGATGAACAGGCCGTCCACGATCGAATAAAGCCCGGACAGCAGCAGGGCGAAAACCGCGGGCAGGCAATCCTTTGCCCAATTTTTTCTCAAAGCGTTTTTATCCATCACAGATTCCTGCTCCTTCCGTATGATATCTTGCAGTGCAAAGGGCCTAACCGCCTGACGGCGTATCATGACCCCCGAAAACTCTGCTCAGCGAAATTATAAAGAAGGTTTGTTAAGTCTCTGCTCTGTTTTATGATAAAAGTTTGTTAATTCTGAACCATTCCGGAAAAAGGCACAAAAAAAACCGCGGCGGATAAATCCGCCACGGAAATTTTATTAATGTCTGTTAACTTTTTACTCTTCCGGTACTACAATAAGGTCTTTCGTGAAGTGGTTCAGCACTTCGCATCCGTCCTCTGTAATGATCACAAGATCTTCGATACGTACGCCGATGCCCTCTTCCTGGATATAGATGCCCGGTTCTACGGAGAAGCACTGTCCGACTTTGATGATATCCTCATTTACAGAAGACACATCTCCGAACTCATGGTCTTCAAGACCGATGGAATGTCCTGTCCTGTGCGTAAAATACTGTCCAAACCCTTTTTCTTCGATGTAGTTTCTTGCAGCCAGGTCTACGTCGCACATTCTGTTGCCCGGTTTTGCGGCTTCGATACCACGTCTGTTGGCCTCAACTACAATATCGTAGATTTCCTTTGCGCGGTCGGACACTTCGCCGATAAATACTGTTCTTGTCATGTCAGACGCATAATTGTCTTTGAACGCACCGATGTCAAGCACTACGCAGTCGCCGCGTTTTCCCTTGGAATCGTCCGTTACGTGATGCGGATCCGCCGCACCTTTTGCATAAGCTGTGATCGGGTCGAATGACACATCTCCGCAGCCAAGCTCTTTGTAGATCTCACGGATCTTGGCGTTCAGCTCTCTCTCCGTAAGTCCTTTTGATACCCATGGAATCAGCTTTTCCATAGCGATATCATTCAGTCTGGAGGATTCCCTCATCAGTTCCTGCTCGCCTTCATCCTTTATCATACGGATGTAGTCAACGATAGGAGAACCGTTTACAAATTTGCTTCCGCCGCCCAGTTCCTGCAGACGGATCAGGAATTTTGCAGGCCATGTCTTGTCAATTCCCATAACCTTGTCTTTTTCAACAAATCTGCTCATGATCTCAACACCGTCCTCGATGTCATCATACCACACGATATCTACCCCAAGATCTTTTTCCTGTGGAAACAGTTTGTTGATCATCATTTTGTGATTACCGTTTACATTGAGATACAATGCAAGTAATCTTTCACCTGGATGAATCCATGCTCCTGTCAGATAGAAGATGGCTACCGGATCAGATATGATCATCTGCGGGACTCCGTTTTCTTCCATTGACTTTAAAACTCTTGAAACTTTGTTCTGGTCCATATTTTCCCCAACCTTTCATTGTGTATTCGGCATTAAAACCGGCAGCTGCACACTACCGGTTTCAACTAGTCTCATTATATTATCTTGTATAGAAAAAGTCAATCTACTTCCTTTCATCCGCGGACTTCATCCCGCAGCTGTGGGCACATCCGCTGCAGCCGCATCCGCAGGAGCCACCCGCCTTTTTCTTCTTCCACATACTGCGGACGATAAGGGCAACGATACCGAGTACGATAAGCCCTACTGCTGCCGTTGAAACAACGCTGCTGATTGCTGCCAATGCCATAATATCACCTTCTTTTTTGTCTATGCTTTTGCCCTGCGGGCATTTACGCTTGATACATTCACTTTCAATGAAGAACTTTCCTTATACGGCCTGAATAACAGGTACAAAAAGCCGATCAGTACGATCACCGCTGCGGCTGTGCCGATTCCGAATCCGCCGCCTGTGAACAGGCTGCCGAACTGGTACACACAGAGTGAGACCGCATAGGCAAGTATCGTCTGGTATCCGATGGCGAACCAGAACCATTTTGCATTGTTCATCTCACGCTTGATCGCTCCCATCGCCGCAAAGCAAGGAGCGCACAGTAGATTGAATACGAGGAAGGAATATGCCGCTACAGCGGTCATGCTCGCCGCAAGCGTTCCCCATACTTCTGCTCCGTTTTCCGCCACTTCTGCAAAGCCGTAAAGAATGCCAAATGTTCCCACAACGTTTTCCTTCGCTACAAGTCCGGTGATCGCGGCGACCGCTGACTTCCAGTCTCCCCATCCGAGAGGAACAAAGAGCCATGCAAGGCCTCTGCCGATACTTGCAAGCAGACCGTCACTCAAATCTTCAACCATTCCGAAATGTCCGTCTACAAACCCAAAGCTGGATGTGAACCATATAAATATAGTGGACAGTAAAATGATAGTTCCTGCTTTTTTGATAAAGGACCATCCGCGTTCCCACATACTTCTGAGCACGTTGCTAACAGTAGGCATATGATAAGCCGGAAGTTCCATTACAAACGGCGCCGGGTCTCCGGCAAACATTTTCGTCTTTTTCAGTATGATACCTGAACAGATAATTGCCGCTATGCCGACAAAATAAGCGCTCGGCGCAACCCAGGACGCCCCGCCGAACAGCGCTCCCGCGATAAGGGCTATGATAGGAAGCTTTGCTCCGCACGGAATAAACGTAGTTGTCATGATCGTCATCTTGCGGTCACGGTCATTTTCGATCGTCCTCGACGCCATAATGCCGGGCACGCCGCATCCGGTGCCGATGAGCATCGGAATAAATGACTTTCCGGAAAGACCGAATTTACGGAAGATCCTGTCCATGATAAACGCGACTCTCGCCATATAACCGCATGCCTCCAGAAACGCGAGGAATATAAAGAGCACGAGCATCTGCGGCACGAATCCAAGGACGGCTCCTACACCTGCTATGATACCATCCAGGATGAGACTCTGCAACCACGGCGCACAATTGACCACGCTTAGACCATTCTCCACGATGACCGGTATGCCCGGCACGTCGACGAGTCCGAACAGCTTCCATCCCTCGCCGAATACGCCGTCATTTGCCCAGTCTGTCGCCCATGTTCCGACCGTTGACACGGACACGTAATATACAAGCCACATTACAACCGCAAATATCGGCAGCGCGAGCCATCGATTCGTCACGACCCGGTCTATCTTGTCGGATGTTGTGAGTTTCTCTTTGTTCGCTTTTTTAAGACTCTCGCCTATGATGGAAGTTATGTAATTATACCGCTCATTTGTTATGATACTCTCCGAATCATCGTCCATGTCCTTCTCGGCCTTTTCGATAACTGCAGACACATCCGGCGCATGCTTCATCTGTTCCGCGATCTTGTCATCCCGCTCAAACAGCTTTACCGCATAGAACCGTTTCTGCTCCTCTGGTATATCACCGTCAAGCATCGTCTCGATCTCATCCAGAACAGCCTCAACTTCCTGTGAAAACTCATGCACAGGCGCCACCGCCTGTTTTGCCTGCGCGGCTTTCACAGCCTTTCCGGCCGCCTCTTCGATTCCTTCGCCCTTCAGCGCGGAGACCGCCACGACTGTACATCCAAGCTTTTCTCCCAGTTTTCTTGTATCAATGACGTCGCCCGATTTTTTTACCACATCCATCATGTTGACCGCCATCACTACAGGAATACCGAGTTCCATGAGCTGTGTCGTCAGATACAGGTTACGTTCCAGGTTCGTGCCGTCCACAATATTTAAAATTGCATCCGGCCGCTCTGTAATGAGATAGTTTCTCGCAACTACTTCCTCCAGCGTATACGGCGACAGGGAATAGATCCCCGGCAGATCCATGATCACTGCTTCCTTATTGCTCTTAAGTTTTCCTTCCTTCTTTTCAACAGTGACCCCCGGCCAGTTACCCACGAACTGGTTGGAACCGGTCAGTGCGTTAAACAAAGTTGTCTTGCCGCTGTTTGGATTGCCGGCAAGTGCTATCTTGATTCCCATCTCTATTCCTCCTGTAATGTCTTATTCACGAGCATCTTCTCTGTGACTCTCTAATTTACCTCGATCATCTCTGCGTCTGCTTTGCGCAGGGACAATTCATAACCACGGACGGTAACTTCGACCGGGTCGCCCAGAGGCGCTACCTTTCTGACAAACACTTCCGTTCCCTTCGTGATCCCCATATCCATGATCCGCCTTTTGACCGCTCCCTCACCGTGAAGCTTGACGACCGATACGCTTTGATTGCATCCGATATTTCTTAATGTGCGCATTCCTTTCCTTCCTCCTAAACCATGATCTTGTTTGCGATCCCTCTGCTGACCGCGACTCTGGATTCCTTTACCTGTACGATTATGCTGCCTCCGTTCTCCGAGACTACCTTCACTTCTTCTCCGGTCACAAAACCAAGGCTCTCCAGGAATTTCTTCACTTCATTTTGTCCCCCTACACGTTTGATCGATGCGGTTTCACCCGATCCAAGCATTGTCAGTGGCATCATTATCACTCCTTTTTATCCACATTATATCTGCACCGCCATCTCTTTCCTGATCAGATCAAGGTCCTCCAGCAGCTGTACGGTACGGTATACAGTTGCAATGCCAAGTCTGTTGTCTATCTGCTTTGCGGCAAAATAGATCTCTTTACAGGAAGAATGTTCATTGCTGAGTATGACTTCCAGCAGCATCTTTCTCTGGCTCGTGATCCGGTATCCATTTTCTTTCAGGCGGTTTGTTATCTCCTGCAGACGTTCTTCCTGGTTCATATTATCACTCCGGCATTTCTGATATTGATTATCATTTACATTGGTATTATATTCCTTATGAGAATCTTTGTCAATAACGCAATTGATATTTTTTATCAAAAAGAAAAAAGATGTGAAAACGCCGGTCCCGTACTGCTTTACGCAATCGGGACCGGCGCCTTCACATCTTATATTATAATATTATTCTTCTACTTCCACGAATTCTTCCGCTTCTGCTTCTGCCTCCGGTTCTTCGTCGAACATAAGCTCATCGTTCATCGTAAACTCTGTGTCCAGCCTGACATCACGGTATTTCCTCATACCTGTACTGGCCGGTATATGCTTACCGATGATCACGTTCTCTTTCAGGCCGATAAGCGGGTCGACCTTGCCCTTGATAGCGGCTTCCGTGAGGACCTTTGTGGTCTCCTGGAAAGATGCCGCTGACAGGAAGGAATTTGTAGCAAGAGACGCCTTTGTGATACCGAGCATGATCTGCTCGCCTGTGGCAGGCTCTTTCCCTTCTTCAGCAAGTTTCTCGTTCACATCCTCAAAGTCAAGGATGTCAACAGTTGTACCCGGGAGGAATTCCGTGTCTCCCGCTTCCTCTATACGGACTTTCTTGAGCATCTGGCGTACAATGACCTCGATATGCTTGTCATTGATCTCAACACCCTGCAGACGGTATACGCGCTGTACTTCCTGAATCATGTAGTCCTGCACCGCGCGCAGTCCCTTTATCTTAAGGATATCATGCGGATTGACACTACCTTCTGTAAGTTCGTCACCGGCCTCCAGCTCTGCCCCGTCCTGTATCTTGATCCTGGAACCGTAAGGGATGAGATACGCCTTAGATTCCCCGGTCTCATTGTTTGTCACGATGATCTCACGTTTTTTCTTCGTATCGTTGATCGATGCCGTGCCCGCAAACTCTGTGATAATGGCAAGACCCTTCGGCTTTCTCGCCTCAAAAAGCTCCTCCACACGAGGAAGACCCTGTGTGATATCGTCGCCGGCCACACCACCCGTATGGAACGTACGCATCGTAAGCTGCGTACCAGGTTCACCGATAGACTGAGCCGCGATGATACCGACAGCTTCACCTACCTGCACAGGCTCGCCTGTTGCCATGTTGGCGCCGTAGCATTTCGCGCACACGCCGCTGTGAGACTTACAGGAGAGGATCGTACGGATCTTGATCTTCTTGAGCGGCCCGCCCTTCTCGTCGACACCTTTTCTTATGATAAGCTCTGCTCTTTTCGGTGTGACCATATGGTTTGCCTTCACAAGGATATTGCCGTCTTTATCCACAATGTTTTCACAGAGATAACGGCCTGTGATACGTTCCTGAAGACTTTCGATCTCCTCGTTTCCGTCCATGAACGCTTTCACATACATTCCCGGAATCTCGGCGCCCTTCTTTGCACAGTCCACTTCATGGATGATAAGCTCCTGTGATACGTCAACGAGACGTCTCGTCAGGTAACCGGAGTCCGCCGTACGAAGAGCAGTATCGGAAAGTCCTTTACGCGCGCCGTGCGCGGACATGAAATACTCCAGTACGTCAAGACCTTCACGGAAGTTTGACTTGATAGGCAGCTCGATAGTACGTCCTGTCGTATCAGCCATAAGTCCACGCATGCCAGCAAGCTGCTTGATCTGCTTGTCGGAACCACGGGCGCCGGAATCTGCCATCATAAAGATGTTGTTGTATTTATCCAGACCTGACAGCAGCGCTTCTGTCAGCGCGTCGTCCGTTGCCTTCCATGTCTCTACCACTTCTTTATAACGCTCTTCTTCTGTTATGAGACCGCGCTTGTAGTTCTTCGTGATCTTATCAACAGTATCCTGCGCCTGCTCGATCATCTCCGGCTTCTGCGGCGGCACCGTCATGTCAGAGATAGATACCGTCATAGCCGCTCTTGTAGAATATTTATAACCCGTTGATTTAATGGCGTCGAGCACCTCGGCGGTAGCCGTTGCTCCGTGTGTGTTGATAACCTTTTCAAGTATCTGCTTCAGCTGTTTCTTTCCAACGTGGAAGTCCACCTCAAGCAGCAATTCATTTCCTTCTGCCTCACGGTCTACAAAACCGAGGTCCTGCGGGATGATCTCATTGAAGATGAACCTTCCGAGTGTAGACTCGATTGTTTCCGTCTTCACCTCTCCTCCATGCATAACCTTGGACATGCGCACTTTGATACGTGAGTGGAGTGTCAGCGCGTTATTTTCATAGGCGAGTATCGCCTCATTCACACTTTTAAATACTTTGCCCTCGCCTTTTGCTCCGGGTCTTTCCTGCGTCAGATAGTAGATACCGAGTACCATATCCTGTGAAGGTACGGCAACCGGTCCTCCGTCGGACGGTTTCAGCAGGTTGTTCGGTGACAGAAGCAGGAACCGGCACTCTGCCTGCGCCTCCACGGAAAGCGGAAGATGAACCGCCATCTGGTCACCGTCAAAGTCAGCGTTGTAAGCAGTACATACGAGAGGGTGAAGCTTGATCGCCTTACCTTCTACGAGAATCGGTTCAAATGCCTGAATACCAAGTCTGTGAAGCGTAGGGGCACGGTTAAGCATGACCGGATGTTCTTTGATGACATCTTCCAGCACATCCCATACTTCCGGCTGCAGCCGTTCCACCATTTTTTTCGCGTTTTTGATATTGTGCGCCGTACCGTTTTGTACAAGCTCTTTCATGACAAACGGCTTAAACAGCTCGATCGCCATTTCTTTCGGAAGGCCGCACTGGTATATCTTAAGCTCAGGCCCAACGACGATAACGGAACGTCCTGAATAATCGACACGCTTGCCGAGCAGGTTCTGGCGGAAACGGCCGGATTTACCTTTCAGCATGTCGGAAAGAGACTTCAGCGCCCTGTTGCCCGGTCCTGTGACCGGACGGCCGCGGCGTCCGTTGTCGATGAGCGCGTCAACCGCCTCCTGAAGCATTCTCTTTTCATTTCTTACGATAATGTCCGGAGCGCCAAGTTCAAGAAGACGTTTCAGACGGTTATTTCTATTGATGATCCTTCTGTAAAGGTCGTTTAAGTCAGATGTGGCAAAACGGCCGCCGTCCAGCTGTACCATAGGACGCAGATCCGGCGGGATTACAGGGATCGCCGTCATGATCATCCACTCCGGCTTGTTTCCGGATTCGCGGAATGCTTCTACTACTTCCAGACGCTTAACGATCCTGGCGCGTTTCTGTCCGGTAGCCCCTTCAAGGCCTGACTGAAGTTCTTCGTATTCTTTATCCAGGTCTATGGCCTCCAGAAGCTCCTTGATCGCCTCTGCGCCCATGCCCACGCGGAAGGAACTTCCCCAGGACTCTCTCGCTTCCTGGTATTCCTGCTCGGACAGCACCTGCTTATACTGAAGGTCGGTCTCTCCCTTGTCGAGTACGATATAAGACGCAAAGTACAGCACTTTCTCCAGTGTTCTCGGAGACAGGTCCAGAATGAGTCCCATACGGCTCGGGATCCCCTTAAAGTACCAGATGTGGGATACCGGAGCCGCGAGCGCTATATGTCCCATACGCTCACGCCGCACGCTTGCCTTCGTAACTTCAACACCGCACCGGTCGCAGACTACGCCTTTATAACGGATCTTCTTATATTTGCCGCAGTGGCATTCCCAGTCCTTGCTCGGTCCGAAGATCTTCTCGCAGAATAATCCGTCTTTTTCAGGCTTCAGTGTTCTATAGTTAATGGTCTCAGGCTTTGTAACTTCACCCCTGGACCAGTCTAATATCTTCTCAGGTGATGCCAAACCGATTTTGATTGCATCAAAAGTCATTGGCTGATATGATTGTTCATTACTGTTTACTGGCATACAGGCACCCCTTCCTATTCTTCATCTAATTCCATTGCAAATTCTTCAGTTTCTTCAAATTCCACGTCGAAGTCGTCTTCCTCTGCCTCTTCTTCTACATCCACAAGCTCTTCTCCCTGGAATTCCTGCTCTGTATATCCTTTTGCACCGAGATTATCTTCCTCGCGGTAATTTCTGTCTCCTTCTATGAGAGAATGGAAGTCCGTCTCACCCATATCCACCGTCTCCATGATCTCAACTTCCGTGTTGTCATCACGCAGCACGCGCACATCCAGGCCAAGTGACTGAAGCTCTTTCAGCAGTACCTTGAAAGATTCCGGTATGCCTGGTTCCGGGATGTTCTCCCCCTTGATGATCGCCTCATACGTCTTGACACGGCCGATCACATCATCAGACTTAACCGTCAGGATCTCCTGCAGTGTGTAGGATGCGCCGTATGCCTCAAGCGCCCACACCTCCATCTCACCGAAACGCTGTCCGCCGAACTGGGCTTTACCGCCGAGAGGCTGCTGTGTAACGAGTGAGTAAGGACCTGTAGAACGGGCATGGATCTTATCGTCAACGAGATGATGCAGTTTCAGGTAATGCATGTGTCCGATCGTGACCGGACTGTCAAAGAACTCTCCGCTTCTTCCGTCACGGAGACGCACCTTGCCGTCTCTTGAGATCGGAACACCCTTCCACAGTTTTCTGTGTTCACGGTTGTCTGACAGATACTGGAGCACTTCCGGAAGCAGGTCTTCTTTGTGCTTCTTCTCAAATTCTTCCCAGCTCAGATTAACATAATCATTTGCCAGGTCTAACGTATCCATAATATCAATTTCGTTCGCGCCGTCGAATACTGGTGTCGCTATATTGAAACCGAGCGCTTTCGCCGCCAGTGACAGATGGATCTCAAGCACCTGCCCGATGTTCATACGGGAAGGCACGCCGAGCGGATTGAGCACGATATCCAGCGGACGTCCGTTCGGAAGGAACGGCATATCCTCAACCGGAAGCACACGGGAAACAACACCCTTGTTACCGTGACGGCCGGCCATCTTATCGCCGACAGAGATCTTTCTCTTCTGCGCGATGTAGATACGCACCGCCTGATTCACGCCAGGGGAGAGTTCATCTCCGTTCTCTCTTGTAAATACTTTCGCGTCTACGACGATACCGTATTCACCGTGCGGCACTTTCAGGGAAGTGTCCCTTACCTCACGCGCCTTCTCGCCGAAGATCGCGCGCAGCAGTCTCTCCTCTGCCGTCAGTTCCGTCTCTCCCTTCGGAGTAACTTTTCCGACAAGGATATCTCCCGCACGCACCTCAGCGCCGATGCGGATGATACCTCTTTCATCCAGATTCTTGAGCGCATCGTCGCCGACGCCCGGGATATCACGGGTGATCTCTTCCGGCCCGAGCTTAGTATCACGGGCTTCCGCCTCATATTCTTCAATGTGGACAGATGTATACACATCGTCCTGCACAAGTCTCTCACTCAGAAGGACAGCATCCTCGTAATTGTATCCTTCCCACGTCATAAAGCCGATGAGCGGATTCTTTCCGAGCGCCATCTCTCCGTTTGAAGTTGACGGTCCGTCCGCGATCACGTCGCCCGCCTCCACACGGTCGCCTTTGAACACGATCGGCCGCTGGTTGTAGCAGTTGCTCTGGTTGCTTCGGAGGAACTTTGTCAGTTTATATCTCTTCAGAGAGTTGTCATCCTGACGGATAGTGATCTCATTGGAAGTAGAACGCTCTACCACACCGCCTGCCTCGGCCACCATACACACGCCGGAATCGACAGCGGCTTTTTCTTCCATACCGGTGCCTACCACAGGCGCCTCGGTCATAAGAAGAGGCACAGCCTGACGCTGCATGTTGGACCCCATGAGCGCACGGTTGGCATCGTCGTTCTCCAGGAACGGGATCAGAGCCGTGGCAACAGAGAATACCATCTTCGGTGACACGTCCATATAGTCAAATCTTGTTCTTTCATATTCCTGTGTCTCTTCGCGGTAACGGCCGGATACATTCTTATGAACAAAATGTCCCTCGTCGTCCAGCGGTTCATTCGCCTGAGCCACATGGTAATTGTCTTCTTCGTCCGCCGTCATATACACAACTTTATCCGTCACGACCGGATTATCCGGATCTTCATGACTGATCTCACGGTACGGCGCCTCTACGAATCCGTACTGGTTGATCCTTGCATACGTTGCAAGAGAGTTGATAAGACCGATGTTCGGACCTTCAGGCGTCTCGATCGGACACATTCTGCCGTAATGTGAATAGTGAACGTCACGGACCTCAAATCCGGCGCGGTCTCTGGAAAGACCACCCGGTCCGAGGGCGGACAGACGTCTCTTGTGAGTCAGCTCGCCGAGCGGGTTATTCTGGTCCATGAACTGTGACAGCTGTGAGGAACCAAAGAATTCCTTCACGGCAGCTGTGACAGGTTTTATATTTATGAGTGACTGCGGGGATATCCCCTCCAGATCCTGTGTCGTCATTCTCTCGCGGACAACTCTTTCAAGCCTTGACAGACCGATCCTGTACTGGTTCTGTAATAATTCTCCGACCGCGCGGATACGTCTGTTTCCAAGGTGGTCGATATCATCGTCATTGCCGAGGCCATATTCAAGATGAATATTGTAGTTGATCGAAGCCAGGATGTCTTCCTTTGTTATATGCTTCGGGATCAGATCGTGGATATCTCTCTTGATGGCGTCCTTCAGCTCATCGATATCGCCTGCCGTCTCCTCAAGGAGCGTTTCCAGCACCGGATAGTAGACAAGCTCGGTAACCCCTACTTCCTTCGGGTCAATGTCAACGACAGAGGCAAGGTCCACCATCATATTGGAGAGCACCTTAATATTGCGCTCCTCGTCCGGTCTTTCGATCCACACGAACGGTGCCGCCGCATTCTGGATAGCGTCAGCAGTCTCTCGCGTCACCTTCGTCCCTTTTTCTGCCACGACCTCGCCTGTCAGAGCGCTTTTAACATCCTCTGCGAGCACCTGGCCCGTGATCCTGTTTTTCAGGGCAAGCTTTTTATTAAATTTATAGCGTCCGACTTTCGCCAGATCATAACGTCTCGGGTCAAAGAACATGCTGGTGATAAGACTCTCCGCGCTGTCCACCGCAAGCGGCTCGCCCGGACGGATCTTCTTGTAAAGCTCCAGCAGTCCTTCCTGATAGTTTGTCGCGGCATCCTTTTCAAAGCTGGCAAGGATCTTGGGCTCCTCGCCAAACAGATCCACGATCTCAGGATTTGTACCGATCCCCAGAGCACGCACCAAAACGGTGATCGGCACCTTTCTCGTTCTGTCTACACGCACATAAAAAACGTCATTGGAATCAGTTTCGTACTCCAGCCATGCACCACGGTTTGGGATCACCGTAGATGAATACAGTTTCTTACCTACTTTATCATGCGCGATCGCATAGTAGATTCCGGGTGAACGTACTAACTGGCTGACAATTACACGTTCCGCCCCATTGATAACGAACGTTCCTGTACTTGTCATCAGCGGCAGGTCACCCATAAAGATTTCATGCTCATTGATTTCATCGGTTTCCTTGTTGTGAAGACGTACTCTTACTTTCAAAGGTGCCGCATATGTCGCGTCACGTTCTTTGCATTCTTCGATCGTGTACTTCACATCATCCTCGCACAATGTAAAATCAACAAATTCCAGACTCAGATGGCCGCTGTAGTCGGCGATCGGTGAAATATCATCAAATACTTCTTTTAATCCTTCATCCAGAAACCACTGGTAGGAATCTTTCTGGACTTCGATCAGATTAGGCATCTGAAGAACTTCTTTTTGTCTGGAATAGCTCATGCGTGAACTTTTTCCGCTTTTGATAGGACGAATTCTGTTTTTCTCCATATTGACGTTTCACTCCTCATATATTTTTTGGGCGGGCTACGAGTTGCCCATAACATACTGCTGATTCAGTGAAACCGCTTTATTCAAGCCATTTCACGCGATATCATGGCATAACTTTCCACAATAGCGCATTTTTTACTATAGCACATAGAATTTGAGCTTGTCAACCAAAAACTGTAAAAAAAGCGGCAATGCGCTGATTTTAACCCACATTACCGCTTCTTAAGCCGGCCCCTCCGGGAACCGGACCGGCCGAATCACTTTCTTCCTTATATAAATGGCATGCTGTAAAATGCCCTTTCTCCACTTCCCGAAGCTTTGGTTCCTCATACCTGCACAGTTCCATTGCCCTTGGGCACCTGCCAAAGAATGGGCATCCGCTTCCCGGACCGATCGGACTTGGCAGTTCTCCCTCCAGAGGAATCCGTTTTTTTCCCGCCTCGGCTTCAGGATCCGGGATCGGGACCGCCGAGAGAAGCGCCTGTGTATACGGATGCTTTGGATTCCTGCAGAGCACGTCCGCCCCGGCGGTCTCGACGATTTTACCAAGATACATGACAGCGGTGCGGTCGGATATATATTTGACCATCGAAAGGTCATGCGCGATAAACATATACGTAAGTCCCCGCTCCTTCTGCAGCTTAATGAGCAGATTGACGATCTGTGCCTGGATGGAGACATCGAGCGCCGATATCGGCTCATCACAGACGAGAAGCTCCGGCTCTACCGCCAGCGCCCTTGCGATCCCGATCCTCTGACGCTGCCCGCCCGAGAACTCATGGACATACCGGTCCATATGTCCGGCCAAAAGCCCGACAGTCGTGAGCAGTTCCTTTATCCTATCCGCGCACTGCCTCCCGCTGTCCGCCATTTTATGGGCAAGCATTCCCTCTGCTATGATATCCCTGACTTTCATCCTCGGATCAAGAGAAGCATAGGGATCCTGAAATATCATCTGCACTTCTTTTGTAAACCTTTGCCGCTCTTTCCCTCTCAGACCGCTAACGTTCCTTCCTTTATACAGCACTTCCCCCTCTGTGGCATCGTATATCCCCATGCACGTTCTTGCGCACGTTGTCTTTCCGCAGCCGGATTCCCCTACGATGCCGAGCGTCTCGCCTTTACGGATACAGAACGATACATCGTCCACCGCTTTCAGTATCCCGTTTTTCCCTGTTTTAAAATATTTCTTTAAATGTCTCACTTCCAGCAAACGCTCTTCCATGATCGTATACATCCGCCTTTCTTCTATTCTCTCCTGCTTTGCGCCATCGGATGGTACAGCCAGCAACTGGCGCGGTGTCCCCGTCCTAACGTATAAGCCGGGGGATTCCTGTGTCCGCAAAGGCACATGGCGCTTTCGCAGCGCTCATAAAAGGGGCAGCCCTCCGGCGGATGGATGCTGTCAGGCGGAGCTCCTTCCACAGGTGTCAGCTCCTGTTCCCCCATATCAAGCCTCGGCACCGCCTTCAGAAGCGCCTTCGTATACGGATGCCCCGGATGATAGAAGATATCCGAAGCCGTCCCCTCCTCCACCACTTCCCCTGCGTACATCACAATGATCTTATCCGCCATATCAGCCACAATGCCAAGATCATGCGTGATCAGAAGAACCGTCGTATTCCGTTCACTCTGCAGTTTCTTGAGCAATTGGATAATATCGGCCTGGATGGTGACGTCAAGCGCCGTCGTCGGTTCGTCCGCTATGACGATCTTCGGGCCGCACACAAGGGCGGCCGCGATCATGACCCGCTGCCGCATTCCTCCTGAAAACTCATGAGGATACTGATGCATCCGCTTCCCGGGTTCGGGTATTCCGACCATTCCAAGCATGTTTTCCGCTTCCGTCCACGCCTGCTTTCTGTCGGCGCTCCCATGCAGGAGCACGTTTTCCGCTATCTGCCTCCCGATCTTCATCGTCGGATTGAGCGCCGCCAGCGCATCCTGAAATATAATAGAACATTCCGCGCCCCTGTATGCCCGCCACTCTTTTTCCGTGTAGTCAAGAATATCCTTTCCCTTATACCAGATATGACTGTCTGCCTTGATCTCTCCGGGCGGTGTCTGTATAAGGCCCATTATGCTCCTTGCCGTGACAGATTTCCCGCAGCCGGATTCCCCTACGACAGCCAGCGTCCCTCCTTCATCCGCAGTGAAAGACACTCCTCTTACTGCCTGTACCTCTCCGGCGTAACTATGATATGAAACGCGCAGGTTCTCCACCTCTAACAGTTTGCTCATCTTGCCACCTCTACTTCGTTAATTTCGGGTCCAATGCGTGCTGCAGCATGTCGCCCAGTATGTTAAAGCACAGAACCGTCACAAGGATCAATACACCCGGCACGACAGCCAGAAGCGGCTCATGCAGAATATACTTCTGTGCGTTCTGAAGCATGCTGCCCCACGATGACATGGGAAGCTGCACCCCGTAACCAAGGAAACTAAGCGCGGACTCGTCCAGGATAGCCCTTGCGATACTGATACTTGCCGATACGATGATCTGCGAAGACATATTCGGAATAATATGTCTCATGATGATCCTGACGTCGCTGACGCCAAGACATTTGGCGGCGATCACAAAATCTCTCTGCTTAAGGCTCAGCGTTTCAGCCCTCACGACCCTGGCCACACTCGTCCATGAAAAGAATGCCAGCATGAGCACAAGTACCGGAAGACTTGGCTGTATAAATGCGTAGATGACGATAATAAACAGCAGATTCGGTATGGAAAGAAAGATATCCACGATCCGCATGAGGACTGTGTCCGTGTTCCCACCCACGTAGCCGCTCACGGTGCCGAGCAGCGTGCCGGCGAGAACAGATACGGCCATGGCCGCGAAACCGACCGCCAGCGACACTCTTCCACCGTACAGCGCCCTCGTGAGCGTATCTCTGCCCAGGTCGTCCGTACCGAGCAGATGTCCCGGCCCGGGTCCCTGCAGCGCATTTTGAATATCCAGCGCGTCCGGGTCATATGGAGACAGCGGCGCCAATACGGCGGACAGCAGAATAAGAAGCAGCGCCGCGATGCACACGGACGCAAGCCTGTTCTCCTTCAGAAGATACTTTATGCCGTAAAATGAATTTCTGCTGCGAAAATCATCTTTTCTGCCCCTCTCTTTCGGGGCGGGACGGAAGTCTTCCTCCGTAAATACCGCTTCACCGTTTTGAACCATACTTTTATCCATGGCGCACCTCATTTCCCCGCTTGATCCGCGGGTCCGCAATACCATAGAGAATGTCTGCCAGGAAATTCCCGATGAGCAGTATCGTACAGGACAGCATGATAATTCCCATGATCATCGGATAGTCCCTGTTGTTGATCGCGGTCATACAGAGCGTTCCAAGGCCCGGCCAGCCAAATACAGACTCCACGATAAAGGAGCCCGTGATGAGCGTGCCGAAGTTCATGCCCGTTATCGTGATAACCGGAAGAAGACAGTTTTTCAGGACATGGCGCCTTAATATCCACTGCTTTGACGCTCCTTTTGACGCTGCCGTCATCACATATTCTTCCTCCAGCTGGCTGATCGTATTGGACCTTATATAGCGCACGAACACTGCCATATTATTGAACGCAAGCACGACCGCAGGGAGCGCTCCATGCCAAATGACATCAGCCGCGGAGTTTACTCCCATCGTCCGCATTCCTGAGCTTGGAAACAGCCCCAGTCTTAACGAAAACACAATGATGAGCAGCAGTGCGAACCAGAACGAAGGAAGCGAGATGCCGACGTAGCTGAACCCGCTTATTATATTGTCTATCCATTTATTCTTGTGTGTCCCTGCCGCCAGTCCAAGCGGTATCGCCAGGACGAGCGACAACAGGAGCGCGGCGCCCATAAGGCCCGCAGTCCCGGGCAGGCGCTCCAGAATCTGCGGGCGGACCGGAAGGAAATTATTTAACGATATTCCCCAGTCGCCGGTCAGTGTCTTTCCCGCCCAGCTCACATACTGATGCACGACATTTCCCGTGAGCCCCAGGTCTTCCCTCAGCGTATTCAGCTGCTCCTCCGACATCTTAAAGCTTGATTTTCCGGGCGACGTGTACATGTAGAGAGGGTCGCCGGGCGCAAAATAGATGATGGCAAAGGCAAACATGGATACAAGTACAAACACGAGGGCCATCTGCAGTATACGTTTTAATAAATATCTCTTCATCGGTCTCTACTTAAAGCTCAGCTTAGTATAATCTTCAAATACGGGGTTCGTCTGCAGCTCGTCCGCCCCCTCAAGGCTGCTGGACGTCGCGAACACATAATTCGGATATGCGATCGGGTAAATGGACATATCTTCCACCGCTTTTTCCTGCAGTTCTTTGTAGATTCCTGCCCGCTCTTTGTCATCTGCCGCGGAGCGTCCCTGCTTCCACAAGTCAAGCTGATCTTCGCTCACCTCCAGATTTATGCCCCACGTTCCGTCAAACATGCCTGATATGACTTCGTCCGGATCTCCGAACGCACCGTATCCGTTAAAGTACAGATCATAGTCTGACGCATCTCCGAATACGCGGTCAAAAAATCCGTTGGACTCCATACCCTCTACTTCCAGACGGATCCCTACATCCTTAAGCTGCTGCTGTACAATGAGGGCCGTCTCTTTCATGAATGCTCTGTCCTGGTTATATACAAGCTTCAGCGTCTTTCCGTCGAGCCCCGTCTCCTTCACGAGCTTCTCTGCTTTGCCGGTATCCTGTTCATATCCCTTGATATCCTTATCATGGTACTGCGTTGCATTGCTGAATATGGTATTCGCAGCCGTTCCCATATCCGCGCCGTATGCGCCTTTTACGATCTCTTCCCCATCCAGCGCCGCATAAATGGCTTCTTTTACTTTCGGGTCTGAAAATGTATCGCTGAATTTATTGCATGCAAGATAATTGACACGTCCCTCCGGGAAAGTATGCACTGTGATATCTTTATCTCCTTCATACATATCTGCCGCCGCCTGGCTGGATACTTCCATGAAGTTGATCTCCCCTTTCTGAAGGGCAACTTCCTGGGCGCTCGTATCAGGTATGACCTTGTACACAACTTTATCGATGGCAGGTCTGTCCCCATAGTAGTCGTCAAACCGTTCCAGCTCCAGACATTCGCCGTTCTTAAATTCCTTCACCTTATATGGTCCTGAACCGATCCCCTTCAGGTTCGCCTCGGAATTTGCCTTGATGTCTGTGTCATTGCCGTACACATGCGCCGGAAGGAGCGGCAGCGTTCCCAGTATCGTCACATAGGACGCCGAAGGCTCAGGCAGCGTGATCTCTACTGTCAAGTCATCTGCTTTCTTATAGCTCACCGGTCTGTCACCGATATATACCGCATTGGCATAACCGGCTCCATTGTCAGGGTCCGCATTGACATCGAGTGAAAAAATGACGTCGTCCGCTGTGATCGGTTCTCCGTCGTGCCATTTCAGATCCTCTTTCAGCTTCAGTGTGACAGTCTTTCCATCATCCGACAGTTCCACACTGTCCGCAAGATAATACCGTGTCTCTGAATCGGTCTTCATGTAGAGCTCGTCGTACACTGCGCCGAGCATGAGCCAGCCCTCTTTCATCGTCTCCAGATGCTTGTTCAGATTGGTGACTGAGGACGACACTCCCATCACAAGTTCATTTTTACCTGATGTCTTTTTATCCGGTTCGGAAGTCCCGGCCTTTTCCCTGCCGCCGCATCCAGCGAGCATAACCGCCGCCATTGCCAGACAAAGCAGACCACTCCATGATCTCTTTTTCATATTCTCCTCCTTGTGCTTTGTTGTTCTTCTTTTTTCGTCTTCTGTTATTGTTCCCTCAGTTGACAGAGGCGTATACAACATGTGCATTATATGGGCCGGTTTTTTTGCTGTCAATTTAAGCTTTTATTATTTTAACGCAGTAAATTTGTTATTTATTTTTAATTTTACTTCTTTTTAACTGTTATTTTGTCTTTTTATTTTTATATATTCTTTTTGATTGATTTTGTAAGGAAAATATTCTGTATATATTGATAATTAATTTCTATATCCATATTCACATATAAAAAATATCTATAGAATTTACATATAATTTTATTGTATATATTTTCCAATTCATATATTTTGTCTATGATTTTGCAGTTTTTTTATAAAAAAAGAGCCCTGTGGCATTGGGCGGCCCCCAATAAAGAAGTATTGTTACAGCGAGCGGCATAGTCATTTTGGCTATGCCGTTTTGCTGTTTGTTTCGTTGGTGTCCGGTAGTTCAATCATACCGACACAGTTATAGCTGATTTCCACCTGCTGAACACGCTTGCCGGTGCTCTTGTCCGGGGCGTGGACAATGATTTTTTCCACAAACTCGTTTAAGATGGTGGGGGGCAGCTTTTCTATCTCGGTGTACTTCTTGACGATGGCGAGGAAGCGGTCAAGGTTCATGGCCTGTTCCTCCTGCCCCGTCAGCTCCGCTTGCAGGATAGCAACCTTTTCTTGTAAATCTTTCTGTTCGGCTTCATACCCGCCGGACAGCTTTGCAAACCGTTCGTCAGAGATTTTTCCGGCAACATTGTCCTCATAGAGCCTTTGGAAAAGCCTGTCCAATTCCTCCATGCGCCGCTGGGACTGCGACAGCCCCCGGCGCTTTTCGGAGATTTCCTTGCGACGGTCTGCCGCCGATTTCTCCCCCATAGACTGGACAAACTCGCTTTCGTATTCCCGCACATACTGGACTGTCCTTTGCAGGTGTTCCAGCACCAGCTTTTCCAGCACCACGGCCCGGATGAAGTGGGCCGAGCAAGTCCCCGTGTTGCTCTTGTAGGACTTCTTCGTGCCTTTGAAGTTCACCGTATGCCCCAGATATTCCATGCGTTCTAGAATGGCGGCAACCGCCTTGTTGTCCCAATGGTAGGGGTCGGCGGGTGTGGGGTTGCCGACAATCAGCCCGTGGGCTTCCCAGTAAGCGGTGGGGTTCAGCACCTGTTCTTTCCGCAGGCGCTTTGCAATCTGCAACGGCCCAACCCCCGCAATACAAAGGCTAAAAATCTCTCGCACTATCTTAGCGGCTTCCTCGTCCACCAGCCACCGTTCCTTGTCCTCCGGGTCTTTCCTGTACCCATAGGGGGGATTGTTGCACAGCCGCTTTCCGGCGCTGCTTTTTGCACGCCACACGGCCCGGATTTTCTTGCTGGTGTCCCTTGCATACCATTCGTTAAACAAATCCCGCACCGCCACCATATCGTCCAGCCCTTTGAGGGAATCAATGTTGTCCGTCACAGCGATATAGCGGACGTTGTGTTCGTCCAAAATTTCCTCTAAAAGCTGGCCTATCACAAGGCGGTTCCGGCCCAGCCGGGAGTGGTCTTTCACAATGATGGCTTCCACCATGCCGTCCTCCACCAGTTCCATCATTTCCTGATAGGCGGGGCGGTCAAAGTTCGTGCCGGAATATCCGTCGTCCACGAAAAACCGGGGATTGGGGAAGTGGTTTTCTTCGGCGTATCTCCATAAAATCTCTTTCTGATTTACAATACTGTTGCTATCGCCTTGCAGTTCATCGTCACGGGAAAGTCTGCAATACAAAGCGGTAATCATGTCCGGCTGTCCGTGACAAGGATGTTACTGGCCGCTGTCGCTTAAAATGAGCCGTTTTACTTTAGCAACCATATCCTCCTTTGCCCGTTCATTGAAGCGGGAGGAAACGATATAGGTAGTGCCGCCGATCCGCCGTTGCAGCGTGACGGGCGGCACGGATTTTTTCCGTGGTTCATTTTTTTCAGTTTGACTTTGATTGATAGGCTGTCACCTTTCCTTTCTATCATGCTGCTGCCGTTTCAGTTCCGCCAGCGCTTCCGGTGGAATACGGTCAAGCACCCGATGGATATTGTGCAGTTCGCTTTCCAGTTTCGCCCGCTCCATCGTGTCTTTCAGCTTGCCCTTTTCGCTGGCCTTTGCCCTTGCTTCCAGTTTCTTGTTTTCTTCCAGTAAATCGGTAATCGTTGCTTTGTACTTTTTGAGCTGGCCGGAGAAGTTCTCCATCAGCGGGAACCACTTTTTCAACATGGATAGGGCGTCCTCTTTCTCCTTTCCGGCGTTCAGCGGATTGATACCGTCCAGCGCCGCTTCAATGGCTCCCGCCTGTTTGGAGGGGGAAACCGCCTGCTTGAAAAGTCGAGTGGGAATATGCTTGCGGCCCGTCTTGCTGGCGCTTTCGCCACGCTCCAAGTCCGGGTATTTCTCCACCATATAGGCGTGAAAATCGTCCTGCGGCAACACCGCCCGCCGGAACCAGATACAGCAGACGGAATAAGAAATCGTCTGCGGACAGGTGCAGTTGTCCCCATCGTCCAGTAACAGGCAGTTGCCGTTATCGTAGTTACAACAGGTATTCCGTATGAGCGCGTTGGCCCGTTTCCTCTGCGCCGCCGTCATGCGGGGCAGGGAGCCGCCCGGCCCGCGCTCGATTGGTTGTAGTTTCTTTTTCATGCATTCCTCCGTTTCCAGCCGTTTCCGTTCCTTTGCCGTTCTTCCCGAAAGCTGTTCCTGCCCCCTCTTGGCGGCGTGTCCCGGCGTTGGCACTCTGGCCTGCTTCGGGCCAAGTTGGCCCGAAGTGACTTCTGGACATTCTGTCCACAAGTGGCGGTGTCATGGCGTGCTTCCCCAGCCGGTGGTATCTCTTTCGGACGGTCATTCACTTGTGCCTGTCCATCGATGAACTAACACAAGTCTACACTTTTTTGACCGCCCGTCCCGTATATTCGAAAGGTTGGAAATCTCGCTGAAAAACACACTATTTCCACGCTCTCGGATTTGTGGTAGAATGAAAGAAACCGTAAGCTGACAAGGAGGGCGGGCCATGAAAATGCCAACAGAAAAAATTGATACGGCTATGTTTGCCCCCTGCGGCATGAACTGTTTGCTTTGCTATAAGCATTGTTATCATAAAAAGCCGTGTGCCGGTTGCCTGAACAGCGACATGGGCAAACCGGAACACTGCCGTAAGTGCAAGATAAAAGATTGTATCAAGGGCAAAGGGCTGGCCTATTGTTTTGAATGTCCCGATTATCCCTGCAAGCTAATAAAAAACCTTGAAAAAAGCTACAACAAAAGGTATCAGGCGAGCCTTATGGAGAATAGCGAGTTTGTTCGTCAACACGGTTTGGAACGGTTCATGGAACAGCAGAAAGGGAAATATACCTGTCCCAAATGCGGGGGTATCATTTCTATCCATGACAGAGAGTGCAGCGAGTGTCAAGAAAGTATGAAGTAAGCGTAAGAGGGGGTGTGCAGATTGGCGTTGACAATACAGGAACGCCTAAAAGACCTGCGTGTGGAGCGCGGCCTGACGCTGGGACAGCTTGCGGAGCAAACACACCTCTCCAAGTCTGCTCTGGGCAGTTATGAAGCGGACGATTTTAAGGACATCAGCCACTATGCCCTTATCAGGCTGGCGAAGTTTTATGGTGTGACTGCCGATTATCTGTTAGGGCTGGCCTAAACGAAAAATCACCCAAACGCCGATCTTGCAGACCTGCGTTTGAGTGACGAAATGATAGACCTGCTGAAAAGCGAACGGATTGACACCGCCCTGCTTTGTGAATTAGCGGTACACCCGGACTTTGTGAAGCTGCTGGCCGATATACAGATTTATGTGGAGGGTATCGCCGCCACACAGATACAGAACCTAAACGCTTGGGTAGACGTGGCGAGGGCTGAAATCATGGAGAAGTACCAGCCGGGAGAGCATGACAAAACCGCCGGTGTGCTGCAAGCCGCCCATGTGCGGGAAGGCGACTATTTCAGCAGCCGGGTACATCACGACATTGACGCCATCATGGGAGACATACGGGAAGCCCACAGGGGCAGAAGCGACAGCGCCCCGGAAAATACCATTGTGGATGAACTCAAGCGGGATTTGGAGGAAGTGGCGAGCTTCAAGGGCAGTCGGGCGGAACAACTGCTGATGGTGTTCTGCAAGCAGACAAAGCTGCGCTACAACAAGCTGACAGAGGAAGAAAAACAATGGCTGACACGGATTGTCCAAAAATCCGAACTGGCGAAAAGTTATGTACCACAGCGAGGAAAAAGAAAATAGCAAGTACGCCTTAGGCGAATAAGGCGTACGAAGGAGGTAATATAATGGCAGAGCTATTTGAAACATTTCCATACCTGAGAAATGACCATATTATCATCAGGAAAATGGTTGAAGATGATGTGGACGACCTTATGGAAATTACGAATAATCCTAACGTCTATCAATATGTACCTCCATTCCTGTATAAAAAGAGCAGAGGCAATTTGCTTGCTGCAATTAGAAACTTGGGCGGGAGAGATTTCGATAAAAAAAAACTGATTATTGCAGGCATTTATCTGTGCGATGAACCCAATAAGCTCATAGGGCTTGCAGAGCTGTTTGATTATAAAAAAAGAATGAACCAAATAACGATTGGCTACCGCATAAACGAATCATATTGGCATAGAGGGATTGCGACTGATACAGTAAGGCTTATAATGGATTACCTTTGTAATGATTTGGGCATTCAAAAGTTGAAAGCATTTGTTATGCCTGAAAATGTATTTTCTGAAAAAGCACTAACAAAAAATAGTTTTCTAAAAGAACCCAATACTGTTCAAGAGAAAAACTGGGGTGGTAAAGAAATCGTAGATTTAAATGTGTTTACCTATGCAGTTTTATAGGGTTTAGTTCCAGTATGTCTTATGGAAGAATACGTACTCAAAAATCAGGAGTTGATTTGTGCGTATTAGGCGGATAAGACAAAACAAGATTTAATTAGTGAGGTAGCAAAATGATATTGAGCACGGAGCGTCTTGAATTAGTCCCACTACTTCCCTATCAGTTAAGATTATGGGTGGAGGACATACCAAAACTGGAGAAAGACTTAAAATGCTCTTATCAAGCAGAGCCAATGGAAGGGCTTTTTCTCGAAATCGTAAAAGGGCAATTAGAAAAAACAGAAAAGAATCCTAACGATTTCTTATGGCATAGCTTTTGGCTTCTGATACGCAAAAGTGACCGGGTTGTTGTTGGCTCTGCCGATTTCAAGGATACTCCGAATACGGATCAAGAGGTCGAAATCGGCTATGGATTGGGAAAAGACTTCGAGCGCAATGGGTACATGACGGAAGCGGTACAAGCCATGTGCAAGTGGGCTTTGGAACAAGAAAACGTGTCCCATGTCATCGCCGAAACGGACATAGACGGGTTTGCCTCACAACGCATTTTAAAACGCTGTGGATTTATTGAAAAAGGACAGGAAAAAACAATATGGTGGCAACTATAAATATGCTGTTGAGTGTGCCTTATTGAATGAAGACGTACTCAACAAATCGGAAGTTGTAAAGGTGGGGTAGCAATGAACTTAGCATTATGGATAGCTATAGGAACAGCGATACTTTGTGCTGGTGTAGCTATATACTATGGTACAAAAAAGAAGAAATAAATTCTGATTTGTCTGGCTGATATAGCTAAGCCTTATTGAATAAAGGCGTACTTACATAGCTGGGGAAATAGCAAAGCCAGCGGGACAGAGGGCGACGGTCAAGGCCGGGTGCAAACCCGTTCATTTCAGCCTTGACGGTTGCCCTCTGTCCTGCTATTTTTTCGGGAGTGTGGCCACAAGTTCGGGACATTTTGTCCCGAAGTCCGGCGTGGGACGATAGACGGGGGCTTTCATATACGCCCTGTCTGCTGATGTAACCAGTCCTGCGCTTGCGGTTTTACGCCCTGCAAGCACAGCCCTGTTTTCCTGCCACTTCAAATGCCCTTGCCCTCCCCGGCGGCAACGGCATTTTCACGGCAACGCCGACAGAGCGTACAACACACTACACTTTGCTTCGCAAAGTCGTGTGCCAAAGGGTGCCCCTTTGGAAACCCCATTGAGAGAGCCGTGGCTATGCCGTGGCCCTCTCAATGCAAAAGACGGGCTATCAGCTTACCGCCGATAGTCCGTCTTTTGTTGCTACATTCCGCTTGCCGACTGCCCAGTCTGAATGTTTCTCAATACTTCCTTATTGGGTGTCAGCCTTGGCCGGACTCCTTTTTCTTCCCTTTTTAGATCGGGACAGTTCCCTGTACTTCTTTTATATGCTGTAAGACTTTTTATTCTTCTCTTTTGCATACGGTTCTGTAGACAACCGCCGCGATCACCGCGCCAAGAAGCGGTGCCGCAATGAACACCCACACCTGTGAAAGCGCCGTGCCGTTTCCGACAAGCAGAGCAGGCCCAAGACTTCTCGCCGGGTTTACGGAAGTTCCCGTAAGCGGGATTCCGAGAATATGTACAAACGCAAGTGTCAGACCGATAACGATCCCGGCCGCCCTGCTGTTCTCCGCTTTGGCGGTAACTCCCAGGATCGTAAAGACAAACACAAATGTCAAAATGACTTCCACGAGTATTGCCCCCGGCATACTGAGGCCTGTATAGGAAGCCTCCGCAAATCCGTTCTGTCCAAGGCCGGTCTCCCATACCGGACCAAGGCCTGTACAACTGATGACACCGTACAGTATCCCGGCTCCTGCGATACCTCCCAGAAACTGTGCCACAAGATACCCCGCAAAGTCTGCGGCGCTCATGCCTTTATTTAAAAATACTCCCAGTGAGACCGCCGGATTAATGTGACACCCGGATACATCACCTATCACATAAGCCATTGCCACGATAGAAAGCCCGAAGGCCATCGCTATTCCAAGAATGCCCAGCGTCCCGTCGATCCCCCCTGACACAGCCGCCGAACCGCAGCCAAACAGAGTCAGGACTGCAGTTCCGATAAATTCTGCAACATATTTTTTCATGTTCTTCTTCCTCCTTTGTACAACTGACACATCGGTCACATCGTAGTACAGCATATGTTGCATGTCAACAAACTGAACACAAACCGTCTTTATTTTACACAATCAGAACGGCCGTCTTTTAGTTCTCTTCCTCTTCCGCTATAAAGCTTTTGGACAGTTCCTTCTGTGATCTGTTAAACTTGTCCGCTCTGCGCTTCTCCCACTCGCTTGCCTTTTTGGCCTCTGTCGGTTCGTTTACGACAACCTGCGGGAATGGTATGTTGATATCATATTTGTCAAAGATAAGCTTCATCTCCCGGTTCAGGTCACGACCCATCTGCACCCTGTCACTCTCTGTACAAAGCACCATGACCCGGATCACAACACTGCTTTCTCCCAGCTCAATAACGCCTTTGTAGAATGGGCCTTCAATAATATTAGTCAGACGCTTTCTGATATTCGGGAATTCCTTCTCCAGAATATTTTCGACTCTTTCGAGTGATTCACCGTATTCTATTCCGACGTCGGCCCACGAGTATGAATACTGCCTTGTCATGTTGATGACGCCGCTCACCTCGCTGTTGCTGATTATCTTGATATTTTTACTGGGGTCCTCGATCTTTGTCGTGCGGATGCCGATCTCAAGCACGGTCCCTCTCCAGTCCCCGATCGTAACGATATCGCCGACCCGGAACTCGCCTTCAAAGATAATGAACAGACCGGCCAGTATATCGGACACGAGCGTCCTGGCGCCGAGGCCGACGACAAGTGTCAGGATACCGGCGGAAGCCAGAAGCGTCTTTGTGTCAACGCCGATCAGAGCCAGACAGTAGTACAGAATGGCAATGACCGAAAAGTATTTGATAAAGCTGTGCAGCAGCCTGCATACCGTCTCGCCCCTCGCACCGAATGTCTTTGACAGCATGCGCAGTATGGCCTGGACAAGTACCGTTATGACACTCACAACGCATATTATAAGGATGCATCCTGTGAGCGCGAAGATGTTCACTCCCCGCTCCCATTCTCCGTTCAGGATATACAGGAAAATGGAATTGCTGCCGAATATTTTTTCTTTCATCATGACTGCCATGCAGATGGCCGCGGCCAAAACCCCCAGTATCATCTTCAGCACTGTGGATATCTGCTGCTCAGGCGTCTTTTCATTCCACCGGATGGACACAGTCTCCCAGCGGCTTTCCGCGGTTTCTGTCTTTCTCACGCTTCCGTCAGGCATGACGACATCAATGTTCCGCCTTCCTGCGCCGTCCTTAACGGCATCTGCTTCTTCCCGTCCGCTTCGGCTGAGTGTGAGCAGAAGAAAGACAAACAGAAGACATATGAAGCTGACGGCGCCGCACGCAAGAGTTATCGGCAGACGGGCGCCTGTCATGGCGTCCTTTGGCACAACCACATAGATATAGTCACTTTTTGTTTCGAGTGATGAGCCGTAATATGTCTTGTTGTCAACTGTTATATAATCACAGTATGCATCTTTAAACTGCTGCTTTTGCATGCCGTAGGAGACCGCGCTTCTTCCCGTCAGCTTTTCCTTTGGATAGTACGCAAAGGTCTTATCCTTTTTGTCCACGGCAAATACAAAGCCTCCCTTGCCTACTTTTGTCTTCTCCAGCACCTTGTCTATCTGCATATTAGATAAGGTCTCCTTCAGCTTGGACGGCGTGACGGATATCTGGACAAACCCGTCTGCATCTCCTCTGTCGTCCCGCAGCGTTACTCCGATATACTGATGATAGCCGCCCGACACCTCGTCGGTCTGTGCGTCCTGAATAATGTAGTCCGCGCCATTGAGCAGCTTATTAAATTCATACGACTGATCCTCAGGATCCCCGCTGAGCTTGAAATTCGTGTAAGGGGAGCTGGTAGCCGTCTGCACACCTGCCATGTCGAACACATTGACCGCCTCTACGTCGAGTGCTTTGCTTAATTCTACAAGCGCATCCTTCTGTGCAACTCCGGGATCTTGACTGATAATATAGGAGGCGATCCTGCCCTTGTTCAAATACCTTGCATTATACTGCTCTGTCGTCTCATCGATATCTTTTTCATAATGCTTCAGTGTTTTCTCCACCTCAGCCACGCGCTCATTGTTCCCCATAGACTGGCGTGACAGCGCGAACAATGTCTGCATATAAAACGTTATGATGAGGATAAAAATAAGTCCCACCACGGAAATAGTACCTATTTTCCGCCCGATCACTCTGTCGTAGCAGAATTTTCCCCACGCACTGGAGCCGGCCTCTTTCTTTCCGCTTTTTTCTCTGTCCTTCATCATAAATATGGAATATGTGATCACAAGCGTCATAACCGCAAAGAAAGCAAAAAGTATTCCCGCAACGGTAACGCCCCGCGAGGAAATTATTTCCTTCTCACTTACAGCACATATGATATAGGCATCCTGCTGCTTCGTGATCCCGCAGTAAAACTTCTCACCGTTTACGGTCAGCCATGTATAGTTGTTGTCTTCCAGCTCCTCTACCGGAATGCCCGCATCGAGCGCATCCGTTCCGGACAGCTTTTCGTCCGGATGATATAAAAAGGTGTAATCTTTTTCTGACACGGCAAAGGCATAGCCCTCCAGGCCTACGCTTACATTGCCCAGAATACTTTTCCATGTGGAAGTCTCCTCCAGAAGCTTGTAAAGCTCCTCTGGGTCCTGTTCGATCACGACCATCCTGTCATCATCGATCCTTGAGCCATAATAGCGGAGACTTGTCTCTTTGTTCCGTACTTCAAAGGCTTCTGAAGCCTCCCCTGTATCAAATACAGTGCGCAGCTGGTTATACCTGCTGCGGGTAAAGTCCGCCGGAGATTCCTGCGCCAATGCGACCTTATTTCCCCGGCTGTCCACGACGAGCACGTTCGTGACTTCCAGCAGGCTGCGGTACTCCTCAAGTCTGCCGTCTGTATATTCATCGGCTGTCTGCCTCTGATACATGTAGGACAGACTGTCAGCCTTTGATCTGTAAATATCATCGAAGGACACGGTGATCTGATCTGCTGCTTCCCCGGCGCTTTTGAGCAGGCTGCTCATCTCATGTACTTTATCTTCTGTATTTTTCTTCTGATCGTTCACGGATAGATCCGTCTGCATGCTGAGCAGAAAGAGCCCGAGCAGGACCAGGCAGATAATTTCCGCCCCAACGGCAAGAAGCGCTTTTCTTTTTAATTTCTCAGACAACTTTATCCCCCCTAATCCCATTTATCGATCAGCCGCTCAACTGTCCCGTCGTCCAGCATCTTCTGGACAGCGTCCGCGACCGGACCGCTCAAATCTGAGTCTTTCCGCGTCGCAACACCGTATTGCTGCTCGGCGACCACAACGTCCAAAAACTCACGGTTTTCATTCATATATGTACCTGCGATGCATTTGTCCATGCACACCGCATCCACGGCGCCCGTCTCAAGCGCCGTATCCAGATCTGAATATTTCGCGGTCTTCACGACGCCGGCCCCTTCGTACACTGTAGCCGTATCTGTGTTGGAGACGACCTTGTCTGTTATGATCCCCAGGTCATACAGCTTCTGTGCAAGCAGGGGGCCTGCGTTGGAACCGGACACAATGCCGACCGTCTGGTCTTTCAAATCGTCCGCACTGTGAAAAAGCGCAGATTTCTCTGCCATAATAACCGTCTCATCCGTATAATAAGGCGGGGAAAAATCAAAGTTTTCCTTTCTCGTATCTGCAATCGAGTAGGCTGCCACGAGACAGTCCACCTTTCCTTCCTGCAGCATCTCCTTCCTGTTATCCGGCTGTACCGTAACAAATTCAACCTCCTCGTAACCGAGCTTCTCTGCCAGCTTATTGGCAAGGTCTATCTCCATGCCGTAATATCTTCCGGTCTCTTTGTTCAGATACCCAAAATTCATAATATCGTCGCGCACTCCCACTCTGAGCGTCCCGCTCTTCTCCCGGCCGCCGCATCCTGTGAGAACGGCTGCCAGAGTGAGCAGCCCGCACAGCAGCGCGCTTAACCTTCTCATCTTCATTTTTCTTTCCCCCTGTGATGTTTTCATGACTGAAATATTAATCTGATTATATTTCTTTTATGAAAAAAAGGAAATGGAGAGCGCTCATATTATGCTTCTGTTACCAAAAACGCATAAATTTTACTGTTTGTCTTTAATAGCTGCCGCGTTCTACAGTAACTGTATATAAAAACGCCCCTCTGTCCGGGCAGAGGGGCGTAAAATGAAAGAGGAGACTTAGGCAGAACCGGCGCGGTACAGGCCGCGCCGGTTCTTTATCAGTCTCTTCTCTTATCTTACATTATGACATTTTGTACGGTGCCGCTTTCGTAAAAATATCAGGAGGGCGCAGACCGTCAGAGAGGCCAGCATGACAAGCACCGCGGCTATCGGATCCAGAGGATCGCCCGTCTGAACACCGCTTCCGGTACTGCGGCTGTTTCCTCTGCCGTCGCCTCCCGGAACGAACACCGCAAAGGGGGACAGTCCCCCGAAGGTTCCTGTCACCGCGCCGTTCTCCACCGGCACTTTAATGCGCTCCAGCTCCCTTCTGTGGCAGTGCATCACGGTCGCTGTCCGCCCGTTGTACCCGGTGCCTGCCGGGATCGTCACGTCCACCTCACCCTGAACCTCCCCTGCCGAAAGGCTGATATCGTACAGCAGCAGCGGACCGCCGTTGTCTTTTCCGTACGCGCGTATGGTAGCGCAGGCAGAATCATCATCCCCAGTGTGCAGTGTGCCCGATTTCACGTTCAGCATCGCGTCCTCCGTAAAGCTGCCTCTCACTGTGACCCCGGTGGACGGATCCCGAAGCGTACGCTCGGAGTAAGATGGCGTAAAATGGGCCGTCACCGTGACGTGGGCCGCCGGCATCGTAAAGGTAGTGGAAGCTTCTTCCGCGTTGGCGAACGCACCGCCGCCGGATGAGGTCCACCGGTCAAACTTCCGGCCGGCAGATGGGGCGGTCATGAGAGACACACTGTCATTTTCCTGGTACAGACCGCCCTTTGTTGTGTCTGTTCCGCCGGCCACCGTCAGCCGGTAGCCGGGGACAAGTGTCCAGGTATTGCTGTCGACCGGGGTACTGAGGCCGCTCTTCCATGTATCATTGTAATTGCTCTCCTTCCCGGCAGGGTAGTAGATGGTACCGCTGCCGGCAATAAAATACAACGCACCACCTCCTATCGCTTTTGGGGGGCGGTCCCCCAAAAAGGTCAGAGATGCAAGGCCTCCGCAGTTATAAAACGCAGCATCCTCAATGGTTTCCAGGCTGTCGGGGAATATCACTTTTGTAAGGCTGAGGCAGCTCCAAAACGCAAATCCTTTAATAGTCCTCACACCGTCAGGAAGCACAAAGCTCGTATCAGCGTTTCCGATGGGGTAAATAAGCAGCGTTTCCATCTTTTTATCATACAGCACACCGTTTTCACTGGAAAAGTATCCGTTTCCGTCCGCAACTGTAAATGACTTCATGCTGGCACACTCCGAAAACGCAAAGTCACCAACGGTTTCCAGGTTCTTTGGGAGCGTAACCTCTGTAAGGCCTCTGCAGCCAGAAAATGCGTAGGATCCAATGGTCTGCAGACTACTCGGGAAGACTGCGGCGGCAAGACTGCCGCAGCCCCCAAATGCGTTATCCTCAATGGATCGCAGACCGTCCGGGAAGACTGCGTTTTTTAGGCTGCCACAGCCATAAAATGCATTGCTTCCAATCGTTTTCAGTTTATCCGGGAAAATAACAGTGGTGAGTCTTCCGATGTTATTACGAGCTGATCCTCCCATCTTTATCAGGCCGTCCATCTCCGACAAGTCCAGGATGGTCAGATTTGTCCAGTCACTGCCAGTCTTGTAGAGGCTCCGCAGATAATCCCAGTTATCTCCGGTGAATTCCGTGGCATCTCCTCTGAGCGTTATGGCAGTGTAGTCCGCCTTATTGCCGCCGCCAAGCGCAGTTGTGACTTTGTTCGCCACCTCGCCGGGGGCATCGTTATCCACTTCCACGACCAGGTTATACACTCCGCTGCTCCAGCCTCCGCCGGCGGAAAGGTTCAGTCCGCTGATCCAGGCGGCATCATAGCCGGGCGCATCGCTCGGGTAATACAGCCGGCCGCCTCCGGCGATATTTGCAAACGCGCCAGATCCAACGCTCGGAGGGGTGCTGCCCGTAAAGGTCAGAGAGGCAAGGCTTCCACAGGAATTAAAAGCATTAGTGCCGATGGAGGTCAGGTTTTTTGAAAAAGTCACTTCCGTTAGCCCGCGGCAGAAATAAAATGCATTGTTTCCAATAGATTCCAGGTTGTTCGGGAACGTTACCTCCGTAAGCCCGGTGCAGTTGCTGAACGCATAACCCTCAATGGTTTTCAGGCTGGACGGGAAGGTCACACTTTCAAGGCTGGGCTGGATGCTGAACGCGCCTTCTCCAATAGTCATCACACCATCCGGAATGGTGAAGCTTATATCAGTCTTTCCTTCCGGGTACCGAAGAAGTGTTTCCATCTTCTTATCATACAGTACGCCCGCCTTGCCGGTAAAGTATGGGCTTTCACTCTCAACTGCAAATGCTGTAAGGCTGGTGCACCCAGTAAACGCGCTGCTTTCGATGGTCTGCAGCTTTGATGGGAAGGTCACCTCCGTAAGGCTGATGCACCCAGTAAACGCACCACTCCCGATAGTTTCCAGGCTGGACGGAAAGGTTACACCTGTCAGGCCAGCGCAATATCCAAACGCATCATTCTTAATAGATTTCAGGTTGTTCGGGAAGACTGTCTCCTTAAGGCTGCTGCATCTATAAAACGCAGCCTCCCCGATGGTTTCCAGGCTGGACGGGAAGGTCACCGCGATGAGCTTTGCCGGACTCTTCTGCAGATTTAAGGCTTCGGCTTCCACCTTGCTCAGGCGGCTCATCCCCGACAAGTCCAGGGTGGTAAGGCTGTTCCATTCGCTGTCCTCTTCATACAGCCCCCGGATATAACCCCAGTTACCCTCCGTGAGCTCCGAAGCGCTGCCCGTGAGTATTATGGCAGTGTAATCCGCCTTATTACCGCCGCCAAGCTCCGCCTCCACTGCGTTTTTCACCGCGTCAGTGCCATTTCCGGTCACTTCCACAGTAAGGGCGGTGCCCGCAGAGACCGTCTGAAGTGCCGGAGCACTCTTGAGAGCACTATTCGTCTGTGCTTCTTTTACCCGCACCGTGATCCGGGGCAGGCTCACCTCCTTTGGCACGGTATATCCTTCGCCGGGCTTTGGGGTCAGGACATACTCCCCGGGCTTCTCACTGTCATAGGCAGGCCCGCTCTCCCACGTCACGGGAACATTCTCCGCTGACGGCGCGGAAGTCTCCCCGCCGTTCTCCGCCGGTTCCTCCTGTACACGGAAGACCATGGCCTCCAGTTCCCCGGGCAGGTTTAACTCCTCCCATGCGGTGCCCTGCGGCACCTTTCGCTCCGTGCTGTTATCCGGCAGCGCTAAGAAGGACTGTATCTGCCCCTCCGAAGGAGCCACCGGCGTCTCCGCCCTTGCGGCCAGAGGCATAGTCATGCCCAAAAGCACCGCTGTGGACAACAGCAGTGCCAGTATCCTCTCTTTTCGTTTCTCTCCCATACATTTCCTCTCTTTCTCCCTGCTGCTTTCTGTGCTGTACTTTCCCATCACCCAGAAGCCCCTGAACGCAGGACGGTCAGAAGCTTTGAAGTACCCGCTGGGCGGGTACTTCAAAGGGGTATACCCCTTTGATCGATCTCTATTTTATTCCGGTGCTTTTTCACCCCGCGCTGCCCAGCCTTTCTCCGGCAAAACTTGCTGACGTAGATATAATTACGTCTTTTTATGTACACCTCGGTTGGTAAGCCGCACTCATTTACGCATTCCTGCCCACGATCTCGAATTTTCTCTCCTCCCATGCGCGGCGGACCAACTCTGTTTCACCCCTGCGGATGGGAATCAGCATATCGTCACGCATGACAGCTTTGCCCCTCTGCACCGCGATCACATGGTCAAGGTTGATGACATAGCTTCGGTGGCTGCGCAGAAAGCGGCTGTCTGCAAGTTTTTCCGTCATCCCCTGCACGGATTCATACGGGTTGTACGTACCGGTTCTCGTATGTACTATACAATTCCGGTTGTTTCCCTCAATATAATAAATGTCGGAATACGGGATACGTTCAAAATGCCGGGACACCATGATCTTCAGTGACTTTTCCGCCCCTTCCAACACTTTAAGCGCACGGAAAAACGCCTCATCCACGCCCTCTTGTTCCACGGGCTTCAGAAGATAATGCACTGCCCACACACTACTAAAGCTTTGGGACAGATAGTCCTTTGTAACGGTGGTGAACACCACCGGCGAGTAATTGCCCTCCCGGCGCAGTTTCAAAGCAGCATCCATGCCGGATATCCCCGGCAGAAGGAAATCCAGAAAAAACATGGAAAAGAAGATTTTCTTTGCAGCCTTCAAAAGCTCTTCAGCAGTGCCAAATTCCTCAATCTCCGCTTCCACGTCCTGGCGTGCCATCGCTGTTTTTATCTGTTCACAGAGCGCTTTCCGCTCCTTATTGTTATCTTCACAGACTGCAATTTTCATTTTTTCCTCCTTATGAATCATTTTATCTGGTGTGATTTTCGTTTTTTTATTTTTCTCTTCAACTATATCATAATGCGAAGTATGACGCAACATAAAAGAAAATAATAAATATTATAATGTAGTGAATTGCACTTAAATAGCCAATTTATGTCTTGGTCCATGACATCTTTCCGCACGGAAGCAGCCGTGATCCGGGCGCTGCCGGCAGCTGTTCCCGTGCGGCATCCGCGGCCGGAATCAAGGAACCTCCTTTGACCGGTCAGATGGCAAGAGCGCAGAACAGAAGGCATAAGCAAAACCAGCCCCGAATGATAATATCATATCATTCGGGGCTGGTTTTGCGTTTCATCCACATTGACCCGCAGCATCTTATTTTATTTTGTCAATACGGAAGACACTGCTGATTTCCAGCCTTCATATTTTCTGTCTCTTAATGCGCCGTCCATTTTCGGCTCATATTTTACCCGCTTTAACTTATTGAAAATGCGCTCGTCCCACACGCCGAGGGCAAGTCCTGCCGCGTACGCCGGGCCGATGCCCGACAGTTCTTCTGAATCCGGCACCTGTACCGCGGCCTCCGCAATATCGCTCTGGAACTGCATCAGGTAGCTGTTTCTCGTCGGACCTCCGTCCACACGCAGCTCCTCCACTTTTACCTTCGCGTCCTCGCTCATCGCTTTTACGATGTCCGTGATCTGGTAGGCGATACATTCCACTCCTGCCCGCGCCACTTCCGCTCTTCCCGTCGTCCTCGTCATCCCGACGATGGCCGCCGCCGCGCGGCTGTCCCAGTACGGCGCTCCAAGGCCCGAGAAGGCCGGGACGAGATACAGCCGGTCGTCCTTCACCGCCTCCCGCGCCAGCGCTTCCGTCTCCTGCGGGGAGCTGATGAGTTTCAAGTCGTCCTTCAGCCAGGTGATGACTGCTCCGGTGTAGTTCAGGTTCCCTTCCAGCACGTAGTTCACCTTCCCGCTCATGCTCCACGCCAGAGAGGTCACGACCCCGTGGGTGCTGAGCACCGGTTCTTCCCCGATGTTCATCATGATCGAGGAGCCGGTTCCGTACGTGGACTTTATCATGCCCGGCTTCCGGCAGCCCTGGCCGAACAGGGAGCCGTGGGAATCGCCCAGCACCCCGTGTATCGGCACGGGCCTCGGGAGCAGCCCCTCAAAGTCCGTCTCTCCGAAGTCGGCGTTGGAGTCGCACACCTCAGCCAGGTTGGCCGGGTCGATGCCGAACAGGCCGCAGATCTCCTCATCCCAGCGCAGCGTGAAGATGTTAAAGAACTGGGTCCTCGATGCGTTGGAGTAATCCGTCTTGTAGGACGTTCTGCCCGTCAGTCTGTAGATGAGCCAGCTGTCGATGGTGCCGTGGCAGATATCGCCCGCGGCCGCCTTCTCCTTTGCCCCGTCCACGTGTTCCAGGATCCAGGCGATCTTGGAGGCCGGGAAGTAGGGGGACAGGTTCATGCCGGTCCTGGCGCGAATCTGCTCCGCCGCGCCGAGCTTCTCCACCCGCTCACAGATATCCGCGGCCCTGGCGCACTGCCAGACGATGGCCTGCCCGAGAGGGGCGCCGGTGGAGCGCTCCCACGCAAGGGACGTCTCCCGCTGGTTGCTGATGCCGACACCGGCGATCTGCTCCTTCGCAATGCCGGACTCCGTCACAAGCCGCGTTACCACCTCAATGGTATTGTGGTAGATCTCCTCCGGATCGTGGGAGACCCATCCCTTTTCATTCACGATCTGCCTGTGGGGCTTATCCGTTCTCCGGATGAGACTTCCGCTCCCGTCAAAGAGAAGGGCCTTTGTCCCCTGCGTGCTCTGGTCTATACTGATAATGTATTTTTCTGACATTTCTTCCACCCCTTTATAACTCTGTATTCAGCACTTCCTCTTTCAGCGGGATGGATGCCGTGGCACCTTCCCGCGACACTGCGATGGCGGAAGCTCTGGCCGCCAGCTCGAGACCGGCCGGTACGGACATCCCCTCTATGATAGAAGAGATGAAATACCCGGTGAACGTATCACCGGCCGCAGTCGTATCCACTGCTTTTACTTTAAAGATTCCCTGACGGCAGATCTCTTCCTTATACTGGTAGACAGAGCCGTCGCCGCCGAGCGTCAGCACAACCTTTGCGTCCGGATATATTTCTTTTAATTTCGCGAGGATCTTATCTGTATCCTCCTCCCCGGTCACCTGCGCTCCTTCAATCTCATTTAACAGAAACATAGATATCTTATTGAAGTCGCATCTGTCAAGCGCGCTGTTATACGGCGATGGATTCAGTATGATCATGAGTCCCTTCTCGTAAGCAGAGTCGATGATATAGTCAAGCATATTGACTTCATTTTGCAGAAGCAGAATATCCCCTTTCTCAAAGTGGGCAAGCACTTCGTCCACATACTCTTTCGTGATGCTCTGGTTCGCGCCGCCGTACAGCAGAATACAGTTCTGCCCGGTTTTATCCACCTGTATGATCGTGTGGCCCGACCTGCCTTCGATTTTTCTGATGTAATCTGCTTTTACGCCGCCATCACGGCATGTTTTAAGGAGAATATCTCCTTCCTCGCCGATCATACCTGCATGGTAGACCGTTACCCCGGCCTTGGCAAGGGCGATGGACTGGTTCAGTCCCTTTCCGCCGCAGAAAACATTCATACCATAAGACGCCAGGGTTTCCCCCGGCGTCACCATATGGTCGACGGAATATACATAATCTAAATTTAAAGATCCAAAATTCAAAACTTTCATATACAATTCCTCTCGATTTTATATTGTCACGCCTTGCTGCCACACCGGTGTTCAACAAGGCGCCTGTGACTGAGTTCCTACGCCGGGAATGCCACCCCGGCCCTTAATATAATGTTTGGGTACGGTGTAAACTCCCCTGTGCGGACGGCAAACTTGATGCCCCCGGACATCTTTTTAAGCTCCACATGGCTTATCATCTCAACGTCCGCGTCAGGGAGCTTTTCCCTGATATAGGCCAGCAGCTTTGGATTTTTCTCTACAATTTCCTCCGCAAGCGTATACGCTTCCACTTCCGTCTCGCCGAGAACCGCATCCATCACCTGCCGGTAAGTCGGCACCCCTCCGCACAGAGCCAGATCTACGAGCTCTACCCCTTTTGGGATCGGCATGCCGCCGTCCGCGATCATAAATAAGTCCTTGTGCCCGAGACCCGCGATCAGCCCCGCAAGCTGCGCATTAATAATGCCCCTTTTTTTCATACAATTCACCTCAATTTCGATAGGGGTCAGACCCCTGTGGCCACAGGGGTCTGACCCCTATGAAAATTCTTCAAATTGTCTATTTATTTTCGTTCCGTGCCTGCAGTGCCATCTTTGCCTGAAGGTTCCTCTGTACCTGGTCAATGATCACGGCGATGATGATCACGAGACCTCTGATGATCTTCTGCCAGAACTCTGTTACACCGCACATTGTCATACCGTCGTTGATGACGCCGATAACGAACGCGCCTACGATCGTACCGCCGATAGTTCCGACGCCTCCGGCCATGGATGTTCCGCCGAGTACGGATGCGGCGATCGCGTTCATTTCCCAGGATTCACCAGTCTTTGGCGTGGCGGATACGAGCTGTGATGTGGCGATGATACCTACAACTGCGGAGCAGAAGCCTGAGAATGCGTATACCCAGATCTTTACTCTGTCAACTTTGATACCGGACAGCTTGGATGCTTTCTCGTTTCCTCCGATGGATAATACATGCCATCCAAATGGTGTCTTCTTTAATATGAGTCCTGCAACGACGGCGATGATGGCGAGTATGAGAACGCCGCACGGGATCGATGTCCCGCCAAGGTTTCGGCCGAATACTTCAAATCCGGTATTGCCAAGTCCTTCGCTTCCGGATATTTCCGAAAAGGTGGCGCCGTTGGAACGGATATTTGCAAATCCGCGCCAGATATACATTGTGCCAAGTGTGGCGATGAAAGGCGCCACATTACATTTTGTGATGACAAGGCCGTTGATCATACCCATCAGCGCTCCGAGAAGTACGGTGATAAGAACGATCATGGGAACGCTGAAGTATAAGGTTACGCCGAACATCTTAAGTGTGAGGCCTTCCTGTATGAGACCGCCGGCTATCATTCCGGCCAGGCCTGCCACAGAACCTACGGAAAGATCGATGCCGCCGGTGATGATGACGTAGGTCATACCGATCGCAAGGATCCCGTAAAGCGCCACGTGCTTTGCCACGGTCAGAAGCGCGCCCGCACTTAAGAAGTTATCTGCTGTGATACTGAAGAATATGAGCAGAATGATCAATACAATGAATGTACGGCCCTTTAAAAGGGTCATCATTAACTTATTATTTCCTGATTTTTGTTTCGCTGCCATAATTTAACTCTCCTTTTCCTCTATATGATGGCCCTTGTAAGAAGCCAGTACCAATGTATCCTGCTGTATCTCGTCCCCGAAGAATTCGCCTGTCTTGATACCATTTGACAGTACGATCACGCGGTCCGCGATAGACACGATTTCCTGCAGCTCTGAAGAAATGACTATAATGGACAGCCCTTCTTCTGCATACTTGTTGATAATGTCGAACACTTCCGTCTTTGCTCCGATGTCAATGCCGCGGCTTGGTTCGTCCATGAGCAGAATCTTCGGCTCTGTCAGAATACCTTTGCCGATAACTACTTTCTGCTGGTTACCACCTGATAAGGAAAGAATCGGCAGCTTTTTATCTGCCACTTTTATCTGGATGTCTTTGATCTCTTGTTCTACTTTTTCCGCTTCCTTTTTACTGTCCAGAAACGGTCCTTTTTTATATCTTTTCAGCGCGGACAGGGCACAGTTTTTCTCTATATCCAATGTCTGCACGAGTCCCTGCGCCTGTCTGTCTTCAGGAATGAGCGCGAAACCGTTGTCGATCTGCTGGGAAATGGATTTGATATTCAATTCCTTCCCATTCATAAATACCTGGCCGGTATGTTCCGGGTGCAGTCCCATGAGACACTCAAACACTTCACTGCGTCCGGCGCCCATCAGACCGTAGATCCCGAGAACTTCTCCCTTTTTAAGTTCAAAATCCAGGTGGTCTACGAGATACCCACCGCCGGCTTTCGGGAGACACAAGTCCTTTACTTCCAGGACATTTTCCACCTTGTTCCAGTCTACTTCGCGGTCTCTCTTTGGATAAGATTTTGCACCGCCTGTCATCTGGTGGACGATCCACGGAACGTCGATCTCTTTGACATCCGCGTCTGCCACGTATTTGCCGTCCCTGAGGATCGTGACATGGTCGCCGATCTCCATGATCTCTTCCAGTCTGTGTGATATGTATACGATAGAGATTCCCGCCGCCGTCAGTTCTCTCATGATCTTGAAGAGAACTTTAACTTCCTGCTGGGAAAGAGAAGAGGTAGGTTCATCCATGATGAGCACCTTCAGGTCGTCCTCTACAAGGTTTCGCGCGATCTCGATCATCTGCTGCTGGCCCACGCGGAGCTCTCCGACTTTTGCATGCAGATCAAGCGGGTGCTCCAGCCGCTCCAGCACTTTTTTGGCGCCTTCCATGTGCGTCTTATTGTCCAGGGCGACCTTTCCTTTTGTCTTCTCTTTGTTCATGTAAATGTTCTGGTATACGTTCAGATTCGGAAACAGGCTCAGCTCCTGGTGAATGATGCCGATTCCGTGCTTTCTGGCCTCTGTCGTATTTTTAAAGAATACTTCCCTGTCTCCGATGTACATTTTACCTTCATTTGGCTGTTCGATCCCGGCGATCATTTTCATCAGAGTGGATTTACCGGCGCCGTTTTCTCCGATGAGCACATTTACTTTTCCTTTTAAAAGGTCAAATGACACTTCATCGAGCGCTTTTGTACCGGGGTAGATCTTACTTATTTTTTCTGCATGGAGAAATACATCGTCCCTGCACTTATATGTCTCACCCATAGTTCATATCTCCTTCTTGTTGTAAAGTAGGTTATTCTGCTTCCAGAACTACAGGCGTGATCAGAACGTCTGAACTTCCTGTCGATACTGTAAATGCTCCTACAAATGAGATCGTCTTTCCCTGTAAGGAATCCGGTTTCGCCGGCTCGACAACATCCTTTGCCACCACTTCATTGATGCTCTGTGATACCGCTGCCCACTGCTCCTGGTTTTTGTAATCGCCGAACTTGATAAAGCTCAACGAATCACGGATGGAAGAACCTTTGTATACAGGCCCGATCTGGATCTTGATGACCTCTGTGCCGTTATAGCCGTCCAGCTTTATTGCTATGTAACCTGCCTGGGACTGTGTATTTACTTCTTCTACAGTGCCTGACCCTTTTACGACATAGCTCAGTTCCCCGGAATCACCCATGGAGTATTTGCCGTACTCGTCCGCCAGTGCCGTCAGGTCTCCGTTTGACTCCTCAAGAAACTCTTTGAGGTCAACGGCATTTTCGTTCATCTCCGGAAGTGCCGATTCTTCCCAGATGGCTTCCACGTCATCCCCTGCATTAAATTCTACATCTCCGGTATATTTTCCTTCTTCCCCGATCTTAACGACTTTCACAATTCCACATCCTGTAAGCAACGTGGACGCTGCAAGTGTGAGCGTAAGTGCGAGAGCTATCATGCGCTTTTTCATAGCGGCCTCCTTCATATCGTTTATTCACAAATATTTCTGCCGAATATCTATACTGACCGAACTTCCCATGTTCCATCAGAAATGTTCCGTAACCATTTAATACTTTTCCACATAAAAGAGTTGTTTTCATATACGGGGAAGCACCTTAAAGTGCCTCCCCACCCATGTTTGTACTTTATTTTCCCAGCTTATTCTGTGAAAACAAATCCTGATAATTTGTCTACATTTTCAGATGTGATAGCGATACAGTCAACTAACTGTTTCTCATCCAATCCTGTGGAACCTTCTTTGAGATACTTGTCAGCCTGCTCTACTGCCATCTCAGCGATAACTGCGAACTGCTGAAGAGCTGTTCCTGTAGCGTCTCCTGATTTGATCAGGGCCGCCGCCTCGTCGGAACCGTCCACACCGATAACAGGAAGTGTCTTGCCGGCTGCCTGGAGCGCTGCGCATACACCTTCTAACATTGTATCGTTACCGCATACAACACCTTCGATGTCAGGGTTTGCCTGAAGCATTGCTTCCATCTTGTCATAAGCTTCTGTCTTTTCCCAGTTAGCTGTCTGCTGAGCTACCATCTCCATATCCGGATACTGGTCGATCACTTCGTGAAAAGCGGAAGAACGTACGCCTGCGTTTGTGTCAGATTCTTTTCCTAACAGCTCAACGTATTTTCCTTTTTCACCCATAGCTTCAACAAATTTTTCAGCGATGGCTTTTGCGCCCTGGTAGTTGTTTGCAACGATCTGAGAGATGGCTACGCCCTCTTCATTGATCTCACGGTCGATGAGGAATGTCGGGATCCCTGCTTCTCTTGCTTTCTTTACAGCCTCAACTGTCGCATCCGCGCCAGCGTTGTCACAGATGATCGCTGCTGCTTTGTCTGCGATCGCACTGTCAAATAATTCTGTCTGTTTCGTCGGGTCGTCATCGTGAGATGCGGCTTTTACTTCATATCCAAGTTCTTTAGCCTTTGCAGTAGCTGTGTCAGCCTCCGCCTTGAATGCCGGGTTGGATACGGATGGTGTGATAATATAAATGATGTTAGAGCCTCCGCCTGGTAAAGCTTCCTCGTCCTTTGTGTCCTCTGTCTTCTTGTCTTCCTTTTTGTCTTCTTTTTTAGAAGAATCGTCTGATTTGGAGCTGCATCCCATAACCATAGCTCCGACCATAGCTACTGCAAGCAGCATAGCCAATACTTTTTTGAAACCTTTCATTTTTGTTCCTCCTTATGTTTTTAAAAGTATTAAATTCTCTATATCAACAGGCAATACCTGCTAATATCTGAAAACTTGCGGAATTTTGAAAGGGGTCAGACCCCTTTGGCCATAGGGGTCTGACCCCTATGAAAATTTTGGCCATAGGGGTCTGACCCCTATGAAAATTCTACAAAACTTCCTTTATTGTCTTTATAATTCCTTCTGCGTCCAGTCCGTAATACTGGAACACTTCCTTCGATGTCCCCGTGATGACCGGGGCGTCCGGTAGCGACAGGTTCACGACCTTCTTCGGGCATTCGCTCCCTACTACCTGGCTCACCATAGAGCCCAGTCCCCCGTACGGCGCGTGTTCTTCCACCGTCACCACTGCCTTGGCGTTCTGAGCTGCTTTTACGACGGCTTCTTTATCGAGTGGTTTCACGCAGTACATGTCTACCACCGTCACGCTGATCCCTTCTTCTTTCAGCTTCGCCGCGGCGTCTGCCGCCGGCTTCACCATCTCTCCGCAGGCGATCACCGCCACGTCGCTCCCTTCTGTCACGAAGGTCGCTTTATCCATCTCAAACGGCACGTTCCCTTCTTCGTACACGTCGTCCACCGCGTTGCGGCCCACCCGGATGTACGCCGGCTTATCATCCGCCAGCAGCGCTCTCGTCAGGCACTCCGTCTGCAGACGGTCGCTCGGCAGGTACACCCGCATGTTCGGCACCGCCGCCATGGCCGCGATGTCCTGGGCCGAGTGGTGGCTCATCCCGAGCGCGCCGTAGCTCACGCCGCCGCTGATCCCGATGAGTTTTACGTTTGTGTTCGAATACGCCACATCTATCTTGCACTGCTCATAGCTCCGCGTGGAGAGGAAGCAGGCCGGGGACGCCGCGTACGGCTTCTTCCCGCATTTTGCAAGGCCGGCGGAGATGCTCACCAGGTTCTGCTCCGCGATCCCCGTCTCCACGAACTGGTCCGGCAGCTCGTTGGCAAATGGGGTGAACGACGCGCTCCCGCGGGAGTCGCTGCACAGCGCCACCACATCTTTATCTTTTTTTGCCGCCTCCATCAGGACTTCACACATCACCTGTTTGTTTGCCGTCTTAGCCATGAAGCGCCGCCTCCTTTCTCTCTGCCAGATCTTTTCTGATCTGCGCAAGTTCCTCTTCATTCGGGACCTTATGATGCCAGTTTGCCTTGTTCTCCATCACGGAAGAGCCCTTGCCCTTCACCGTGTTGGCGATCAGCACGGTGGGCTGTCCCTTCACCGTCTTCGCCTCCTCAAACGCCGCGTGCAGCTGATCGATGTCGTTGCCGTCCGCCACGTCGATAACGTGCCAGCCGAAGGCGCCAAACCTTTCATGCAGGTCGTCGTGTCCCATCACGTCCTCCGTATTGCCGGATATCTGCAGCCGGTTCCGGTCCACCACCGCGCACAGGTTGTCGAGCTTATACTGGCAGGCCGCCATGGCGCCCTCCCACACAGAGCCCTCAGCCAGCTCGCCGTCGCCCATCACCGTGTACACCCGGTAGTCCTGGCCGTTCATCTTTCCTGCCAGCGCCATGCCGACACAGACCGGAAGGCCGTGCCCAAGGGAGCCTGAGTTCATCTCCACTCCCGGCAGCTTGTTGTTCGGGTGGCCGATGAATTTGGAGCCGAACTTGCTGAACGTGGAAATCAGTTCCTTTTTGTCAAAGAAGCCTTTCTCCGCCAGCACCGCGTAGTATGCCTCCACGGAATGTCCCTTGCTCATGACGAACTTGTCACGGTCCGGGTCGTCCTGATTCTCAGGACTTATGTTCATCTGGCAGAAGTACAGCTCTGTCAGGATCTCAAGCACGCTCATGTCGCCGCCGATGTGGCCGGCCTTTCCTTCCACGATCATGTCGATCACGGTCTCCCTCAGCCCGTAGGCCAATGCTTTTAGATTGCTCATAATCATTCTCCTCTTAAATATGCTTTGACGTCTTCTTCGATCGGGTCATAAAAGTCAGGTTTTACGCCAATATATTTACATGCTTCATATAATACCGGAACGATGTCCTTGTGAATGCCCACGCAGTGGTGAATGTAAGGTCCTTCCACGATCTTTGCCTCAAGCCGCTTGATGTTTTCCACCTCTACCCAGAGATATGTCCCCATTCCCTTCGGGCCGTCCACGCCTTTGGCGTTGCCAAGAAGCAGCGAATACTCTCCGTTGTCCCCGTCGAACCGACACAGCGTCACATCGCCGTGCTTCGCCTCCGCCGTAAGGCTTCCCGGATGGTCAAATGCCAGCGGATATGTAAGCTGCGGCTTCTCCTTTGCCACCGAAATGGGCCACGGTCCGCAGTGCTGCAGCAGCTCTCCGTTCTCGATATCCGGATGGCGGATCGTCCAGTCTGCAAAGAAACCTCTCGTCTCCCCCATTCCTGCCGCTTCCACCATAAGCGCCGTGATGGCTCCGTGGATATCTGTCTCACATACGACTGGTATTCCCTTGTCATTCAGGATAGCGTTTGCCGCACACGGCATAACACCGAGTTCCGTCTGAAGCGCGTTCCAGCACTGGATCGCCGCAGCGCCACAGCCATACTTCTCCACGAGCCGTTCCATCGCCACCGCAAGGGCAGCCACATTCTCCACCTCATTGTCCTTGATCTTGACTTCCATGTTCTCCCTGATATAGGAGATCATCTCCGCCAGTCTGCCGCCTTCTTCCTTAACCGCTTTCACTTCCTGCGTAAGCTCCGTCATCGGAACCGGGGCGAGCTGTACATTGAACTTCTCCAGCAGCTCCCCTTCGTTGCACATCGTCGTCCAGAAATCAAACGGCCTCGTGGAGATCTGGAGTATTCTTATATTGCGGAATGTTTTTACTACATTGCACACCGCCATAAAGTCCCTCAGTCCTCTTTCAAATACCGGATCATTTAATCTGCAGTTTGTCACATATGTAAATGGAATCTGAAATCTTCTCAGCACCTTCCCGGTGGCGAACAGGCCGCACTGCGTATCTCTCAGCCTCACACCGTTCTCTTCCGGGCGCTCATCCAGCGGCCCCCAGAGCATTACCGGTACGTCCATTTCCTTTGCAAGTCTTGCGCAGACATATTCTGTTCCGAAGTTGCAGTGAGGGAACATGATCCCGTCAACGCCTTCCTTCTTGAACTTTGCCGCTATCTTCTTCACGTCATTGTCATCATAGAGAAGACCTTCCTCATTGATGTCGTCGATATCCACAAAATCGATCCCCAGCTCTCTCAGTCTGTCTGCCGTTAGTCCCCTGTACTTGATCGCATCCGGCGCGCTGAAAATACTTCTTCTTGTCGGCGCAAATCCCAATTTGATAGTTGCCATCTTTCTTCCTCCATTCTTATGCTTTGCTGCACTGTTTATCTTTCAATTTGTCTGACACTGTCTCTTTCTATAAATTGTGTGCAGACCTGGATCTTCATCTTTATATCTTTCCCTGAATACTTAATATGGTCCAGCGCTCTTCTGACCGCCACTTCCCCCATCTCCTGCTTGAACACCCGAACCGTCGTAAGACCCGGGGTGGAGACGGTCCCAAACCTGATATCGTCAAAACCGACGATGGAAATGTCTTCCGGAATGCGTATCCCCTTTTCCTTCATGGCCCTCATCGCTCCGATGGCTATCACATCATTGTCCGCAAAAAATGCAGTCGGAAGCCTGTCGGTATGTTCCAGATATTTTTTCATGTCCTGGTAAGCCGATTCCAGCTTTGTTCCTACCGTGACCTCATATTCCGGCTTCCTTACAAGGCGGTGTCTGCCCATCACTCTGTGGTAACCGTATTCCCGGTATCTGAAAGACTTTATCCGGTAATCCCCTCTCAGGTACCCAATCTCACGGTGTCCTTTTTCTACGAGATATTCCATCGCATTGCACACCGCGTCCGTATTGTTGATCATGATACCGTCAAATATCATCTCGTCACTCCATCCGTCCAACACGATGAGGTAACCTTTATAGTCGTAAAACGGAACATAGTCCTCTTCCGTCATCTCTGTCCCAAGCAGTATCACAAGGCAGTTCGTATCTTCCAGAAACTCTTTCAGCCTGATCTCAAAAGATTCATCTTCATAATTCAGATGACAGAACGTTGTCTCATACCCAAGCTCCTTGGCCTGACGTTCAACGCCTTCGATCATGGCCGGAAATATCTGGCTGTCATCAATGATAAGTCCGTTTTTTCTGTATGTGACAAACTTGATCTTCGTGATCGTCTTCCCCTGCTGATATCCGAGCGTCTCCGCTGCCTTTAATATCTTTTCAGAGGTAACGGGATTGACTCCCTTTTTGCGGTTCAAAGCATTTGAGACGGTCGCGGGAGAAAAACCTGTGATCTGGCTTATCTTTTTTATACTGACTTTCACTCTTCACCGCCCCTTAACTGTTTATATCTGTATTATAAGCGTTTATATAAATTATTCAATACTTTTTATGTAAAAACTCCATTTTAATTTACATTTTGTTTAATTACAATAGATTTAACCAGTTGTTTTTGTGTACTATTAACAATATATCTATTCCACATTTACATTTTATTCACATTTAACGCTTTGTTTTGGTAAACGTTCATATGAATATTTATATAAACATTTATATAAACTATGTCATAATATGTAAATTATTGTCAGTACAAAAAGCATTACCGCTTCACAAGCACCTTCCGAACGTTATTTTCCGCTTTCTATGCTGAACGGCACCACTAAAAAACAGCCGGTCCTCCGGCTCTCGTTCACGATCAGTGCAGAACAAGGGCCGGAGGACCGGCTGTATCACAAACCACAGGCGGGCGGTACATTCGTACCGCCCGCAAACCCGCTATATTTTTCTAACACTCGCACGTTCCACAAAGTCCGTGCAGACCTGTATCTTCGTCTTGATCTTCTTCCCGTCCTCAACCGAGCGCATCAGCTCCCGCACCGCCATCTCTCCCATCTCGTGCTTATATACATGGATCGTAGTAAGAGGCGGATCCGAGATCGCGCCGAACGATATATTGTCAAATCCTATGATGGACACATCGCCCGGTATGTCGTATCCCCGTTCCTTCAGCGCCTGCATCGCCCCGATGGCGATCGTATCGTTATCCGCAAAAAACGCAGTCGGAAGTATGGGCGTCTCCTCCAGATATTTCCGCATGCCCTCATAGGCCGTCTCGATCTTCGTCCCGACAGTCGCGATATACTCAGGCTGCACCGGCAGGTGATGCCTGTCCATAACTCTCCTGTAGCCGATCTCGCGGTAACAGAATGCCTGTATGCGAAAGTCCCCCCGCAGATATCCGATATCACGGTGTCCCTTATCGATCAGATATTCAACCGCCCTGGCCGCGGAATCTGTATTGCTTATCAGTACACTGTCAAAAAAGTAGCGGTCACTCCAGCCGTCCAGAAGAATGATCTTGTTCTTCGCATGTGTGTACGGCTCAAAGTCCTCCTCCTGCATCTCAGTGCCAAGCAGCACAATGGCGCTCTCCACGTCTGAAAGTATCTCCTGCAGCTGCGTATTGTACTCTATATCGTTGATATCCACATGGTTAAATACCGTCTCATAGCCGAGCGACTTGGCCTGTCTCTCAACTCCTTCGATCACAGCAGGGTGAAACGGGCTGTCGTCTATGATCAATCCGTTTCTGCGAAAAATCACAAATCTTATTTTACTTATTTTTTCTTCCAGTCTGTATCCCAGTTCCTCTGCCGTCTTAAGAATTCTGTCAGCCGTCTCTTTATTTACGCCTTTTTTATGATTCAGTGCATTGGAAACTGTCGCAGGAGAAAAACCGGTAATTTCACTTATTTTCCTGACGCTTACTTTCATCCCTTACGACCTTCCATCCTTTTTGCCTCCCTGTTTTCCGGAGTATAAAAATACTATAACACATTCAATTCAAAAAAAGAAGGGAAATTCCAGCCGGTGGAATTTCCCTCCTGTGATAAGCTTTTACAGATGCAGCCCTCAATTACTTAAGGTTTACTTCTGCTCCTTCGCCTTCCAGCTTTGCCTTGATCTCTTCAGCCTCAGCCTTGGAAGCGCCCTCTTTCACTACCTTCGGAGCTCCGTCAACTAATTCTTTTGCTTCTTTTAATCCAAGTCCTGTGATCTCACGTACAACTTTGATTACTTTAACTTTGGAAGAACCTGCAGAAACTAATTCAACGTCAAATTCGTCTTTCTCTTCTGCCGCTGCTGCCTCTCCGCCTGCTGCTGCAACTACAACGCCTGCTGCCGCAGATACACCAAATTCTTCTTCGCATGCTTTAACTAATTCGTTTAATTCTAATACTGATAATTCTTTGATTGCTTCAATCATCTCAGCTGTTGTTATTTTAGCCATTTTGTTTTTCCTCCATTTTTATGATTTTTCGATTATTCTTCTGTCGCTTCCGCTGTCTCTTCAGCCGGAGCTTCTGCCGCTGCCGGAGCCTCTTCTGACGCCGGAGCTTCCTCTGCCGCTACTTCACCGCCCTGTTCAGCGATCTGCTTAATAACACGGGCAAAGTTTGTAATTGGTGACTGTAAGCTTCCAAGCAGTTTGGAAAGCAGTTCTTCTCTTGACGGGATCTTGGATAATTCCGTAAGTCCTGCAGTGTCATAAACTGAGCCTTCAATCACACCAGCTTTTAATTCAAGGGCTTTCGCATCCTTCGCGAACTTGCAGAGAATTCTTGCCGGAGCAGTCGCGTCCTCTTTAGAGATCGCAATAGCGCTCGGTCCTGCAAGATGCTCTTCCAAAGCAGCATACTCTGTCCCTTCAAAAGCTCTTTTCATCATTGTGTTCTTGTATACCTTGTAGATGATCCCGGCATCTCTGAGCTGCTTACGCAGTTCTGTATCCTGCGCAACAGTAAGCCCACGGTAGTCAACAAGCACAACTGATGCTGCATCCTTGACTTCATCTGCAATAGTCTCTACGATTGGTTGTTTTAATTCAACTTTTGCCATGAAAATGGTGCACCTCCTTATAGTTTAGTCTGCTGCCAAAAGAACAACGCTTTCTATCATATAAAAAACCTCCGGTCCGTAAGACGCAGAGGTTGTATAAATTCATAGAAATCGAATCTCATATCATCCTCGGCAGGCGTGTCTATCACTTACGCTAATCAAAAGCACCTGCTGTCTTCGGCAGTCATCGCTTTGCTATTATACCATCACATTTGACGGATGTCAACACCTTATTTTATACCGGACTTTTCCCGACGCAAGTTTACCATAATGGTGCTGTTTTTACCGTTTATTTCCAATCCCCTGTTCATATAGTGTGTTAAAATAAAATCAGAACTTTTTTACTTGGGGAGGAATGCCGAATGAATGTCGCTGTTGTAGACGACTCGCTTTTCGACAGACAATATTTACAGGATAATATCGAACGTTACTGTTCTGAACATAAAGTTCACATGCAGATCAAAACTTACGATAACGGACATGGATTTTTAAATTCCTTTTCTGTTCACACATATGATCTCGTTTTTCTCGATATATTCATGGATGAGACGAGCGGCATACATATTGCCGAGAAGATCCGGCAGATAGATGACAGATGCCAGATCATATTTACGACCTCGAGCCAGGAACATGCCATCAAAGCTTTCCGGCTGCACGCGCTCGATTATCTCCTCAAGCCTTACACATATGAACAGCTGGAAGAATCACTGTTCAGATGCCAGACGGCGATGAAACGGTTTTCACATTACATCGAGCTGAAAGAGGGGCGCCACTATACACGGGTACTTATCTCGGATATTATATATACCGATTACTATAATCACTATATACAGGTCCACACTTTGCGAAACGTCATCCGCTCTTATATGTCATTCGCGGACTTCGCGCCGATGCTCGGCAAATACCCGCAGTTTCTCTGGTGCTACCGCAACTGTATGGTCAATATGGATTATATCAGATCGATGGACAGCAAAGACTTTATCCTTTCCACGGATGAGCGTATTCCCATCTCAAGGGCGCGCAAAAATGAGATACGCCAGACTTATGCCAACTATCTGTTTGAGTATGTGACCACAGGAGATACTCCATGACGCAGGATATCATCATCAGCGCCCTGTTGTTCATCCTCCCGTGTATTCTCATACTGTTCCTCACTTTTTCAGATCATCTGAGAACACCAACTCATGCAACAGCCGCCTTTTCCATATCCTGTTTCATGATCATAGATATGGCGGCCACCTACATATATTATACAAAACCGCTCACCGCATGGACAATGATTCTTCTTTCCTTTGCAGCCATGCTGGCCGGAGTGGTTTTATTTCGCGCGGCGTCCGGCTACAGCTTTGCACAGAGTCTCTTTTCTGTGGCCATCGTCATGTGCTATACGGACAGCATATATATCTTTTCGTCGCAGTTCCATTACATCGCGGCAGGCAGGCTCCCCGACGGACCGTCCGCACTACACACGGTGTCGACGCTGGTCATATCACTGGCCACCTTCCCGTTTGTCCTTCTGCTCTTCAAACGGCTTCTCCGGCCGGCGCTGGACGCCACAGAAAGCCTCGCTTTCTGGCGAATATCCTGGGGGATCCCGCTGTGCAGCAGACTGTTGTATTACCTGACCATTTTTCCGATATTTTCGCCAAATCTGCCTACGTCGGTACAAAGCGATATATATTCCGCGCCCACACTCTGGAGCATCTTTACGTTTTTCACTTATGTCATTGCGCTTAAGATGGTGACGGAAACAACAAAAAATGCCAGGCTTCAGGAGGAACTGCATATATCAGAAACTCAGTTTGCGGCACAGTTAAAACAATCCGAGATGATCCAGCAGCGCATAGAGGAGACGATGCGCATACGCCACGATTTCCGCCACACGCTCATAGCGCTTCAGGCATGCCTGGACTCCAAAGATTATGACGGCATGGGAGAATTTATAAATAATTATATATGCAGCCTGGACTCCCTCCGCCCGACTGCATATTGCGACAACCCCGTCGTCAACGCCATCATATCATACTATGCCGAAATGGCCCGCGGCGACGGCATCACCTTCTCCGCCTCCGTGCAACTGGAGCAGAAGCTGCCGCTTACAGATACCGACGCATGCATTATCCTCGGAAACCTGCTGGAAAACGCTCTGGAAGCCTGCCAGCGGCAGACGGGCACAGGCCGGTATATACACGTCAAACTCCATGCCGTCCACGGAAGTTCACTCGTTATCATCATTGACAACAGCTACAGCGGCATCATCCACAAAAAAGAGCATGTTTTTCTTTCCACAAAAGCGAAAAACAGAAAAGGGATCGGCATCGCTTCCGTACTCGATATCGTGTCAAAATATGAGGGTGTACCCCGGTTTGAGTATGATGCGGAAACATTTAAAGTCTCTATTTTTTTGCATCACAGCCGCAATTGACAGAAAGCCGGGTGCGGCTTTCTGTTTTGCTTTATTCATAATAAAAAAGGACCGGCGCAGTATGTGCCGCGCCGGTTTCCTCTAAACTTTGTCTATATCGTTTTAACCGCCTCTGTTACATTCTCAGCCGACTTTAAACACTCCCCTTTGCAGTCTTCCCTCCTTTTATCTATGCCGCTTTGCACAGCGCCGCTTCCTGCTGAACACCATGGAAGCACAGACCGCCAGAGAGGCCAGCATAATAAGCGCAGCGGACACCAGTTCCACGGGATCGCCCGTCTGAACACCGCTTCCGGTACTGCGGCTGTTTCCTCTGCCGTCGCTGCCTCCCGGAACAAACACCGCAAAGGGGGACAGTCCCCCGAAGGTCCCTGTCACCGCGCCGTTCTCCACCGGTACTTTAATGTGCTCCAGCTCCCTTCTGTGGCAGTGCATCACTGTCGCTGTCCGTCCGTTGTACCCGACGCCTACCGGAATCGTCACATCCACCTCACCCTGAACCTCCCCTGCCGAAAGGCGGATATCGTACAGCAGCAGCGGACCGCCGTTGTCTTTTCCGTACGCGCGTATGGTAGCGCAGGCAGAATCATCATCCCCAGTGTGCAGTGTGCCCGATTTCACGTTCAGCATCGCGTCCTCCGTAAAGCTGCCTCTCACTGTGACCCCGGTGGACGGATCCCGAAGCGTACGCTCGGAGTAAGATGGCGTAAAATGGGCCGTCACCGTGACGTGGGCCGCCGGCATCGTAAAGGTAGTGGAAGCTTCTTCCGCGTTGGCGAACGCACCGCCGCCGGATGAGGTCCACCGGTCAAACTTCCGGCCGGCAGATGGGGCGGTCATGAGAGACACACTGTCATTTTCCTGGTACAGACCGCCCTTTGTTGTGTCTGTTCCGCCGGCCACCGTCAGCCGGTAGCCGGGGACAAGTGTCCAGGTATTGCTGTCGACCGGGGTACTGAGGCCGCTCTTCCATGTATCATTGTAATTGCTCTCCTTCCCGGCAGGGTAGTAGATGGTACCGCTGCCGGCAATAAAATACAACGCACCACCTCCTATCGCTTTTGGGGGGCGGTCCCCCAAAAAGGTCAGAGATGCAAGGCCTCCGCAGTTATAAAACGCAGCATCCTCAATGGTTTCCAGGCTGTCGGGGAATATCACTTTTGTAAGGCTGAGGCAGCTCCAAAACGCAAATCCTTTAATAGTCCTCACACCGTCAGGAAGCACAAAGCTCGTATCAGCGTTTCCAATGGGGTAAATAAGCAGCGTTTCCATCTTTTTATCATACAGCACACCGTTTTCGCTGGAAAAGTATCCGTTTCCGTCCGCAACTGCAAATGACATCAGGCTGGTGCAGTTAGAAAACGCTTGGGCTCCAACGGTTTCCAGGTTCTTTGGGAAGGTAACCTCTGTAAGGCTGGGGCAGTTAGAAAACGCTTGGACTCCAATGGTCTGCAGACTATCCGGGAAGACTGCGCCGGCAAGACTGCCGCAACCCCCAAATGCGCTACCCCCAATGGATCGCAGACCGTCCGGGAAGACTGCGTTTTTTAGGCTGCCACAGCTATAAAATGCATTGCTTCCAATTGTTTTCAGTTTATCCGGGAAAATAACAGTGGTGAGTCTTCCGATGTTATTACTCGCTGATCCTGCCACCTTTATCAGACCGTCCATCCCCGATAAGTCCAGGGTGGTCAGATTTGTCCAGTCATTGCCAGGTATATAGAGGCTCCGCAGATAATCCCAGTTATCTCCGGTAAGTTCCGTGGCATCTCCTGTGAGCGTTATGGCAGTGTAGTCCGCCTTATTGCCGCCGCCAAGCGCAGTTGTGACTTTGTCTGCCACCTCGCCGGGGGCATCGTTATCCACTTCCACGACCAAGTTATACACTCCGCTGCTCCAGCCTCCGCCGGTGGGAAGGTTCAGTCCGCTGATCCAGGCGGCATCATAGCTGGGCGCATCACTCGGGTAGTACAGCCGGCCGCCTCCGGCAATATTATTAAACGCGGCAGGTCCAATGTTCGGAGGGGTGCTGCCCGTAAAGGTCAGAGTGGCAAGGCTTTCACAGGAATGAAAAGCACTACTGCCGATGGAGGTCAGGTTTTTTGAAAAAGTCACTTCCGTGAGACAGAGGCAGTTATAAAATGCATTCCCTCCAATAGACTCCAGATTGTTCGGGAACGTTACCTCCGTAAGCCCGGTGCAGTTGCCGAACGCATAACCCTCAATGGTTTTCAGGCTGGACGGGAAGGTCACACTTTCAAGGCTGGGTTGGCTGCCGAATGCGGCGTTTCCAATGGTCACCACACCATCCGGAATGGTGAAGCTCATATCAGTCTTTCCTTGCGGGTACAGAAGAAGTGTTTCCATCTTCTTATCATACAGTACGCCCGCCTTGCCGGTAAAGTATGGGTTTTCACTCACAACTGCAAATGCTGTAAGGCTGGTACAGCCAGAAAACGCATTTTTTACAATGGTCTTCAGCTTTGATGGGAAGGTCACCTCCGTAAGGCTGATGCAGTCAGAAAACGCACAACTTCCAATGGTTTCCAGACTGGACGAGAACGTTACACTTCTCAGGCTAAAGCAACCGCTAAACGCATACGCCTCAATGGATTTCAAGTTGTTCGGGAAGGCTGTCTCCTTAAGACTGCCACAGCTCAAAAACGCATTCACCCCGATAGTTTCCAAGCTTGACGGGAAAGTTACCTCCGTAAGGCCAGTGCTGCCATAAAACGCATCCATTCCAATGGTTTTAAGGCTGGACGGAAAGGTCACCGCGATGAGCTTTGCCGGACTCCTCTGCGAATTTAAGGTTTCCACCTTGCTCAGTCGGCTCATCCCCGACAAGTCCAGAGTGGTAAGGCTGTTCCATTCGCTGTCCTCTGCATACAGCGCCCGGATATAATTCCAGTTACCATCCGTGAGTTCCGAAGCGCTGCCCGTAAGTGTTATGGCAGTGTAATCTGCCTTATTGCCGCCGCCAAGCTCCGCCTCCACCGCGTTTTTCACTGCGTCAGTGCCATTTCCGGTCACTTCCACAGTAAGGGCGGTGCCCGCAGAGACCGTCTGAAGTGCCGGAGCACTCTTGAGAGAGCTATTCGTCTGTGCTTCTTTTACCCGCACCGTGATCCGGGGCAGGCTTACCTCCTTTGGCACGGTATATCCTTCGCCGGGCTTTGGGGTCAGGATGTACTCCCCGGGCTTCTCACTGTCATAGGCAGGCCCGCTCTCCCACATCACGGGAACATTCTCCGCCGACGGTGCGGGAGTCTCCCCGCCGTTCTCCGCCGGTTCCTCCTGTACACGGAAGACCATGGCCTCCAGTTCCCCGGGCAGGTTTAACTCCTCCCATGCGGTGCCCTGCGGCACCTCCCGCTCCGTGCTGTTATCCGGCAGCGCTAAGAAGGACTGTATCTGCCCCTCCGAAGGAGCCGCCGGCGTCTCCGCCCTTGCGGCCAGAGGCATAGTCATGCCCAAAAGCACCGCTGTGGACAACAGCAGTGCCAGTATTCTCTCTTTACGTTTCTCGCCCATACATTTCCTCTCTTTCTCCCTGCTGCTTTCCGTGCTGTACTTTCCCCTCACCCTGAAGCCCCTGAACGCAGGACGGTCAGAAGCTTTGAAGTACCCGCCCAGCGGGTACTTCAAAGGGGTATACCCCTTTGATCACATCTTTATTTTATTCCGGCGCTTTTAGCGCCCTGCTCTGCCAAAAAATCATCCTGGCTAAATGTAAGTGACTATTTTCCATTACTATAACACATCATGAGGTCTCATGCAATACGAAAGAATATTTATCGTATTATAATGTAGTGAATTGCACATACAAGAGTGCTCGACGCACCGTGTCCTGCCATCCTCTCCCATCCCAGGCCTTTCCGAAAAAAGCGCAGCGCGCAAAAAAGAAACCTTATGCAAATGCATCCGCATCACATAAGGTTTCTCTTTTTTCCCGTCCATTTGGCGTGACCTGCAGTCTCTTTCTGCTGCTTCACGGCTTACCGCCAAACCGCCGACAGGATTATATTACACAATACAATTAAACTAATTTAGCCGGGTTGATCTTTACACCGGGTCCCATAGTAGAAGTAAGTGTCACGCTCTTTAAGAACTGACCTTTTACCGCTGCCGGTTTAGCTTTGTTGATTGCATCAATAAGCGTCTGGAAGTTGTCCGCAAGTTGTTCTTCGGTAAAGGAAGCTTTACCTACTGGCACATGGATAATGTTCGTCTTGTCAAGTCTGTACTCAATCTTACCGGCTTTGATCTCCTGAACAGCTTTTGCAACATCCATTGTTACCGTTCCGGCTTTCGGGTTTGGCATCAGGCCCTTTGGTCCAAGTACACGGCCAAGGCGTCCGACAACACCCATCATGTCCGGCGTAGCAACAACTACGTCAAATTCAAACCAGTTTTCATTCTGGATCTTTGGGATCAATTCATCCGCTCCTACGTAATCTGCCCCTGCCGCCTTTGCTTCTTCTGCTTTGGCGTCCTTGGCAAATACAAGGATCCTGGTCTTTTTGCCTGTTCCGTGAGGCAGTACGACTGCTCCACGAATCTGCTGGTCAGCGTGACGTCCGTCACATCCGGTTCTGATATGAGCTTCGATCGTCTCATCGAATTTAGCTACTGCAGTTTTCTTTACTAATGAAACAGCTTCTTCTTTGTCGTAAAGATTTCCTCTGTCGATCACTTTAGCAGCTTCAATATATTTCTTTCCTCTTTTCATTCTAAAAAACCTCCTCGTGGTAATGTCGGGATAACCCTCCCACATATTTAACATTTACAATTAGCAACGAAAGCTCTCGAGCCTACTCTTCTACTTTAACGCCCATGCTGCGGCATGTGCCGGCGATCATGCTCATGGCGGCCTCAACAGTTGCGGCGTTTAAGTCCGGCATCTTAAGTTCAGCGATCTCCTGAAGCTGAGCCTTTGTGATCGTAGCAACCTTTGTCTTATTCGGAACGCCTGAACCTGATTTGATATTGCAGGCTTTCTTGATAAGAACCGCTGCCGGCGGAGTCTTTGTGATAAAGCTAAAGCTTCTGTCATTGTAAACTGTGATCACTACAGGGATGATCATATCTCCCTGATCTGCAGTTTTAGCGTTGAACTGTTTTGTAAATTCAACGATGTTTACACCGTGCTGACCAAGTGCAGGTCCAACCGGTGGTGCCGGTGTAGCTTTTCCGGCAGGTATTTGTAACTTAATATAACCTTCTACTTTTTTTGCCATTTCAATTACCTCCTTGTGGTGTTGGCGGGAACGTCACACGCCCCTCCCACTTCCTACTACATTTTCTTTACTTCTGCGAAACTGATCTCTACCGGCGTTTCGCGGCCGAATAACTCAACATTGATCGTCAGACTCTGCTTCGGAATGTTCAGCGCCTGGATCACTCCAACCGTATCTGCCCATGCCCCGGCAATTACCTGAACGGTATCGCCGACCTCAAAGTCAACGACAATATTCTCCTGCCTGATCCCAAGCGGAGCCATCTCGGCATCCGTAAGCGGAACCGGTTTGGACCCCGGCCCTACAAATCCCGTCACACCTCTCGTGTTACGGACAACGTACCAGGTGTCGTCATTCATGATCATATGAATGAGCACATACCCGGGAAACATTTTTTTCTGTGTCGCCTTCTGGACGCCGTTTTTCAGTTCCACTACATCCTGCATCGGAACACGGACCTCCAGTATTTGGTCTTCCAGGTGCCGGTTTTCAATTGTCTTATCAATGTTGGCCTTAACTTTGTTCTCATACCCTGAATAAGTATGAACAACGTACCATTTTGCCTCTGACATAAAATCACCTTTCTTGCCTGCAGTTTATCAGTGCTATCTTACTAATAAATCCACTCCGTTCTGTACCAGGAAATCAATAACTGCAATAATTAATCCGAGTACAACAGACACAGAAACGACTGCCGCTGTCTGTTTTGCAAGTGTCATCTTATCTGGCCAAATGATCTTTCTGAACTCTGCCTTAAGTCCTTTGAACCAGCTTTTCTTCTGAGTTTTTTGTTCAGCCATGACATCACTCCTTTGCGGCGACTATTTTGTTTCCTTGTGCAATGTGTGTGACTTGCAGAATTTACAGTACTTCTTAGTCTCCATGCGCTCAGGATGAGTTTTCTTATCCTTCGTCATGTTGTAATTACGCTGCTTGCATTCTGTACATTCCAATGTGATTCTTGTACGCACAACTTCCACCTCGCTTTATGTTTCTTGTGTTAACATTGTTACGTGGCAGCTTGCGGGGCTGCCCGATTTTAGGCATAAAAAAAAGACCTACTTCCATTCGCTAGGATAGTGTATCACACAAAGCCGGAAAATGCAAGTCCTTTTCGTCATATAACTCCGCCGCAGCCGGGACTGCGGCGGAGTCTGTTTCATGTCACTTCAATAATCTAAGCGCATTTTTATAGAAAATACTTTCCCGCGCTTCATCTGTCAGGTCTGCCCTCTGAATGCGGTATATCTCAAGCTCTGTATTAAGCCACGGAAAATGAGAGCCGAATACAAGCCTGTCATACCCGAGGCGCTCCGGTATATTTTCGATCCCTTCATCGGAATAGTCTCCCGAAGTCTCGATCATCAGGTTGGAATGCCTGTCCATCACATGATCCACATCTGTCAGCGCATAGCCGCTGCTGTCAAACTGCCCTCCGTGGGACATGATAAACGTGATCTCAGGAAATCTTTCCGCCAGATCGGCCACCTGAAAGCAGTGTGACAGCCACGGGTATCCCGTCTCAACCAGGACAGGCAGGCCGTACTCTCTGCATATCTCCATAAAAGGATATACCTTCTTGTCGTTTATCGCAAATGTCTCCTCCCACGGATGCAGGACGAGCCCTTTCAGCTCCAGTTCCTGCACCGACTCCCGCAGTATCTTCTCAGAATCCTTCCCGAGATTGGGGTCAATACGGCAGAAACCGGCAAGTTTCCCCGCATGCTTTCTCTGCAGGTCCGACACATATTCATTCTGCCGTTCAAAGAAAGGGTCTGTCGTCTTGACGGGACAGATCACCGAGATATCCACCTGATTTTCCGCCATATTCTGCAGAAGCTCATCTTCCGTACTTTCCTGACCGAGCATGGATGTGCCGACATATGTATGAAAATCAATGATCATTTCTCTCCCTCCAATCCCATCACACGCACCGCGTTTTTATAGAGCACCATCTCCAGTTCTTCCTCTGAAAGTCCCGCCAGCAGCACCTTCTTAAGCTCCACGAGCGGGTCGCAGCACGGCGCGTCCGTGCCGAAAAAGATACGTTCCGCTCCCAGTTCATCCACAAACCACCGGATTTCCTTTACGAGCGGCACTTCTGAAGTATCGATGTAAATATTTTTATATTTTTTGGCCGCCTCAATGGCATCTCTGTTATGGGCGTAACCTCCCATATGCGCAAGAATAATGACCGTGTCCGGGCACTGCGCGGCCAGCTCCCCTATCTGGAGCGGAAGGCACATCATCTCGTCCCCGCAGTGGAAGAGAACCGGAAGCCCAAGTTCTCCCGCCTTCCTGCATAAGTTTACCGTAAGCTCCCCGTATGGGTGCAGTGTATAGTGGGCCGGATGCAGCTTGACTCCCCGGACCGGATACGTTCTGCAGCTTTCTTCCAGAAAGTCCACCGCCTCTTGGCCAAACCACGGATCCATGCGCAGAAACATCATAAAACGCTCCTTATAAGGTTCTATGGAATTCCAGAGACGCTCTGCGCACGTCATATCCGGTCCCGGAAGATTCAGGTACGCGCTGACGACAGCTTTCTCGATACCCGCCTCATCCATGAGCTTCACGAGCTTCGTGGCGGTATCATGCCAGTGCAGCGGTTCGCACACGTCCACATGCGCGTGCATATCTATGATTCTCATATAAGACTCCTTTCATTATATATATGTATTTAAATTATGGAACAACTGGTGTTTCTCCGAAATGTCTTTCAGACAAACAGGTTACACGTACAGTCTTCATACTGTCTGATACACTTTTCATATATCCGGTCCACGTACGGCATAAGCGCGTCATTCTTTTCCACCGTATCTTTAAACCGCTCCTGAAACTCTCCTGTCATTGCCTGAAGTTCCTCTATCAGAGCATTCTCATCTACGTTCAGTATGTTTCTGTTCTCCATCAGAATGCGCCCCGCCGAGATCACAGTCTCCACATCACTGCCGTCCTCACAGTAGACGAGATGCTTGTAAATATCGTTTAACGGCGTAAATGCCTCGGACTTCAGATTTATGACCGCAATATCCGCGTCCTTTCCTTCTTCCAGGCTTCCCATCTCCTCCGTTCTCCTCAGACTGTGCGCGGGCGTCTGAATGGCCATTTTCAAAATGGATCTGGCGTCCAGCCACGTCTTATAGTCCGCATCCATCACCTTCTGCAGCAGCGCGGCAAACTTTACCGTTTCAAACATGCTGTACCCGTCGTTGCTGCTCATGCCGTCCGTGCCGAGCACCACATTTACGTTGTTTTGCACCATCCTGCGAAGCGGCATGATACCGCTTCCAAGCTTCAGGTTGCTGACTGGGTTGTGGGCCACAGAGGCGCCCGCCTCCCCGATCATCCGCATATCCTCCTCGTCCATCCACACTCCGTGAATAATCGTGAGGCGGTCTGTCAGGAACCCGATATCTTTGATATGCTTTACAATGGACGCGCCGTAAAATTCAGGACCGGTAGCGCGCTGCATCCTCGTCTCCAGGATATGTGTATGCATGGGCAGGTCATACTTAAGCGCGGTCTTTAGTCCTCTCATCAGGTATTCGTCCGTGCACCGCTGCGGCGCCGACGTGGAAAATACAACACGCATGCCGTCCTTTCTGTCCCACCTTCTGATCACTTCCTCATACGTCTCTATCATCTCATCCGGATCCGGGTGCGAGGAAAGCAGCCCATGATACTGTCCGGGAATACAGTCTTTTGTATACGGAAGCCTGTCCATAAAGGCGCGGTCTCCCATATTTACTGCTATATTGCCTTTTAAGCCTATGTCCTTATATGCCTGAAATACCTGGTCGTACCCTTTTACCGTGGCTTTCGGGCACTCCGATACGTCATCCTGCACGCACGTTATTCCTTTCTTCACCATCTCCATGGCCCCGATCATCGTGCGCAGATATATGAGCCGGTGGGAAAACGGACCATAATCCAGCGGCGGGCAGCTGTACAGCATCCATGGCTCCAGCGGCAGGTTGTCGAAGCGTCCGCGGAACATATTTTCATCCGAGTGCAGGTGGGCGTTCACGAGCCCGGGCATGACAAGCTTATCTGTACAGTCTATGATCTTGTCCGCGCTTTCTTCTATCCGGTATCCTATTCTCGTTATCTTCCTCCCTTCGATCAGCAGATCCGCACGTTCCAATATTTTGTCCTCAGGATCAAACGTCAGTATCTTTGCGTTTTTCAGTAATATTTTCATCCTGTAACCTCCTCCTATGAGAATAATTTATATGCATATGCCTCCATGCAAAGCGGCATCAGGTCGTCCATCGTTTCCAGGTCGTTGTACAAAAGTTCTTTGATCTTGTTCAGCCGGTTGATCAATGTATTTCTATGGATGTATAATGCCTTTGCCGTCTCGCTGACATTAAACTTGTGCTCCAGAAATCCAAGCAGCGTGTGCACAAGTTCTGTATTGTTTTCTTCATCATATTCCTGCAGGCACCGGATACTGTCGCAGCACTGCTCCTTTGTCTTTACCGGATACTGCAGCAGATAATCGTAAAACTCCAGCTGGTTATAGGCAAAGACCTGTTCTTTCATCCCAAGCTTTTCCCCGATATCAACGGCCTTTTCCGCCTCCTGGTATGCTCTTTTTATACCGGGAAAGTCGTCGCTGCTTTTCCCAATGCCGATCTGCACTTCCATCCCGTCATTTATGCGGCCCATTCTCTCCGCCATGATGTCTGCCAGTTTTCCGGCCGCGCTGCACATGAACGGATCGCTCTTATCCGTACAGGCAAAAAGATAGACGATGAACTTGCGGCCGCGGCTCAGTATATAGGGCTCAAATCCGCGCATTTCCTTACATTTGCGGATACATCCCTGTATCAGTTCCCGGTAGTCGGTACCTGCGTCAAATCCTCCCTGTATCTGGAGGAGTATCATGATCCTTTTCTTTTCAAACGGCATCTCTATATCCCGCAGGATATTTTTCAGCTCTCCGTCGTCGTACTGGCGCAGGCCGTTCAGGTACTCGTACAGATCCTTATGATATGAATCTTCAAACTCATATCTGTCCTCCTGTCTCGACCTCGCCTGTTCCAGCGCCATGCTCAGGATCTTTATGCACCGCTCGATTATGGACTTCTCCTCTTTTGTCAGTTCACCGGCGTCTTCCAGCACGAGCAGGAGCGCGTTCGCCCCGGCTCCGGGTATGGTGACTGTATATCCTTTCCTCTCCGTTTTATCCGGAAATAAAAAGACACACTCATCATTTTTCAGTGACTTCAGCCGCCTGATCACACTGTCTTTCATACACAGCTTCTTGTCATTCATTCTTTTGGCGGCATAGACGCACTTAAAGTCGCTGTCCAGCAGGATAACTGTCCGTTTCAGGAACTCCGCGATCCGGTAAACGATCTCCATCGTCCCCCTCTTTGAAAAGAAAATATCTGAGATATCTTCGATCAATTTCTGTTCCTTTACCCTGCTCCGGTAACTCAGTTCATATATATGGTTATAGATCGTCTGGCTCACCTCAGATAATGAATAATAAAATGGAAGCTCTAAAAGGGGGAGCTTTACCTTTTCTGCTTCCTTGACCATTCCTTCGGGAATCTCCTGGAAATAGTCTCTGATCTTCACTCCGAGCCCGGCGCAGCCGGCTTCTTTTAATTCGCGGACGATCCTTTTCTGCGCTTCCTCGTCATGGAGCAGAAAGTAGCCCGTAGTGACTGCCAGTTCATCCTGTTTTACCCACCGGATCGCATCCGGATTATCCAGCACTGTCACCCCGTCAAATCTGGTATTTGTAAGGTCGTCACAGGCAATACATTTTATATTTTTTAATCCGCTTGCTGTCACCAGCCATTCTAAACTACTTTTCATCGGCTCACCTGCAAATATAGCGTCCGCGCGGTTTTGATCCGCCTGCTTCCGCGCCGCGCAGGAAGGTCCTCTCAACGGTCCCCTGCAGGCACATATCTTTATAGACACTATTCTTTACTTTCGTTTTGATCTGATTCTCATCATAGATTGTCTGTTTCTCCGGATTTAATACGGCCAGATCCGCATCTTTTCCAAGTTCTATACTTCCCTTACTCTTATCGATCCCTAATAATTCAGCGGGCCTGAGCGATAACACCTCCGCAATGCGCTCCGGGGGCATCTTTCGTTTACAACATCCTTCTGAAAAAAGTACCGGCAGCGTAAACTGGACGCCTGATATGCCGGCCCACGCACGGTCAACCGCATCTGTCACCGACTTGTCTGCGCTCGGAGAGTGATCCGAGGAAATAATGTCTATATGCCCGCACTTTAGTTCTTCCCACAGTGCGTCTCTGTTTCTCATACCGCGTACCGGCGGCGCGCATTTCAGCATTGCTCCTTTGTCCGGGTAATCCTCTTCTGAAAACATGAGATAATGCGGACACGTCTCGCAGGTGATACGAGCTCCCTGCCTTCTGGCTTCCTGGATCAGCGCTATGCTTTTTGCGCTGCTTATATGGGCGATATGCACGCCCGCCCCCGTGATCCGCGCAAACAGCGCGCACCGCGCCACTGCCTCCAGCTCACTTTCTTCCGGATGCATCCTGCTCCAGTCTTCCCACCTTAAGCGCCCTTTCAGCTTCTTCGAGTAATAGTTGTTTATCTCCTCATTTTCAGCATGTATGACGATCGGGAAATTTTCTTTTGCGGCAAGACGCATCGCCTCCAGCAGGACCGGGTCGGAGACACGGGGGAAATCCTCCGCCCCGCTGTCGCACAGAAATGCTTTGAGCCCCGCCGCCCCTTCTGAAAGCATGGGCATGACCGCATCGAGATTATCCGCCGTCAGTCCGCCCCATACCATATAGTCTGTAAAAGAATTGCCTTTAATACGCATAAGCTTCATCTGCAGAGAACGTCTGTCAACGGTAGCGGGCACATTGTCGATCGGCATATCTGCGACCGTCGTGATCCCGCCCGCAGCCGCGGCCATGGAACCGTGCCGCCAGTCTTCCGGTTCGTCTGCGCCAAGATCATCCATATGGACATGCACGTCGATTCCCCCCGGAAATATATACCGTCCCGGGACTTGAACGGACTCTTTTGCAGCTCCGAGCATGCCCGGCATGGACAAACCGGCGATGATCCCGTTGCTGATCCCTATATCGAGTCTGCGTTTTCCTGCTGCCGTAATAACATAACCCTTTTCAATGGCCAAATCATACATATTTATCTGCTCTTTCTATAATGCCTTACTTTGTCTGCAAATCGTCTGATCTTTTCCGCATCCCACCGCAGCGGGCTTCCCGGAACTGGATCGTCCAGCATCAGCGAGCTGCTTACGACCGCCCCTTCACAGTGATCCAGTATGTCATAAATATTGTCCTCACTGACCGAGCCGCCCACCAGCACCGGTTTGCCCAGTTCCATTTTTTCCGCGGTCTCCAGATACTCCATCGTTTCCTTATAGTCGTGTCCTGTCAGTATAAGACCGTCTGCTCCGATATGGCTCGCCCAGCCGATGGCCATATCGACCGGCACTCCCGGCATCGGTATCCCTTCCCGGTCATGTACATCTGCAAGTATTTTTACCGGGGAATTTATCATAGTGCGGTACTGTACCGCCGTCTCACCGACGCCTGTACGGATCCCCTCTGCCTTGTACATTGTTCCGGCAAATACTTTGATGCGGACGAAATCCGCTCCCGCGGCCGCGGCCGCGGCGATCGGCGCCACTCCGTCGTGAGCCTGCATGATCAGTCCCAGTTTCACGCCCGGCACTTCCATCTTCACCATTTTTGCAAGTGACGCCGTCAAGGCGATCGTCTCCGGCAGCGCCGGGCCTGTATTCAGATTTTCATCCTGTATATATACCGTATCGATACCATTTTCATAGTGGACCTTTACATTGGCCATGACATACTCTTCGATCTCCGCCACTGACTGAGACGGATTATTCCTGCCATAGTACGGAAGATGTACCGCTCCTATAATGACCGGCTCCTTTGCATATCTCATTCTTTTCCCTCCATTGTGTAACAGACCACATCCTTCAGCCGTTCTTCCGCCAGCTCTCTGCTGATATGCAGCGCCGGCTCGATCCCAAAATCTTCAATGATAAACGAAGAAGATACGGTCCCATATTTGGCCGCTGTGACGAGGTCGTGCGTCTTATTGTATCCGACGAGAAAGCCTCCGCAGAAACTGTCTCCCGCTCCCGTCGGGTCCTTGACCGTGTCTGAATGAAACGCGTTCACAAATATGATTTCTTTATTTACATACACGAGACAGCCTCTTTTTCCGATCTTGATCACCACATTTCTGGCCCCAAGCTGTATCATTTTCTCTGCCGCTTCCGCCATGGGGATATCTCCGAAGATACCTTTCACCTCGACTTCGCTTGGTATCACCACATCCACCAGCCGGAAAAGCTCAGGAAGCTTGTCTATACACTCCGGTCTCATATAGTCGCTGCCGGTATCGAGCACGATGAGCCCTCCCGGATTCTTTTCTCTGAAATACTTTGCATAACCCAACTGTCTGTCATAGTGGCGCGCCGCAAGGAAAACGGCGGCGTCCGAATAGCTTTCAGGTATATCACTCACCGCAGGCGCAAATATCTCATGTGCCATCGTCACCATCTCGGGCGTCATCACCGGGAAGCCGGCGATCAGTTCGCCGCTTTGTTCGCTTTCATTAAAGGTTACTTCTCTGCGCTCCCCGTTCTCATCATAGATCATTCCCGCAAACATCATATGGCGCATGGGCACATCTTTTATGCCCTCCGTGTCGATGCCCCGTTCTTCCAGCATCCGGATCCACTCTTTTGGGATATCTGTTCCTTTTCTTGAGACGACTCCGATCTCTCCGTCGTGCCAGAGTGAGATCCCTGCCGTACCAAAGGCGGCGTTGCCGCCAAATACATTTAATTTTTTTATGCCCATTGTATTGATGATGTTGTCAATACTAAGGCAGCCAACTGCTACATAATCCATATGCCAGCACTCCTATTCCCCCAATTTTTCCCTTGCTTTCTTTTCCTGTTCAACAGAAAGGTAGTATCCGAATAACTGCAGCGGAACCGCATACACAAAATTCGCAAAACACTCTTCTGCTTCCGGCAGTATGACCGCCTCATCCGCCTCTTTGACGAGAGCCGCCTCATTTTTTGATGTGAGTACGATCACAGAGCCTCCCAGTTCCTTTCCGGCCCATATAGTCTCTATGGCCCGCATAACAGAATACCCCGGCGGAGCGATCAAAAACAGAGGGTCGCCCTTTTTCAGCGTGTTATAATGATGGAATTCTTCCAGAAGCACCGGCACCGCATAGACCGGCGTCGCTTCTTTTACTTTTGCCGCTCCGTACTCCGCGCACGTAAAGAATGGTCCCCCGCCGCAGAAAAAGAACATCTTCCTGCTGTATAACTCTTCTGCCATTTTCCGGATCTTTTTTTCCGTCATCTCAATGGCCTGTTCCATAAGTCCAGGTACTTTATCAAACTGCTCTTCGTAATAACCAAGCGCGGCTTCGCTCACTCCCATCACCCTTCCCAGCTCGAGCCCGAGCCTTACGGTCACTGCCATGGCGGCGGTGGAAGACTGTGTCGGCCATCCTTTTCTGGATGCATGGATGAGGATACCGGCCGACGCCGCTTTCATGAGCGGAGAATCCGGTGTATTGGACAGGGCGAGCGTCTGGGCGCCGCGCGCCCTCGCTGCCAGCAGCGCTTCCACTACCCGCACCGTCCGTCCGCTGGAAGACAGCGTGATCACGAGTGTCTTCTCATCCACGGCCGAACTGTTATAATATGCAAAGTCCAACGCGTCCTCCTCCTTGCACGGAATGCCGAGCAGCGACTCCAGAAAGAACCTGACGCCCCGCAGGGCGGCAACCGAATCGCCGCAGCCGACCATATAGATCTGTCTGATCTCTCTCTGTCCCAGAAGTCCGGCGGCTTTTTTGACCGCCTCTTTCTCCCGGCTCAATGTCTCGCGTATTTTATCCGGCTGTCCCACCAATTCCTCATATGTATAAGAATTCCGCGCAAGCCTCCGCTCATCCAGCGGATCATCGCCCGCGACGACCTTCCATGTATTATCTCCTTCTTCTTCATAAAGATTCATCAACAACGCACGGTCTTCGGCGTTTAAAATGGAATCCTCCTTTAACAGTGGCGGCAATATCTTATCGTTCATATCCTGATTCTCTCCTTGCTAATGCTTCTATTAATTGTTCATTCGTTGTTATCTCTTCCCCGAGAGACAGCTCTTTGGCAAATCTCACCGCATATGGTGTCTTGAGCATCGCCTTCTTAAGCACTGCCTCGTCATGGAATATTTCTTCCGGCGTTCCTTCTCTGATGATCTTTTTCTTCGCCATCACAACGATCCTGTCAAATGTATTTATGGCAAACTCGATATCGTGCGTGATGGTGATCACCGTTTTGCCAAGCCCCTGCAGGCTGCGGATGATCTTATCGAGGCTGATCAGTCCCATTCTGTCCTGCCCCGCCGTCGGTTCATCAAAGATATAGACATCCGGATCCGAGGCTATGACCGCCGCAATGGCAACAAATTTCCGTATGGATAGCGGCAGGGAAAAGGGATTTTCATCCTTCATTTCTGTAAGTCCCGCCAGCTCAAGCGCCCTGCCGCACCTGTTCTCCACTTCGTCCGGCGGCAGTTTCAGCGCTGTTTTAGGGCCAAATTCTACTTCCTCCCGGACCGTGGCATGAAAAAGCTGGTCGTCCGGATTCTGGAAAACATACCCTACCTCTCTTGATATCTGGGCGGTCGTATAATCTTTTGTATTTTTACCGCCCACCATGACCGTTCCCTTTGTCGGGCGGCGCATGTTGTTCATCATTCTCACCGTCGTTGTCTTTCCGGCGCCGTTCTGCCCGAGTATGGCGACTCTTTCTCCCTGCCGGACAGAAAGAGAGACATCGGACACTGCTTCATACCCGTTCTTATATGTAAACGACACGTGGTCTAATAATATATCTCCCATACGATTCCCCCGCTATACTTGTTTTAGTAGATCTACCGCTTCATTATACGTGACCGGAATGCTGTCAAAACACATTCCTCTTTTTTTCAGCTCGCTGAATATAACACTTATCTGTGGAAGCTGGATGCCGTGCTCCTCCAGCCTCCGGTCGGACAGCACCTCTTTTGTCCGTCCCACGGCAATATTGCGGCCGTCCTCCAGCACGATCATCTCATCTGCATACTCTGCCAGAAGATCCATCTTGTGTTCCACGAGAAGGATCGTTTTCCCCTCTTCCTTCAGCCGCTCAATGATCTTGAAAATGCTCTCTGTACCTTCCGGGTCAAGCTGGGAGGTCGGTTCGTCGATCACGAGGATCTCAGGATCCAGAACGAGTACGGAAGCAAGCGCGACTCTCTGCTGCTGTCCGCCCGACAGTTCATACGGATTCTTCATAAGCAGTGATTCGATATCTGTCTTTTCCGCGATCGCCACAACGCGCTCCTCCATCTCTTCCGGCGCCACCCCGAGATTCTCAAGCCCATAGGCGATCTCCTCGAGCACGGTCTCTCTCACCCCGGATATCTGGCTGAAAGGATTCTGGAGAACATATCCCATCATCCGGGACGTCTCTCCGTCCTCATACTCGTCTATATTTCTGCCTTTTATGAGAATCTCTCCCTGCAGCGTGCCCTTTTCAAATCTCGTGGCAAATCCGCATATGGCCAGACAGAGGGTCGTTTTCCCGGAGCCGTTGCCGCCGACGATGCCATAGAGCTTTCCTGCCTCCAGCTCCAGCGATATGTCTTTTAAGGCCGGCCTGGAATTCAGCGGATATGTATATGTCACATTTTTCAATTCAATTATCTTACCAGCCATAATATAGCCCCTCCTGTCGCGCTAAGTACGATCACCGCAGACACGATCAGCGCCCGCTTTTCATATCCGTTGCGTGTGGCGGGGATCATGATCGTCTTCCTGCATTTAACGGAAAACGCCTTGGATTCAAGCGTCAGCGCCCTCTCCCCGACTTCCAGCATGGCATTTACGACCAGAGGGATTATGATAGGCACAAATGCCTTTGCCCTCACAAATATATTTCCTTCCGTCTCAACCCCTCTGGCCCTCTGCGCGTCCATGATCTTATAGGTGTTCTGTTTCATTACATCGATCATTTTGAAGGTTGAGAGAAACACGTAGGCAGCCTTGTGATGAAGACCGCTCTGCTCCATGGCAGCGCTGATCTCCTGATAGGCTGAGGTTTTAAAGAGCCAGTAAAAAATGCCTGCGAAATTTAAAATATTGAAGCTGAGCGTCAGGCCTTTGTCCAGGCCGCCCAGATAAATGTGCAGGAATTTCCACTGCCACACAAGTACCGGCTGTGCCCCCTTGATCAGGAATGCCTGTATCACAAACAGAAAACAGACGAGAAAGCTGACCATTTTAATAAAGGACAGATAGTCTTTCAGCTGTCCGCTCAGCGCAAATATGAGTGGAATACAAAGAGAAAGCGGAATCAGCAGCAACGGTAACTGACAGATCTGGATGATGTTGGCCAGGATAATTAAAATAACATACAGTCCGAGCATCTCGATCTTGCACATCGGATATAACCCGGCAATTTTATTTTTCTTTTTTTCCATTAATTGTTCTCGGTACATAAGTCCCTCCATCTGCATCGGCCGTCCTTGTCCTATTCAGGCTTCTTCTTTGTGAAATTGGCCCCGAGACTGTACTTGATCAAAGTCCGGTCCGGAATGACCTTCACAACCGCAAAAGCGATAATAAGAGCAAGCGATCTGTCCACCAGGTTGACCCAGAAGTCCGTGCCTACGACCGCCGCTATGATATTGGCGCCGGATGCCATAAGTCCCGCGATCGCTACTGACTGGCCGCCGTTGCCGGATACCCCTCCGAACGCAAAAATGGTGATCGGGGACGCCGTACATATCGTTACAAGATCCAGAACTAATACTATGATGACCAGCTTCCACTTCTGTGTGGAAAACCATTTCTTCCTTGCGAACATTCCGGCCGCAATACCGCAGGCCGCCGATGTGATCGCAAACGGAATGAGCGTCGGGTTATCTGTGATGCCCATACAGAGATTAGTAAGTACGCCGGTTACAGCCGCAGGCCACGGTCCCGCAAGCATCGCCATCAGTACCGTTCCTATCACGTCCAGGAATATCGGCAGTTTCAGCAGCTGTACGATCTGGTCCCCCACTACGTTGATAGCGACACAGATCGGGATCGTCAGAACCGCTACCATTGAAAAGTCTTCTTTCATTGAATATTTTTTTGTTTTTCCCATATTTTTGCCCTCCTTGCAAATTTTCCTTTAAGTTGAGTTTATTATATCTTTTCAACATCAATTTTCAATAAACGCAAGGAATCGTTATGCAATTTGCACACTCTTTTTTATTTTTTTATTATTTTTCTACATTATTCGACAATGTTTTTGCTCTATACGAGGTGAATCTCGGCGAACTGCCGGTGAAATGTTAAATCCAAAGATAAACGCGATAATTCCCCCCGGCCGTCTGTGTATCCACAGACAGCCGGGGGGAATCGTGTCGGAATTCTTCAATCATATGAACTTCTATTTACATGCAAACCCTTTCATTTCTTCCAGGAAACCGCGGATAAACTCTACGGACAGATCAAGAGCTTCCTGTCCGAGCTCCGCCGTGGAATCTTTCGGGTCAAAAGGACCGAACCATCCGCTCGGCGCGATCTCTTTTGTGTCTCTCACAAGACGGACCGTGCCTCCTTTGTAACGGACTGCCTGTATATAAGCAGCCTCCACATTTTCTGAAGGGTGCTGCGCGTTCATGGGCTGTCCAAGCTCCAGATGTACCGCGTCCGGCGCGACCGCCATCATGGCAGATGTCTCGAGGATATCTCCGTGCCCGCCGCAAAACTTCTCATCCAGTTCCGCCACAAGGCTCCACCAGTCTATACTGGCGCAGATGCCGCCCTTGTGGTAGACTTCCAGCGCCGCGCGGTCGATGGACGGCGTGTTGCCTCCGTGTCCGTTCAGCACGACAAACCGTTTCACTCCGTGCTGCATGAGGGAGTCCATGATTCCGTGCAGGACCATATAAAGTCCTTCATAACCAATATTGATACTGCCCTCAAAGCTTAAGTGATACGGACAGACTCCGTACGGGACCGTGGGGGCGATGATCACGTCCTCCATGTCCGCCACATGATCCGCCAGATACGAGGGCACCATGTAGTCTGTGCCTAGCGCACACTGGGCGCCGTGCTGTTCCGTACTTCCCACCGGTATCACGAGCACCGGGTCCTTCTGGAATGCCTCTTTTGCCTGGGCTGTCGTCATCTTTCCAAGATACATACTATTACCTCCTTTTATCTGGCACTGACTTTCTTCAGCAGTTTAAAGTGCCGGTCGATCGTCTCCTGCGGCGGCGCCTGCGTCAGTCTGCTGACGATCACCATCGTGACCGCGCCGAGTATTGTCGCCGGGAACAGTGCGTGGAATCCATGCGCCAGTTCCTTAAGCTGCGGAACAAGTGTAAAGCTCAGAAGAGCCGCCACCCCTACAGCCACAGATGCGATGGCGCCCCAGGCCGTAGACCTCTTCCAGTACATGCCGAACAGGATCGGCACTACAAAGACGGCCATGCCCGAGAACGCAAACAGGTTGATCTCAAAGATACTTCCCGGCTGGAACACGCCAAAGAGAATGACAACAAGTCCGATCAATATGGTAACCACCTTGGACAGCTTCATGACACTGTCATCCGTCGCTTTTTTATTGACGATCTTCTGGTAGATGTCCCTTGTCACCGCTCCGGTCGTCGTTACGAGTATTCCGTCGATGGTGGACATACCGGCCGCCACGATCCCCGCGATAAAGAGGGACGCAAGGAACGGGTTCAGTCCTCTCTGGAGGATCATCGGCACGATCTGGTCTGCCTTTTCAATATTCTGGATGGACGCGATCCCGTTTACACCTGCCCACTCAATCAGCGTCGCTGAGAGGAACATCCCGCCCGTACCGAGCAGTATCGCCTTAAACATCGTCTTATGGTCCTTCATCGTAAAGAACTTGGTGAACAGGTGGGGCTGCCCCATCGTAAAGAACGACCAGAGCACAATGTTTGATACGTAGTAAGCCCACGGCATATAACCGTTCGCTCCCGGGAAGGTCAGATACGATTCATTCATACTCTGCAGCGTGCTGTTGATATTATGAAAACCGCCGCCCATTTTGACGGAGACGATGAATGTGATAACCGCAGTTCCCATCATGAGAGAGCCCTGGATAACGTCCGTCATCATCGCGCCCTTCATACCGCCGCTCATACAGTATAATATAACGATAATACCCATTCCTACAACCCCGACCCACTCAGGAAGTCCGGTAAATACGTGAACGATAACTCCTGCGCCGATGATCTGAGCTCCCATCATCGGAATGAGGAAAAAGAGCATCATAACGCCGAGCACGCCGCTCATTGATCTTGAGTGGTACCGGTCTGTCAGGTAGTCTGCCATTGTGAGGAAGCCATATTCATGGCCGAGCGTCACGAGCTTTCTGCCTATGAGAAGCGCAGGCAGGATCATGCAGAAGACAGCGCCTGGTACAGAGATGGCCATTCCCGCATATCCGACTCCAAAAATCGTTCCCGGCGTACCGAGAAAAGTACCCATGGAGAACTGGGTGGAAAAATAAGCGATACCGCTGACAAGAACGCCGGCTTTTCCGCTCAGTACGAAGAAATCGCCGAGACTCTTCGTCTTTCTGCTGGCGTACCAGCCGATAAACGCCATAATACCAAGATATATAACTAAGACCGTATAAAACGGCACCGGTGATGGTTGGATCGCTTCAGACATTATTCTTCTCCTCCTTCCGTATCTTCCTCATTTTTCTCATCGTATATGTGGTACTCTTTCCGTTTCATACACATTCTGTAGTAGATGATAATGAGGGTGAATGTGACCGCCGTATGCGCAAACCACCCGAATATGTATGACGGTATTCCGCCTATGGCCGGAATGTAAGTCTCACTGTAAAAGAATGGAAACGGGATCATAATGATGACGAACATGATCAGAAAGATGATAAGCCATGTACGTTCAAAGTGTTTTTCAAATAGTTTCTTCATTGCTTTTTCTCTCCTCCCTTTTGTGCTTTTTTACGCAAAGCAGCTTTACTTCATTTTTGTTGAGATATGCGAAATTCACAAAAAATAAAGTATTTACTTTACTTTTTAATTATTATTATACATATAACAACAAAATTGTAAAGTATTTACTTGCAAATTGTTTATACATTCTTTATATTTATTTTATAAGCAGTTTACGATGCACCACTGCATCTGCGTATCTGGAAAGGAAACAATATGGATATATTACAGAGAATCCGGGACTTATATCCCACGCTCACAAAAAAACAGAGAGGAATCGCCGATTATCTGCTGGAGAACCCCGAGGATGTATGCTATGTTACGCTTGCCCAGCTGAGCCATCAGACGTCGTCCTCGGAACTTACACTGCTGCGCTTTTGTAAAAAAGCAGGCTGTTCCAGCTTCCTGGAGTTAAAAAATGAGTTCCGGGAATACACACAGCATATGATCAGGCTTCTTTCGGCGCCGGCATATTTCCCACCCGAAAACGCCTCATCCGAAGGCTCTGACAAAGAAGCGCTCCTGACAGACATCTGCCGCCGGGAAGCCGCCGCAGTCGCAGATTTTTCCGCCTCCTTCAGCCCCGAGTCGATCGTGGCCGCCGCCGGGGAGATAAAGAAAAGCAGACGCATTTTTATTTTTGCCCATGATATCTCGAAAATACTCGGCGAGTTTCTGGAGGCCAGGCTGCGGCTGCTCTACTTCAACGCCTCCCTCATTGATCTGGCGGATCTGGCGGAGACGCAGAACCGGCTGCAGCACCTTAACGAGGGCGACCTTGTCATCTTCTTTTCCTTCCCAAAGTATTATTATCCTATGGGAAGCATTGCCAAAAAGGCGGCGGACACGGGCGTCCCTATCCTGACCATCACCGACAGCATCTCGTCCCCGGCGGCTGAATACAGCACTCACCTTCTTCTCTGCCAGACTGCCACAAAGATGTTCTATAATTCACTGACGCTGCCGATGACCGCGCTGAACCTGCTGGCATCCTGCCTCGTCATTGACATGGTACCGGAATCGGAACGGAAAGATTTTAAGAAGACTCTGTCATCCTGATCCGCGTCCCCCATGGTTTTCCCGGATCAGACTATATTTTATAATAATCTCAGGAGGTATTGTATATGGAAATCGGAGGATTTTTCCCTTATGAAAAGAACAGTATTGAAACGAACGGCTACATAGACCTCGTCTGCCCGGATGCCGGCGATGTAAGCCACCTGATGTCGGGCCGCTGCGCCATCTATCTCTGCCTTAAGGATTTTATGCTCACAGATAAGAAGCGGACGGCCTATCTCCCCGCGTACACGTGCGAGACGGTAAGCGGCTGCTTCGTGAAAGCAGGTTTTGAAATCTACTATTATGACGTGGACCGCTGCCTTGTGCCTCAGTTTGATGACAGCCTGATCGATAAGATCGGCTTTCTGCTCATCTGCGGCTTCTACGGATTCTCTACCTTTGACACAGACTTCGTCAGAACGTGCAGAAGCCGCGGCGTCACTGTGATGCAGGATACGACCCACACTGCCTTCTCACCGTACGGCGCCTGCCCTGAGACCGACTATATCGCAGTCAGCCTCAGGAAGTGGATGGGCGTAACTTCCGGCGGACTGGCGGTAAAGCGCACCGGACGCTTCGGCGTATCACCCATTCCCGCAGATACGGAGCATCTGAAGATAAGAGACCTGGCGCTTTATACAAGAGAACAGTATGAAAAGACCGGCGACGAGACGCTGAACAAAAAGAGCGCGGACGCCTTCTGGAAAGCGGAATGGATGCTGCGGGAGATCTTTGACATGCAGGCAGGCGACGAAGCTTCCCTCCGGTCGATCCTGCACTACCCGCTTGGTGACGCCATTCAAAAGAGACGGGAGAATTACGCGTATCTGCTGAGGCATCTGCCGGACGATCCTGCGGTGCGCCCTGTCTTCCCGGAACTTCCGGACGATACGTGCCCGATGTTCTTCCCGTTCTTCTGCGAAGACCGCGAGTCACTCATGGAGCATCTGGCAGCCAACGGCATACCGCCCAAAGTATACTGGCCGGTTCCTCCCTTCATCGATATCGAAAAATACCCGGGCGCGCGTTACGTCTACGGCCACATCATGTCCGTCAGCTGCGACCAGCGGTTTACGACGGACGATATGCAGCGGATCGCAGATGTTTTCACAGCATACAGGGAGAAAAACAGCGATAACTGCTGAATACTGAATAACTGAATATAAGATATAACAGCAGAATGCACTCCCAATACTATATTGGGAGTGCATTCTACGGCAAAACCGGCCGTTCCGCCGCGGTCAGTTCTACGGCAGTCTTATTTTTCATAAGTACCTTTCTTTTTTAAGGCTCCGGCCTCCATCATGACAGCGCCTCTCGCTATCACCGTGTGGAGTTCCAGCTCCTCTGTAAAAAGCAGTATATCCGCGTCTGCCCCTTCTGCTATGCAGCCTTTTTTCGGGTATATGTCAAGCGCTTCCGCCACATGGGCTGTCACATATCCAAGGGCATCTTCAAGTGCCATTCCAAGCCCTTTCACCATCTCTTTTAATTCTCTGTACAGACTGTCCACTCCTGATACGCCGATCTCCTGCAGCGTTCCGTCCTCACCGTAGCTGGACCAGCTGCCGTGTCCGTCCGAGCTGATGGTGATGTGTTCAAGGGGAAGGCCTCTCCTGGCCGCCTCCGCAATGCACTGCCCGGGGGAAGGCTGGCCCTTCATCCCACACGTATAGTCTACATAGCCGCCCTTCTCAAGGAAACCGTACCCCGCTTCAAGCAGCTTTCCGTTGCGGTTTACGTGGGTCGGACGGAAGATACGGACAGGAAGCGCGCTCCGGTCCAGCACTTCGTACACCGGCTCCAGTCCTTCGGGCGCGTCCCCCATATGCAGCACAACTATGCCTGGCTTTCCGCTCAGCATTCCCGCCACTCTGACGCGGCTTGCAGTCTGCATGAGCTGCTCCGGCGTAATGTGGGGCGCCCGGTGGTCGGATAACGCCAGTTTCATTCCGAGGACTTCTCTGATAAACACGATATCCCGGTCTGCCTCACCGGTTATGGACGGCCCCGGATATCCGTAGGCGCCGGTCAGCATGTAGGCCGTTACCCCTTCCTCATTCAGCGCGGCAGTCTTGGCATACAGATTCTCCACGCTTCTCGTCATTCCGTCCGTCCCGAGCAGGCCCACAGCCGTCGTGATCCCGCCCTCTATCATCTCGGACAGGGCAAGCTCCGGGGTGCGGGTGTGGAAGCTTCCCTCCCCGCCGCCGCCGGTCACATGTATGTGCTGGTCGATCATACCCGGAGACAGCATAAGCCCTTCTGCATCTATCACACGGCAGCTGTCCGGCAGTCCGTCGATCCTGTCTTCTATCAACTCTATTTTTTCATTGCATACAAGAATATCTTTTTTCCCAATACGGGCCGGAGAATAAATCTCGGCATTTTTTATTAACAGCATTTCGCAAAACTCCAATCTCCCAGCAGGGTTCTTTCTCAAATCCATATTGCATGATTTGCCTGCATTTGTCAATTCGATACACTGTTAATATTCATTTATTTTTCTCACCGGAATCTGAATTTCTGAAAGCCATTCCTCTTTTGTCTCCTTGTTCCAGATGCCATCGATGTATGACTCTCTCGGATTCCCGCAGATCTCATACCCGTTTTCCTCTACAAACCGCAGCACACGGCCGTACGACTTCGGAAAACTTTCATATGAACCTTTATGGAGAATACAGGCCGCCGTCTCCACCTCAGGTACCACCTTGAACTGCAGCAGTCCGGAATCCTGCTTTTTTTCCGTGACGGCCTGGTATATTTCCACATCAACATCCTCTTCTCTGTAGCCGCCGTCATGGTAGACGGAAAAACAATATTCCGGCTCCGCACAGACACAACCAAGACGTTCCATCTCCCGTCCCATAAACGGCATAAAGTCAAACAGGGCTCCATACCTGGAAATTCTCTTTCTCATGGAGGCCGTTATGACCTCCGGCAGAGCTTTAATGAGAACATGATGTTCCGTATCTATTTTATCGGCAGAAAGATAACTCTCCACCTCGGCAATCCTGGCTGTTATTTCCGCAATTTCAGACAACAGCTGTCGTTTTCTGGCTGCCAGCATCTCCATCTCAGAATGACCGGCCTGAATGGACCTTATTTCCTCCAGAGAAAATCCCATTCCACGAAGCGCCAGAATCCGATGTATCTCCGGAAGCTGCCCTGATGTATAATAACGGTAGCCCGTAGTGCTGTCCACATAAACGGGCTTTAACAGATTCTGTTCATCATAGTATCTGAGTGCCTTGATGGTCACATGGTTCATGGCCGCAAACATGCCTATTCTGTACAGTTTGTCTTCCATCTTAACCTCACACGTATATTCTTTTTTCATCATCACACCTCCAATATGGTCACTATACACTAGATTATTCCCAGCGAAAAGTCAATTTTGCCGCGAAACAGCAGATCGCTGTTACAGCTGTCAGCAGCAGTACAATACCGGCCACATTTTTTACCGGACTTCCCACGGAAATCTCTTTCATCATCTTGATCCCCTGCGTCAGCGGAAGTATGGACGCCGCTTTTTGAAGTTTTTCCGGAAACAGCTCAAATGGTATCGTAGCGCCGGACAGAAACAGCATCGGAAAGTACACTACGGTCGTGACTACATTCGCAGTTTTTACCGATCTGCACAGGCCGGATATAAGCATTCCGATGCTGTACATGGAAGCCATTACAAGCAGATAAGCTCCCACAAACAACAGGACATTGCCCTGCATCCGGTATCCGAACATAAAGACAGAGAACAAAGATATCACTCCGCCGGAAATGAGCGCCGTGACCACCCCGCAGGCCACTACCGCCGCAAGCAGCGCCATAGGACTGCACGGGGTGACAAAAAAGTGTTTCAAAATCTTTTTATCCCGGTAATCGGCTATCGTAAGCGGAATCCCCATAAAAGCACTGGCACAGATACCCACTGCCATCAAAGACGCAAACGCGCTCTGGAGAAACGTATAGCTGCCTCCCCCTGCGGCTTTCCCGCCCGCGATAACCGCTATGAGCACCAGCACGCCGGCAGGCATGGCAACTCCGAATATCAGACCATCCGGACATCGAAGCCCCAGTTTCTGTTCTGTCTTATACAATGTCCAAAATCGTTTCATACATTTCCCTCCTCCTGCATATACCACAGATATGCGTCCTCTAGACTGTCATACGGGCTGCCATCCACAACTTCTTTTACCGTTCCTGTTGCGATCTTTCTTCCATGTTTAATAAGCAAGAGACGGTCACACAAACTCTCTGCTTCTTCCATATAATGCGTAGTGAGAAATATCGTCATCCCTTTCGCTTTCAATTCCTTCAGTACCTGCCAGACCTCTCTGCGCGCGGCCGCATCAAGCCCGGTCGTCAATTCATCCAGGAATACAAGCTCCGGCCTTGGAAGCAGCGCAAGGATGACGGACAATTTCTGCCTCTCTCCACCTGAGAGCTTCTCCACCGGCTGCTTTCTGAATTCATCAAGCCTGAACTGGCACAGTAATTCCCGGTAATCCGCGGGAGATTTATAGAGCGCAGACAGTTCCCCGCATATTTCCTCCACTCTTATATTGTTCTGAAAATTGGTAGATTGAAGCTGAACGCCAACACGCTCAAACACCTTTTTCCTCTTAAGCGCCGGATCCATTCCTAATATCTCGGCTGTTCCTCCGTCTGCCTTTTTCAGCCCGAGCGCCGTCTCGATGGTCGTACTTTTTCCGGCCCCGTTCGGTCCAAGCAGTCCGAACACTTCCTGCCGCTCCACTTGAAACGACAGTTTATCCACCACTGTCCTTTTTCCAAACGTCTTTGTAAGATTATCTACTTTCATACATGATCTCATCGGTTATCCCTCCTTACAAAGCCATCCTACAGTCTCCTCTACGGTCAGGGTCAAGCAGTTTCTGACAAAAAAACCGATAACCAAATTCGGTTATCGGTCCTTTCGCTGCCGGCACACATGCGCCGCGCATCAGAACTATTTAAGAAAGCTGCTCTTAAGCTTTAATATCCGTCTGCTCCCTGTATATGTCACGATAAAATACAGTCCGTACACCGCGACAACGAGTCCTCCTGTAAACATCCCGGTCTGCAGCAGCTTTCCTGTACTGATCTCCTCCACACCGGCAAGCATCCCTCTTATAATAAATAATGCGTTTACCACGGCCAGCATGAACGGAATCCCAAAATATACCCTCAGCTGCATAAGCAGTGATTCTTTCATATCTTTATCTCTGGCGCCCATCTTCCTGAGCAGGGCGTATCTTTGTTCATTGTCCGCCGCCTGGGAAAGCTGCTGCAGCGCGAGCACTGCTCCTGCTACAATGAGAAATGTAATGCCAAGATAGATTCCGATATAGCTGACCGTGAGTATATTGGACATAATTTCCACCTTGATATCCATATGTGTATTGCAGGTGATATGCTCCGGTATGGCGAGAATGGCTTCCGAAAGTTTTTCATAGGAATCTGCATTCAGGAACGTTCCGCTGTCCACAGCCGCGAACAGTTCAAGACCTTCTGTCAGCCGCTGCGGAACGATCAGCGTTCCTCCGTCTGAGTACACATTTTCATTGCCGTATACACGGTTATAGAGGCCCTTGGACGCCGGAGTCAGCTCTGTGCCTTCGAGCTGCACCGTTCTGCCTTTATGGCTCATGAAATTTTCCAGTTTTTTTCTGTCTTCCTTTACACTGTAATTTATTGCATATTCATTTTCTCCGAGCTTTACCGGCGCCTTTCCCTGAAGCGCCATTACTCTGTTGTAATCGTCGATACCGACGATATTTATATAATACTTAAATTGTCCGTCGGCGTCCTCTTTCTCTGCGGCGGATGCGCCGAAGAGATCGCTGGTGAGCCCCTTCGCATTATATATCCGAAGCTCCGCCGAATCTTTCACATAGTCAGACAGTACGAGACCCTTCTGTGCAAGAATCTGTTCCACCGTCAGGCCTTCACTCAGGCCTTCGTCTTTGCGCAGCGGAAAGCTCACGTCATAAGGCGCGACCTCATCCGCGTCACTGACGAGCGCCCCTCCGATACTGAGTCCAAGCGTCATAGCCGATATAGACAGGCAGACGAGTATGCTCACCACTCCGATAGAGGCGCCGGCGCTTTTCATTCTGCTGCCGAGCTGGTTCACCGCAAACAGATGCAGTCGTCTGTAGTAGTACCGCTTACTGCTTTTTCGCACCTTCACTAGCACTTCAGACACCGACATACAAAATAACATGCTCCCCGCGGCGATCATGGCGATCCCCTGAAACATTCCCTGTGTAAAATACAGTTTTTCCGGAGCGGCGAGCACAGCGTACCCTCCGCCGATCAGCGCCGCCGCCAGAACAAACATGAGAATATCCTTTGTCTTTCCCCTGGAAATATTCTCATTTTTCTTCCCTGCGTACAGAAGTTCTAGCAGCTGCATCTTTCTTATCTCCCGCATATTCCTCCGGTATACGAAGAAATACATACATCCGAAGAAAAATACCGCCGCGGCGACCGCCTTTGGCGAAAGAAAGAAGCGGTAGTCCGCAATATCCGTCCCGATAATTCTTGCAGTGACCATGGACAGCCCCTGGGACAGAGCTATACCGAGCACGAGACCGGCAGCCAGGGAAGCTCCTCCTACCAGGCATGTCTCCTTCCACATCAAGGCGCTTATATCTTCATATTCCATTCCGAGCGTCATGTAAACGCCCATCTCCCTTTTTCTGCGTTTCTGCATAAACTGGTTGGCATATGCCACGAGGAATCCCATGATCAGGCAGACGAGCAGAGACACCCCCGCCATCATCCCGCTGGAAAAGCTGAGGAAATTTAATCTGTCAGGTACGCCGAAGACCCGAAACTGTGCTTCTATTGAATTGAACGTATAGAAAAGGGCGACGGAAAAAGCGAGTGTCATAAAATAAATAAGATAATCTCTTCCGCTTTTTTTAACATTCTTGACCGCAAGCTCCCGAAATACTTCTTTTGAAGCCGTCCGGTCTGTTCTCATCTTTTCAGACCGCATGGCTGAGCCCTCCTCCCAGATAAGATACGACCTGCATGATCTCATCAAAAAACTGCTTCCTTGAACGGCTTCCCTTTACCAGCTCGTTAAAGATCCGGCCGTCTTTGATAAAAAGAATTCTTTTACAGTGGCTTGCCGTAAATGCATCGTGCGTCACCATCAAAAGAGTCGCATTCTTTTTCTCATTCATCATACGGAAGCTTTCCAGAAGCATTCCCGCCGACTTGGAATCGAGCGCGCCGGTCGGTTCGTCCGCCAGCACAAGAGACGGTTTTGTCACCACGGCCCGCGCGCAGGCGACTCTCTGCTGCTGTCCGCCCGACATCTCATACGGATACTTATCCAGTATATCTGCGATACCCAGGTCTGCCGCCACCTCCTGTACCTTACGCTCTACAGTCCCCGGCCTCTCACCTTTAATGGCAAGCGCCAGAGCAATGTTCTCCCGCGCGTTGAGTGTGTCCAGAAGATTGAAGTCCTGGAAGATAAATCCAAGCTCCTCCCGCCGGAATTTGGCAAGCCTGCGCTTATCCAGCACGGTAATGTCCGTACCTCTCACCCATATCTGCCCGGATGTTGCGCTGTCTATCGTAGAGATACAGTTTAACAGCGTTGTCTTCCCGCTTCCGGACGCACCCATGATTCCTATATATTCACCGCTTTGAACATCAAAACTGATATGATTGACTGCTTTAGTCAGACTTCCTTTATTTTTATAAAATTTTTCAAGATCTCTGACTTTCAAGATTGTGTCCATTTATTTGTTCCTCCTTGAATTGTTATCCACAGTCTAACATTCTCTTCTGTATTCTTCCACAGATTTACATGACAGAAACATTACATTGCTGTAATGTTCCCCCTGTTATTCTCTCTCATACAGTTATATCGTATTCAGATAAAAGGATACCGCGGTTCCTTCCCCTTTTACGGACCGGATCTCCATCTCTATGTCCATTCTTTCACACAGATTCCTGCAGAGGTAGAGACCCATACCTGTAGACTTTTTAAAGAGCCGCCCGTTCTCCCCTGTAAATCCTTTTGCAAATACCCTGGGAATATCCTGGGAAGCTATACCGATCCCGTTATCCTCCACAGTGAGCCTGATCCGGTTTTTCCCTCTTCCCTCCTTTTCATCTGTCTGTTCTGCGGAAAAAGACAGCCATGAATCTCTCTCTTTATCACGATACTTTACCGCGTTTGTGATGATCTGTCCGAGCACAAATTCCATCCACCTGATATCCGCAAGCACTTCGCAGTCCAGACTGCCGAACTTTGGGGACACTCCTTCTGCCACCATCATCCTGGCATTTCTCTGCACTGCGCTCATACATAATTTTTTAAGTGACAGCGGCCGGATAATATAATCTGATTCCACACTTGCGCTTTTGCTGTAATAGAGCATCTGCTCTACATATTTTTCTATTTTATCGATTTCCTCCGCAAGACCTTCCGCCGCTTCCCCTTTATGATTCTCAAGGATAAGCCGTTCCACTGCTATCGGCGTCTTCACCTCATGCACCCATGTCTGCACATAACTTTTATATTCTTCCAGTTCCCTGCGCTGCTTCGCGATCATGTCATTCAGATACTTTCCGTTCGTTCTGACAACGTGATACAATATTTGTCCGTCAAGAAATTCCGGCTCTTCTATCATTTCGCTCAGATACGACTTTTCCTCCAGCTGCTCCAGTGTATCCGACAGTTCATCATAATACCGTTTTTTCCTTAAAAAGTCATAGCCTGCAGACAGAAGCACTCCCGCGAAGTAAAGTATCACTACCGCGGCAGTGACTGGCGCAGGACTCCCCATAACACTCAGAAAAGCCGCCGCCAGGAAACTTATGAACAGTTCTGTGAAGAGCGCGAACCATCTGTCTTTTATATACTGTGAAAAACTCATACCATATACCCCTGTCCCCGTTTTGTGAGAAGATAATCATCCAGTCCGATATCCGACAGTTTCCTGCGCAGCCGGTTGACATTTACCGTAAGCGTGCTGTCCTCTATGAATTCTTCCATCTCCCACATGTGGCAGATAAGCTCGTTTCTCGAAACGACAGCGCCGGCATGCTCCATCAAATATTTCAGTATACCGAGTTCGTTCTTTGTCAGATCTGCCTTCTTCCCCCTGTGGCTGGCGCTGCTGCCCAGCACGTCCAGAGACAGACCTTTGTGCGTGATCACAAACGACCTGCCCGGCCCTTTCACCCGGTGCAGCACTGTCCCGATGTGGGCCAAAAGGATATGAATATTATACGGCTTTGTAATAAAATCATCCGCCCCTACGTTCAGGCTCATCAGCTCATCCATGTCACTGTCCGAGCTTGTGACTACAATGACAGGGATATCAGACTGCCTGCGTATTTCTCGGCAGATATAAAATCCGTCATTCACAGGCAGGTTAATGTCAAGCAGTACAAGATCCGGCGCCGCCTCCATGATCTGGCGGGGTATATCGCCAAACTCTGCCGCCGCCTCCACTGTGTATCCATTTTTCTCCAGAACAGTCTTCAGCTCACTGCGGATCTTCTCTTCATCCTCCACTATAAAAATACGTTCCATAGCTTTACCTCCTGCACATATGTCTCCATTCTCATCATAATATGGTCCATTATAACACGATTTCTTCTGTTTCATGTTCTGCGTGGAGATATTTATATCTTTTTATGCGCGCAAAAAGCCGCCATACAGAGAATCGAGTGCGGAAAACGATTTGTGACAGATATAGAACTCAAGGCATTCGCGCAGATTCTGGATACAACTGCCGACGAACTGCTCAGCGGGGAATAAGATTCCAAAATGACAAACGTCCATGGAATAAATTGCATTCCACGGACGTTTGTGTCTCATATTTTTACGAGTGCTTTAAACTGTTCCTTTAATGACCGGTATGACTCTTCGTATACGTCAAACATTTCCCGGTATGGTTCTATCCATTCCTTTACCGGCTCTACCGTCTTTCTGATCTTAAGACAGGCGGCGGACGCTTCTTCCGGACTTTTGTATTCTCCCATGTAAGCCGCGTTTATGTAAGACAGTCCGCCCGGCGCGCCCAGATTTACTTCCGGCAGCTTGATCTCCTTTTCAATAACAGACGCTTTGATCTTCAGCCAGATCTCACTTTTACTGCAGCCGCCGCAGCAGATAATGTCATGAATGGGAATTCCGATCTTAAGCGCCTGGTTCAGGTTATCCTTCAGCGCAAAGCATGTTCCTTCCATAATAGAGCGCATCATTTCCGCCCGGTTTGTATTCAGGTTCAGTCCGATAAACGTGCCTCTTGCGTCCGGGTCCCATATGGGCGCCCTCTCCCCTGCCATATATGGGAGAAATATGATCTTTGACGGATACTTTGCCATCTTCTCGATCTCGCTGTTGATCCTCCGGTAGGAATCTTTCCTGACCGTCTCCCCTCCAAAAAGCGCGTCTCTGAACCACTTAAGTGAACCTCCCGCTGTATTCATCGGCCCGTAGAGGATCGTGCTGTTTTCTCCTCTCCCTTTTAAGTAGGACAGCTCTCGTGCCGTGACAAGCCTGTCAAAGCCTATGAGCACGACCGAACTTGTTCCGGTCATTTCTGCGATTCTCCCGCCCTCATAAACTCCGGCCTCCAGCCCTGCCGCTGTGGCGTCCACCGCTCCCGCGAGCACTGTTGTTTTCACAGAGAGCCCCGTCATCTGCGCTGCGGCTTTTGAGACATTTCCAATCGGTTCACAGCACCTGTAGACATCCGGCATAAGCGAGCGGTCCGCGCCGACAGCCGCCAGCAGTTCTTCGCTCCAGCAGCAGCGGTGTATATCGTAGATCTGAGTAAGTGAAGCATGGGTATCATCGATGGAAAATGTTCCGGTAAGCTTATAGTTGATATATCCGTTCACCTGGAGGACCTTACAGCACTTTTCCATAAGTTCCGGCTTATTGCGCAGAAACCACATGAGCTCTGTCAGTGTGAAATACGTATCCAGCCGGTTGCCGGTTAACTCAAATATTTTATCCTCTCCTACCCTTTCTTTGATGATCTCATATTCTTCCTTACTTCTTCTGTCCATCCAGATCAATGCGTCGTGAAGCGGCTTTCCGTTCTTGTCCACAGGAAGCACGGCCGGCGCCTGGCTGCTGACCGATATGACCTTGATGTCTTCTGCGTCAACCCAGCTTTTAGCCAGCACTATGCGGATGCACTGTACGACCGCGTCCCACCAGTTATCCGGATCCTGCTGCACCCAGGAGGGCTCCGGAAGCAGCGTCTCATACTCCTTTTCAGCCTCTGCCGCCACTTCCGGCCCTTCTTTGAAAAGGATACATTTGACCGTTGTTGTTCCAATATCTATCCCGAGGGAATACTGCACGTTTCATTCCTCCCATTCTAGGAGAGCACCTCCGGATTGCAGATGAACCGGGGTCTTTCTCCAGCAAGTAGTTTCTTCACATCGCCAAGCGTGATCTCTGTCTGGTGTCCCACAATGTCCCTTGCAGAGCCGGCCAGGTGCGGAGTCAGTACGACATTGCGCAGCGCCAGGAACTTATCTTTTGATGGTATCGGCTCCACCGGATACACGTCAAGGCCGGCGCCGGCGATATTATGTTCTTTCAGCGCGTCGTAAAGGGCATCGTAATCCAGCACTCTGGCTCTTGCCGTGTTGACAAAATAGGCCGTGGGCTTCATGAGCGCGATTCTGTCTCTGCTGATAAGCCCCTCTGTCTCCGGGACTACGTTACAGTTTACACTGACAAAATCGGACTCTTTCATCACGGTATCCAGGTCCGTCTTTTTTGCCCCGAGATAATCCATATCTTCCTGCTCCACATAAGGATCATAAACGAGAAGCTCCATTCCGAGCGCCTTTGCGCGTTTTGCCACTTCCCTGCCGATCATGCCGAATCCGACCTGCCCGAATATTTTGCCGTACATCTCGGGGCCGCCGCCGTAGAGAGCAAAAGGTGCATCCGGATCCATAGACCACTCCGACATCGTCTGCGCGCGTTTTCCGCCGTCATCCTTATAGGAAACTCCTGTCAGCTCGTCAGTGTATTTCAGCAGATGGTCTGTAAGACTGATATTTTTGGATACGCACATGAGCAGCGCTATCGTGTGCTCCGCCACCGCGACTGCGTTTCTTCCTCCGGCCCTCAGAACAGGGATCTTCTTTGCCGTGGCCGCCTCAATATCTATACTTGCAAAAGCCTCGTTCCGGCAGCACACTATGACTCTCAGCCGGTCTGCGGCCTCGATCACTTCTTTTGTGATATCTTCAAATTCGGTGATAAGAAGCTCGATCCCTTTGATCTTTTCTTTCATTTCCGCAGCCGGCATCTTTTCTCCGATCACACCATAACCTGCAAAAGTGTAATCCGACGTGACCGTCTCAAGCAGCTTTTCATATTTCCTGTCAAACCTCGCTGTGATCAATGTTTTCATTGCCCGTACATCTCCTATCTCTGCCCATATTTGTTTAAAAAGAAATCGTGGAAAAAGTCAATATCCTCCTGGGATATCTCCACAGGACCTCCGATGCTCTGGCTGTTGATGTATACCATGGCGGCCTTTTCCAGCACCTGGGAACCAACGTACGCTTCCGTGAGCGTACGGCCTACCGTGATCGCCCCATGATTGGCGATGAGCGCCCCTGCCCGCTCCTTAAGCGCGCCGACTACCTCCTCTGCCATCTCCTTCGTCCCCGGCATCGTGTATGCGGCAAGACGCACCTCTCCGCCGAGTATCTGAACCTGGTCGTCACAGACAGGGGGGATCGGTTTTCTGGCAGTCGCAACGGTAAGTGCATAGGTCGAATGCGTATGCATGATACCGTTCACCTCCGGTCTGTCCAGATAAATGGAGGCATGTACGACCGCTTCGACAGAAGGCTTTAAGTTCCCTTCATACGCAAGCGTATGCATATTGATGATCACCATGTCCTCAGCGGCCAGCCGTTCGTAGTCCATGCCGGACGGCGTGATGACCATGTACTCGTCGTCCACCCTGCCGGATATATTTCCCCACGTACCGGCTACAAGTCCACTGTGGTACATGCTGAGGGCCGTATTGCACACTTCGATCTGGGTCAGTTTTGCTTTTTGTCTGTTCATTCTTTTATCCTCCATATGTTTAGTATCTGTACTGATATAACAGATGCTCCCCTTTCAGGAATCTCTTAATATCAGATACGATCTGTTTTGTGTGGTTCACGAGCACGTCATCTGTCGCTCCCGCGATATGAGGCGTCACGACCACATTGTCAAGTTCCGTTATGTATGGATGATCGCGGGCTATCGGTTCACTTTCGTATACGTCAAAGGCCGCGCCGGCGATTCTTTTTTCCTTCAGGGCTTCTATAAGAGCCTCCTCATCGAGAATAGCTCCTCTGGACGCATTGATGAAATAGGCCGTCGGCTTCATGAGCGCGATCCTTTCCCGGCTGATAATGCCTGTCGTCTCCGGCGTCACCTTCATGTGACACGTGATAAAATCGGACTCTTTCATCAACTCTTCCACCGAATGCGCCTTTTTTATCCCGATCTCCTCCACATCGACTTCACCGACGAACGGATCGAAGATCAGAAGCTGCATTCCGAATGCCCTGGCGATCCGTCCCACCCTGCGGCCGATACTGCCGTAGCCGAGGATCCCCAGCGTCTTGCCCTTCAGCTGTGTCCCCTTGAAGACCATATAGGGGGCGTCTGCTTTCATATCCCAGATAACGTCTGCCTTCAGTCCTTCCTTTGTCTCCTTTCTGGAAGACGGGTCTCCGGTGTATTCTCCTCCTTTTAAGGCCTTATACGCCATAGGGATCTTTCTTGCGGCAGAGAGCATCAGGCCGATAGTCATCTCCGCCGTAGAATCAGAATTGCGCCCCGGCGTGTAGAGGACCGGTATTCCCCGCTCCTTCGCCGCCGCCATGTCCACGTTTACCGGGGTTGCCCTCGTACACGCGATCAGTTTCAGATGCTCTGCGTTTTCTATTACCTTTCTCGTAATGTCGTCGTAACTCGTGATGATCATATCTGCGTCCCGCGTCTTTTCTGCCAGTTCTTCTTCCGGCATTTTCGGAAGGCCGAGCGCCCAGCCGTCTTTTACGACTTCCCCCACTTCATACAGAGGCTTCAGTTCTTCCTCGTTATACTCGGCTGTAAAAAAAATCTTCATCGTACTAATCCTCCTCAATGGCTTTGATTTTTTTGTTCATCTGATGTCTGTAGTCCCATATTTCCTGATTATGTATTCTGACTCTTTTGTATAATTCATAGATAAGGTCATATTTTTTTACATTTCCTGGATCCGGGTGAAAAACTCGCTTAAATTTACAGGCCTTTTCCGCCGCCTCGTCATAATCTTTATACAGCCCCTGGCTTACCCCTGCCATCAGGGCAACGCCCTTGGCCCCCAGTTCTTCCCCGGAAGGTATCATTACTTTCATGCCTGCTACGTCTGCGATCATCTGTGCCCATACGGGACTTTTCGCCCCGCCTCCCGCCAGGTAGATCGTTCCTCTTTTGTCTACATTGCGCAGACAGTCTCTGATAGAAAGGCTGATTCCTTCATACACCGCCCGGATCAGATGTTCCCTCGTCGTGACCTGGCTGATGCCAAAAAAGCTGGCTCTCGCATAGGGATGGTAAAACGGCGCCCTCTCCCCCGCAACGCTGATGTACGGATGGTACACGACACCGCCGCATCCGACCGGTATACTGTCCACGATCTTGTCTATCTCCTTAAAGTCTTTTGTGAGAGATATATTGCTGAGCATCCAGTCAATATTCGGCGTCCCGTTAAGCGTAGGCTGGAGTTCCACGAACAGCTCTCCGATCGGATGCTTTTCATATCTGGAATTCGGCGCCCCAAATTCACAGTCTTCCTTCTTCATCACGATCTCACTTGCGCACGTAGTGCCCAGAATGACACATACATCCTTCTCATGGATCGCCCCAAGCCCCACCGCTGTGGCTGACGTGTCCAGGGCGCCCGCGATCACCGGTGTGCCCCGTCTCAGTCCGGTCTCATCTGCAAAGGAGTCCAGAATTGTTCCGACGACCTCATCAGACCTTACCGGAGCAGGAATACACCTTCTGTATTCATAGACACCAAGCTCCTTCATAAGCTCTTCCGCTATCGTCCCGTCTTTGACGTCTATGAGGGAGGTCAGGCTGTCTGTGATCTCTGTCCTGATCTCCCCGGTCATTTTAAACCGTATCCAGTCCTTGCAGAATATCATGTATCTGGCCTTATCAAGTATTTCTCTGCGGTTGTGCTTCATCCATTTTAAGAGAACCATCTGGTTGCCCAAAAGGGGCGGCGTTCCCGTCGTCGTGTGATAGAGTTCTCCCACTTCCGGGCGCTCCTGCGTGATCGCTTTCACCTCGTCCACTGCCCTGCCGTCACACCAGAGTATGGCGTTCTGTACTGGGTTCCCATCTTTATCGATGAGCCAGCACCCTTCCCCCTGCCCCGTCACGCCGATGGCAGCCACTTCCTCCCCGGAAGCCGCGCCTGCCTCCATCACCCCTTTTACACACTGTTTTACCTTTTCCCATACGAGAAGCATATCCTGCTCCACCTGGTTTGCGGCGCCGTTGATCGTCCGGCTCTCCCTGCTCGATACACTGACTTCATTGCCGCATTCGTCGAATAATACCGCCTTTACATTTGATGTTCCCACGTCGATCCCAAGAATATATTTCATCATACAGCCTCCCGAAAACGTTTATGAACCGCTCTTTTGTTTTCCAATTCAACTTGTTATCTTTCAAAGATGTGACATATGTAATATTATATTACATTTGTAATTTCAGTATAGCACCTTGTGTATTTTTGTCAATTCCTTTCCACAAAATAAAGCGGACTAGTCCACTTCAATTTCCTATATAACAAAAAAAGCGCTACCTGAAAATCAATTCAGATAACGCTGTACGTTCCCCTTCGGATATATTTCAATTTTAAAAGCTGTCCATAACTTGTCTTGCGGTCGTCACGTCTACGATCAGCGTGTTTATCGTTCCTGTGCACAGGGCGGCCTGTATTGCCTCTACCTTCTGTGCGCCGCTGGCGATAAGGACTGTATTCTTGATACCTTTCAGACATTCCATGTCTGCGTTTAAAAGTCTGTCGCTTAAAGGGCAGTTATCCCAGCTGCCGTCTTTCCGGATCGGGTTCATGGCGATATCTCCCACAAATCCCTGTTCTCTTAAGATACGCACATCGTTTCTCGTGATATGTCCCCTTGTACACATAGTTGACTGCTCCGTGAGCTCTCCCACTCCGAGCAGCGCCACATCGCACTTCTGCATCAGCTCACACGAAACTCTGATACTTCTCTCCTGCATCAGCCATTTTTTCGTCTCCGCGTGTTCCACCACAACGGGCGCATACAGCATATAGCTGGGACAGTCCAGCCTGTTTGCAAGCCCTCTGGCAATTTCGTCCGATTTCTCCACTAGCTCCTCTATGTTCTGTGCCCCGATAAGCTGAACTACCCGGCACTCACTTCGCCTTTTAAATTCCATCTGCTTTACTACTTCCGACAGAGTATGTCCCCAGGATACCCCTATAATATCTCCCTGCCTGATATTTTCATCCAGATACTGGGCCGCCACATTGGCAACTTTATAGATAGCCGTACTGCTTTCCCCGTAATCTTCTGTAACGAGCACCTCCTTCAGTCCAAAGCGTTCCTCCATTCTGCATTCCAGCTCAACGTTGTCCCTCTCGTAGCCGTGGATATTAATATTTACAACATCCAGGTCAATGAGAGAACTTATGATCTGATTCACCTTCTGTCTTGTAAAAGACAGGCGCTTTGCGATCTCATCCTGGGTCATCCCCAAAGTGTAATACCAGTATGCTATTTTAATGTACAGGTTTCTTTTCATAGTGCCTCCTCGTTACAAATATATCTCAATCTATCTTTGTAGTTAAAGTATAACACTGGTCATTAAATTTTGCCAATCATTGTTTACAGTCAAAAAAACCCAAAAATGCCCGCCGGTGGGCACTTTTGGGTTTTTCTGTTCCGCTGCCTTTTATGTGTATTATATCATCTTCAATATTCCTTCTGCCATCGCCTTCAGTATAATACAGCAGGACGCCGCTCCGGCGTCCAGAACTCCTCTGGAGCGCTCGCCCAGCCGGCTGGAACGCCCGAATCTGGCAACCATGTCCTTTGTGCTGTCCCGGCCGGCTTCCGCCGCGGCCGACATCTTCACAAGCGCCTCCTTGTAATCCTCCCCCGCTTCATGAGCCGCCTTCACCGCGTCCACAGCCGGGGACAGCGTATCTACCAGTGTCTTGTCGCCTACCTTGGCCTCCACGATCCCCTGAAGGCCTGCAAGGCCGGCCGCCAGCATATTCCCGAAGTCCTCCACTCTGATGTCCTCCAGCTCTTCCCCTGCTTCCGCCATATCCATAAATATCGTCCCGTAAATAGGTCCCATGGAACCGCCGATCTCATTGAGAAGGATCATTCCGAGTTCATCGAGCCCCTCCGTGAAGCTGAAGTCTTTGTCCGCGAAACGCTGCTCAAACACGGAGAATCCTTTGTTCATATTCATGCCGTGGTCTCCGTCTCCGATGAGTCCGTCCACTTCGCCGAGATACGCTTTGTTATCCTGAACAGCCTTTACCATATTCATGAGAACCGGTTTCCCGTCTGCATTTTTAAATGTATTCATTTTATTTTCCCCTCCTGCCGTCTATTTTTGTTTCAGCCCCATACTGTACGCCGGCATATCGATCAGTTCTTTCAGTTCTTCATCCAGCTTCATGACCGTCAGGGTCGCGCCCATCATCTCAAGTGATGTAAAGTAATTGCCTACATACGCTCTGTGGATCAGGATCCCTTTTTCTTTCAGAAGCCTGTCGATCTCATCATATAAGACATACAGCTCCATGACAGGTGTGGCGCCGAGTCCGGACACGAGGACTACCACTTCATCCCCTTCCGTGAACGGATAATCAGGCAGAACGACATCCACCATTCTTTTCGCCATCTTGTCTGCCGTCTCAAGCGGGCAGACCTCGATCCCCGGCTCCCCGTGATGGCCGATCCCGACTTCCATCGTCCCGTCTTTGATCTCAAAGTTCGGATGGCCTACAGCCGGAAGCGTACACGGTGTCAGTCCGATACCGACGGAACGTGTATTGTCAATGGCTTTCTGGGCCGCCGCGATCACCTCGTCCAGGTCTCCGCCTTTGGCCGCCTTCGCTCCTCCTACTTTCCACATGAGGACCTCCCCGGCCACGCCGCGGCGTTTCTCTCTCTCGTCTTTCGGCGCGGAGGCGACGTCATCGTTGGCCACTACTGTTTTCACGGTGATACCCTCTTTTTTGGCCATCTTTACAGCCATCTTTACATTCATGTTGTCACCGGAGTAGTTGCCGTACAGACAGGCCACTCCTTTTCCCTGGTCTGCTGCCCTGCAGGCGTCGAGAAAAGCCGCCGCCGTAGGTGAAGAGCAGATTTCTCCCACCGCCGCCGCGTCGCACAGATTCTCTCCCACATATCCTATAAAGGCCGGTTTATGTCCGGAGCCTCCCCCTGTTACGACGCCGACCTTTCCTTCCGGAATATGTTTCGCCCTGACGACTCTCGGATTCTTTGCTGCCTCCACGATATCCTCATGTGCCTTCAGGAAGCCTTTCAGCATTTCGTCTACTATGTTATCCGGGTTGTTTAATATACGCTGCATACACGTTTCCTCCTTATGCTTCCATATCCGGAACGAGAATCACTTTCATCGCCCCATTTTCACCTGTCTTGGCAATGTGGAATCCTTCTTCCCATTTCTCCAGCGGAAATTTATGAGTGACAACGCCTTCTGTCGGAAGCTTTCCGCTGCCGATCCATTCGATGACCGTGTCATAACAGAACGGACTCAGATGTACGCCGAGAAGATCCAGCTCTTTCCTGTCGGAAATAATGGACCAGTCTACCGTTACCGGCTGTCCGAATACGGAGAATTCTACAAAACGCCCCATCTTGCGGATCGCGTCCAGCCCCTGCTGTACACTTGAAGGATGTCCGGTTGCTTCTATATAGATGTCGCAGCCGTAGCCTCCTGTCATCTCTTTGATTTTTGCGACAACGTCCTCTTTTGCAGGATTCATTGCAATATCCGCTCCGAATTCTACTGCTTTTGCAAGACGAGTTTCATTCATGTCCAGTACGACAAGACATTTCGGGTTTGCCTGTCTCAGGGCGCCGACCATCCCGAGACCGAGTGTTCCCACGCCCGAGAGTACAACGAAATCTCTCGGTGTCACCTGCGCCCGTTCCACACAGTGGAAGGAACAGCCGTAAGGCTCGATCAGAGCAGCCTGTTCCAACGGCATATCTGCCGGCACGAGATAAGGGATCGCCTCTTTCGTAAGCTTCACATACTCTGCCATGCCGCCGTTTACATTATTCTGAAAGCCGAACAGATCATGTTTCTCACACATCCAGTGGCGGCCTGTCTTACAGAACATACACTCCCCGCACGGCACGATCTGTTCCGGACATATCCTGTCCCCGATCTTCCAGTTTCCCTTTACTTTATCTCCCATCTCCACGACAGTCCCCACAAATTCATGGCCGGGGATCATCGGTTCTTTTATGTATTTCGCCTGCCCGTCAAAGCCCCAGAAGCTGGCTGCCCCGGCGTAGGCTTTTGTATCCCCCGCGCAGATACCGCACGCCTCGACTTTCAGGATCATCTCCCCTTCGCCTGCTCTTGGCGTATCGACCATCTCAAATCTGTAGTCGCCCGGAGCATAGGCGACGATCGCTTTCATTTTTTCAGGTAAATTGCTCATAATAACTACCTCCTTCTGATGGATAACTTGCTCTATTCTCGAATACGTTCTCCTGTCTCAATGTCAAACAGGTGCGTCTTCTCTCCCCGGACTTCCAGTTTAATGATATCGCCGCTCTTATACCGGGTCTCATCATCTGTGATGAGCATGAGCAGCGCCTCGCCTACGTGGATGCCGATGCGCCGTTCATCTCCCAGATTCTCGAATGTGGCGACCTCCTCCGGCGTGCCCACGGAATCCGCTCCTCCGATCAGTACATCCATCGGGCGGACTCCCATCTTACATCTGAACCCGGCGCTCACTACGTTATGGTATCGTTCCGGAACCGCGATCTTCAGGTTACTGTCCTGGAAGGTAAAGAAGAAGTGCCCTTCATCCGCGGTTATTGTCGTCTCGAGAATATTCATCGGAGGCTCTCCGATAAAGGAAGCGACAAATTCATTTACCGGATCGTCGTACACCTGCGCCGGCGTGCCGAACTGCTGAAGCACGCCAAAGTTGATGATGGCGATCTTATCTGCCAGTGACATTGCCTCCAGCTGGTCATGGGTCACATAGACGGTCGTACATTTGATGTCATTGATGAGGCGCTTTATCTCCGTACGCATAGCCTGGCGCGCCTTCCCGTCCAGATGTGACAGCGGCTCATCCATGAGAAGCAGCTCCGGCCGGCGGATAATGGCCCGCGCGATATTCACACGCTGTTTTTGACCGCCGGAGAGCTTCACCGGCATTTTATCCAGCAGATCGTCACACTGCATCAGAGGGGCGATCTCCTGCACCCGCTTGTCGATCTCTGCCTTGTCGACGCCTTTTGCCTTTAAGTTAAACGCAATGTTGTCATATACGGTAAGCGGCGGATACATGGCGTAATCTTCAAAGGCAAGCCCGATATGCCTGTCTTTTGGATGGAGCTTGTTCACGAGCGTATCTCCGATATAAATATCTCCTTTTGTGATATCTTCCAGTCCTGCGGTCATACGCAGAGTTGTCGTCTTGCCGCACCCGGAGGGGCCTAACAGGGCTATGAATTCTCCCTGCTCACATACGAGATTCAGATCATTTACGGCATAGTCATTCTGTACGGCATTTTTCTTCTTTTTGCCGTTATTTTCATAACGCTTATAAAGGTGTTCAATTCTTAATCCGGCCATACTCTTACCCCTCCTGTTCCGTCAAAGCCAGCACCGCGGCTTCGTTGTATCTCGTCAAATATTCTTTTGTCTCTGCGTCAAAGAACATAGCATAATTAAGTTCCATATCTACATATATATCCTGGTCGATCCTCACAGTAAGGCCGTTTGGGGCGATCATGCGAAGCTGCAGGCCCTCAAGTTCCGCCACGATAACTGACTTGTTCCCGATACTTTCATAGCTGTAAACGGTACATTTCAGATATCCTTCCTTCGGCTCAAAAGAGTATTTCAGATTCTGGGGTCTCATGCCGATATCAACATTTTCACAGCCGAGCTCATCCAGTTTCTCAAAGAGTTCAAAATCATCGGGCAGTCTGTAGCTTTTATTTCCAGCTTTCATGTCAAATGTATAGGAATCCCCGTCTTTTTTCAGCGTTCCGGCGATCAGGTTGATCTCCGGATCCCCCATAAGCTGGGACACGAATTCGTTGCGGGGCATGTAATAAATCTCATCACCCGTGCCGATCTGTACGATCTTTCCTTGATTTACAATGGCGATCCTGTCCCCCAGAGACATGGCTTCCATGAAATCATGCGTTACATAAACGCTCGTCGTCCCAAAGTTTGCCTGGATCTCTTTCAGCTCCGTACGCATGGAATTGCGAAGCTTCGCGTCCAGATGCGCAAGCGGCTCATCCATCAGATACACCCGCGGGGAACGAACGAGGGCGCGCCCCATGGCGACACGCTGTTTCTGTCCGTTGGACAGCTGGCTTGGAAGGCGCTTAAGAAGATAATCCATCTTCATCATCTCGGCCACTTCCTGTATCTTCTGTCTGATATACTCTTCATCCTTTTTGTATAGCGGGCTCCTAAGCGGAGACGCCATATTATCATATACTGTCATCTGTGGATACAGCGCATAGTTTTCAAATACCATGGCAGTATCCCTGTGTGCGGCGTCTGTCAGGTTCATCACTTCCCCGTCAAATTTTACAACACCTTCCTCCGGTATCTGGATCCCCGCGATACAGTTGAGAATGGTCGTTTTTCCCGCTCCTGCAGGGCCAAACAGTACAAAGAACTCTTTGTCTTTTATATCCAGAGAAATGCCATCCAGAGCCGTAACTTTTCCGAATTTTTTCGTAACGTTTTCTAATTGTATTCTTGACATATTCTCACACCTATCCCTTCACTGCACCAAAACTCAGGCCTCGCACCAAATGTTTCTGTATACATAATGCGAATATGATCGCGGGTAACGCAGATACAGTCGCCGCAACGGCCAGCTGTCCGTAATGGGCGCTGTCTGTTCCGAGGAACTTTGTGATGGCAACTGTTATCGGCTGAACGTTCGTACCGGCCAGGATCAACGGGAACGTGAAGCTGTTCCATGCGAAGATAAATGCCAGAAGCGCGGCAGATACGAGTCCCGGCTTTATAAGAGGCACAAGCATCTTAAAGAAGATCTGGTACCATGTGTAACCGTCTACCTGGGCCGCATGTTCGATCTCAACTGAAATATCCTCAAAATATCCCCTCACCACCCAGATGAGCAGAGGCATACAGATCAGCTGATATACCCATATAAGCCCGAAATAGGAATCATAGATGCCCAATTTCTGGAAGAGCATAAACAGAGGCAGCACTACGAGGATCTCAGGCGCAAATTTAAAAGACAGTATCTGGAACGCGATGTCTTCCTTTTTCTTAAAATTATATCTCGCCAGCGCGTACGCGGCAGGAACTCCCGCGACAACGGAGACGGCTACCGCGCCTCCCGCGACGATCAGACTGTCTAACATATATTTCAGATAGTCCGACTGGAATATGACTGCTCTGTAATTGTCCAATGTAGGGTTGAATACAAATGTCGTTGTATACATCTGCGCATCGGGCTTGATTGTCAGGATAAGCATCCATAACAATGGAAACAAAGCAAAAATCGTATATATGACTAACAGTAAATTCTGGACGACACGGCCCAGCATTTTTTTACTTTCCATGTTTTACATCCTTTCTGACTCTGTATTTTATAACTGTTCCTGCACTCACTGTTCATCCTGCCCGGAAGCCAGTCTCTGAGCCGCACGCTGTCTCTTGACGATCTGTTTTGCCACAATGTTGATAAATACCCATAGGACAAGTATGTATGGCAGGGCAAACCCAAATTTCTGGAACTGGAACCCGGTCTGGTAAGAGGTCAGAGACAGGTTCATAAGTGTATCGCCCGGTCCTCCTTTTGTCAGGCCGAATATGATGGCATATTCCTGGAGCGCCGCCATGAGACGGAACAGCAGAGCAATGTATAAGCTCGGCTTCAGCATAGGCAGCGTCAGATTCCGGAAATTAAACCATGCGCTTCCGCCGTCGATCTTCGCCGACTCAAACGGTGACTTCGGAAGAGACTGTAGTCCGGCAAGTACAAGCAGCATACAGAATGAAGTGTTGACCCACACGTCTATCATTACGACCGTCATCATCGCCGTGGATGCACTGGCCGCCCACGGAAAGTTATATACGCCGAAGAAGTTCAGGAACTTTTCCACGATTCCTACAGAGTTGTTCAGCATGAGCTGCCAGATAATGGTGGCGGTGATCGGCGCGACCATCAGCGGGAATATAAGTACGACTCTTAAAATCTTGGAAAAGCGGTTCTCCAGATTGTTCAGCAGCATGGCGATCCCGAGTCCTATCCCCATCTCCAGCGCCGTGCTGAAAAATGCATATCTTAACGTTACCCATACCGATTTCCAGAATCCGGAGGATTGAAGTATGGTGATCCAGTTTTTCAATCCGATAAAGCTGTACGTCGGCATCCTGAATGAATAGCTCGTCAATGAGAAATATATGGACATTACAAAGGGTATCATGATTCCGATCGTAATGATCAGTGCCGGAGCTACTATCAGATAGGGACGCATTCTCGTCTTAAACGGCACTACATTCAGCTCGCTGACGGCAGCACTGTCTTTTTTCTGCTCTTTCATTTGCGTTTCCTCCAATTTCAGATTTTCTGATTCTGATAATAAAAATATTCGTTCTTAAAAAAATCAAGGAGGGTCAGGTAACCCCTCCTTGCCTTTCACCCTTAAGTACAAATTAACTGCTGTTGTCGATTTTTAAGGTTATTCAGATACTTCCAGATCAGATACGATCGTATCCAGATCTTTCTTAAGCTGCTTCATGGCATCCTCTGTGGACGAATACTTGTCGGTGAGCACAAGATCCTGAAGTACCTCCGCCCACTTTGTCGTACACTCGAAGAAGTATGGCTGCGGTGTGAACTGAATGGTCGCATTCTTTGACAGCACATCGATGGATTCAAGATAGTTGTCTGCTTTGCCGACGATCGCTTTGTACTCATCGCTCTCCATTACAGATGTACGCGGTGTATCCGGGCTTGCCCCGTCAGTTCCTGCGTAAAGCATGTAATCCGGGCTTGTGAAATACTGGATAAAGTACCATGCGGCATCCTTATTTTTTGAGTCAGCGTTCATAGCCAGTGACCAGATCCATACATTTGCTTTCATATCAGCTTCTGTCTTTCCTTCCGGAAGCGGTATGGTTGACCATGCAATATTGCCTGACTGATCAGACGCGCCTTCATAGTTCTGGAAATAGCCTGCGCTTGTAGCGTCGAATAACATAGCGGCTTTTCCTGCGCCGAGGTCTGAACTGGCCTCATACCATGTATAGTTGGACCACTGCGGAGCGCCTGCTTCTTTGATCAGTTTTACCCAGTAGTCTGTCATTTCGATCGCTTCTTTGGAATCCAGCTGACATACCAGTTTGCCGTCTTCGATCGCAAAGTCTTTTCCGCCCCATGTTGCGAATAATGACATGTATCCGGGATGTATGGTCGCCCATTCACGCGTACCGCGTACTGCGATGCCGTAGGAACCGGAACCGTTGAATTCATTGAGAGATTTGGCTGTCTCAAGCAGTTCGTCCGTCGTTGTTGGAACTGTGATCCCTTTTTCCTCAAATACTTTCTTGTTGTATGCAAGGTTATTTAATTCCCATCCCATCGGAAGCGCCCACTGAGAACCTTCGCCAACTGCATGGCCCGGTACGAGGTCCCATTTAAGCGGATCAACTGTGGCGCTGATAAAATCGTCATAATTATAGTCCGCCGCTGTCTTGGAAGCGTCATTTATGTAATCCTCCAATGGCTCCATATAGCCGGCAGATGCATATTCCCAAACCTGATAAGCACCTGTCATATATACGTCCGGCGTACCGGAACGGCTGCTCAGAGACGTGTTCAGTTTGTCAAAATAGTTGGACTCAGGAGTGGATGAATACTCAACCTTGATACCTGTCAGCTCTTCAAACTCTTTTATCTTGGAAATAACTGCTTTGGAATAATTGTGTTCATTGAACATTACGTTGATCGTCGTGCCGTCATAATTCTTCCAGTCAAAGTCTTCGGCCTTTCCGCTTGACTTTGCTTTTCCGTCGTCACTTCCGCCGGAGCCGGAACCGCCGCCGCATCCTGCCAGCATGGTACCAACCATAACTGCACACAAAAGAACGCTGATTACTCTTTTTTTCATACTTTTTCCTCCCTTTTGATACATTTGCCGCATAAAAAAGTGCTTCATTTTTCGGTTTACCTGCCCGATTTTTTATGCATTTTGTCTAACGTCAGTATATCTCTCGCCGTGTCATTTGTCAAGCTTTTTGTCATTTGTCTTATTTTATGCAGATTTTAAAGTATAATTGCACTAATAATCATTATTTTTACAGCATTATTTTGTTTGTATTTTCTTTAACGACCCATTTTTCCTCTTGCGGCAATATAAGTTTTATTGTATGATTACTCTTAACTCGTGAAAGACACACGTTTGTTTTGGAACGGAGGCCGCTCAAAGCAGCGGCACATGGAGGAACATACTATGAAAGTATTTGAATACGACAGCAGTTTTATGAAATTTATACTTCTCTTAAGCCGGCTTACAGTATTAAATATCATCTGGCTTTTATGCTGTATCCCGGTCGTCACCGCAGGCGCGGCGACCGCCGCCCAGTATTATACGGCCAGCCGGATTCTCGGCGGAAGCACGGAAGTCTGGCGAAATTTCAAGACCGGCCTGAGGCTGCACTGGAAACGCTCCTCCGTTATCTGGACCGCCTTTGCGCTGCTTACCGCCGTCTTTGCCGCGGAATACTACATACTCACCACAGCAGCCGTTCCCGGCAAAACAGCGCTCCTTGCCATATCCGGCCTGGCTTTTCTCACAGCCGTTCTCATAATGCTGTGGATATACCCGGTCATGATCAACTTTACGGGCAGCCTGGGCGAAATACTTTTTAACTCTTTTGTGTTCACCTTCATGTACGCGCCCATCACCCTTATAGCTGCTGCTTTTTACGGTGTCGCCGGCTTTTTGTTTATCCGCTTCAACTTCACAAAAGGTCTCTTCGTCCTGTTCGGCCAGTCGCTGATCGTATACGGGATACTCGTTCTCTTCGAAAAAGTGCTCAGGAAGTACCGGTGATTAGATTTTAGGTTGGGGGATTTGGGAGGTTGGTAGTGTACGGCGCCGGGGCGGTAAACAGGCAGAGCGGGCGGGGGCACAGGGAGGAGTTAAGGGCGTTCGGAGGCAGATGAGGAAGCCGTTGCTGCGGAAAGAGCCGGAATCAGACACGGGAATGTTATCACAAATAACATTCCCGAGAGCCTCTGAGGGAGGAAATCCCTTCAGGATTTCCTTCCGAATAGGCTCGGTTGTCTGATTCCGGCTCTTTCCACAGTTACGGCTTCCCATCTGCCGGAGCGCCCTTAACTCCCCCTGCCCCCCGCCCGCTCTGCCGTCCGCCGCCATTACCCCTAAACTCTGCCAACCAAATTCAAAAAGTAAAAGCCACTTTTAAGTCGCCGTATTTTCCTGATGCATAGTCAAAAGCCTTCTCCCACTCTTCAATGGCAAAGGTGCTTGACACTACGCCTTTAGTCTTTAAGTTGCCTTTCATCATATTGTCGATCACGAATGGGTAGGCGTACGGACTCAGGTGCGCGCCAAGTATATCCAGTTCCTTTCTGTCCCCGATGATGGACCAGTCTACGGTCGTCTCGGAACCGAATACACTGAATTCTACAAAGCGGCCGAGCTTTCTTGTGATCGTAAGTCCCTGGATGACGCTGGACGGATGTCCGGTGGCCTCGATATATACATCGCAGCCGTAGTCGTCTGTCAATGCTTTTATTTCTTTGTCTATGTCACATTTTCCGGGGTTGAATACGAGATCCGCACCAAATTCTTTTGCTTTTTCCAGACGGGCATCCTGCATATCAAGCACGATCAGTTGTTTAGGATTTTTCATTCTGGCGTATGTGATCATTCCAAGCCCCAGTGTCCCTGCGCCGGAGATGACTACAATGTCTTCGTTTGTGATGCTTCCCCTGTCTACCGCGTGTTTGGAACAGCCGTAAGGCTCCACGAGAAGCGCCTGCTCAATGCTCATATCCTCAGGCACACGGCTGATGACACAGTTCTTCGGATATCTTACATACTCTGCCATACCGCCGTTATTGTATGACTGGAATCCCAGCATATCGTGAGGCTGGCACATCCAGTAATGGCCGTCCTTACAGAACCGGCACTTGCCGCACGGAACGATCTGGTCCGCGATGATCCTGTCGCCCAGTTCATACCCTTCGACATTTTCTCCCATCTCCACAATGCGTCCAAAGAACTCGTGTCCCGGAATAAACGGAGGTTTCACCCATGAAGGCTGTACTTCGTCTCCCCAGAACATTGCCGCTCCGTGGCTGCACTTCAGATCTCCCGCGCATATACCGCAGGCCTCTGTCTTAATGATAATGTCGTCGGGCCCGCATTCCGGCGCCGGATATTCCGCCTCAAAACGGTAGTCATCCTTGCTGTATGCCACAAGCGCCTTCATAGTTTTTGGAGTCCTTCCCTGATTTGCCATAATGTTTCCACCTTTCCTTTTATGATGATTATGTTTATACTTCAAACTGTCCCCAGACAGTATCAAGCGCCCGGACTATCTCCCGGTATTTTTCGTACTTTCTCTGATAGACTGCAGTCTTCGCCTCATCCGGATATATCCGGCCCGATACGTGCACCATATGCTCAGCCGCGTCTTTATAGTCTTTGTATACGCCCGCCGCGATGGCCGCGGCCATTCCGCAGCCGAGGGCGCCCAGTTCCTTTGCCTCCACCGTCTCGATCGGGAAGCCGAGCGCATCCGCGAACATCTGCACCCATACGCCGGAGTTTACCGCGCCTCCGGCCATGCGGACCGCCTCCGGCGGCTTTCTCGAAGACAGCAGACGCTCAATATGTGTCTTATGGGAATACACGACTCCCTCGTAAACTGCCCGCAGCATATGTGCTTTATCGTGATAAGTCGTAAGTCCGACAAATGCTCCCTTGCCAAGCGGATGCGCGTTAGATCCATAGAGGAAGGGAAGAAAATAGACCTCCGACTCCTCCGGCGGTATGCTGTCAACCTTTTCATTCACCACGTCGTATATATTTTTACCTTCCGGTATGTGCTCATGTTCCATACAGTTTTCTAAAAACCATTCCAGATTACCTGAGGATGTGGCGCTGCACTCTTCCACGAGGTAATATCCCGGCACGGCGAAAAGGGAATTCATGGCAATGCTTCCGTCCATGACCGGCGTCTCGGAGATATATTCGTTGATACTCCACGTCCCGGCAATCGTACACAATTCGTCCGGCGACATGACATTGACCGCCACCGCACACGCGTCAATGTCGAACATTCCGCCTGCCACAGGCGTGCCCTCCAGAAGTCCGGTAAGCTTTGCCGCCTCTTTTGTGATCGTCCCGCACAGATCATAGGAGTATCTCACCGGCGCCAGCTTCTCATACACCTCTCCTATGCCGAGCTTTTCCAGTATCTCCCTGTCAAACTGTGCATGTTTCACATCCATGAGCCCGGAGCCGGATATGTCTGTCGCTTCACTGTAAGCCTCCCCGGTAAGGCGGTACCGGATATAGTCCTTCACGGAAAATACGTATTTAATATTGTCATATACATCTCTGTGATGCTCTTTAAACCACGCGAGAAGCGCCACCTGCTGACAGGCCATCAGTTCCTGGCAAAGCTGTCCGCGCAGACTTTCATAGACTCCGTTCTCATGCCATTTCTTCGGATATTTCCATGCCCGGCTGTCGGTGGAAATGATCCCGTTATACGCAGGTTTACCGTTTTTCCCCCACGGGTACAGGCCCTTGCCGTGTCCGCACACAGCGATCCCAAGCACGTCTCTGCCGTCTGTCCCCGCTTTTAAAAGCGCCCGTTTTACACAGTCACAGTTTGCCAGCCACAACTCTTCCATATCCCGCTCCGTATAACCGGATCTTGGGGTGATAACTTTTGTCTGCCTGCCCGCAGAGGCAATTTCTTTTCCGCTTAGATCAAATATGGCCGCTTTCGTAGAAGTGCCGCCATTGTCCAGGCCGATCACATACTTTCCCATATTCAGAACTCCTTTCCGGACGCCTTACGCGCTGATATCTTCTGGTATTCCGAGCAGCTGCCTCGCCTTTTCAAACTGTCTGTCCAGAAACTCTCTGTTAGAGCGCGCAATTTCTCTCCAGTTTTCTTCCCCGCAGTACCAATACTCAGCGACGTACCTTCTGACTCCATGCTCATACAGTTTTGCGATGGCCCCGGGAAAGTCAACCTGCCCTGTCCCGTAAGGGATCTCCCTGAACTTTCCTATCACGGTCTCTTTTAAATGGGCCGCCGCTATATGCCCCCTGCCGGTGGTGATATCTCCAGCCACATCTTTCGTGGCATTGGAAATGTTGCCGATATCGGGATACACCTGCAGATAAGGAGAATTGACCCGGTTCACGCTGTGCATCGCCTTTTCCACTGTGTTCATAAAATCATTTTCCATCGTCTCCATAGCAAGCATTACACCGTGGGAGGCGGCAAACATCGTTCCCTCTTCCAGATTTCTGTAGAATCTCTCCCGCGTCGTCTTATCGCTCGTCTCCTCGTAGTAACAGTCATAGCCCTGAGTCTGGATGATCCGGATACCCATTTTCCGGGCAAAGAGAACGCCTTTTCGCAGAAGCTCCTTTGCCTCCTTTTCCCACTTCCTGCTGCCGAGCGGGTATTTTCTCTGTGCACTGAAGCAGATAGTCTCAATTGGGATCCCAACTCGTTTTTCTGTCTCCAGCAGCTCATATATCTGCTCGTCGCACCAGTCAAGCCGCGACATCCTCATATCAGTCTCGTCAATACTCATCTCTATATAATCAAAACCGGCTTCCTTTGCCGCCGCCAGGCGCTCTTCCCATGACAGTTCCGCAGGAGCTGCTTTTTCATAGACGCCTAATCTGTATGTATCCTTAAACGACATACCATCCCTCCTTCTGTTGTTTTGTGCACTTTATATACTTTAACTTGTTTTACAAGAACAATTATACGATTACTGCACAAAAAAAGCAATGACATTTTTCATTTAATGTTACATTTGTAATTTTAGGACAGGAAAAAAGCAGTCCAGACTCTGTAGGATCACACAAAGTCTGGACTGCTTTTTTCCTGTCTATTTCTCCGGTGCAGCTTGTATACAGTTGTCAGCCACCCACTCTTTTACTTTTTCTCTGAGGATGTAACGCCTGACAGACTCCTCCGGCGCTTCCTTTTCCATTGCTTTTACATCCTCATATCCCATTTCTTCTGCCAGTTCTTTTTTCGCCTTTTTATACGCTTTATCATCGAGCTTTATATGCTCTTTATCCGCTATCAGTTCCACCGTCAGATCTTCTTTTACATTGGAACGGGCCGCCTCTTCTGCCTTCTCTTTGAACTCTGCCTCCGTCATATCAATCTTCGACAAAAACTCCGGAAAATCCATCTCGTACATATCCGCGCCGTCCTCATAATGGTCGTAAAAGCTCTGTTCCTCCTCTTTCAGCCGGTCCTTCGGATATTTTTTCACTTCTGTATTTTCCAGTACCTGCTTCCACGCTGAATCCATGAGTTCACTCTGTATATATTCTTTATTGTTTTCTTCCAGCAGCTTCCGTACCTCTTTTCTGTATTCTTCGACCGTATCGGACTTCTGTGAGATCGTCCGGACAAATTCGTCCGTCAGCTCGGGCAGTTCCTTTTCCCTGACCGCTTTGACCGTGACATCAATGGATGCTTTTTTCCCTGCCAACGTCTTATTATTGAAGTCGTCCGCAAATGTATGTTCAATGTTCAGTGTATCGCCGGCGTTATGTCCGATCAGATTATCGTCAAACCCTTCATAAAATGACCCCGAACCAACCGTCAGCTCATAATCGCTGCCCGATCCGTTTTGTATCGGCTGTCCGTCTGCTGACGCGGCGTAGTCAATGATCACAACGTCCCCCTCCTGTATCGCTCTGTCAGTGACGTCTTTTATTTCCGCAAATCCTTCCCTGACCGTTTCAATATTATTATCCACGGACTCATCCGTAATGTCAGGGATGCCCTCCACCTTCGGCACCTCCACCCCTTTATATTTTGATACCGTGATATAATCATTGGATATCTGTCCTGAACCGCAGCCTGCTAACGCCGCCGCTGTCCCGAGCAGAACCGCACATACCAACATTCTTTTTCTCATACCGTTCCCCCACCTCTCATTTTTCTTCTCCCGGGATCAGTTTCGGACCCGGATAATGTATCGCTATACCATCTTGTTATAACACATTTTTCCGGAACAAAAAAGGAAATTCATACATTTTTCACATTAAATTACATTTGTCCGTTTTTCATATACTTATTGGACAGACAATGTCCTGTCTGCTATAATTCAGGAAACAGGCCGCGCCTGTAAAAACAGCATTTACGCAGTGGGGGATTGATATGATTAAACTGATCGCAAGTGACTTGGACGGTACTTTACTTCTGAACGGAGCCCAGCGGCTGAACCCGGAAGTTTTTGACCTGATCAGAGCACTGAAGGAACACGGGATCTTATTTACAGCTGCCAGCGGACGGCAGTATACGAATCTGCGGCGTCTGTTCGCTCCGGTCAAAGACGATATCGCCTATGTGGCGGAAAATGGTTCCCTGTGCATCTATGAAGGGAAGACACTTTCTAAAGGAATGATCGGCCGGGAACTTGGACTTCGTATTATCGACGCCGTGCACAGCTACGGCCGCTGTGAGTGTATCGTATCCGGGGAGAGAGTGTGCTATACGGATTCCCGCGATACGCGCTTTAAGGAACATATGCTGCATGTTGTCGGAAATGACATGGAATTTGTCTCTGATCTGAAAGAAGACGTACATGAGCCGTTCTTAAAGCTCGCACTGTGCGACTTTCAAGGGACGCGCAAAACAGAGGAACATTTCAAAGCGTTGTTTTCTGATGAGATAAAGATCGTGACTTCCGGAAATATTTGGGTCGATTTTATCACACCGGGGGCCAACAAGGGAAATGCGCTTCAGGTACTGCTCGATCATCTTCATATCGACGCGAAAGACTGTGCCGCCTTCGGCGACCAGTGTAACGACGAGGAGATGCTTCAGCTCGCAGGAGTAAGTTACGCCATGGCCGGTGCGGCGCCTGCCGTCATACAGCAGGCTTCCCACACGACAGATTCGGTCGAAAACGTGCTGAAGCGTATTTTAGAAGCTTTGGAATAAAATAGTAATACGAAAACCCCGGGGAAGGAGCACCCGCGTGCGGCATCACATATCTGCCTTCACGCGGGTGCTCCTTCCCCGGGATTTTATGATCCCGGTTTATTTATTCTGCCCATAATAAGCGTTTGCGCCATGTTTTCTGTAGTAATGCTTATCCTGGAGCTCCTGGGGAGCGGGCCTGACCTGTGGGTTGATGAGCTCACAGCGGGCAGCCATCTTGGCCACCTCCTCAAGGACAACCGCATTGTGTACCGCCTCGGCTGCGTTTTTGCCCCACGTAAACGGACCGTGGTTTTTGCAGAGTACGGCCGGCATCGCCATATACTCCCTGCCTTTAAAATGTTCCACGATAAGAAGTCCTGTATTCTTCTCGTAAGCTTCCTCGATCTCCTCCCGGGTCAGATTGCGCACGCACGGGATCTCTCCGTACATATAATCTGCATGGGTCGTACCGTAGCACGGAATACCTCTTCCCGCCTGCGCCCAGCTCGTTGCCCACTCAGAATGCGTATGTACGATGCCTCCCATATCCGGAAATGCTCTGTAAAGCTCCAGATGCGTCTCCGTATCCGAAGAAGGATTATATTCCCCCTCCACCTTTTCGCCGTCCAGATTCATGACTACCATATCTTGCGCTTTCAGCTTATCGTACTCTACGCCGCTCGGTTTGATGACAAACAGGCCCTTCTCCCTGTCGATCCCGCTTACATTCCCCCAAGTAAATGTAACAAGTCCATACTTTGGAAGCATCATATTGGCCTCAAACACCTCTTTTTTTAACGCCTCTAACACTTTTCTCCTCCTTTCCCCTCTCTGCTTATGGGGTCCGAATACAGGTCCATAAGCTGCTGTGCCCATTCTAATCTGCAGCACAAATTCCGGTTAAGTTGGAATTCTAGCACAATCTTCCAGTTCTGTCAAATATCAGACTTGATACCTTTTCCATACTGACTTCTCCTCCCTATGTTCTTTAGTGTTCTTTAATGTTTTTTAATCCTCTTTTACATACTCTTCATAATCTGCCTCGCATGCAAACAGCATATACCTTCCGTCCACACACCCCATAAAACCGTTTTCGACCATATATCCTTTCATAGTTGCTCATCTCCTTCTCTCTGATCAAATCTTATTTTTTATTTTTCAAGCCTCACTGATCTTTGTTTCTTGTTTTACTTTACCTCATATGGTGTGCGATAAAAATGCCACCATCATTTAGCATATACGTGGATCCGAGGTGGCTATATGGTTAAGAACTGATGAGGCAGCAAGCCCGGCAGTTCATGCGCGCGCAAAAAAGAGAGGCTTTTCAAAAAAGCCTCTCCCGCCTATATCTTCTTTATTTCACTTCATATTGCTCAGCCAGTCTCCTGATCTCCTCCCTGACCTGCCGCACCACTTTATCCGGTCCTATGATCTCTGCGCCTTTCCCAAGAGCAAAAAGCCACCCCACAAACTGCCGGCTGACCGCCACATCGACGCTGACCGTAAAGCGCTCTTCGTCCGCGGGTATTAAAGAGATATCTTTTCCGAACCGGTCGATGACTACGCCGGCCAGACTGTTGTCCATAAGAAGTTTTACCCGTTCCTCTTTTCCGCCGTACATGGCGAAATTTTTTCTCGTATAAGCTGCAATGTCAAATTGATGAAAATGTTCTTTTCCTTCTCTTTGCTCATCAGACATCTTAATTCTTAACATCTTATCTACCCGGTAATGTTTGATGATCTGATCTTCTGCATCGTATCCTACAAGATAGTAGTTTTCATCATCCCAGCACAATCCCCACGGGCTGATATGATAATATGTCCCTTCGCGCCGCAGTTCCATCTCCTTTTTTATATTCCACTGATAATACTGAAACAGGATTTTCCTGTTTTCCGCAATGGCGTTGTGTATAGAATCCACATTGTAATAAATGCTTTCATTCATTGTTTTGATCCTGCCGGATACATAGACCTGACGCTGCAGTTTCTTCGCCTCATATTCGCTGCACATACCCTCCAGCTTCCGGATCAGTTCATTTGACTTTTTGGCTGTGATAAATTTAGAAGACTGAATCGCGTCCACCAGAAGTTTTAATTCCGCAAGCTCAAACTGCCTGCTCCCGACATGATAATGGTAAGTCTTTCCCACAGGCTCTCCGATGATCTCCACGCCCATCCTATCCAATGTCTGCAGATCCGCATAAATACTTCTCCGCTCCGCAGTCACCTCATAACGCTCTAGTTCCGCCAGGATCTCCGGCATGGTGATACTGTGGTCATCATCCGTTTTTTCCAGCATGATCTTCATAAGATAGTATAGTTTAAGTTTTTGGTTCGCCCCTTTTGGCATCTTTATTACTCCTTTAGCAATGCATTTATACAATATTTTATCTGTTCTATCATAAAGTAAACCGGACATCACGGCTGTTGGGGGCATCGTTCATATCGATAACTGCTGTCTGGACATCAGAATAGGTTACCAGACGCTGGCGAAAAGCGTGATAGATAGTATCGCACAATTCTTTCAGCAGTTTCTCAAATTTACCTACCTGCTTATTCTCAATGGCAAGTATCATAAGTTCATGATACTTGACCGACTGGATATCCTGCGCAATAGGGACATAAAAGTTATCATATAGGGTAAGGATAATATTCATTTTTTTATAGATACTGTGAAAGATGTCACTCAGATATTGATTCTCCGCCTTGTCCACGATAGTAACGTGAAATTCTGTATTTGTCTCCATATAGAGAGGAAAATCCCTGTCTTCAAAGGCTTTTTGTTCCTGGTCAAGGATCTCCTGGAGAATTTTGATATCATCCTCTCTGAAGGTCTCAATACACAGATGAACAGCAAATATCTCCAGTTCGATCCTCACTTCGTACAACTGACGGATATCTTCGATACTTGGCTGTATGACAAACGCCCCTTTGTTGGGAATGATCTCCACATATCCTTCCTGCGACAGGCGCCGCAGTGCATTTCTGACAGGTGTCCTGCTCACATGGAACGCATCACACAGAGACTGCTCAACTAAAGGAGCTCCTGGGGCCAGGCGCCTTTTATAGATTGCCTCTTTAATTTTTTCATAAGCCTGTAATTCATAAGAATTTTTTCTGGTTTCCATATCATTACCCCCGGATTTACTAAGCTTCTATAATTCTACCATAAATTCCTATATTTCTACATTACTTATTTTGTTATTTCCCGCCGGTATCCGTATTGTATATATCCTGGGACTCTATATCCTGTTTTTTGCTAAGCGGAAGGAATTTTCCAGTATACCCGCATATTAACACCAGTATCATAGCAAGCCAGTGATTGAACATATAGGGAGCATACTGATACCATGCGACTCCAAAAGTGCTCAGCATAATAATGGCGCCATTGCTCCAGGGCACGATCGCGCCGAAATTGGAGGCACACTCTGTAAGAGTCCGCGCCAGCGCAATCTTGTCGATCCCTTCTTTCTCGTAAGCGGGCAGATACATACGTCCGTTCATGATGGTAGAAACATAGACGCTGCTTGTCATGTAAACGCCAAGTACAGTAGTGATCATGCTTATCAGTATAAGATTGCCTCTGCTCTTTGCAACTTTAATCAATTTTTCAAGAATCGCATCCAACAGCCCCATTGATTCCATAATGCCGGCAAATACAAACGCGCAAAACAGCATAAGGATCAATGACATCATGTAAGACAGGCCGCCGCCGGAGAGCAGGCCGTCAATCGCTTCATTTCCCGTGGTAACAGTATACCCGTTGTAGAGGGCTGACAGGGCGTCTGTTACAGATGAACCCTGGATCAGGATCGAAAATACGGTTCCGATCCCTGCTCCGATGACCAGTACCGGGAAAATGGGTTTCTTCATAACCGCAAGCACTACAACAACTATGAGCGGCAGAATCAATATTGGGTTAAATGTATATGTATCTTCAAGAGTCGATATTATCTCCTTTGTCTGGCTTGCATCAAAAGTCCCGTGTGTACCCATCACAAACCCCATAACTGCATAAATGACTAATGCTATCCCTGCGCTGACTCCGGATGTGGGAATCATACAGCCAAACAGCCGGAATGAGTTTTCCTCCGTGACAGCAGAGGCCAGATTGGTCACATCTGAAAGAGGACTCCATTTATCGCCCAGATACGAACCACAGCAGATTGCAGCTGCGGCCGCCGGCGCAGGGATCCCAAGACCATTTGCCACTCCCATGAGGGCCACACCGAACGTAGCCATAATTGCCCATGCAGAACCGGTTGCCATACCTCCTATCGCAGTGATCAAAAATGTGACTGCCAGATAAATAGATGGGTTTAATATCTTAAGCCCCCAATAAATCAAAATAGGTGTAGTACCTGACGAAAGCCAGGAACCGGAAATCAGACCTACCATCAGCAATATTAATGTGGCGGGCATTCCGATCCCGATAACCTTCAAAATCCCTGTCTGTATCTCATTCCACGATTTATGCAGTACAATGATTCCGTACAGAGCCGCTGTGAATGAGCAGAGGCAGATAGAGATACCAGTCGGGATCCCCGCGGACAGCGCACCCCACATCAGAATTGCAACAAAAGCAACGAGCAGCCCAATTGCTTCCGGAAATTTAATCTTTCTAGATTCACTTATTTTTCCCATAACAACTTCTCCTTTCTTGGTATCTTGCATACCTTACAGGCAATTGAGCAGTTCCTGACAGGAAAGATCACCAAGTCCCAGCTTATCAAGTGTCCGCGCTCTTTCTGCTCTGTAATCCCTCTGCATTATAGTGGATGCGATCGTAATGACAGAACTGATATTGGATACTTCTACGCCAAATTTCCGGCCTAATTCTTCAAACAGAACAAGCCCAAATCCCACATCCTCGTGGAAATACCGGGTGTCCAGTTTCTGAGGGGCTTTGACTCCTTTGAAGCCTGGAGCGCTGCGGTAACAGTTTTCATAGTCATCCTCAATAAGATACCCTTGTTTCTTTGTCAATACCGGTCCCGGATACAGGTCAAATCCCATAGCCTTTGCGATAGACAACCGTTCTGTATCAATACTGCGGATCAGACGCCCTACGCTTGGCTGAATACCATTTTCATAGAAATAAAAATCGCCTCCGGTAGCTTCGATCCACGCCGCCATCATCAGAGTTCCGGCAGGATGAATTGCCGGGTTCCCGTTTGTCAATGTTGTCTGAAGTACATTTTTGGCAGGAACACAAGGGTTGACCTGATTGAATATCCTATATAATTCATCCGTATATTTAGAGGGGAGCGCTGCGATATAGACCCATCCCGTCAGTTTATGATATACCTGTATTACCCCCGGATCCATTACCCTGCAGGCATACGGCAGGGTATGGGTCTCTCCTGCTATTACGCTTTCATCATCGTAATTAAGTCCCAACGCCTTTTTGAAGATCAATGCCCCTCCGCATGAACCGGGGACAATAATGACCTTCTGTCCATATGGAAGCTTACCTCTGCACGCTTTTCCAAATGATTCCGTACTATATGCAGGGCCTACCACATACAGAATATCGCATCCATCCAACGCTCTGTCGATATCACAGCCACAGTAAGATAATTTTGCGAATCCTTTTACACAACCGGAAACAGCAATGCCTCCTGCTTCATTGACCGCGTCAATATTAGCAGAGAACTGTTTAAAGTCAAACAGCCTGACTTCATGTCCTGCTAACGCCCAGTCCGCCGCCAGTGTACACCCGCCGTTTCCACTTCCAAATACAGTAACCTTCATAGTTTTTCTCCTTTCTCACGAAATATGTAGTATAATATTGTAGTACAATTTTGTTTAAAAAATCATACCACATACAATAGTTAATGTCAATCAATATTCTGGCAAATTATATTTTATAAATATTTTTTCTGTAAATTATAAGTTAATAGAAATAATTAACGGATAATCGCAAAAAGCCTGCCGCATATCTGCGGCAGGCTCCTTTATACATTTATAAAATTACATGAACAAGCACATATAGCTTCATAAAGACGCTATATTAATTGCACTATCTAGACCACAAACTTTTCCATCTCTTCTTCTGTCAACGGACGCCCTAACTTCTTCGATAACAATATAGCTTCCCTCAACCGGTATACCTTCCCGTCAGAAGGTACTGTTAAGCGGCCATCTGACATTGCTTCACCAAAACGGTCAAAATTTCCGACTACTGCTTTTGGTTTTCTTTCTGCAATAATCATACTACTCACCTTCCTTAAAATATTTATTTATTAATCCTACAGCACCGTAGCTGTCTATATACATAGTATGCCAATCAATACATTGCGCATTTAATGTTTTCTTATAGTGTTCTACCAAATCCGTTTTAGCAGTGAACTGCACGTACCCTTCATTTCCTGCCTCCCAACTCAATTTACAGGCTATCGCAAATAAGTGGGCACCTACACCCTTATACTTTCCAGTTTTGCCAACGTTAAACGGAGCGGCTTCAACAATATCCACATGTGTGTAATACTGGTCCCTAACATGTTTTAGCGCAATCATTCCCTGCACTTCATCGTCATCCTTCAAAAGCAGTTCATACACATCATAGCCATTCTGGTGCGGAATACTCCAATCAAATTTCCATCCAATTTCTTTAAATTGAGCCGCAACTGGCCTTGCTATAGTTTTCGCCACAAAACGATATTCTGTATCTCTCTCTTCTCCCGTAGCATTACATATCAAACAATTTGTCAGAGAATCAATATAAATATCTATTTCCATTTGCACTCTGCTCCTTTTCCTTTAATTATATTATACATGAAATCAGCCTCTTATAACAGTAATTATTCATTTTACTTTGTAGATTGCCAAATTCTTTTTTATCACTTCTTCTGCCAGTCTAATCGATAAGCATGGCGTAGAGAATGGTAATTAAAGTTTTCTGACTTAGCCACTTTGTTAATCATGGGCTGTACAATTCCTTATTCTACATTTAATATTCTCCATGTATACCTGATACATATACCTTTTATTACATTTATTTAGAACAAAAAATCCTCAGAAGCATCTACACTTCTGAGGATTCAAAGCTTACACTATCTATTTAACTCAAATACTCAATTTCAAAGCAGCTTAGTACAGCTTCGCACCTGCCGGGATTCTGTCATCTACCATCAAAAGATTCAGTCCTTCCCTGCCGTCTTCCTCATGAACTGCTGAGATCAGCATTCCGCAGGAAGCAATTCCCATCATCGGTCTGGGCGGCAGATTTGTGATCGCGATACAAGTCTTTCCAACCAGTTCTTCCGGCTCATAATATTCATGGATACCGCTTAAGATCACGCGTTCGGCGTCTGTTCCGTCATCAAGGATGAACTTCAGAAGCTTCTTGCTCTTCGGTACAGCTTCGCAGGCTTTTACCTTGACGGCTCTGAAATCAGACTTACTGAATGTCTCAAAATCTACCATCTCTTCAAATAACGGCTCGATCTTTACGTTAGAAAAATCGATCTTTTCCGGCGCTTTCTCAGCCTCCGCAGCTGCTGATCCTTCCGGCGCGGCTGCTTTTTTAGAAACGTCAGTACCGCCGATGCTCTTCATTGTCGGGAACAACAGCACGTCACGGATCGCAGCCGAATCCGTCATGAGCATACACATCCGGTCAATTCCGAATCCGATCCCTCCCGTAGGCGGCATGCCGATCTCCAGCGCGTTGAGGAAGTCTTCATCCGTAGTATTCGCCTCTTCGTCCCCCTGGGCCAGTAGTTCTTCCTGCGCCCTGAAACGCTCTCTCTGGTCGATCGGGTCATTGAGCTCAGAGTACGCATTTGCCATCTCCCAGCCGTTCATGAAGAATTCAAACCGCTCCACATACTCCGGATCTTCCGGTTTCTTTTTCGTGAGCGGTGATATCTCGATCGGATGATCCATAACAAACGTCGGCTGAATGAGGTGCTCTTCTGCAAACTCCTCGAAAAACAGACTTAAAATATCTCCCTTTTTATGCCTGTCCTCATATTCTACATGGTGCTTGTCAGCCAGCGCTCTCGCCTCTTCCAGCGTATGCACTTCATTCCAGTCCACACCTGCATATTTCTTTACGGCATCTATCATTGTGATTCTTTCAAACGGTTTTCCCAGATCCATTTCCACACCGTTATAAACGATGGTCGTCGTGCCGAGGACCTCCTGTGCCACGTGGCGGTACAGATTCTCTGTGAGATCCATCATTCCGTTGTAGTCTGTATATGCCTGATATAATTCCATCAGCGTAAACTCCGGGTTATGTCTTGTATCCAGTCCTTCATTGCGGAAGACACGTCCGATCTCGTACACCTTTTCAAGGCCGCCCACAATAAGGCGCTTTAAGTAAAGTTCCAGAGAAATACGCAGCTTAAAGTCTTCGCTGAGCGCGTTAAAATGCGTCTCAAACGGCCTGGCGGCCGCCCCTCCGGCATTGCTCACGAGCATCGGTGTCTCCACCTCGAGAAAGCCCTGGCCGTCCAGATATCTTCTGATCGCGCTGATTATGTGGGAGCGCTTTATAAAGGTATCCCTCACCTCAGGATTCATGATCAGGTCTACATATCTCTGACGGTAGCGGGTATCCGTGTTTGTCAGTCCGTGAAATTTTTCCGGCAGGATCTGGAGGCTCTTGGAGAGCAGCTTTACCGCGGTCGCATGTATGGAGATCTCGCCCGTCTTCGTCTTGAAGACTTCACCTTCCAGCCCCACGATATCGCCGATATCAAGCTTCTTAAACTCTTTGTACGCCTCTTCTCCGAGACTGTCCCTTGCGACATACGACTGGATGTTTCCGCTCTGGTCGAGGACATTACAGAAAGACGCCTTACCCATGACGCGCTTCTGCATAACACGACCTGCCACAGATACGTGCTTTCCTTCCATCTCATCGTAATTTTCCTTTATATCGGCGGCATGGACCGTCGCCTCATAGCGCATCACCTGATACGGGTCTTTGCCATTTTCCTGAAGCTCTTTTAACTTTTCACGGCGGACCTTCCTCAACTGATTTAAGTCCGGTTCCTGTACATTTCCCTGCTGTTTGGACACGATACTCTCTCCTTTCCGTTTGAACAGGTCTTCTATGTTTTACATTGAACGGCTTATTTCAAGAACCTTGTAAGCCATCTCGCCTGCCTGTGTTTCTACTTTCACGGTGTCTCCCACCTTCTTGCCCATCAAAGCCTGGCCAACCGGTGATTCGTTGGAGATTTTACCTTCCAGGCTGTTCGCCTCCGTAGAACCTACTATTTTAAATTCCATCTCTTCATCAAATGTCTTATCGAATACTTTCACAGCACAGCCGACATTAATCTTATCGAAATCCACTTCGTCTTCCACTACGACTTCTGCATTCTTCAGAATGCCTTCCAGCTCTTCAATGCGGGCTTCTATGTCACGCTGCTCGTCCTTGGCCGCATCGTACTCCGCGTTCTCGGACAGATCGCCCTGCTCCCTGGCTTCTTTGATCTTGCCCGCAACTTCCTTCCGCTTTACGACCTTCAAATTCTCCAGTTCATCCTCCAGTGCCTTCAGGCCTGCATAAGTAAGTAATTTTTTCTTTGCTTCCATGTCTCTCTTCTCCTTAATCTACACAGATTTCTGTCTCTATTCTTTCACAGGTCTTCCTGTATCGTCCTTACTCTGCTGTCTGTATCGAAAAGATACTTTCACAATTTCATTATTATACATAATCGGACGTCTAATGTCAATCATTTTTCGATACGATAAATTATCTTACGTTTTACAGAAAAGCCCTGCCTCACATATTGGTTAAGTATATGTAGGACAAGGCTCTTTTATTATCTCAAATTTATCCAGCGGGCCTTTCAAAGAGCAGGTGCTTAAGCTCCTCATACGACTCTACACTGTTGATCTGGGCCCGCAGCTTTGAGGCGCCTTTCAATCCCTTTGTATACCACGCCACATGTTTTCTCATCTCTCTGATCCCGAGGTATTCTCCCTTGTATTCCATCTGCATCTTTGCATGCTTCAGCATAGTCTGCCGCACTTCAGCCTCAGCCGGACGCGGTAAAACCGTGCCGTCTGCCGCATATGCCCTCAGCTCACGGAATATCCACGGATTCCCCTGTGCCGCCCGGCCGATCATCACCATGTCACACCCGGTCTGTTCCTGCATGGCTGCAGACGAAGGACCGGACACCACGTCGCCGTTTCCGATGACGGGGATCGAGACTGCCTCCTTTACCTTCCGTATAATGTCCCAGTCTGCTTTCCCGGCGTAATACTGCTCTCTTGTCCTGCCGTGCACGGCCACCGCGGCGGCGCCTGCCTCTTCTATGACTCTGGCGGCTTCCACCGCATTCACATGTTCGTCGTCAAATCCTTTGCGGATCTTCACCGTGACCGGTTTATCGATCGCTTTTACCGTCTCGTGTACGATGTCGTATATAAGGCCCGGATCTTTCATCAGAGCAGAACCCTCCCCATTCCTTACAACTTTGGGTACCGGACATCCCATGTTGATGTCCAGTATCTGAAACGGAAGCTCCTCGATCCGCTTTGCCGCCTCGCTCATGATACGCGGATCAGAACCAAACAGCTGAAGGGAGACCGGATATTCTTCCGGGTGAATTGCGAGCAGCAGCTTCGTATTTTTATTATTGTACTGCAGCGCTTTCGCACTGACCATCTCCATACATAAAAGGCCCGCCCCCTGTTCTTTGCAGAGCAGACGAAATGGCAGGTCGGTTACCCCTGCCATAGGCGCCAGAATATATGGATTTTCAAGCTCAATGTTTCCTATTTTTTTCATAAATAATCCTCAGTCCCTTTAATGTCAGCTGGGAATCATAGATATCGATCACGTCTGTCTCCGCCGCGATTATCTTGCCAAGGCCTCCGGTGGCAACCACCTTCGCGTCCATATAGCCCGACTCTTCCTTGATCCTGTTTACGATATATTCCGTCTGGCCGATCTGGCCGAACACAAGCCCCGCCTGCATGCTGCTGATGGTTTCCTTCGCCATTATGGAATCCGGCTTTTTGATCTCGATCGCCGGGAGCATTGCCGCCCCTCCCCAGAGCGCCTGCGCGGATGTTCGGATGCCCGGCGCTGTGACCCCGGCCTCAAATGTACCGTCGATGCCCACCACGTCATATGTGGTGGCCGTGCCGAAGTCCAGAACGATGACCGGCCCTCCGTGCAGTGTATAGGCCGCGACCGCATCCACGATCCTGTCCGACCCGACCTGCCGCGGATTCTCTGTCACGATACGGATGCCGGTCTTGATGCCTGCTGAGACTACGATCGGTTTGATACCAAAATATTTGATAATGGAACTTCCGAGGGAATGCATAATGTCCGGCACAACAGAAGCGATGATGACCGCGCTGATATCTGTGCTTAAGATTCCCTGGCGCTCCACAAGTTCTTTCAGTGTGATCCCGTATTCATCCGACGTGCGGGGCTGTTTCGTAGTCATACGGAACGTTCCAAGCAGTTCGTCTTCTTTGAATACGCCAAGTGTGATATTCGTGTTTCCCACATCTATAACAAGTAACATATCTGCCTCCTATACGTCCTCGCCGAGGAAAAATACACGGTAGTACAGCTGCAGGGCAGCGAGCAGTTCCTGTTTTTCCCTCTGGAGCTCTTTTATCTTAAGCTGGCTTCCTATCTCATCAAACATCGGATCGCCTTCCTCACTTGTCACCTCAAAGCAGAGCTCTGCATCCTCTTCGTAAACAAGCGTAAGTATACCGCCAACATCATTTACGTACAGCACGCACATGATCTTCAGCTCATCTTTTATCTTGCCGGGCAGCTGTTCAAAATCCGGGTTCAGGTAATACTTCTCTTCATAAGAATTGGCTCCGCAGAGCACCACTTTATTTTCATACATATCCATATACTCCTCTTACAGATACTTCTCCCGCGAATATGGCCCGCCTGGAACCATCCCGCGCCGTGACGATCAGCTCTCCCGTATCATTGATGCCGGAGGCCACCGCCTCATACTCATTTCCAGGCTCCAGGATACGCACCTCTTTTCCGCGGTTGACGAGCAGCCGGTTATACGCGCTCTTAAGCCCGGACAGATCCTCCGCCGCGAGAAATGTCTCATAATTTTCCTCATACCGCTCCATAATTCTGGCCGCCAGCTTTGCCCGCCTTACTCTGGCGCCCCCTTCTATATACAGGGAAGTTGCCGTCCCGGCAATTTCCCTGGGAAAACATTCTGTGTTTACATTGATGCCGGCGCCTGTCACTACATAATTGATATAGTCGACTTCCGCGCTCATCTCTGTCAGGATGCCGCACACTTTCTTTCTGTTCACTACGATGTCGTTGGGCCATTTTATCTGTGCCAAAAGCCCGGTCTCGCCTGTAATGCCCTCCGCCACGCTCAACGCCATGACAAGAGTGAGCATGGGCGCCCTGGAAGGAAGAAATCCGGGCCTGAGCAGGACCGTCATATAGATGCTCGTCCCGGCCGGCGATTCCCAGCTGCGTCCGCGCCGGCCTTTTCCCGCAGTCTGGCGGTCCGCCACAAAGAGCGTGCCGTGTGACGCGCCTTTTTCTCCAAGCGCCTTAGCCTGTATATTCGTAGAGTCTGTCTCTGACGCATATACCACAGGCCTTCCCGCCCAGCGCGTGCGGATCAGGCTTTCGAGCTCCGCCTGCCCCATCACATCCGGGCTTTCTACGAGGCGGTACCCTCTGCTGCGCACCGCCTCTATCTCATACCCTTCCTTCTTCAGCTGTTCGATCACCTTCCAGACAGCTGTCCGTGATACGCCAAAGCTGTCACAGAGCTGCTGCCCGGACACATATCCTCCGCTCTCACGGAGCACTTTCAGAATTTCCGTCTTCATTGCCTTCTCCTAGATATTGCCAAGTGTGGCCACCATAACCGCTTTGATCGTATGCAGGCGGTTCTCTGCCTCATCAAATACGACAGAAGCATCTCCCTCAAAGACATCCTCCGTCACTTCCTTACCCTTGACTGCAGGCAGGCAGTGCATGAATATCGTACCTTCCTTCTTCGTCCTTGCCATCATCTCTTTATTGATCTGATACGGACGGAGCATCTCGATCCGCTCAGCCGCCTTGTCTTCCTCGCCCATAGAAGCCCACACGTCTGTGTATAATACATCGGCGCCTTCCACGTCATTGACATCGTCTGTGATCGTGATGGAAGCGCCTGACTCGGCCGCATATTTTTTGCACAGGTCTGTCAGTTCTTCGGTCGGCCACAGAGCCTTTGGCGCCACATTTATAAAGTCCACGCCCACTTTGGCACATCCTATCATAAGGCTGTTGGCCATATTGTTGCGGCCGTCGCCGAGATAAGCAAATTTCAGCCCCTTCAGATATCCGAAGTGTTCTCTCATCGTGAGAAGGTCCGCAAGTATCTGTGTCGGATGGTACTCATCCGTCAGTCCGTTCCAGACCGGCACCCCGCTGTATTTTGCAAGCGCCTCTACATGCGCCTGGCTGAAACCGCGGAATTCAATTCCGTCAAACATCCGTCCGAGCACCCGCGCCGTATCTTCAATACTTTCCTTATGTCCAAGCTGTATCTCGCTCCCGGCAAGATAGGTCGGATTTCCGCCCTCATCCGCCGCGCCTACCGTGAACGCACAGCGCGTTCTCGTGGATGGCTTCTCAAATATGAGCGCTATGTTCTTGCCCTGCAGGCTGTTTCCTGTGATCCCCTGTTTTTTCTTCTCCTTTAGATCCGCTGCCAGATCAAGCAGATATACGATCTCCTCCGGTGTAAAATCCTTCAATGTCAAAAAACTTCTTCCTTTTAAATTCATCTTCCGTTCCTCTCTTAATCCTGTTAATATATGAACAAAACGCGGCAGGTGCAGCTTATCACCTAAAATTTCATATTTATTATATACAATATCATACAATTGGTCCACTGTGTATATCTGATATTTCGGAACACGCAGTAATTTCGCAGCCGCCTCCAGCATCCCCATGAACAGCTCCTTGTCAGAGTGCCCGAAGGAAAGCTTCAGGGCAAATGCCGTCTCCGCCTTCTCGATCTCTTTGATACCGCTCATGAGCTTCTCATAGTAGTGATCGTCATACGTCTGCTCTACATAGTAGATAAATCCTTCCAGTCCGTACAGCATTCTCTTTGCGTCAAAGTAACCGATCTTCATGTTCTGCCGGCTTCTCCTGCCGGAAAATTCTATAATGCTTCCAAGCTTTACCCTCGGACCGATCTCGTATTTTACCCCGGTCTCAGGCATCTTTACCCGGGGCTCTCTGCCCGGCCCGTAGATACGCACTTCTATGATATTCTCATAGCCCCTTTTGACGAGGGAACTAAGCGGCACATTATTGATAACGCCGCCGTCGATATACTTTTTGCCGTGAAGCCGTTCATTTTTGAAGCCGATCAGGTAAGCGCTCGCCAGAAGAAATTCTTCCAGCAGCCCTTCCGGGATATCTTCTACACTCAAGTCCAGCTCTTTAAAATCAGACACTGAAAAAGTCAGCAGGCAGAATTCAATGCTGCTGTTCCTTATCTTCTCTTCGTCTATAACCTCATGGATCAGCTCTTTGAGCGGTGTTATGTCAATGCCGCCGTCTTTCAGTCGGCTCCATCCTTCGTTCAGAAACTCGCGGATCGTCGTCTCCTTGCGGAACAGACGCTCCATCCATTCGTCGTCCACATCCATCACGGAAGAAAACGTCATCTTGCTCCAGATGTCTTCCGCCTTTTCCATATCACCCATGCAAACGAGGGCGCCATTTAATGCGCCCACGGATGTCCCTGCCACTGCATTCAGCTTCACCCCGGCTTCCCTCAGGGCCTTCCACGCACCTATCTGGTACGCGCCCCTCGCTCCGCCTCCGTCAAATACAAGGCCATATTCTTTTGATAAATCTATGATGGGTTTCAGCTCCATCACACCCTTTCATACTACTCCTGTGCTTCGTCCTTCTGTCCGACCTCTGCCAATGATTTTACAAGTCCTGCTATGCTCTGGATCTCTGAAGGTATGATGATCTTCGTCGCCTTACCGTCCGCCGCACGCTCAAAGGCTTCCAGACTCTTGAGTGTCAGAACGGCCTCATCCGCGCCTGCCTCCTTCAGGAATTCAATACCATTTGCATTTGCCTGCTGCACCTTAAGGATGGCTTCCGCCTCACCTTCGGCCTCACGTATCATTGCTTCTTTCTTCGCTTCCGCACGCAGGATCGCCGCCTGCTTTTCTGCCTCAGCATCGAGGATAGCAGATTCTTTATGTCCTTCCGCCACAAGGATCGTAGACTTCTTCTCACCTTCCGCGCGCAGGATCGCCTCACGGCGTTCACGCTCTGCCTTCATCTGCTTCTCCATCGCATCCTGGATCGCTGCCGGCGGAATGATATTCTTAAGTTCCACACGGTTTACTTTAATTCCCCACGGGTCTGTCGCTACATCGAGGGAAGAACGCATCTTCGTGTTGATCGTCTCTCTTGATGTAAGCGTCTGGTCCAGCTCCAGGTCACCGATTATATTTCTCAGTGTAGTGGCGGTCAGATTCTCGATCGCCATGATCGGGTTTGCCACGCCGTAACAGAACAGCTTCGGATCTGTGATCTGGTAGAATACGACCGTATCGATCCGCATCGTGACATTGTCCTTTGTGATGACCGGCTGAGGAGCAAAGTCCACCACCTGTTCTTTCATATCTACTTTTCTTGCAACGCGGTCCACGATCGGAAGTTTGACATGAAGTCCCGTACTCCAGGTCGCCTGATATGCGCCGAGTCTCTCAATGACGAGCGCCTGCGCCTGTCTGACGATTCTGATACAGGATATCAGTATCAAAACGACTATGACTATAACAACTATACCTGTGATTTTACCAATTAATGCTCCCATTATGCCTTCTCCTCTCTGGCTCTTACAATAAGCTTCACTCCTTGGATCCCTTCAACTACAACTACTGTGTTCTTTTCAATGCGGCCCTCGGGCTCATCTGTCTTAGCCGCCCACTCCTGCCCGTTGATCTCGACCCTTCCCTTAGACTGAAGTGTGTCGATATCCTCCAGGACAAGTGCCTGCTGTCCGATCAGGCTCTCCGCATTGGTCTTCTGACGTTCCTTGTTAAAATACTTGACCGCGATCGGTCTCGTGACGATCAGAAGAATCACGGACACTACCACAAATACGATTATCTGCACTGCTGTGCCGAACCCGAGCACACCGGCCGCAAATGCCACAAGCGCGCCGCCGGCGAACCATATGGTCGTCAGGCCCATGGTAAGGATCTCGACGATCAGCAGAATCACAAATAATATTAACCAATACATCGTCTGCATATGCTGTCCTCTCTTTTCTTGTAATAGTATTCCTCATGTCTATTTTACTATACTTCTGTCTATAAAGCAATTATTGTTGCCGTCTCTGCCTGGCCGCCTCAAACATGAGCACTGCGGCAGCTGTGGCCGCGTTGAGCGATTCCACCTCTCCTTCCATCGGAATGCGGATATAAGTGTCCGCCAGAGCGGCAACTTCCTCTCTCAGTCCGCTGCCCTCGTTTCCGATAAAAAATGCGCACGGCTTCGTAAGATCAGCTTCGTCGTAAGAGAGGACTCCGTCAAGATGCGCCGCGTATGTATGGATACCGCTCTCCTTCATCCGACGCACCGCCTCCGTCAGGTCTTTGGCCCGGTAAAGCGGCATCCGGTAGACCGAGCCCATCGTAGAGCGGATCGTCTTCGGATTGTACACATCCACACATTCACTGCTCATAACGATCCCCGTCACCCCGGCGCCCTCGGCCGTCCGGATGACAGTCCCCATGTTTCCCGGATCCTGCAGATTGTCGAGAACGAGGATATGCGCCCTCTCTCCTCCTGCCGCCTCCGCAAATGTATACTCCTTCTGACGGACTACGCAGAGAACACCCTGCGGCGTCTTCGTGTCGGATACATAGTCATAGACTGTGTCAGACAATATCTCCGGGCGTACCGCGCATCCTTCCAGCACACGGCTTACTGTGCCGCCCTCCCTTTTATAAAAGGATTCCGACACATACGCTTCTAAGAGCCGCTCTGCCGGAACTTCCCTGAACATCCGGATACCCTCCACAAGAAATACTTTTTCCTCGTCTCTGGCCTTCCTCTTTTTCCTGAGATTTACAAGCCGTTTTACCTTCTGGTTTCCAGTACTTGTGATCATCACACCGTCGCCCTATCCTTTCTGAAAGCTTTCCAGCGCCTCGTTCGCTCCGACGAGGATCAAAACCATTCCCTGTTCCAGCGGCTTGTTCGGATCCGGATTCACTTCCACCTTATCACCGGACACAACACCTACTACGCTCACATCATGAGAGCGCCGGACATCCAGCTCCTGCAGGCTCTTCCCGGTCCAGCCGTCCGGTACGGCCACCTCCGTGATACTGTATTCCGGGGAAAGCGCGATCCAGTCTGCAAAATTAGTAGATACAAGATTCTTTGCGATCCGCTCTCCCGTCTCACGCTCCGGGAACACGACCGCGTCCGCGCCAAGCTTCCTCAGTATCTTCGCATGCATCTCATTTCTCGCCTTGGCGAGCACATAGGGCACTCCCAGTTCCTTGGAGATAATGGTGGCCATGACACTCGCCTCCATGTCCTCGGAGACCGCGATGATCACGCCGTCGAGATTCCTCGCCCCCAGTGACCGGATGACCTCCTGGTCCTGCATATCTGCCTGAATCGCATAGGACACATCATCCGCGATCTCCTGAATGCGCTCCATCCTGTTATCTACCACAACGACCTCACAGCCAAGGTTCTGCAGCGTGACCGCCACACTGGAACCAAAACTGCCAAGTCCGAATACTGCATATTGTTTCGTCATATTCTGCTCCTTGCTGTCGCTTAAGCCGCCTGGGCCTGCAACACTGATTCTAACCTACTATGATCCTGCGCTCCGGAAGCCTTCGTATCTTATCTCTTGGATGCACCTTCCCGCCGAACAGCAGCGCCAGCGTGATCGGTCCAAGCCGCCCAAGATACATCATTACCATGATCACCGCCTGGCTGGCCCGGCTCAGATGCGGCGTAAGGTCGGCAGTAAGCCCCACCGTCCCGATGGCGGAAGACGCCTCGTACAATATGCCGATGAACGGCACACGCTCCGGCTCGATCACCGTGATGGCCGTCACACCGGCAAGGAACGCCGTAAACGCCACCAGCACTACAAAGAATCCTGTGCGAATATTGGCATTGTCGATCCTCCGGCCAAAGCATTCCGTATCGCGCCCGCCTCTCACAAAAGTGAAGCATGCCAGCACGAGCATGGCGACGGTCGTCGTCTTTACGCCTCCCGCCGTTCCTCCCGGGGATCCGCCGATAAACATGAGCATACTGCAGACAAGCTTTGACTCCGTATGGAGCCCGCCCTGGGATATGGTGGCAAACCCGGCCGTCCTCGTCGTGACGGACTGGAACATGGAAGCCATCACCTTTTCCCCGACTGTCATGTTTCCTATCGTGTCCGGATTATGATATTCCAGCCCGAATACGGCCACCGTTCCGAGCACGAGCAGGATAAGTGTTGTTACGATCGCTATCTTGGAATGAAGTGCAAGGCGGGTAAACCACCATTTTTTCGGCACTTCATTTTTATAGATCTTTCTGCTGTTGCTTATGACATCTGTCCATACCGTAAATCCGATACCGCTCAGAATGATGAGCAGCATCGTCGTTATGTTGATGAGCGGATTTGTCACATAATCCATCAGGCTGCTGCTGCCGAGTATGTCGATACCGGCATTGCAGAATGCGGATACCGCATGAAAGACTGAATACCAGATACCCTTTGCCACACCAAATTCCGGCACGAACTGGACGGCGTACAGCACAGCACCCGCGGCCTCCACAAGAAGCGTCCCGAGAATGGCCCGCCTGACCATGCCGACCATCCCGCCGATCCGGTCCATATTATAAGTTTCCTGGATGACGACCCGTTCCCGCACGGTGATCTTCTTTCTCAGGATAAGAAAAAAAGCAGTGGCGCAGGCGATGACTCCCAGGCCTCCTATCTGGATCAGAATGAGAAGAATGATCTTCCCAAGCAGCGTAAACTGTACAGCCGGCGTGATCGTCACAAGCCCTGTCACGCAGACCGCTGTCGTGGACGTAAACAAGGCATCCGCAAACGCGATCGGCTTCTCATTGCATATCGGCAGCCACAGAAGTATTCCGCCGAGCAGGATCACTCCGAGAAACCCAAGCGTCAAAAGCTGCATCGTATTCCACCTGATATTCTTCCTGCGCTCACCCATGAACCTTTTCTCTCCTTGCCGTCACATAATTACCATTAGTATACTACAATGGTCTCAAAAATTACATACAAATTTTTGCCGCGGGAAACCGGGAGGGGCAGAAGCGTCTCCCGGAAACGCAGCTTTGACCGGCTGTTGAAAAAGGGGCGCCGCCGGCCGAAAATGATCTCTTTGACCGGTGGTGCCCCACTATACTCATGCCCCGGGTAACGCCCTTATCCGGTATACTATACTTTGAACCGGTAGCCCACTCCCCAGATCGTCTCTATATACTGCGGATTTGAAGTATCCATCTCCACTTTTTCACGGATTTTCTTGATATGGACCGTGACAGTCGCTATATCTCCTATGGATTCCATATCCCAAATCTCACGGAACAGCTCCTCCTTCGTATATACGTGATTCGGATGGCTTGCCAGAAAGGTAAGAAGATCAAACTCCTTTGTCGTAAATGTCCGCTCCTCACCGTTTACCCATACGCGTCTCGCCGTTGTGTCTATCTTCAGGCCGCGGATCTCAATGATATTGTTCACCTCTGCCGCGCTTCCCGTCAGCCGGTCGTACCGGGCCAGATGTGCCTTCACTCTCGCCACAAGCTCACTCGGACTGAACGGCTTGGTCATATAATCATCCGCTCCGAGGCCGAGCCCCCGTATCTTGTCAATGTCATCCTTCTTGGCGGACACCATTATGATCGGAGTATTTTTCACATTTCTCACCTGCCGGCATATGTCGAATCCGTCTACACCGGGAAGCATGAGATCCAGGATAAACAGGTCGTAGTCTTCCTCCAGCGCTTTTTTGAGGCCAAGTTCACCGTCATTGGCCACTTCCACATGGAACCCGCTCAGCTCCAGATAATCTTTCTCCAGATCTGCAATTGCCTCTTCGTCTTCCACGATTAGTATTTTACTCATGAATCGGTACCTCCTGATATTTTCTTAGAACAAAGTACATGGTCGTTCCGGTCTCCTCCCGGCTGGTAGCCCATATCTTTCCTCCGTGTTCCTCAATGATCTTCTTAACGATCGACAGTCCTATGCCGCTTCCGCCTTTGGATGAATTCCTGGAAGCGTCGGTCCGGTAGAACCGGTCAAATATATTCGGCAGGTCTTTTGCCGCGATGCCTTTGCCGTTGTCTTCCACCTCCACCTGGATAAAGTCACCCACATCCTTGACTCTCAGATTGATCTTCCCCTTCGATTTATCCATATACTTCAGGGAATTATTGACAATGTTGTGTATCACACGCTTGATCTGTTCCGCATCTGCGATAACCTGTACACCCGAGGCTACATAGTTAAAGTATCCGAACTCTACATTTTTAGATTCCATCTCCAGCGACAGATCCTCCGCGCAGTCATTGAAGTATTCATTCACCGACAGCGTATTGAAATTATACGGGATCCTGTTTGTATCGATCTTGGAGTACAGTGTCAGCTCATTGATGAGCAGATCCATCTCATTGGCTTTATTATATATCGTTCTGATATATTTATCCATCTTTTCCGGAGTGTCCGCCACTCCGTCCATGATCCCTTCCGCATACCCTTTGATGGCTGTCACAGGCGTCTTCAGGTCATGGGAAATGTTGCTGATGAGTTCTTTGCTCTCTTTGTCGTACTTTACTTTCTCCTCCGCATTGTCCTTCAGCCGCTTTCTCATCTCCTCCAGGTCCCGGCAGAGCCGTCCCAGTTCATCGTCTGCCGCCGGTCTTAATTCAAAGTCCAGATTCCCTTCTTTAATATTCTGGGCCGCGCACTGCATCTTTCCGAGCGGCTGCATCACCGCGCGGTATATCCAGAAGATAAGAAGCAGAGCCGTCAGCACGAGCACCATAAGTATGCCCATCACCAGATCTACAATGAACTCCTGTACTTCCGGTATCATATTGCTCACATCGGTGACGATAAACGCGCTTCCCTGTTCTCCGTCCCCGTACAGAAAATCGACCTGCTTGACGAGCGCCTGCGCCTCCCCGCCGAGATAGACTCCATTCTCCGACGTGTTGCCTGACTCCCCGTAAGAGGGAAGCTGGGGGATCACATGATTCACATTGTCAATGTCGGTCCCCATATATATGATCGTAGTGCCTTTGCGCACAAGGAGATATGCTTTTTTCTTTTCCAGCTTTTTGTTAAACTTCTCCAGACAGGTGGCATCCTCCAGCTGCTCTGAATCTTCCTTTGCCATCTCATAAAGCTCATGATAAGGCTTCTCCGTAAGGCGCGAGAGCACCTGCATGGAATTGGCAAAGCTTTTTACGGTCGTTCCGGTTATCTCATATGTCTTTTCTATGGAATTGATCTGATACCGGCTCAAACCGCATACCATAAGATACGTAAGCAGGACCGGAATCAGTATCACTGTCAAAAATGCTATTATAAGCCTTGTTTTTAGCTTCATAGTAACGTCCTCCGTGCTTAAGTATAGCATGAAAAAGGGTGCTTCACACGAAAGCACCCATAAACATTTATAAAATTTTTATAAATACCGGGACAATTCTGCCGCTTTGTCAGTCTTCTCCCACGGCAGCTCGATATCTGTCCGCCCAAAATGTCCGTAAGCCGCTGTCTGTCTGTAGATCGGCCTCCTGAGGTCCAGCATCTTGATGATCCCCGCCGGACGGAGGTCAAAATTCTCCCGGATGATCTCCACAAGCCTGTCATCCTCCAGCTTTCCTGTGCCGAACGTGTCGACCATGACAGAAGTCGGATGAGCCACCCCGATCGCGTAAGACAGCTGTATCTCGCATCTTTGTGCCAGCCCCGCCGCCACGATATTTTTGGCCGCGTAACGGGCCGCATATGCTGCCGAACGGTCCACCTTCGTGCAGTCTTTCCCGGAGAATGCGCCTCCTCCGTGGCGCGCCATGCCGCCGTATGTGTCTACGATGATCTTCCGGCCCGTAAGTCCGCTGTCACCGTGGGGACCGCCGATCACAAACCGGCCTGTCGGATTGATAAAGAACTTCGTCTCCTCATCTGCCATTCCGGAAGGGATAACCGCGTCAAATACGTATTTTTTAATGTCCTCGTGTATCTGTTCCTGCGTCACATCAGGATCATGCTGGGTGGACAGCACGACAGCGTCTAGCCGCACCGGAGCTCCTTTGTCATCGTACTCTACCGTTACCTGCGTCTTTCCGTCCGGCCTCAGGTAAGAAAGCGTGCCGTCCTTCCTCACCTCTGTGAGCTTCCTCGCAAGCCTGTGGGCCAGCGCGATCGGATACGGCATAAGTTCCGGCGTCTCGTCTGTCGCATAACCGAACATCATTCCCTGGTCCCCCGCGCCGATGGCCTCGATCTCAGCGTCGGACATCCGATTTTCCTTTGCCTCCAGCGCCTTATCGACCCCGAGCGCAATGTCCGGAGACTGCTCGTCGATGGCGGTGATCACACCGCATGTCTCACAGTCAAAGCCGTATTTTCCCCTCGTGTATCCGACTTCTCTCACTGTATCCCTCACGATCTTCTGAATGTCCACATACGCGTTCGTCGTGATCTCTCCCATGACGAGCACAAGCCCTGTCGTCGTGCTCGTCTCGCACGCGACGCGGCTCATCGGATCCTGCTCCATGAGCGCATCCAGGATCGCATCGGATATCTGGTCGCACATCTTGTCCGGATGTCCTTCCGTCACCGACTCTGATGTAAATAATCTCTTTTCCATATTTTCTCCTTTCTTAACGGCCGTTTAAAGCCCTGCAAAACTTTCTCCCGGTGGTCCCTCACAGTATGAGAATCCTTTTCTTCATACCGCAGAAAACAGCCCGCCATAAGCGGACTGTTTTATATTCATAAACCAATCCTCTTATTGTTCGAAAGACTCGCTCAGGTTGGCACCTTCCTTTACGGGGTTGCCGCAGCTTCACAGATCCTTTGTATCTCCACTGCTCTGAATAAGAGAAAGTTTCATTATTAACTTTGTTGTTCAATAAGACTTTACTGCCTTTCTGTGAAAAAGTCAATATACAATCAGCATTTCTGCTGTATTTTGATCCGTGCCGTCACTGCCATGCCAATGACACACACTCCCCCCGCGGCTATAAAGGACAGATTTGTTCCAAGAGGGGTGCTCTGCACCGCCGCCAGAAGGTACGGGCAGAGAATGGACACAATGCCATATCCGAGCATGACCGCCCCGAAGTTCATCCCCTGATACCTCATGCCGAAACAATCGGACGTGAGCACCGGAAATACGCTGACGAATCCTCCGTATGTAAGTGACACGAGTGAGATGAGCAGTATAAACAGCCCTCCTTTAGCGGCGGTCAGACCGACGACCGATATCATGGCGATAACATACAGCACCTGTATCACCGTCTTCCGTCCGAGAAAGTCCGACACCCACGGGGCCGCAAAGCGTCCGGCAATGTTGGCCGCGGAAGCTGCCATGACCCCCGCAAGAGCCGCGCTGTCGGTCAGCCCTCTCTCCATGCCGAGCGATTTCATGAGCGGGTTGACGAGCACATACGCCGGAACTGCCAGCGCCATGGACACGCTGACGAGATAATACGTCTTTGTGCAAAACATTTCCCGCGTCGTATACTGCCTCTTTCCCGGCGCCTCCGCCTCCTGTGCTTTTTCATATTCTACCGGCTTTGGTCCCGGCTCCCCATCCTGCTTTGGCCCCGGCTCTGAAATAAATATACCGCCAAGGCTCAGCACGGCATAGACCGCCGCGGTCGTCATCATGGCGGCCCGGTAACCGTACGCGGAGAGAAGCCAGTCGCAGAATGGATTCATTATCACACCCGAGATTCCGACGATTCCCACTGTTATCCCGGTCACGAGGCCTCTCTTATCCGGGAACCATTCCTGGGGCACCGCCACGAGCATGCTGAACGCGCAGCCCGAGCCGAGCCCTCCGAGCACCCCATAACCGGCGGATATGAGCCACGGCATATTGTACGGGGCGGCGGCCGCGAGAAAAAACCCGGCGCACATCACAAAGCTGCCGCCGAGGATCGTCGCTCTTGCTCCTATCTTGTGCTGAAGATACCCGCCTATCATGTTGCCCACGGCAAAGATGCCGATGATGAGCGTGAACGGCTGGCTCGAAGCCGCCAGGCTGAGATCGTACTCAGACCTGACATGAGGCTGGAATACAGTCCATATATACGGATTTCCATGTACAAAATTAACTACAGCCGCAACGGCGAGTATAAAATAACGGTTCGTTCCCTTTTTCATCTTTTTCTCCACTTACCAAAATCAGCCCGCAATATGCGGACTGATCAAAATGTCTGTTTTATACGATTCTGCCTGCGCATCTTTCCGGATATAGATACCAGAAACGCGCTTAACTCACTTTTAACGTAAATTTCTGTATTTCTTTTTCTGTCGACACCTGCTCCATGAGCGCTCCGATACTGCGGAGCTTTTCATCGAATCTTTCATATCCGCGCAGAATGTAGATGATATCATCTACGATCGTGATTCCGTCGGTGGCAAGTCCGGCGATACAAAGCGCAGCGCCTGCCCGCAGGTCCGGCGCGCTCACTCTCGCCCCTGAAAACTGCTCCACGCCCTCAATGGTAGCGGAATTGCCTTCCACTTTTATATTGGCCCCCATTCTGGCCAGTTCATCCAGATATTTGAATCTATTTTCAAAAATACTCTCCGTTATGGTACTTGTCCCCTTGCATAAAGCCAGCGTCACCCCGATCTGAGGCTGCATATCTGTCGGAAATCCCGGATACGGCAATGTCTTTACGTGGGTGCTTGTCAGGTCTCCTTTGGATACGACACGAACCGCGTCGTCAAACTCTTCCACTTCGCAGCCGATCTCAGTCAGCTTTGCGATCGTCGCCTCCAGATGCTTCGGAATGACATTCAGTACCGTTACATCGCCTTTTGTAGCTGCCGCAGCGAACATAAACGTACCGGCCTCGATCTGGTCCGGAATAACAGAGTATTCTGTGCCGTGCAGTCTGTGTACGCCCCGGATCTTGATCACATCCGTACCTGCGCCCCTTATATTGGCCCCCATGCTGTTCAGGAAATTGGCTACGTCTACAACGTGCGGTTCTTTTGCAACATTTTCCATGATCGTGATGCCTTCCGCCATCGTTGCGGCCATCATCACATTGATCGTGGCGCCTACGGTCACAACGTCAAAATAGACATGTCTCCCGACGAGCTTCTCCGCCTCTGCGACGACTTTGCCGTGCTCAATATCCACGTCTGCCCCAAGCGCACGGAATCCTTTCAGGTGCTGGTCGATCGGTCTGCTTCCGATGTTACATCCGCCCGGAAGAGCCACTTCCGCCCTTTTATACTTTCCGAGAAGAGCTCCCAGAAGATAATAAGATGCACGGATCTTCTTGATATAGTCGTATTCCACATCATAGTTTCTGATTCCGCTTCCGTTGATCTTGACCGTATGACGGTCAACCCGGTGTACTTTCGCGCCGATTCCGGTAATGGCATCCAATAATACATTAACATCATTGACGTCCGGTATATTGTCAATAAGAACTGTGTCATCTGTCATAATTGCCGCTGCAAGAATAGCAAGAGCCGCATTCTTCGCCCCGCCTATCTCTACTTCTCCAACAAGCGGATGGCCGCCTTTTATAATATACTGTTCCATACTGCACCTCAATATCGATTTATATTCACTCTCAAAACTTTGATAGCTATTTTTCTTTATTCACATTCTTTGCTATTATACCATAGAATCGAAAATTGTAAAATATTTTTTACAATTATGTAACTTATATTACATTTTTCTTAATGCAACCGTAACTTTTTATGCACTTTGTAATGCCCCGATCACCTTCTCTATCGTATCTTCCAGCTTCAGTCCGTCCTCGCACACAGTTATATCTGCATATTTCTCAAAAAGAGGGACTCTCTCGTCATACAGGTGTCTGAGTGTCTGTCCGTCCCGAAGTACAACGCCTCTGTTTTTTGCGCTTTTCAGTCTCTTGTTTATTGTCTCATAAGATGCCTTTAAATATACGACCGTACCGATCTCTTTATAATGTTTCATGGCATTTTTGCAGTACACTACGCTGCCGCCGGGCGAGATGACCGTATTGTCCGCCTCTACTTCGGCATTTACGCGGTCTTCCACTTCCAAAAATCCGTCAATTCCCTTTTTTTCTATAATTTCCCTGAGGAGTTTCCCTTCTTTTTCCTGTATCAAAAGGTCCGTATCAATAAACTGATAGCCAAGCCGCTTTGCGACAACGACCCCAACTGTACTTTTTCCTACCGCAGGCATACCGATAAATATAATATTTTCCATGTCTGTCGTACCTTCCTCAATATGTTTAATGATTATTTTAACATATACCGGCTCATCCGTCCACCCTCACGAAACCTAAAAGGAGTCAGGCCTTTCTTTCCAAGGTCTGGCTCCTTTCTTTCATTAGTAGTATTTTCGTCTCATATTTCTGTGCTCGCAGCGTCTGCGGCACAGTTCCTGGTATGCCATGACCTGGATCAGGTCGTGGAGCCATTTGCCCGGAACTTCTTCATCCTCCTCTGCCCTGTCGTAGATCCGCCTGCACATCAGCCGCAGCTGCAGCTGATCCGGGTATTCGTCATACATCATGCTTCCTTCGTATTCCAGCCTGTCGCATTCATCCTCAATATAAGGGATCAGCCGCTTCGCCGCTGCAGGATACAGGCTCTTCATATAATCCAGGTCCCTTCTGGCAACCTTGTCATCATCATAGAGTAAAGGCATCGGATAGGCCATGTAGTAAGGCAGTCGATTGTCCATGTACACACACTCCTAAGATAAGTATCTATCTTATCATATGCGGCGTTCTCCGCGATGTTCCACAATCATGCCATACACCCCTCCAAACTTGGGCCGTATCGCCCTTTACCGCTCTGCGGGATATGATTTTTATAATAAAATAAAGAATGTGCCTTGGCACATTCTTGCGCCGAGCGCGGTCGCTTGCGACATATTACATCTTCGCGCGAGTGCGCCTCCCCCGGAGGGTTTTTATAACATAGGAAACGAAGTTTCCTATGTTATAAAAAAGCAGGCAGCGCCCACCTTGCGGTGCCGCGCTGCCCACGCTTGAAAGATCAGGCTTTCTCACTGTAATGATGCGCTTCTTCAAGCATCATGTCTTTTACTTTCATCAGACGAATCTGGGAGCTTCTCTCGTTCTCGTCCAGCTTCATCGTTATATACTTGATATTTTTCTGTGCTTCCGGAATTATAACATGTTCCAGCGCGTTTACACGGCGTCTCGTCTTCTCGATCTCAACCGCCATGAGCTGGCATGCTTTTTCCGTCTCCGCAAGTTTCAGCATATCCGGCAGAATATCCGCCAGAGATTTCACTGCGCCGTCCAGGTCGCTTGAGGTAAACGCAAAGCCGTATGAATATATATCATTTGCGTCGGCAGTCCTCGTCTTCGTCTCAAAGACCGGGATGTTGACACTCATGACATTTTTCTTATCAACTTCCAGATTTACCTCCTGCTTTGGAGCCATCAGTGCTGTATTCAGCGTAGCTTCGTCCATTCCGGCCTTGGCTATGACAAAATTCTTATTTGCGGAGCGGATTCCGGCCTCTACTTTCAGGCGCAGTTCCATATTTTCTCGGACAAGGTCCAGGAACTGGCGCATCAGTTCGTCACGTTTATCCTTCAGAAGCTTATGCCCCTTCACGGCTGTGACTAATTTTTTCTTTGTCTTGGTCAACTCCATACGGGTAGGAGTCACCTGCGTAGATGCCATCTATCCATCCACCTCCCTTTTTTACTGTTGATTTATGCCGTGGAGATTTGCTTGGCGGGCTGGCGCCCTGCAGCTTCACTTGCTTGACGGGGCGCTGGCAGGGGGACGCCGTGCCAGTTCTGTTCCGTCTCGCTTCATTTTGCTGCGGGCTGGCGCCCTGCAGCTTCACTTGCTTGACGGGGTGCTGGCAAGGGTCCGCCGTGCCAGTTCGATTCCGCTTCGCTCCATCTCACTGCGGGCTGACGCCCTATGCAGATTTCCAGCAATAGCCTTTTGCAAGCAAGCTTGCACGGCTATTACCGGAAATCTGCGCACGGCTTACTGCTTTCCATAGTATTGATCTAAGAATTTGTCGTCGATTCGTTTTAGCTCGGCTCTTGGCAGCATGGATAGGAGTTTCCAGCCGATCTCGAGTGTTTCCTCGATGGAGCGGTCTGTGCCGTATCCTTGTGATACGTATTCTTTCTCGAATGCATCGGCAAATTTGGCGTAGAGCAGGTCGATGTCGGTGAGGGCTGCCTCTCCGAGGATGGTCATCAGCTCTTTTGCGTCTTTACCGCGGGCATAGGCTGCAAATAACTGGTTCAGTGTATTGGAGTGGTCTCCTCTTGTCTTTCCTTCACCGATACCTTTATCCTTCAGACGTGACAGGGAAGGCAGCACGTCGATAGGCGGCTGGATGCCCTTTCTGTAAAGGTCACGGCTCAGGATGATCTGGCCTTCTGTGATATATCCCGTCAGGTCAGGGATCGGATGTGTCTTATCGTCTTCAGGCATCGTAAGGATCGGTATCATCGTGATACTTCCCTTCTTGCCGTTCTGGCGGCCTGCTCTCTCATAGAGGGATGCAAGGTCCGTATACATGTAACCAGGATAACCACGGCGTCCGGGTACCTCTTTACGTGCGGCGGATACCTCACGGAGCGCATCCGCGTAGTTTGTAATATCTGTCAGGATTACAAGTACATGCATATCCTTTTCAAATGCCAGGTATTCTGCTGCCGTCAGCGCCATACGGGGAGTAGAGATACGCTCGATGGCCGGGTCGTTTGCCAGATTGACGAACAGTACCGTTCTGTCGATAGCTCCGGTCTCTTTAAATGATTCAACGAAGAAGTTGGATTCCTCGAACGTAATACCCATTGCGGCAAATACAACGGCGAAATTCTCATCCGTTCCGCGCACCTTTGCCTGTCTTGCTATCTGAGCTGCCAGATTGGCGTGAGGCAGACCGGATGCGGAAAAGATAGGAAGCTTCTGTCCGCGGACGAGTGTGTTCAGACCGTCAATGGCCGAAACGCCCGTCTGGATGAACTCTTCCGGGTAACTTCTGGCCGCCGGGTTCATAGGCAGGCCGTTGATATCTCTGCGCTCCTCTGGCAGAATCTCAGGTCCGTCATCGATCGGCCGTCCCAGACCGTCGAATACACGTCCCAGCATGTCCCCGGATACGCCAAGCTCCATGCTCCGTCCAAGGAAACGTACTTTACTGTTGCTTAAGTTGATGCCGGTCGCACTTTCAAAAAGCTGTACAAGCGCGTCGTTTCCGTTGATCTCCAGTACCTTGCACCGGCGTTTCTCACCGCTTGCAAGTTCGATCTCACCGAGTTCGTCATAAGCTACATTCTCAACACCGCGCACCAGCATAAGAGGGCCGGCAACTTCCTGTATGGTTCTATATTCTTTTGGCATGATTTAGAAGTCCTCCTTCCCAAACGCACCTGCGATCTCGGTGTGCAGTTCATTTACTATCTTTTCATACTCTGTCTCAATATCAGCATCCAGCGTATATTTGTAACGTCCGATACGCTCTCTTACACCCATATTGATGAGGATCTGCATGGAAGCGCCCTGGCTTAAGGCCTCGGAAGCCTCCTCATAAAACGCAAGAACAAGCTTCATCATCAGATACTGCTTTCTCAGAGACGTATACGTATCGATATCATGGAATGAGTTCTGGTGCAGGAAGTCCTCACGGATCGACCTTGCAGCCTCCATCTTGAGGCGGTCTGTCGGAGACAGCGCATCCATACCTACCATCTTAACGATCTCATCAAGCTCTGCCTCTTCCTGCAGAAGGCTCATCATCTTCTGACGGTCTTCCATCCAGTCTGCCGCAACTTCATTGTTAAACCAGTCTGCCATATTATCCACATACAGGGAATAACTCGTCAGCCAGTTTATAGCCGGGAAGTGGCGCTTGTAAGCAAGCGCGGAGTCGAGTCCCCAGAACACCTTGACGATACGCAGCGTTGCCTGGGATACCGGCTCAGAGATATCTCCGCCCGGAGGGGATACGGCTCCGATAACGGAAAGGGCGCCTTCTCTCTTATCCTGGCCGAGTGAGATCACATGTCCGGCTCTTTCATAAAACTGTGCCAGACGGCTTCCGAGATATGCAGGGTAGCCTTCCTCACCGGGCATCTCTTCCAGACGTCCCGACATCTCACGAAGGGCCTCTGCCCAGCGGGATGTGGAGTCTGCCATCAGCGCTACGGAATATCCCATGTCACGGAAATACTCTGCTATCGTGATACCTGTGTAGATAGATGCCTCACGGGCAGCAACAGGCATATCTGACGTATTGGCGATCAGAACGGTTCTCTGCATCAATGACTGTCCCGTCTTCGGGTCCTTCAGTTCCGGGAATTCATTCAGAACGTCCGTCATCTCATTTCCACGCTCACCGCATCCGATATATACTACGATATCAGCCTCCGCCCATTTTGCCAGCTGGTGCTGGATAACTGTCTTGCCGCTCCCGAAAGGTCCCGGAACCGCGGCGACACCGCCTTTTGCGATCGGGAAGAACGTGTCGACGACACGCTGTCCTGTCACGAGAGGTTTCTCCGGCGGAAGCTTCTTTACGTACGGACGGCCTTTACGCACCGGCCATCTCTGCAGCATCGTAAGTTCTTTATCGCCGTCTTCTGTGGCAATGACTGCCACTGTCTCTTCCACTGTAAATTCCCCTTGTCTGATCTCCTTCACAGTACCTTTGATACCGTAAGGAACCATTATCTTCTGCTGGACGACGATAGTCTCCTGCACCGTACCTAATACATCTCCGGCCTCAACCTCGTCCCCTGCTTTTGCAACAGGAACAAATTCCCACTTTTTATCTCTCTTCAAAGAGGCAACCTCAACACCTCTCTGCAGACTGTTTCCTGAAACTTTCATGATATCGTCAAGCGGACGCTGGATCCCATCGTAAATGCTTGCGATAAGACCAGGCCCGAGTTCCACTGACATAGGAACTTCCATAGATTCTACCGGTTCCCCCGGTCCCAGGCCTGACGTCTCCTCATATACCTGAATTGATGCCTCGTCCCCGTGCATCTCGATGATCTCTCCGATCAGCCGCTGGTTACTAACACGTACAACGTCGAACATGTTAGCGTCCCGCATTCCTTCCGCAATAACGAGCGGTCCTGCTACTTTTTTAATCGTACCTGTACTCATTTGGACGAATCACCCACCTTTCCTTCTTTATTCGTTCCCAAAGATAATATCAGAGCCTACTGCCTGCTCTACAGACTTCTTAACGCCTTCCACCCCGGCTCCGGTATTGCCGGATATGCCCGGGATCTGAATGACCGCCGGCACAGCCTGCTCCTGATATTTCTCTATTTCATGTTTTAATTCTGCCGCCAGCGCCTCAGTGACATAGATGATGCCATAGTCCCCAAGTGTCAGCTGATGCAGTTTTTCTCCGGCTTCCTCGCGGGTACTTACTGGAAATGTATCAAGACCCAATGTAGCGAAACCGTAGATACTGTCATAATCGCCCAATACTGCAATCTTATACATACATCTCCCTTACCCTTTCTCGGATTGAATCGTCCGGTAAGTCATTGAGTTTGCCGGAAAGAATGATTCGTACCGTTTTAATTTCATTCTGTCTTGCAATTACATAGGCGATAACAGGTCCTATCGTAAATGCATTATATTTCTGTGGACTTATTGTCTGAATAATACGGTTATCACACCAGCGCTCGAAAGCTGACGGAGAATCCGCCAGCGCCTCCGCGCCTTCTGCGTATGCAGTGCCGGATAAATATTCCCGGATCGCATCCATGCCGCTAAGCGCTGCTTTAGCCAGCTGGTCTACATTGATGCTCGCACATTCAGCCATCGCCCTCTTCATAAATTCCAAAGACTTCGCGGTTTTCTGTGAGCGGACAGCGATCTTGATATCAGCAACTCCTACCGTGGACTCGGCATAGTCGCGGATAATATCATCCTCTGCCTGCTGTCCCGCTTCATAGACTGCCTCAAGTGCCGCCCTGTCGATTATTACGTCGCAAAGCTGACCATCCCTCGTGTGAAGAAGGGTCTCATACGCCTCCTCCGCCGCTGCCTGCATGTTCCGGGGAAGCTTTCCAAAGTCCTTTTCGCGGACGATCTCCAGCATCACTTTCCCCGGGATCGCAACATCCTCATAGAAAATGTGTCTGTTTTCTTCCTCCGTACACACCTCTTTAATTGCAGCTTTCAGGTTATGGAAAAGTTTCGGATAAGAGAGTACGTCAAACTTATCCATGTCCACGGACAATTCTTTGACTACTTCCCAGATCTTCTCCTCCTCCCGGTTCAGTATCGCTTCCGCATCTGCCGGGGTATCGCTGTCTCCCCACCCTTTTTCCTGAAGGAACTGAATGCACTGGCCGTAATCCGCACAGGCGATCAGCTGGTCAACGGTGGAATTGGAGAATAGAGAAACTTCCAAAGCACGTATGCGCGCAACCGCGTAGGTATATTGTTCACTCATGTTACTCCTCCTTATCGCTTATGGTTACGCTTCTTATAAAAATAATAATTTATGGACCTGATCTGACAATTCATCTTTTTTTGCATCAAACATTGCTTTTAATGTACAGTTCTCCTCGATACCGCCGTACGCAAGAATAAATCCGTTTTCAATATTCCTGCCCGTCTTCGATAATGTCAGTCTGCCTCCCTTTTCAGCGGCAATACCATTGATCTTCTGCTCAAAACCGTCAGGAAGCCGTTCAAGGTCAGCGGATGAAAAATAAATCTCCCCTTCCTGCGGCAGGGCATATTTGCCGAGCAGTTTCAGCAGCATGTCAAAATACGCGCCGCTTTCCATTGTCTTCAGAGTTCCGTAGGCCTTATCCAGTACCTCTGCAATAATCTCCTGCTTTGCAGCAAGAATCTTCGTCCTTCTCTGCAGGTCGATGGCAGAAACGATTCTGTCTTTATAATTTGCAACTTCCGCCTCTGATTTTTGGGAGATGCTGCTGGTTGTCTTGGCCGCCTCTGCTTTCGCCTTATCCAGAATATCTTCTGCCTGGCTTTTGGCTTCGGACAGCTTGCTGTCAGCTGCTGCTTTCGCTTCATCCAGAATCTGACTTTTCATTTTATCTAATCCAGTCATCTCGCACGCTCTCCTTTTCTTAATCTTTGTTTCATGCCTACTTATACACTGATTGCAGTAACAGATAAGATAGAGATCAAAAGTGCAAGAATAGCATATGTCTCAACCATTGCAGGGAAAAGCATAGCTTTACCGAACTGGTCCGGCTTCTTTGCGATGATGCCGATGGCTGCCGCTGACGTCTTTCCCTGATATTTGCCGGATATAAGGCCGACGATACCGATCGGAAGACAAGCCGCAAGAACGAGAAGACCTGTCGTCACTGAGATGTCCGCCGCGCCACCGCCGAGCAGGCCGATCTTTGACAGTGTGATAAAGCCGACAAGCAGACCGTAGATTCCCTGTGTACCAGGAAGCAGCTGCATGATAAGAACTTTCGCAAACTTGCTCGGGTCCTCCGTTACAACTCCGGAAGCCGCCTGCCCCGCAATACCAACTCCGATCGCTGACCCTGCACCTGCAAGAAATACAGCCACTGCTGCACCAAGTAACGCGTAAACAATACCTAAATCATTCCAAATACTCATTATAAAGTTTCCTCCTTAATATCTACATATTTTGTATCTGAATGGAATGGCTCGAAAGGCTTTCCGCCACCCTCATAAAATTTGCTGAAAAATTCAACAAACTGTAAACGGTTTGTATGGACATATGCACCCAGAAGGTTGATGGCCATATTCAATGTGTGACCGATAATAAATACGATGATAAACGCGATCACCCCTATGATCCCGCTTCCGATCATGGATGCCATCTGGTTGATAACAGAAGCGATAACTCCTGTCGCAAGACCGAGGGCAAGAAGACGGGAGTAGGAAAGCACGTCGCTCAGCCATCCGGTTATATTGTAAAGGTCATAAGCTCCGAGCGCTATTCTGAGCGCCGGATTTTTATTGGCACGCCCTGACATGAACAGAAGGCCGGCAGCGCCGATAATGGCAAGTGCCTTGGCCAGTGTATTTAATGCCGGAGGGAAATTGATCTCTGCCTGTGCTATGGAAGCGAATATATCGCTTGGAAGCAGCATTAAAATGAGACCGATCAAAAATACGTACCAGAGTATCACATCACAGAAAAAGTCTAATACCTTTCCGTCCTTGAGATACATATATCCTTTGATGCCAAGTCCGATGAACAGATGGATCATACCGAACAGCATAGAATAAATGAGCAGCCGCATCGGGTCGTTCAGCGGAACAAACCAGAGTTCTTTGATATTGACCGCGGTTCCGAAGAACTTCTCGGAAAATACCGGTATCACGTCTCCAAAATATCCTCCGAAGAGAACACCCCAGAACAGTGTGGAAAAACCGCAGAACATAAACATTTTTATTGATTTGTGCATTCCTTCGCTCATGCGCGGATATTTTTTGAGCAGCACGAAACATACGATGGCCATGATAGCGCCATATGCCGCGTCCGACAGCATCAGCCCGAAGAAAAACACATAGAAAAATGACATGATCGTCGTCGGGTCAAACTCACCTTTGTGGGGAAGCCCGTAAGATGCCACGATACCTTCCATGCTGGATGAGAAGCTGTTGTTCTTAAGAACGGTAGGCGCTTCTTCGTCCTCCTTTAGATCTTCCACATCGATCACACAGTCAAACTTTTCTCCGATGGTCTTCTGCACTGCCGGCACAGCCTCAGCGGTCGCGTAACCGCTCATGACGAATGTCCTCTGTGACTGCGGAAGTGTTCCGAGCACCTCGTACTTCTCTGACCGGATCCGGAAGTAATCTGAGATCAGTTTCAGCTGTTCTCTGCTGTCCGCGAAGCCCACGATCTCAGCTTCCTTTTTCTCAATTCTTTTATTCAGTTTTAATATCTCTGCCTCAAGTTCCGTTTTCAGCCGGGCCGGCACCTTGTCCGTCACCTGTGACGGTCTGGCAAATCCGGCCGTCCTGAGCGCCTCTTCCACCAAAGCTTCCTCCGCCTTAAGGCAGAGTACGGTCAGATATACGGCGTCCTTGTCACTGGCTATGATATGCACGTCAACAGCCTCCAGATCCGGATTCTGCTCCGCGATCCTGGCATATACGCCGTCCAGTGTTAAACCTCCCGGCATCATGCCCACAAGTACGGCCACGTTCTCCGTGCCCTGGTGATCCATCGGCACATCCAGTGTGAGCCATGGCGTCAGAGACTCGATCTGATTTTCCAGCTTCAGGATGTTCGCCTTGTTCTCCGCGATCTCTTTACTGCAGCCGACGAGCCTGTTGGCCGCCGCAATTATCTTCTCCTTGTCGGCGGCAGCTTTGCTGAACTTTTCCTGTTCCACAAGCTTCTTGCCTTCAAGGCTTGAAAGCATTGAACTCTTTTCCGGAGCGTAGTTATCAAGTACGGCCAGCGCCTGGTCGGCGAGCTGGGCCTTCTTGTCAAAGCTTTGTCTGGCATTCAGCGTATCCATCCTGCCAAATGCTTCATCGTCTTCCACTACATGATTGATCTCCATGACTCCCATGGACTGGACCTTCTCCAGGATGGCTTTACGGTCTTTTTTAAGCGCGCAGATACTTATTCTTTGCATCTGCAATACTGCCATAGCCGCATCCCTCCTTTACTATTCATTTTCATAATGCTTTAAACGAGTTCTGCTATTACAGCAGATATCGCATCTCCTTCCTTCTGCCTTGCAGCTTCTTTCAAGGAGGCAATCTCCGTCTCTACCTCTGCCAGAGCCTTCTCTGCCTCTGTTTCCCCAGCCTCTTTCGCAGCCTGAAGTGACGCTTTTGCCTTTGCTTTTGCTTCCGCTTCTGCCTCTTCTTTTATCCTCCCGGCATCCGCAGAGGCCTTCTCAAGGATTGAAGTACATTCTGTATCAGCATTCTTAACAATCTCTTCTGCCTCTCTCTCCGTCTCCTTGATGGCCTTAATGGTTTCTTCTACCATCGGTTCACCACCTCTCTTAGTTGAAACTCCCTGTAGTTAAAATTATAATATGATTCCATAGAAAAGTCCACAAGTATATTGTCTACTAACACCTTTCCATGCCTTTCCTCTACACAATTCAACGAATAATCTATCAATTTTACGTTATCTGACCTTGACGGCTACCAAGTCAGGCGGTGGAGATGCCCTTCTTTGTTCATACCTGCAAAGCCGTTCTGACGCAGCGCTTCATATAGTATTATCGCAACTGAATTGCCCAGATTCAGGGAACGGATATCGCCTGCCATAGGAATTCGTATACTGTCTTCTTTATGTTTTACCAATATCTCCTCCGGTATTCCTGCACTTTCCTTCCCGAACATAATATAACAGTCCGGTTCATAGCGGACATCCGTGTATACGTTCGGCGCCTTTGTAGTCGCCATGTATATCCTGGCCCCCTCGTTTTTCTCCAGAAACTCATCGAAGTCGATATATGTGGTCACGTCCAGCTCGTCCCAGTAATCCATACCTGCCCGCCTCAGATTCTTCTCGTTCAGCCTGAACCCGAGCGGTTCTATCAGATGGAGCCGCGCGTTTGCAGCAACACACGTCCTTCCGATATTTCCGGTGTTGGCCGGTATCTCCGGCTCGTGCAACACAATATTCAGCATTTCCCTTCCTCCTCGTAAGCGGTTTTTAACTACTTCCTTTTATTTTAGTGAAAAACCGTCTGGCAGTCAACATACACTTTTGTTACTTTTGTATTACAATTTTACCAAAATATTGGAATTTTTTAACATTTTATATATATTTGAATGTAAACAATGCTGTCATATAATACGAAAGAGAGGGAACTTTTATTCACCTCTCTTAGTATGTCCCAATATTTTATTTAATTCATCCGGAGCCGGCCTGTCAATGAACCGGATCTCTTCTCCGTTTTGTATCACCTTGTCATTATTGTCCGTCATGCGGCCGATCACCGCAGCTTTCATCCCGCGTCCCGTAAGCTCCCGGGCCAGTTCACGGCCATTGTCCGCCACCATCAGAAAGCTCCCCGCCGACATGAGCTGATACGGATTCAGCCGGTAGTTTTCACACACTTCTATCGTCTCCTGCCGGACCGGGATCTTCTTCATATCCACGCTCAGCCCTGTCTCCGCCTCCCTGGCCAGATTCCACAGCGCGGCAAAAATACCGCCCTCCGTGACCTGGCAGAAGACAGACACACCCATCTGTCTAGCAGCCGGGAGTTCTTCCCCGGCAAATATCTCGCCTGCGTACTCCTTGATCTGCTTTATAAATGCAGGCGCGAATCTCTCCTCAAGCTCGTCTTCCTTCTCCTGCAGGATCCTCACCATACCGCCGAGCCCCGCCCATTTTGTCAGTACAATGTCCTGGCCGGGCCTTATGACTCTGTCCGTATATTCTGCCGTTCCGGTACATGTGACCGACACAAGCGGCAGCGCGGCAGCCGGTGTTTTATATTGTTCCAGAAAGATGAGCGTTACACCGCGGGCGCCGCACGCTTTTTCGATCAGTTTCTGCACGGCGGCAAGCCGCGGTCTTCCGTAACCGTCCGGTATCATGATATGGACCCGTGCTTCAACCGCCCCGGCTCCGGCCGCCGCAAGTTCATTCAGAGATTCTGCCAGCGCATGCACCCCTATTTCTTTCGACTGACCGCATGCGAAAGCGGTCGCGCTCACCGCCCGCTCTCCCTGCAGCTTCGTACTCATCATTTTATGTCCGTTCCCTTCCACTGTCAATTTTCCTCTCCTGCGTTGTCACTTCCGGCCGCGCTCATCCCCTTTGCCTGCGCCACCGCAGCCTCGATGGCTGCCTTGTCCTGGGAAGCAATGGCTTTGCGCACGAGTTCCGCCGCCTCCGCATTATCCGACATGGTACCTACTTCCACGATCTGATCCGACTTTTCATAGGTGCTGTTGTTGATGACATCCCGGCTCACCTCCGCGCCGTTCTCGTACACTACCTTCCAGAGCCTGGCCGTCTTCCCGGTATGCGGACTGCCCGCATACTGCATGCTGCCCAGTTCTGCTTCCTTATTTTCCTTATAGGTGACCCCGTAGTCTTCCGTTGTCAGTGTTTCACTTTCATATTCCACCGTACGCCCGTCTGCCCTCGTATCCTTCCCGTAGATCGTAAAGCGCATCTGATTCGCGCTGTCTATCTCGGCTGCAATAAAAATCGGTGTATCATAACTGTTCTTGAACCTGAGATCCAGATAATCACCCGCTATCGCCGCATCTCTCGACGGATCGACATACGCCACGAGCATGGAGTGAGGATAACGTTCCAGCACCTCCAGTTCTGCATACAGCACCGCATTGTAAAGCGTTGTGGACACCTGGCAGATACCGCCGCCGTAAGAATCCACCACCTGCCCGTTCTCATAGGAACCGGCCTCCACGTACCCGTGCTCGGCATCGTAAGGAGCCGTCGTATCGTGGACAGATAATTCCTCCCCCGGCATGAGAATGCTCCCGTTGATCCTGTCGACCCCGGCCTTCAGATTTTTCCAGCGCTCGCCTCCCCCGGCATCTGTAGAAAATGACCCGAGTTCGTCCTTTATGCTTTCAAGGTCACTTGCTTTCACGGACGGTTCTTCCGTCTTAACGGCCATCTTGACCTTGAATCCCTTATGGTCCCACCCGCTGTTCAGATATTTCCTGATCATCTCGGCGGATGCCTTTTCATCAACAGTCTCGCCCTTCTTCTCTTTTGTGATATCAAACCCGTCCGCACTTTTTGTTATGCCTGCATCTTTCGCATGCTCCGCCAGAACTTCCACTCGTTCCTCTATAACTGCCTTTGTCTTCTCCGCGTCCAGGACAAAGCCTTCGTTCAGGACAAGCTTTTCTTTTTCCAGCCCCTTGATCTGCCGGTATCTGGTAAACAGCCGGCCCTTTTTCCCGTATTCGACTGCCTTATCCACAACTTTTCCGATATCTTTGTAGGCAAGCCCCAGTTCCTCAAGCGTTGCCCCGGCTGACTTGTCTCCCACCTTCATCGTTATCTCCAGCGCGGCATCTTCCTTAAGATGCTGCTCCATCAGCTTTTTGGCTTCCTTTTTAGTTCGTCCGGAGACATTTACATTTCCTATATAAATATTGCCGCATATTTTATTCTCCGGCACATCCGATACATACCGGTAAAGCACAAAATAAGAGATCCCTGTCACGACAACCGCACACAGAACAGCAAGGCCAAAAAGAATCCTCATTCTTCTCCGCCTTCTCTGTGTAGTTCTTCTGTTAATTTTTTTACGCCGATTCTGAGTCATAAGCCTCCCCCTGACTTTTCCCCTGTTATGCCATCAGATAAGGGATCGTCATTGTTGCGATCATCGCAATGACGATCACCATGATCACGATAGCGATGATCCTCTTTACCCTTCTGTCGTTAAAATTCATATCCATTACCTTCTTTGCTTCATTTGATTTGTTATATTTTATACTCTTTACAGTATTTTTGCAAGAAACAGTCCCGGCATTTCGGCTTTCTGGCCGTGCATACCGACCTGCCAAACGTTATGATCTGTATATTGTAAAGTATCCAATGGTCTCTCGGCAGTTCCTTCATAAGGTCCTGCTCTATCTTCTCAGGATCATTATTCTCTGTCAGACCGAGCCGGTTTGAGATCCGTTTTACATGGGTGTCCACGACTACGCTCGGTTCATGGTAAATATTCCCCCGGATGACATTGGCTGTTTTTCTGCCGACTCCGGCAAGAGAGACGAGTTCTTCCAGCTCCCGCGGCACTTCACCGCCGAATCTGTCCCGTATCTCTTTCATACATGCAATAATATTCCGGGCCTTCGTATGGTAGAACCCCGTAGGCTTTATATCCTGCTCCAGCTCCTTAAGGTCTGCCTGCGCAAACGCCTCCACGGAAGTGTACTTTTTAAACAGCCCCTCCGTCACGATATTGACACGGGCATCCGTGCACTGTGCGCTCAGCATAGTGGCGATCAAAAGCTGCCACGGAGAGTCATGATTGAGATAACATATAAAATCAGTCCCATACTGCTCGTCCAGTATCTCCAATATCTCCTTTGTCCTTTTCTTCATCTCTGATCTCCCGTATATTTTTCATCAGTATTTTATCACATATCTATCATACATGTTCTCGCCTCCTGGTTCAATGGATTTCTTTGCATATAATCGAATAATACCGTCTTTCCAAGGCATGTAAATCTTTCCAGATGTGTCATCCTGCGCAGCTGGTTCCTGTCAGACGCTTCATAACCTTCCAGATATTTACGCTCCTTCTCCTCTTTTTCATAGAATTCCCTTAGCTGTTCTTTTGTAAGCATGTGATCACCCGCAAACTCTGGCCTTGTCTTCGCGTTTTCCCTCAGATAATAATCAAAAACAAGCAGTTCCCGGTAATACTCCGTCTTTTCCTCACAGCAGGAGCTGATAAAGGAAAGAAGGATCTCATAGCGGGCGCTTCGTCTGTGCTGTACATTCATGTGATCCTTTTCTTCGTAAAATTTCCGCAGGCGGTCAAACATATCAAACGGGGAATCAAACTCCTCTATAAGCCTTTCAAGTGTCCTTGTGTACTGTCCGCTGTTATAGTAGACCTCCACCATCTCCTCGATTCCTTTCAGGCGCAGAACGTCTCCGTAAGAAAGCCATTTCGTACGCAGGACTTCGTAACAGGGCGAACTCTTATGCACGAGTCCGTAAGCCTCCTTTTGCTGTTCCATATAAGAACCTTTCAATACTTTGAGAAAGCCGAGCTGAAGCTGATCCGGACGCAGGGCATATACATCATCGAACGACCGTTTAAAACTTTCCATATCTTCATAAGGAAGCCCGGCGATCAGATCAAGGTGCTGATGGATATTGCCGTTATCCCGGATGCGCCGGACGGTATGCGCCGCCTTCTCAAAGTCCATCGTCCGCCTGATCTCCTTTACCGTGCACGGGTTCGTGGACTGGATTCCTATCTCCAGCTGTATAAGCCCGGGCCGCATCTTCCCGAACAGGTCAAGCTCTTCCTCGTTCAGCAGGTCGGCGGCGATCTCAAAATGAAAATTTGTGATCCCATTGTCATGCTCTGAAATGTACGTCCATATCTCCATGGCATGTCTGTGGTTGCAGTTAAATGTCCTGTCCACAAATTTCACCTGCGGCACGCGCGCATCTATAAAAAACTGAAGTTCCTGCTTCACAAGAGCCGTGTCCCGGAATCTCAGCCTCTTGTCTACCGATGACAGACAATAGCTGCACGAGAACGGGCATCCTCTGCTCGACTCATAATACACGATCTTATGCCGGAACAGTTCCATGTCCTTGTATACAAACGGTACAGCGCTCAAGTCAAGCACATCCCGCCACGGATTCTCTGCAATTCCTCCGCCGCTGTCTCTGTATGTGATCCCTTTCACTGAAGACAAACTGTCCGGCACGCCCTGCGCCCCTGCGCCGCAGTAGATACGGCAGAGCTGCGCGAATGTCTCCTCACCCTCGCCTTTCATGACCCCGCACACTCCCGGAAGCCTCTCCAGCACCTTTACCGCGTCGTAAGACACTTCCGGTCCTCCAAGCCAGATATGCGTCTGCGGAAGTACCTTCTTCAGTTCCGTGACCAATTCCTCCACGAACGCTATGTTCCATATATAGCAGGAAAAGCAGATGACATCCGGCTTTCTTCTGTACAAGTCCATAAGCAGTTCGTCCGGCTGCTGGTTGATCGTATATTCCGCGGTGTCCGTCGAAAGCGGAAGGCTTCCTTCCCGCGGTACGCAATAAGACTGTGCATATGCTTTCAGGCTATGCACAGCCAGATTAGAATGTATATACTTTGCGTTAATTGCCGTCAGTAATATTTTCATCTTCTTTTTCCCGCCTTTTTCCTTTCCAGACTCCCAGTATGATAAGAAGGATGCCTGTAACGGCCATGCCGGACAGGGCCATAATGTCCCACAGCCCGGCATGGACGCCGCGCCCGCCGGAAGTTCCCGGTTCCGGTGTCCCTTCCGGATCTTGTTCCATAAGTTCCAGCTCTCTGAGCACCGCGTCTGCGATAAGCTGCTGTCCATCCTCTGTCGGATGCAGCCCGTCCTTTTGTATATGACTGCTGATCCCCGCTTCCTCCAGGCCGACAACGCGGTACCCATATTCTGCGGCGTGATCTCTTATGATACTGTTCATTTTTCCGATAATACTGTCCACCACCATGTCAAGTGTGCCCGGCATCCCGAGGCCGGCCGTCGGGTTATAGATATCTGTGACGACCATCCTGACCGACGGCTTCGCTTCCCCGGTGATTCCATCCATCATCGTACAGTAATTTTCTTCAAACGCGTCATAATCCCAGTCCGCGATCACTGCGACCGCCTTGAGCACGAGCATGGGGTGCGCCTTCATCTCTGCATGCAGCATTTCCACCGCATCGCTCATATTCCAGAAACGCTCTTCTCTGCCGAGCACATCCTGACAAGCTGTCTTAAACGCGTCGATCAAGTCATTGGCCCCTATCGTAACTGTGATGATATCCGCGGTCCTTATGCACTCTGACACATCCTGCTCCCCGAGCTTTGACGCGTTGAACCGCGCCGTACTTAACCCGTTTTTTGCAATATTTGTCAATTCTACCGGTATACCCTTCTTCCGCGCATATTGTCTCCTGACAAGCTCCGGATATGGGGAGATCTCTTTGTCATCGCACGAATATCCGTTGGCGATACTGTCTCCGACCGCCAGATACCATAGTTTCTGCGGCTGCGCCGCGCGGACCTCTCCTTCGCAGCAGACGGATACAAATACAGTTATCATAACAGAGACCGTGATCTTTGTGAATATATCTCTCAGCCGTAACATACTCCTCACCTCATAATGATTATAACATATCTGCCCTCTCCCCCGGCAGCTATTTTCAAAAATCCGGCGGCTTCCCGCGTTCCTGATTGACATTTCTTCCAAAACACGCTATAATATAAACTCGTGCAGCCGGGGTGTCAGCGGTACCTTGTACCTGCAATCCGCTATAGCAGGGGTCATGCTGCGCAGAGGGCAAAGATTTGTAAAGCTGCCCTTGACAAGTGGCGCTGAGGCTTGGGTCTTACGCGACGGAAATCTGTGAATCGTGTCAGGTCGGGAACGAAGCAGCACTAAGCAGAATCTTCCGGGTGCCGTGAGGGTGCCTGGGCTGAGTTAACTGTCAAGGTAACGTTTATGGATTTCGTTCGAAGCGCAGCGCACGAAAAAAAGAAATACACAACTGTTTTTGCTTTTGCGCAAAGACAGTTTTTTTGTTCTTTAATAAGCAAAAAGCGGAAGCTGCGCCGGTTTTCCCGGCACAGCTTCCTTCTGTTCTTCCCTCTTGGCTACAGATTCTTTTTTTTCTTCTTCGCTTCTCTGAGCTCTCTAAAAAATGACTTCATCATGGAGCTGCATTCTCCCCCGCACACGCCTGTCGTCAGTTCCGTCTGATGATTGAAGCCCTCCGTCTGCAGTACATTCAGGACAGAGCCCGCGCAGCCGGCTTTTGGGTTCATGCAGCCAACTACGACCCTGTCCATCCTGGACTGGACGATCGCTCCGGCACACATGGGGCACGGCTCCAGCGTCACGTACAGCGTGCACCCTTCCAGTCTCCAGTCCCCCATCTTCCTGCTCGCCTTTCTTATCGCAGTGATCTCCGCGTGGGCCAGCGTATTCTTATCTGTATTCCTCCGGTTGTATCCGCGTCCGATGATCCTGCCTTCATATACTATAACACAGCCGATAGGCGTCTCATTCAGAGCATATGCCTTTCCCGCCTGCTTTATCGCCTCTTTCATAAACTTTTCATCTACGCTGTTCACCCGGGTCTCCCCCTTCCTCTTTTTTGTACGTCCTGTCTATCGTCTTATATGACGGCACCAGTAACCAAAGTCCTCCCCGTCATTTCTTTCCTCTTCTTCCAGATCCACGTCTATTTTTTCTGCTTTTATAAACTGCGGAAAACCGAAAGCTTCCGCAGCTTTCGCCTCTTTCGGATGATATATGCCCGGCACGCCGAGCCACATGTTTCCGTCCTCTTCTATGAGAACAAGGTGGTGATAGTTGTAATATCCGTGCAGGAGAAAGCTGTTATTGGACAGTCTCCATTCACAGCGGGGCAGATTCACTATATCCTGTCGCTGGATCTTTGTACATTTTTTTTCCTGCTCCCGGCAGACCGGCTTTGGCCTGACAGGCTGCGCCTGCCTGCACGGACCGCACGCCGTCCGGCTTCGGCACTCTGCTTCTTCTATCTCCGCCTCTTCCACTGTCTCCACCTGTTCAGTTCTGACGGATTCTTCCTCAGTCTCTGATTCTTCACACTCTGATTCCTCAGCACCGGCGTATTCTGCGTTTTCTTCCTCTTCAGAGGCTTCCATCTCTGCAGGGATCTCTTCCTCCGGGGGAAAGTTTTCACTCTCTTCTTCCGCCTCATTCCCTGCGGGCATTTCTTCTTCCGCCTCTTCCCGCTGTGGCGCAGGTTCAGACATCCGCCCCTCTGCCGGTTCCTCTGTCTCCGGGCGTTCTTCCACGCGCTCTTCCTCCCCGCTTCCCTCCGTCAGATCCGCAGGCGTCCAGAGGCGCATCTCATTTACATTTACAGGCATGTCGTCCCACACCGCCGCATACTTCCGGTGAGAGCTGTTTTCCATTATGATCCCCTCGATCCGGTCATAATTGCCCGGCTCCCCTACATCTTCCTTCGTATATCTCAGCTGGTAGTTCACCGCAGGGTTCACATTTTCCACCGTCCCCTGCGGCAGCCCGATACATTCCTTCTCTTTTTCGTAAAAGAGATATATGGTCAGCTCCTTCTCTCCTTCAAGCCGGAGACCTTTTCCGTGTATATGTACGATGCATTCGCCGTCGCTTTGGTCCACTTTCACGAAACCAACGTTCCGCATTCTTCTTCCATTCTCGTATTCATACAGATAGCGTATAAAACGTTTCAACATTTCACTTCCATTCTAAGTCCATTTATCACAATCTATTCCGAATGGAAGCAAAACATGTTAAATAATCGCTTTCAGTTCCTGATAAAGTCTCTTGGCATAGCTGTCCGTCATGCCGCATATATAATCTGTCACAAGCAGCAGGCGAAGATACAGCCTCTCGATATCCGGCTTCCCCTCTGCATGATAGTGGTACGCGTTCTTATAATTGCTCGAGATGAATGATACCATACGCAGGTCTATGGAGCTGAGTTTCTCTCCCGGGTCATCGTAATGAATGACAGCCGTCACGAACTTGTCCATAAGAAAATCGATCATGGCTGCCTCCGCCACTTCCATCCTGTAGATCGTCTCGGAAGTAAACACCTTTCTGAATGCCATATCGCCCAGAAGGTCCATGAGCTTTTCCGCAAATGTCTGATGGAACAGGTCATATGCATACGTACCTTCCATGATCGCCTCATAATGGGAAGTAAAACCGTAAGTTGCGCAGCTGATAAGAAAGCCCTGTACACGCACGATCCAGTTTTTGATCGCATATTCTTCCGGGTCATTCACATGCTTTTCTTTTCCCCTGCGGTACAGATCTTCCAGTTTTTCAGCCGGACGGAAAGCAGACCGGGCCCCTCCTGCGTACTGCTCCTGCAGTTCTTTTAATTCCTCCAGAAGACTGTAGTATGTGATAAATCCTTTGATAAACGCATCCTCAATGTCCGCGGTTTTGTACGCAATATCATCCGCCGCCTCCAAAATGAACGTGAGCGGATGTCTCAGCCCGTTCGTTCCGGTCTGTGCCGCTATCTCCTCAAATATATCTTCATCGGCAAAATAATATCCCATCTTCTTGTCCTTGATATTTCCGGACTGTTTATCGATGCCGACAGAGGAGACCGGATATTTCACAATGGTGTTGAGAAGCGCGTATGTCAGGTTCATCCCCTGTTCATCCACAAGAAAATGCAGCTTCGTCACAAGACGAAGCGCCTGGGCATTCCCTTCAAAGTTGTAGAAATCCTGCCGCATCTGCGGCGTCAGTACCTTATCCACCGGCTGCCCGTGATAGGAAAGCACCGGCAGATTCCGCTCAAACCACTCCCGTATCGCCGTCTCTCCAAAGTGGCCGAAGGGAGGGTTGCCAATGTCATGGATCAGTCCCGCGCACTGGAGAATGCTGCAGATATCTTCTTTCATCCCGGGCGTAAACCCCGAGTCTTTCCTGTATACGAGAATATTCTCCCCAATGTTCTGTCCAAGCGATTTTGCAAGAGATGACACTTCGAGTGAATGCGTGAGCCGGGTACGGATAAAATCACTTTTATCCAGCGGAAATACCTGTGTCTTATCCTGCAGCCTCCGAAACGAAGCGCTCCCGATAATACGGTGGTAATCCTTCTCAAACTCACTTCTCAAGTCCGTAGACTTCGTATATTTATTTTTATTGGAAGCTCCGCGGCTTCTCTTCGTTGACAGCAATTGTTCCCAGTTCACCGTTTCTCACACGTCCCTTTCCGTCTGTTCCCCGTCAGTCAAGGTAGATCGGCGGTTCATAATCCTTGCCGAGCAGCGCTTTTTTACGCTCCTGGTAACCGAGGAATGCCCATTCCGTCATATCTGTCCATGCATGCTCCTCCCGGTCGTACACTTGTACATACCCGATCCGGTTTGGATGCATGCGCACGCTGTTCGTCTCATACTCATGCCCGGTGTACGGATTGACGTCGCCGTTAACGCGGTCCTCGTCATCATAGTCAACCTCGGGCTGCGCGTACATCTCATCTGGTTCCTCTGCTCCTCCGTAGTCCACGTAAGGAGCGTCCGGTTCTTCCGCCTGCTCCGGTTCCTCCATCTGCTCTGGTTCCGTCCCGGCGGTATCCTCTGCGTACTCCTGTGACGACTCTGCATAGACTTCTCTCATACCGTGGATATCTTCTTCACTTTCAGGCTCTGTCTGCCCGGCATTGTGTTCCGGCTTCTTCCTCCGTCTCTGCAGATATGACATCCAGCCATGTGCTCTCTTTTCTTCTTCCGGCCCGGACATTCTGTCTTTTTCTTCCCCGCTGTCCCGTTCTCTCTCCTCGGCTTCCAGGGCAGCGACTTCTTCCAGCAGTTCCTCCACCGGCGTCTCCAGAGGCGGAAGTTCACCCGTCTCCTCCTCGATCAGGGCATCCAGTTCTTCATGGATCTCCACAAGCTCGCCGATGGTGATGTCCCGCTCAGGCGCCGTCTGCCGGTCTTCCTTTTCTTCGTCCTTCTCCTCTGCCACCGGAGCGGAAGTCACTTTCTTTTCTTCTTTTTTATAGTTAGAGGTCTTTTCCTGACTGTCGTTATCTTCAAGGATGCTCAGTGTAAACGGACACTCCAGTATCTCCGCGATCATGCGCATGTCCTGCTCCTGAAAGTTATCACGCCCCAGCCGCTGAGTCAGATTCTGCCGTGACATCTTCTTGCCGGTACGCTCTTCAATTGTCTCTGCGAGTTCCTTGATCGTCATTCCCCTGCGACTTAAGATTATTTTGACTTGCTCCCCAAATGTTAGATCCAGCATGACTTGTCCTCCTTATTAAATTAATAAAAATATACTCACCCAATAGGTTTTATCATTTGTAAGTAAACTTATATATTTCTTCATAAACCTATACTTTTCCCTTTTTTTATTCTAACAAATTGGTGAAAACACGTCAACCGTATGATGTTACAAACAATGCGGGAAACATACCGCCGCTTTTTTAACTCATTCTTTTATGACCAGCTTTTCATTACATTTTTTTATGATATTCTCATCTATTTTGAGCACTTCCCTGTCATACGTATAGATTCCGTTTACTTCCTCCTCTACGTCTGAAAGCTGTGTGTACACAGACGCCGACAGTCCCCGGTCTATCTGCGCGGCCACTTCCCGGCCCATAAGCGAGGCGTACCCCCTGCCCAGTTCTTTCCTGCTGCCATAGATGCGGTACCCGTACATCCCCGGACACATACTGTGCCCTTTCACTTTCAGGCAGTATCCGCCAAATTCTGTAAGGGCGGCCACTCTCTTTTCGGGACGCACTTTCAGAGGGAAGAAATAATTATGTATGCTCCAAAAATCACCGCCTCCCTGATCAAACCATCCGCTGGCGGAATCCAGAAGCCGGGAGGCATCCTCCCTGCGGGCAGCCTCCGTAACCGCGTTGGCGTCAAACTGTCCCCACCCCTCGTTAAAAATGACCCAGACGACGATGGACGGATGATTGTAAAGCGCCCGGACCGTCTCCTTCATCTCCTGCATGAACCTTGCCCTGCTCTTTACATCCCGCCTTCCGAGCAGGCGGTAATACCGGTCCGACGGCCTTATATGAAAAAGCTCCATGGCAGTGGCCGCATAAGTGACGTACCAGTGTCTGTAAGGCGCTCCCCCGCACACCATATCCTGCCATACGAGCATGCCAAGACGGTCGCAGTGGTAGTACCACCTTTCAGGTTCTATCTTCATATGCTTTCGCAGCATGTTAAATCCGAGCCGCTTCATCTCCATGATGTCAAATATCATAGCTTCATCGGACGGGGCCGTGTAAAGACCGTCCGGCCAATAGCCCTGGTCCAGCACTCCCTTCTGGAAATAAGGGCGGTTATTTAAAAACAGGCGGGGGATCCCCCTCTGGTCTCTCTCTGCCGATATTTTACGCATGGCAAAATAACTTTCCGCTTCATCCTCCCCCATACGGATGCGAAGCCGGTACAGAAACGGATCCTCGGGACTCCATCTGTGTATCTCCTTTAGCGGGATACGCACCGGGCGGTTCGTGCATCCTTCTGCCCCGGCGGCCTGCGTCTCCCCGGAACAGACAGTGAAAACAACCCCTCTCTCCCTGCGGGAGCGGACAAGGACTTCCACCTCACCCTCGTCGTAGCGCGGCGTGATCTTTATCCCGTATATGTGATCGTCCGGCACCTGCTCCATCCACACCGTCTGCCAGATGCCGCTCTGTGCCGTATAAAACATGCCGCCCCGCTCCAGCTTCTGTTTTCCCCTTGCCAGAAAGACGCGGTCGCTGTGATCCTGTATCCGCACGGTGAGCTCATTCTCCGCGGCGCCAAGCAGATCTGTCACATCCGCGGAAAACGGTATATATCCGCCCACATGTCTGACTGCCGGCCTTCCGTTGACCATGACCGCCGCACACTGATCCGCAGCGCCGATGTGCAGGATCCACCTTTTGCCCTGCTCTTTCTTCACCTCATCCGGCAGCTTCCTGCCGTACCACAGATATTCCCCCGGTCTCAGCTGGCGCCCCACGCCGGAAAGCACAGCCTCAGGTGAAAAGGGGACAAGTATCTCCCCTTCAAAAGTATCCGGCCTTTTTCTGCTGTCAGAAAAAGCATAGTTCCATATCCCGTTCAGATTCACATAACTTTTTCTTCTCAGAGACGGCCTTGGATACTCTTTCAGCACATGATCTTTCTCTAATTTATCCGCCCATCTTGTCTTCAGCTGTTTCATCCGCACTCCCTCTCTCCCGCTGTCTGCGCTCTGCACTTTAAATAATATGGTTAAAATCTACGACCTTCGCCTCTTTGGCAGTCACTTCTGCTGTTGTGCACACCGCCATCTTTGCGCCGGTCCCTTCTATATTATACTCTGTGTACCGGTACTTTTCCAAAAAAGCGGCCGGCTGTCTCAAAAGCACCGGTCTGTTCTGTTCGTCAAAGCCGATCTCAAACTCATCCATACCAAGCTTCATCCCCTGCCTTGTCGCCTTCATAAAGCTTTCTTTGAGCACCCAGAAACGAAAGAACAGGTCCGCTCTCTTCTGTCCGTCTTCCTCCTCCAGCAGTCTCTCATATTCACTTTCTGTAAAAAAGCGGCGTGCCACACCCATTTTTGCATCTTTTACCGTCTCAATGTCACATCCGGCCCGCACTGCCTCCGCCGTATCGCTCAGGGCACACATGACGTAACTGCCTGAATGTGACAGATTGTAGACGTGCGATCCACCGGCCCCCGTCTCTTTTCTGGCCGCTTCCAGGAGCAGCCATGCCCCTATGCTCTGAGCTCTGCCTTCGGCAAATCTCATCCGCTGCGCCTTCCTCCTGCGCCAGTCCGGTACGAGCCCGCAGCACTGTTCATATGTGTCCCGCTCAAGCAGCGGTGTGATATCAGCGAGATATGTCCTGATCATCTGTTTTCAGCCTCTCTTTATAAATCATATATTTTGTATAAGTCCAATATGCTGCCGTAGATCGTCTTTCTTCCCGAAAGCTCTTTGTACTCCGCCGAATTGTCTCTTCCGTCTCCCTTGAGGATCTCCAGCCGCTTTAAGATCCGGTCGTATTCTGTCCTCACCGCCTGATACATCGTCTCAAATGCTTCCAGTTTTTTCTCTTTCTCCCTGTCCATAATATACCTCCTGACTCCTTTGTTTAAGCCAATTGTATCACACTTCAAAGGTGAAAATTAAAATATTTGAAAAAGATATTGACATCTTAATATTTATGCGATAGTATTAATCATGATTTCACACTTTAAACAACTAAAATTTTACAGTGCGAATATATCAGTACATATACAGACGATGTTAAAGCATTATTTATAGAAACCGGAGGACCTATTATGATTATCGTATTAAAACCAAACACCAAACAGGAAGATGTATCCCGCGTAGAGCACCTCGTCAAGCGCAGAGGACTTGATACCCATATTGTAGTCGGACAGGAGATGACCATTATCGGCTGTATCGGCGACACGACAAAGATAGATGCAAAACTGTTTGAAGTAGATGCCTCTGTGGATAAAGTCATGCACGTTCAGGAGCCCTACAAGCTCGCAAACCGCGCCTTCCACCCGGAAGATTCTGTTGTGGACGTATCCGGCGTGAAGGTCGGCAGAGGACACCTCGCTCTGATCGCGGGCCCGTGCTCCGTAGAGTCGGCGCAGCAGGTGCTGGAGATCGCCGCCGCGGCGAAGCAGTCCGGCGCCAATCTATTAAGAGGCGGAGCCTTCAAGCCAAGAACAAGTCCTTATTCCTTCCAGGGCATGGGACTTGACGGGCTCAAGATCCTCTGCGAGGCAAAAGAGGCCACCGGCCTTCCGATCGTAACAGAGCTTATGTCCCCGGAGCATCTCGATATCTTTAATGAGAAAGTAGACCTGATCCAGATCGGCGCCCGCAATATGCAGAACTTTGATCTGCTGAAGCAGCTCGGGCAGCTGGACCGTCCGATCCTCTTAAAGCGCGGTCTGAACGCAACCTATGAAGAATGGATCATGTCCGCGGAGTATATCATGGCGTCCGGCAATGAAAATGTCATTCTCTGTGAGCGGGGTATCCGCACATTCGAGACGTATACGCGCAACACCCTTGACCTGCAGAGCATTCCGGTGCTCCGTAAGCTCACCCACCTTCCTGTCGTCGTAGACCCAAGTCACGCAGGCGGAAAATGGTGGCTTGTAGAGCCGATGGCCAAGGCGGCCATCGCAGCCGGGGCGGACGGATTGATGGTGGAAGTGCACAACGATCCCGAGTCCGCGCTCTGTGACGGAGCGCAGTCGCTGAAACCGCAGAAGTACGACGAACTTTTAAGAGAAGTCACACAGATCGCCAAAGTGATCGGCAAAAAAATATAAGATACAGATTCTGGAGTTATTATGAAGTTAAATGTAAATCTTGGGGATAAAAGTTATCCTATATATATAGAAAACAAAATACTGGACAGCGCTTCCGACTACATAGCGGATGCCTTCTCCGGAAAAAAGATCATGATCTTTTCAGACGATAATGTATATCCTCTGTACGGGGAGGCATTGAAACGCTCCTTATCCGGCCGCTTTGAGTGTCATGAATTCATACTGCCCCACGGCGAAGCGACCAAGGCATTCAAAACACTTCCCGCTGTCTATTCGGCACTGCTTGACGCCAGGCTTACGAGAAGCGATCTTATCATCGCTCTCGGCGGCGGAGTCATCGGAGATCTCGCCGGATTTGCGGCAGCGACTTACATGAGAGGGGTGAACCTCATACAGATTCCGACTTCTCTGCTGGCCCAGGTAGACTCCTCCGTCGGCGGAAAGGTGGCGGTAGACCTTCCCCAGGGAAAGAATCTTGTGGGCGCTTTTTATCAGCCTTGTCTTGTCCTTATCGACCCGCTTGTGCTGAATACCCTGAGCCCACGATTTATCAAAGATGGCATGGGAGAGGTAATCAAATATGGCTGCATCCGTGATGCGGACCTGTTTCATACCTTGGAGTCACACAGTTCCTTTGAAGACTTAAAAGAAGAACTGCCTGCCATCATTTACAGCTGTGTAGATATCAAACGAAAAGTCGTGGAGCATGACCAGTTTGATACCGGAGAACGTATGCTTTTAAACTTTGGCCACACACTGGCACATACGATAGAACAGTATCACCATTACGAGAGGGAGAGCCACGGGGAAGCCGTCGCGGTCGGTATGTACCAGATCACCAGGCTGGCACAAGAGCAATGCCTGACAGCCCCCGGGAACGCCGACAGAATACTGAAACTTTTGAAACAGTATGGTCTTCCTTATGAGTGCGGCATTCCCCTCAGCGAGCTCACCGATACGATCGAGCTGGATAAGAAGAATCTGAACGACCGCCTTAACGTTGTTCTTCTCCGTGAGATCGGAAACAGTTATATACATCCTGCAACCATAGACTTTTTTAAACGTAACCTGCGGACCATTTAATATATTTGGAGGAAAACAATATGAGATTAGAAGGAAAAATTGCAATAGTGACAGGAGCCGGAAAAGGAATCGGAAGAGACGCCGCACTTGCCATCGCCGCGGAAGGCGCAACTGTAGTGGCTGTTGCGAGGACACTGGCGGATCTGGAAGAGACCGTGAGACTTATCGAAGAAAAGGGCGGAAAGGCCATCGCCCTCTCCCGTGACCTGACGATAGGCGAACAGGTCCAGTCTATGGCAGACACTGTCGTAGAAAAGTTCGGCCGGATAGATATTCTTGTCAACAATGCAGGAGGATACCCGAAGGAGATATACAACAATATTGAACACCAGGCGATCAAAATATGGGAATGGTCCGAAGAACAATGGGATCAGATCATCAAAACAAATCTGCGCATCCCGTTCCTCTGTATCAATAAAGTCGTTCCTGTTATGATAAAGCAGCGCAGCGGAGATATCGTCAGCGTTTCCTCCCGCATGGGACGTATCGCTTCCCAGATGGGCGCATACGCAGTCGCCAAAGGCGGGATCATCACTATGACAAAGACGACCGCGATCCAGACGCAGGAATACGGCATAAGGGCCAACGCCGTCTCCCCCGGTATCGTAGACACACCGGGACAGAGGGTATACAATCACTCCGTCGGTCAGGACGATGCCAAAATGGGACGTTCCGAAGATGTGGCAAAGGCGATCGTCTACCTGCTCTGCGACGCGCCTGCAGTCATGACGGGCCAGTCTGTAGATTTGTTCACAACAGTGTAAACGAAATGAAAAAAACATGGGGGACGGAAAATTTCCGTCCCCTTACTTCATAAATGTTCTGCCTAAATAATCCAAATGTCCGGCAATTTTATGACATCTCCGTTACTCGTACGGTATTCCTTCTCCGGCCACAGGCCTGTCATGGACAAGATTTCCTGTCTGCCCCCGGTATTCATCACAAGCTCCGCGGACTTTGCGCCGCTGACGGTCACATACCACTCGTAAGCCTGCCCGGGCATCATGCGTCTCCCGCTGTTGTACAAAACCGAAGCGTCTGAGAGCATATATCCGACCGGCGCGCCGTGGCCGTGTCTCATCCATTCCTGCCCGTAGCCGAGCTGGCGGTATGATCTCTCCTGCATCTGAAAGATCTCACCAAACGGTATGCCCTCCCTGCTCATGCTGATTATCTCGGCCTGGATCTGGCACACTGCATCGTATTTTTCCCGTACTTCTTCCGGCACACTTCCAAAACAGACCATGCGGGCAATGTTGGAATGCAGACCGTACCTGCGCAATACAGGCGACAGCAGCGCGGTATGCTCCGCCGCTTTTTCCGTCGGGGTGCAGTGTCTGTACTTTTCGATCCTCTCATCGGCCCCCACAAGAAGAACGTCCGTCTCCACTCCCCTGTCCGCGCACTGACGCAGAAGCTCTGCCTTTATTTCCTGTTCCGTCATCCCACGCTTTATATTTCCGGCCGTATCGGCGAGGATTCTGTCAGACAGCCTTCCAAGCTCCCGGTACCGTTCTATCTCGGTCTCTGTCATCGGATACTCCAGCTCATATACCGCCTCCGTGTCGCAGAGACAGCCTTCAAGCGGTATGTCCGACAACGCTTTCTTTCCTTTTAAAAGACGCTCAATATACTGTTCTTTTCCCGGCTGTTTCCAGTTCAGAGTGTGGACCGTAAATCCAAGTCCTGCCAGCAGTTCCTCTTTTGCTTTGGCGGCGTCCGCCCAAAGCGCCGCCGCAGTCAGTTCCTTCCTCGTCACAACAAGATAGACAAAGCCGGTCTCCTGATTCAGTATGACACCGCTTTCCTCTCCCCCGGTCAGCCAGGCAAAATTATCTCTTCTGGCGATCACAAGCGCATCTGCCTGCCGCCGGTCAAGGAGATGCCGGATCCTTTCCAGCTTTATTTCAAAGTCAGTCATTTGCGCGCCTCTTCTCCTTTGTGGTAATATACTTCGGCTCCCATATATTTCCCGAGCGCTTCTGCAAGTACCTTGGCGGAATTTCCGCGGTTCATAGCTACATGATGTTCAAACCCGCTGCTGCAGATATGATCCATCAGCGCCTGAAGCCCCGGTACTTTGCAGACTGCCACGCCTCCGGGCGTATCTATTTCTTCCTCCACAAAGCTGCCCTCTCCTACATACATTTTCACCTTTCCTTTTTCCTCATCTGTGGAAATCTTTCCGTACGTCATGGTTCCCGGAGCGATCACAGCTTTGCATGCCCCAAAGCAGTTTTCTTTTCCAAGACTGTTGCCGAGTATATCGAGACTGCCGATCTCAAACGGGCCGCTGATAAATGATTTTGGAAAGTTTGAACAGTGTATGCCGATACACATATCTCTGTCCTCCCCGAAGCTGTTGTTCCAGTCCAGATATCCGGAGGGTGACCCGCTGGCAAGGTACATGGCATACATTGTTACCGCGCCCGTCACATCAGCTTCACATGCCATGGGCATTCCTTCTTCCCCAAGCATGCTCATCGTCAGACATGCGGCACACCCGTAATTGATCTGCAGAGAGTCCCAGCACTGGATCGTCCCTGTCTGGCAATCGTTTTCCTTCATCCAGTTCTTTACCGTCACATAGAGCTTTGCCTGCTTTACTATATGTTCTTCTTCAACACTGTCTTCAAGCCGCCCGTAAGACTTGATCCTGGCCGCGGCCTCTGCCACTTCCTCCGTCATCTCAAGACGCTTTGCCGCAAAGATTATTTCTGACATATCTACAGGTACGACCTGTATCCCCATCTTCTGAAGCAGCTTTTCCGAATACCGTACCGTCTGGAAAGCCGCGGGCCGCGTGCCCATCTGGGCCACGCGAAGCCCCTTTAAGCCCGCTGTAATGCGGCACACCTTTGCAAAGTCTCTGATATCTTCCGTAAATATATCGCTGTCTATGGCGCATGTGTGGAAAGTCGTATTCGTAAATTTGATACCGTACTGATTCAGGTTGCTGCAGACCGATATCTTACCGCAGAAAGCATCCCGGCGGCCGGCAATATCCATTTTGTCCTTTTCATCGTCGCACGCCTGAACGAGCACCGGTACGTTAAGCCCTGCTTTGTCTATGGCGCTTACGACGCCCACCTCATCTCCGAAGTTCGGAAGGCATACGATGATCCCTTGTATCCTGTCCGCGTTTTCTTTAAATAAGTCTGCACACTTCCCTGCATCGTCCATCGTCTCTACCAGTCCGTATCTCGTATCGGACTCATCGAGGCAGACGGTGTCATATCCCATGCTTTTCAGCTTTTCAAGTATTTCGACCCTTCCTTCATGGGCCAGCTCCGGGTTGAAAAACCCTCTCGTTGATACGATCACGCCAAATCCTGTATGTAATCTTTTCATCTTCATCTACACCTGCTTTCTTAATTCTTTTAAGTCTTTAAAATCTTCCTTCACATGCCGGTAAAGGTTTCTATATATTTTGAAATATTTCATGTACGTCTCGTGGTTCTCCTCGATCGGTTCCATAGGTTCTACGTACTCTGCCTTCTCTTTTGCAATGCTGAAGTCCTTCATGCAGCCCGTCGCCACTGCTGCCAGCAGCGCGTCTCCGTACGGCGCCCCCACCCGGTTCTTTACAAATACAGTGGGCACGTTGAGTACGTCCGTGATGATTCTTCTCCAGAGTCTGCTCTTTGCTCCGCCTTCGTTCATGACGAGCGGATAGTTGATCTTAATTCCGCTTTCCTTCAATATAATAAAGGAATCATACAGGGCATACGCGACTCCTTCCATCATCGCCCTGACAAGGTGTGCTTTTGTGTGGTACAGAGACAGCCCGAACACTACTCCTCTTGCGTCATTGTCCCATATAGGAGTACGCTCCCCCATCAGATAAGGCAGTACGACCAGCCCCTCGCTCCCCGGCGGGATCTTGTCCGCCTCCATATTCAGGTAATCATAGCTGTCAAAGTCCGGTATCAGTTCCTCCATCGCAGTCTCAAGCTTGGCAAAGTTTTCCTTCATATATCTGAGACACTGGCCTCCGGTCTGGGTCGTTGTCACTGTAATGTAAGTATTTGTGCAGTCCGTCGTATACTGGAGATTAAACATATCCCGGAACTTTTCTTTTGTGTTCCTTACAATACCCATGTTGCCGCACGTACCCAGGTTCATCTGTATATCGCCCACCTCGGTCGCCCCCGCTCCGATCCATCCGGCATTACAGTCGACCTGCCCGCCTGCGACTTCGATCCCCGGCACAAGTCCGGTCTCTTTTGCAGCCTCCCCTGTCACCTCTCCGACGATATCCTCACAGCGGAAGAATTCCGGAAGTACAGAGGCTTCTATCCCAAGACGTCTAAGCATTCCCTCGTCAAACCTGTTGTTGTCAAGGTCATAGGCCACCCCGTAAAATACGCCTGCGCTGTGGTGCGCGGTCATCCGGCCTGTCAGTTTCATCCGGATATATCCGTCTATGGTCAGCGCTTTGTATATACGTTTGTAATCTTCCGGCCGGTTTTCCTTCTCCCATAAAAGATTCACAAGTATCGGATGGTCTTCTATACGGTTTCCGGTAAGCCGGAATATCTCGTCTGCCCCGATGTGTTCTTTTAACCACTGTTCCTGCCGGTCCGCTCTCCGGTCCATCAAATTGTACGCATTGTGCACCGGCTCCCCCTCTTTATCTACCATCACTAGAGAAGGCAGCGCAGAAGACGTGCCGATGCCTCTGATATCCTCAGGCTTTACGTCTGCCTTACTCATGCATTCCTTTATCATACTGCACGTGGCAGGCCAGTAATCGTGTACGTCATGTTCCGAATAATTGTCCTGATTTGTGATAATGTCATACTTCCGGTAGGCATAGGCAAGCACATCTGCTTTTTCATTGATGATGCACACTTTACACCCTCCGGTTCCATAGTCCAGTCCCATAAAATAACTATTCATACCGCACCTCCGCAACGCTGTCCGCATCCTCGCCTTTTATGAGGCGGTTTACCTTATCCATCTGCCGGCTGTCCAGATAACGGGTCGTGCCAAGCAGCCTTGAGACAAGATCTGCTTTCATAAACATTTCCAGCGTCTCCATCATATAAAATGCGTCATACACATTGCTGCTTATCGTGAGCGCTCCGTGATTTGCCAGCAGGATCGTCCGGCTCTGCGGCTTTTCCCTAAGAACCCTGCTTACCTCCCGCGGAACTTCTATCGTCGTCGGCGTCGTATAATCCGTCACCGCGATCCCCTTCAAGGAGAATAACACCTCCGGCAGAGCCACCTTCTCAAACGACACCTCCGACATGGCATATCCTGTCGTCACAGGAGGATGGGCATGGACCACGGCCCTTGCCTCCGGGCATTCTCTGTAGACCGCAAGATGCATGCGGATGTCCCTGGCGGGCTTTTTCCCTTCAAGCACATGTCCTTCCATATCCACCTTTGTTATCTGGTCTGCAGTGAGTTTTCCCTTGCAGAAGCCGGAAGCCGTTATGAGAACTTCCTGTTCGGAAAGACGGATACTGATATTTCCGTCCGTTCCTACAAGCAGTCCTTTATCATAGAGAGCTCTCCCTACCTCCTCAATATCCTCTTTTTGCTGCATTTCCGTCTTACACATACCGTTACCTCTTTTCTGTCTTTTTTGTACGCAAACGAGAGCGTAAGCCTGAATATCTCTTTACGCTCTCATTTTAACATTAATGTTTGGTCAGCTTAGCCGGGTATTTTTTAGATAATTGCCAGACTTTTTTTAGAACTTATTTTTATTTAAAATTTATTCTTTCTTAGCTCCTCATTGGCCGCCGCCAGCATCTTTGCGTATTTTTCTTCCCTGCCCTGTAGTATGCTGATATACAGCGCTTCTATGATACAGAGTTCCGGAATTCTCTTTGCCACGGTCTCATTACACGGATTTTTTGTAAATGCTGCCGTGCGTATCACACAGTCAGACAGTTTCGCAAGCGGAGACAGCGGATAATTTGTAACGGTTATGATACGGGCCTTCTTTGCCTTCGCCGTCTCTGCCACCTGACAGAGCGTCCTCGTACTGCCTGAGTGGGAGATAAGAAGCAGTACGTCCCCTCGTTTCATTCCGGAAGCCTCCATGATCTGGACGTCAAAGTCAGCGGGGCAGACTGCCCGCAGACCGATCCTTGAGAACTTAAGATACGCGCTGTACGCCGCCGTATACGCGTCACCGGCCCCTGCGGAGAGGATCTTACCGGCACGTGTGATATAGGAAAGGCTCTCTTCATACACCTTCCTGTCCAGCAGATCCAGCGTATCATCAAGCGCCCGGGCAGCCGCGTGGAATACGCTGCAAAGGACAGCCTGACTGTCCTCCCCTCTTCCGATATCTCCGTAGGGCAGGAGCGTTTCCGGCTCAAACGCCGCTTCCGCGGGCAGCAGCATCTGCTTCAGCTGCGCATAACCATTATAGCCGAGCTTCTGCGCAAGCCTCACAAAGGTGGCCTCGCTGCACCCGGCCCGGCCGGCCGACTCAGTGATGGAATGAAGCGCGGCCTCCTGAGGGTGCAGGAGCACATAGTCGGCCGCTTTTCTCTCGGCGCCTCTGAGTGTATCGTATATAGCTGTTATCTCTGCTTTTACTTTACTGGATATTTTCTGCATTATGTTCACCCACCCGCGCCATCACAGGCTTCATTGTACGGTAAAGTCCGCGGTAGACCAGGTACCGTTCATCGTACATATCTTTGCGCGCCTTTTCCGGTTCATATGTGACGTCCGTCTGTACAAGGCTCTGTATGTCGGCCGCACTCCGGTAAAGCCCTGCGCCTCTTCCGGCCAGAATCGCAGCACCGAAACATGCGGCCTCCCTCACCTTTAATGTAGTCACCGGCACCCCCATGATATCCGCCTTCAGCTTCAGGCCGGTACGGGAGCGGGCGCCGCCTCCGGCACATCTCACAGTCCTGACCGCAATGCCGGCCTCTTTCATCTGATCCATGTTAAGACGCATCTCAAAACAGAGCGCTTCCAGCACAGCCTTCGCTATATCGTAACGGCCGGTTGCCAGAGTAAGTCCCAGTATGCCGCCCTTCATTTCCAGATCACAGTATGGTGTTCCGCTCCCATTCAGATACGGAAGCACCATCACATGTGACGGTCCATCAGGGAGCTTCTCCATCACGTGATCATACACCGATATTCCCTCTGCGGCGGCTATTCTCCTGTCCTCCCGGCAGTATTCTTCCACAAACCATCTAAGCAGCGCTCCTCCGGTATGGTTCAGTGCGAAGGTTGCATATAATCCGGGAAGCGCATGTATATAACAAGGATAGAAGCTGTCAAACATGACAGACCCAAGCTTTGGTCCCTCTGACACAGCGGTCAGCACCTCTGCCGTCCCGTGGGAGTCAAGCGCCATACCCTCTTCCGTGATTCCGGCGCCGACGGCGGCGCACGTCTGGTCATGGCCCCCCGCTACAAGTGCGGCCCCCGGGCAGATACCAAGTTCCTCGGCCAAATCCCGGTCTATCGTTCCGACCACTGTACCCGACGGAACCGGCGTGCCGAGTTTCTCTTCCTGAATGTCAAAAGCCTTCAATATCTCTTTGGACCACGTTCTCCCGGACAGGTCAAACGCCTGCGTTCTGCCCGCCATTGTGTAGTCAATGACGATCTCGCTGCTTCCGAGCTTTCCCATGATGAAGTCTGCGTATGTCACGAACTTATATGTCTTCTCATATAAGCGTTCGTCGTGCCGCTTTATCCACAGTATTTTTATAAAAGAATTCATCGGGTGCGGGCGCATTCCGGTCCTTGAAAATATTTCACAGGCGCCAAATCTGTCTGCGCACATCCGGGCCTCTTCTCTCCCCCGGTAATCCATACCAAGCTGAGCCCAGGCGAGCGCAGCCCTGTCCCGATCGACCGGGATCACCGCGTCCCCCTGCACGGAGACGGAAATGCTCCGGATATTCTGTCCTTCTTCCCTGACGGCTTCCCGTATGACTTCCTTTGTTATCTCCCACACCTTCTCCGCATCCTGACAGGCATAGCCCTCTTTTGTGTACAGAATCCCGTACTCCCGGAACGCGTACCCTCTTGTCCCGCCTTCTTCTGTAAATACCATTGCCTTGGCGCCGGTCGTACCTACATCAATTCCAAGCAGCATATGTTTCCCTTTCCTGATCCTCGTCATAGAAATCCGCCCTGACATCCGGTATATAGTTCAGCGCCTCACAGATCACCGGAATCACATCACCGTGAATACCTACGGCATGATGGACATACGGCCCCTTTACAAGCATTGTCTCCACCTTTGGCCAGTTGGGAATTTCCACCCACGCATAGGTGCCTGTCGTCTTTGGACCGTCGATCGTTCTGGCCTTCCCCATCAGCATCCCGTAAGTTCCGTTATCACCGTCAAACCGCAGGATCGATATCTCCCCGGGCTTAAGCTCTGCCACGACAGCCCCGGGACAATGCTCGGGAAACGCAAAAGGTCTTGAAAGCTTTGCCTTTTCCCTTGCAAGAGAGATAGGCCACGGACCACAGTGCTGCAGCAGCTCCCCGTTTTCATTCTCCGGATGGCGCACCGACCAGTCGGCAAAAAAGCAGGGTGTTCTGCCCATTCCCGCGGCCTGAACCATAATAGCCGTGACCGCTCCGTGGATATCTGTCTCGCAGACGACCGGTATCCCCTCATCTGTCAGCAGTGCATTTGCGCAGCACGGCATTACGTGAAGTGCCTGTTGGAGTGCATCCCAGCACTGGATGGCAACCGCGTTGCATTCGTTTACGCGCGCGAAATATTTCATCGCTTCTTTCAGACTTGCCACGCGGCGCACAGACTCCTTTGGAATGCATACGTCCATATGTTCATAGATATAACGCTCCGTCTCTTCCACCTCTGCGCTGTCGGACGCCTCAAGCTCCAGCACCTTGTCCGCAAATTCTACCATGGTTATGGGAAATACCTGAATTCCGAATTTCTCCAGCAGTTCCCCCTCGTTGACCATCATCGTCCAGAAATCCGCCGGGCGCGTATCGATCTGAAGGATCCTGCCTCTGCGGAATTCTTTGATCACATTTGCCGCTGCCACGAAGTTCTTAAATCCCTTTTCAAACTGCGGACTGTCTACGCGGCAGTTCGGGACATAGGTAAAGGGAACCTTCATTCTCCTCAGCACCTTTCCCGTCGCGAAGAGTCCGCACTGTGTATCTCTCAGCCTGCTGCCGTCCGGTTCCGGCGCCTCGTCTCTCGGTCCCCACAAAAGGACAGGAACATGAAGGGCTGCCGCCACCTTGCCGCAGCTGTGCTCAGAGCCAAAATTGCAGTGAGGGATAAACAGGGCGTCAACCTTTGCCCTGCTGAACTTGTCTATGACCGGCTGTACATCTTCTGCACTCCGGAGAAGTCCCTCCTCGTTAATATCCTCAATGTCAACAAACTCTACCTCCCATTCTCTCAGCCGGTCCGCTATCATCTTCTTATACTTTACCGCGTCCTGTGCGCTGAATATGCGTCTTCTCGTCGGGGCATACCCGATCACTACCCTATGATCCATATCTTTGTTCTCCTTTCCTTCTCCCTCTGTCAGCATCCGGTCATCTCATCCTGCATTCTGCGCAGCTGCAGTAATACAGAACGGTTGTCAAGTTCCACCATGTCATATGTGATCACTTCGTCTTTTTTAATGTCTCTTTTCAGCACCGCTCCTTTTGCGAGCCCTACCGGAAGCATATTGCCTTCCCTCGCGGTCTCCGCCAGCTCGATCGAGGCGCGGTAGCAGTATTCTCCGATGGCGTCCAGCACCTCTCCGGCTTTCAGGTCCTTCTTTGCCACCGTAATACACTCACTTGTCAGATGATCCATCGGGTGAGCGGTCGATTCTCCGTAGACAGCAGCCTGTACCGCCGTGATCGGCGTCTCGATGGAACAGAGATGATACGGGCGGTAAAGCAGGTAATTCGGCCCCTCTCCCATGTCTCTTTGTACAAGCCCGTCTATGATCCTCTTATTGTCCGTCGTCACAATGACAAACACACCCGGGTTGATATCCCCGATCCCATAGTCCACCACACCTGTCTGGTCCAGGATCCCCCCCTGCTCCTTCAGGGAGAATACCCTGGCCAGGTCTTTTACATTACATTCTGGTCCGTGCATCCCCCTTACATCCGGCTTAAGCCCAGTAGCGTTCGATACTGCGCACATCTCGATCATCGTCTTGGAACCGTCCACAAATTCAATGAGCATTCTCGGATTCATGTCCCGCTTCGCCGCTTTCTCCTTCCACTTATGCATACCGGGATCGGCATAGATATCGAGCGGATTGTTTTTGCCCTTTCCCGCCGCCACCACTTCAAATCCAAGCGCCTTTGCAAACCGGTACACTTCGATAATGGAGCCGGGTTCATCTCCGGCGGTAAGAGAGTAGACGATGCCGGCCTGTTCACACAGCCTGCGCAGAAGGGGGCCGATGGTAATGTCACATTCTACATTCATCATCACAATATGCTTTTTGTGGAGGATACACTCCATCGTTACCCTCGCCCCCATCTCCGGCGAGCCGGTCGCATCGATCACATTCGTGATCTGCGCCGCCTGTACCGCGGTCTTATAATCTGTCGTCACAGCCTTTTTCCCCGCGGCGATAGCTTTTTCAGCCTCCCCGGCCGTGTGCACCTCCACCACCTCGCACTGGCAGCCTGCCTGACGGTATGCTTCTGCGGCGATGTCCGCCCGGACATCTACCACAATGTCACATTCAATTCCCTTCATTCCCTCGATCTGGGCCACGATATCCTTTCCCATCTGTCCGGCCCCGATAAGTGCTGTCCGCACTGGTGTCCCGGCTCTTTCAAGTTCCTCTAACTTTGTGTCGATCTCGTACATGTTCTCCTGCCTTCCTTTCTTTGTCTGCTCTTCTTTTTGCCGCCTTTTCAGGCCCACGGGTCCACGAGCACCTTCAGCGCCTCTCCCCGCGTCACCATCTGTATCCCTCCCACGATCTCTTCAAGAGACACCTTCGCGCTCAAGTATTTTCCGGTGCTTATCTTCCCTTCCTCTATCGTCCTGAGCGCATCCTCCAGACCTGTGGAAGAATAAGAAAATGCTCCGAGCACCATGATCTCATTATAGTGGATCTTGTTTGAGTCAAGCGTCGTCATCGGACTGCTCCCCGGCAGTCCGCCGTATATGACTACCCGCCCTCTCTTCTTTACAAGTTCAAGCGCCTGCTGCTGCGCCGCCGCGTTGGGCACCGCACATATGACTACGTCCGCCCCCGGCCCGATAAGCGCTTTGACTTTTTCTGCCGCCTCCTTTGGATCTTTGTTGCAGATCAGATGTTCAAATCCAAACTTCCGGGCCTGTTCCATGCGCCCTCTGGCGAGCATGACCGTACGAAATGCGCCTCTCGCCTTCGCCACCTCCATGTGGAGACAACCGATCGGCCCGTCGCCGATCACAACAACCGTGTCCCCGTAAGATATTCGGTTATATTCCTGGCAGGCCGCCACCCCGGACACCGGTTCTGCAAACGCCGCGTGGTCATAACTCATGTCATCGGGTATATGCTCTACAAATCCCCGTTCCAGCACGATCTTCGGAATCGCGATATACTGGGCGAATCCGCCGGAAAAATGTGTGCCGAGCATGCGGTGGTCATCGCACAGATTCACCAGCCCCCTGCGGCAGTAATAGCACTCTCCACAGCTTACATCCGGCGCAAGCGCCACCCGGTCGCCGGCGGCAAACCGGCTCACGCCTTCCGACACCTCAACGACTTCCCCGGCTATCTCGTGCCCCATGATCTGATCTGTCTTTCCGTTTCTGAGTCCGCTTCGGTAGTTGCGTATGTCCCCGCCGCAGATCCCGCAGACCGCTACTTTTACAAGAAGCCCCCCGTCCGGGCAGGACGGAATCTCCAGGCTTTCGATCTCCATATGTTCAATGCCTTTGAATACGGCCGCCTTCATCATACCTTTCATCAGGATCCTCCTTTCCAAGAAGCCGTTCTCCTACCGCCCCTTTCGGATGAATGACGGCAAACTGCTCTTTCGTGTACTCGGTATACTGCATGAGGGCAATGCAGACAGCGTCAAATACCGAGAGGACCGCCAGCGTACTGGCTGTTGCCAGCATATTGAATCGGCATGGTTCCCGCCCTGCTTTCACCTGCAGGCAGAGATCCGCCGCCTTTCCGATCTTTGACGCTTCATCCTCCGTCACTCCCACGAGCACCGCCCCCTTGCTCCTGCACGGCGGGATAAGCTGTACCAGTTCCTCCGTATTGCCGCCCTTGCTGATGAGAATGAGTATGTCATTTTCCTTTAGAACTCCAAGTCCCCCGTGCACCGCGTCCGACGGCGTGAGAAATACGGCAGTGCATTCGATACAGTTCAGAGAATGTACTACTTTCCTGGCCGCCATGGCTGATGTACCGCAGCCCGCCACGACCACCTTCCCTTTCCCGTCTCCGATAAGCTCTACAAGCCTGGCCGCCTTTTCCATATCCAGCTGGCCGGACAATGCCCGGATTGCCTCGCTTTCCTCCAGGATCGTCCGTTTTACTTCAGAAATTATGTCTTTTCTGTCCATTGCCATCCCTCCGTTTTCATTTTTTTCATATATAAGTGAAAAATTTCTTTCTATGTTCTGTAATTTATCACAGCCGGATTTATTTTTAAGCGGGAGGTTTTTTAGAAAATAAGGAGAATTTTTTACAGAAGCATATTTTTTCTTGAACAGAAATCTGGGATGTGATACCATGGAAACACGAATCACATATTCCGAAATTCTCATTTCATATACGGCAGTTCGCCGTACTTATCCAATGACATTGTCATATCAAAAGTGTAAGGGAGGGATGCCTATGCGTGCTGTTCTCGAGCGTGTTTGAAAATTGCTGGAATGAATTTTCAAACACGCTCTAGTGTATTGTATCGTTGGTAATCATGGATGATTTATGGTAAAATAAAGGAGAAATATATGAACAAAAGACAAAAACTGATACCATTAAACAGCCTGAACCTTACGGACCGGTTTCTGTTTGAGGAAGTGATGGAAGACCCGCTTATACATAAAGAGGTGCTCAGCATTATCTTCGGCAGGGAGATTCCTCTTCTCGAAAAAAATGAGACGGAGAAAGAACTCAGAATCTCACCGGAAGCCCGCTCCGTCCGCATGGATGTCTTCTCCATGGACATGGAAAAAACTGTTTATAACACAGAGATGCAGAAACAACGCAGAGCAGACCTGTCCAGGCGGAGCCGCTACTACCAGTCACTGACCGATATCTCCCTGCTTGATCCGGGAATCCCGGATTACAGTACGCTGAATGACTCCTATATCATTATGATAACGCCCTTTGATCTGTTCGGCTGCGGGAAGTACCAATATACCTTCCGTTCTGTGTGTGAGGAAGAGCCGCAATGTATTCTTGAAGACGGAGCGACGCGGATATTTCTGAACACCCGGGGAAGGAATGAAGACGAAGTCTCAGCGGAGCTCGTACAATTTCTGCATTATGTAGAGCACACGACAGACGAAGCGGCCGAGCAGACAGGAAGCGAGCGGATAAAACACATCCACGACCGGGTCCGAAAGGTGAGAAACAGTGAGGAAGTCGGGGTGAAGTATATGCAGGCATGGGAAGAAAAATATTACGAGAAGGAAGAAGCGAGAAAGGAAGGCGCCAGAAATAAACTGAAAGAACAGATCAAAAAGAAACTTGAAAAGGGAAAGACAGTCGATGAGATCGCCGATGCGCTTGAGGAAAGCGCTGATTCCATCCAGACGCTGATCAAAGAACTTGAGGGAGATTGAGATTGTTTTTAAGGGTATGGGGTGTACGGCGCAGGAACGGCAGCGGGGGGGCCTGCTGCCGTTCCTGCGTCTGTTTCCCCGCAAAGCTCAAATCTCCTGAGTTCCTCCCCCCGCTCCCTCCATCCGATACTGGGACGGGGTCTTTCCCATGTGTTTTACGAATATCTCACGAAAATATCTGGTATCTTTATATCCGACCGCCTCGGCCACTTCATTTACGGTAAGACTTGTTGTCTCCAGCAGTACAAGGGCTTTTTTTATTCTTACGTCTGTGATATAGTCAATGAACTTCATATTCATCTCTTTTTTAAAGAGCTGGCTTAAGTAACTTGGATTGATGAAGAATTTTCCTGCGATCGTCCCAAGACTTACGTCTTTGCTGTAATGTTCATCTACGTACGCCAGGATATCTGTTATGAGTGTCTTTCCGCTGCTCTTCTTACGGTCGTCAAACTGCCGGCTGATAACGCACAATGTCTGTTCCAGATATTTCCGGAACTCTTCCAGTGCGGTGTTTTTTACGGCCTGCCTGTCCAGCCTTTCCAGCATCTTCACCGCAGTCTCCGTATCTTTTCCTTTTTCTGCAAGCAGCTTCGCCGCCAGCATATAGATATCAAGACACATTATTTTCACATTCGTATAGGTGAGTCCTTCTTTTTTTACTCTGGAGAGCATCTCATCTACAAACTGCCTGATTCCCGCCTCATTTTGTGATTTGATGTATCCTTCCAGTATATTCTTGTCAAACTCATTCAGCAGCCGCATTTCCAGTCTTTTCTGTTTTGTCCCTTCACAGATCTCTACTTCGGAAAGACCTAGCATGGAACAGCGGAGACCTGATTCGAGCGCTTCAGCATAACTGACACACAGATCTTCCGTCCGCCGCACTTCCTTTCCTATTCCCGCCGCGGCGTCCAAGCCATATATACTCTTTAGCACATTTAAGAGATGGTGCGCCTTTTCACGCAGAAAATGAGCTGCAAGGGAAGTCTCTGTGTTCAAAATAATAATAAACTGGTTTTCTCCCTTCTCATGCACAAAAGACGTACATCCGCAGTGAAGAAATACCTCATCCATAATATTACACACGGCAAACTGCAGTACCGCAAGTCCCGACACGTCCTCAAACCCCGGGACAGACCGTATATCCTGGACGATCACGGCCAATACCCTGTGATATGTATCTGTGAACCGGATCCCCATCTCCTCCAGATCTTTCTCAAGCTCCACCGTATCCATGGATGAATCTGCACGGACAAGTTCCGTGAGATAGCGGCTCTTTTTTAAAAATTTCCCCTCCTCCGCCTGGCTCTTGACGTGCCGTCTGTCCCTGATCTGCTCTTTTTTCTCGTCAAGCTCCTTAATGAGACGCGCCGTCACTTCTCTGAATTCCCCGTTGTCAATGGGCTTCAGCAGATAATCCTTAACCTCCAGCTGCAGGGCTGTTCTGGCATATTCAAAATTCGTATATCCGCTTATGACGACAAACTGAAGGTACGGGTTATACTGCCTTGCCCTGCTTATGAACTCCAGCCCGTCCACCAGCGGCATCCTGATATCCACGTATACGATGTCCACCTGGTTAGTCTGTATATAATGCAGCGCCTCCAGAGCGTTTTCCTGGGGCGGCGCCAGCTTAAGCTGCGGGAAAAAGCGTTCCAGCTTCCTGCATATCCCTCTGCGGATGATCTCCTCGTCATCTACGACCAATGCTGCGTACATATTTCATCCTCCTTTACGTTCTGACAGGGAGTTTGATACAGACCTTTGTCCCTGTCCCTTCTTCACTCGTAATTGTAATACCGTATTCCTGTCCAAAATACAGTTTGATCCTCGCATTTGTATTTTCCAGTCCAATGCTTCTGTGGTTTTTAACGTAATCCACTTCATGCACCATCTTCTGCTCTGCGCTTCTGGCCAGCTTCTCATTCAGTTCCATAAGCTGTCCGGGGGCGATACCCGTACCGTTGTCCTCCACCTCCGCGTACAGGCAGTCTTCCTTTCTGTATACGCGGATCGTCACATAGCATTTATCCAGCACATTTTCCATTCCATGTACTACCGCGTTCTCCACCATTGGCTGGATCAGCAGCTTTACAATATACAGTTCCCTGCATTCATTCTGAATATCATACCTGACCTCCAGCTTACCCCCGAAGCGCAGCTTCTGGATGAGCATATAATTCTCTATATGAACAATTTCATCCTGCACATGTACGAACTCCTGGCCCCGGTTGATGGAATAACGGAAAATTTTAGACAACGCCTGGCACGCGTCGCTGATCTCATCCGCCCCCTCTTCCTCTGCCATCATATCTATCGTCTGCAGTGTATTGTACAGAAAGTGAGGATTGATCTGAGCCTGCAGCGCATTCAGCTCCGCCTCCTTCTGGTATATCTCCGACTGGTACACGTTCTCTATCAGCTGTTTTGTCCGCTCTACCATTTTGTCAAAGGAGAGGGTAAGCTGTCCGATCTCATCCGACGCACCCGTAGCCGCCCTGATATCAAAATCTCCTTCTCCCACCTGATACATCTTTCTCTGCAGACGGGCGACGGGGTCGCTGATCGTCTTGCTTATATAACTCGCGAAATAGACGGACAGCACAACGCAGAATACCGCCGTCAGAATAAGAAACAGACGAAGCCGGTTAATACTGTCCATAATATATTTATTATCCACGACAGAGATAACGCTCCAGCCGGTAACCGCCGATGTGCTGAACACAAGATAACCTTTTTCCGAAAGAGACTCCATATAACCGTTCTCCATGGTGAGCAGTTCGCTCACCCTCGCCTCCCGGTACTGCGTGCCTATGTAGTCAGAATCCGGATGATAGATGATCTTTTTATTATTATCGATGATCAGACACTGCTGGTATTCATTGCTGTTGACGCTCTGCAGCACATTCCCCAGGATATCGCTGTTCATATGGACAATAAGGCATCCGATCTCCTTGCCTGATCTATAGTTGTAGATCTTCTTTACAATAGAAAACAGTTTCTGAGGCTCGCCCGTGCTTATGTAAGAGCTGCTGTCATACTGGGACAGGATACTCACCCCGGCTCCGCTCTGTTTCATATCCGCAAACCAGCCTGTCCGCGTAAAATCATAATCCGCCGTCAGGCTCAGCTTATTTTTGTCTGATCCATATACGCTGCCGTTGTAGGAACAGACAAAGACATCCTCCACTGAGAAATAGGCCGCATAGGACTCATTCAGGATCTGCCGCATCGTTTTATCTTTGCTGTAGTATTCTTCTATCGTCCCGGGCTTTTCCTCCTGCAAGACTGTGCAGAGTTCTTCGTTCAGACATACTTGTGCCGAAACGTCCAGAACCTTTTGGATCTCACCCTCGATATTCTCTCCCATCTGGTTCATCGTCTCCTGGATGGAGTCAAGCATCTGCGTCCTGATAGACTGCTCACTGAATGTCATGCTGAAATAGCCAAGCAGTGAGACAAGTACAGCGATAACGAGTATAAAGCCGATAAACAGCTTGTTTTTCATTTTTAGATCTTTATACTTTATTATCTTCATATGCCCGCCTGCCTTTTTACTATCTGAACACCTAAAATATCTGAAGACCTAAAATATGTCTCCTTGAAAAAACACTGCTTTTATTATATTATTATTACATTAATTTTTCTACAGTTACCATGTTTTACCGCAGGGGGTTATGACAAATATGCACAAAAAGCTCGTCACAAAAATATTATTGGCAGTGTCAGGGGCCTGCGCCGTCATATCCCTCGGCTTCTTATATTCCTATTTAAACAGTTCTCCCAAAACGTCGAAGGAAACATACTCCATCAATATACTGACTTACAAAGACATCCCGCTTTCCACACTGGACGGTTTCCACAACAAATACCCGGACTATAAGATCAATATTGAGCGGTATTCCAAGAACGGCTACCTCTCTTTTCTGGATGCCAGGCTTAACCAGGATGACTCCGCAGATATCATCGAGATCCCCGCGGAAGCTTATTCCAAATATATTTATAACAACACGCTGCTTCCCATAACAGATATGGATGCTTTTACCCGTATTGATGAAAGAGCGCTTGACCACCTCAAGGAAATATCCCGCTCAGATAAATATTTCGGTATTCCGTATCAGAGTAATTATCTCGGTGTCTGGTACAATGTCTCATTGTTTGAAAAGTATAAGCTGGAACCGCCCGATACCTTACAGCGCTTTATGAAAGCATGCCGCGTCTTCAAAGAAAACGGCATTGTACCGCTCTCTGCAGGACTTGCCGACAGCGCCTCGGCCAATGACCTTATGACACTGCTGACCGCCGACGCTTTTTCCGGCGCCGGTTCCCCTGTCACCGCGTCTTCAGGCTTTCGGGGTCTGGAGGATCCGGTTCATCTCGATGCCCTGCGGATATGCTATGATATGCGCACAGAAGGATATCTGTCGGATACAGGTCTCCGCCTGACGGGAGAACAGGCTTTCCAGGCATTTCTGGACTCCACATATGCGATGACGGTAGCGCCGGAAACTTATATCTCCATGGTCAATGATTCTGTACTGCAGCAGATCGATATTGACGTGTGCGGATTTTATCCGGCGGCGGGCAGCGGCCAAAGCTTTGTTATCGGAAATCCGGTGGATTCCGTTATCGGTATCTGTAAAGAAAGCGCCAATATAGATATCTGCCGTACATTCCTCGACTACTACACCCGGTACGAAACTGTCTTTCAGTACATCGAGGACACACGGACAATGACGAACATTCAGAATTATTCCGTAAATGAAACGCTTACCGCCTCCTGGAAGAAGATAAAAAGCCAGAACTGCTACATCCCTGCTGAACACTTTTATCTGTCTCCCTATACAGGAGGCAGAGAACTGCACTCCCTGCCGCAGGAATTATTCTATCACCTTATAACGCCCGAAGAATTTACCCAAAAAGCACTGGACCTTTCCCATTAACAGGAGGAATCTATGAAAAAAAACAAATTACTTCTGCCGCTCATCTTAACAGGCCTCCTCTGTCTCGTACTGTTGTCTGCCATTATGACGCAAAAGCAGTCCGCGGATACTTTGCCGGACACAAAAGATACTTCCCAAAGTGAAGAATATATCTGGGTGGCCACTATGACAGGCCACAGCATGTTCCAGGAGAACGACATTCCGGCCTTCCGCCAGTTCGGCGCCGACAGGCACGTCACAACAACGATCCTCGGTCCGGAGGAATACGACATTCCCGGACAGATACAGGCGATGGAAGAAGCGATCTCCCGCAGTCCCGCCGGTATCGTAGTGCTCGGCATGGAGCAGAGTCTCGCCCCCGTCATCGACAAAGCGATACGGCAGGGCATTCCGGTCGTGACAGTAGATTCCGACGTATCCACTTCCAAACGGATCGCCTTTGCGGGCTCAGACTGGTATGAGATCGGAGTGACCCAGGCAGAGGCTATGGTCCGGCTTATCGGCGGCAAGGGAAAGGTAGCTGTCATGGGCATCGGCGGCGCGGATACGACGGAAGCCGCATTTGAGGGCTATCACTCTGTTATTGACAACTATCCGGACATCACTGTCATCGGGGAATATGACGACATGGCCAACTATGACGAGTCCGAACGGATCACAAAGCTCATCGTGGAGACCCATCCCGATGTCGCCGGCATCTCCGGTTTTAATTCCAACAGCGCCATCGGTATCACAAACGGTCTCAGGAGCAGTTCTGCGGATCATGATATCAAAGTGACCGCCATGGATATCGAGCCGGACAACCTGGAACTTGTGGAGAGCGGCGATGTAGATGTCATCATCGGACAGAAACGGGCCGTGTTCACGTATTACGCGGCGTCCATGCTCTATGATATCAATCATTCCTCGATCACAGTCAACAATCTGGCCAAAGGCGCAGCTTCCGTCATCCCGGATACGGTATACACCGGCCTTATCACAGTAAACCGGGAGAATCTGTACACGTATTTTCCTGATATGAAATGATATGAAACAGAGGCCGTATGCATCAGGCCTCTGTTTTCTCTGTCTTTTACTCTATTCTCTTACCAGATTTTCATTTCTTATATTTCTGGCCTCAGCCTTCGCCATATAGCGCCCCCTTATACTGTCTAGAAATACGGCGAGAAAAATAATTCCCGCTGATATGAGCGGCTGGATATACATATCTACCTGCATATAGACAAGCCCTGACTGGATCATCTGTATCATGACCGCGCCAAGTATGGTGCCGGAGACTTTACCGCTGCCGCCGGCAAGGCTCGTACCTCCCAGGACAGCCGCGGCAATGGCATTGAATTCCTCCCCCTTTCCAAAGGAAGCATTCACGATCCCGATCTGGGCCACCGAGATGATCCCTCCGATCCCCGCCAGCAGGGCACTCAGCATATACACCGTAAACAAAATCTTATTGTTGCTGATTCCTGCTTTGCGCGCGTCCTCCGGATCATTGCCGACAGCATATACCTGCCGTCCAAGCCTCGTTCTGGCCAGAAACAGCGCCGCGGCCGCTGCAATGAGCAAAAACAGGAGGATCGCCATAGGTATGCCGGCAATCTTCTGAGAGCCGAGTGAGGTGATAGATTTGGGGAGATTCACGGACTCCGAATGCGTCATCCATGTTCCGAGCGCGCGTCCTGCCGTCATCGTTCCAAGTGTTGTCACGAACGGGAGGATCTTAAGCTTTATGATACAGAACGCATTAAAAAGTCCGACAAGCAGCGCCACACCGATACCGGCACATACACCCACGGCTGTGGGAACATGGAACCTGGCTATCAGAAGTCCGGTGGAGGCTGCCGACAGATACATGACAGAGCCGACCGACAGATCGATCCCAGCCGTTAGCAGCACGAACATGATCCCGATCCCGATGATTCCGACGTAAGAAGAATTCAGTATAATATTGCTGAATGATGCCATACTCAGGAACTTCGGCGAAAACAGCCCAAACAGAACAAATATGATCACAAACAGCAGCAGCGGAATATTTTTAAATAACAGCCTGTTCACACTCTCTTTTGACTTCATATTATTCATCCCCCTTCCCGTTCTGGTTAAATGCGGCTTTCATTATAACTTCCTTGTCAAACTCTTCCCGCTTAAGCTCTCCGCGCACCTCTCCGTTTCCCATGATTATGATGCGGTCACAAATTCCCATCAGCTCCTCAAGCTCCGAGGAGATGACCCAGATCCCTTTTCCCTCAGATGCCAGCTTATTTATGATAGAATATACTTCAAACTTTGCCCCCACATCGATTCCGCGCGTCGGCTCGTCCACAATAAGCAGGTCCGGACTTCCAAGCAGCCATTTGCCGATCACCACCTTCTGCTGATTACCGCCGCTCATACTCTTTGCGGGATTTGTCCCGATGGGCGGACATTTTATTTTAAGCGTCTCCACCATATCCTGAGTGCTCTGTTTTACAGAAGAGTCATCTACGATCTTGAGTTTCGTGCGGGCCTTTTCCGGCACCGATACGAGCGAAAGATTGTCGCGTATAGTAAAATCCATGAACAGACCTTCTTCTCTGCGGTTTTCTGTGACAAATGCCACTTTATTTTTAATGGCAAGTCTTGGGCTGATCTTTCTGATCTCTCTGCCGTGGATAAATATTTTCCCTTCCTCGTAAGGATCCAGTCCGTATACGATCCTTGCAAGCTCACTTCTTCCCGAGCCCATAAGTCCGAACATTCCGACAACTTCGCCTTTATACACCTTCATGCTCACCTTGTGCGTGATCCCCTTCTGCGAGATGTCTTTCAGTTCCAGAACCGGTTCTTTCGCCGGACGGTTTGTCTTTTCCGGATAGAGCTGGTCGATCTCTCTTCCGATCATGGAACTGATCATACGGTTGACCGTGTAGTTCTCTTTCTTATCACGATCTGTGATCATGCCGTCTCTCAGCACGATAATATGATCCGAAAGCCGCTGCACATCCGCAAGTATATGGGAGATGTAGATAATGGATTTCCCTTCCTTAAGAAGCCGCTCTATTATGTCAAACAGCTTTCTCGTCTCCCTCGCCGTAAGAGAAGTCGTCGGCTCGTCAAAAATAAATATCTGCGGATCCGAGGACAGCGCTTTCGCGATCTCTACGAGCTGGCGTTCACCCGGCGACAGCTTTTCCACGATCGTCTCCGGGGGAACATCCAGGTCCACCGACGACAGCACTTCCTTTACTTTATCCGCCACCGCGGACTTCCTTATGAGCGGGGTTCCGGGAATACGGGGATAAGAATTAATATACATATTGTCAATAATGCTCAGATTTGTGAACAGGTTCAATTCCTGATGTATAAATGCGATCCCTGCCTTTGCGGCATCCGACGGCTTCTGCGGCTCATAGGGATCACCGTTGAGGTAGAGCTTCCCGCTGTCTGCCTTAAGAACTCCACCGACTATATTCATAAGTGTAGATTTCCCGGCGCCGTTTTCTCCGATAAGGCTAAGCAGTTCTCCTTTTTCCAGACCAAAACTGACGTCCTTTAATGCTGCGATCCCAAAGAAACTTTTTGCAATATGTTCTAACTGTAATACGTATTCACTCATATTAAACACCTGCCTCATTCTGCGTTGTCATTTTCACGGCCAGCCTTGTCCTCACCACATCGAGGAACGCGGCGGCCAGTATTACAAAGCCTTTCACTATATTGATCGTGTAGTACGACAGGTTAAACAAGTTCAGGGCGTTGAATAATATCGTATAGAACAACACGCCGAACACGGTCCACGTAACCTTTCCCTTTCCTCCGAGCAGGCTCGTGCCGCCCAGTACCGCCGCCCCTACAATATCCATTGTCAAGTCTTCTCCCAAAGTAGGACGCCCCATGTTAAGCCGTGCGGAATAGATGGCAGAACCCGCGGCGGCGCAGAAGCCGCTGAATGCATAGCAGAATACCGTAACCGTCTTTGTCGGTACGCCGGACACGATACTTGCCGTCTCATTTGCTCCGGTCGAGTAGATCCATTTTCCAAGCACGAGTTTCTTCAATATGAACCAGGCGATGACCGTCACCGTCACGGTCAGGACCGCCGCATACGGAATGATTCCTCCAAGTGAACCTTTTCCCAGCTCTTTAAATCCCTTCGGCAGTCCCATTACGTTCCTGGACTGTGTAAGAAATATCGCAAAGTTAAGTAAAAACATCTGTGTGACGAGCGTGACCATAAACGGCGGCATCTTAAACCGCGCGACGAAAAATCCGTTGAACATTCCGATCAGTGTCCCGATCACAAGCATTGCCAGAATACAGAGCGGTATTGCCATACCGGAATCTGAAAGCGGTCCTCCTTTTGGCCCGATCAGCCACCCCCAAAGAGGCGTGGAAGAAAAGATATCCTCCTGAAAAGAACTGCTCATAAGGACAGTCCCGATAACACTTGTAACTCCTATGACAGAGACCTGCGACAGGTCGATGCCTCCCAGCAGCAGGACAAACGTCTGTCCGACAGCAACGACGAGCAGCGGCCACAGATTGGACATTACATTGAGAAGATTGCTCCTCGTGATGATCCTCGGCACAAATGGGATGACACAGATAAAGCATATGACAGTGAGATAAAATATAAAGTATTCTGACATAAACATATTCATGATCATCTGTTTTGCATTTCTCTTACCGCCCTTTATCTGTGTTTTCTTATTAAAAACACCCATATAATAACCTCCTTGTATTCGTTTGGGCCGCGCGCCGGCAGTTCACTGCCGGGCGGCGGCCCTTATGCCCTTTATTTTTCAGCGCTTACTGCGTTGCCCCACATATCCATTCTCTTTTCTGCCAGATTACCCTGCGTGAGAGCAAATCCCGGGTCTTCCACGATCTCGTCCGGTGTTGTCTCGCCGTCTTCTATCGCCTTGATGATTCCGTTCATAGCCGCGTCGGCCTCATAGAATAAGTCCTGGACACCTGTAGCGTCCACATATCCCTCGTCGATAAGCTTTCCTGCTGTGGAATCCCCGTCAAGTCCTCCAAGTATGATGTGACCATCGTCCCCTGCTTTCTGCCACTTTCCTAATGGTTCCACAACGGACTGAATGGTTGGGAAGAGGAAATCTGATGAGGAGAAGATAAAGTCGATATCCGGATTGGCCTGGACTGCGCTCTGCAGATTGGCAAGCGCGGTAGCAGCGTCCCACTCTGTAGGCACTTCGATCACTTCATTGAAGATATCTTTTTCCTTCTCGACCGCCGCGTAGAATCCATTCTTACGTTCTATCGCGTTCGGATCCCCAAGGTCTCCTACGAGTATACAAGGTGTAAGCTTCTTTCCGGTCTTCTCGAATTTTGCCTTCGCCTGCTCTACCATATAATCCACTGTCGCTTCTGCCGTCGTCGCGTTGTCGCACACAACCGTGATGTTGCTGCCTTCATCAGACGTAGGCGGACGGTTAAAGATGACGATCGGTACTTCGGATTCATTTGCCGCGGCGGTCACTGTCACGGCCGTATCCCCGTCTACCGGTATCATAATGATTCCGTCGATATCCTGGGTGAGTGCGTCGTTCACCTGCTCCAGCTGCTTGTTTGCATCCCCCTGACAGTTCAGTTCGATCACCTTGTAGCCTTCATCCTTCAATGTATCTGTGATGATCTCATGGGCAGCCACCCAGAACTCCGTCTCCAGGTCTTCAAAGCTGAAGGCGATCGTAACATCTTTACTGCCCCCATCTTTGCTGTCTTTGGATTCCTTTTTGTCGGCGCAGCCCATGAGGAGCGCAGCCATCATTGCCGCCGCCAGCAAAACACTCAACAATTTCTTCATAACATTTTCCTCCGTTTTCTTTAGAATGAATTGTTTGTTGTGATTAGAGTATAAGAAAAAGAGACGCCTTTTCATAGACGTCTCTTTTTAGATAATGCGGCGGAATTTTTTTAGTCAACCGGCCTTCCGTGCGGGATGGTTCTTCAGAATCCTCCCTCCTGCTACCACAGTCCGAGCGTATGCTGCATGATCAGACTCACCAGCGTTATTCCGATCCAGCAGGCCATTCCCATGAGTATCGGTTTGCCTCCGGTCTTTACAAGCTTGATGATGTTTGTATGAAGTCCGATCGCAGCCATAGCCATTATGATGAAGAATTTGGACAATTCTTTCAGGGGCATGAACACCTCCGCGGAGATTCCCGCGCTTACCGCCACGGTCGTTATGACGGAAGCGCCGATAAAGTACAGGATAAAAAATGGGAATACCTGTTTTAATGATACCTTTCCCGCAGCTTCTTTCTCTGCCTTTCTCGTCCTGATGAACGCCAGCACGAGAGTGATCGGAATGATCGCAAGTGTCCTTGTAAGTTTTACAGTCACCGCCTTGTCAAGCGTGGCGCTGCCGAGTCCGAACATGCTGTCCCACGTCGACGCGGCCGCCGTTACAGAGGAAGTGTCGTTCACCGCCGTACCGGCAAAGATACCGAACGCTTCTCCCGAGCTGCTCGAAAATCCAAGCGCTGTGCCAAGCATCGGAAACAATACCGCGGCCAGCACGTTGAAGAAAAATATGACCGATATGGCCTGTGCCACTTCCTCGTCATCCGCATCTATGACCGGCGCTGTGGCCGCTATGGCTGATCCTCCGCATATGGAAGACCCGACGCCGACAAGCGTCGATATTTTCCCCGGGATGTGAAGCGCTCTGTGCAGCACGTAGGCGATGATGAGTGATGTGGATATCGTGGCGATTATGATCGGCAGCGACTGCCTTCCCGTCTCAAGGATCACCCGCAGGTTCAGTCCGAACCCGAGAAGGACGACCGCATACTGCAGGATCTTCTTGGACGTGAACTTGATCCCGCTCTCCAGACTTCCCTTTTCTTTTATAAACAGTGTAATGACCATGCCTGCCAGTATGGCGATCACCGGGCCTCCGATGATCGGAAACTGTTTTCCCAGAAACCATGACGGCACTGCTATGGCGATACACACAAGCATACCTTTCCAGTTTTTCTTTACAAATTCCATCTCTTTTCCTCCAGATAACTTTTTTCTCACGCAACATGAAAATAATACCATTAAATTATCATAATGTAAAATTATAATTATTTATTTTTTTATAAGTATATGTTATCATTTTATCATGAGTTTAAAACCGGCCTGCCGTCTGAGGCAGCGCCGACGTACAGAGGAGGACGCTATGCTGGACAACAGAACCGAGACTTTTCTCGCTGTCTGCCATGAGATGAGCTTTACAAAGGCTGCCAGGACACTTCACGTATCGCAGCCCGCAGTATCACAGCACATTCAGTATCTTGAGGACTACTACGGAACGAAGCTTTTCCGCTTTGAGGGAAAGAAGATCTTTCTCACAGATGCCGGAGAGCTGCTTCGGAAATCATTCACCGCTCTGAGAAACAACGAGATCTACCTGCGGGAACAGCTTTCGATGCTCCAAAACAAGAGGAATACGCTCCGCCTCGGCGCAACACTCACCGTCGGCGAGTACATGATATCAGATCCGCTTATCCGCTATCTGAGTTCTCACCCGGATTCGGACATAACCGTTACGGTAGCCAATACAAAAAAGCTTCTGAGCAGTCTTGACGATGGTAAGATCGATTTTGCCCTGCTGGAAGGGGATTACCCCCACGCCTCCTACAGACATCAGACTTACCGGCAAGAACAGTTTATCCCTGTCTGCAGCCAGAGCCACGCGTTCATACGGCGTCCTGAGACACTATGTGATCTTACGTCAGAGAGCCTTATCATCCGTGAGCCGGGCTCCGGCACGCGCAAGATCATGGAACAGGCGCTGGAAGATGCAGACATCACACTGAAAGACTTTGCCAACGTCATCACGATCGGCAATATGAATACGATAAAAGAGCTCGTTACGGCAGACTGCGGTATAACATTCTTATACAAAACTGCCGTAAAAAAAGAGCTGGAGGATGGAATTCTCAAAGAAATAGAATTGACATCCCCCGGCATCACGCACGAGATCTCGATCGTATGGAAAAAGAATAATCTGTTTGAAGCTTCCTTTGAACAGTTGTTCAACGAATTATTTTTCTGATCAAATGTACTTCTTCCCGCTTTTTGATGCCCGCAGACGTGTCATCGCCCTTGCGAGGGACGCCTGGGACAGATAATATTCCTGTATGCTCTGCTTCTGTCTCAGACGTTCCTGCGCACGCTCCTTGGCCTCTCTGGCCCGCAGGACGTCGATATCCTCCGGCCGTTCCGCGGCATTGACAAGCACAGAGACCCGGTTGTTTATTATCTCTGCAAATCCTTTTGATACAACCGCCGTGTTCCATTCCCCTTCCTTTGTCTGAAAGCGCAGCTCACCGATCTCCACCGCTACGACCATATTTTCATGGTGGGCCAGCACACCTTTCTGTCCGTCGGGTGTCGGCAGGATCACATTCTGGCAGCGGCCTTCAAAGAACACTTTATCGCTGCAGATGATTTTTAAAAAGAATGTATTCATATCTTACACTTCCTTTTTGGCTTTTTCCGCTGCTTCTTCGATCGTTCCCACATTAAAAAATGCGTTTTCCGGATACTCATCCATCTCTCCGTCAATGATCGCCTTAAAACCTCGCACCGTGTCCTTAAGGGGCACATATCTTCCCTTGACGCCGGTGAAGGTCTCGGCCACCGAGAAAGGCTGCGACAGGAATTTCTGGATCTTTCTCGCCCGGCTGACCGTCCTTTTGTCTTCCTCCGAAAGTTCCTCCATTCCCAGGATGGCAATGATATCCTGCAGTTCTTTATATTTCTGCAGTATCTCCTGCACCTTTCTGGCGACCCGGTAGTGCTCCTCGCCGACCACGTCCGCCTCCAGTATGCGGGACGTGGATTCCAGCGGATCCACCGCGGGATAAATGCCCTGCTCCACGATCTTCCTTGACAGAACTGTCGTTGCGTCGAGATGAGAGAACGTTGTCGCAGGCGCCGGGTCCGTCAGGTCATCGGCCGGTACATATACTGCCTGCACCGATGTGACGGAACCGTTCTTCGTCGACGCGATCCGCTCCTGGAGCGCGCCCATCTCCTGCGCAAGCGTCGGCTGGTATCCGACGGCCGACGGCATGCGGCCGAGCAGCGCGGAGACTTCGGAGCCCGCCTGCACGAACCGGAAGATATTGTCGATAAAGAGCAGTACATTCTGGTGCTCCTCATCCCGGAAATACTCCGCCATCGTAAGACCGGTCTCCGCCACACGCATACGGGCTCCCGGCGGCTCATTCATCTGCCCGAACACGAGCGCCGTCTTATCCAGCACTCCAGATTCACCCATCTCTGTCCACAGATCATTACCTTCCCTGGAGCGCTCTCCCACGCCGGTAAATATAGAATAGCCTCCGTGTTCAGTCGCAATATTATGGATCAGCTCCTGTATCAGTACGGTCTTGCCTACGCCGGCTCCGCCGAAAAGTCCTATCTTCCCGCCCTTGGCATACGGTGTCAGCAGATCGATCACCTTGATCCCCGTCTCCAGCACTTCTACCGCGGGACTCTGCTCCTCAAAGCCTGGAGCCTTCCTGTGGATCTCCCAGCGGCGGCTGCCGCTGTCTATCGCTTCTTTGCCGTCGATCGTCTCACCGAGTACATTGAACAGACGTCCGAGCGTCTGCTCCCCAACCGGCACTTTGATCCCTGCTCCTGTGGCAGTCACCTCCATGCCCCTGTAAAGCCCGTCACTCGATGCAAGCATAATACAGCGGGCAGTATTATTACCCGTGTGCTGGGCAACCTCCATAACGGACCGCCTCCCGTTATTGTCCACTTCGAGCGCATCTTTTATGAACGGAAGGTCCTCTCTGCTGTCAAATTCCACATCGACGACCGGTCCCATAACCTGTACAATTCTACCTTTTACCATAATGTTGATTTCACTTCCTTTTCTGTGCATTGGCTCCGCCGATCACCTCTGTAAGCTCCTGGGTGATATCTGCCTGCCGCACACGGTTATAAGTCATGTTTAATTCACTCAGCATCTGGGATGCACTGTCCGTCGCGTTCTGCATCGCCTGCATACGTGAATTCTGCTCGCTGCAGTACGCTTCCACAAGGCATCCATAGATGATCCCGTTGATATAGTTAGGTACAATACTGTCCATCACGCTGTGGGCGGAAGGATACAGCGTGATCTCCTCCCTGTACACACCAGACAGATATGGTATATTTTCCGGTGTAAAGTCCAGCCTCTTAAGAGGCAGAAGCTTGATCATCTCCGCCTCCGCCTGCATGGCATTTTTCATACGGGTATAGATGATGTAGATATCATCCAGTTCACCGGTCTCAAACAGTTCCGTCATCTTCACCGTGATGAGGCGCGCTCTGTGCATCGTCGGATTCTGTACTGTGTACCGGAAGTCCGTATCGACTTCAAGGCCGTCCTGTTTGGAAAAAAACTGGCGTCCCAGCTCTCCGAGCACGAACAGTCTGTGCTCTCCCGGCTCCTTTAGTTTCTCCTGCGCAAGCTTGATCACGTTATGATTATAAGCTCCGGCAAGCCCCTTATCGGCCGTGATGACAATGCATCCCGTCTTTCTTCTTTCCGGCGGCGTCTTTTCACGCCCGTCAAAAAAGTGGCTGTGCATGTCAGGTACATGTCTGAGTATTCTGGCGATCTCCGCCTGCATGGCATAGAAAAACGGTTCCGTGTCAGCCAGCTTCTTTCTGGCCTGTTTCATCTTGGAAGAAGAGATAAGATACATGGCATTCGTGATCTTCTTCGTCTCCTGGATACCTGCCATCCGTTCTTTCAGTTCTCTTGCATTTGCCATAGTTACACCTGCTTACCTGTTTTCTTTATATTCCTCGGCCGCTTTGATGATCCGGTCTGTCAGCTCATCGTCAAGCGCCTGTTTCTCTTCTATCTCTTTCCCTATCTCCGGATATTTCTTTTCAATATAACGCAGCATTCCCATCTGGAACTCTTTTATATCCTTTGTGTCCACATCAAGCATCGCTTTGTGCGTTGCCGCGCAGAGTGTAATGACCTGCTCAGACAGGCTGAGCGGACGGCACAGCGGCTGCTTCAGAAGCTCCGTCAGGCAGGCGCCGTACTTAAGCTGCATCTTCGTGGCGTCATCCAGGTCTGAACTGAACTGTGTAAAGGACTCCATCTCACGGGCCTGGGCAAGGTCTATACGCACACTTCCCGAAGCCTTTTTCATCGCCTTTGTCTGCGCAGCGCCCCCCACACGGGATACGGACAGGCCGACGTTGACCGCAGGCCTCATCCCCGCATTGAACAAATCGCTTTCCAGGAATATCTGTCCGTCTGTTATGGATATCACATTCGTTGGGATATATGCCGATACATTCCCGGCCTGTGTCTCGATGACAGGCAGCGCGGTTATGGAACCCCCTCCTGCCTCCTCACTCAGACGGCTGCTCCGCTCCAGAAGCCTTGAATGAAGATAGAACACATCTCCGGGGTAAGCCTCTCTTCCCGGAGAACGGCCGAGGAGAAGGGATATGGCCCGGTAGGCCACCGCATGCTTTGACAGGTCGTCATACACGATGAGCACATCTTTTCCCTGGTACATAAAATATTCTGCAAGCGCCGTCGCAGAATAGGGGACTATATACTGCAGCGGCGCGCACTCGCTGGCCGTGGAACAGAATACCGTCGTGTAATCCAGCGCGCCGTACGAACGCAGCGTGTTGACAAGCTGTGCCACCGTGGACGCCTTCTGGCCGATCGCAACGTAGATACAGATGACATCCTTCCCCTTCTGATTCAATATCGTATCTACCGCGATGGATGTCTTGCCGGTCTGCCGGTCGCCGATGATCAGCTCCCTCTGGCCGCGGCCGATAGGAAACATAGAGTCAATGGACAAAATTCCGGTCTCCAGCGGCACACTGACCGATCGGCGCTCCACGATCCCGGGCGCCTCCTGCTCTACCGGGCGGTAATCATCTGCCTCGATCCCGCCGAGACCGTCGATCGGCGCTCCGAGCGCATCCACGATCCTTCCTATATACTTCTCCCCGACAGGAACTCCCGCCCGTTTCCCGGTCCTCGCCGCCTTCGTCCCTTCCTTTATATCTGAATCATCTCCGAAGAGAATACAGCTTATCTCATTCTGCCTTATATCCTGCACCATGCCCTTAAGCCCTGTCTCCAGGGTGATGATCTCACCGTACATGGCATGGTCTATGCCATAGACAGTGGCAATTCCATCGCCGACAGAAACAACGAAACCAGTTTCCCTGTCTCTGCATACCATATCATAATTTTCTATCTCTTCTCTAAGGATAGATATAATTTCATCTGAACTGATCGCGCTCAATCCCTTCACCTCCAGGTTAATTTTTGCTCCAGCCCCTTTAAGCGGCCCAGTACGGAATAGTCATATTCTCTGCCGTTTACACGCAGGGTGAATCCTCCGATCAATGACGTATTCTCCTCCATCTCCCAGCGCACGCCGGATGCTCCGTATTGTCTGCATATGAACTGTTCCATCTTTTTAAGCCGTTCTGCGTCGGGCGGTTCTGCATAGATCAGTCCGGCCGTTATGATCCCGGCCTTCTTAAGCCTCTGCTCCCTGTATATATCTATACTTTCCGCCACTTCTCCTATCCCGCCGCGGTCCGCGGCTGCCTTGAGAAAGTTCCTCACACACTCCGGAAATACACGGTCAATGACACGGCCTCTCTGCGCCTTACTTATAACAGGGCTTTCAAGCATCCCCTTAAGTTCCGGGCAGCTGTCCAGAATTTGGACCGTACGGTCCAATTCCTCCTGAGGAACCGCAAGCTCATCCAGTACCGCCGCATACCTGACCGCAGTCATAGTCCGGCGGCCGCGCCTAGTCTTCCCTGTCTTCATGACTATCACCCGCTTCTTCCAAAAATAAATCATAGGCTGACTGGCTGTCATCCGGTCCGCCATACCCTGTCACGATCTTTTTGGCGGCGTCCATGGCCAGCTTCGCAGCTTCTGTCTTCATGCGAAGCATCGTCTGCTCTCTTTCCGCGCTGATGGCATCTCTGGCAGATCGAAGCATTTTGTCCGCCCGGTCATCGGCATCGCTCACGATACGGTCATATTCATCCTTTGCATCCAGCCCGGCCTGCTCAAGCATCTTTCGGGACTCTTCCCTGGCTCCTCTTAAGGAGTCCTCATACTGCCGCTTTAGCTCAAGCGCTTTTTCCTGCTCGCTCCGGGCATTGTTAAGCCCATCTGCGATCATAGCTTCTCTTTTCTCCATGATATTCGTAATGGGGCGGATCAAAAATCTGCGCAGCAGCAGGAAGAGCACAAGCAGGTTTATCATCTCTAACACAAGATTAAAGTCTAATCTCAGCACCTTCCGTACCTCCTCTTATTTTAAGAAGAAAACAATCAGCAGAGCGATAATAAACCCATAGATAGCAGTTGCCTCCGCAAGTGCGCATCCGAGGATCAGTGTCTTACTGATCTTGCCTTCTGCCTCCGGCTGTCTTGCGATCGCTTCTGTCGCCTTGCCGGTGGCGATCCCGATACCGATTCCAGCTCCAAGACCTGTCAATACTGCAACTCCTGCTCCAATAGCTATAATTGTACCCATCATAATTCTTCTTTATCTCCTTTTCTGATTTTTTACTATTCCATTTCCTCGTTCATGAATAACGCAGTGAGGAACACAAATACATATGCCTGCAGCAACCCGTCAAATATATCAAAATAAAAACTGAGCGGAATCGGTACAAGCAGCGGAACGACCAGCTTGATCAGTTCCATCACGACAAAACCACCGAGCATATTGCCAAACAGCCGCATACAGAGCGACAGCGGCCTGATAAACACCTCCAGCACCATGATAGGCGCCACTACGGGGACAGGCTCTGCAAAATGCCTGAGCCAGTGCTTTCCTCCGTTCCTCCTGATCCCCGAATATTCTATAAGGATCATGCTCATGACTGCCAGCGCGGCCGTCACGTTCAGGTCTTTTGTCGGCGGTTTAAATCCGAGCAGCCCGATCACATTTGAAACGGCCAGATAGAGAGCCACCGTGATGAGATAAGGTATGTACCTCTTATTCTCCTTCCCGATGATCCCCTCAAAGAAATCCTGCGCCCAGCCGATGGCAGATTCCAGCGCAAGCTGTACCCTGCCGGGATGCTCGACGCTCAGATTCCTCACAAATACAACTGACAGAACCGTGAGGGCCGCCATAATGATCCATGTTACGACGATAGATTCATCTACGGCTATTCCTCCGAATACCGGAATCGTAAAAACTGTCTGACAATTCAACTCTTCCAACAGATTCTTCGTTAGCTCTTCCGTATTATCCCCTTCCTTCGTGTCTAATTTCTCTGTCATTTAAAAAACTGCCGGACACCTGAAAACGAAAGCATCCGAAAGTTGTATACACATTACTGCCAATAAAATAATTTGTCAATAACTCTTCCTATTAAATAAACAAACATGTAAATTCATATTTTTTAGTAATTTTTTTACAATCTGCCTGTCTGCGTTTTCACCTTTTTATTTATTTTTTCCGTTTTAAAATGACCTTTCAGCACCTTGAAATTTTCAAGATTAAATTTATACAATTTTTCTCCAATTTTTTACTATTTTTTTGTATATCAAAAAATATTTTTTGGTGATTTTTACATGTGCGCAAAACAGGCAGCGGGCCTGAACTGCCCTGCTGCCTGTTCACATTTTCGTTCTCATTTTCCGTTACATGCGGTCTCCGCTGTACTCTGTCCTCGGTTCTCCCGAATAGATACAGAACGTATTCTTTCCGGAACGTTTCGCCTGATAAAGCGCAATATCCGCATGCTCATACAGCGAATCATACGCGTCTCCAAAATCAGGACAAAGAGCGATCCCAATGCTGATCGTTGTCTGGAATTCCCTCCCCTGCTCCGTAACGTGGGTACGCACAGCCGCCGCGTTCAGCCTTCTCGCCTTATCTTCGATCGTTTTAATGGAACGCAGATTTACCGCATACACGCAGAACTCGTCTCCTCCGATCCTCCCTATAATATCTCTGCGCCGGAATTGGGAACGGATCACGTTTCCCATCTCATACAAAAGGTTGTCCCCGGCCCTGTGCCCAAAGGAGTCGTTTACCAGCTTAAAGTTATCCATATCTATGATAAACATGGCTCCCGACACGATTCTCTCGCTGAGCTGGATATCAATATATTTTTCCAGCGCGGTCCGGTTGTACAGCCCCGTAACACCGTCGATCTGCGCCGCGTTCAGTAGTTCATTTTCCTGCTCCACACACTCGCTTACATCCATCACGTCAACATAAGCGATAAGGTCGTCCGAGACCTCTTCGTGAACAATAATGATCCTTGCCTCCACCCAGATCCACTCTTCGTCTGTCTTACATCCGCACGTCTCAGGCAGCGTCCATTTTGCAGACTCTTCCAGATATTTGCGGGATATCCGGAAACGGAACGCATGGCTGCTGTTTTCATGCTGATTCAGGCCCATCGCCGAACGTTCGGCGCTTTCCCCCAGTACCCTGATACGGTCAAAGGGATGCACATTCTCACATATTTCTTCCCGGAGAATGCGCGAGTAGTTGTTGGACCCGCCGTTTTTGATATAATTGGAAAAGTAAGACAGCCCTTCTACTATACAGTTCTTCCTTATGTTGACCGTATAACTCATGATTGCCTGCCTCTGAATGGCGGAGCGGAATTCTTTCTCCTGCTGTAGTTCTTCCGTAAGAACATTGTTCTTTTGAGCCGCCCGTTCCGCGTGACACTGCAGCAGCGCTATGAGATAGCTGCATCCGAGGATCAGAAGATCCTTTAATATCAGGTCGTGAAATATCGGCACCGTGATCTTCTTCGATATACTGTCACTGAAGAGAACCGGCACCGTGATGGCGGAGGCGGTGATCAGCACGACACTTCCGAACGCCATATAAGAAAACAGCATCATGCTCTTTTCCCTGGAATGCATCACCGAAGACATCTCTTTGGCAGGCATGAACCTGGCAAGCAGAAGAAGTATGACTGCCGCCGCAAGCAGCGCCATCGTAAATATCCCGATCCGGTACTCCGCCGAATAAGGAGAGCATACATCCCTGTAACTCCAAAGCCCCATCGCCGCCACCGCCAGGTCATGTACCGCGCTGAAGTTCAGAAGAAAAGCGGACAGTATAAACAGATATGCCCATAAGCTGTCATTGGACACAAGCCTCAGTTCCAGCACTGTGACGATCGGTACAAACGCCATCATCAGATAGGGCGTCGGCCTGTCCACAGCCAGTTCCGCAAGTACGGCGATGCTTCCGTTAAAAACCCCCGCCAGCAGTGCCGGCCAAAGAGAAGTACGAAACTCAGCCAGCAGCTTTCTGACCCAGTAAAAACTTGCAAACGTAAATACAACCGAAGCCAAAAACAAGATACCCGGGCTGGATATAAAAAGATTTAAAACCGAATGAAAGTCTTTCATAACTGACACCTCCTGTACTCTCAGACATAGATCCAATCATAATAAAAAGCCTCAGAATCAGCAGTTCCAAGGCAAATCAAAACTTTCCGGACGTTCAGACACTGTGCCGGTCTGAGCTGAGAATACTTTTTATTTTTTGTATCTGTTCCTGGTCCGCTACCGCCTCCTGGTTGGCTATCGCAGCTTCCGCCAGTTCTTTTCTGAGGATCTTCACATCTTTTGGCGCTTCGATCGCAAGTCTGACAGTATCCGCCCCGATGTCAACGACAGAGATCTGAATATCATCTCCCAATAAAAGGGATTCACCTTTTTTGCGCTGTAAGACAAGCATATTCAGACCTCCTCTTTCTCCAGGTCTTTAAGAGCATGACGGAAATGATATTTCTCCGACTCCAGTATGACCTGTACTGCTTTTCTGCTGACCGTGTTGACGACGATAGGACATTTGAAATTAACAGTGCTCTCCTCCGGCCTGCTTCCAACCACGCATATGACATAATAAGACAAGTCCGTCTCTTTGTCTGCCTCAAGCTTCTCGTATATCTCTTCCGTAAGCCTGGGCGCATAGTCCTTCATCAGCATAAAAGGATTCATAATAACAAAGGACAGGCTCTCGTCCTCCACACTCAGCAGATTCAGCACAGCATCGCTGTCTTCCGTTATGGGAAGCGGAAGAAAGCACTTATAGCTTTCAAACCCGAACAGACCATCCTCAAACCGGATGAGTTCCGCTTCCTCATAGGGACAGCAATTTTCTTTATCTTCTTTCATATATCTCCCCCCGCTCTTGTCCGCCTATACTCTGACATCCACCACTTCTCCCGTAAAATGAGCGGCTGCGCTCGGCGGAACATATATAGGATCTCCCATATATTCGATCTCTACATCCGGATACTGGGATATGGCCAGTTCGATCGTTCCCGGGATAAATCTCACGTCGCCTTTGTCTATCTTCAGGTCAAAGTTCAACTTGTCCATCTCATATCTGATAGAAAGCGACGGTGCCTCCCAGCTGATATCGGGGCCGGCCGTCGGAATAAATCCCATCTGGAACTCTCCCGCCGGCGCCGCCGCTCTCTGTTCAAAGATCGACTGCAGCGCCTCGCCGCCTTCCCCTATCTTTGTCTTCAGCAATATCTGCCCCTCCTTTGCGAACTGGGCAGTGGCCTGATACGCCGCCTGATGCCCTTTCTGCGCCGCCTGGGTTATAGATGTCTTTGTAGTAGGGACAACAGAATTTCTCGCTTCGTATGTATCCAGATGCAGCCGGATCGGTCTGCTCCTGATATTCATGCCGCCTTCACTGCGGCTGATCTCCAGTTCCGCAGTTCCGTTTCTGCGCTCCATCCTTGCGTCATTGATCTTCAGCTCATACTCGATCGGTATCGTCGTAATTTTAAGTAATTGATCCATTAACTATCACCTCACTATAAAATCAGTATACATGTTACTTCATAAAATCCAGCAGAGAATTCGATAAAAGACTCGTTCCGATCTTGAGCGCGACATTATACACGTACTGAGCATAAGAAAAGTTCATCAAAGCCTCTGCCTCGTTAATATTTACCGTACTGTCGAACTGGGTCGTTATATTAAGCTTCTCGTTCTCCAGACGATCCTTCGTGGATGAAAGAAGCTTCGTCTTCGTCCCGATCTCTGTCAGACAATTCTGCAGATCGCCCGCACCCTTGTCAAACTGGGTCCAGAGCTTCTTGTAAGCCGCTTCGTCAAAGTTATCCTCCTCGAGCACATCCGCCATCTGTCCCATGAGCACGATTATATTGTTGCTCGTTCCGTCATCACTTTGCCCGAATCCCACTGCCTTTATTCCGGGGAACGCGGCGTCAAACGCACTGGACGACACGATCTCTCCGCCGCCGTCAAAGGTAAGTCCGAAACCAAGGTCTATATATGAATGTTCCCGTGAGAGCGCTTTGAGCGCGTCGGTATTGGCCGGGTCGTTCACATCGAGCCCCCGGTATGTGACCGTACCGTCCTCTTTTAGCTCAAACGGCGCATTCTGTCCGTCAGAGCCGGCCATCGCAAATGTATCCCCATACTTTGTATTCAAAGCATAGATCATAGATTTCTGCATCTCGCGGAACGTTGCGGCATACGTATCCCGCACACTCGCGTTCGTGCCGGAGACCGCCTCTACTCCGTAGTTCTTGTTTACTTCCTCGGCGATCTTGCCAAGCTGCATAAGAACATCTTCCTGGGTATCCTGCCACTTCATCGTATCCTCTACCGCATTTCTGTAATCGCCGTTTCTGGCATATCTGTTCTCAAGGATCGTGGCCTTGGCGGCTGCGGAAGGATCTTCGTATGATTTGCTGAACCGCCTTCCGGTCTCCGCCTGCCTGCGGGCCTGCTCCAGTCCGCTCAAGGTGGAATTCAGATTGTTCTGATAATTTCTTCTTATCATATTCGTCGTTATCCGCATCATCCTGCCTCCTTCTATCTTCCTACTACCCCGGTGTCATTGATAAGCTTGTCCAGCATCTCATCCATTGTTGTCATCAGCCTGGACGCGGCATTATAAGACTGGTGGTAACGCATCAGGTCCATGACTTCCTCATCCATGTTCACTCCTGAGACCGCGTCTCTTGAATCTGATATCTGATTCAGTACCGTCAGATGGTTCTTCAGAATGGATGCCGATGCTTTCCGCTCGATCGCCTGCACATTCTGTATATTGTCATAACAGTTCTGGATCGTGCCTGTAAATACCGTGACGTCTGCGCCATCAGGCCTTTTTACTGTGAAGACCTGCTTATCCGAGATCAGCGCGTTTATCATAAGCTGGACGTTCTTATACTCTGTGGACGGGCCCGTACCGCCGACGGCGCCGTCAGACTTCTTGATCGACACGGTCCCGTTCATCCAGCCTTCCGACACCTTGATGTTGGACGCCGTGAAAGGCTGGTCAGCTCCGCTTCCGTCACTTTTTTCAAACAGCGCGTCCCCGTTCAGGTCATTCATCACTGTGGCCAGTTTGTTCACAAAAGCGTCAAACATTCCTCTGTAGTATCCGATCCCCTTCGTGTCCGTGCCGTCGAAGATCTCTGCTTTATTCAGCATATCTATATTGCCTTTGAGCACTCCGTTCTGGATAAGATCTGTGATATCTGACGCTCCCCCTCCCGGGTTGAGCGCGTCTGTGACTTCCAGCGACACTGGGATCCCTCCCGTACCGTCAAAATGGAACTCTCCGATCTTCGTATCCGATATGAGCGTATGCTTTGTACCCGCGCTGTCTCTGAACGTGACATCCAGCAGATCTATCGGCTCTCCGCCTGACGTGTCCGTCCTGTACGAAACCTCTATCGGCAGGTATGTGGCCAGATCGTCCAGCAGCTTATTGCGCTCATCCTGAAGCTCCAGCGCCGGATTCCCAAGTATTTGACTGTTTTTGATCTCTTCATTCAGATTCTTTATCTCATTGAGGCACGTGTTGATGTTCGGGATGACAGAGTCCGTCATCTTTTTGATCATCTCTTCCTCCAGAGCATCCACTGCGTTTGCTTTTTCATGGATCGCATTGATGAGCACCTCAAAAGACGAGCGCACGAGTGCGTCCGTACTGCTTGCTCCTCCATCCTGCGGATTCGCCATATTTTTAAGCTGTGTGATAACATTGTTGAACGCTTCGCGGACAGCTGCGCTGTCTGTCTCATCGAAGATCTCTCCAAGTCTTTCCAGTATCTGATCTTCAGCATCTGCGGTTCCTACCTTTGCGATCTGGTTCCTGTACTGGATATCCAGAAACGGATCCCTGATCTGGCTGATGCCTTTCATCATTACGCCCTGTCCTACTTTATTGTCATATACCGAGCTGCTGAAGCTGGCTCCCACCGGCGAAATACTTGCCAGATCCAGGCGCTGCCTCGTGTATCCCGGTGTATTTATATTCGATAGATTCTGACCGGCAACATCGATTGCCCGCTGGTTTGCACTCAGTGCCTGTTGTGCCATCGTAAAACCGGCAAATGTGGAACGTATCATCCTGCTGTCCTCCTTTGTACTTTAAACACTTCGGTCCGTCATATGCTTTTCCTCTGTCTGCTCTTTTCCGCTGTTTTCATATAACCGGCCTTCTCTTCGCTGGATCTCTCTGTCAAGCCGGCGGATATTCACTTCTATTATCCGGGCCGCGTCTTCACTGACTTCCTGGAACATCTGTATCTCCCGGCTCAGAGAATCAAACAGTCCGAGGAATCTTTCCCGGTCTGCGCCGGATATATGTTCCAGTATTTCCTGAAAACGCATACCTCCAAAGCCGAGCTCTTCCTGCTTTTTCTCTCTTGCCTGCTCCAATCCCTTAAGCCGCATTACAAGCGACTGCTCTTTTGTCATGCACTCTTCCACCGCAGATACCTGATCCGTCCTCCCGGCATTCAGTTTAATGCTTTCCAGGGCGGTCAGTTCCCGGAATAACACGATCAGATCCTCTATGATCTTTGCAAACTCATTCATCAGCGCCTTCTCCCTTCTGCAGAAGGATTCTGGAAGCCAGCGCATCTGCGTCTACTTTATATCGTCCTTCTGAAACGGCTTTTTCCAGCGCTTCGATCTTTTCTGAAGGTGTTGTCTGCATTATCTGAGACATTGTCTTTTGCGACAGCTCCTCTGTGATCTTCTTTTCCTCGATCTGCCGGCTGTTGGCAGTAATCAGTATCTCGTCAAATTTTCTTTCACCTTTCTCATTTTGTACCGCCCGGTTTTCCGAAGCCGCCTGAGAAAGTTTATTTATATAACGGTTTGACAGATTATTGCCGTCTATTGAAATACTCATGTTCACTGCCCCTTTCATATCATAATGTACCTCTGTATATTTAGATTATCGTCAATCCGGTATGAATATTAAGTTTTTCTTTTCAATTTTTGCACCTGTTTTGCCAATTTAAACCGTACATCCTCCGCAAGTCCAAAGCTTTTGCGGCGGAAATTCCTTATTTTTTTCTCCAGATGATCTATCCTCGGTCCTATCACACTGCGGACCGCCTCTGCCTTCGGATCCCAAAACGCCTCCCATGCCCGCCGCGCTCTTCTTTTTCTCTCCGCCACTGTGACATAAGCCTGACGTCCCCCCATCCTCGCAAGCCTCAGCAGCCAGCAGACCGGAAGAAGCCACGCCGCCCTGTGCAGGTACGGAAACATCGTATTCATATAGTCCATATGGGGAAACGCCCAGTCCAGCATCTGTTCTCTGCGCTTGCGTTTCAGATCCTTTCTGTAAAAATCCGCCACCTCTTTTACGAGCGGCAGTAAAGTGGCGCTGATCTTTCTGCCCTGCATTCCTTTTGTCAGAATATATTTTTCCATGGCGTCAAACACTGCGTCGTTTTCCGGGAAAAGCATTCCCCCAAACCAGTACGCGGCAAGCTGTATGAGGTATACGTGGAATTCCACAAGCTTAAGATACTCCAGCTCTTTATTTATCACTTTCCAGTCCAGATCTCTGTAGACTTTCAGATAATAGAGCCACAGATCCGCCATATCCCGTATGTCCAGGCTGCCTCTCGCATACTGTTCCGCAGAGCAGCCTATGATATGGATATAATACTCTTCCGGCAGAAAGGTGTGTATATACTTATGGCCTCTTTCTTTCTCGTAGCTTTTGACCGGCACCGCAAAATATTTCTGCATTTTCCGGTTTGTGAAAGGAAGCTCCGTCCTTATGATGATCAATACGCCGGGGATCTTATAGTACCACTCTTCCCCTTCCGTCCTGGATTCCTTCTTCTCATAGTCAAGATACGCCAGCGCCTCTCCAAGCTTCTCCTCTTTCCCCTTTTCCACCAGAAGGCTGACACATTTAAGTCCTCTCATATCCTGCTGGGGATAGAAGGCGCGCATCCGGTACTCCTGGAGTACAGCCGCGTGTATCTTCCGGGCTTCCAGTTCGTTAAGAAGCTCGGGTACTGCAGAGGAATAACGTTCTTCTGCCAGCACCGCCTGGTGGAACCGCTCCTCGAACTTAGGCTTCCACGGCGCAAGCTTTTCCCCTTCCATGCCGAGGACTGCATAGTATACCATATTTGCCACACCGTGATAATCCGACAGTTTATACAGGCTCCCCCACTCCGGCTGTTTATTCCACTTTGGCAGTTCCTCTCCGCTGATTATCGTTTCCAGCATCTGCAGAAGGCATTTCACTTCATAATTTCTTATTCTTTTCTCGTTCATGCACTATCCTTTTCTCCTCAAATATGTCCATTCTCTTCAAATCATAGATGGCATTTCTTTCATCTGCGGCTACAGCTCCCGCCACAAGTGTTATGACCCTTTTCTTCATGACGGAGACGAGCTCCCTCGCATGACTTGCCACGATCATCGTCACACCGAGCCTGTTCAGCTCGTCCAACAGGCACATCATATCCCAGGCGGCCCCCGGGCTTAAGTTGGCCGTCGGCTCGTCTACTACCATGATCTTCGGATTCATTACGATAGCTCTGGCAAGCAGCGCCCTTGCGGCCTCTCCCACCGACAGCTCCCCGGGACGGGCAAGCGAACGGTGGGCGATGCCCACAGTGGAAAGCGTCTGTTCCACCCGCTTTTTGATCAGATGCCTCGGCTGTTCGGTCGCGTACATCGCAAGGCTGATATTCTGATACACGTTCCTGTCATTGAGAAGCCCCAGCTCTGCCTCCATGATCCCGAACTGCCTCCGGTAATATGGGAGCTGGTTACTCGTCAGACGGCCTGTCTCGCATCCTCCGACCCATATCTCCCCTGATGTCGGGAACAGCTGCGCGCTCAGAAGCTTGAGCAGGGTGCTCTTACCCGAGCCGCTTCTGCCTACGATAAATACAAACTCCCCGTGTTCGATCTCAAAGGAAGCATCCTCCAGTCCGATCGTGTCTTGTCCGAATATTTTTGTCACATGATTAAACTTTATTTCCTTCTGCATTTCTTATTTTTTCCTCATTCTCTTCCGATATATATGGTATATCAAACGTGAAAGGAGGTCCGGCATGAAAAGATGTTTCCACGTTCTATGTGCATGCTGCGCTGCTGCCGTATGCAGCCTGCCCCTTTCTGCTTCAGGCTGTTTTGCGGCTGTCCAGACGCCCCCCGCAGGTTCGTCGCCGGCCCTGGAAGCGGAACCGGGCAGCGGTAAGCTTCCTCCGGAAGCGTCCGGCGGCGGATACAGCATCCCGGTCACTGTATACAGCCAGGCAGATCCGTCCTGGAGCAGCTATCTGTACGGAGGACGTGACCCTATGGCGTCTTACGGGTGCGGTCCGACCGCTCTCGCGATCGCTGTCGCTTCCTTAACAGGCCAGAATATCACGCCTGCCGACACAGCTGCCTGGTCGTATGCCAACGGATATTATTCCCCCGGAAGAGGCTCTGTCCATGCACTCATTCCACGGGGGGCTGAAGGCTACGGACTGAAAGCAGAGAAGCTCACGCCTCTGACTCCGGATTCTTTTCGCATGGCCTTGTCTGCGGACAAGCTTCTCATACTGCTCATGGGGCCCGGAGACTTTACGGACTCCGGACATTTCATCGTCGCCTACGGTTATGACGACAGCGGAAATATATTGATTGCGGATCCTGCCAGTCAGGAGCGTTCCTCCTCGGCATGGCCCGCGGATACACTTATAACCCAGCTCTCCCGTTCAGCCCGGGACGGCGGTCCGGTCTGGGTACTTTCCAAACCATAGAAAAATCCTTTGAAGCAATACATATCCGTATTACTCCAAAGGTTTTCTTATTGCTTATAATAGGAATCCTCTCCGGCGAGACGCGTACTTGTCACCCGGTCGGTCTCTACCGTCTGCTGCCATATATTCATTGTCTTTTCCACAATGTTCCATGCTTCTTTCCATGATCCGGAATCCGGAAGTTCCTCTTCTTTCATCCTTCCACCGATAAGATCAGAGAGCTTTTCAGCGTCCTCTCCCCGCGCGCCTGCAATATATAGACTCATATGCCGGTCGCTCTCCGCCGCAGCCTCCAGCTCTTTCCCGCGCATCTCAAGCACCATTTCGGCCGTCACTTTGTCGTCTCTTGAGAGCCCGTCCGCAAGTTCCTTCGTCAGACGGCATATCTCATCCATATGCCTGTACTTTATCCTCAGCTCTTTGATGATCTCCGTCAGGAGACCTTCCATATACGCGCCGCTCATACTGCCTTCTCCGCCTCCGCAAATGTATTCCTCAGTTCTTTGACAAGCGGCTGCAGCTCCTGTATGATCTCCTTTTTCCTTCCGGCCTGAAGTCTGCTCAGTTCATACAGAAAGAAATCATAGAGGCTGGACAGTTCCCTGCTCAGCGTATATTCATAATTCAGTGTATCTTTCAGATACTGTACAATTTCCACCGAGCGGCCTGCGGACTGTTCAAACAACACATAATTTTCCGTGTCCAGAGCGAGCTCCGCCCTTTTAAGCCTCTTCAGCAGTTCATCGTAAAGCACTAGCAGAAGCTCCCCTTTTGTCATCGTCATAACTGACTGCTCTTTATACTGCCGGTAACCATTTTCATTCATATGCCTGACTCACTTTCTTTCCTACTGCGCAAACATGGAGCTGAGATAACTGCTCTGGGAGTTCATCTGGGATATGAGCGTCTCCAGCGATGTAAACTGGGAAATATACCTGTCCTGCTCCGTTTTAAGCTTATCCGTGAGCCGGTCTATGTAATCGTCGACGTCGTCGATCTTTTTCTGCAGTCCGTTCTTCAGTACGGTAGTCGGTGCATAGACAGAGCCTGCCCGCTCTACCAGGATTCCCTTTGTAGCCCCTGTCATGGATGCATAACGGTCCATGATCGTCTTCATATTGGTCATAAGACCACCCTGGCTGACTGTCCCGTCCTCTCTCTTTTCGGGCTCTTTGGAAAATGCCTCCCGGACTGCATCCGGGTTCTCACCAAGGGCCGCCTTAAATGCCTCTTCATCAAATACGATCTTGCCATTGTCCGCATAGTTCGTGGATACTGTGATCCCCATCTTTTCAAACTGAGAGCGCATCTCCGACGGTATGATGAACCGGAGCCCGTCTGCAAACGCGCTCACATCGGTATCGTTGAACAAAAGTCCCTTCTTGGCCTCTGTCTCCCACTTTTCGATCTGGCTTTCGCTCAGCTCATCCCGCTGTTCGTCCGTCAGAGGCTTATAATTACGGTTTGGCTTCTGGCTTGCCTCGCTGTTGATCAGCTTCACGATCTCGTTGTAGGCCTCCACCATTTCCTTTACTACTTTTGCCGTATTTTCCACGTCGACCTGTGCGTCAAACGTGACGGCCTCCGTATCGCTTATGTGATTGCCGGAACTGTCATACCCGAACGTGCCTTTTAAGGTTATGTTCAGCCCGTCGATCGTCATACTGTTGCTTCCCCGGGTGATCTCCATCTCTTCGCCGGATCCGGCATATTTTACGAGAATGACCGCGTCTTTGCCATCCTCTGTCGTATAGTCGGTGCCCCTTGTGCCGAACATAATGTCTGCAAGATTTCCGGATAAGTCTATCTCACCGCTGGCCCCCTGTTCCGTGGACTGTACGACAAACCGGTCCGCGTTGGACTGGTACGTTATCTTGATGCCCAGCTCTTTTGTCTCATTTACTTTATTTATGATCTCACTGACGGAACTGTTCCAATCCAATCCATAGTCCCTCAGATCTATCTCTGTTCCCCCGGCATTTTTGATCGTCATGCCTCTTCCCGGATCGACTGCGCCGCCCCGCACAAGTCCTGAATCTGCCAGACTTGCTGAGAGGTTCAGCCGGTTGGATTCTCCGCCCTGGACGCCGAAGACACTGTGATTGCCGAGAACTCCTCTGTCGGCGGCGGTCATGGATAATACAGAACTGTTGTCATCTCCGCCTCCCGGAAGTGTCGTCTTGAACGTCAGATGTGACTTTGAGCCGTCACCGGCATCCGCCGCAAGGCCGACCTCGATCCTGCCCCTGCCGAACGCCTCGTTCAGCTTGGACTGCAGATCGTTTTTGACGTCATCTAACGTGCTCGCGTCGTCATACTCATCCAGTTCGATCCATTTGATCGACCCATTATAGGAAAAGCTTATCTGCTTTCCGCTCAGCTGTTTTGCCAGAGACATGGTCTGTGTGACCTGCGCGTCTTCCACCGCCTCCAGGCCGTCTGCTGTGATGACTGTTCTTGCGTCCTGCAGAAGTTCAAATCGTTCTCCCGCGGCCATAAATCCCAGGTCTGTCAGCAAGTCTCCGGTGGAGCCTGCAAGCTTAAGCTCATTGCCGGATGTATCCTTACTGATGAAGCTCATCCTGCCTGCATTCTCTTTTACTTCCATCACATCCCCGAGTGTCTTCCCGTTTCCTATGGAGATGTTGGACAGTAGCTTATTCATGGACTCCGCTGTCTTCTCCGGCGTGCTGTAGTCATATTCCGCACCTCTGTTCAAAGTCACTGAATACATCTTCGTCCCATATTTTATGAACAGTGATTCTCCTGATACCACGTCTGCTTCCGTCTCGACAGAAAGATCGTTGCTTATCCCCCCGGTCTGCATGATCTGATTTGACACGGCGTTTGACGAAGTCATCTTCGCGTCCTGCGCCAGGCTCTTTACACCGAGTATGGAGATCGTATCCGCAGATACGCTGCTGCCGGATACAGACAAGTAACTGCTGTTTGCCCCGAGCGCCGTCACCTGGTTCCTGGAAAAGAGCTTGCTTCCGAGCAGGTTGGACGACGATGAGTACGACGTATATGTATTGCTGAACTCGTACACTTTGCCTGTGATATTGCGGATCGCTTCCTGCATCCACTGATACGTCTGCTTTTTCTGCTTCTGTGCCGCGATCTTGCTCCGTGTCGCATAAGTCATATTTTCAATCAATGTGTCCCGGTCCAGTCCGCTGGCCAGCCCTCCGTAGCCGCGCAGGCTGGACGTACTGTTAAGGCTCGTACTTCCTAATCCGCTGATAGATGCCATATCACCACTCCTCACAAAAAATATCCATCTGTTACATTATAATATTATTTATCGGCACACCTGCCGCGATAGTTAAGTATACCCGCCTATTTCCTGGAATGATGCGGCACATCGCCTACCTGTATACATGCCTTAGTGATCTCCACCGTTATCTGGCCCGCATACTTTTTCGTATAAAAGTTCATAAGCGGGGAGATAGCCTCCTTGCTCACCACCACATATTTTGGCGTAAGCTGCGTGAGCGCAAGCGCCGACGTATCCGCAATGCAGCGCGGACAGGTGCAGACGCCGAACTGCTCCATATACTCAAGCACCCTGTCCTGGACAAGGGTCTCCATCACATTCACATATGCGAAGTCCAGATCTTCCCCCGGTTCTTCCTCTTTTTTCTCTTCCGGAACCGCTTCCTGCTTCTGCGCGTCTTCCGTTTCCGGCTGTCTGTTTTCCTGCTTTTCGTCCTTTTCTTGGGCCGCTTTTTCTGTCCTGTCTTCGGTCTGCGCTTCTTCTTTCCCGTCAGTTCCTGTCTCCGGCTCCTGCGTTTTCTCCAGCTCTTCCTCCAGAGACAGTCTGATCGCGTCCGCAAGCTGTTCTTTCTCCGAAGACGGCTGCACGACCGATACAGAAGCCATCTTATCCGGCTCGACCGGAGGCTGCGGCTTCGCTGCTTTGCTGTCTTCTGTATTACTCTTGTCGTTTCCGCTGGACAGTAAATTCAATACATGATCCGTCTTATTCGTCTTTCTTGCCATCGTGTCTGCACCCTCCTATGCCTCGTTCTCGATTTTATTCAACACTTCTTCTATGAATTCCCGGTAATCCTTTGACGGATTAGACCGGGGAGAATAGTCAAAGACACTCTTTCCATGGGCCGGCGCTTCTGCTGCCGACACGCCGGTGCGTATCCTGGAACCAAACAGCTCCGTCCCGATCTGGGAAGCGACCGTCTCCGCCATCTCCTGTACATCCTTTGCAAGATTTGTTCTCCTGCTGAACCTTGTCAGCAGGATGCCAAGTACATGAAGGTCCGGGTTTACCGAGTTCTGAACTGCTTCTATTGTTTCTTTCAGCTGTACGAGGCCGACCAGGCTCAGTATTTCGGCAGCCATAGGTATGATGAGATAATCTGCGGCCGCATAGCCGCTGACGGTCAGTATGTTCAAAGACGGCGGCGTGTCAATGATTATGTAGTCGTAATCGTCTTTCACATCCTCCAGCACCTGCTTGAGGATCATCTGTCTGTTCTCCCCTTTCAGGATCATCTCGGCTTCGCTCAGAAGGATGTTTGATGTCAGTACATCGCCATATTCCTCAGTAGAGCGGACAGCGTCCCGGACACGTATCTCCTTCTTCAGCACTTCATACATCGTATGTCCGTCCTCTATATCCATCCCAAGGCTGAATCCAAGATTTCCCTGAGGGTCCAGGTCCACTGAAAGGACTTTTTTTCCTCTCTCAGACAGGCCGGCCGCGATGGCTCCGGAAGTCGTCGTCTTCCCCACTCCGCCTTTTTGATTCGTTAACACGATTGATACTGCCACAGTCAATTACCTCCAAGTATGCTTAATTTCACTTTAGTACAGAACATCTTCCAGATGTTCCCTGTCGTCGGAATCGTCAAAGTGCATGAACCGGCGTTCTTCTCCCGGCCGTTCAAATTCCGTTGTCAGTCCCTTCCAGATTTCATTTACTTCATCCACACAGTCAATGTACGTCTGCGCAAGCAGATAGGTCGGCACGCCCAGACTCTCCGACAGCTTTTTGCTCTGCTTCCAGTCCGCCCGCTCGTAAGCCAGCAGCAGGCTGTATATCTTCCCGGCCGTTCCTTCCTGTGCCACGAGCGCGTTTTTCACTTCGGCGCTGACCGGTATCTCTTCCAGTATCTCCTCTTCCGTCGCATTTACCATATACTCAAGCGTAGAGAACATCCCGATCAGATAGGCGTCTGTCTTATTGATAGGACAGTCTTTTATATATCCTACAAGCTCCGACGCGAAGGTCGCCCGAAGGAAGGATATTTTAAGCAGTTCTTCAGAGCTGCTGTCTGTCCCCTTGCTGTCAAAGCTGAGCATATACACCCACTGCCTCAGCTGGGTGATGCCGAGGGTGACGAGCGCCTGACGGATGGACGCGGTCCTCCGTCTCAGGGCAAAGTACGCTGAATTGACAAGCTTTAAAAGCGCGTATGTCAGACCGGCGTCCCGGCTCACGATCTGCTCGATCTCCTCCATATCAGGCTCTTCCTCCGATACGGCGACCATGAGCTGGAAGAAGTTGCCCTGCATGTATTTTACCTTGTCTACTTTGCTGGCCAGCGTCTTGGCTACATAATTTCCTTCCAGATAATCCACTTTCAGTTTTACGGCGTAATCATATACTTCTTTCGTGTTCACACCGGTCGCAATGCATTTTTTACCGGTCCCCTGCGCCATACTCACGATATTTTCGACTGATTTTTTACCTCTCTCCGTCTCCGTCGTTTCCGCCTGAGAGAGATTGATCCTTATGTATTTGGCATATTCCAGCATCTCCATATATTTCTGTGAAAACTGGAAATTGTTGATGGCAAACTGATAACCAAGTTCGCAGTATTTTTTAATAAAAGGCGTTGCAAGAGGATGGATGATCAGGTTATCCTCTATCTGAATGATCACCTTGTCCGGTTCAAACATTTTCGGTGTATTTCTAAATAACAGTGACGGCGTAAATGTGATAAACATTATCTTGTCACTGACAAACTTATTGCTGTTATTCATAAGGAAATTAGATATCATGTCTGCCGCAGAAGTCTCCGGCTCATCGTAAAAACTGTCGTCGCTTCCCTGAAACAGCAGTTCATAGCCTATTATATTTCCGGTCATTGTCTCTTTGATCGCCTGTCTAACAACACATCTGTCCATTATTCTCTTCCTCTCTGAAGCAAGTGGTCCATGACTGCAACAAGATGTCCTATCTCGGGTTTGGACAACTGCTCGTCCGCACCAAGTTCCCTCCCCTTAATCTCCATCTCCGGGTTGATCAGTGATGAAAAGATAATAAGCGGAATCTTTTTCAGCCTGTCATCTTCTTTTACCAGTTTCGTCAATCTGTGCCCGTCCATCTGAGGCATCTCAATATCAGTGATTATAAGACTCACTTTATCGTCCAGCACGTCCTCATTTCTCACCTGTGACAGATAATTCCACGCCTCCTGCCCGTTGTTGAACTTATGGATCTGGGAATATCCCGATTTCGTCAGCGCAGTCTCTATCATACGGGACAGCAGTACGGAATCCTCCGCTAGCACTATAGAATATTCACTTCTGTTCCTGCCTGCAAAGCTTTCCACTTCCTCCAGCTGTATTCCGGTCTCCGGCGCTATATCGGCGACAATTTTTTCAAAATCAAGGATCGTTATAAGTTCTTTCCCGCACTGGGCGATTCCCGTTGCCAGACCCTCCTCGCCGCCGTTTAATGTCTTGTCCGGTTTCTTTATGTCTTCCCAGGAAATTCTCTGGATGCCCACCACCGTATGTACCCGGAAGGCAATATGCATCTGGTTAAAGTTGGTGACCATGAACAAATCTTTCGGCTGCGGTACTGTCGTGCGTCCGGTAAGATAGTACGGAAGGTCAACGACCGTGAGCATGATATCCCTCGGCTTGAATATCCCCTCCACCGCATCGTGGGAATGGGGCACCGGTTTTATTTTGTCAGTCATCATGATCTCTCTGACTTTTGCCACATTTATTCCATAGAGTTCATCGTAGATCGTAAACTCCATGATTTCTATTTCGTTTGTGCCTGATTCCAACAAGATTTCCGTATTCGCCATACTTTTTCTCCTCGCTTTCCTGTCCTGTCTGTTTCAATAGATCGGGCTGCGCGCCCTTTATATATTATATCGGCATAACTCCTTCATCTGATAACGGATGATCACATGACAATCTCCTGCCGCCCGAATGTACGTATGGTCACTTTTCCTGTCGCCGCGTCCACAAGCATTGTTCTCGCATAATTCTCCCCGACTTCCTGCCTCGTAAGGCGGATCTGCTCATTTCTCAAAATACTGCGCACACTTTCTATATTTCTCTGCCCGATATTGGCAAGACTGCTGTTTCCCTGCACCTCGAACATCTTTGCGCCGCCCGCGATCTTACAGACATAGCGGCTTTTTACTCCCCCGAACACGGCCATCCGGCGCAGCGTCTCCCGGATCCCGGTGTCGGCAAATTTATACACCTGCGGCTCGGCAGGATTTTTAGACTCGGGAAGCATAATGTGCAGCAGGGCAGCCAGCTTGATCCCGGGGTCATAGAAACTGATCCCGATGCAGGAACCAAGCGCGTACGTGATCAGCGTACCCTCCTGACGGGTTATCTTCATATCGGCAATGCCGACTTTCATCTCTCTATTCACCTATGTTCACCAGCTTCTTTAATAATTTATTCAGCGACTCAATATCCGGGAGCATCAGCAGACTGCTCTCAAGCTTGTGATGGCCCAGAATAAAGTTGCCTGTTATCATCATGATCTTATCTGTCTCATATCCAAATTCGATCATTGGAACGCTCAAGATCCCTCCGAGCATATTGATGGAGACAGCCGGCACCGACAGGTTTATTTCCATGCCTGAAAGCCCTGCCAGAGCGTTGACATAAGAAGAAATGATAATATTTCCCACCTCGGTCACCGCCGATACGGCCATCTCGTCCATCTCGGAATAGTCCTCGATCTTACATCCGAGAATCGTCTCCGTCACCGCGTTGATAAAGTCCAGCTTCAGGAGAAAGAGCATGATCCCCTTCAGATCTCCCGACATCTGCACGAGAACCGCAGCCACCATCTCCTCGGGCTGACCGAGAAAGTCTGCCGCCTCGTTGAATCCAAGTATCTCCACATCCGGGAGTGTGATCCTGACGTCTGTATTGAGCAGGCCGGAGACCGCGGTGGCCGCATTGCCCGTACCTATGCTCCCCACCTCTCTCATCACGTCCATTCCTATTTCTCCCATATCATCATAATGTTTGATTTCCATAATATCCGCCTTCCTGTACTTAGCCTCTGAGACTGTTTATTGTCTGCTCTATCTCGTCTGATGACTGAACCATCTTGAGCACATACGAGTACGCCCTCGACGACTCGACCGTATTGGCCATCTCCTGTGCCATGTCCACATTGGACAGTTCCAGATATCCTTCCAGCAGCTTTGCCTCCCTGTTCAGCACAGGGGCGCCGTTTTTGGCGACAGGGACGAACTCATTGTCCCCGGCGCTCTGCATCCCGTCTGTACTTGCAAAGCTGTACACGCCCGGCCGGCCCTGAAGCGTTCCGCCCTGCACTCTGATCGGATTCTGCCCCTCGTCCAGAACGAGCTTGTTGGAATCCGTCACCAGATAGAAACCGTCCGCCCTTCGGGAAAGGGAAAAGTGTCCATTGCGCGTATAGCTTATTTCGTTCGTCACAGGATCTCTGAGCATAAAGAAGCCGTCGCCCGATATGGCATAGTCATATCCGCCGATACCGTCCCCGAGTCCCGACTGTGAAAAATTGGTGTTCGTATGGTCCAGCACGGTCCCCGTGCCCGACGTCAGATGTGTGGCCACACCTTCTCCCGCTCTCATGTTATAATACATCAGATCCTGAAATACAGAACTCTTGGCTTTATATCCGTATGTATTTACGTTGGCGAAGTTATTCGATATGACATTTAACTTATCCTGCTGCGTCCTCGCGCCGCGGGACGCTGTATAAAACGATGTGTTCATTTTATTCCCTCCTCACTATACCGGTCCAAGCTGGGTAACTACTTTTCCGATGATCTGGTCATACATCTTAAGCACCTGCGCGCTGCTCTGCAGCGCTCTCTCTCCTGCCATCATCTGAGTCATCTCGTTCACCGGCTCTACATTAGAACTTTCCAGCGCTTTGTGCACCACATCCGCGTTAACTGCCGTCCCCTGGCCGGCTGACGTGTATACATCCCCGGTCGTCTTCGTCAGTTCTTCGTCATAATTCTGGAAGTCCACAACAGAAAGACGCCCCAGGAAGTTATTGCCGTCTTCACTGTACAGATTGCCGAGACGGTCTGCTCTTATCTTATCTGTGCCAAGATAGATCGGTCCGTTCTGTCCGAGCACTCTCCCGACACCCTGCAGGGCCAGATAGCCGTTGTTATCAAGTGAAAAGGAACCGTTTCTCGTATATACCGTCCCATTCCCGGACTGGATGCGGAAGAAACCGGATGTGCCGATGGCAAAGTCCAGAGGACTTTCCGTCGACTCATACCCCCCTGCCGCAAAATCAGTATAGTTTCTGTCCGCTGCCACAATGCGGTTCATTGTACCAAGCTGCGCGGGACTGCTCTTATCTTTATTCCCGCTGCGGTAGATCATCTCCTCCTTGAACGTCTTACACACAAACTGGTCGCGCTTATATCCCGGCGTTGACACGTTGGACATATTATTACTTATAACGTTCATCCGTCTCGTCTGCGTCAGAACTCCTGACGTAAGATTATAAAACCCCTGAAACATGATACCCCTCCCTTTCTAATTTTGTTTTTTCAGTAAAGTATTCTCTTAGTTTTCTGATAGCCCCTGCATGTATCTGGGAGATCCGCGGTTCACTTACGTGCAGGATGCCTGCGATCTCTTTCATATTCAGTTCTTCCATATAATACAGCGATATCACAGTCTGTTCGTTCTCTTTCAGGCTGCGGATCCCGTCCGCGAGCATGTGCCGGAACTCCTTGTCCATCAGATGTGCCTCCGGCTGTTCCTCTTTTTTGTCTGACGGTATCTGTATGCTCCGGTACTGCTCTTTCGTCTCTTCCAGTACCATGTCAAGCGACAGGACCGAGAACAGGCTTGCCTTTCCCATAATATCTCTGAATTTCTCTATGTCCATATGAAGCAGTTCCGACAACTCCTCCGCCTCAGGTTCCCTTCCATGCTCGGAATAGAACACGGCAGACGCCTCTTTTATATCTCTGTAGCTCTTTCTCACCGTGCGCGGTATCCAGTCCTGCTTTCTCGCAATATCTATGATCATTCCGCGGATCCGTTTTGATACATAAGTCTCAAACTTTGCATTCTTGTCCGCCTCATATTTGTCGATCGCCTTCATAAGCATGATGACGCCCTCATTGACGATATCCTCCACCTGGCTGAATCCGGCATATACATTGCGCATCTGTACCGCAATGCTCTTGACGATATACAGATACCTGAGTGCAATTTCCTGCTTGACCTCCAGACTCCCTGTCTTACGGTAGAGCTCAAGAAGTTCTTCATTCGTCTGGTCCGCCAGATTCTTTTTCCGCTTCTCTTCCTGTACCATACGCAACCCCTACTCTTTTCTTATATTTCCCACTGCCTGTATCTGTATGTTATCTGCTATTTCATTGAAAGCCAGTACGTATACCGACGGATAGAACTGTTCCAGCATCCGGTAAAGGTACGGACGGATCACCTGGCTTGTCAGGATGACCGTATCCTGGGAAAGTTCCTGAAATTTCTTCATCTGCTCTCCTATCTGTGTAAGCATGCTCTGCATAATATCCGGACTTACCGCCAGATAAACTCCCTGGTCACTTTTGGCCATACTCGACACAAGCAGTTTTTCCAGTCCCGCATCCAGCGTTACGACACGCATCTGCCCTCCCTCACAGAACTTTCTTGTGATCGTTCTCTTCAGCGCGGAGCGTATATTTTCTGTGACACTGGTGATGTCAAGCCCGGCTCCCGACGCGTCTGCGATCGTTTCGAGGATACTTTCCATATCTTTGATCGGTATTCCTTCTTTCAGCAGACTTATGAGTATTTTCTGGAGACTGCCGTGTGAGATGATCCCCGGCACCACCTCGTCCACAAGCTCGGCCGAAGTCTTTTTCACATTGTCCAGCAGCAGGCTTACCTCCTGCCTGCTGAGCAGCTCATATGCATGCTGCCGGATCGTCTCGGATAAGTGTGTCAGCATGACAGAAAGCGGGTCGATCACCGTATAACCGTATATTTCTGCCATCTCTTTATTCTCAGGCAGTATCCATTTGCTCGGAATTCCATATGCAGGTTCGATCGTCTCTATCCCGTCGATCTCACCGGACGGAGACGCCGGTTCCAGCGCCAGGTAATGGTCCACAAGTATCTCTCCCCTGGCTACTTCTTCGCCCTTTATCTTAATAATGTACTGGTTTGTGTTAAGACTCGAGCTGTCTCTCAGCCTGACGGAAGGAATGACAAATCCCATCTCCTGGGCATACTGCCTGCGGAAAATGACAATTCTGTTGATCATCTTTCCTCCGCTTGATTCATCCACGAGCGGGATGAGGCTGTATCCGAACTCCATCTCTATCGGCTCTACACCAATCAGGTTGTATATGTTATTGATATCTCTGTAATATTCTTCTTCCGTAGCAGGCGCGGCAGCGTCCATATCTGCCGTCTGCCGGGCCGCCGCCTCTTCCAGCACAGTCTGCTCCTGCATTTTCTTTGAGATCTGATATCCCGCCAGGAGGAAAAGAACCGCCAGAAGCACAAGCTGTATCTTTGGCATTCCCGGAACGAGCATGAGGATGAGCAGAACCCCGCCGGTCATCATTATCGCCTTCGGCTGGGCAAGGAACTGTCTTGATACATCCTCGTTCAGACTGCCTTCCGATACGGCCCTGGTCACGATCATACCCGTCGATGTGGATATGAGAAGCGCCGGTATCTGTGATACGAGCCCGTCACCTACCGTTGCTATCGAATAGACGGACAGCACATCTGAGAATGCCATACCTGACTGCAGGATCCCTATGGCGGAACCTCCGATCAGGTTGATAAAGGTGATGATCAGCGACATCACCGCGTCACCTTTGACGATCTTTGTGGCGCCGTCCATGGCGCCGTAGAAATCAGCTTCCCGCTGTATTTTGTTTCTTCTCGTTCTCGCCTCCTGTTCCGTAATGAGACCGGAACTCAGATCCGCATCGATCGCCATCTGCTTACCGGGCATGGCATCCAGCGTAAACCTGGCCGCAACCTCAGCCACACGCTCCGCGCCCTTCGTGATGACGATAAACTGCACGAGCACAATGATCATAAAGATGATGAAGCCGACAATGACATTACCCTGCAGCACGAAGTCACCGAACGATTTTATGACCTGTCCCGCGCTTCCCTGGTTTGTGAGAATATTTTTTGTTGACGATACATTGATGCCCAGGCGGAACAGCGTCGTTATGAGCAGGAGAGACGGGAATACGGAAAATTCCAGCGGCTCCCTTATGTTCATACTGATAAGCAATATAATCATTGACAAAGAAATATTTATAATAATCATGACATCCAGTAAAAACGGAGGCATGGGAATAATCATAAGTAATACAATAACTATCACTAAGGCAGCTACCGCATTGTTCAAAATTCGTTTCATGTCTTACCTCATTTTTTTATTCAGCTTATATACATATACCAGGATCTCTGCAACAGCGCCGTAATACTCCGACGGTATCTCCCGGTTTAATTCTGTCTCTGCATAGAGACTTCTCGCCAGCGGCCTGTCTTCTATGACAGCCACATGGTTCTCCTCCCCTGTTCTTACGATCCTGAGCGCCAGCTCATCTACTCCTTTGGCAACTACGACCGGAGCATTATTCTTTTCCGTGTCATAAGACAGCGCAACCGCAAAGTGGGTAGGGTTTCTTATGATAACGTCCGCGTTCGGAACCGCCTGCATCATTCTGCTTCTGGCCCTCTGCTTCTGTATATCGCGGATCCTTCCCTTGATCTCAGGATTTCCTTCGGTCTGTTTGAACTCCTCTTTCACTTCCTGCTTGGACATCTTGATCTTCCGCTCATAATCCCACCACTGGAACAGATAATCCAGAAACGCGATCACGGCGAACACCATGGAAACCCGCAATATCATAGATATGATCATATCGAACGTATACGCCGCCGAGGCACTGATACTCATATCCATCGTGCGGATCACATTCACCGCGTCCTGCTTAAGCAGCGTATATATGATGGCGACAAGTACGATTACTTTCAGCAGATTCTTTACAAGCTCGATGGCATTTTTAAGAGCAAAGATTCTTTTGATTCCCTGAAGCGGACTGATACGGTTCAGCTTGGGACGGAAATTCTTGGAAGTAAACAAAAATCTCGTCTGTATCCCGTGCATGACGATCCCCGTCACCATACAGATGCAGGCAAACGGCAGCACCGTTCTTGCGGCGGCTGACAAAAATTCCATTCCATACTTTCCCACAGACTGCCCTGAGAGGTCCGTTATACTTCCCGCCAGGCTTATAAATCTTTTCATAAAATTCCCGGAAGTCTCATATATGCCCGGAAAGATAAGCTTTAATATATAGAAAGAAAGGAATACAAACACGACGTTGACTACATCCGAACTCTGGAAGATGTTTCCTTCCTTCCGTTCATCACGGCGCTTTTTGGGGGTGGCTTTTTCAGTTTTTGAGTCCGCTGCCAATATCCATCACATCCTTCTATATGTTTACTGTCCTCAATACGTCCTGCAGTCCCTGCATCATCTGAGAGATGATCCCTTTCAGGTAGTCACCCGCCGGAGATATCAAAAATACCATCATCGCAAGCCCTATGATCACTCTCAGCTGTATGCTCATGACAAACAGGTTGATCTGCGGGATGATCCGCATCAGAAGTCCGGTTGCCACTTCCACCAGGAATTCAAATGCAATGATAGGGAAAGCGAGCTTTACCGCCAGCACGACGCACTCTGTAAATATCTGCAGTACCGCCTGGGCGGAACCTGTTCCCAGCTTAAGCGCCGCATAGGGCACGATATCCTGGGACGTCATCAGTATCTTGAGCAGCGCCAGATGACCGTCGACCGCAAAAAATAAGAGCAGATAATATATTTGTAAAATATTTCCCGTCAGCGCGATCTGCGTTCCGTTCTGGGCATCATATACGGTTGCCATAGAAAGCCCCATCTGAAAATCTATGACAGAGCCTGCAAAAGAGACCACCATATCAAACAGCTGCATGACAAACCCGAGCAGATATCCAAGCGCAAATTCCTTCAGAAGAAGTACGGCATACACGACCGCGGAAGTCACTTCCTCTCCCGCCGGCTCTGCCTGCGGATAGACGACCAGCGCAAGAACAAGCGCCAGCCCGGTCTTAAAGACTGCCGGTATATTTTTTCTCCCCAGTATCGGATTGAGAAATACAAATCCGGACATTCTCATCAGGACGAGCGTAAACACGAGAAATTCCGGTGTACCTGCAAGTAACATATGTATGTTCTCCTAACCTTCGGCAATGAACCGGAATATCTGCTGCGTAAATTCCTGCAGCATTTTCAGCATACTGTTTCCGGTTATCACCAGAATAATTCCTATCACTATCAGTTTTGGCACAAATGTAAGCGTCTGTTCGTGGATCTGCGTCGCGGCCTGGAGAATGGATATCACGATCCCCACGATCATACTGATAAGTAATATGGGGCCTCCAAGCTTCACGGCCAGTATGAACATCTGATACATCAAATCGCCAATTTCACCTGTTGTCATCTTCTAATTCTCCCGTCAGTAGTTAAAGCTTTGTACGATAGATGAGAACAGCAGCTCCCATCCGTTAAGTGTCACGAACAGCAGCAGCTTAAACGGCAGTGCGATGGTCGCCGGCGGAAGCATGATCATACCCATTGACATAAGCGTGCTCGACACGATGATATCTATGAGCAGGAACGGTATGAACAAAAGCAGTCCCGCCATAAATCCTCTTTTGAGTTCACTCGTCATAAAGGATGGGATGACCACCCGCATCGGAAGGTCTTCCGGCGCTGTCTTCTCCTCGATCCCCGCCATATCCACATACAGGTTCAGCGTGCTCACCTCTGTCTGTTTGAGCATGAATTTCTTCATCGGCACGGTTGCCCGGTCCAGCGCTTCCTCTTGTGCGATCTCTCCGTTTTTGTACGGCTCATAGGCCTCTGTATTGATATCTTTTATCACGGGGTCCATAATGAACAGTGTGAGAAATAACGCAATTCCGACAAGAACCATATTTGGCGGCGTCTGCTGCACTCCGATCGCGTTCCTCGTAAAAGAAAGGATGATGATGATCCTGACAAAAGAAGTCATCATCACAACAATGGAAGGCAGAAGCATCACAACCGTCATCATTACAAGTATCTCTAACGTCGGCACCTGACCTCCGTTGATGTTAACTAATGCCCCTGTATTCATTCACTTCGCTTCCTTTTCCCAATTTTCTCCATCACCGATCTGAAGTCTGTAAACTCCGTACTCTGGCCGGCAGGACTTTCTATCTCCTCAAGTTCTTCTTCCCCGAGCTCTTTGAGCACCGTGATCTGCGCTGCGGTGATCCCGAGAAGCAGATATCCTCTGCCGGTCTGAACGACCGCGATCGTCCTGTCCTGGCCGGCCCCGATCTGGTCCACCATCCGGATATATCTGGAAGAACCTTTCATCTTTCCTGTCTTTGCGACATATTTTGAACACACGTAGGCCAGATAAAGTATGAGCACTACGATCAGAAGCGTACCGGCGGCTGTAAAAAATCCATTCAGCATAACTTACACACCCCTACTGTGCCAGCGGTATTTCATCCGCCAGTATTTCCGTGATCCTGATCCCAAAGTTGTCATCCACCACGACTACATCGCCCTGGGCAATACACTGTCCGTTTACGAACAGGTCCACCTGCTCTCCCGCCAGCTTATCCAGCACGACAAGAGATCCCTTGTTGAGCTCAAGCACATCCTTCACAAGCTTCTTCGTCCTTCCTATCTCAACGGATACCTCCAGCGGAACTCCCATGATCAGCTCCAGATTGGACTCCTGTAGTTCCGTCTCCTCCGCGCTCTGTTCCAGGTTCGGCTGTGACACAGGATTGACTTTTATTTTCTTCGGTCCCGCAGCCTGTGTCTGCTTCATCTGCTGAAGCTGCACCTGCTGCATCTCAAGCTGCTGTCTCATAAGGTCCATCATCTGTGTCATGGAATTCATAAACTGCGGATCGGCAGCCGCCACAGTTCCTGCCGGCTGTACGGCGCTCACCGGAGGCGCTGCCTGTACCGCCGGATTGGCCGCCGGAGGCGTTGCCTGAGGCATAACCGGTATGTCTGCCGGCGCTTCTGTATCCTGCATCAGACCGGCCTGAGGCGCAGGTTCTGAAACAGCGGCGCCGGCAGAAGGCGCGGCAGCTTCCGGCTCCGGTACAGTCCCGGCTGCCACAGGCGCCTGCGCGGCTTCCGGGCCGGCCTCCGGCATCGCCGCGGCCGGTTCTGCCGGGACCGGTTCCGATACGGCGGCGGCCGTCACTGTCTCTTCCTCCGGAAGAACCACCGTCTCCTCCTTTGGAAGCTCCGGTGTACCATCAGAAAAGAAGCCTGCCACAAGCTCCCTTGCAAGCCCGATAGGCATCAGGTTCATGAACTCGCTTTCCATCTTATCTGCGATACGAAGTGTAAAGCCGATCACAACCATCGGGCTTTCTTCTGTAAAATACTTTTCCTTGAACTGTTCCGGGCTCTCTATATCAAAAGACACCGGCGTCGATATATTTACCGCCTTGCCGAGAAGCTCTGAAAGTGCTGTCGCCGACGCGCCCATCATCTGATTCTTCACTTCGCAGATAGCGCTTATGTTCATCTCATCCAGCTCAAATTCTTCCTCGGGAATCTCCATTCCCATAAGCATCTCGACAATAACGCGCACGTCATTTCTCTTCAGCAGCATGATATTGCTGCCTGTCAGCCCTTCGATATATATGATCTCTACCCCTACGGCAGGTTCCAGATTACCGAATTCAAATTCTTCTTTGTTTCTGACCTGTACGATTGGCGTCGTTATGTCTACTCTTGCATCCAGCATTGTAGAAATGGCTGTTGCAGATGCCCCGAGACTTATATTAAGGATCTCGCCTATAGCGTCAATTTCCATCGTACTCAGTTTCTTTACGTCCATTTTTAACTCTCTTTCCGGCAAACGTTAAGCCTTTCTATTTCCCAATTTCCATGGCTTTCTGCGCCATTAATTTCACCGCGTTAAAAGCAGTAATGTTCGCTTCATAAGATCTGGTAGCCGCCATCGCATCTGTTGTCTCTTTAATCATGTCCACATTGGGCATCCTAACGTATCCGTTTTCATCCGCATCCGGATGTTCCGGGTCAAGTACAGCCTTCAGTTCTGTATCGTCATCTATAATTGCAGCCGCGGCCACTCCGCCCCGGTTCGCACTGTTCTGCCCGCTCATGGCCCTTCCCAGTACCGAGCGGAAGTTTTCCTTCCTGGACTCAAGCACCACCATTTTTCTCCGGTAAGGCGTCCCGTCCTCCGTCCTGGTCGTCTCAATATTGGCAATATTTTCAGACGCAATGTCAAGCCTCAGTCTCTGCGCCGTCATACCTGAAGCGCTGATATTCAAAGAACTCAAAAAAGACATATGTGTCTCCCCCTTCTTAATAAACTAGTCGATGATCTTCGATACCGTATCCAGGATCCTGTTTGCCTTGAACGGTTTGACAATGAAATCTTTTGCGCCGGATTTGATCGCCTCAATTACCATCGTCTCCTGCCCCATCGCTGAGCACATGACCACAGTCGCGCCGGGATCAAAGGCCTTGATCGCTTTCAGTGCTTCCAGCCCGTCCATGTTTGGCATCGTGATATCCATCAGTACCAGTGCCGGTTTTTCATCCTTGTACATCTGCAGCGCCTCCGCTCCGTCGGACGCTTCGCAGATATCGGTGTAACCTCCCTTGGACAAGGTGTCCTTCACCATCATCCTCATAAATGCCGCATCGTCTACCACCATGATTTTTGCCATTATTTTTTACCTCTTTCCTCAATAATCGTTAGTATTTTTTATATTGACACGGCAGATTATTTATCTGCCGGTGCTTCCTCCTGTATGCACTGCTTTATTTTTACTGCAGCATTTTTATTGTGTGCGCCTAGCTTTCCTCTAAACCACGGCTGTTCTTCCACATATAAGACAACATCTGATTCCCTGGACTTGTTCAGGTCAATGACATCCCCTACTTTCAGACCGCACACCTCTTTCATGCTGAGCTGTGCCTCGGCAAGTTCAGCCTTTATTTCCATCGTGCTCCGGTTCAGCCGTGTCATGATAAGCTCCCTGCTGTTGGCAATGCCCTCGTCATACAGGCCGTCCACATGCTTGCGCTTGTCAATGATATTGAATATATTCATCAGCAGATTTCCCGGAATACATATGGTGATCCGTCCGTCTATATTCTGCATCTTGACATTCAGCAGCACGATCGCGACCGGCTCATCCAGGCTGATCTCCTGGAACAGTCCGGGATTCTCCTCAAGCCGCTGGTCTCCGAGATTTATTTTGATATAATTGCCCCAGGCATCCCTTGTGATATCAAGCAGATATTTCATTACCTTCTTGTACAGCGCGCTTTCGATCTCCGAATATGTATAGGATGAATCCACATCGTCGTCATCCCCTGTTCCCCCTAGCATACGGTCTATCATATTCACCATAAGTTTCTGGCTTATATGGATCATCATGGGCGGATTTTTGGACTCATCGGGCAGCTTTAAGTTCAGCATCATCATGACGTCATTTTCGCTCAGTATATTACTGAATTCAAAGTACCTCTGCTCCTCCACAGACAGGACTTCCATCTCGCAGGCTGTTCTGAGAACACCGTTTAATCTGGAGGACGCAAGCCTGCCGTAGTTATCGTAAATGCCCTTCAAAAGCTTCAGCTTATCTTTTGTAAACTTCTTTGGACTCTTGAAATCATATTTTTTCCAATTCTTTTCCGGTTTCTCCTCTTTGGGCTCTTCCGCTGCGTCACTGTTCATCATAGAATTCAGCAACGCATCAATCTGACTTTGTGATAATACTTCTGCCATAGCCACACTCCTGTTGTTTATTTCCCCGGTCTTGTATGTTAATTCCCCTCGTTTTTATAGACCTGGCTGTAATATTCATCCAGCGTCTGTTCTACAGACCCTGTCTTTGTGATCAGGATCTCCACTCTTCGGTTCCTGGCCCTGCCCTCGAACGTATCAAACGTGTCGATCGGGCGGAACTGTCCATATCCTGCGCTTACCAGTTTTTTCGCCTCAATGATGTTCTTCTGCTGCACATAGGCAACTACGACCGCAGAGCGCGTGGCCGACAATACCCGGTCTGTCATGACTTCGTTTGGTATATTCGGCTCGGCCTGAGACGTGTGGCCAAGCACCTGGATCTCCTTTATCGCATCTGACGCAGGCGCAATAACAGAGGAAAATGTATCCAGAACCGACTTCCCTTCATCTCTGAGAACATAACTGTCACCGTCAAAAAACACATTGTCCTTAAAAGTAATGAACTGATATCCGTCGCCTTTGGCTATCTGTATATCTGCCACCTCACCGGACGCATCCTGCATCTTCAGAAGATTGTCATACATCTCGTCAAATTTCTGGTCTATCTCTGTTGTATTGGCACCCGGTACATTCTCCGTGCCCTCTTTTTCCATCGTATCTGTGACGATCTGCGACGGTTCGGCCGCCTCCGGGTTCATACTCTTTACCAGGTTCTCCCACTTCACCTGGTCTACGGAAGATATAGAGTACAACAATACAAAAAAGCAAAGCAGCAATGTCACCATATCGCCGTAAGTTCCCATCCAGTCGGAGCCTTCCTCCGGACTTTTCTGCCTGCGTTTCATTGTATCCACACTCCCTTCTACTTCTTTTTCTTTTCTTTCTTCGGCTTCTTGCCTTTACCTTCTTCACCGTCCATGATCTTAGCCTGCTTCTGCTGATGCAGCAGTGATACAAGCTTCTCTTTCAGGTTCTTTGGATTCTCCCCTGACTGTATTCCTATAACGCCCTCGATAATGATCTGCTTGTACAGGATCTCCTCCTCATTCCTTATGCGCAGCTTCTTTGCGATCGGCATAAACATAAGGTTGGCCATGATACAGCCGTAAAATGTCGTGACCAGCGCGGTCGCCATACTCTCACCGAGTGTAGATGAAGAACCCTGGGACAGATCCATGCTCTTCAGCATGTTTATAAGTCCTACAAGTGTTCCGATCATACCAAAGGCAGGGGCATAACCGGCTGCTTTTTCATATATCGCGATCTCCTCCTCGTGCCGCTGGCTCATACTGTCGACCTCCGTCTCCAGCATCTCCCTCACCTTATCGGCCTCCATGGCATCGACAACGAGCATGATGCCCTGCTTGAAAAACGGGTCGTCCAGCTGATTTGCTTTCTCCTCCAGCGCAAGAAGCCCGTTCTTTCTCGCCAGCTGCGCGAATTCCACCAGCATATCTATCACAGGCTCCACCTGGAATTTCTTGTTGGACAGCAGTTTCGTAAAGTGTTTGCCGACGTTCTTCAGCATATTAAACGGGAAGCTGGCTATCACGGCACAGAGGGTGCCTCCAACTACGATCATAATACTTGCTACATCTATGAAGCTTCCGATCTTTCCTCCCTGCATGATCGCATTGACAATAAAGGCGAATCCGCCGACAACGCCCAGCAATGTGGTTATATCCATTTCTAAACCTCCTCATTCCGCGGATAATTAATACACTGATTATTGAAGACGATGACCTTTTTGATAATGTCGTCTTTATCTTCCCTCACGATATGGTACTTACCGTTCATCATGATTATCTTGGACTCAGGAATAAGCTCTATGTACTCGATCTGACGCGAGTTGATCAACACCGGCTCCCCGTTTAGTTTTGTTAATTCTATCAATTCTGTCCCCTCCTGTGGCAGTCCCGCGGGGAATCACTCCCCGCGGCTTGCTCTGTTAACGTTTCATATTGACAAGCTGCTCCAGCATCTCATCTGTAACTGTGATTATTTTTGAGTTGGCCTGGTACCCTCTCTGTGTCGTGATCATGGACGCCATGTCGCTGGCAAGCTCTACATTGGACATTTCGAGATAATTACTTAAGAAGTAATCGCCCTCAACCGCCGTTATCTGCCCCGCGTTTGGTCCCGCGCTGTAAAGATAACCGGCAGACTGTTCCAGGCCGTTTGGATTCTCGACCGCCGCCAGCGCAAGTTTTCCGATCGTGATCTGCTCCTTGTCAAATGTAATACCTGTGATCGTTCCGTCTGTTCCGATCTTATAAGTCTGTATCTTGTACTGTTCTCCAGTGGCATCATTTGGTATCTGCAGCGGCCTTAAAACATCTGTATCCCACGTGCCGTCAGCATTTTGTGTAAAGCCGTACACATAGTTACGGCCGTCATCTATGAGATATCCGTTATTGTCTACGGAGAAGATACCTACTCTGGACAGAGACAGACCACTCGTTGCAAAGTTATTTGAAGCTATTCCGTCTGTCGGATCTGCGATCATCGGGCCGACAATAAAAAATCCGTTGCCGTTTATCATACAGTTCAGCGGGTCCCCTGTGAATCCCCAGCTTCCTGTCGTGAAATTCGTTGTTATCGAACCGACGTTGACACCATAACCAAGCTGGGAACTGTTCTGTCCTCCCGTTCCCCCTGCGTTAACATTGCCCGCGGTACTGTTGATCACGTTCTGATACATGGCATCCTGGAAGTTTGCCGACCTGGATTTATATCCCCAGGTGTTTACGTTTGCGATATTATTACTGATCACGTCCATTTTTGATTGATGCGACCGCAGGCCTGCGATCGCGGCATACATTGATTTGACCATTTCTTTTGTACTTCCTCTCTTCTGTTTTCTCTGCCATACGCGCCTCTGTCATTCGGACATAAGGCCAAGCCTCCGTAATGGTCCGGCTATAGCAGTACGGCACTGTCAATATTGGTAAATATATTATTCTTCATCTCCTGTGCGTTCATTGTAGTGACTACCGTATTGTTCGTCACGTTTACGATAAACGCGCTGCTGCTTCCGATCACGACTACGTCCTTCGCTCCCTTGTCCCGCGCCTTATCCACCGCCTCTTTCAGATCAACGGCAAGCTTTGACGTCAGCTCGACGCCGCGCTCACTCATGCGCATGGCGGCATGTTTGGAAAACTGAAGACCCGTCCTTTGTATCTCTTTATCATACAGAGCGCCAAAGTCAGCCTTTTCCTCCTTCTGCCGGTAACCTTCATGCTGAAGACGCAGTTCCCGGACCGTGGAAAGATTACGTATTTCCATCGCCTTCTCCTTTGTCCCCTCCGTCTTCTATTGCCGAGTCAGGCACTTCCCCTACCGTCATGATCTGGGACAGCGAATACTCTTTTCCGTCTATGTACAGACTCGGGTTATTTCCCATAAGGATCCCGCTGACTGTGCCGGTCGTCGTCTCTCCGGTAAATTTTCCGTCCTCATCCACCTCTGCCATAGTCACTGTTTTTCCTACCATGGAAGAAGCATAAGATATCGTATTGATGGCATACATCTCCAGATTAATGGCGGACATCTCCGTGATCGCCTGGATCATCTGTGTCTGTACCATCTGCGCCATCATCTCGCTTGTATCCATCGGGTTGTCTGCATCCTGGTATCTGAGCTGCGCGGAAAGAAGCTTATAGAAGTCATTAATGGTCAGCTCGTTTGAACCTTTCGATGACGACGTCCCCGCTGAATTGCCTGCAGAACTCGTCCTTGCGGCCGCCGCATTATTATAATTGGCCAAAATATTTCCTAATGTGTTCATATCTCTTCCTCTCTCTAAGCCAGTCCCAGCCTCAGCTGCTGCAGAAAATCAAAGTTCTCGTGAAACTCTCCCTTATGCTTTTCTCTCTGCTGCCGGTCCGGTTCTCTGCCCTGTCCCTGGTCATTCTGCTCCTGCTGGAGATAATCCTCTGCGGGTCTTTCAACGATCACTTCCGTCTCATTGCCTGTCCTCGCTTCCATGATCCCGGCCAGTTCTTTTGCCTGCTGTGACATGGCCTGCATTGTCCTGGCCTCACTGCACACAATAGATATAACGGTCTTTCCCGCCTCATAGGCTGCCTTGATCACAAGCGTACCGAGATTGTCCGGATGGAGCTGAACCTCGAACTGCTGTTTTCCCGATACGATCTGCTTTACAATATCTGTTTTCAGCATGTCCATGTACTCTGCGCGTATGTCTTCTGCATGTACCGTCTTGTGTGCCGCCGGAACCTCTCTGACCACCGGTATATGCTCTGCTGTTCTGTCTCCTGCCTCCGGTATCTTCACTGCCGCCGCGCTTATTTTGGCGTCGTCTCTTTCCTCACGCATACCGCCTGTTCCGCCTGCTCCTGCCTCGTCTTCCCTGAGCTTTATCTGCTGCGGCTCTGCGGGTATCTCACGCTCCTGCGGCATTCGCGAAAATGTATCCTTTATGGTCTCAGTCTGTTCCCCGGGCATCTCTCTGACGGAAAATTCCTTTGTAGTTCCTTCCCTGCCGGCTAAAGCATCCGCATGTTTTTCAGGCGCCTTAATATCCGGTCTGTCCGCCGTAATGTCTGTAATGTCCTGAAGCTCCGGTAAAGACGCCGGCTTTTCTTTTGTGACGTACGCATTTTCTTCCAGAACCGGGACTGTTACGTACATTTCACTCATGATCTGCGCTGCATTTTCTGCATTTGGCACAGCCGGTATCTCTGCGCCGGCAGGAGAGGCTGTCTCTTCTTTAACGTCAGTCTCCTGTTTCTCTTCCTTCTTTGCCGCATGCTGCTCTTTTTGTCCTTTCAAGACCTCGTCGAACCTGAGCTGCTTTTCACCGTGCAGACTTTTGTCCTTTCGTCCGCTGTTGACTGCCATGCCGGTTCCCGGCACTTCTGCCACGATCGTGTTCATCTTCATCACCCTCCTTTCTTTTGTAATATTTATAGTAAAACTGCTATGCAGCTACTATCCCATTCTTGCGGCGGCAGAAGACGTATTGGCAACGAATTCCTCCACAAATATTTCCTCTGCCTTTCTCTCAGCCGCATTGTATTCTTTTTTTCTCTTATCTTTCAGCCTGTCTATGGAAGAAGCCTCTGTCTTTGCGGCGATAACTTCCACTCTCTTTTTTTCTTCCTCCACTTTCAGCCTGTCTATGATCTTCTCTGTCTTCTGGATCTTCCAGAGCACGCTCTCAAGATAGCCTTCATATATCTTCATCTGGCGTATCGTGCTTCCCCTGTTCTTCTCTTCCTCATATCTCATGCGGCAGACTGCGTGCTCTTCCTCGAGCATTTGAAGCCGCTCCTCTTCTCTTGCGACCTTCTGCACGATCTGGGCATATTCCGCCCGCAGGTTATGCTCGATCTGTTCCTTATATGTCAGTACCTTGTCCAGTGAAAAAGCAAATTTTTTCATCTGAATCCCTCCACAGCCGGACTCCGGGAATGATTTATTGATCAACCAGTATTTTTCTCATAACATCCAGCATTTCGTCTTTTTCGTATTTTCTATCGATCTCCTGCATGAGAAACCGGTTCACCTGTTCTATTTTAGAGATCGCGTGATCGAGCTTCTCGTTTGTTCCTGATTTGTAAGCGCCTATGGAGATCAGATCTTCATTCTGTTCATACACGCTCAGAATGTCACGCAGCTTTGACGCCAGTTCCCGGTGCTCCTCAGTTACAATGTCCGTCATCAGACGGGAAATGCTTGCGCTTACGTCGATCGCCGGAAAATGATTTGCATTTGCAAGCTTTCGGCTTAACACGATATGACCGTCCAGAATACCTCTCACCGTGTCCGCCACCGGCTCATTCGTGTCGTCACCCTCCACCAGAACGGTGTACACCCCGGTGATGGAACCATTTTCAAACTTGCCGCTTCTTTCGAGAAGCTTCGGGAACTCCGCATAGATGGACGGCGTATATCCCCTCGCGACCGGGGGCTCTCCTGTGGCGAGCCCGATCTCTCTCTGGGCCATGGCAAACCGGGTCAGTGAATCCATCATGAGCAGGACGTCCTTTCCCTGGTCTTTGAAGTATTCCGCGATCGTTGTCGCCACGATCGGACATTTCATCCTGAGCATCGCCGGCTGGTCCGATGTGGCTACGACAAGGACTGAGCGTTTCATTCCTTCGGGACCGAGATCCTTTTCTACAAATTCTCTGACTTCCCTTCCACGCTCTCCGACAAGCGCGATCACATTGATATCCGTCTCTACATTTCTGGCGATCATTCCAAGCAGCGTACTCTTTCCAACGCCGCTTCCCGCGAAGATCCCGATCCTCTGCCCTTTTCCGATCGTGTTCAGCCCGTCGATCGCCTTCACGCCGAAGTGCAGCTCCTCTGATATAGGCGGCCTCGACAGCGGATTGATCTTGGGACTTTCCACATAGTAGTACCGCTCGGATTCAAACGGGCCTTTGTCATCTATCGGGTTGCCGAGGGCATCTATGATCCTTCCTCTCAGAAATTGGCCGACCGGTATCTTCAGCCGCTTCTTCGTGCTTCTCACGAAGCTGTCTGTCCCTATGCCCGGCATGTTTTCGTATGCCATAAGCTGTATCTTTTCTCCCCGGAAGCCGACCACCTCTGCCGGTATCTGTTTTTTCTGCTCTTCGTTATAGATGAGCACGATGTCCCCGATATTGGCGCTCCCCCCGGATGCCTCCATGGACATGCCGGTTATGTTCTCTATCTTTCCAATATGGTTGATCGTCTCCGCTTTCATGATCATTCCCGGAAGGTCTTTCAGCATCTCTTTCACTCCAGTCTCGGCTATAGTCTAGCGTTATTCAGTATTTCCTTTATGTTCTCAAGCTGGGTCCCAACACTTATGTCTATGATCTCGTCAGGAAGCTCCACGATGCACGTGCCTTTTTCTTCCTCGTCCATCATGATGACCTTTACACTGTCCGCCATCTTGGACAGACTGCGCAGGAACTCGGCATCTCCCTGAATATCTAGCGTCTCTCTGCCGCTTCCTATGTATACTTTGGCCCAGGCCGCCTTCTTAAGCTTCTCCGTCGCTGCCAGTATCATCCGCTCGACTACGTCCTCACTCGTGCGAAGGCTCGTCTGAACGATCTTTTCACCGATCGAGAGCGCAATATTCTTCAGATCGTCGATATATTTTTCCAGGAGCTTGTCCTTTTCCTCCCCCACCTCTTTCACATAGCGGGCGATCCGCTCCTGCAGCTGCGCCATCTCTTCCTCAAAACGGAGGCGGTTTTCCTCCAGAGCCTTCCGGATGCCTTCTTTATAGCCTTCCTCTTCCCCTTGGGCGAATGCCTCCTGCCAGGCATCTTCCTTTATCTTATCCGCGCCTTTCCTGGCGGCGTCCAGTATGCGTTCTGCCTGGCGGGCCGCTTCCTCCAGTATGCTGTCGGCCCCGGAACTTTCCGGCTCCTCCTGCATATGATCCTCTGCGCCTGCTTCCGGCTCCTCCTCAAGGGAAAGCTCCTTATAGATCTCATACTTCAGCGCCTTGCTGCTGTTTTCTCTCTCATTCTTAAGTACCCTATACAATGATGTCATCCTTTCCGCCCTTGCCGATCACCAGTTCCCCTTCTTCATCCAGCTTCCGGATAATATTGACGATCCGCTGCTGCGCTTCTTCTACATCACGCAGACGCACGTTGACCGTAACTTCCAAGTCTGACTGCACCGTCTCTGCCATACGGGTAGACATGTTTGAGAAGAACAGCTGGAGCAGTTCCTGATTCGCATTCTTCAGCGCATAGACAACATCCTTCATGTCACAGTCACGTATAAAGCGTTGGATAGAGCGGTCATTCATCGTCAGGATATCTTCAAAGACGAACATCTTCTTCCGGATCGCTTCCGCCAGGTCCGGATCATCCTTGCCCATCTCGTCAAAGATATATTTCTCATTGCTCCTGTCCATATGGTTCATAACGTCGGCGATATAATCAATACCTCCGATCGTCGTAAAGTCTGTTGTAAGTATGTTGTCAAATTTCTTCAGCAGCTGTGTCTCAACTATCTTGATGGCATCCGGAGAAGCGCTCTCCATCCTGGCGATGCTCTCCACCACCTTCAGCCGCTTGCCCTCCGGCAGCTCCGCTATGAGAGCCGCGGCCTGCCCGGAATCCACATAGGACAGAATCAGCGCGATCGTCTGGGGCCTTTCATGCTGCAGTACGGAGAAGAGATTTTTCGTATCCATCTTACTGATAAAGTCAAAGGAGCGGTTTTTCAGATACTTGGTCATCTTCTTAAGAAGCTCGTTCGCCACTGATTCCCCATAGGTTTTTTCCAGCACGGAGCGCGCGTATTCCATGCCGCCGTCCGTGACTACCTTCTGCGTCAGGCATGATTTATAAAAATCATCCAGTACCGCTTCCGTCTGCTCTGCCTCCAGATGGCCAAGCTTTGCCACCTCCAGCGTCAGCTTTTCTACTTCCTCCTCAGTCAGGTACTTATATACTTTCGATGCCTTATCTGCGCCCAGAGCAGCTATAACAGCCGCAGCCTTCCGGCCCGGAGACAGATTGGCTGCATTATTCGTCTGCTTTTCGTCCATCCTGCTCTCCTCCATTCAGCCAGTTTCGGATCATCTGTGCGGATATTTCCGGATTTTCATCTGCAAAGTCTCTTACATTTTCACGCAGCTCCCTGCTCTTTTCATTCTTCAGGTTCAGTATCTCAGGTTTCCGTATTTCCTCTGTCACATCCGGAATGAGTAAGTCTTCCAGTTCCTCCTCTTCTTCCATGCGCCGTTTTCTTCTTCTGCGTATGAGGATCACCGCAAGTATGATTATCACCACGGCGATAACAGCCGCAACGGCAATGACCGGAAGATTATCCTTTATATTTTTGAGTATATTTGATACTTCTTTCGTATCCTTATCCGCGTTCTCTTCATAGAACGGGGCATTTACGATCGTTATCTTCTCCAGCCTGTCGGCAGCGGCGATACCTGTCGCATTTCCGACCAGGTCTCTCAGTTCGTTCATACTGATATTTCCGGCATTTTTACCGTTGATGGCTACGGACACCGTCAAATCCTCAAGAACTCCTGTATCCAGTTCTCCCTGCTCCTTCACCTGATTTACGAGGTAGTCTCTCGTGGCTGATTCACTGGCCGAACCGGAAGCATTGTTGTCAGTTCCGGCATTATATTCCGGTGTATCGGCATTGGTCTCGCTGCCTGCAACCCCTGTCCCGGCGCCCCCGCCGTTCACAGTATCCTTTGTGGTCGACTCGCTGGATACGATCCCTGTTTTGTCCTTTTCATCTATCTTTTCGGGCGTCGTGTACGTCGTAGATTCTCTGATGACCTTTTCCATGTTGACTTTTCCGCGGGCAGATACACGTATATTTTCCGCGCCGTAAAAAGAACCAAGGACATTGATCACTTTTTTTGATATCTGCATCTCTATGAGCTGCGCGATCTCTTCCGTGGCATTGCTGCCGGACGCGCTGCTCCCGTCTTTGTTTACAGAGACCTCGATCCCGTTGCCGTCAAACACAGCCACATTTTCCATCTCCATCTCCGGCACACTTTTTGCCACGAGGCGCTGGATCGCTGCCGCCTGCTTCTCGGACGGCGACTCCCCGCTCTCCATTGTGACAACAACAGAAGCGCTCGGAGTTCCGGCCTTTTCCCCGTCCTCCTCCAGAACATACTTCTGCTCTTCTTTCAGGGCTATATTGACTTTTGCGTCCTTCACTCCGTCAAAAAAGCGGATAGTCGCGCCTATCCGGTCCTGCAGATCATAGAGCTTATACGTCTCTTTCTCAGAATCGGTCGTCATTCCTCCTGAATTTTCTGTAAATACATCATAGGTAAACCCGCTCTTCGGATAACCCTCATACACAAGGTCTGCCCGGGTTTTATCCGCAACCTTCTCATCTACCAGAATATCTCCGTTTTCTTTGTACTGGAAGTCAACGCCTGACTCCTGCAGCTTTCCGATAATTTTGGTGGCCTCTTCTTCCGTCACCCCGGTAAAAAGCGTTGTATAATCCTTATGATTCAGGACGAGCGCGATTATGACGGCCGCGGCGATCACCGCAACCGCGGCTGTTCCGGCGATTATTTTCGTCTTTTTGCTATATTTACCAAGGAAATCTTTCAATTGACCTAATTTAAGCTTTATCTTATCCATGTCCTCGACTTATGTCCTTTTCATTTAATTCTTATAAGCTGATTCTCATCAATTCGTTATAAGATTCTAAGGCTTTATTCCTCAGCTGTACGAGCATATCCACTGCCATCTGCGCTTCCGACGCGGCGATCGGAACGGTGTGCGCATCGTCGATCTGCCCCGTTGCCAGCAGATACTGCTGCTGTTCCAGATTGGCCTGCGTATCCTTGACATCTTTTACCGCATTATTAAAGATATCAGAGAACAGGCTGTTTCCGCTCTGTTCTACATTTTCATTTCTTTTTAACGTCCCGATAGAGTCCATTCTCTGAATCGGGGTGATAAATCCGTTTTCTATCATGATCTCCCTCCTACTGTCCCTTGATCACTGTTCTGAGCCTTGTGATATCACTGTTTACAGAATTGATTCCATACTGATACTGAAGCGCTGTCCGCGTCAGTTCCACCATCTCCGCGTCCGCATTTACATTGTTTCCATCCAGCCTCGCCGTCTCCCCCGGTGTTTCATTGACCACGGCCGACGCTCCGGCTATGGCCTGCCTTACCTGGCGGCCGTCCCCGGCCTTTGTGGCCGCGGCAAGTCTTCTCTGAAACGTCTCCTCAAAGGTGACGTATTTAGATTTATACCCCGGAGTATCTACATTCGCGATATTATTCGATGTGACCCCCTGCTTTGTCCAGAGAAAATCCAGAGACTTTTCCATCATTCCGATTGTGTTTCCGTACATACTGTTAATCCCATTCATACACTCACTCTCCATAAATAGACTAAATTCGACACGAGTCGATAAAAAAAATTAAAGCTCCAGATATTTATTTTCAAATTCATCGACCGGCATAGGCTTATCAAACAGATAACCCTGCCCTAGTTCACAGCCGAAGTTCTTCAAGATCTCCCGCTGCGACACTGTCTCGATCCCCTCCGCCACAGAATGCGTCAGCTTTAGCTCCATACACATGCGAAGTACATATTCTGCAATGACTCTTGGCTTACCGCCGATCTCCAGCCTGTCTATCAGACTCTTATCCAGCTTTATCTCATTGAAATCCGCCAGTGACAACAGCGCCAGGTCGGAATAGCGGGAACCAAAATCATCAAGGGAAATGCGGAAGCCTGACTTCTGTATATCATCCAGAAGCTCTTTCAGTGTATCCCGCTCCAGCATACCGATGCTCTCTGTAACTTCGATCGTGATCTGTCCGGGATCCACCCCGAATTTCCTGCAGACCGCCCTCATCTTCTCTACTACTTCATCTTCCATCATCGTTACACGGGAGAAGTTAACGGCAATTCCCACATCCTGGCGGCCTTTTTCCTTCCATTGCTTCAGGATGCGGCACACCCTTTCCAGCACGTAGAAATCAATATATCTGATTATTTCGTCTCCTTCGTAACGGCTTACAAAGGAATTCGGAAAGATGATATTTCCATGCTCATCCAGTCTTCTTATGAGCGCCTCGGCCCCGCCTATCCGGTTATTTTTCAGATTGATCTGAGGCTGCAGATATACGACAAATCTGCCGGTCTCAATTTCTCTCTGAAGATTTTCTGCCAGTACGCCTCTGTACTTCTGAATACTTTTCTGTCCGACAGTTCCTCTCTTATAATTCTTCACCTTGTTGATATGCATTTTCTCATTGGCCACAGTGATCTGATAGTCGATATCACTCTCACCTTCAAACCAGCTTGAACCGATCGCTATCTGCAGCTGTTCATCCCATTTGGCGATCTTCTGCAGCTTCCTGACCTCTTCTTCAAACTCACTCTTCCTGATATCCAGGCAAAAGGCCACAAATTCATCATCGCCGACACGGTACACATAATCTCCGAAACACTTTATGAGCGTCTGTGCCACATATCTGAGCATATGGTCGCCCCACTCATATCCATAGGCATTGTTGATATTCCTGAGACTGTCGATATCCACTGTAACGATCCCGAACTCTTCCTGATACTGCTGTTCCAGCCATTCAACCATCTGCCGGGATTTCTTCCGGTTTCCAAGTCCTGTCAGATCATCAATATATCCCGAGTTTTTCGCTTCCTGCCAGATCTGTCTTTTTCTTATATCATTTACGATAAATTCAGGCGTCAGCCTGAGCAGCACCTCGACATCCGCATTTACCGTCGGATTGTCAACCCCCAGGAATCCGATCACCTCCCCCTCCAGTACGAGAGGCATCGCGAGAAGACTGTCTACATTCTGAGCCGCCAGAATTCTGTATTCCTCAGAATCATGATTTTTTTCCTTCGACAGCGATGAGATATTATATATCTGGCCTTTTTCAAACGCCTGCATCCAGCAGTCCACTGCAGACAGCGGCAGCTCCTGCAGGTTGTCTATCTGGGGCTTTATTCCTTTGCGGCATATCTCAAATGTATTCTTAAGCGACTGCTTTTCCTCGGTTATCTCAAAAATATACGCCCTGTCCGCATCATAATAATCCCGGATGATCGTCAGGAACGCGTAGATAGACTCATCTCCCTCCTTGCTCTCCCTGTTTAAGGCAAGCGCACAGTCAACAAGCACCTTCTGCACATCCAGTTCCTGCTTCAGTTTTCTCTCCATATCGCAGATCTTTGTGACATCCATGGCAAATTCCATGCGGGTCTTTCTGCCGTTAAAATTTACAATGATGCCCCGCTTTACAAATTCCCTCTTCATATACTCGTTGTAAAAGTTCCACTCATAAAAGGATTCTTCGCTGAGCAGATGATTTGTACAGAACGGGCACGGACTGTTTCTGTTCTGCAGTACCTCATAGCATGGTCTTCCATACCACTCTTCCATCTCAGGATTTCCCAAGATTTCAAGACCCTTTCTGTTCACAAAATACAGCTTGTAGTTCTCTATATCAGACAAATATGTGACATCATTACCTTCATTTACGATCAAAGATAATATCTCATTATCACTAATAGTCATATTTTTCTTATCCTTTCGTAACATTTTATCCCGTGTTCCCAAAGCCGCTGCAGCCTCGTCTTTCCCTGTCTGTACAAGGCTTAGGCCGCTGTTCTTTACGGGCGGGATCAGTGGCAGTAAAAGTAGACTTTTACCCCCATGGATGATATTATTACTTTGAATAATCGCTTTAATAAGTAGCTTCTTGCAGAAAAAATCTGAAAATCACAATTTTTACTGTGGAAACAAAAGTCTACAAATATTTCCATATATTTCCCAAATTATCGCCTTTTTTCGACCGCAAATCTGTACAATTTTACTCAAGTATTGAATTCTGCCTTATAAAAAGCATTCGTGATATGCTTATGAATCAGATGATCGTGCCGATATATATTAAGAGTGATTTATCTTCATAAGCTGTATTTATTACAAAACGAAAGAAAAGGGAAAAGGTGGTGTATCAGAATTGGAAAAATCATTCCAAAAAAATACGAAAACGATCCGGAGGAAGCTCGTGTCTTCTTTTGCAATTGTCACAGTTATCGCCAGTTTAGCTGGTATCCTCGGGATCATCGTAACTAATGTCATGAATTCGCAGTATACCGGCGCCATAAAAAATTATGGCTTTGCCCAGGGAGATGCGGGTCAGGCAATGGCATCGCTTGCAGAATCGCAGGAGCTCCTGTTCGCGACGATCGCGCTGGATGATCCGCAGCATGTCTCTGAAGCAGAAGAATTAATGAACAAGGCTTTGGCAGATGTAAGCACGCATATGGATGACGTAAGGCCTACACTTAAGACGGAGGGCGGCAAAGAAGCCTTTAAGAAATTTGAGACAGACTATGCTGCTTATAAAGAAAGCCTCCTCGGTCTGGCAGGGGAAGCCATGGCTGCTGACAAAGAGAATGAAGATCTTGTCGCAGAAAAGATAACTGACGAGAATGATCCTCTGTACCAGGCTGCCATGACAGATATGCAAAATCTTATGGAGTCAAAAGTCACAGGCGGCAATGAAGTTATCGACTCGTTAACGAACGCCTCGATCATAGCAATGGTGGCTGCTGTAGTTATCCTTTTAGCTGCTGTCGTTGTGATCATCGTAATAGCCGCAAGGCTGAGACAGCAGATCGCAATGCCTATACAGCGGTGCGCGGACCGTCTCAAGCTGCTGTCCCAGGGAGACATTACCACACCGGTTCCGGATGTCAGCGGTACAGTAGAAGTTAATGAAATGGTAGAATGCTCCAAGATCATTGTATCTGCGCTGAACCAGATCATCAAAGACGAAGAACAGCTTCTAGGCGGCATGAGCAACGGAGATTTCACAGTATCCTCCAATTGCAAGGACCTGTATATCGGTGATTTTGCTCCTCTTCTGGAAGCAATCAGAGGTATCTGCTTCCGCCTGAACGATACGATGGAACAGATCACAGAAGCTTCTGTGCAGGTAGACGCAGGCGCCGATCAGGTATCCAGCGGAGCACAGGCGCTTTCCCAGGGGGCTACCGAACAGGCAAGCTCTGTACAGGAACTGGCCGCTACCATCAACGACATCTCAACGCAGATCTCCGCCAATGCGGAAAACGCGCAGAATGCCAATGAACTGTCCAATCACGTAGGTTCTGATATCAATGAGAGCAACCAGCACATGAGCGAAATGACAGACGCCATGGCCGCAATCGGCGAGGCTTCCAACCAGATCGGAAAGATCATCAAGACAATAGAGGATATCGCGTTCCAGACAAATATCCTCGCTCTGAACGCTGCTGTAGAGGCCGCCCGCGCTGGTTCTGCCGGAAAAGGCTTTGCAGTTGTCGCAGATGAAGTACGTAATCTCGCCGGAAAAAGCCAGGATGCGGCACAGAATACGACTGCATTGATCGAAAACGCTATCTCAGCAGTGGAGAACGGTACTCAGATAGCCAACACGACGGCCGAGGCCATGGGCAAGGTAGTTACAAACGCGCAGGAAGTTGTCAATCTGATAAACTCTATCTCAGAAGCTTCCAAAACGCAGGCTGACTCTGTCGCTCAGGTAACACAGGGGATCGACCAGATATCCAGTGTAGTACAGACCAATTCCGCAACGGCGGAAGAAAGTGCGGCGGCCAGCGAAGAATTATCCGGGCAGGCAAGACTTTTGAAAGACCTGATGAGTTCCTTCAAGATCCGCGGGAAAGACAATGCGGCAAGTACGACTTCCTACACTTCCGAGAGTACATACTCAAGCTATACACAGCCGGTCTCCAGTGATAAGTATTAATTGGGAATTTTTGTTGGGGAATTGGGGTTGTGGTGTACGGCGCAGGAAAGGCGGCGGGAAGCGGCGGACCGGTCAGTGCGCTTGCAATCCGTAAGTAAAAAAGACGTGGTATTAACAGACACCGACAGATGCGCCGGAAAATCTGGATGATTTTCCGGCTTAGCTGTCTCAGGAACTGCGCTTGATGCGCAGTTCCTGGTCTGTTTATACCGCGTCTTTTTTACTAACGGATTGGCAAAGCTCCCTCCGACGGCCCGCCGCTTCCCGCCGCCTTTCCTGCGCCTGTTGCATCACATGACTCAAAATTCTCCAACGTTGGGAGGATTCCCTGGCGGGTTACATGGATCTGCACTGTGGCTGTTACGCCTCCCCATCTGACGGAGCGTCCTGCCGCACCCCTGCGCATCCGCACTCTTCACCGTCCACTGCCAGAACACTCAAAACTTCCTCAAAATTCCCCATCCACATCTGAGAGTATGGAGGTGAGTTTCATCTCCATCTGTATACGCAACAGATCCACGAGATTTGACAAGTATCCGCTGTCTGCCTGTACGGCCTGCAGGGGAACTGTTTCTCCGGATTCATATTGCTGTGACGCCGCCTGGGAGACGGTTCCGTTTACTGTTATGTCTTCTCCTGCGTATTCCATCACTTTTTTCACGTATGACTGTGTCTCTTTAAAGGGCGGGATACCTCCGTACTTGTCCACATTTCCGCTTCCGGCGTTGTACGCGGCAAGGGCAAGCTTTACATCTCCGCCGTATTTCCTCAGCAGATCTGCTATGTAGGAAGCTCCTCCCATGATGTTCTCTCTCGCGTCATAAGGATTGGATACTCCAAGCGCTGCCGCTGTTGCCGGCATGAGCTGCATGACTCCGATGGCGCCTGCCTGAGAGACTGCCGAGGCATTAAAGGCGGATTCTGCCTTTCCGATGGCTTTCAGCAGATTCGCGTCTACGCCGAACCTGGAAGCCGCCTCCTCAAATATGGCATTCATGGATGACGGAAGGCTGTCAAACAGAGTGGCTGTGCTGTTTTTCCGGGACTTGGCGGCAAATATCTGCGAAAAGCCTGCGCCTGCCCGCTGCGTGCGCTCCGTGCTGCCGTGCTGTCCGTAATACAGATTTACCGGCAGTCCGGAGCCGAAGCTTACAGGATCAAAATTATAGTTATTGTAATACGCCATCTTCTTTCCTCTCCTTCTTATATTTTTCCTTTGTAAAATCTTCTTGTTATTTTTAAAATCCGAACGTATAATAAATTTTATACTATAACAGATTTTAATAAATGTCAAAACAGAAAGGGTACTGTTATGTTTCTGATAGACTGCCACAAAGCAAGTATTTATACGATAGACAACGAATATCTCTGCGATGCGCACGTTTCCCATATAGCAGACCGCTCTGCGCTTCTTACTTTTGAAGAACCGTACGGCGATATTCTGCGCTCCGAAGTGCTCGTAACCTTTTATGATAACGCAAAGGGTCTCGTATCGTGCAGCTGCCGCCTTTCAGACTATAAGGAATATGCCGTCTCCCCGGGAGTGAAGCACAGCAGCGCGCTCTGTTCCTTCGGCGAGGTCGTCACAGCCCTCCAGCGCAGAAATGATCTGAAGGTCCGGGTCGATCTCCCCGCCCGTCTGTCTTATACAGACGGCGAAGGAAAGACGATCCGGTCGGACGCGTCCATACGTGATATCAGTGCTGGCGGCGTTTTCGTCATATGTTCCTGCACGCTTTGTACCGGACAGCAGTTTTCCCTCTCCTTCCGGGCCGGCCAGAAGGAGCTTCTCTTGACTGCAGAGGTCATCCGTATCGATGATGCCGGATATGGCTGCCGGTTTCCAGATATGACATCCAGCCAGGAAGCGTCGGTCCGAAGCTTTGTTTTCCAGCAGGATTCACGTAACAAACGGTTCTGATATCAGGACGGTTCTTCCCCGGGTGGATCCGCTTCCTGTACCTCAGGTTCCTCTGCCTGCGTCTCCTGTTCCTGCGGTTCCTCTGATTTTGGCTTGTAATTCAGGAAATAGATATATATGTCCACGATCGCCTGATACAGTTCTTCCGGTATCTCAGATCCGAGATCCAGCTGGGTCAGAAGCGTCGCCAGAGAGTTGTCTTCATATACTGGCACTCCGCTTTTTTCTGCCGTCTCTACAATCTTTTCCGCCAGATACCCCATGCCCGACGCCACGATGACCGGAGACGCCTGTTTGTCCTCATCATACGTCAGCGCGACCGCTTTTTTGTTCAGCAATTCATTAAATTCTGACATTGATCGAATTCTTCCTTTCAAATATTTTCGGAAATGCTTCGGAGACCGGGATGGATCTCTGTCCGGATTCGACGAACAGTTCCTCCGTCTTTATCTCATTTTCCGCCAGTATCTGCGTGATATCGCGGCGTATGGCATCAAGGCTTTCATCCAGCGCTTCCGGACAGTTCATCTGAAGCCGGATATTCCCATCCTGGTAAATAAAGTAAAGGTCAAAAAATCCCACATCCTGTACGTCAAACTTTACCAGTCCCTGTACCGTACGCTTCCGGCTGCCGTCTTCCTCCCGCCTGTCTCCTTCTGCGTCCGGGTCGATCCACATCTCTGCGAACATCAGCCGGCCGTTCATCTGTAGCGGTATCATCATGTGCAGCACCGGCATATAGACACTCTCATTGAGCAGCACTGCCTGCATCAGATTCCTGAACACCGCCTTATTCTCACTGCCCGCAGCTCCGGATACGCCTTCGTCTATGAGTGACGCCAGCTTGTCCATCCACTTCTGCTGGCGCACCGACTTTTCAAATTCTGTGTTTCCAAGCACCTGCATGAGCATAGCCGGATCAAATCCCTGGAAATACTTCTGCATTCCCTGGAATTTCATAAGCTCGCCGAACGCCTCCATAAGCCGTACGCCGGAACTGTTCTCACACCTTGCCGTGTACGCTGCCAGCTGGGCTGTCATATCCCGCAGCGTCCCCCGGTCGTGGGTCCCTGAGATATAGCGGTTGAGAAATGGAAGAATCTTTTCCTTCAAAATGGAGGCATTCTCCTCCATCCCGCTGCTGCCGGCCCCTGCCTTGTAATTCAGTTCCCCGGACATGGACTCAAGCTGTTCCCCTGCGTCCTGGAACATTTTCCCTTTCAGCGTTTCCAGCAGATGGCCGATATTGTGCATAATGTGCGGGCTCTCCGCCATATCCGTATACCGTCTCACGAAGTCGAGCACGAGGCTTTTAAGCTCCACAGAATTCGTCTGTTCCATCACCTGCCGGAGAAGTGAAAAGAACGCCCCGTTAAACCGGATAGACGCATTGCCCTGACCTTTGACAAATGCCAGAAGTTCCTTCGGCTCCACGTCCACCATGGCGAGAAACTCCGCGATCTGCTGCGCGTAACCGTCCTGAAGTCCGGATTCTGCCAGTGTAGAAAACCTTTCAAAAAACAGTTTTGAAAATTCTTCCGCCATGGCAGGCATTTCCCGCATCTGCTGTATGAAGTTGTCATAGTTCGATTCATACTGGAACTTCAATCCTACATTCTGGTCCTGGGACGCGGAATCACTTCTTGCGTCCGGCTTCATGACCTTCTCGGGATTTACCTGTCCCTGGATGGCCGGATCCGTATTTCTGACCGGGTTTGTCCTCACAGAATTCGTATTTTCATATCCCGCCACAGGGGTCGTTACTTTTAAAATATTTGACATTTTTTCACCTACTGTAATTATCTTTTGACATTTTCAGCCGATATATAGACTATATGAGTACATTAACATAACATCCTCTGGATTTGCAATGTTATTAAATACAAATTAAAAATAAGGTGGTGCACAAAGATTATGGACAATATGACTGACAGCCTGCTTGAGACTTATCTGTTTGAGACCAATTCTCTTTTGGAGCAGCTGGATGAACTGCTCATCAATGCCGAGAAGGCAGGCGAATTCACATCCGACGATGTTAACGAGATTTTCCGCAGCATGCACACTATCAAAGGCTCCTCCGCAATGCTGGAATTCCAGCCTTTGATGGAGGTAGCACACCACATCGAAGACTTGTTCTTCTTTATCAGAGAAAATGGAACAGGTTCCCTGACAGATGATCAGAAAAGTGAACTGTTCAATCTGATGTTCAAGTCAACCGACAGGCTGAGGGCAGATGTGGAAAAGGTGGAAAACAACGAGCCTCTCAGTATGAATATCGACAGCTTTGTAAATGAAATTAACAGTTTTTTGAACGAACTGCGCTCAAAAGATGAAAAAGACGCGCCAAACGCACAGTCTGATACCGGACAGGCAGGGGATCCAGGCAGTGAGACCAGTTCCGGCAAAGCGCCAAAAGACATTCCGGATATGAATGCCCCGTACATTGTGCACGTCTTTTTTGAAGAAGACTGCGGCATGGAAAATCTGCGCTCCTTTATGCTGATCACCGCCCTGAAGGATACCGATCTGGAATTTTCCTTTACCCCGGAAGATGTGGAGACCAATTCCGATACGAGTGACGTCATTGCAGAGCAGGGATTTTACCTCGCCTTTCTTTCACAGGAGGAAGCGGAATCTGCCATAAAGATCATAAGCACAACGAGCAATATCCGTTCCTACGAACTGATCGAACGGCCTCAGGACGTTCAGAAAGAAGAAGCTCCTGCCGCCAAACAAAGCAGCCCTTCGGAAGAAAATAAAGCAGCGGCCGCTCCTGCTGCTTCCAAACAGCCTTCTCCCGCCGGCCACGCGAAACAGAGCCTGATCAGCGTAAACTTAAGTAAGCTTGACCAGCTCATGGCGATCGTCGGAGAGATCGTGATCACGGAATCTATGGTGACCGCTTCGCCGGAACTGCAGAATGTGAAGCTGGACAGCTTCCTCAAATCAGCCCGCCAGCTGCGCAAGCTGACCGATGACCTGCAGGATATCGCCATGTCTCTGCGGATGGTCTCCGTCTCCGGTGTATTCCAGAAGATGAACCGGATCGTGCGGGATATGAAGAAAACGCTGAACAAAGATGTACGCCTCACTATCGTCGGAGAAGACACAGAAGTGGACAAAACTATCGTGGACAGTATCGGCGACCCAATCATGCACATCGTGCGCAACGCCATGGACCACGGCATTGAAGAGGACGTGCAGACCCGTATCAGCGCCGGCAAGCCTCCCCAGGGGGAGATCAAGCTCTCTGCACGGCATACGGGAAGCGAAGTCATCATCACTGTGGAAGATGACGGCCAGGGTATGGATACAGATGCCATCCTCGCCAAGGCAGCGAGAAACGGCATCCTCACGAAACCGGAAGAAGAATATTCCAAAAAAGAGATACTGTCACTGCTTATGCTGCCCGGTTTTTCTACAAACCAGGAAGTGACCGAGTATTCAGGCCGGGGAGTAGGGCTTGACGTCGTCAGGAAAAATGTGGAAGCCATAGGCGGAACCGTCTCGATCACAAGTGAGAAAGGACAGGGAAGCTGTACGACTCTGAAGATTCCGCTCACGCTCGCCATTGTAAACGGGATGGAGATATCCATCGGCAAAAATGTATTTACGATACCGATCGCCCATATCCGGCAGTCGTTCAAGGCTGAGCAGAAAGATATCATTCTGGATGCTTCCGGACATGAGATGATCAAGTGCATGGACGAATTCTTCCCTATCGTACGTATCCACGATATGTTCAATATGGAAGAAGGATACACAAATATCGAAGACGGCATTTTGATCTGGGTGGAAGCAAGCGACAAATCTTACTGTATGTTTGTAGACCAGCTGCTCGGCGAACAGCAGGTTGTAGTGAAGCCGCTTCCGTCTTACCTGAACAACTTTAATATCAAGCATTCCGGAATCAGCGGATGTACTATACTTGGAGACGGGAATATCAGCATCATTCTCGACGTCGCCAGCGTGTACACAGCTGCCCAGGAAATGTTTTAACTGGAATAAGGAGGTTAGAGATATATGCCAGATTCTATGATGCTAGACGAGACAGCAGAGGATATAGTCGTATCCGAAACTACAGAACGTTTTCTCACTTTCATGTCTGACGGCCTTGTTTTTGGCGTCAGCACGGAAAATGTGATCGAGATCATCACCAATTATATGATACGTCCCCTTCCTATGGTTCCTGATTATATCAGGGGGATCATCAATCTGCGGGGGCAGGTTCTCCCTGTAATGGACATCCGCCTGCGGATGAACAAACCATTCCGGGAATATACCTCCACTACATGTATCATCATATTGGAGATCAATTCTACACTGATAGGTATTGCCGTAGATACCGTGCTGCAGGTGCAGGATATTGATACTGCCGAAGCCTCTCCTATTCCGGTCGAGAACCGCCAGGAGCTCACCAATGCCATGATATCACTGGATGACGGGACCGTTGTGCTTCTGCTCGACTGCGATGCGATACTGCGTATCTGATAAACAAGAAGGGATGTATTGCATATGTTAAGCTTATCTGAACGAGATTTTCAGCGGCTCGTAAATTTCGTCAAGACAAATTACGGCATCAACCTGGAGCACAAGCAGCAGCTCATTGCCGGCAGACTTTCCAATGTAATCACATCCATGGGGTACAATACTTTCAGTGAATATATCGATCACATCCTCTCCAGAAAAAGTCCGGAGGATATCGAAATTATGCTCAACAAGCTGACGACGAACTATACGTACTTCATGCGCGAGGAGGCACATTTTGATTACTTCCGCACCACAGTCCTCCCCTGGCTTGAGCAGACTAAGAAAAACCGTGTCTTAAGCATCTGGAGCGCCGGCTGTTCCTCGGGACAGGAACCTTACACCTTATCCATGATACTAAAAGATTATTTTGGTTCCAAAACCGGAATGTGGGACACGCGCGTACTCGCCACCGACATTTCACAGAATGTGCTTGACACAGCCGCAGCCGCCGAATATGAGGAAGAATCACTTCGCAATCTTCCGGCGGGATGGAAGGGAAAATATTTCAGGAAGTCGTCTAAACCAGGTTTCTATACGGTGGCGGACTGCATCAAATCAAATGTGATCTTCCGGCGGTTTAATCTCATGGAACCGATACGGTTTAAACTGCAATTCGATGTTATCTTCTGCCGGAATGTAATGATCTATTTCGACCAGCCAACCAAGGAGGCTCTCGTAAAACGGTTTTATGACTCCACCGTCCCGGGGGGATATCTGTTCATCGGCCATTCCGAAAGCCTTCCAAAATCTAATATTGATTATAAATATGTAATACCTGCCGCATATCGCAAATAAGCATGCGGCAGGTTATTACGATTTAAAAAGGGGATATGAAATGACAGAAAATAATAAAATACGCGTCCTCATAATAGATGACTCTCTCGTGTTCGACAGGTTTCTATCTGAAGCACTTCCAAAAGCCAGCAGCAATATAGACGTAGCCGGTTATTTTATGAGTCCATACGACGCTCTGACAAAAATACCTGTACTCAAACCGGATGTCATAACGCTGGATGTGGAGATGCCGGGTATAAATGGGATTGATTTCTTAAAGAAACTGCTTCCGCGCTATCCGCTCCCGGTCATCCTCGTATCTTCTCTCAATGTCAATGTGTTTGACGCACTCTCAAACGGAGCGGTAGATTTTGTCAAAAAACCTGATATGAGCCGCAACTATACTGCACAGCTGTTCGTACAAAACCTGTGCGCGAAGATTCTCATAGCTTCCAGAGCCAAAGTTAGGCTGCCGGAACCGCCGCGCCCGAGCCTGGAACCGGCTTCACCGCCGCCCGCGGACAGCTCTGCAGCTTCAAAAGAAAGCGTCCAGGCACACTTTTCACTAAAAGCCAACAACACTCTGATCGCCATAGGCGCCTCCACAGGAGGCACCGAAGCAACACTTGAGATACTAAAGAGACTCCCGGCCGATATCCCCGGTATCGTCATCACTCAGCACATGCCGGAAGGCTTCACAAAGATGTATGCAGACCGCCTGAACCGGCTCTGTAAAATGGAAGTCCGGGAAGCGCAGAACGGAGATATCATAAGACCCGGCCTGGCGCTCATCTCACCGGGAGGCGACTTACAGACAAAAGTCGTCCGCATAGGAAGCAAATATACCGTCAAATGCTATCCCGCAGAAAAGGTCAACGGACACCGTCCTTCTGTGGATGTTCTGTTTCATTCAGCGGCAGAAGCCGCGGGCGGTTCCGCCGTCGGCATTATCCTGACCGGCATGGGGCAGGACGGCGCGGAAGGCCTCCTGCACATGCGCCGGTCAGGCGCCTACACGATCGGCCAGGACAAAGATTCCTGCGTCGTATATGGCATGCCAATGGCCGCGCACCGTATGGGAGGTGTTGTAACACAGGCCCCCTGCTGCAATATAGCGGATATAGCGGTTAAATATTTAAAAAATCTATAATGTCCCTCTGCAATTCCTACATTTTGGGGCAAAATGACCCCTTTTTTCAATAATCCACAGAATATCAACAAAGCCGCCCCGGTTTATCACCGCGGCGGCTTTTCTAAAACGTATCCGGTTATGGCAGGAACCTGTCCCCCGCCTTATACACACTTTTGATAAAGCCTGGTACATCCGGGGCAGTTTTCCCCGCTCACTCCCGACGCTTTGTGCCGCGGCATTTCCGATAGGCCGCCAGGGAGGTGCAGCCCAGGAGGACCGCCACTATTATCACCAGCCAGGGCAGTATGTCTGCCGGATCGCCCGTCTGCGGGACAGTGTCCGAATTGATGGTGATATTCCTGGTATGAGGCGCGCCGTCCGCGGTGCGGGTCTCCGCCGTGCCCTTGCCTGGGATGGTAAACGCCGGTATCGGAATCTTGAAACCGCGGTCGCTCACATTGCCGTCCGCGTCCTTCACCACGATGTAAATGTCCTGGGCTCCGGCAGAGAGGGTGGTGAGACGGATCGTCTGAAGGCCGGTCCCACAGGCCGTGCCCCTGCCGGTGGTGTCGATGGCGGGCCGGGCCGCGCCGCTGTCCACCACGGCGTAGTAATACCGACCGGCCCTGCTGCTGGTGAAGGTAACGTTGGCCGCCGTATCGCTCGTACGGACAGCCGTGCCAGCTTTAAGGATGGGGGCCGTGGCGTTAAAGGCGGTAAACGTCCATCTGCCGAATTGGGCCATGCCTTTTCCACTGTCAAAAGCATCCGCGCTGTAGCCCGCGCCGCCGAAGGGGTAGTACACCGTGCCGGTGGTAGCGTTTGCCGCCATTGCGGATAATATATAGCTGCCGATGGCGGGGGCGTCTGCGCCGTAAAAGCGCAGGCTGGTGAGACTGGAGCATTCTTGAAACGCCCTATCGCCAAGACTTGTAAGGCCGGCGGGGAGACGCACTTCGGTGAGAGCGGCATTCTCCAAAAACGCACTGCCGCTGATGGTAGTGAGCCGGGCATAACCAGACAGGTCCAGCGTGCCGGTGAAGCCACAGTTTTGGAAGGCGTGATCGCCAATTTTGGTAAGACCGGACGGCAGCTCCGCCGCGGCCAGATTTCTGCAGCCCGAAAACAAGCCCGTGGGTATGACCGTCATTTGGGCCGGCAGCCTCGCACTGGAAAAGCCGCAGTCTCCGAACGCATCCTCTCCAACAGTGGTAAGGTTTGTCAGGCCGGACACGTCCAGACCTCCCGTGAACCCACAGTTAGAGAACGCATACGCTCCAATAGTGGTAAGGTTTACCAGGCCGGACACGTCCAGCCCTCCCGTGAACCCACAGTTTTTGAACGCATCCTCTCCAATAGTGGTAAGATTTGTCAGGCCGGACACATCCAGCCCTCCCGTGAACCCACAGTTTTTGAACGCATCCTCTCCAATAGTGGTAAGATTTGTCAGGCCGGACACATCCAGCCCTCCCGTGAACCCACAGTCATAGAACGCATACGCTCCAATAGTGGTAAGGTTTGTCAGGCCGGACACGTCCAACCCTCCCGTGAACCCACAGTCATAGAACGCATACGCTCCAATAGTGGTAAGGTTTGTCAGGCCGGACACGTCCAGCCCGTTCGCGGTGAGGTTTTTCCAACTCTTAAACACATTGTTATGAATCTGCACAAGATTCACCGCCCCGGTGATGTCCAGAGTGGTGGCCGCTGTTCCTCCTGCAAAGGCCCTTTCCGCAATCTCCGTCACCTTATAGGTGTTCCCGCCGCCATCCTGGACCGTAGCAGGGATAACGAGGGTGGCCTGCGCGCCGCCCGCTCCCCAGCCGGTCAGGGATACGGTGCGAAGATCCGCGCCACTTGTCAGCACCTTGTACTCAAGGCCGCCGGCCTCAAAGGTATCGGCTGACGCATCCCTATCGGTGGCGGCAGGGAGCGTCACGCCGACGGCTGTTTCCGCCTGTACGGCCGGCGTTCCGGTGTCCGAGTTGGATGCCCCGCCTCCGTCTTCCTCATAATCTGTCGGGACGTTTATTCTTACCGGCAGCCCGTCGCAGCTTTCATCATGCACATGGCCGCAGGGCGCCCCCTCCACAGCGGGGACATAGCCGCAGCTCCCGTCGTGAACATGGGTACAGCCGTCGTTTGCGGCAAAGGCCACAGCGGGCACATTTCCGCAGAAAAGAAGCGCCGCGCACAGCACAAAGCCCAACCGCTTTTTCGTTCTCATCTCAACTTTCATCATTTATCCTCCTTCAGGTCACCTTTTTTAGTTGCCGCGTAACTGCGCGGTGCCGTTGCGCGTATACAGACGGTCCAGGTCCGGGCGCCGGCCGCTTCGCAGGGAATCGAAAGACTGCCGGGGGCTATTGTCCCGCTCTTTTCCGCGGCTTCTCCGGAGGCTTTGTACAAGAGGGCGGACAGAGGGAATTGTTGTGCCTGTGTAACAGGCACAACAAGGGGGTACCCCCTTGTGATCAGATATTCGCCGCCCGGCTCGTTGCCCTCACGAAGAAAGCAAAACAGAAAGCCTGTAAAGACTTTCTGCGTGTATGGTTTATTCCGCTTTCATTTTACCATAAGAGGCGCAAAAAAGGGCGAAGGTTGAAAAATTTATACCTTCGTCCCTGCATGATTCCGTTTTTAACCGGCAGGCACGCAAAAAGCTCCCTGTAATGATGCTTCATCACTTGGAGCTTTTTGTTTTCCCGTTCACTTGGCATAAGCCGTTTTTTTCTTTATACTTCTTTATGGCTCACTGCCAAAAACGCTCATTTTTTTATTGATTATTCATTTTTATGATCTGGTTTACTGTAATAACTGAAGAACTCCCTGAGGAATCTGGTTTGCCTGTGCAAGCATAGCCTGAGAAGCCTGTACAAGAATGTTGTTCTTCGTGTAAGCCATCATCTCGTTAGCCATGTCAACGTCACGGATACGGCTTTCTGCTGCTGTCATGTTCTCTGTCGTTACACTTAAGTTGTTGATGGTGTGTTCCAGACGATTCTGGATCGCACCGAGGTCACCTCGTGTAGAGGATACCTGATTGATGGCACTCTTAATAAGGTCAACTGCAGCTTTTCCACCTTCTTGTGTGGAGATGTCAATTGCGCCTATTCCAAGAGAAGTCGAAGACATATTGCCTACTTTAACGGTCAATTGATTAAAAGAATCTGCCGTATCACCAATCTGAAGGGTAAGACCACCACCTGATGCAAGTCCTGCACCACCAGCCAGTGTAAATACACCTGCTGCTCCTGCTCCTTTAAGATCCGCATCTGACTTAGTTCCGTCGAATGATACTGTCATATCAGCGCCAGCTTTAGCCAGCATAGAGTTAATCTCAGAAGCGGTATAATTTCCGCCAGCCAAGTTGATTGTTACGTTGCCGTTGGCCAGAACAGTAACACCTTTTGCATTGCCAGTGGTATTGTCAAAAGTAAGGGTGTGGCCATCATTTCCACTTCCTGCTGTGTTGGCTGTAACGGTAATACCGTTTGCGGCATCAGTTGCACTGGAATTCTTAGCAGCAGCAACTACTGCAGCGTTAACCTGTACAACATCTGCTGCACCGTCAGTAGTACCAATCTTAATATCATTATCAATCGTTATCTTTAAGCCTGAAGCAGACTTCGGGAGAGTGGCATCATTGATAAGTTTATCAATATCAGCCTGTGTATATGTTTTATTTGCTTCCGCTTCCAGGGCAAGTGTAATATTACCGCTGGCATCTGCGGTGATTCCGGAAGCAGTTCCTTTTGCAACTGTCTTAACGGTTACTGTCTTGCCAGCTTCTAATCCCGAGAATGAGAAGTTAACCTGAGCATCAAAGTTACCGGCAGTTGCAGCTGTATTTGCAGCACTCGCAGCAGTAACTCCAGTTGTTCCACTTCCAAGGGAACCATCTAACAAGTTGATACCATTAAAGTTAGTGCCTTCAGAAATTCTGTCGATCTCATCTTTCAGAGACTGGATTTCTTTCTGCAGGTTTGCACGGTCTGTCTCATTGTCGTATGTACCATTGGCAGACTGGTCAGCCAGCTCTACCATACGGTTCAGCATAGAGTGAACTTCTGTAAGAGCACCTTCAGCTGTCTGTACTAAAGAAATACCGTCATTAGCATTCTTCTGAGCAGTCTCAAGACCTGTGATCTGTGCACGCATCTTTTCAGAAATAGCAAGACCAGCAGCGTCATCGCCTGCGCGGTTGATTCTGTAACCAGAAGATAACTTTTCAAGATTCTTTGATACAGCGCCATTATTGTTTGTTAAGTTGCGGTATGAATTCAAAGCCGCGATATTATGTTGGATTCTCATATATAATTCCTCCTTGAATTAGTTTTTCCCAGGGCTTCCCTGCCCTGTGCTGTTTCCCTTTGGTATAATATTTAATCATTGGGAAGGAATTATAAGTCGGAGGCATTTTATTGTAATATCGTGCATGACAATATTGTACGTTGGTATCAAAATCATAAACTTTTGAAGGGCAACCGTAATTTATTTATTAGTCATTAGTGCATAGAAAAACCACCCTTCAAAGTCTTGGCGGACTGGGTGGATTTTCAATTCATATTCAGGTCAACCACTTTGGCAGTTGTTCTTTGTGTCTATAATTTAACACATTTGATTTAAGCCTGCAAGTGATTATGAAATTAGCCTTTTGCCAGTTTGTGCTGGATAGCCAGTCTTGAAAATGGAGCGTAAAAATACATGCACTTAAAAGCCAGCCCCAAAACGGGCTGGCTTATTTGACAGTTTGTAATTACTGTAATAACTGAAGAACTCCCTGAGGAATCTGATTTGCCTGTGCAAGCATAGCCTGAGAAGCCTGTACAAGAATGTTGTTCTTCGTGTAAGCCATCATCTCGTTAGCCATGTCAACGTCACGGATACGGCTTTCTGCTGCTGTCATGTTCTCTGTTGTTACACTTAAGTTGTTGATGGTGTGTTCCAGACGGTTCTGGATCGCACCGAGGTCGCCTCGTGTGGAGGATACAGAGTTGATTGCGTTTCTGATCACGTCAACAGCTGCTTTCGCGCCAGCCTGTGTGGAGATATCTACACCGCTCAGTCCAAGTGCGCTTGTGCTCATATCGCCGATAGATACTGTGAGCTGATTAAAGCTTTCCGCTGTGTCACCAATCTGGAGTGTCAGGCCGTTTCCATTCGCTCCAGTTGTCGTGCCAGGCTTTAATTCAATGTCTGTAGTACCGTGTTTTACTGCACCTATTCCGGTCTTATTGTTGATCATTGAGATCATACTGTCAATGTTAGCCTCAGTTGGATTAGCAGCGGCAGTTTCAATATAATTAACATCTGATGCTAGTTTCGCTGCACCGTCTGCAGTAGCAAACGCAAACTTCTGACCATTTATCTCAAAGATATGATCCTCTGCATTTCCTGTTCCGTCATATGCAGTGAGCACTCCAGCACCTGTGTTCAGCCTATAGTATGCATCAGCACCAGGTGTATTGGCTACAGCACCGAAATCATTAGCTATCGCCCCAGTGGAATCTGATAATTTAGCAGAAAAGATTTCCAGTTTATCTCCGGCGCCTGCTGTTTTTGAAGCTATAGTGACAGCTCCGCCTGCAACTGATACTGTATAACCGTCTCCAAGTGCATCCTCAAATGCCTTCTGTAATACGGCTTCGTTATCAGCATGTGTAATATCTGCGTTTGCCGCTGTAAACTCTACGGTCTTCTTCTGAAGATTTCCATTAGCATCGCTAAATGTTACTTCCATAGTAGTCTTATCAGCCGTTGACAAAGCATTTGCGGAACCAGCTGCAATTGTTGTGCCAGCTGTAGTAGCCGCCTGTAATGTCAGTACACCTGGTTTTGAATCTAATCCAGAATATTTTACATCTACTGCTACATTTGCTTTAGAAGTGCTTCCAAGAGAACCATCCAGCAGATTAATACCATTAAAGTTAGTACCTTCAGAAATTCTATCGATCTCGTCTTTCAGGGACTGAATTTCCTTCTGCAAGTTTGCACGGTCTGTTTTGTTATCGTATGTACCATTGGCAGACTGGTCGGCCAGCTCTACCATACGGTTCAGCATAGAGTGAACTTCTGTAAGAGCGCCTTCTGCCGTCTGTACTAAAGAGATACCGTCCTGTGCGTTCTTCTGAGCAGTCTCAAGACCTGTGATCTGTGCACGCATCTTTTCAGAAATAGCAAGACCGGCAGCGTCATCGCCTGCGCGGTTGATCCTGTAACCGGAAGATAACTTCTCAAGGTTTTTAGATACAGCGCTATTATTGTTTGTTAAGTTGCGGTATGAATTCAGAGCCGCGATATTATGTTGGATTCTCATATATAATTCCTCCTTGAATTGATTTTTCCAGGGCTTCCCTGCCCTGTGCTGTTTCCCTTTGGTATAATATTTAATCATTGGGAAGGAATGATATATTATATTAATGTCATGCTATTTCATAGTATGATTTGTACAATAAAGTCTGTCTAAACTTTCGGCCAATTCTTTTTGACGATGTGGGTATAGATGACTATATATATTTAAGGTGGTCTCTACATTTTCATGACCTAGTCTCTCGGCTATCAGGACAGGGCTGACTCCTAATTCGATCAATAGACTTGCATGGCTGTGCCTCAGATCATGAATTCGTATTTTTTTAACCTTAGTATTTTCACATGCTTCATTCATGAATTTTGAAATATGGTATCTTGATATACCGGAAAAAATCCGCTCATCCATGCCACTGCCTTCTTTTAAGCTGAAATATTTTTGCAGTTGTTCGATTAGAAATGCAGGAAGTGCTATCACCCGAAAGCTTTTTGGAGTCTTGGGCGGCGTGATATAATCTGTTTTTCTAATTCTACGATATGATTTTCTCACGGTAACTGTACCTTTTTGCAAGTTAAAATCATCATAACTAAAAGCAAGCATTTCACCTATACGTACTCCGGTATAGTATAACAGAGAAAAAATAAGATACATCTCCATATTTTCTGAAAAATATTCAAGGAAAATATGAAATTCTTCTGGCTTCCAGAAGGTTTTCTGACCGGCCTGTTTTTTCCCCATGCTTCCGGCGGCAAGGCATGGATTAGACGGTAGGTTATAATAACGTACCGCATAGTTAAATACAGTAGATAACTGGTTATTCATTGCCTTTAGGTACGTACTGGAATAGTGTTTGCCATTGTTCATTTGCTGACCGCACATTATATTCTGCCATTCTCTAATTGCACCAGGATCGATCTGATTAATAGGAATATTTCCAAAGTAGGGAAGAATCTTTGTTTTAATTAAATTATCTTTTGTCAGTAAAGTTGAATCTCTCAATCTGTGTTTCATACTTTCAAAATAAGCGGAATATAGATCTGAAAAGCTCATATCCAGACTGCCCTCATGTTGATTGATAAATGAACGTTCCCATTCACGCGCGTCACGCTGCAGACGAAATCCGCCTTTTTTCTTCTGGCGGATCCTTCCAAGACTGTCCTTATAATAAAATTTACAGTACCATGTTTGTGAGCTTTGATTTAAATATGTTGGCATAAAATTTCTCTCCTTTTTGATTCTAAATGTATCCTTTTTCCTCCTTTTAGAAAATAGCAATTTGTACTGCCCTGGTACTTAAGATATTTTCCGGGTAATAAATATCGGTTGTGAATGACTGAAATAGAGGGATTTGTAAAATATCCACCAGTACTATCCTGGTACTAAATATTTATATCCCAGAAAGCCCCATTTTTGGGGGAAAAAATAAAAGTTTTTACAAATTCTCTAATTCCTTCTTATTTTTCTTTATTAATTGACGATAATCTAATTGAACATGATAAATAAGAATTTTCTTAATTTAATATTCTGGAAATGCCCTGTTTATCAACGTTTGACGCGTCAAGTAACAAATTTTACGGATTAATTTCCGGAACCTTTCTGTTATGCAGAAAGACATTTTTTAATCATTCCTTCCCTATGATTAAAAAACAAAACACTAAAGGGAAATCAAACAGGGCAGGGAAGCCCTGGTAAAATTAATTCAAGGAGGAATTATATATGAGAATCCAACATAATATCGCGGCTCTGAATTCATACCGCAACTTAACAAATAACAATAGTGCTGTATCTAAAAACCTCGAGAAGTTATCTTCCGGTTACAGGATCAACCGCGCAGGCGATGACGCTGCTGGTCTTGCTATTTCTGAAAAGATGCGTGCACAGATCACAGGCCTTGAGACTGCTCAGAAGAACGCACAGGACGGTATCTCTTTAGTACAGACAGCAGAAGGCGCTCTTACAGAAGTTCACTCTATGCTGAACCGTATGGTAGAGCTGGCTGACCAGTCTGCCAATGGTACATATGACAATGAGACAGACCGTGCAAACCTGCAGAAAGAAATCCAGTCTCTGAAAGATGAGATCGACAGAATTTCTGAAGGCACTAACTTTAATGGTATCAACTTGTTAGATGGTTCCTTAGGCGGTGCGACAGCTACTGCATCTGCAACTGTAAGCGGTTACCAGATCGGTGGATTGTCTACGGATGTTAAGGGAATCAAAATCACTTATGATGCAGGAACAACCGGAGATGCTCAGACTGCAGCAGTAGATGCTCTGGATGAAAATGGTATCTTAAACATTACTGTTTCTAACGATGGTACTACACTTTCTAATGCAGATTTAGAAGCAGCTTTAAAAAATGCCGGTTACAAAGACGCAAAGGTTACTGGTACAGGCACTAAAGTTGCTGCTGACGTAGCTAAAGTAGATACTACTAAAATTGACCCGACAGCTGCAACGATCGCCGGCACACGTGCCGACGGCTTTAAGATCAACTTTGCAAAAGGTGAGACTGGTCTTGCAAGCGTACAGATAACAGGAACAGCTGCGGATGGAGCGCACGGTGCAACAAATACTGATGGCGCCGTTGTGATCCAGCTTGACAATACGAAATCCTACACATCTACAGAAATCAACAAAATATTAAGCGATGCCGGCGCAGGCGCTATGACTGTAGAATTTTCAGGTTCAAAATTAGGAAGCGACATCGTAGCTGGTTTAGGACTTGGTGCTGCTCAGAATGTTACCGATGGTGTTGGTAAGCAGGGCGCAGGCCTCACACTCCAGATCGGCGATACAGCAGACTCTTTTAACCAGTTAACAGTTAAGGTTGGCAATATGTCTTCTACTTCCCTTGGAATTGGATCTATTGACATTTCCACACAGGAAGGCGGAAAGAATGCAGTTGACTTAATTAAGAAAGCAATCAACTCTGTATCCTCTACACGTGGTGACCTCGGCGCTATCCAGAACCGTCTGGAGCACACCATCAACAACTTAAGTGTAACGACAGAGAACATGACAGCTGCTGAAAGCCGTATCCGTGACGTTGACATGGCAAATGAGATGATGGCTTACACGAAGAATAACATCCTTGTACAGGCTTCTCAGGCTATGCTTGCACAGGCAAACCAGATTCCTCAGGGAGTTCTCCAGTTATTACAGTAAACACTTCTATTGATATTTATTTTATCAAGGATGTAAAATAGCAGGAAGGAAACCTGATAAACAGGCGGTTTCACCTGTCTAAAGTCTAAAACGGCGGCTTTGAAGATAAACTCTTCAAAGCCGCCGTTTATTTAAGCTGTAAAAAAGCAACGCATCTAAATGCAGCCTCATGGTTTTTACTGTTTGTTTTTTCCCTGCAGTCTTTTCTTTGCTTCTTTTATGGTTTCCCCGTCTTTGGTAAGGTATCGGTCTACAAAAGCATCCTCTATTTTCGTATAACCTCCAACAATTGTATCCTCTATTTTTCCAAATGTTCCTACAACTTTCTCAGCAATCTTTTCATTTACCTTTACAATTTTGGATCTCGCCATAATTACACACCTTTCCTTTTTATTCCTTTTCTCATTCCTTAATGCCTTTCCTCAGGGGAATCAAGCAGAGCAGAACGACAATGCGGCAAAACTGCTTTTCTTCATACAAATCACCTCCATAAATTATTAAACCAACAGTTGTTGGTCCTTTGTGAGTTTAGTATAATGGTATCAGGCAGCAGAAACAATCATCAATATGTACACAAGTGTTGGAATAATAAAAGAGGGGTATCATGAACATAAAAAATAATCGGCGCCGGCGGGAATCTATTGAACGGATAGAAAAGGTTTTTATTGAATTGCTGCAGACAAAGGAGCTTCACGAAATATCCGTTTCAGACATCTGCAAACGGTGCGAATTAAACCGCAGCACTTTTTACGCTAATTATTCAGATATTTATGAACTGGCAGACAAACTAAGAGAAGCTTTAGAAAAAGAAGTAAACCTGCTGTATGAAGCAGAGACGACGCAGAAGTTTAACAGTAATGATTATCTAAGACTGTTTCGCCATATCAAAGAAAATCAACTCTTTTACCGCACTTACTTTAAGCTCGGTTATGATGATCAATTCAAGCTCAAGTATTATGACGTTCATCAGGCAAAGCAAGATTTTGATAATCGACATATTGAATACCATATCGAATTTTTCAGAAGTGGATTTAATGCGATCGTGAAAAAATGGCTTGCAGGCGGCTGTAAAGAAACACCGGAAGAAATGGACGAAATTATCCGCAGCGAATATCAGGGACGCGTTTCATTACAATAGACACGAAGGTGCCGGCGCGGGAGGGAAAGACAGCGCGCCGGCCCTGTTTTTCAATTTATGGCTTAGTTCCAGGCATCAAACTGACGATATATAATATAGAAGGAACAAGACACAGCGCACAGCGAAGTACCTATGGAAATCGATTCTCACAGGAGGTTCATATGGGTATTATTAATAAAATCACGCAGTCCCCTGCAGTCACTCATACGGAGCCGGCATCTGCTGCCCGGAAGGAACGTACGTCCTCTTCTGTCTCTCAGACCGGTCCTGCGCAGCCAAATGACCATGCGGACTTATCTGCAGAATGGACATATACCGACGATACCAAAGCATTGGTCCGGCAGATGCTTTCTTCCCTGCAGGAGAAATATCCCGGCATCGGCATCTTCATAACAGGAGAACTTGACAAGGATAGTCTGCGCAATGCGGCCGCGTCTCTCGGTGAAGGAAGTTATCTTCTTCTCTCTGATTCATTTCTCCAAAAGATGCAGAACAGCCAGGAGGACTATGAGAAAGGAAAATCAATCCTTGTACAGCTGCTGAACCGCCTTTCTTCCTCCGAAGCCCCCGGGCAGGCACAAGGCTTTTATGCCGCAGGACAGGAGACACTTTACTGGACGGCGGAAGCATCCGCAGATAAATCGGGTCAGGTTCAAAAGGAGCAGAATACAAACGCGTTCTCATGGAACGGAACAAGTCAGGACAGTTCCGATATTTCAAAGACCATTTACAGTAAATCGGGAAAAGTATCCCTCAAGGTCATCTCACACTCGTACAATAATCTTGCGGGCGCCAGGACAAAGGGACAGGTACAGACTGTCATGTCCCGGGCCAGGCGTGATATCGCTAATCTCCGTCTTGCTGCCAGCTTCGGGGACAGTGAAGAACGTATGAAAGCCAGAACGGCCATTTCATCCATGCAGAAGCTGCTCCAGAGAGGCGGCCGTAAGATCCGCCGCCTGAATGAAGCAGAGCTGACTGCTCTCCGCCAGAAACGGGCACAGAAGCGTCAGGAAGACTCCCGTGCCCTTAAGCTTAAGCTGGAACGGAAGAAAATGGAGACGAGAAGGCGGACGGCAGATGCATGTATCCGGAAGGAAGGACAGCTTGAAGAACTCAACCAGTCTTTCCGCTTCCGCAGATATAACCGGTATGATCCTGATGAAAAGCCAGAAAATGTTCCCAATATACCGGAACTTTCACTTCCGCAGGATATCCCCGCTATGCAAAATGCCGATGTCCCGGCTTTGACAGCCGCTGACATCAGCATTTCATCCGTACCTGTTGATTTTTAATACATGCCCGCCTGTTATTTTCCATCTATAGCATGGATATGCGACGCAATTTTTTTGTCTTCTGTTCTGATATGAGATATGAGGATTCCTATGAGCCTGTTCACTTCTGCAAGGGATGCGATATCTGCATCCTTTGACAGGAGTTCTTTACCGGCATTGTCTATCTGCGTCATATACCCCTGATGGAACTTGTGGTGTGCGTCATATCCCGGGTATTTGTACTGCTTCTGCAGACTTTCTTCATCATTAAAATGCTTCTTTACATAATCCATGAGGAATTTGACCGATGACTCTATCTGAGCCCTGCCCTTTCCCTGTGCGCACGCATCCTGAAGGTTATTCACCATCTGGAACAACTGCCTGTGTTCTGAATCGATCAGTACGTTTCCAGTTTCCAGTTCTTTTGTCACTTCGTATTTCATTTTAAATCTCCTTTTTATTATCATATTAGAATATTATCTTTTCAAATTCTTCGTCGCACATAGGTTTTGAATAGTAGAATCCCTGTGCACATTCACAGCCGTACTTTTCAAATTTTGCGATATCCTCCATCGTCTCCGCGCGCTCGGCTACCGCCCTTATCCCAAGGTCCCGCAGCATCCGGAATACGTTGCGCACAAATATCTTCTCCCGTCTGTCCGCGTCTCCTCCCGGAAAGAAGGAAGGATTTACCTTGATCATGTCGATCGGCACATAGCGCAGCACATTGAGGGAAGAATACTCTGTAGCCGCAAATTTATCCATTGATATCTGAATTCCGTAATCTCTAAGCTCATTGATCGTATGTATCAGTTCTGAATCCAGCTCCGTGACGATAATGCTTTCTTCTATTTCTAAGATAAGAAGCACTCCCGGTATGTCGTACCGCTTTACAATATCGAGCACCTTCGGCAGAAAGTCTTCTCTGTGAAGATTAAGCTTGGATACATTGACCGTGATCGGAACCGTCACGAGCTCCTCTTCGATCCAGTTCTTTATTTTCTTGCACGCCTCTTCCAGCATGTACAGGTCGAGATTGAGGATAAGTCCCTGTTTTTCAAGAACCGACAGGAATTCATTGGGAGTAAGGATCCCCCGCTCCGGGTGATTCCATCTTGTCAGAAGCTCCGCCCCCACAGGCGTCCCCGTCTTCAGCTCATATATGAGCTGGTAATAAGGAATAAATTCCCGGTTTTCCCAGCCCCTTTTCACTTCCCTGCTCAGGCTGTCCAGCAGTCTCCAGTTCGGATCTCCCGCCCCGTTATACACTTCACCTCTCGTGCTGTTGCCGTTTCCGATCTGCTTCAGCTTGAGGAGCATATTGTCAAGGATGATCTTGATATCCGGTATGTACGACTTGTCAAAATCGAGAAAATAAACAATATATGTAAATGTATAATGATTGCTGTATACAATATCCTCATCCCGGAAGTTGACTTCTTCCATCTTCTTGACCTGCTCCTGCAGCCCTGCAAGAAACGTATCACGCTCGCCGTACGGCGTTATCACCGCGATCAGGTCCATCTGCAGCGAGTACGCCTTCCCCCCCGAACGCTCTGCATAGTCGGCGATAAGTCCGCTTAAGATCTTTACGATGGTCTCGATCATTTCCATTCCAAATATCGTGTTCAGATGATTGAACCTGTTCAATTGAATAATGACGAGAACTTCGTTTGCCATCTCAGCCACATCCGAATATTCTTTTTCCAGAAGTTCCCGGCTGCCAAGCCGCTGAACGCCTTCCGGGCTGTCCGGTGTTTCTTTTGCCGGCTTCTGGCGTTCGGCCGTTCCTGATTTAAAAAAATTAATCATTGCTATCTTTCCCTTCTGTTATCACGTCTATATTTCCGCCTACAAGATATATCTTTGTCCGGCCGAAGCGTTCGTGCCGGTTGCGGAAGGGGGCGCTGTTCAGCTCGATATATATGTTGGAGTGAAGTACCTCCATGGCTCTGACCATACGGTTCTGCCTGTTCCATTCCTGTATTTTCATGAGCCGCTCCTGCCATTGTTCTATATGCTTATCCAGGTATTTGATCAGATAGGCGACCCTTACCACGACGATCCTCCATCCAGCGTCATCCATCCCTTCCTTCTGCTCCAGCACTTTGGACAGTTCATTGATCATGCTGCTCGCTTCCTTGACCTGCAGCGTAAAGTTCTTCCGCTTCCGGTCCTCGCCGACAGACGGAAAAAGCCTGAGCGCCGTGTATACATTGGCCTCATTTCCGATCTCATCCGCTTCTATCTTATTTCCGGCCCAGTATTCGCCGCCGACAAGCCTGCCTCTCCTTCCGAACACGAGCATACTCTCCCAGCACTCTACCTTGCTGTTCATAACGACATCCGCGTACACATTCCCCTTCACAAGAACCTCTGCATTCTCTATAAACTCTGCCCTTATGTCTTTGCCCGCCGCCAGTGATTCACGCCCGGCGCCTTTCATGCCATTTCTGAGGATAATATTTCTGCCCGCCTCCAGACTGCCTTCCACGAGTCCGTCCACTATAACGTCATCCGTCGCCGTTACCTTGAATCCGGCCTGCACATCCCCGGAAATGTATACGGAACCGATAAAGTCTATATTACCGGTCTTGCCGTCAACATTTTCAAGCTGAAGATATTTACAGACATGGATCACCCCGTCCTCCTCTACGGGAAAACCGTCACAGGACGCATATATTCTTTTCTTATCCGCCGACAGCAGCGTGTTCATCCCAGCCGAGACATTCGCGCTCCTGCCTTCAATTCCGGGAATGATACTGCCGTCCAGCCCTCTCCCTTCTTTTCCGCGCGTAGGAGGGATGATCTCGCATAACAGATCTCCCTTGTTGATCGTCTTTACGTAGTCCAGTGATTTATAATCTGCTTTGCCCTCCGCATCTATCTTCGGCGCCAGGCTGAAGTCTTTATTAAAATGATAGATAACTTTTCCGTCTTCGCCGGCTTCGGGACGCTCCCCCTGCGCTATACGGAACCGCTTTTCGTATATGGGGCGCTCCACAAGACGGCGGATGTAGGATTCTTTAACGCCGTACGTAACGCCCTTTTTGATGAGCAGCTTCCAGATATCATTCTCTGTCAGCGGTTTCTCTCCGGGACCGGGCCGGTGCAGTATCAATTTGAGCTCCATTCCGTCATCGGTCTCCACGAAGCTGCTGCGTCCGTCTTCCCGCTCCTGCGTGTTGCTCATTCCATAGAAAAGCGCCCGGATACTGTCCTGCTCTTTCTTCTTCTCTCTGCGGATCTCTTCCCACTGCGAGCCGCGCTCCAGCATTTTCTGAAGATATACTTTCCAGCCTTCACGGAGCAGTCCTTCAAATGTGATCCCCGCCAGATACGGGTCTTCAAGCTGAGACCGGATAAATTCCTTATCCGGCCGCATTCCAAAATAATTTCTTTTTTTCAGATATTGTTCTAATTCTTTATAAGTTACTTTTACCTCATCCACTGTGCATACCTTCACTCTATATCCTAATTATTTAAAGCGTTTTTTTAACAGCCATATAAGTGCGGCGGCGGACAGAAAGATTCCTGTGACCGCGTAAGTCAGCGGCGCTTTGTCCCCTGTGAGGATCTTCTTAAGCCCGTTTGCCGCGTCTGTCAGCGCCTGCACCGCTGAATCCAGCGTACCGTCTCCGGAACCTGACGTACCGCCGGCTCCTCCGGACGAGCCTGTGCCGCCCGTCTGTTTCCCCTCCCCGGATGCTTTGGCCGCGGCGGCAGCCGCCTTCCACTGAGCAGTCAGCGTCATGTCTCCCGCAACTGTATCCTGGGCAAAATTCCAGTCTCCGCCCTCGGAGCTCTTCCATCCTGTCAGCACATACCCTTCTCTGACAGGCGCCGCCGGTTCTGGAATGAGGGAACCGTACGGAAGTTTCTGGGCAGCCGGTCCTCCCGTGCCTCCCGCGGCGTCAAACGTCACCGTATATGTATTCGGTTTCCATTTGGCATAAACAGTTGTATTGCCGTCTACAAAATCTTCTTCAAAATCCCACGCGGTCTTGTATTCTGCGTCTTTAAACCACCCTCCGAACACACAACCGTCATGTTCCGGCGCCTCCGGCGCCTCCAGCAGGCTTCCCCAGGGCAGTTCCTTATCTTCTATCTCCGTTCCCCCGTATGTCTCAAAATGGACTTTGTACAGCGTATCAGACCAGTAAGCATAGAGATCCGTGTCTCCGGTCACCTTGTCCCTTTTAAATACCCACTGATGTTCTTTCTGCCAGTCAGGAGCAGTGAACCAGCTGCTGAGTGTCTTATGCGGAATGGCCTTGTCCGGTTTCGCGATATAATCTCCCACCTGGTATACCTTTGTGTACGTGGTGACTTCCTCTTCCTGGCTGTCCTTGTCCTCACGGTAGTGCAGTCTTACGGTGAACTTTTCCAGCTCCCACGCCGCATAGATGGTCATATCCCGGTCTACATACTCGCTCTCCGGGGCAAAGGCTTCTGTCAGCCCCGGGTCCTTGAACCAGCCGGTAAGTTCGTATCCGGTACGCTTCGTCTTAAGCAGCTCTTTATCTACATAAGTTCCATACGTCACCGGTACCGGATCCAGCGGTGTTCCCCCGTTCGTCTCAAAGGATAACGTATATACATCAGGGATCCAGCCGGCATACAGATTCATGTCACCCTTCACCGTATCGGTGCCAAAGTTCCACGGCGTTTTATCCTCCGCCTCCAGATCAGCATACCAGTCGTCAAATTCATAGTGCTCTCTCACCGGATCATTTTCAGGTCTTGTGATCTTCTCCCCGAAATGGACTCCCTGCACAGGCGGGATATTGTTTTCTTCATCTCCGTCGTATGTGACAAACGTCACCGTATATTCATCCCACGTCCAGTACGCATACAGATCCAGCTGCTCGTCCGCGGGCTCTGCTCTCATATCGGCAAACTTCCATTCGCTCTCTGACGCATGATCAGGCGAGGTAAACCACCCGTTCAGCGTATACCCGTCACGGTGCTTTGTCTCCTCCAGACTCTCCAGCATATCTCTGTCAAGAAAATCTCCGTACCTGATGTCTTCTGTGGGAGTCACCGCCACCTCTTCCCCCGGATGCTCTGCGTGCTCCGGCTCATATGTGACATGCAGCGTAACATCGAGGAGATTGCCCTCCCAGCCGGCATACAGTACCATGTCACCGGTCACCGTATCTGCGTCAAAGTCCCAGAGGTGAGTATGCTCTTCATCCGTAAACCAGCCGAGGAAATCATAATGCTCCCGGGCAGGTTCCGCAGGTGCGGATATGTTCTCCCCATAATAGATACCACTCTGATCCGGCGGCGGATTCTCATCGCCTGCGTATGTATGGAAGGACACGGTATACTCATCCCGCTGCCACTGTGCATAAAGCGTTACAGGCTCTTCAACCAGAGTCGCTCCTGCCTCCCCGGAAAATATCCAGTCCGTCCCGTTTCCGTTCACATCTGTATTCCAGCCGAGGAATGTATGCCCCGGCCACGCGTCATCCGTCTCCGGATATGCAGGGGCCTGTACGGTACGGTTGAATACGACCTGCTGCATTTTCTCATTATCTGGAAGCTCCGGTGCGTCCGCAGGGGTCTCAAATTTCACATCATAGACTTCTGCTTCCCACTGTGCTTTAAGACTCACGTCTTCTGTCAATGGTTCATCCATGCCCCACAGCTTTCCTGCCGGCGTGCGCCAGCCGGTTATCTTATGCCCTTTTTTGGTAAACACGTCATCCAGCCCGTCCGCGCCGTACTGCGTCTCCAGGGTACTGCCGTAAGGCACCTGTTTGGGAATCTCTTCCTGAGGAGCGGCGTCCTTATCCCCAGGGTTCAGCACTGCATAGCATGTCTTCTGCCTCCACTTCGCGTACAGGTGGAATTCGCCGTCCGGGTCGATAAGCTCTGTACTGAAATCCCACTTCTTCGCCGGTCTGTCGTCCGTATACCACCCTTCTACTACATACTCCGTAGTCAGTTTATCTGTCCGCTTTGGCTTGGAAGCCGACGGCTCGTCGATCGTATTGCCGAAACCGACAGCCAATGTCGTCGGTGTCACCATTTCTCCTGCATCCGTATCCACATGAAAGGTAACGATCGTGGTCTCTGCCCCCCAGCCGGCATAGAGCGTCATCTTCGCGCCTTTCGCCGTGTCGGAATCAAAGTCCCACTCCTGGGTACAAGCCTTGTCCTTATACCAGTTCGTAAAACGGTAACCGGCCCGCAGCGGCTTCTCGTCCGGCCTGCTCACAAGCCATGTCGCCGGAACGGTCGTCTTTCTCGGCCAGCCTGTGATCTCTTCTCCTCCGGCATTCGGATCAAATGTGACCGTACAGTCCTGAAGCCATACTGCCGTAAGGACTGTCGTCGCCTTTGTAAGCTGCGTACCGCCAGCGCCGAATTCCCACCGTTTTCCATCATCTGTCTGCCAGTACACGAGTGTATAACCCTTATTAATATCACTGCCCGGCTTCCAGCTGTCTGCTTTTTCTATCGTATCCTTATATGCGTACCCGTCCTTTGTCATTACGTTCTGGTTACCTGACCGGTAGATGACCGTACAGGAATCCGGTTTCCATGTAGCATATAACGTCATGTTGTCCCTAACGACCTGGTCTCTGTCGAAATTCCACTTGTCGGAGTCTTCCGCAGAATCCTGTATCCGGTACCAGCCGAGCAGTGTATGCGCGTTCCGCTCTACATCTGCATTCCCAGGCGCTCCGGTTATCAATTCACCATATTTCACTTTTTTACTGCCGTCAAAGATAAGCTTCTCATTCTCTGTCTCATGGAATGTGCCGCCGTTTGCGTGGAATATGACTGTATACGCGACTTCCTGGTCTTTCAGATTCCGAAGTGCGGCAAAGGTATTGCCGGCCCCGGTGAGGTTATAACTGTGCCGCGCCGGCGCAGCCGCGTCTACAAGAAGGTGAGAAGACTGTACGTTTCCGTCAGTTCCGGGAAAATATGAGACATATTCTCCGCCGTCCGCCGTAGTCGACACGGCAAAGGAACGGTGTCCCGCCGGAAGAGTCATCGGATACTTCTCTGTCCTCTTATTTTTATTTTCTGCCTGTATGTTAGTCGGCGCATCCATGGAAACCGGCGTCTCGAGCGTGCCCTGCAGGATCTTGTTTGATATGGAAGAAACTTTTACATTGCATGCCGATTCCTGATCGCTGTATACATGCAGCCTTGCCTCCCCGTCTACCTTGAGCGTGCCGCCCTGCGCATTATCGGTTCCGCTTATGCCGTCTGCTCCCGCGCCGCCGGTGACATCCAGCACGCCTGCACCAGTAATGTTTAGCGTCGCTCCCGGTTCCAGCGTGATCCCCGGCATGTAGCCACTGCCGGACACAAGTGTATCGTCTGTGCCGAGCACGAGTGTGACCGTCGCTCCCGCTTCTATATAAATGCCGCTTTTCTTTGGGGCATCCGGCGTCATGTTTATCTTCATCCCCTGTACCTGAATAGTCGCAGACGCGCCGCTTTTTACGCGGATACCATACTCTCCCGTGTTCCCTGTCACGGTAAACTGTTCGTCTCCCTTCGTTCCGGTGGAAACAACGGTATCCAGCTTATTTTTCTGCTCATAGTCACCGTTTTCCGACAGCGTAATATCCCCTTCTGATATGTCAAACGCCCCCGGCACAGCTCGAACGCTGGAAGCAGTGAGCCTCTCAGACAGCATCACCTGACGTAAGTCCGTTTTTCCCTCCGCCGCATCTTTCAGCGCGCGCAGCGCCGGAGTATCACCCTGCACCAGTTCAATACTTTCCTGCCCGGCGGGGGGCGCGTCTTCCTGTCCGCTCTTATCTATGTTGCCGCCGGATTCTTCTTGCTCCTTGGCCGTCCCGTCCTCCTGCGCCTTCTGATCGTCATTGCCGGTCTCAGCCGCGTTTTCATCCACATGGATCCCGACCGCCAGCGCCTCCCCGGCGCCGGCCGTAAATACAAGTGCGGCGATGGCTCCTGCCATCAATAGTATTTTTAACTTCCTGAAGTTTTTCTTTCCCATATTTCTCACCTTCACTGCATCCGGGCAGCTCCTGTCCTAATCCGCCTCAAATACACTTTCTCCCCGCCGTTCATAGTCCTCGGACATCCTCACCATCGTCTCAAACTTTTCTATCAGAATCGATGAGATACTTACCGCCCTCTGGTAAATAGAATCCAGCATGTACTCCTTGCCATTCTTGATGGCCGTTACCGCCTCATCTCCCAGCTCATGCAGCTCCTGATGCGGCTTCTCTACACTTCCCCATATCTTCAGTATATCTGACTTCTGAGGATTGATCGTATAGTAGAAATGTCCGAATCCACATTTCCTCGGATTAGCCTGAAGCGGCACGATCTCCTTTGTATCTGCTATACTCTTTAATGTGGCGACCCATGTCCGGTGCGCGGAGATCGCCGATTTCATGGATTCGATAAAAATACGGTTATCCAGCCGGTAGAATATATCCTTGTTCATCTTGCCGATGATCTCCGTGCTCGTCTCCATCTTTTCTTCCAGTGTCTGTATCGGCCGTATGACTTTCTCAAGCAGTACATGGTTCAGATCTTCAAGGCTCTGAGTCATCTTAAGCAGGCTGTCTGTCTCTCTCCCGAGATGCTCCATATTCTGGCTCGTCTCATTGATAGAACTGCTGATCTCTTCACTTGTAGCCGCCACCTTGGCGATATTGTCGACGATCTGGTTGATCTCCCGGCCGCTGCCTTCGTTGCGCTCCACCACCTCGGAGACACCTTGTTCTACCTTTTCCAGTGAGTCCACCGTTGTGTTCACACTCTTTACACTTCTGGCCGACGCGATCGTAATATTCTCAAGAGACTTTTCCATATCTTTGATCATCACATTTGTAGCCTCATACAGCTTGTGGATCTCACCGGCAACGACGCCGAATCCCTTACCTGCCTCGCCGGCCCTTGCCGCTTCCACCGACGCATTCAGAGAAAGGAGGTTGATCTGATTGGATATACTGTTGATGCTCCCCACCGCACGCTTCACGTCATCGATCTTCCGCTGCAGTTCTGCCATATCCTGCTTCATTGTCTTAGATTCAACGGACACAACGGAACACGTCTCCTGCATTCCGGCCAGCGCCGCCTTGTTCTCATTCAGGCTTTCCAGCACATGAGCTGAATTATCGGACACCTCGGCCAGCGTATTTGACAAATTTTCATGTTCTGCCATTATCATGGCCGTATGGTTGGATGTGGAAGATAAATCCGCCTGAATATTTGCCCCGACTGAGCCTATCTTTTTGCCATACTTTATTATCCTGTCGCTTTTATCACCCAACTCCAGGTTCAGACTGCTCATCTGGAGTGAAGCATGAAGATTGATGTCAGCAATCGTCTGAAACGCTTTCCTTCCTTCTGTTATCCGTGCGATGATTTTTCTGATTTTATCTGAGCGTGTCCTGGATAATTCCAGCGTATCCAATGCTTTTTCATCTTTTCTTCCCATAACCGTTCCTCCTCATGTGTAATTAAACATTCTTATTAAATATATATCGGCACAAATACTGTAGAAATAAATGATTGTCTCTATTTTGTTCGGGTTTGCAGAGAATATTTTTGCAGCATATACAGCAGAAAAAACGGGGCATAACAGCACTATCATAAAAACAGCATATACAAAGCAGGAAGCCGTTGTACAGCAACACTAATGCTGTACAACGGCTTCCTGCCTTGTCTTATCTAAAATATATTCCGTATTCCTTTCAGATCATCCCCATATTCCTGCTGCATGATATCGGTGAACTTATCCGCGCTCTTATAGAAATACATATCATGTCTTACACACTCCGCAGCCAGGGAGATCATCGGCCGGCTCTCTGTCCAGATCACTTCCGCGATCGTATCGCTTATGATCTGTCCGAATACCACCTCGCTCATGTCTGATACGAGAGTGATCCAGCGGCCGCCCATCTCTGCTTTCTTCTCCTCGCCCATTCCGTGCCTGCAGTATTTTCTAAGAGGTATCGCCTCATCATCTTCTGCGCCGAATATGACGATCCCAAGCCGCAGTCCCTTCTCTTCCAGCTTCTGAATATCATGGAGTATACAGGGAAGGTCCTGTATCCATATCTGGAGCAGCAGCTCTTCTTTCGTCTCCCGGATGATATCCCGGCATTTGGCAAACACATTGCCGTTTGTCCGGATATGCCATATGTAATCCAGATTCGTCTTCTGCGGAAATATGTTCAGCCGCTCCGTCAGGTCAGACAGGACCCCTTTCGTCTCGTCTTCCACCCGCTCCGCCACCTCTGACATCGGAACCGCGGCATATTTATTGTTACTTTCATATTCCGTATAGAGTATAAAACCTTTCGTGATGAGCGACTCCAGAATATTATATATCTTTGAGCGCGTAACGCCGGCCAGCTTACCCGCTTCATATCCCGACAGGCTGCCGTTCTGCAGCAGTGTGAGATAGACTTTTGCCTCCGCGTCGGTCAGGCCGATCTTATTCAATAATATGATCTCATTGTCCATGGGGAATCCTCTCCTGTCAGAAGTTCGACTTTACATACAAGTCTTCCGGCCGTATCTTGTCAGCAACTTCTTCTTTCCAGTTTTCTTTCTCATATTCTTCCACAGATACAGAAATATACTTTTCTTCCATATTCATCTGTTCCATGATGAACGCTTTCGTCTTCTCGGCCAGCTCTTTCTTAACTTCTTCCGTTCGTCCCGGATACATTTTAATGCTGATATGCGGCATGCTGCTTTCCTCCCTTTAGTTCCACTGAGTGCCGACTCCGGCCGCCACTGCTTTTTCGTAGATTTCTTTTGCAGCGACCAGATCCTGTGTCGCCACGCCTACTGTCTCAAATACGATGATCTCCTCGTCATTTTCCCGTCCTGTGACCTTTCCTTTTATGACATCGCCAAGGTCTCCGGTAAAATCGTCTTTTGTGATGATTCCTTCTTCAAGCGGGATAAGGATATCTCCGGATTCAGATAATACTGCTTCCTCAGAATCAAAATATATTTTGGAAGCACGTGTGAGGATACGAGGATCCATCTCCTGCATGTGGTGCTGATAAGCGCCTACACAGCTTACGGTAGCTCCTGCCTTCACTTTCGTTCCATCAAATACAGGTTTGGAGGAAGGAGTGACTGTGATCAGAAGGTCGGCGCCCTCCACCGCTTCATCGGAGGATCTGACCGCCACAATTTTAGTACCGTAATCCTTAAGTTCCTCCTGCATGCGGGCAGCAAAGTCCACGGTACGCTCATAGTTCATATCATACACTCTGACCTCTTCAAGGTCGCGGGCCGCCATCATGGCTTCCAGCTGTGTTGCCGCCTGTCCTCCGGTTCCGATGAGGGCGCCGATCCTGGCATCCTTTCTCGCCAGCACGTCAAACGCCGCGCCTGACGCTGCCCCGGTCCTAAGCTGTGTCACATATGTACCGTCCAGTACCGCGGTCACGATACCTGTGCTGCCGTCAATAAGCAGCACCTGCGCGGGTGAAGACGGAATTCCGTTGTCAATATTATGCGGGAATATGTTGATGATCTTCAGGGATGCTGTGTCCATCTCTTCAACATAAGCCGGCATGAACAAGAAACATCCGTCATGCTTCGGCGCCTGGATATTCGTGCGAAGCGGCGCGTCACACTTTCCCTCCACGACAAGCTGGAACGCTTTCTTATCTGCCTCGATCGCGTCCTTGATCGTAAATACTTTTTTGATATCCTCTCTGGATAATAACAGCATATTTGTTCCTCCTTTTTGTACCAAATTCTTGTTTTAAATTTAGTAACTCCTTTTGGGGTATATTATAATGCATCCCCCGACATATTGTCAATGCATTCACAATATTTTCTTCAGCTTTTGCGGCTCTCAAAATAAATGAACTGGTCTATGGCGTCCAGAATGTCCTGAAAGTCCTCCCGCGCCGCCAGTTCGATATATTTTGTGAGCAGCTCTGTCTCTTCTTCCTTATATCTTCCGTAATATATGTCATAGAGGTTGTGGCCCCTCATGTGGATCTTGATATCTTCTATATGATCCCTCACATCCTCTGCAGTCTCCAGATCCTTTCCGATGATCTTCCTTAACTGTATGCCGCTTTGGATCTTATGAAGATACTCCTTCCACTTTTCAAGAAATGTCTCGTAAAACTCTTCTTCCGTGCCGATCACTCCAAGCTTTACCATAATAGACGGGTTCAGAAAATAATTTTCAAAGGAATAATACTTCAGTATGAGCACATTCTTTTCCGTCACACGGGGCAGCTTATCCACATCTTCTCTGCTGCGCTCCTCGTAGTATCTGCAAAGCTGCCTTTTCAGCGTTTCTCTGTCTTTGCCGTCCCCGTCGCGCACCATGAGAAAGTTGTCTTTCAGGTATATCTGATTCATATACTTCAGATTTGCATACGTTTTAATATTTGTGCAGCTGTTCGTCGTTATGATAGCGATACGCGACAGCCTTCCCTGCTCATCGTAAGTCTCGGAATAATACTTCCTGATCAGAAGGGGCAGTCTGCTCTTATCCTGCTTTCCCTCCACGATAAACACAAAATTGACATTCATCAGGTCATTTGCGCTGTACCCGAGCGTCTCCAGTATAGCGCTGATGTCTGTTCTTTCACACACCTGGGAGCAGCCGTCCCCGTCGAGTACGACCTGGCGTATCTGGCGGCTGTTGAAATTTGTGAGCATATTGGGGGAATGTGTGGAAAATATGATCTGATTATCTCTGGACAGCCGGTACAATATCTCCCCGGACACCTTCTGCAGCTGCGGATGGAGAAAGATCTCAGGCTCTTCCACTATGATCATGCCCGGATTCTGCCCTTCACTCTGGGCATAGGTTTCCAGCAGAGACAGCATGTAGATGCTGCGCATCCCTTTCCCCATATGTGCAACCGGTTTTACCACATTCCGGCTGGGGTCATACGCCTCGGCAGTGACCGAGAGCATCCGTTCTATATCACGGTTCATGGAGAAGCGTATCTCGTCAAGCCCTCCGTTTCTGCTGAAGTTCTCATTTACCCTGCGGGAAAATGCGTCCAGATTCAGCTGATACAGTTTATGATCCAGCAGCTTCGCCGCCTCAAACGCATTCATCTCCTCCGGCTTCTTCTGGTTGATAAGACCGATACAGGCAAAGCAGTTGTTGCACAGCTTCGCCTCGTCAAAGATGCAGCATCCTTTCCGCATCTGTTTCAGCAGACTGTCTTCCTGCAACATAAGAAGTTCTTCCTGAAACTGTCCGAGGCTGCGCTGTGTATCCATATAATAGATCTGCGGAAATATTTCCTGAATGTACGGATTGTTCTTCTTTGTTCCATCGACCCAGCGCACCTTTCCTTCCCGGTTCGCCACATATTCAAAGGTGAGAATCTCACCTGCATAGGAGGGCAGCTTTTTCTGAAAGTCCGAAAGCCACGTCTCATATCTGCGGTACTGGCTGACAGCGCCGCTCCTGTGCAGCCTCCTTAAGTCTTCCTCACAGATTTCCAGACTCATCATTATCTCTATGTTCGGATAGTCCTCCTGAAAGTCCTCCCGGCTTATCTCATAAGAGCCTCCCACCGCGCGGATGGCGTCCAGAACGGCGGTCTTTCCCGTGTTATTTTTTCCAACCAGAATAAGCGCATTCTCGATTCCCTGAATGTGCATGTCTCTTATGGATTTGAAGTTCCTTATTCTCAGATCTGTGATCTGCATATAGCCTCCGCCTCCTGCCCGCTGTTATCTGTAAGCTATTCCACGATACTGTACTGCATCCACTCGTACAGTAATTTTGTTCCTTCCGCAGTCTCCGGAGGGAGCAGCGCCCGCGCCACCATCTTGGGCTCGGCACCCTCCTCCTTCTCATCCGTCCTTCTGAGCATGGCGTAATCTCCGTCGATCCGCTCTACAATATATTCACAAACAAGCATACTTTTTGTACCTCCTTACTCTTTAAAACTATCTTATCATACATTTCCCGGATTCTGAAATATAAACAAAAAAATCACCGTTCTTGGAGTAGCAAAAAGCTCCAAAAACAGTGATAAAAATGCGCGGTCAGGGGCCCAAACCCTGGACACCCTGATTAAGAGTCAGGTGCTCTGCCAGCTGAGCTAAAGGTGTATATTAAGTTTTAACAATAAAACTTAATATCATCTATCATAAAGAATTTCTTCCATTCCGCACAAATCAAAAAATACTGTGCGGAAATGAACTCCATCAATTCACTTAATTCCTTCTTTGAAATATTACTTCCATTACTGGCTAAGATGCAGCCGCCTCTCTTAGTCAGCCATACCTTCGTACCATTTGAAACAGGTTTACCTTTCGCAATATGAACATGAATTGGCTCTCCACTCTCATTCGACCAAAAATATACCTTATATCCACATACAGTAAACAAGCTAGGCAATCTGAATCCCTCCATTCGCCGCATACTTATATAATAGATGTGCATTGCTGTGCAAAAGCTGTTCAAACATTGCCACCTCTTGGTCAGAATACCCTTCTTTTGAAATCCACTTATAATCTGGAAGTTCACAACGTGCCGAATCAAAGCCCTCCTCTGTCGGGCGTTCAAAGTGCACTATAACTTTCTGCTTACCATCTTCATCAATAATCTGCGAATGAACGATTTCCGTTTCATCTGCCAATGTCATATATGGATACATCATAATACACCACCTCCATCCTTTTAATATGCTCTGCAGTCTCTGCTCATTTCACTATTATTATACCCTTAATACACAAACAGAACAATCTATAATTATACTATTTATTTCCGTTATAGCATTTACACACGAAAAAAACCACCGTCCCCGGAGTACCAAATCCTCCAAAAACAGTGATTTCCAAATGCGCGATCAGGGGTTCGAACCCTGGACACCCTGATTAAGAGTCAGGTGCTCTGCCAGCTGAGCTAATCGCGCGTTTCCCTATGCTGCCGCAGATGAGCCTGTCACCTGTGACGCAAGGGTTATTATATAATATCGACTGCCAAATTGCAAGCCCTTTTTACAAATTTTTTTCAGCTTTTTTACACAAAATCTATTTCCGGTATCTGTCCCGTCTGTTCCTGACCGGTTGTGATTCCGGCAAAAATATGTCTTGCCATTATCACGATCCCGGCGGTCACAATAAGCGTCGCACCTATGACCACATACGGCATCTGTCCAAGCTTATCAAACAGTACGCCGTACATCGCCTGCCCTGCAGGCTGCGCGCACATGGATACTGCCATTGCCATTGAAATGACTTTTCCGACGAGATGCACCGGAGTGACTTCCTGGACGTAGGCAAGCATCTGCACGCTGAACATGGTGGCTATCATCATGATCATGCCGTAGCAGAGCGTCATTACAATGTAGGCTGCCATTACAGGTACCGGCGCCGCAAGTACCGCTCCCATGGGAAGCAGAACGAAGGAGGCCCACAGAAGAAGCTTCCATGCTTTCTGTATCTTAAGCTTTCCGGCCAATACACCGGTGAGCACGCCTCCGATGAGCCCCCCTGCCGCCCCGAATCCCTGAGCGTATCCATAGAGCTGGCTGGAAAGCCCAAGATAAATCTTAACGATGACCGGGATCCCCACAATAATAAGAGAGGTCAGAAACAGATTGAAAAATGCGATAAGGACCACTACTTTTTTGATCACCGGCTGTTCCTTCCGTATATAGTTCAGACTGCTGCCCATATCCTGCTTCACGGTGCTCCATATGCTGTTTTGCGCGTTCTGCCTCACGTTTGGTATCTTAATGAAGATCTCCATGACCGCGGACAGGAAGAAGCAGACACATCCGGCAGCCACTACAGGGGTCAGGCCCCACACGCCGTACACGATACCGCCGGCCACCGGGCCGAGAAGCCCGGAAAGTGCGTTGATCTGGTTGATGATCGCATTGGCAGTCACAAGATTTTCTTTCTCCTGCAGAAGAGGCATGCTCGCCTGAACAGAAGGCTGGTATACAGCCTGGATGCCGGACAGGACGATCATGACGATAGTGACAAGGATCACTGGTGAGTAAACGTTGACTCCAAGCAGAAATAAAATCGTCAGTAACGCCGTACCAAAATCCAGCGCCACCATGATATTTTTCTTGTTGATCCTATCCGCCAGCAGTCCTCCTACCGGCGACAGCAGTGCCATCGGTATGAAGGAACAAGCCATAGCCGCGCCAAATACAGCGGATGACCCTGTCGCATCGAGCAGATAAAGCGGCAGCGCAAATCTTAAAATACTGTTCCCAAACAGAGAGATGATCTGTCCGATCACGACTAATACAAAGTTTCTGTTCATCAATTTCATTTTTAAATCTCCTTTTCATACATTCATTTGGTATGTATATTGCTAAAATATATGCGGCCCAAATATTTCAGACCGCTTTTCCTCAGTCGAGTACCTTTCTCATATCCCGGACCGCTTCTCTTACTTCCTCATCGATGATCGTAAGGCCCATGCCGTTCAGCACCTTCTCCAGACAGTGAAGCTTATGCTCAAACTTTTCCATATTTCCCGTAAACACAAGTGGGTTGATCCATATATTTGCCAGCAGCATCAGCACCTCTGCCGCCTCTTCCGGGTATTCTACGTTCAGAGACCCGTCTCTGTTGCCCTCCGCAATGTATGCAGCAATGATCGGAGCGAATTCTTCCACAGACTCATGGACTTCCATGGCCAGGAATTTGGGATTCTCCATAATGGTCGGCGCGGACTTCAGAAATCTTCTCTGGTCCGTGCTCTTTACACAATACAGCACGATCTGCTTTATCTTCTCCCGGCCTGACATATTTTCTTCCCCGTCATACATGGAACCAAAGTCTACGCCTGCGTGTATTCTCTCCCCCACAGCCTGAATGATATCTTCCTTTGATTTAAAATGATGATATATCGCGCCTTTGCTCAGATCGCCAAGTTCGTCTACGATATCCTGGATCGTCGTATTTTCATAGCCTTTTTCTAAAAAAAGATTCATCGATACATCCAGTATACGCTGGACCGTCACTTCAGGATACTTATTTCTCGCCATCTTTTCGTACCTCTCTGCAAACACTCATACATTCGTTTGGTATGTATATATTATCACCGCCCTTTTCGTCTGTCAATTACTTTTCATATTTTCTTTGTTTCTTCATATATTAGTATAAGGAGGACAAGTTGCTATGAAAGAACTATATCACAAGGCAGACCTGCCGTACATAACAGCAGTTGTCGTGCTCGGATGCCTGAATCATTTTATTTACGAGTGGACCGGCGAAAGCCCAATATCCGCTCTTTTTTGTCCTGTCAACGAATCTGTATGGGAACACCTTAAGCTGCTGTTTTTCCCCTACCTCTTTGTGATCACTTTTGTCTATTTTTATGAGCACAGGACTTCCCTCTCCCGCTATTTTTGTTCCCGGCTGCTCGCCGCGCTGCTCGGAATGAGCGCCATAATCGTGGTCTTTTATACGTACACGGGAATTGTCGGACGAAGCTTTGTGGTGCTCGACATCCTTATCTTTGTCTTTGCTGTCCTCGTCTCCTTCCGCGCGGCCCCTTTGTTTTACCGGTGCCATTTCTGCAGAGACGCCAGCTCTCTCGTATTTGCAGGCTGGATCTTTGCCGTCATCTGTTTCTTTTTCTTTACGTGCCAGCCGCCTGATCTGCCGCTGTTTTTTCCTCCGGCTTAAAGAAGCCGGCATAAAGTAACCGGTATAAAGAAACATAAATTTTAGTTTTCATATACCAGTCCCGGATGTATAATGTTATTAGCGGTTTTTGCTTTAATACGTTACATGAAAGGAGTAGGGGATATGACAAACGAATGTGTCAAATGTAAGATCGAGCACCACGCTGTGCTTTTTGCATATCTTGCAAAACACGCCATAGAGCTGTGCGGGGAAAAGGGAAAAGAGGCTGTTCTCGACGCAATGACGGCCTACGGCCGGGAGCGGGGAGCCCGGATGGCTGCCAACGCGCTGGCTCACGGAGATGAACTGACCACTATGACAAATCAGGCATATGGAGAATGGAAGCCGGATTATGACGGGCAGATGGAATTCGGGCAGCTTTGTACAGAGCCCACACTGCAGACTTATATTTCCCGCTGTGCCTGGTGTGACGCGTGGAAGAAACACGGGCTTCTCGACTATGGTAAATATTATTGTGTCAATGTAGATAATGCAGTTTACCAGGGGTTCCGCTCAGATTTTGTATGCACGCCTACCACGACCGCTCTGAGCTGGGGCGGTGAACGCTGCGAATTTGACTGGGGACATCCGCTCACAAGTGATGAGGTGAAAGCACTGGCGGAAAAGAAGAAGGCGCTCGGCACTTCCTGTATGAAGGACTTTAACTTCCACACCGCCCATCTGCTGCACACGGTCGGAAATACGCTGAAAGAACAGCTTGGCGCGCAGGGAGAACAGGCTGTTTCTCTTGCCCTGTCGGATTATGTCGGCACGTTTGGGCAGGCGTATCTTGACGTATTGGAAGGAGTGGACGATGAGCAATTCTGATCATATCATCGCAGAATGGATCGCAAATCATGAGGCTTCCATAGCCGCCGCGGCTGACTATATTTTCCTGCATCCGGAAACCGCGTACAAGGAGAAGTTTTCCTCCCGGTGCCTGGCAGACTTTCTGGAGACAGATGGTTTTCAGATCGAGTGGAAGACAGCCGGGATCGAGACTGCATTTACCGCGTCATGGGGATATGGCAGGCCCGTCATCGGCTTCCTGGCCGAGTATGACGCTCTGGCCGAAATCGGCCATGCGTGCGGACATAATCTTCTCGGAACAGGCGCCGCGGCCGCCGCATGCGCACTGAAGGCATATATGGAGGCCGTCGAAATGGAAGGGACGCTCCTCGTGTATGGCTGTCCGGCAGAGGAAATAATGTCCGGCAAGATCATCATGAACAGCCAGGGAGTGTTCGATGACCTGGATGCCGCAGTTACGTGGCATCCTTTTGACAGCAACAGAGTGAGCAACGATATCTGGCAGTCACAGGACATCAAAAACTACATCTTCCGCGGCATGAGCGCCCATGCCTCCCGTTCACCGGAAGAAGGGCGGAGTGCCCTTGACGCGGCCGAACTCATGAATGTAGGCGTCAATTACCTGCGCGAGCATGTCCCGCAGGATGTCCGTATGCATTATGCCTACATAGACAACGGCCTCCCGGCCAATGTCGTCCCCGACTACGCAAAGACAAACTACTTTATCCGCTCCGCGAAACGCGCGCGCACCGAGGACGCGAGCAGACGCGTAGACGACTGCGCCAGAGGCGCGGCCCTCATGACCGGAACGGAAGTGGAGATCGAACTCGTCGGAAGCTGCAAGGAGATGAAGGTCAACCGTGTGCTGGCTGAAATATATTATGACGCCATGACACGCGTTCCTGTCCCAACATACACGGAAGAGGAACTTCAGTTCGCGGCCTCCATCAGCCAGGAGGCAGGTCTCCAGAACCACGGCATATACTTTCAGGGCCTGGAACCGCTGGAACCGGAACCAGTCCCCATTTCCATCGGCACCGACGTATCCGAAGTAAGCCATACCGTCCCGACCATCACACTGAGCGCCGCCGCCATGTGCAAAGGCACACCTTTGCACCACTGGGCCGCCGCCAGACAGGCCGGAATGAGCATCGGAAAGAAAGGGATGCTCTACGCCGCCAGGTGCATGGCGGAAGGGACAAAACAATTGCTTGAGAAACCGGAACACATACAAAACGCCTGGAAATATCACCTGGGGACAGGGTAAAACCTAATTGGGGACGTACCCTTTTTAAATTTCCCCCGTCCCCAACGTCATTTTACCCTGTCCCCAATGGACCAAAGAAAGGAGAAAATCATGATCACTAAGAAAATCGGTATTATCGGCTGCGGCAATATGGGTGGCGCTATCCTCTACGGCGCCTTGAAAAGCGGGGTCCTCCCCAAAGAGAACGCCTATGTATATGACCTCAATCCTGCGATGATGAAGAAGGCGCGGGGATGGGGCGTTAATCTCGCCAAGGATGACGAGGATGTATGTAAGAACAGTGACATCGTTCTGCTGGCGGTGAAGCCGCAGAACGCCGCCGAGGCTCTCGCGCAGTGTAAGGACGCGCTGGACGGCAAGGCAATGATGTCCATCGTCGCAGGTGTGACGGTAGAACGGCTCCGCGCCATGATAAACGGCAGCTTACGCATTCTGCGCATCATGCCCAACACACCGGCCATGGTATTTGAAGGCGCCTTTGCCCTCTGTTCTGACAACGACTTTTCAGAGGAGGAACTGCAGGAAGCGCAGCAGATCTATAGTTCCATCGGCGTCGTGGAGCTTGTGCCGGAGGTTCTCATCGACGCGGTGTGCGGCCTGAGCGGAGGCGGACCGGCCTACGCGGCCATGTTCATAGAAGCTATGGCGGATGGTGGCGTAAAGCAGGGCCTTCCCCGCGCAACTGCCTACCGGCTTGCGGCACAGACCTGTCTCGGCACCGCAAAGATGATCCTGGAAATGGATATCCACCCCGGCCAGTTAAAAGACATGGTCACCTCACCGGGGGGAACAACGATCGAGGGCTGTGAGGCGCTGGAAAAAGGCGGGATGAGAGCCGCGGTCATGGAGTGCATCAACGCAGGTACCGAGAAATCCCGCCGGCTATGATATTGCACCCTTGACCAGGCGCAGAAGCATACATATAAAAGGACATGAAAAAGCAGCGGCCGGCCCCCACGGGCTGCCGCTGCTTCTTTATGCCTATTCTATTGAACCGTTCCGTCCTGCTGGCCTCCATTATCCTGGCCGCTCTGTCCGTCCTGGTTTCCCTGTGTGTCCTGGCCGCTGCCGGGATCCGCATCCTGCGGATCATCTGAACTATCACCGGGCGCCGTATCACCGGCATCCCCCGCATCAGACGCGTCATCTGCAGAATCCTGCGTATCCGCATCATCGGAGGCATTTCCCTTATCGGAATCGTCAGACGCGTCATCTGCATCATCCCCGCCGAAAAGATTCTTGAAGAAATTCACGATCTTATCCCAGAAGCTCTCGCCGTCACCGGAATCCTTTGACTTAAGCGCATCGATCGTGCTGTCGATGACCGCGTTATCCCCGAGAATGCTGTCATTCGTGTTATTTATGATACCGCCGTCACTGTCTCCTCCTGTGAAAAATGACTTAATGGAATTCCACAGGTTGGAGAAGAAACCATCGCTCTTTCCTTCCAGGTTCTCAAGCGTCTTTTTCAGCGCCTTCACGTCATAATCATACTCGGAAATACTCTTCATGAGCGACACGATCTTTGCCTTCTGGTCGCCGTTCAATGTCACATTCAGATCATCCGCCGCATCATTGACAGCTCCTTCGATCTCATCCTCATCTTTGAGTCCGTCTTCTATGACCTCCTGCTTCACCTCGTTCATGAGGTCCGCCGCTTCCTGCTGGCCGATCGACTCTGCCAGCTCTCCTGTCGTGACAAGCTCTTCCGTGGCAGTCGCCTTCTGGTCTTCGCTCAGCTCTTCTCCGCTCGCCTTCTCATATGCCATCATGATCCCTGTAAGCGCTCCGGTTCCGGACACCTCGATCGGAGAGCCGGCCACCACATTACAGTTCTCCACCCCTGAGGTAAGAAGTGTACTTGCGATCATGGAACTCGTCACAAAGGTAAGGTTGGCAACCTTCACCTGGATCCCGCCGCTGCCTGTCGGCTCCACATAAGAACAGCTGTATGTCCTCGTACCGATCTGCGCCTCTGTCGCGATCCCTTCCATATACTTTCTCTCATCTGCATTTGTAACCTCGATCGTGTCGACTTTATCCGCAGAAGTGCCAAAATAGTCATACATGGCTTTCTTTTGCTCCTCTGTCAGATTCGCTCCGAGCGTTACGACCTTGGAACTGTCCGCCTTTGCTGTAAACGGCACACTGACAAAGGTCAGCACCGCCGCCATCATGACCGGTATAATTTTTTTAAATTTTTTCATAATAGTCTGGTGTAACCACCATACCCCCTTTTCATCAATTATTTACATCTTAATAATAACTAAGCTCCCACATAATATAACACATTCCCGGACATTTGCAAAGAAACAGCCCCTTAACTATTTCTGAATATTTTCTGTATTCTCTCGTGGAATACCTCCTCATCGATAATTCCCCGCATCGTCCCCACTATCCTGCCGTTCTTAAAACAGATGAACGTCGGCACGATCTCCGTGTCATACTCTGCCGCCAAAAGTTCAGACTCTTCTATCTCAACCTCGCAGAACTTTATTTTTTTTCTATTTTTATATTTCTTCTCTGCCTCTTCCGCAATTGGTTTCATCATGGCGCATTTACCGCACCAGACCGCATAAAACATTACAACCACCGGAAGACTTTCGTGCATCACTTCCGAATCAAAATTCTTTGCTGTTAAATGTAGCATAAGTTTCAACCTTTCTTAAGCCATCTTTATGTCAGCACTTGGGATTCAATATTCTGCATACCTCATCCAGTGATTTTTTAATACAGGCAAGTTTTTCATTCAGGTTCCTTTTGCGATAAGTGATTTCACACAATTTATGCTTCCATCCTTTCTTTCCGCGTCCCACATGCTCACATCCTGACCATTATTCTTCTTTATATTATATGCAGCTGCCGCCTTATGCTTTCCTGACAGCCCGCAACTTGCAGATAGGATTCCCTGCTGCCGAGAACTTCTCTTCATATTCCGTCATGACATTTCCGCGGTTCATGGCCTCATCGCCGTGCAGGTCAAAGGTGCGCTCTTTTATCTCCCACACATCCGACTCCCTGATCTCCTCCAGGGAAAATTCAAACAGTCCCCTGTTGTCCGTTTTAAACTCCACCACACCGTCACAAGCCAGTATCTTATCATATCTGGACAGATATTCCTTTGATGTCAGCCTCCTTCTGGCATGTCTCGCCTTCGGCCACGGATCCGAGAAGTTCAGATAGATCCCGGACACCTCCCCCTTTGCAAATACATCTGCAATGTCCGCTGCGTCCATACAGATAAACCGGATGTTGGCAGGCGCCTGCGTCTCCCGCTCCATATATTTCTCCACAGCCCGCAGAAGAACACTCGAGTAACGCTCGATCCCGATAAAATTAACGTCCGGATTCTGTTCTGCCATCGTCAGCAGAAACTGCCCCTTCCCCATTCCGATCTCTATAAATACAGGATTTTCATTCCCAAACACCTTGTCCCAGCATCCCCTGTAAAGAGCAGGTTCTTTCATGACCTCTCTGCACGCTTTCAGCACACTTTCCGCCCGGGGTATATTTCTCAATCGCATATGACTGCCTCCTCATTTTTTGCTCTTATCCAGTCTATCCATTTCTTTTAAAAATGTCAATTACCGTTAATTTTTCAATTTGTTTACTTTTACTATGGAAATTTAGAAAAATAAGTGTATTATTAACATATAATACAAATTATACTTATTAGAAGTAAGCAGAAACGGAGGCGTAGTATGGACTCTATTGTGGAGAAATTATCAGACATTGAGACGACTGCTGAAGCAATCGTAGACCATGCAGAAGCTCAGAAATTTGAGATCGAACAGCAGATACAGGCCCGGCGCGACAAGTTTGATGAAGACCTGGAAGCCGATACACAGAAGAAGCTGGAGCGCATCCGCGCCGAGGCTTCCGAGAAAGTCGACCGGATACTGGAGACACAGAGACAGAAAAACAGGTCGACCATCGAAGCTTTAGAGAAAGAATATAAGGAAAACCATACTGCGTATGCACAGGAAATCCTAAAACGTATAACTGAGGTGTAGAACATGGGCAATCTTATGGCATACAGCGGAATTGTAACAAAAGTACGGGCCATGCAGGCAAAGCTCCTCACAAGACAGGATTTTGAGAATATCGCCTCTCTCAGGAGCGTTCCGGAGATTATTTCTTATCTGAAAGAAAAGCCCGCCTACGCAGATTTGATGAACCAGATGGATGTATCTCTGTACCACCGGCGGCACGTGGAGAAGATTCTCTATCAGTCCCTCTATGATGACTATACGAGAATCTTTCGTTTTGCAGGGCTGGAACAGAAGAAGTTCCTGAAGCTTTATCTGAAAAGGTACGAAGTGGATCTGATCAATTACTGTTTCCGGATCGTATTTAACCACTACGATAAACCATTTGACCTGGATTATAAGAAAGAATTTTTTGATAAATATTCACAGATCTCCATCGAAAAGCTCATCACGTCGCGCAGCATCGGCGAGCTCGTGGATAATCTGCAGTCAACAGAGTACTACGCGCCGCTTCGGAAGCTGCGGGATTCAAACGCCGCCACTTTGTTTGACTATGATCTGGCACTGGAACTGTACTACTTTTCTACTGTATGGAAAAAACGAAAACAGATACTGACAAACAAAAAGGAACTGGAGATATATACAAGAGACTGCGGTACTAACATGGATCTGCTCAACATACAGTGGATATACCGTGCGAAAAAGTATTACCACATGCTTCCGCCCGACATATATTCGCTGACGATCCCGAATCACTACCGCCTTCGTATCGATGAGTTCAAAGCGCTGGTGGAGGCACCTACCCTGGAAGAATTTGAGCATCTGCTGGAAGGCACTTATTATGCCAGGAAATATCATATCGACAACAGCAAGACGATGGAACAGCTGTATAAGGAATGCCTCATGCATCTGTATCTGTCGGACCGGCGCGGCAATCCGTATTCGATTGCGACTATCACCACATATCTGTTCCTGAAGGAAGAAGAGATATATAAACTGACGACTGCCCTTGAATGCATCCGCTACGGCCTATCATCAAGAGAGACGTTAGGATACCTGGGAGGTGTAATTCAATGATTGTAAAGATGAAGTTTTTGAGCATCAGCGGACCGCGGACCGACATTGACCGCGTCTGTGATGTCTACCTTTCAAAATATGAGATGCAGCTTGAGAATGCAGTCACAGAACTTAAGACGACCGACAATCTCCTGCCGTTTGTGGAGATGAACCCTTACAAAGAACCACTCGCCAAAGCAGAAGAATTTACTTCAAAGCTTTCGGCGGCAGGGACTCCTGCCGATACGGCGTTGTCCACAGATGAGATCATCGCCTTGATCCGTGAGGTAAACCATGACTATCTTGAGCTGCAGGAGAAAAAAGAGCTGCTCAAAAAAAATAAAGATGAACTGCTGGAAAAGCTGCATGTATTAGAACCGTTCCGGCCCCTTGATTTCGACTTGCACAAGGTTCTCCATTATCGGTATATGCAGCTTCGTTTTGGGCGGATCGGGATCGATTATTACCGGAAGCTGGAAAAATACCTGTTTGAGGATCTCAACGCCATTTTTCTGGAAGGCACGCGGGATGAGAATTTCGTGTACGGCTGTTACTTTGTTGCAAATACAGAGGCCAGCAAGGTGGATTCCGTATTCAACTCCCTGCACTTTGAACGCATCACCATATCGGACGAATATATCGGCTCTCCCGCCGTGGCATATGAGAGCCTGGAGCAGGACATTTCCGATCTGGATGAGCGCATTGACGAAATAGACAAAAATATCCAGGAACTGCTCGACGATAAGGCAGGCAAACTGCTCGGAGCCCGCAAGCGTCTGGAGGAACTGTCCAACAATTTTGACGTCCGCAAAATGGCCGCCCGCGTAGATGACAACAAGGAAGATTACTACATTCTCTGCGGGTGGATGGGTGAAGATGATGTGGCGGCCTTTCTGAAGGAATCAGAAAATGACGACAAGGTGTTCGTCGTTGTGGAAGAAGACCGCGAGAAATTCTTCGGCGAACCTCCCACAAAGCTTAAGAATCCCAAATTCTTCAAGCCTTTTGAGATGTTTATCCGCATGTACGGCCTTCCCTCCTCCAACGAGATGGATCCTACCGTATTCGTGGCGCTGACCTATACGTTCATCTTCGGCGCCATGTTCGGAGATGTCGGACAGGGATTGAGCCTGTTCGTGATAGGCGGACTTCTCTACAAACTGAAAAATATGAACCTTGCCGGTATCATATCCGTCGCGGGCCTTTTCTCGGCTTTCTTCGGATTTATGTTCGGCAGTGTATTCGGTTTTGAGGACATTATACAGGCCCACTGGCTTCGGCCGATGGAAGCCATGACGAACCTTCCGTTCATCGGACAGCTCAACACCGTATTTATCGTGGCGATCGCCTTTGGTATGGGACTGAATATCCTCTCCATGATATTTCATATAATCAATGCCATCCGGGCACATGATACGGAAAATATCTGGTTTTCCACGAACGGTATCGCGGGACTTGTTTTTTACGGATTTATCGTGTTCACAATTGTACTTTTTATGACGGGACATCAGGTTCCCGGAAATATACTGATGGTCATATTCCTCGGAATACCTGTTCTCGTATTCGTATTTAAAGAACCGCTCACCAACCTGGCGGAGCGCAACCACAAGAAGCTGGAGACAGGCAAAGGAATGTTCCTCGTACAGGGATTCTTTGAATTATTTGAGACGCTTTTGAGCTATTTCTCCAACACGCTTTCTTTCGTCCGTATCGGGGCATTTGCGGTGAGCCATGCCGCTATCATGGAAGTTGTGCTGATGCTCTCGGGCGCGCAGGAAGGCTCTCCAAACTGGGTCGTCGTCGTGATCGGCAACCTGGTCGTATGCGCTCTGGAAGGACTGATCGTAGGTATCCAGGTGCTCCGTCTCGAATATTATGAAATGTTCAGCCGTTTTTATAAAGGCAGCGGCCGCGAGTTTAAACCGTTCAATAATCATAAAAAACAAGATAAAAATTAATCCATATCCAAGGAGGAGAAAATCATGTCATTAACAGTAAAATTATTATTAGTCGCAGCACTGGTGCTCAGCATTATCATTCCTTTCGGTTACTACCTGATCGGGGAAAAGAACAAAAAACGCTATAAAAGAGCAGTCGGTACCAACGCCTTCTTCTATTTTGGCACATTTGTCATCGCATCGATCATGATGTTCGGCGGCAATACAGCTGTCGCCGCAGATACCGCTGCCGCTGCCTCTTCTAACGCCACAGGGTTCGGTTACCTTGCCGCCGCACTATCAACCGGTTTGTCATGTGTGGGCGGCGGTATCGCCGTAGCAAGTGCGGCAAGCGCCGCGCTCGGCGCGATCAGCGAAGATTCAAGTGCACTCGGAAAGTCACTCATCTTCGTAGGTCTTGCGGAAGGTGTCTGCCTGTACGGGCTCATCATCTCCTTCATGATCTTAGGTAAACTGTAAGATGAAGATGTATTTGATCAGTGATAATATCGATACCCTGACAGGAATGCGGCTTGCCGGCGTGGACGGAGTCGTCGTGCACGAAAGGAACGAGCTTAGAGAAGCCATCGAAAACGCCATGAACGACAAGACTGTCGGCATCATCCTGCTGACCGAAAAGTTCGGCCGGGAGTTCCCGGATCTGATCGATGAGATCAAGCTGGAGCGTACAATGCCGCTGCTCATAGAGATTCCTGACAGACACGGAACCGGACGTAAAAAAGATTTTATCACATCTTATGTAAATGAAGCAATTGGCTTGAAATTATAAAAAGAAGGTGACCCGCGTGACGTTAGAAGAAAAAATATCACATTTACAGTCTGCTGCCATGGAAGAGGCCAGGGCGCAGGGTAATGCAATTATAAAGCAGCATGAAGAGGCGCTTCTAAGCGTCTTTGAGCAGCACCGTTCAGAAGCTGTCCGGCAGTCCGAGACAAGGCTTAAGGCAGAGGCTACCAATGCAAGGCAGCAGCTGAATATGGCCGCTTCCAAAGCTCAGCTGGAATTGAAACGAGAGCTGAGCCAGACACAGAAAGAGCTTAAAAACCAGCTTTTCGACGAAGTCCAGACACTGATATACGACTTCATGAAAACTGATGATTACAAACGGCTTCTTATCGCATATATCGAGAGCGCCGCCAAATTCGCAAACGGCGAAACGATGACGCTCTATATCAACCCGACTGACGCGGATAAAGCAGCATACCTTGAAGAGCATACAGGAATGACTCTGACCGTCAGCAAAGAAGACTTTATCGGCGGCATACGCGCCGTCATTCCCGGGCGCAATATACTCATTGATCATGCGTTTAAGGGAGCCATAGACAATGAATACCACAAATTCTCATTCAAGGGAGGTGCGGGAATTGAGTAATACTGGAACGATCTACGGCATCAACGGTCCCGTCATCTATCTGAAGGGAAAAACAGATTTTAAAATGTCAGAGATGGTGCACGTAGGAGATCAGAAACTGGTCGGCGAGGTCATAGCCCTCGACAAAGACGTGACTACCATTCAGGTATATGAAGAGACATCCGGCCTGAAGCCGGGCGAATGTGTAGAAGCTACAGGTTCCGCCGTATCTGTCACTCTTGCGCCGGGCATTCTGGACAATATATTTGACGGCATTGAACGCCCTCTTGAGCGTATCGCAGACACCGGCGGCGCGTTTGTTACGCGCGGTGTGAGCGTCAATGCGCTCGATACCGACAAACTGTGGGATACTCATATCACGGTCGCAGAAGGGGATATCGTTCAGGGAGGCACTGTCATCGCAGAAGTTCCCGAGACACGTGCGATCAAGCATAAATGTATGGTTCCCCCGGACGTGTCCGGCAAGGTCATTTCTGTTGTACCTGACGGAAGCTATACGATCAGCGATACGCTCCTTACACTGGAACTTCCCGACGGGACACAAAAAGACCTGTCCATGACGCAGTACTGGCCCATCCGTGTCCCGCGGCCGGTGCACCACCGCTATCCGGCCAGCGTTCCCCTCATAACGGGACAGCGTATACTGGATACGATGTTCCCGATCGCTAAGGGCGGGACCGCCGCCATACCCGGGGGCTTCGGCACAGGAAAGACGATGACCCAGCACCAGATCGCAAAATGGTCTGATGCCGACATCATCATATATATCGGCTGCGGCGAGCGCGGCAACGAGATGACCCAGGTACTGGAAGAATTTGGTGAACTGGTCGACCCAAAATCCGGAAATCCGCTCATGGACAGAACGACACTGATCGCCAACACGTCCAATATGCCCGTGGCGGCGCGTGAAGCCTCGATCTACACAGGGCTGACTCTGGCGGAGTATTACCGTGACATGGGCTATGACGTCGCCATAATGGCAGACTCGACCTCCCGCTGGGCGGAGGCTTTAAGAGAACTCTCCGGCCGTCTCGAGGAGATGCCTGCCGAGGAAGGTTTCCCGGCATATCTGGCTTCCCGGCATATCTGGCTTCCCGGCTGTCCGCTTTTTACGAGCGGGCCGGTATGATGCAGACGCTGAACGGCAGCGTAGGTTCTGTCTCCATCATCGGGGCCGTCTCGCCTCAGGGCGGTGATTTCTCCGAGCCTGTGACACAGAATACAAAGCGTTTTGTCCGCTGTTTCTGGGGACTTGACAAGTCGCTTGCCTACTCACGGCACTTCCCGGCCATTCACTGGCTCACAAGCTACAGTGAATACCTGAACGACCTGAGCGGCTGGTACTCAGACCACGTCTCACCCAAGTTTGTGGACTACCGCAACCGGATGATGGCCCTTCTGAACCAGGAAAGCAGTCTCATGGAGATCGTAAAGCTCATCGGCGGTGATGTGCTCCCCGATGACCAGAAGCTCATTCTGGAAATCGCCAAAGTCATCCGGCTTGGCTTTCTGCAGCAGAATGCATTTCACAAAGACGACACCTGTGTGTCCATGGAGAAGCAGTTCAAGATGATGGACGTCATTCTCTATCTGTATAAGACGTGCCGGAAACTAGTCGCGATGGGCATGCCCATGTCCGTGCTGAAAGCAGAGAATATATTCGAGAAAGTCATTGCCATCAAATACGATGTGCCGAACAATAACCTGCAGCTGCTCGACATGTATAAGGTAGACATCGATAATTTCTATAACAGAGTTCTGGAAAAGAACGCATAAAGGAGGGGGTTCACAATGGGAATTGAATATCTTGGTCTGAGCAGCATCAACGGCCCTCTCGTCGTCCTGGAAGGCATTCAGGATGCCTTCTTTGATGAGATCGTGGAGTTTGTCATTGACAGCAGTACAAGAAAAATGGGACGTATCGTAGAGCTCTATGAAGACCGGGCAGTCATTCAGGTGTTTGAAGGCACGGAAAACATGTCTCTGCAGAATACACACACGAAGCTGACAGGGCATCCGATGGAGATCGCCGTATCTCCTGATATGCTCGGACGGACCTTTAACGGTATCGGTCAGCCTATAGACGGACTTGGCCCCATCGTGTCCGATGACATGAGGGATGTCAACGGCCTGCCGTTAAACCCGGTGCGCCGGGAATATCCCCGCAACTATATCCGGACCGGGATCTCGGCGATCGACGGTCTGACTACTCTTATCCGGGGGCAGAAGCTTCCGATATTTTCAGGCAACGGCCTGCCCCATGACCAGCTGGCCGCCCAGATCGTAAAGCAGGCATCTCTCGGAGATAATTCAGACGAACAGTTCGCTGTTGTGTTCGGCGCCATGGGCGTCAAACACGATGTAGCCGAATTCTTCCAGAAAACATTTGAAGAAAGCGGCGTTGCCGACCATGTATGTATGTTCCTCAACCTTGCAAACGATCCGGTCGTGGAACGTCTTATCACGCCGAAGGTGGCGCTGACGGTTGCAGAATATCTTGCCTTTGAACAGAACATGCACATTCTCGTCATCCTGACAGATATGACGTCCTTTGCAGAGGCCATGCGTGAAGTATCCTCGTCAAAAGGAGAGATTCCTTCCCGTAAAGGATATCCCGGATACCTGTACAGCGAGCTGGCCACCATATACGAGCGTGCCGGCATCATAGAGGGAGCAAACGGCTCCGTGACACAGCTTCCGATACTGACCATGCCGAATGATGATATCACGCATCCGATCCCTGACCTCACCGGATACATCACCGAGGGCCAGGTCGTACTCGACCGGAGCCTGCACGGGCAGGCGATCTACCCGCCCATCAGCATCCTCCCGTCGCTGTCCCGTCTGATGAAGGACGGCATAGGAGCCGGATACACCCGGGAAGACCATCAGGACCTGGCCAACCAGCTCTTCTCAGCCTATGCCAAAGTGGGCGAGGCGAGAAACCTGGCATCCGTGATCGGGGAAGATGAACTCTCACCGATCGATAAACAGTATCTGAAATTCGGTGAAGAATTTGAGCACCACTATATCGGCCAGGGACCGACCGAGAACCGTTCCATGATAGAGACACTCGATCTCGGCTGGAAGCTTCTGGCGCTTCTTCCAAAGGAAGAACTTGACCGGATCGACACGAAGATCATAGACAAATACTATCCGGGCGAGGCAGAGTAAGGGGGGAATTATATGGATCCGCGGGAATTTCCGACCAAAGGTAATCTGATGCTCGCCAAGAACTCTCTGGCGCTCGCCCATCAGGGATACGACCTGATGGACAAAAAACGGAATATTCTTCTCAAAGAGCTTATGGGCCTCATCGATGAAGCCAAGGAAATACAGGAAGAGATCGACTCTACCTTCACACGGGCATACGCCTGCCTCCAGCGGGCCAATATAGAGCACGGCATCAGCATGGTGCAGCAGCTTGCCTTCACCGTTCCCATAGAGGACTCGATCCGTATCCAGACACGGAGCATCATGGGCACCGAGATCCCCTATGTAAAATACGACGCAAAACAGAACGACCTGACGTACTCGTTCAGCACCACATATGAGTCCATTGATATTGTGCGCGAGGCCTTCCGCGACGTAAAAGAACTGACGATCAAGCTGTCCATGGTGGAAAACGCGGCTTACCGTCTGGCTACGAATATCAAGAAGACACAGAAACGGGCCAACGCGCTGAAGAATATTACCATCCCGATGTACAGCAACCTCGTATATACGATAACGAATGCGCTGGAAGAAAAAGAACGGGAAGAATTCACAAGGCTGAAGGTTATTAAGAAAATGCAGTCAAAATAATATAAGACAAAAAGGATGACGCTGCCGGCAGACAGTAACGTCATCCTTTTATATTTACAACTCTCCAAAAATTTGTCTTAATTTAGAATATTGACAAAAGAAAGCACAGGAGTTAAAATAAAAGAAATACCAGTGATATATTACTGATATCTTTTTGAGATTTCACAGGAATATAATAAGCAGGTCAAGGAGGAATGTACGGGTGGGGAAACGAATATCCATGACGGAGAAAGTGCTGCAGGAACTCAGAAATGAGATCGTCAACTGGAATTACGATGAAAATGATATGATCACAGAAGCGGAAATTTCAAAGAAGTATGGGGTGAGCAAAACACCCTCGAGAGAGGCGCTGAATTGTTTATGCATGGAAGGACTGCTCGAAAAGATACCTAACAAGGGATACCTGGTCAAAGGGATATCCGTCACAGAACTTCAAAGTCTTTTTCAATTCAGAGAAATATTAGAAAAGGCTTCTGCCGAAATGGCCATCCATTATGCCACGGATGAGGAACTGAAGCATTTAAAGGAGCATACAAAAGAGCAGATCAGCAGAATTGAAGGCGGCACTTACCAGGAATATAGTGAAACAAATATGCAGTTTCATATGTCAGTCGCATATCTCTCCCGTAACCAATATCTCATATCATCTTTGGAAAACATACTGAATAAATTAAGGAGAGTATTAGTTAAGGACTGGCGGGTATCAGAGGCCAAAATTCTTATGGCAGAGCACCTGGAACTGACAGATGCTCTCTGCATGAGGGATGTAGAACGGGCAAAGCAGTCTATTGAAAAAGAGCTGGGCGGTGTAGGATACCGGTTATATTTTCAGGAAGGAAAAACATTTTAGATTTTCTGCCATAGTCTCAGCCTGTTATTTTATGCTTGCGAAAGGAGGATTATTTAGATGAAAAAAGTATTGCTGCTGGCGACGGGCGGTACCATTGCAGCGCGCAGAGGCAGACAAGGCCTGGCTCCCGATATAAATTGCGGCGATTTCCTGGATATGATTCCTGAGATGAAGAAAAATTTTCTGATAGAAAGCAGAGATATCCTGAATCTGGACAGTTCAAATATTCAGCCGGAGGAGTGGCAGTATATTGCAGGAATAGTCACACAGGCGCTTTCAGACTTCGATGGAGTGATCATCACACATGGAACAGATACTATGGCGTATACCGCATCGGCGTTAAGTTATATGCTGCAGAATCTGAAGAAGCCTGTCGTCCTCACCGGCGCTCAGATTCCCATTGAGCAGATGTTCACAGACGCAAGGAGAAATCTGCAGACAGCATTTGCCGCTGTGGAAGCCGGGATCCCTAAAGTGATGGTTGCTTTTGACGATAAGATCATCAATGGCTGCAGAGCCACAAAGGTCCGTACTTTAGGTTTCAATGCATTTGAAAGCATTTCCGCGAATTATCTCGGGGAAGTGTACGCAGACGGAGTTCATCTTTATGATAATTATAAAGTGGTACATACAGAAGAAAAGCCGTTCTGCCTGAAAGAAAATTTATGTCCGAATGTTTTTCTGCTGAAATTGATTCCGGGAACAAATCCAGATATTTTTGAGTGTCTGCTGAATATGGGATACCGGGGAATCGTGATCGAAGCATTTGGCGCAGGCGGCACCCATTTTGAGAGAAGGAATCTGATCCCGAAGCTTAAAAAGCTCATCGATCACGGAGTTTCCATTGTTGCCAGGAGTCAATGTCTGTATGAAAAAAGTGATTTTTCTCTGTATGAAGTAGGAAGAAAACTTTTGGACTGCGGTGTAATACCAGGGAGAGATATGACCACAGAAGCTATCGTGACAAAACTGATGTGGGCCCTGGGCCAGACAGAGGACAGCAGCGAAGTATGGGACATATTTAATACAGATTATGCCGGTGAAATATCACTGGAACATAATAAAACAGCTTGTATCTAAAAATTTCACAAGAGAGAATGTAAGGAGGGTTTTTATGCAGGAACAAGAAAAGAAGATAGTGCAGCAGGATACGGTTGATGAGGAATTTATGCTGGATGCCGTCCCTATAACAAAACGGCGTTCTACTTACAGCCAGATCATGGTATGGGTCGGATTTGGTTATGTTGCGACCGGCCTCTTCGTCGGCGGTACACTTGCAGGTTATGGAGGGGCTCCCGGGCTGAATCCAGGCGATGCGATCCTGGCAATTATTCTTGGCATGGGCGCGCTGTTTGTGATGACGTCTCTGCTTGGTGTAGCAGCACAGAAGACCGGGCTAAATCTGGCGCTGATCTCCAGATATTCTTACGGCAGCAAAGGATTTATCATTCCGATGGCGATGATGGCGGTTATGACATTTGGATGGTTTTCCAGTATTGTAGGCATGGTAGCCGATATATGGGGCGGCCTGATCGGAAATCCTTCCGGTGTGATCGTATTCAGTCCTGCCTCATGGGGATATGAGGCTGTTCCGGACATTACGCTGGAAGTGCTGATCGCGGTTATCCTATGGGGACTTGTATTTACATACAGTGCAGTAAAAGGAATCAGTGCCATTGAAAAAGTTGCAAAGTTTGCATGTCCTATTATTCTTATAGTCGCCATCGTAGTAGGCGTTGGAATGATGAGAGACGGCGGCGGTTTTCACAGTTTTATCAATCGTGCAAACGACCTGGGAGGACTCGGCCTAGGAACAGGTATCACAGCAGTAGTCGGAAGCTGGATCGCAGGCGCGGTCATGGGTGTCGATATGTTCCGGTTCAACAAGAATGTAAAGGCTGTCTGGATCTGTGCCGCTTCCTGTTTTATATTTACGAATCCTCTGCTGAATATCGTGGGGTACATTGGAAGTGTGAGTGTTGGACAGTATAATTATGTTGCATGGATGATGGGGTTAAATGTCATATTCGCCTTTGTCGGAGTATTTGCGTGGACAACGTCATTGTGGACGACAGATAACAGTGAGCTTTACTGTAACTCTTTGTATACAGGACCGATTTTAGATGCAGTGGGCATTAAGGCTAACAGAAAAGTTCTCGTAACAATTTGCGGTATTCTTGGTACAGTTTTAGGAGCCATCGGCTTCTATCAAATATTCTTTGCAAATTTCATCAATGTTCTGGGAGCTATGGCGCCCCCGCTGTGCGCACCGATTTTGGCAGACTATTATCTTGTCGGACATAAGAAATATGACCATCGTCTTCTGCACAAACAGCCGAAATGGCGTTGGGCGGGAATTATTTCCTTTGCGATCGGCGCGGCGCTCGGTTATATCTTCCAGTACGTAACGACACTGCCGTACAATCTGCCGGCCGGTCTGTTCGCAATGTTAGTTTCACTCGTTGTTTATTATATTATCTATCGTTTCCTGCCGGATAAAAAGGAAGATAATAAGTTAATAGAAACATTGGAAACAAACAATGTGTAAAATACATATATGGAAAGGAGTACATTATGAAAAAGGTATTTTTAAATGAATTCAGCGCATTGGAGGTAAAAGAATTACTGGAACATGCTGAGGATGTAACGGCGATCACCTGCTTTGGCTCCTGTGAAAGCCACGGCTGGCACTGCTGTCTGGGACCGGATTATTTCGTTCCTACCGAGGTGGCAAAAAGAGTGGCCGAAAAAATGGATAATGTTGTTGTCGTTCCATGCGTACCTTTCGGAACATCGATCCACTATAATCAGTATCCCATGTCTGTGACACTCCGCTATGAGACGGAGATCGCCATTGCAGAGGATATCTTTGAAAGTCTGATCAACAATGGAATCAAACATATTTACATTTTGAACGGACATGACGGGAACATTCCGGCTTTGGAAATCGCCGCACACAATGTAAAAGACCGCCACAGAGATGCAAAATTCCTGTATCTGCCGGACTGGTGGACAAAAGTAGGACCGATCATGGGCGAACGTTTTGAAGTATGGAATGGTCTGGGCCATGGCGGTGAGGGAGAGACATCCATCATGATGGCTGTACGCCCGGAACTTGTAAATCTTGAATACGCGAAAAGCCAGGTTCCTGAGAAGGTAATAGAGATCAATGAGACAACAGGAGTTATCTGGGATATCAAAGAACTGACAGAGACCGGAGCAACGGGAGACCCGACCAAAGCATCCATGGAAAAAGGAGAACAGATGCTGGATATTCTCGTAGGACTCGTTGCAGACGCGATCGAAAAAATGAATAAGACTGGATGGACCTATTAGAAATGAATAAAGGGACCGTGTGATTTATTTGAATCACGCTGTCCCTTATATTTTTACTGGCCCTTCTATGTTTACAGACTCTCGAACGCCACTCTTACCTTGAACTGGTCCCCGTCGATCTCTACGGTCATAGTTCCTCCCATGTTTTTTGTAAAGCTCTCTGCGATCGCCAGGCCAAGACCATGTCCTTCCGTATTACGGGATTTATCCCCCCGGCTGAACCGCTCCATGATCTCCTCGGGAGAGAAGTCCATCTCATAAGAAGCGGTGTTTTTCACCGACACATATATCTGGCTGTCTTCCCTTCCGGCTTCTATATATATCCTCGTCCCCTTCAGAGAATACTTGAGCGCATTACTTATGATGTTCTGCAGTACACGGTAAAGCTTTTTGCCGTCTCCTACTATATTGAGGTCTGCACCGTCCACTTTCTCACGGATGACCATACCGCTTTTGGCAACCGCGTCCTCCATATCTCCCAGTGTCTGCTCCAGAAGCTTCTTCATGTCCAGTTCTTCCAGTTCCAGATTCACTTCCCCGCTCGTAGATTTGGACAGGTCAAAGATATCCTGGATCATATTCTTGAGCTGCTCCTGCTTCAGAGCCAGCACATCGACATAATCTCTCGCCTCATCGCTTAACCTTTCCTTTTTTAACAGATCGATATAGCCTATCATGGATGTCAGCGGTGTCTTCAGATCATGAGACACATTCGTGATCAGATCAATTTTCATCCGCTCCGACTGCATCTGCTTCTCCATGATCCGCTTTAAATTTGCGCTGATACTGCTCAGTTTGCGGGAACCTTCATACAGTAAAGATTCCTCGTCCTCTATGGCAGGCGCGTTTAATTCTCCGTCCGCCATCGCGTTTATCTGCCTCAGCAATGATGCAGTATCTTTGTACACTTTATTATTTCTAAAGCTTTTGATATAGCAAATGTAAGAGACAACCGCCAGTACAGTAATGACGACCACTCCAAGCATATCTCCCCAATGCAGCCCGCTGTTCCAGACAGCGCCGGCCGTTCCCGCCAGACATATCGTTGCAATGATCAGGCATACCCTGCTGTTCAGCCGTATCGCCTTCTCAAAGTCCAGGGCAGCTCTTCTGCTCTGTACAACATTATAGATGACCGATGTTTTTTTAAGTCTTCCCTGAAGTATTTTCCTTGCTATCAGCACGATACAGCCCGCTCCGATAAGCGTTACCGGAAAATAAAAGCAGACGCTGCTCACAATAATCTTAACTCTCGTACCGATCCATATACTGTAGAACAGATGACCTCCGACCACAGAAGAATGAACTCCCATGAACCAGACCCACAGATCGAGCAGGAGCGCGGCCGTCAGCACTTCCGTACCGACTGTGTCTATCCTCCATCTTTTCATATCCTTCCATTCCTTCGCCGGATAAAAATGAAAGAACAGACAGATCGCTATTATAAAGAGCGCTATTAAAAGAAAGTAGGTCAGCTTAAACCGCTGGTTAGAATTCCATCCCCCAAACCATCTGGATGTCACATATACACCGGAACATACCGCCGCGCCGGCTGCCGCCGCCACATACAGGATAAGCGCTGCCCGGCCCCTGTTAGTCATATTTTTCAATTTTGTAGCCAATTCCCCACACCACCTTTAAGTATTTTGGATTTTTGGGAGTGATCTCTATCTTCTCCCGTATTCTACGTATATGTACCATGACGGTTTTCTCACCGGCATACACATCCTCCTGCCAGACTCTGCTGTATATCTGCTCCGCCGGAAATACATATCCCGGATGCTCCATCAGAAGTTCCAGTATTTTGTATTCTGTGGCTGTAAGCTGTGCCGGTTCACCGTCGACCGTCACCTGCTTTGTGTTTTTGTCCAGCACAAGCCCCCCTGTCCGCAGCACTGCATTGGAATCTGCCCAGGCGGCGGCTCCGAGCGCAAAATACCGCCTGAGCTGAGATTTCACCCTTGCCATCAGCTCCGCCGTGTTGTACGGCTTTGTCACATAATCATCCGCCCCCATTGAAAGGCCGATCACCTTGTCACTCTCTTCTGTTTTTGCCGAAAGCATAATGACCGGTATATTATTTTTCTCCCGGATCTTCATAAGCGCCGACAGGCCGTTCAGCTCCGGCATCATCACATCCAGTATAATAAGATGCACTTTATCCGTCACAAGCATATCCAGGGCCTCCATGCCATTAAAGGCCTTGAGTACCTTGTAGCCTTCCAGCTCCAGAAGTTTGCCGAGTGACCTGACGATCTCTTTGTCATCGTCCACCACTAATACCGTATACTGTTCCATCGTTTTCCTCCGCTTCATTCCTGCTGTGTTCTAACCATAACAGGAAAATTTAAGTTTTTATCTTTATATTTCTAACAAATTTATTAAGATTACATACGAACAGAAAAAGTCCTCTGTTCAGCCTGCACCGGACAGAGGACTTAAATGTTTCATTCTTCTTTTATACTCTTCTAATGTTCTCCGGTTCCCCCGCACAATGTACAGACAGCTGAGCCTGAGCCGCCGCACAGCCTGCACGTTGTCGTCTCTGTGTACGAGGATGAGCCTGAGCCATAGTTGGCAGAAGACTTCGTCGTATACTTCTTACCCACGCCTTTACAGCTTGTGCACATCACAGTGCCCGCTCCTTTACACTTCGTGCATACAGAGGGACTTCTGTCATAACTGAAATCCGGTGACACACGATTTCCGGAACCACCGGCAGATCCGGCCTGCCCGTCCTGTGTTCCCGTCTGCGCGCTGTACTCAGGATTGTCTGCCTGCCCCGTGCCTCCGCACGTCCAGCAGGAAGAATACCCTGTTCCTTTACAGTACGTACACTTATATCCCGGCACGAACTGCGTACCCTCCACCTTTCCTTTTCCCTCACATATTGTGCAGAAATTCTGTCCGGCACCTTTGCACGTCGGACATGTTATCTTTTCCGGTATCTCAGGTTCCTGCACCGGTTCCTCCTCTGTTTCCGCCCCGTCCGCAGTTTCATCAGCGCCGGAAGAGTCTGCATCTTCACTTTCGCCATCCGGCTCTTCCTCCTGCCCCGCGGTTTCATCTTCCTGTTCGTTTCCCTCCACCTTATCTTTGATCTCCTGCAGACTCTTCTCGTCAGGCGGACTCCCGCTGCAGGCCGTCAAAACCAGCGCGGTGATAAGGAGCAGGACCGGCAGACATCTCAATCTTTTCATTTCAGCACCTCCCTGCTGAATCTGGAAATCTTCTCTGCACTACAGCTTATGCGGGAAGAACGGCATTGTACTTAAAATTCAAATACGGCAACACCGTACGCGGGCAGTCTGTATGCAAAAGAATACGGTCTGCCGTCGCACTCAGACTTGACGGATTTATATACGAGAGGCCTCTCCTCCCCGCTTCCGCCGTATTTGCTTTCGTCACTGTTGAGCACAAGTTTATACTGCTTTCTCTTCGGCACGCCGACCCGGTAATCTTCCCGTTCCACCGGCGTAAAATTGCACACAAACAATAGATTCTTCCTGCAGTCTTTGGAATGTCTTATGAAGCTGAAGATGCTTCTCTGCGCATCGTCTGCATTTACCCACTCAAAGCCTTCCCACGAACTGTCCATTTCGTACATTGCCTTGTTGCGTTTGTACAGATGAAGCAGATCCCTGACCCAGTTCTGCATCTGCCTGTGTTCCTCTTCCGCCAGAAGATACCAGTCCAGTTCTCTCTCTTCGCTCCACTCACGCAGCTGGGCAAACTCCTGGCCCATGAACAGCAGCTTCTTGCCCGCATGCCCCATCATAAAGGCATAGCCTGCCTTTAGATTCGCATACTTATCTGCACCGAGCCCGGGCATCTTGTTGATCATGGAGCACTTAAGATGCACCACTTCGTCGTGGGAGAGAACAAGGATATAGTTCTCACTGTACGCATAGCTCATGGCAAACGTCATCTGGTTGTGGGCGCCCTTCCTGTAGAGCGGATCAAGCTTCATATATTCCGTAAAATCATGCATCCAGCCCATATTCCATTTCAGGCTGAAGCCAAGTCCGTCCTCTTCCACATCTCCCGTGACCTTTGGCCATGCCGTAGACTCTTCCGCGATCATCAGCGCCCCGGGATTTCTGCCCAGTACAACTGAATTCAGATGTTTGAAAAAATCAATAGCCTCAAGGTTCTTGTTGCCGCCGTATTTATTGGCTGTCCACTGGCCGTCCTGCTTTCCATAATCGAGGTAAAGCATGGAAGCTACGGCATCTACGCGCAGACCATCCACATGATACTGCTCGATCCAGAACAGCGCATTTGAAATGAGAAAGTTGCGCACTTCATTTTTCCCATAATCAAATATCTTCGTTCCCCAGTCAGGATGCTCCCCCTTTTTCGGATCAGCATATTCGTAAGTCGGCGTCCCGTCGAAATCAGCCAGTCCGTGGGCATCTCTCGGGAAATGTGCCGGCACCCAGTCAAGAATAACGCCCACTTTATTTTTGTGCAGATAGTTTATCATCCACGCAAAATCCTTCGGTGTCCCATAACGGGACGTAGGAGCAAAATACCCGGTCACCTGATATCCCCACGAACCGTCAAACGGATGTTCCGCGATCCCCATCAGCTCAACGTGGGTATAGCCCATATCTTTCACATATTTCGTGATTTCCTTTGCAAATTCACGGTAAGTATAGAACCCTTCATCTTCACGTCCCAGATGGCGTTTCCACGAGCCGATATGAACCTCATAGATGGACATCGGCTCTTTCCTGTGGTCCCATTCGGCGCGGTTCTTAAGCCAAAGTTCATCCGTCCACGCTATATCGCTTAGATCTGCCACTCTCGATGCTGTTCCGGGCCTCAGCTCCGCATAATTGGCATACGGATCCGCCTTAAAGATATACTGGCCGGAATAAGTCTCTATACAGAACTTATACATCTCGCCTTCCTGCGCGCCCGGTATAAAACATGTATAGATACCGAGAGGTTCGCCCCTCTCCATCGGGTTCGCCTCCATATCCCAGTCATTGAATTCCCCGACAACGGTGACCGACTTGGCGTGCGGCGCCCATACGGCAAAATACACACCGGTCTTTTTCCCGCTGCACACTTTGTGCGCCCCAAGCTTTTTATAGATCTCATAATGGTTTCCCTGTCCGAAAAGATAGTGGTCAAGTTCCCCGATCTCATATGATTTCTTTCTTTTTCCTGCCATACTGCCACCCCTCACAATCCTGTCTTAATATAAGTTCATTATACTTTAGACAGGCATAAAAAGAAAGGGTTTTGACAAATGTTGCCCTGTCAAAACCCTTTCTTTTTCTGTTGTCAGATCCTGAAATCTTCTTCTTTCAAAATGATTCTGTCGGAATCGTCCGTGCTCTTTCCGAACACCCTTCTGGCAAGATGCTTCACATTAGCCTTCTGGGAATGCGAAATGGCCTCATCCATGATATCCTTCACTTCTGCAACTGTAACTGCATGGTCCTCTCTCTGCATAACGTCGATTCTGCTGTACAGCGCCAGGATTCCCATCTCGTCAAGCTTATAACCGTTTTCTTTGGCATACGTCTGACCGAATGTTACAAGTTCATCATTGATAAATACCGGAAGCTCCAGCCTGGAGGTAAACTTCTTCCTGAAATCCGGATTCGCCGTCAGAATCCTCTCAAGCGGCTTTCTCTGGTCTTCCAGCACAAACAGAAGCTCACCTGTCTTCTTCTCCATCAGATAGTCAAGTTCCTTGACAGTCCTTGAATTCAGCTTTCCGGCCTTCTCTATGATGATCGCTCCGCCGCGCAGCTTCTGTATAATATTGGACAGTTCTTTTTTATTCAGCGATTCGCCGGTGACAATGGCGACTTTCCCCTGCTTTAAGTTCCTCTGCTTCTGGATCGCTTTTACGATATCTACCGCCAGGACAGTCTTACCTGAACCTTTCCGGCCGATCACAAGCAGGTTTCCGGTCTTGGATGTGCCTTCCCGCTGCGCCCTTCTGTCATTGTCGAGCACTTCCACGATCTGCTCGCTCATTCCTCTGACAGGTACAAAGTATGAAAATAGTTTCTTCTGCTCCTCCGTCAGACCGGCCTTAAGGCCAATCTCGCTCGTTGCGCTCAGGTCATAACGCCCTGTGACTACAAACCCTGTGTCAAACGGAACTCCGCCGCCTTTGGACTTCTTGATCCGCTTCTGAATCTCCTCCTCGGAAGGCTCCTCGATCACGAGTTCCTCCTCCTCAGGTTCATCGGCCTCCGCCGCGTCGTCATCGAAGAAATCATCTTCGCTTTCAAAGTCATCCTCTTCAAAGCCGTCTCCGCTCTCGAAATCATCTTCCTCAAAGTCTTCTTCGTCGAAATCTTCTTCGTCAAAGTCCTCTTCCTCGAAGTCTTCTTCGTCGAAATCTTCTTCATTAAAACCGCCTTCGTCAAAGTCGTCTCCACCGAAATCTTCTTCATAGCTGTCATCGGAATCTTCGTCTCCGAAATCCTCGTCAAAATCGTCCTCATCGAATGCGCTCCCGAAGTCGTCTTCGTAGTCATCGTCTTCCTCAGAATCATCTTCCATCTGAAGGTCTTCCACAAGATTTCCCATATTTTCTAACGGTTCATCGTCTTCTTCCTCAAAATAATCCGGTTCTTCCACCGGCTCCGGCTCGGCAACTCCGTGTTCCAACTCTTCCATAAGCTGGCGGATATCCTCCGTCATGCTTGGAACTGTCTTCTTCGCTTTCTCTTCGTCCGCTTTTCTCGCTGCCTCTTCCTCTGCCGCCTTCCGGGCTGCTTCCTCCTCAGCTTTTCTGGCCGCCTTTCTCGCCGCTTCCTTCTCTGCCGCCTTCCGGGCTGCTTCTTCCTCTGCCGCCTTTCTCGCTGCTTCGGCCTCCGCTGCTTTTCTTGCCTCTTCCTCTGCCATTCTTCTGGCAGCTTCTTCTTCCGCCTTACGGAAGGCTTCCTCCTCGGCTGCTTTTCTCGCTGCTTCTTCTTCGGCTGCTTTTCTGGCCGCTTCCTCTTCCGCCGCCTTCCGGGCCGCCTCTTCTTCGGCTGCCTTCCTCGCTGCTTCTTCCTCTGCCGCCTTTCTCGCCGCCTCGGCTTCGGCTGCTTTTTTCTCTACTTCACGGCGCTCTGCCTCTCTGCGTTTTCTGGCTTCTTCTCTTTCTTTACCGATCCGTTCTACATCTTCCTGCTTCTGTTTTTCGATCGCCTCGGCGTGGTCCTTCTGCTTTGCTTCCCATTCCTGAAGGATCTCTTCTATACGCATCTGGCCTGTGATCCGCAGTTCTTCCGTCTTCTCGGCCATCGCTTTTTCTTCTATATCGATACCGCTGGCTACTTTCACGCCGTTTGCCAGCGCTTCCTGCAGCGTCGCTCCTTTGACTACTTTAGTTATCGGAGACTTCTGCTGCTTCTGCTGGAGCGCTTCCAGCTCCTCCAGTTCTTCTACCGGCATCTTTCTTGTCTCGTCTGTCGGAACATCCACCTCAGCCTCTACCGCTTTCAGCACCTCATCCATCACAGAGGTCTCCGCGCCCGGCTGCTTGGTCATCACCGGTTCTATCTTCTCCGGAGAACTGTACGCCTGCTCTACAGGTTCTTCCTCTTGTTCCTCCGGTTCTGCAGTCAAAGGCCGGCTCTTTCTCACCGGAACTTCTGCGGCTGCTTTTTTGATCTGCGGCTTCTTTGCAGCGCCCGGACGGCTGTCATACTTTTCCTGCTGCAGCGGTGTGAGCGGCTTGTATTTCATCTTGAGCTCCATGGCCTGGTATACATACTTGCCCTCGCTGAACCAAAGTATGAGATCATCGCACTCTTCAAGACATTCTGCCGTCATTCCCGCTTCATGGTATAAAAGCGCAAGCTCATAAGCCCATTTCTCAACGTACTCAGACTTTTTAAAATCTTCAAGCGCTGTGATCTGTTCTTCATATGACGCCTTCTGTGCTTTCAGTATCTTGTATTTTAATATGTACTGGTTCGGATCCTTTGGGGCCAGCTTTACGAACTCTTCATAACAGTCCGACGCCTCTTCTATATCGTTGATCTTAAGCGCCAGTGTCCCGAGACGGTACACGATCTTCCTGCTGCCCGGAGACCTGTCGTAGGCGACAAACAAAATGTCCCTGCTCTTTTGAAATTCTCCGTTTGATTCGTATATTTCACTTACCGTGTTGAGCATGGATGCATTTTTCACCCTTCTCCAGTCCACGGTATCCGCTATTTCCATCGCTTTTTTATATTGCTTTTTCTCCATATATTCGAGCATCTGCTCGGTTTTTACACGATATTCGTATTTATCCAAAGTTCTCACCTCAATAATATTTTTTATACTATTCCTCTCCAATGTTTCTTAACAGTTGTATGGTTATCCTATACTACTCCATAATTTCACTGATATAAGTTTATCATAAGCCTATATCAATGTCAAAATATAAGCATAAAAAATATTAAAACTTTGTTACAAAACATTACAAATCTAAGAAGTGGAAATTGTTACCATAATCTCATGATTTTATGGCATTTATATAAAAGTGTAAAAAAACAGCCACCATATTTTTTCCAATTATGATGGCTGTTTTATATTAAGTTTTATCATATTTATTCTTCTTTATCGGAGGATCATTCTTGATTCTATTCCCTAAGCCTGTCTCCTTTTCATATTCAAATTATAACTCAAAGCTTCAGACTATAAAATTATAATCTTCATATCATTATTTATATCCCTCTTTTTTCTCTATATAAGTCAGTCAACCCGGTTATTATACCTATAGCCGTTCCGACCATAGCCACTACCCTTATCATTTTGTCTACAGCCGTATTAAGTTATTTCTTCTATAACCACTGCTTATATAGCTCCCACTATATAAATTCAGATATATTAGCTGATGTTTCTTCACACATCGTCTAATCTCTTTGAACTATCTGTGGTATATTCTTTCAATATGTCTGCAAATATGAATCTTGCCAATCCGGTTTATTCTTCTTCTCCGATTTCTCTTTTCATTATTTTATCTACCGGTTTATTCTCTATTGTTAAGGCTTATTCTACGGGAATTGATATTTGCCATACCACTAACATATTGAGCTTTAGATTCTGATATTACATTGTCCAATGGATTAAGCCTCCTTCACTTTTATTTCCAAATTTATATCTCACCTACATATGAAATATAATTTTTTATAATCCTTTGAAAAATGGCTGGCATATATCGTTCATAATATGTGTCTCCATTTTTCAGGAACCTCTTTCTCGTCAAGATTCTTTTTTGGATTTCCTTTGGATTGACTATATAATATCATCGGTCTTTTTATTTGTCAATACTATTTTTAACTTTTTATTTTATTAATTTATAATTGTATATATTTAACTAAATATTCTGTCTTTTTAAACATTCTGACAGGTCTGTACAAAACCGCGCTAAAGGATGATATCATCAATTTTACTGTAATCCCCCAGGCTGTATGACTCTACCACATTGCCCTGGACAATATACAGAACATCTCCTATATAGATCCCCCGTGCGGCCATCATCCCGCTGCCGTTTATCTCTTCATCCAAGAGACATTTAAATCCCTCCCGGCTGTCGTAGCTGAACAGAAAATATTTCTGCCCCCCTGCCTCGTATCCCGGAAAACCGATCATATTTTTCCCGGCGTCGATCAATGCCGCCCTGTGATCGTAAGATACATCCGTACCGTATACATTATCCAGCACATACGTGTCTTTCTCTTTCACATCCGTCATATCGGATATGTCAAACATCGTAAGCTTCACACCTCCGGTGACGGAGGTCTTCTCATCCACGTCCATGCCGATCCCTATGAGCAGGTTTTCTCCGTAAAAGTGCAGATAATCTGAGAAACCGGGTATTTTCAGCGCCCCTTTTATCTCCGGCTTTTCAGGATCGGACAGATCTACAGAATACAGAGGGTCTGTCTCCCGGAATGTCACAAAGTACCCTGTATCTCCCATAAATCTTGCAGAATATATGCGTTCGTCTTTCGCCAGGCCTTCTATGGAACCAGTGATCTTCAGCTTGTCGTCCAGAATGTAGACCGCGTTGGTATCTCCCGCCGTTACCGCCACTCTCAGGTATCCTTTGTACTCATCTATGGAGAAGGAGTCATTCAGATAACCGTCGAATGTGCCCTGCGCCTCTGCCTTTAGCCTTCCGTCCTTATATGCAATTCTGCGTACCGTTGTATTTGTTCTGCCGGATCCCTCCCACTCATTTTCATAATAATAGATGTTCTCATTGCTCACATATATCTCTCCGCCTTTGGAAAAGATTGCTTTGCTGTCCGTGATCGTGTCCGGGTCCTCTATGTCAAGCGACGTGACGACCTCATACATATTGGCCATATCTGTCTGCGGAAGATATATCGCGTCGCTTGCCAGCGGCCTGCCGTTCACAAGAGGTACAAAGGACTTCTCATCATCCCGGGCAATGCCGGCCCCGGCATAGTATGTGCTGAACAGATATACATAGTCTCCTGACATTCTGGATGAACTGTAAGTTCCGCTCTGCTTTATTCTGCCGGTCTCAACGGGTTTGGACGGATTTGACACATCATACGTTACGGCTTCTGCCGCCCCATTGTAATTCATATCCCGCAGCAGACTGTCTCCGCTATCCCCTGTGCTGCTGCAGACCATGACCAGCTTCTTTTTCTCCGGGTTGAGATAGAATTCCTCTATTCTCGTCCCTTCTTCTGCCTGTATATTTCCATACTCTTTAAGACTGCCTTCTTTTGCTTCCACTATGGCCACTTCCTGGCGGCTGTCTTTCAGTACATAGAGGTATTTGCCGTCCGTCTTGGCCGTATCCGCCTCATCCACGCCTTCCTGCCGTACATTTGTGGACGAGTATTCGGCCTCCCTTGTGCCTGCGTCTGCCTTGTCTGCTTCTGCGCCGGCATTGCGGGCAGACTGGAAGGAGGCATCTTCCGATGATATCTCGCTGCTCTCCTCTATTTTGAACTCAGCTTCTTCACGATCCATCTGCTTATTATAGTTTTCTATATAAGAATAGACCTGGTCATAATCCTTGGCCGAAGCTATCTTCCCGCCGCTGGCCGCCGGAGATGTTTTCCCTGTCTGTACACGGTCTCCGCCTCCGCCGTACCGCAGTACAGCCGCGGATACCCCGGCCGCCAGAACAAGACAGGCGGCCGCCAGGCAGGCAGCCCGGCTCAGACGCCATTTTCCGGCTTTCCGGCTGTTTTCTTCCAGTGTCTTTTTCACCGCATCAGGACGTAAGCTGTCCGACACCTCGATGTTCTTCGTCTTCTCATCTAACTGTGTCAGAATATCCTGTTCCCTTTTATCCATATCGATGCCCCTTTCACTCTTATCACGTTATCTAAGCACACACTCCATCTTTTCCAGCGCCCGTTTCCTTTTGGATCGCACCGTGCTGGCGTTCAGCTTCAGCATGGCGCCGATCTCACCGCTGTTATACCCGCCGAATACCGACAGGCCTATCACGAGCTGCTCTTCCTCTTCCAGCACAAAAAACGCCTGCCGCACATCCAGGGCCAGACCATAATCCGGCTGCTCCTGCGCCTCCTCCCAATATGTATCAAAGGGCTGCTGGTTCTTCTGCTTTTCCGCTTCCTTACGCAGCCTTTTCCTGCAGACATTGGCCAGGATCGTAAAGATCCAGCTCTTGAACGCCTCCGCCTTCCGGAGCTTTCCAATATTTTCATAGGCAGATACTACCGCCTCGCTGACCGCGTCTTCCGCATCATGCCCATTTTTCATCAGGCACAGGGCAAACCGGTACAGATCCTGGTAGACCGTCTCATATAATTGCGCAAACATGCTTGCATCACATTTCATATCCTGCCCTCCCGTGAGATATGACAATAACTTTTCCAAATACGTGTGATATAAATAAGAGTTAAAAAATGCCCAAACTGTTGCATCGACTGTGGAAAATTATTGGGATAAAATGGGGACAATTAATTGGGGACGGAGGAAAATTAAAAAACCTCCGTCCCCAATTAAATTCAGGGTGTCCCCTTTTATCCTTTGTAGTAATTTATAAGGCATCCTTTCAGGATGATCTCGCGCTCAGCATCCGTCATATCACCGACGCTCAGTGTGATCTCTTTCAGTCCGCTGCCGACTACATATGCTTTGATTTCCGCCGTCTTATCTTCGATCGCCTTTTTGATGTCCGGCACAAAGATATAATCTCCGTTCTTAAAGCTCAGGTTCTGATGGTCTTCCGTTGTGATGAACGGGAGCATTCCCCAGTTGATCAGATTGGAGCGGTATCTCTTCGTGGCATATTCATTGGCGATATTTGCCCATCCGCCCAGAACTTTCTGGCAGGACGCCGCCTGTTCTCTCGCGGAACCGTCTCCCGGCTTCACGGCGAAGATCGTGCTTCCGACACCGATATTTCCTTCCCCTGCATCCGGGAACATCTTGCGCACTTCACCCATCACCGGCTTTAACTCATCCAGCACTTCGAGCGGGCACTTGCCTGCTTCGATCGCTTTCTGCGCCTTCTGCACTTCTTTCGCCCGGCCCACATAAGCCGGATCCTTCCTGGACAGCGCAAATTCTGCAAGTCCGAGCGGATTGGAGCGGTAAGAGGATGTCTCGCCGGACGGGATAAGCTCATCCGTCGTCGTGACCGGATCGTGGATCTCCGACACTACTTTTAGTACAAGGTGCTCCGGCAGCGCGGGCATCTCAGGCCAGTCCTTGATATTCGGTCCGAACTTGATCTCGACAGACGGGTCTGCCTCCCCCTTACTGTCAAATACTCTGTTCGCATATATTTCTTTGTCAAAATGGTACTTCTGTCCTTTATATTCTACATCAATATCTGCCGCTGATGTGAGGAAGCCTTTGTTCGCCGCAGTGGCCGCGATGGAGCGCGCGTCCATAAGCGCCACGGATGATATCTGCCCGTTCTGCAGCTTAGAGCCTTCTCTGTTCGGGAAGTTTCTCGTTGAATGGCGGATGGAGAACGCGTTGTTGGCCGGCGTATCCCCCGCGCCGAAGCACGGACCGCAGAAGGCTGTCTTTACGATCGTACCCGCCTGCATAAGATCCGCGACCGCGCCGTTTTTGACAAGCTCCATGTAGATCGGTGTACTTGCCGGATATACGCTGAACGTAAATTCATCCGCTCCGATATATTTTCCACGTATAATGTCCGCCGCCGCGCAGATATTTTCAAAACCGCCGCCGGCGCATCCTGCGATGATCCCCTGCTCCACATACAGCTTTCCGTCCACGATCTTGTCCTGGAGAGAATAGTCGACCGCGCCGTCCAGGCTCACGAGCGCTTTCTGTTCCACATCGTGAAGCACGTCCTTCAGGTTAGCGTTCACCTCATCTATCGTATATACATTAGACGGGTGGAACGGCATCGCGATCATCGGTTTGATCTCACTCAGGTTCACGTATACCATGCCGTCATAATATGTGACCGCGCCGGGGTTCAGTTCCCTGTAGTCCTCAGCTCTGCCGTGGATCTCATAGAACTCTTTGATCTTGTCGTCTGTCTTCCATATGGAGGACAGGCACGTTGTCTCTGTCGTCATGACATCTATGCCGATACGGAAATCTGCGCTCAGCTTTCCTACTCCAGGTCCGACAAATTCCATCACTTTATTATTGACATATCCATTGGCAAATGTAGCCCCGATGATGGCAAGCGCCACATCCTGAGGACCCACGCCCCTGGCCGGCTCGCCGTCCAGATAGATGCCCACGACGCCCGGCATCTTGATATCGTATGTCTTCCCGAGCAGCTGCTTCACGAGTTCCGGCCCGCCTTCACCCATGGCCATCGTGCCGAGTGCGCCGTATCTTGTATGGCTGTCCGAGCCAAGTATCATCCTGCTGCCACCCGCAAGCATCTCACGGGCATACTGATGAATGACTGCCTGATGAGGAGGTACATACACACCGCCGTATTTCTTTGCACATGTCAGGCCGAACATATGGTCATCCTCATTGATCGTTCCGCCCACCGCACAGAGCGAGTTGTGGCAGTTCGTCAGCACATAAGGGATCGGAAACCGTTCAAGCCCCGAAGCCCTCGCCGTCTGGATAATACCCACAAACGTAATGTCATGGGACGTCAGTTTGTCAAACTTGATCTGCAGACGATCCATATTGCCGGAAGTGTTGTGCGCTTCCAGAATGCTGTATGCCATCGTATTCTTCGCGGCCTCTTCCTGAGACACGGCCTGCCCTGTTCCGGCCGCCGCTTCCGCCGCGTCCTCCACGATCTTTGTGCCATTCAGCAGATAAACACCTTTATCGTATAATTTCACCATTTTATGTTCCTCCTACTCTTTTATATATTTCATATGGTTTGCAACCATCATAGCTATCTTAAATGTGAGCGCGTCGTCGAACACTCTCACGTCAAGCCCGGTTTTCTTCTGGATCTTTTCCAGCCTGTACACAAGTGTGTTTCTGTGCACATATAACTGCCTTGCCGTCTCCGAAATGTTCAGGTTGTTGTCAAAAAATGTATAGACAGTAGCCAGCTCTTCCTCGTCAAATTCACCGGCCCCTCCGCCTTCAAACACTTCTTTTAAAAACATTTCACACAGCGATGCCGGAAGCTGGTGTATGAGCCGCCCTATCCCAAGCTCACTGTACGCCAGTATATTTTTTTCCGCATAGAATACACGGCCGACTTCCAGCGCCATAGCGGCTTCTTTATAAGACTTCGATACATCCTTCAGTTCCTCGATTATCGTACCGTATGCCACACGGACACTGACCATGGCCTCCATATTCAGTGTATCCGCGATAACCTTTGCAGTCTGGTTCATATCTTTGTAATCTTCTGTCTTCTCCAGCGCCTTCACAAGAATAATATGTCCCTCATCCACGGCCGTCACAAAGTCTCTGCTGCCGGTGGCGTACAGCCCCTTTAACGTCTCGAGTACAAGATTCTCACCTTCATGCTTCGGTTCAATAAGAAAGACAGCTCTTCGCAGCTCTGCCGGTATCTTCATCTTCTTCGCCTGATTATAGACATCTACCAGCAGCAGATTGTCCAGGATCAGATTCTGGATAAAACGGTTCTTGTCCATTCTTTCCCTGTATGCAGAGATCAGATTCTCAAGCTGGCTGGCCCCAAGGCGTCCCGCCGTGGCAATATCAGCCTGGTCCCCGCAAAGCGCCAGCACATATTCCGGCGATTCCTCACCACTGACAAGAAACAGCCCTGCGCCGTCCTCGATATACTCTTCCGTCTCCTCGGCGTTTTTAATGAATTCTGACACCTTCTTATAAAGCGCTGTCTGCTTCTCGTTCGTCATCACAAGGCATGTCCCGCGCAAGTCCCAGACAGAGCCTTCCAGCTCCGTTATCCTCCGGATATCCTGGACGGTCTTATGCAATACCTGATTCGATAACATTCGCATCCTCCTGTCGGACGATATGTCCATTTATCATTTTACCATACGAAACTGACAGTGTCTAACATTTTACCATTGACACCACACTTTAATTCCTGTATGATACCCTCAGATGACAGCAGTATCTACAGTCGCCATACTGCCGTCTTTTGCATATGGATTATGACTTTGCCACCGGGTAAAGTATGAGAAGCGTTTGGAATTCATGCCGTCAGGTCTTAGAAGGTATGATACCCGGCGCTTTTTTATAGCATAGGAAACTTCGTTCCTTATGTTATAAAAACCCTCCGGGGGAGGCGCACGCGCGCGAAGATGTAATATGTCGCAGGCGACCGCGCCCGGCGCGAGAATGTGCCAAGGCACATTCTTTATTGGAGGTTAAAATGAAACGCTCAGCAGACACTTCACTGTTTTCAACATTCTTAAAATATGTACTCTTCAACGTCACGGGGATGGTCGGCCTGTCCTGCTACATCCTGGCCGACACTTTGTTTATCGCCCGCGGACTGGGACCCGACGGCCTGACCGCGCTGAACCTGGCGATTCCGGTCTACAGCTTCATCCACGGCACAGGGCTCATGGCCGGTATGGGAGGCGCCACCAGATACTCCATCCAGAAAGCGGCCGGCAGCAATGCGGCGGCGCGCCGGACCTTCACCACAGCGGTCATCACAGCGCTCGTCCTGTCCTCTGCTTTCGTATTGGCCGCAGTCCTTGGAGACCGTGCGCTTACCTCACTTTTAGGCGCCGGCGGATCGGTATTCGAGATGACACGTATCTATCTGAAAATCATCCTGCTGTTTGCGCCGGCCTTTATGCTGAATAACGTTGTGCTCTGTTTTGTCAGAAACGACGGGAGCCCGAACTTGTCCATGGCAGCGATGCTGGCCGGCAGTTTCTCCAATATCATACTGGATTATGTCTTTATCTTCCCGCTCGGTATGGGAATCTTCGGCGCTGTGATCGCCACCAGCCTCGCCCCGGTCATAAGCCTCGCCGTTCTCTCCCTCCACCTGCTCTCATCCCGAAGCGGACTCCAGTTTGAACGGCCGGCGCATATTGTGAGAAGCAGCGCCGGACTGCTCTCACTCGGCCTGTCGTCCTTTATCGCGGAGGCGGCGTCCGGTATCGTGATGATCACCTTTAACTTTATCATTCTGTCACTGAAAGGCAATCTGGGCGTGGCAGCCTACGGCATAATCGCAAATCTGTCTCTTGTCGTCACCTCCATCTATACGGGCACCGCGCAGGGGAGCCAGCCGCTGCTCAGTGAAGCACACGGCGCCGGCCGCCAGGACAGCATACGCAGAGTGTACACATACGCCGTCACGCTTGCCTTGGGCTTTTCGGTCATGATCTACGGCCTGCTGGCCCTCCTTCGGAATCCTGTCATAAGCCTGTTCAACCAGAACAAAGACACGGCCCTGGCCGCTATGGCCGGACAGGGCATCCTCCTATACTTCACTGCATTTTTGTTTGTCGGTGTAAATATCATCTCCGCCATATTCTTCAGCTGCGTGGAACAGGCAAGACTTTCTTTTACGCTTGCGATGATGCGGGGCCTCGTCCTTCTTCTCCCGCTCGTGATCCTGATGTCCCGGCTGTTTGGCATGACAGGAGTATGGCTTTCCTTTCCTGCCACAGAGCTGCTCACATGCGCGGCCGCCGTCATTTTTGTCCGTCGGTATTGGAAAAAGCAGCGCACGTAAAAAGAATGCCGGTCCTTTCGGGCCGGCATTCTGCGCTCTAAGAAAATTAGTTTGTGATCGTAAGTTCTGTCTCTTTATCAAATACGTGGATCTTCTCTGCATCGAGAGCAAACTTCACGGTATCTCCTGTTCTTGCTGTCGTTCTCGGATCAACCCTTGCCGTCATATTGGAGCCCTCATAATCAAAGTACAGATATACTTCTGCGCCGAGCATCTCATATACACGGATCGTCGCTTCTATCACTGTGTTCGGGGAAGACTCGATAAACATCTGCTCATCGTGCACGTCCTCCGGACGGATACCGAGCACTACAGTCTTTCCGTCGTAACCGCCGTCGATAAGCTTCTTCGCTTTTGCAGGCGGAAGCTCGATCGCGGAAGGTCCTGCCTGGAGCACTACCTTGTCGCCGTTCACCTTGCACACGGCGTCGATAAAGTTCATCTGAGGAGAACCGATAAATCCTGCCACGAACAGGTTGCATGGATAATCATATAATGTCTGCGGCGTATCTACCTGCTGTACGATACCTGCATTCATAACTACGATCCTTGTACCGAGTGTCATAGCCTCTGTCTGGTCGTGTGTTACATAGATGATCGTCGTTCCAAGTCTCTGGTGCAGCTTGGAGATCTCAATACGCATCTGGCCGCGCAGCTTTGCGTCCAGGTTGGAAAGAGGCTCATCCATAAGGAATACCTTCGGGTCACGGACAATGGCGCGGCCCATGGCAACACGCTGTCTCTGACCGCCTGACAGAGCCTTTGGCTTACGGTCCAGAAGCTGCTCCAGATCAAGGATCCTTGCCGCCTCACGCACCATCTTGTCGATCTCATCCTTCGGCGTCTTTCTCAGCTTAAGGCCAAATGCCATATTGTCATAAACAGTCATGTGCGGATAGAGCGCGTAGTTCTGGAATACCATAGCGATATCTCTGTCCTTCGGCTCTACGTCATTTACCACTTTATCCCCAATTTTGAGCTCACCGGAAGAAATCTCCTCCAGACCCGCGATCATACGAAGCGTTGTAGACTTACCGCATCCGGACGGTCCGACAAATATGATGAACTCCTTGTCGTCGATCTCAAGATTAAAATCTTTAACTGCTTCAAATCCGTTTGGATATACTTTGTTAATGTGCTTTAATGATAAACTTGCCATTTTTTTACTTCCTCCTAATCAACCTCTCGTATCATACGATACCTTTTTCGTTCTGTAACAAAGTATATAAAAAAAGTTCAACCTGAACCATGCCCAAGTTGAACAATCTTTTTAAATTTTTCTATACAAGTTGAACAAGAACTGTAACACATGGAAAAATGTGCTATAACAGCGCCTGGTACACATCTCTCTTTCCGATCCCGCGGTCTCTGGCAACCTGCTTCATGGCGTCTTTTTTGGACATTCCGGACGCAAGATACTGCTCCATATGAGCCTCCACACTCAGCTCTTCCCACCGGGCTCTGGCCTCTTCCCTGACGGCCTGCCGGCTCTTTCCTTCCACGACGATGACACATTCTCCCTTCGGTTCCGTCGCCTCATAATATGCGAGCGCCTCCTCCAGCGTAGTGACAAATGCTGTCTCGTGCTTTTTTGTAAGCTCCCTGCAGATGGCGGCCCGGCGGTCGCCCATCGTCTGAGCCAGCTCCTTCAGCGTCCTGACAAGACGGTGCGGCGCCTCATAGAGAACGACCGTCCTCGTCTCTCCCGCCAGTTCCTCCAGTATCTCTCTGCGCTCTTTTTTGTCAGAGGGAAGAAATGCCTCGAAGGCAAATCTTCTCGTGGACAGCCCCGACAGCGTAAGCGCCGTAATACATGCGGCGGCTCCTGGCACAGAAGTAACGGTGACATCTGCCTCGTAGCACATTTTCACCAGTTCCTCCCCCGGATCAGAGATGCCCGGAGTCCCCGCATCTGTGATAAGCGCGATATCGCTGCCCCTGCGGAGCATCTCCACAAGCTTCTGTCCCTTTTCTATCTTGTTATATTCATGATAGCTCGTCATCGGCGTCTTGATCTCAAAATGATTCAAAAGCTTGATACTGTTGCGCGTATCTTCCGCCGCGATCAGATCTGCTTCTTTTAACACACGCACAGCTCTGAATGTCATATCCTCCAGATTCCCGATCGGCGTGGCGCACAAATACAATGTACCGGACATAAGCCCCTCCTTTTCCTCTTTATGGCGCAGCAATGCTAGACTCCATACAGACTGCGCAGTTCTTCTGTGTACTCCCCGCTCTTTTCATATACAATGAGCGGCGGCTCCGCCTGCATCCTCGGCCTGCCGTCCTTCAGCCCTTCGATCAGCACCATGTTGGGCTCCTTGTCCACATACGGATACACAAGCCTCATGCGCTTTGGTTCTATTTTAAAACTGCACATCTTGGCAAATATCTCCGGCAGGCGGAATGGGCGGTGCACCATGTAGAACCTGCCTTTCGGCCGGAGTATCTTCGCACTTTCACGCAGGATGTCCTCCAGGCTTACGAGCGCTTCATGCCGCGCGATATATAATGCCTCCTTGTCGTTTTTCAGTCCGTGGTCTCCGATCATGTACGGAGGATTCGTCGTAATGACGTGAAAAGAGGCCGCCCCGAATAAACCGGCTGCCTCCCTGATATCGCCTGTCACAATGTCGATCTTATCTTCAAGCCCGTTGTGGAGAATACTCCGGCGCGCCATATCCGCGCTTTCTTCCTGTATTTCCAGCCCGGCATAGCGCGAACCTTCGTTCTTGGCCTCAAGAAGGATCGGCAGAATGCCCGTACCCGTTCCGAGATCCAGCGCGGCTTCCCCTTCCCTGACAGAGGCAAATGAAGAGAGAAGCACCGCATCCATTCCAAAGCAGAACGTGCCCGGCTTCTGGATTATCTCATATCCTTTTATCTGCAGGTCATCCAGCCGTTCGCCCGGCTTCAGATCAGTTATCATCTAACTTTGACACCCCATTCTTCTCTTCCAGCGCTTTCAGTTCCGCAAGCTCTTCTTTCGTCAGCCTTACGTCCTTTTTCCGGCGCTTTGGCTTAAATTTCAATTCGGCCGACTTATATTCGCGGATTTCTTTTTCATCGTTTTCCAGCGTTACGATCACCTTTACCTGCTGGCGCAGGACATTCACCGACTGTACGTCCCCGTGCAGCCCCTCCGGCGTAGTCACATGATCGCCCACGGAAGGAAGCCGGCTGTTCAGCTCCTCGTACGTTTCTTCTTCGTTTGTCAGACAGCACATCAGCCTGCCGCACACGCCCGATATCTTGGTCGGGTTCAGAGACAGATTCTGCTCCTTGGCCATCTTGATGGACACCGGCGCAAACTCCGTCAGATACGTATTGCAGCAGAGCGGTCTTCCACATATGCCGATCCCTCCCCGTATCTTCGTCTCATCCCGCACGCCGATCTGTCTGAGCTCGATCCTTGTGCGGAATACGCTCGCCAGATCCTTTACAAGCTGGCGGAAGTCGATGCGCCCGTCCGCGGTAAAGTAAAACAGCACCTTGTTATTGTCAAATGTATACTCCGCGTCGATCAGCTTCATCTCAAGGCCGTGTTTGCGTATCTTCTCCAGGCAGATCTCAAAGGCTTCCTTCTCCTTCTCCCTGTTTCTTGCCTCTTTCTCCACATCTTCCTTTGTGGCAATACGGATAACGGACTTCAGCGGCTGGGTGATCCTCTCATCCGCAACTTCCTTCGGCCCGGTGACGACAGAACCGAATTCCACGCCTCTTGCAGTCTCCACAATGACCTTGTCGTCCGTCTTAATATTAAACTTTCCCGGCGCAAAGAAATATATCTTTCCAGCAGGCCGGAATCTTACTCCTATCACTTTTGTCATATCGCTAATTCTCCTTTATGGTAAGGAACAGAAGCTCCATCGCCAGTTCAAAATTGACATTTGCCTTTAGTCTCGTCTTGGCTTTTTCCAGGCTGTCCAGAATCAGCTCGATCCCTTCATACGAACTCTTCCTCGCCTGTTCTTTTATATATTTGATCTGGTCCTTAAACACTACCCTGTCCATATCTTTCGTCGCTTTATATAACAAGACGTCCCTGAACCATACCATTATAATGTCCAGGTAGTCGTTGATCTCCAATTTATAAGTCGTAATGCGCTTTACTGCATCCACGATCTCGCTCAGCTCCATCTCCGGAATATACTTCAGAAGCTGCACCGCCTCCTCGCGTATCTCGTTAAAATACTCCGAATTCGCAAGCAGTATCGCCCGTCCCATATTGCCCTGGGCAAATGCCGTGCACATGTCTGCCTTATAATCCGGCACTTCCATCGTCTCCATCAGATACTTTTTAATGAGTGTATCCTTGATATTCCGAAGCTTCAGCATGACACACCGGGAGGCGATCGTCGGAAGGAGCGTATCCGCATTTTCTGTCAGCAGCATAATGACCGCGTACTCCGGCGGCTCCTCGATCGTCTTAAGCAGCGCGTTCTGCGCCTGAACAGACATCATATCCGCCTGCGGGATGATATATATCTTATACGGCCCCTGATAAGGCTTTATCATGATCGTGCCGTTGACCTGTTCACGGATGTCATCCACACTGATCGTATTTGGCTTCTCATGAGTCACTCTGATGATATCCGGGTGGTTCCCACTTTCTGCCTGCCTGCAGGAATGGCACTCATTGCACGGATCAGGACCTGCCTTCTCACAGAGCAGCGTTGTCGCGAATAAAGTTGCGAGCATCTTTTTCCCCGCTCCTTTTTCCCCGTTCAGTATATATGCGTGCGACACCTTGTCTTCCTGCACCGCACTTCTTATATAGTCGATAATGTTTTTGTGGCCAACCACATCTTTAAAACTTCCCATTTTGTATTCCCCTAGTATTTTTTCTTAAAAACGTACATTAGTTGCTGTTATATTATTCCTGCATCCAGACCTCTATATACCGCTCCCGCGCCGGCCCTTCCACAGAATATCCCATGTCCTGGTACCATTGTAACATATGTGCGGCCTCTTCCGATACCTTTTCTCCCGGAACGATCAAAGGAGTTCCCGGCGGATACAGATACGCATATTCCAGAGAAATGCATCCTGCGCTTTCCTCCCGGGGAACAAACTTTGCATGCCCTTTTTCGGATATGTCCGTTCCTTCCGCCAGAGCCGCTGCCGCAAAACTGCAAAAGACTACTTCAAGGCGCGGCAGGATCCCCCCAAAAGGTATGCCCGGTCGTCCGGATACGGCCTTGTCCGGTCTCTTCTTCATACGCCTGCCTGTTTCACGGTCGATTTCGCGCAGTGCACAGACAAGGCGGTCCATCCCGTCCTCTGTATCTGCCACAGACGTCATGGCCAGCACATACGTGCCCGCGGCCATCTCCATCTGTAAATGATAATCCTCCAAAAGCGCTTTGTAAAGCATTCGTCCCGTCATATCTGAATCTTTCGCCGATATGACGATCTTGGAGCGGTCAAAATGCGCCGTCTCCGCCAGCTTCAGACAGTGAAGCCCCTTTAACTCCGTGCGCGTGCGCTCTAGCAGCTTTACATACGGCTCAAACAGCCCGCGGCCCCCATTTTCCAGCATATCAATGCAGGAATCTATACTAGCCATCAGCACATAAGACGGGCTGCTCGTCTGAAGCATATGCAGATAATCTCTCACCTTCCGGCGTTTTACAAGCTTCCCGTTCATATGCAGCAATGCTGTCTGGGTCAGCGACGGCAGTGTTTTATGCAGACTGTGTATCACGATGTCCGCTCCCTTTGTGTTGGAATTGTCTGGAAAATAAGGATGGAATCCAAAGTGTGCCCCGTGGGCCTCATCGACGATCAGCGGAATCCCTTTTTCATGGGCCGCCGCCGCAATGGCCTCAACATCCGACACAACTCCGTCATAGGTGGGCGAGACGATAATGACCGCCCGTATATGCGGATGTCTTTCTAACGCACGCTTTACATCTCCGGCAGATATTTCCGTGTTCAGACAGGTGTCTGTACTGAATCCCGGATACAAATAAACAGGATCTAACTCATTCAGATATATAGCATGATACACGGACTTGTGACAGTTTCTCGCCACAAGTACCGTGTCTCCTTTTTTAGTCACGCCCGCAACAGCGCTCAAGATCCCTACCGTACTTCCATTGACGAGAAAATGCGTCTCCTCCGCCTGGTAGACGAAGGCCGCCCTTTCCTGGGCTGCTCTTAGAATACCGTCCGCGTGGTGGAGGTCGTCAAAGCCTTCGATCTCCGTAATGTCAATGTGATATGGGACATCTGTTCTGAGCAGTTTTGTATTTCGTTTATGCCCCGGCATGTGAAATCCGTAGAAATCAGAATCACTATATTCATTTAATTTATCATAAAGTGTGTTCATATAACGCTGCTGCTTTCTTCTCCATGTACGCTTACCGGACTGCCTGTGTCCGCGTAAGGTGATATTATAACCTCTTGAGCAGCTCTTCTCTTTCTTTTTCAAATCCCGGCTTTCCGAGAAGCGCGAACATATTTTTCTTGTAGCTTTCAACCCCCGGCTGGTTAAACGGATTAACGCCGAGGATGTAGCCGCTCACACCGCACGCAAATTCAAAGAAATAAAACAGCTGTCCGAGAGAATATTCATCCTGCTTCGGTATGTTGACCATCAGATTCGGCACATTGCCGTCCGTATGGGCAAGTATCGTGCCGTTCATGGCACTCTTGTTGACAAAATCAACACTTTTTCCTGCCAGATAATTCAGCCCGTCCAGGTCGACCGGTTCCTCGTGGAGGATGATCTCTTCCGCGGAATTCTCCACATTCAGAACTGTCTCATACATGACGCGGCTTCCGTCCTGGATAAACTGTCCCATCGAGTGCAGGTCAGTAGTAAGGTCCACCGACGCAGGGAAGATCCCCTTCTGGTCCTTGCCTTCACTCTCGCCGTATAACTGCTTCCACCACTCAGATACATAGTGGAGGCTTGGCTCATAATTTGCAAGGATCTCTACCGCCTTGCCTTTGCGGTGGAGAATATTGCGCACTGCCGCATAAAGCATGGCGTCATTTTCTTCAAACGGAGTGTTCAGCGCCATCTCCCTGCCGGATGCGGCGCCTTCCATCAGCCTGTCTATATCCGCTCCGCTCACTGCGATAGGCAGAAGGCCTACTGCCGTGAGTACGGAGAAACGTCCGCCCACATCGTCCGGCACGACAAAGGTATCATAGCCTTCCTCATCGGCAAGATTCTTGAGCGCGCCTCTTTCCTTGTCCGTCGTGGCGTAGATTCTCTTTCCGGCCTCAGCCTTTCCATATCTCTTCTCCAGCATTTCCTTAAAAATACGGAAAGCGATCGCCGGCTCTGTCGTCGTCCCCGATTTGGAGATGATATTTACGGAAAAGTCCCGTTCTCCTATTACGTCGATCAGATGCTTCAGATATGTACTGCTGATGCTGTTTCCTACATAATATATTTCAGGCGTCTTTCTGATCTCCTTAGAAACCATGTTATAAAAGTTATGGCGGAGAAATTCTATCGCAGCTCTTGCGCCGAGATAAGAACCTCCGATGCCGATCACAAGCAATACTTCCGAATCACTCTGGATCCGTTTTGCAGCTTTCTTGATCCGCGCGAATTCTTCTTTATCATAGTCAACAGGAAGGTCAATCCACCCAAGGAAATCATTCCCCGCTCCTTCTCTTGAAAGAAGCTCTGCTTTTGCCTGCTCTGCAATATTTTTCATGGACTCCAGTTCATGATCGCAGATAAATGTCTTTGCTTTTGAATAGTCAAATGTTACTTTATTTTCCATAGTGACCCTTCCCTTCTATCTTAAAGTATATATCGTATTCATTTTAGCAAATCAGGAAGGTTTAATCAAGCCATAAACTCTTCCAGGATCTGACGGATGAGCATATCCTTGGCCATCGGCTCCGGCTTTTTCTCCGGCTTCTTCTCTTCCCTTTTCTGTACAGGTTCCTTGATCTCCTCTTTGACCGCAGTTTCAACTATTGCCTTGATCGGGTCCTTCACATCCGGCACCTCATACGGTTCCGGCATTACAGGCGGCGTGATCTCCGGCTTTGTGGACGGAGACGGCACTTCCCGCGCCGGCATAGGCCGCTCCGGCGTCCCCCGGTCGTCCTTTTTCTCTTCCGCTTCGATCGCCTTGTCCGATACCGCGCCGAACTCCACTGCCGGTGATTCCGGCGCCATTACCTTCAGTTCTTTCTGATATGTCTTTTCGTAGCGGCGCAGACATACATTTTCCAGATAATCGACCATGTAATTTCTCACGGCTTCCAGGCGGTAATTCTCATCCGTCGTCAGATGGAAGAGAAAGACGAGTATCGCAAGACCCGCGCCCGCCGCGCCTGTTTTGAGCACCATGTCCTGCATTCCGTTTACCACGTACTCAAGCGCCGCGCCCGCCGCCCCTATGAGCAGACACATTCCCGCGGCCGCCTTCTCCATGCGCCTCCAGCTGTGGAGCTTCATGCCTGCCGTCCTGTATTCGTACAGGTACTTGTCCACAAACACATTGACATTCTCTACGGTGTCGCTGATCATACATGCATGTTCAAACTTGGCGCGCACAAGACGCATGAGGGGATGTGTACTTTTATTCATATTTCCCGCCGCATGCACCATACGCTTGAGCGTAACATTCACAATCAGTTTACTGATGATCCCCAATACTGTCATAACTCCCATAAGCACAAATAAAATGTACTTGTCCAATATAAATTCTAACATAAAAAAGCCCTCCTTCTTGATTCGATTATAACCGAAGTCGCGAAGGAGGGTACCAAAAACCATTCTACATATTCTGCCTCCGGGCAGAGTAAAATCTGTCTAATCTGTTCAGATCTTCCCGAGGCACATCTTATATATTTTCCACCAATTGTTTTACAAGCCTTATGCTGTGTGCGATTGCAAGCTCTTCAAAAGCAGGGTAGTCCATGGCCGCACTGTTGTCAGCTTTATCAGAAATCGCTCGAATGATGACATACGAAACTTTGTTCAGGTATGCGGTCTGCGCAATGCCCGCTCCTTCCATCTCCACACAGAGCGGACGGAAGTTCTCCTTTATCTTATCCTTCACGGCGCCGGAGGAGATAAACTGATCCCCGCTCGCAATTCTCCCGGTAAATGTATGGATATCCGGATTCACCTGCCGGTTAGCCTCCACTGCCTTTTGCACCAGCTCTTCATCGGCCGGGAACGCAAGCGTGTCCATCCTCGGCACCTGTCCAACCGGATCTCCGACGAAAGACGCGTCCACATCGTGGTACAGGGCATCTGTAGAGATAACCATGTCCCCGATATCGATGGAGGCGTCCAGTGAGCCCGCCACTCCGGTATTGATGATCATATCTGTATGAAAGCAGTCGACCAGTATCTGCGCGCACACCGCCGCATTTACTTTCCCGATCCCGCTCTGCACTACAACCGCTTCTTTCCCGCACAAGATACCCCGGCAGAATTCCATGGATGCCCTTGTCACAGTCTCCTCGATCTCCATGGCCTCTTTCAGGGCTGCCACTTCTTCTTCCATGGCTCCTATAATTCCTATCATATCGCTCCTCCTGGCTGAATATATTCTATCATAGTATAAAAGTGCGCCGTCCGGCGCCTGCTTCGTATCATTATAGTGGATGGCAGCCTGCTTTGCAAGGTACGGCAATATACATGTGGAAATTTTGATATATCTTTGTTATAATTTGTTATGTGAATTTATACACTATTGAACTGATATGGCTCAATAAATATAGTTAAACAATATTAAATAAAATTTTAGGAGGAAGACATCATGGAATATAGACCACACGGAGTCTGCTCTCGGCTCATCCATCTGGACGTGGAGGATGACATTATCAAAAATGTTCAGTTTGTGGGAGGATGCAGCGGAAACACACAGGGAATCGCCAGACTCGTAACAGGAATGAAAGTAGACGAGGCGATCGCACGCATGGAAGGCATCGACTGCGGCGGCAAAGGCACATCCTGCCCGGATCAGCTTGCAAAAGCCCTGAGAGCAGCAACACAGCGCTAAATACAGATAATATCAATATTGCTTCTGTAACGGGGAAAGGATACAGGGCTGGGGAGCCTTGTATCCTCTCTTGATTAGTCCTTAAGTTCTTTCTGGTATCCGAAGGAACCGCAGTAAGCACCGCTCGCGACGACTTTAGCTCGTTACGTGAGCCTACGGTTTCTCAATGTAAGGTCGAAATTATTGTTAATAGTTTCTCCTGCACCGCAAGCGGTGCTTACTACAGTTCCTTCGGATGGTGCATTAAATGTTGCTTTGTTACTTTAGAGATTTCGGATTTCAGTTGATAATATCTACGGTTCTTCGATGAAAATCCCATCTGTAAATGAGCTGCTCACATCACTATTGGCTGAGTGTGTACACCTCACTCTGTAAAAATATCCACCATCTACATTCAACTGGCGGTTAGCTGATACGCGATCTGAATCAAAGTTCTCTTTACTCCAATTTTCGTAATATTCCCAGGAAACACCATTTTCCTTGATTCTCTCAACAAGAACAGCTATCTTTACTTTTGCCACGGTATGCGCAGCTACGGTTGTACCACCTACATAAATACAACCAGGTCCTAATCGTACAATTTTAGAGTATCCGTTTAGAAGATCTTCACCTCTAGTTATTTTTAATGCATAACCTATGGATTCTTCATTATACGTAAGATAGGAACCATCAACTTTTGGAATGTCTGACGATGCTTTTGTTTCAGTCACATTAGTAACTAGCAAACTCAGGAATAATATCAAAGTAAAACCCATTGATATTATCTTCTTTTTCATCCTCAACCTCCATACTTACCTTTGCCCTCATATATAAAGACACATATCTCGACAAAAACTGACGCACATTTTTAAAAAAAATATAAATTTCGTAAAATTAATTTCAATTCTTCCTCATTAAGAGTTCCAATTAAAAAATATTCTAACCCTTGATACTCAAACTCTACTGAATATCTTTGCGTCCCTGTCTTTTCTGTACTATACTCTTTAATTTCCAAAGTACACCCATTAATTGTCTCTGTCCTATTATTTAATACTTTATCTTCTACATCTATTCCCCAAGATGTCGCCGAATAAGATGCATTTACATAATAACTTATAAGCTCACCATTTAATTTATAATATAGTTCCGAAATTTGTAATGTTTCATCTATTTTACTATTTTGAAATTTCATTCCTTTAACACATGGAATTATCTTTACAATATCACATCCAAATACATCTTTGACTTTTTGGTATGCTTCCTCTTCATTTTCTTCTTTATATTCCTTTACATAACCCCGGTTAGTTTTTCTGACTTCTCGTTGTCCCACAGACTGCTTTATCAATTTTACAACCCTCTCCGGCCCGCCCAGACTTGTCACCCCTATCGCCATAGCCAAAACAAGCGCTGCTGCCAGGCTCAGATACATCTTTTTCCTCTTTCCCGGTTTCTTCCGCTGTATCCTTCGGCCGATCTCAAGCGCTTTTTTATCTTCTTCCGGCAGAAGAGAGTATATTCTTTCCTTCTCATATTGATCTATATTTTTATCAACGTTTGAACGGATCTCGTCCGTGATTTTTTCTGTAACGACTTCATCCGCACAGATTGTCTCCACATCTTTCTCTATGCTGTCTGCCTCATTATGGAACTCTTTTTGAATAAGCTGTTCCGTATTGTCTAGTTTATCTTTCATATATTTACCTCTTTTTATTACCTGCCTTTTCTCTTACTCTTGACCAATCCCCCTGTAAACGTATATTATAAGGGTAACAAAATGCTTTCTGCTGGCATTATTTATACTTATTGAACATTAAGTTCAATATGATATAGTATACGTATATATCAAGATTGGGAGGTCACTATGAAACGTATCATCTTAACCGGCGGCGGTACGGCGGGCCACGTCACTCCGAATATCGCCCTTCTTCCGCGTCTCAAAGAATTACAATATGATATTCATTACATTGGTTCTTACAACGGCATTGAAAAGGAACTGATCGAACAATTCGGTATTCCTTACCACGGAATCTCTTCCGGAAAGCTGCGCCGTTATTTCAGTGTCCAGAACTTTACAGACCCTTTCCGTGTAGTCAAAGGGCTCGGTGAGGCCAAAAGGCTCGTCAAAATATTAAAGCCGGATGTCATCTTCTCCAAGGGGGGGTTTGTCTCCGTACCCGTTGTCATGGCCGGAAAGCGGCGCAAGGTGCCGACGATCATCCACGAATCAGATATGACCCCCGGGCTTGCAAACAAGCTGTCCATTCCTTCCGCGACAAAGGTATGCTGCAATTTCCCTGAGACGCTGGAGCATCTTCCCGCAGGGAAAGCTGTTCTGACCGGTTCCCCTATCCGTCAGGAATTACTGTCCGGGGACAAATACAAAGCGCGTGAATTTCTTGGATTTAAGTCAGATAAACCCGTAATACTGATCATAGGAGGGAGCCTCGGTTCTGTTGCGGTAAATGATGCCGTGCGTTCTATACTTCCCGAATTATTGAACTCCTATCAGGTTGTCCACTTGTGCGGACGGGGCAAGATTGATGAATCCCTGAAGGGATTGGAGGGCTATGCACAATTCGAGTACATTAAAGAAGAATTAAAGGACTTGTTTGCGCTCACAGATATCGTCATATCACGTGCAGGCGCAAACGCCATATGTGAACTGCTGGCCCTTCACAAACCGAATCTTCTTATTCCGCTTTCCGCCAACGCAAGCCGCGGTGACCAGATTCTGAATGCCCGCTCTTTTGAACGTCAGGGATTCAGCGCTGTGCTGGAAGAGGAAGAACTGGACAAAGACGTTCTGCTTTCTTCGATCAACCGATTATATGAGCGCAAGGATTCCTACATAGAAGCTATGAAGAAATCCTCACAGCAAAATTCCATCGATACAATCATAGATTTGATTGAATCCGTTGTAAATAAATAATTTGTTCCTTTGTGTAACAGGATGCAGAAAACAGGTGTCATTGCGGCACCTGTTTCTATGCTTTGTTCAAAAGTTCAAACTGGTCTTCATAGTTCTTTCTAATCCATTTCTTTGCCCGGTATAACATACTGTGCAGCACTTCCACAGAAACTCCCATTATTTCTGCTACTTCCCTTTGTGATTTTTCAAGACAGTAAGTCAATGTTACTGCTTCGTACCATCGCTCGTTTATCCGGTACAGTTCTTCAAAGATATGATCTGCAAATTCTTTATACTCTTTTTCCTGAAGCCTTTTCTCAAATTCGTCTTCCGAACTTTCCATCGTCCAGTCTTCATGCATTTCGTCAGACAGAATCTCACGCTTTCCGTCCCTTTTGTAATTGAGAGACATATTTCTCGTCGTCACAATCAGCCAGGACCTTACCGCACTCAGATTGACGTGTTCCATAACCGTATACAATTTCACAAACACATTCTGTGCTATCTCTTCGGCCGCGTGATGATTCCCGGTGTAACGTAATGCTGTCTTGTATACAATCTTTACATTTTCTTCATAGATTGCATCAAAAGCTACCCTGCCTATAAACTCGATTTCCACCTGTTCATCCTTCTTTTCTTCTAGTTTATCTTAGCCAGTATGTCCTCTACATCTTCATCCTTTAGCTCACCCATCTTCCATCCGAGCCCTACCTGGTCGTTTTTATGTCTCGGAATGAGGTGCATGTGGAAATGGAATACTGTCTGCCCTGCCGCTTCCCCGTTGTTCTGCACGATATTATAACCGTCGCAGCCCAGAATGTCTGTGAGCTTTTTGATCATCTTCCTGGCGAGAACAAGCACTTTCGCAGCGACCTCATCGTCCAGTTCATAGAGGTCGGCATAATGTTCCTTCGGTATAATGAGTGCATGTCCTTTGGCTGCCGGACTTGCGTCAAGAATTACCCTGAAATCTTCATCTTCGTATAATGTAGCCGTCGGTATCTCCCCATTTGCAAGTTTACAAAAAATACAATTTTCTTCTCTCATAATGATACACTTCCTTTTTAAATTTTATGATTGATTATTTACACCGCCAATGCTAAACTGTTAGTTCAGAAAGGGCGGTAATTACTATGTTTACAACGACAGACTTCGACAAATTACAACAGATCATGGACGAAAGTCCTGAGAAAAAAGAGCTGTTACAAAAGCTCCTTGAGTCACAGAAGATGACCATCAGCAGCATCAGTCATGAGATCCGCAATCCGCTGACCCTCGTGTACAGTACGCTGCAGCTTATTGAGGCACAGCATCCCGAGGTCAGTACATACAAATACTGGGACAGCATGCGTTCTGATGTAGAGTATATGACCATTCTGCTAGAAGAACTCTCGGCCTTCAACAATGGAGAAAGTCTTTCGCTATCAGAAATTGACTGCTCCTCCTTTTTGAGACCTGTTGTGCTCTCTTTTGCAGCCTCTCTGGCCGAGAGCAGTATTGAATTCACCTCAAAACTGGAACCGGATCTCCCTGTCATCTGTGGAGATGCCGTAAAGCTCAGAGAAGTCATCCTCAATCTCCTGCAAAATGCAAAGGACGCCGTGAATCCGGACGGTGCTATCTACTTCCACGCTTTTACAGAAGCCGGAAAACTCTGCATCAGCGTCAGAGACAATGGCTGCGGAATTCCACAGGAAGATATGGAACATATCTTTGAGCCGTTTGTCACTTACAAGCAAGGCGGGACAGGGCTTGGACTCGCCATCGGGCGGCGCATAGCCTCGGCACACAAAGGGACTTTATCTGCCGTATCTGTTCCCGGCGGACCGACGGTTTTTACTCTTTCTCTTCCAATAGAGAAGAACGCCTAGCAGAAACCCCGACACAAGGCCTCCAATGTGGGCAAGGTTGTCCACTCCGCCGCTGGTAAATCCATAATAGAGGCTGATGATCACCATGAACAGTATTCCCCGGCCGGATACATTGCCGATCCGGCCGCGGTTGCGAAGCGCCACATAAAGAAGCGCTCCGATCACCCCGAAGATCGCTCCCGACGCACCCGCTGACACAACATACTCTCCTGTCCGCATATCTCCGGCCATAGACACAACGTTGCCGCACAGTCCGCTTGCAAAATATATGATCAAATATTTTATTTTTCCTATCTCAACTTCCAGATTCCAGCCAAGCAGTACGAATATGACCATGTTGTTCATGAGATGCTGAAAACCAAAGTGCAGAAACATGCTCGTAAACAACCGGTACCACTCGCCGCGTTCTGTTATATACGGTACATACATTGCACCGTGTGACAGCATATACCCTGCGTCTTCCGTCATTCCTCCAAATGAAAGGACGAAAAATACGATCACATTGACCGCAGCTATTACCGCTGTACAGGGCGCTTCCATCTTTATATTTTTCATAATACAGTATTTCCCTTATATAGTTATTTTTTTCCTTTTTTATGTCAGTCCTAGTATATCATACCTTCTCTAAAATAGTAACTACTGTATTATTTATAATTCTTCCTCCTCTATGTACAGCCCGTCAAAATCTCCCCATTTTGGTTTTCTGTGCCTGTTCAGAAAGCGTTTGACCGGGGTCCACATATTTTCCGTCTCTTCCATGATCGTGCCGGCCATCTCCTGCTCCGCGATCCAGTCATGCTCCTGTCTGTCATAGGCAGGCGGCGTATCTTCTGTCTTCATGTTCTCTTTTTTCCACTCCTCAAATGTGTTTTTTCCTGCCGCATCCATACACTGCTCCGCCAGCTTTTCAAGGCTGTAGTTTTCTTCCATGACGCCTTTGTGCAGCATGAATACCATCTGGACGCATGCCCTGTCTTTATAATCTGCATGCTTTACAAAATAGTCGGCAAGTAATTTCAGCGCCTCCCATATGTCATGTTCCTCCGGAGGATAATAGCAAAAATAAAATGTCTCTTCCTCATAAAATATATATTCCGGCTCCAGCAGGATACAATGAATATTCAGCAGATATTTTTCTGTCTCCTTGATGAGCGCCATGAGTTGATGCAGAAACAGCTCAATGTCCCTGCTGCTTAATTTCCCCCGCTCATACATTGCCTTCATCGATATTTTTCCGCTTACTTCATAATCATATCTCGTTTTACCGTCGACACCCTGACCCTGTATTTTCAGAAATCCGGCGACCGGGTTTGCCCTCAGCATTCTTATCTGATAGTCTTCCCTGTATATGCCCTCTGTCTCAATTGATATTTTTCGTTCCATAATCTCTATTTCCTTATTCTCCTCATATCTCTGATATATGCTTCCGGCTCCGTGACCCGGGCTTTTTTTACTACGGAGAGCTTCCGTCCTTTTCCGGACGCAGCGGCAGTGACTGAAACTGCATTTTCTGTGATGCTGATATCTGCCTCTGCTCCCGCAAACAGAATGCATTTTCCATTCACTCTCTCCCGGAACAGCCGCTTTAGTTCTCCCTCTTTGGCCCCATCCTTCTCATGGGCCTTCGTGCTTCCGACCACTGCAGTCTCATAGGCCGCACCCGATATGATATTTTTATCGTGAAAATAGAAGGCCGCGGTGACGCACTGCATGATGAGCAGCAGAATAACCGGCATAATAAACGACATCTCTACTGTCATACTTCCGTTCAGTCTCCTCTCTTTCAGCATATTAACCAACTCCTGTCAATAGTACGAGAATATAACCGCCTGTGAGAAAGGGGTAAAATGGAAGGGATGTCCTTCTTTTACAGCGGCCGGTCATGAAAAGGATCATCCCGGCAGGGAGAAGAAGCGCAAACGCGCCAAGCAGCAGACCGAGCAAGTTCCACACTCCCAAATAGATTCCTAGTATAAGAATGCCCCAGCTGTCGCCGTAACCAATTCCTTCTTTCGTCACTTTGCTCAAGAGCAAAAAGCATCCGCCCACTCCCGCGCCTGCCAGAACAAGCCACCCATCGGCGGTTCTGAACATGCACTGGTACAGCAGGGCGCCCACACCTGCGGTCACAAGCATTCCCTCCGGTACCTTCCGGAAGATCATATCGCTCACCGACATTCCCGCCAGTGCGCCAATACAGATGATCTGGCTCACTTTCCACACCGCTGGCACGCCCCCTTTCCAACTGCCTCGGATACCGGGACAGCATAAATTGTTCTCTTCAGCCCGCTGCAGCCAAGCGAACTGTGATACCTGTTTCCTGAATCTGTTATAAATACCGCGCCGGAGCCTGAACCGGCGCAGTGTTCGCACGGATAGTATTTTCCGCCGTCCTCATTTCTAAGTCCCGGGACGTCCGACGCCTGCACCGGGCGTATTGACAGCTCCAAATGTGTACAATGATAATCCTCATGGTATACGATCCCGGTCTCTGTCACATAGACTGTCTTCTCCCTTTCACCGCTAAGTCCGGCCTTCACATATCCGGTCCATCCTTTTATCTTCATTTTTATCTCATAGGAAGGCGACGGAAGACGGAACAGCGGAAGGGGCAGCTTAATTCTGTACTCTGCCGCCAGACTGCAGATTCCTGTAGACGGTGACATCCACGACTTATGACAGTGAATTCCCCCGCTGCCGCCTTCTACTATACTTCGGTTCAGCCTGTCGGCCCCTATGGCGTTCACTACGTCCGCCTCCAGTTTTGACGGAACAGCGGCCGGAAGAACGTAAGCCTCCTTCGCCAGCCCTTTCCCCGCGTATTGCAGACCCGAGCGCACTGCGGTCTGTATGGCAGCCATCTCCATAAGATAAAGGAGGCAGACAACTGCCAGAAAGAAGATGGGAACCGCCATGGCGGCCTCTACTGTGATACTTGCTTTGACAGAGGCGGACGCAGATACCCTTCCGGTATGATAATCATAGATTTTTTGTGAGGGGAGTCTATTCTTATTCATGGTACGAATCCTTCTCCTTTCTTCATATTCTGTGGTTGTTTATTGTGGATAAATGAGGACCGGAAGGGTATCTGCATCCGCCTCTATCGGTACCCGTAATAAGTCGGGAACTGGTAGGTGATTCCTCTCCTGAGTGGAACAGACGTTTCTATCTCCATCCTGCTGACACACTGGTCTGCCTTGAAAAAAGCCAGGCCTTTCTCCCGCCGCAGGTTCTGTTCTATCATGTCCAGTGTTCTAAGCCCTGTATCTCCGCTGTCGGTAAGAAAGAGAAGAATTCTCATGTATTCCCGGTAATCCAGACCGTCCTCGCTGTCTTTTCCTTCTGTATAATCGGTATCTGTTCCAAGAGTCAGCAGTGACGAAAACTGAAGCTGCCAGCTCTCCTTTGATTTTACAAGCGGCACTTTACTGCCTTTCAGGAGCGCGCGTATGTCTATTATCGTCTCCCCGAAGGCCCATGCCAGCAGGATCCCCTGAGCCGCAGCCTCCGCCGCGGCGGGCAGAGCGATCAGAGAGCAGAGCGCCAGGGCGGCCGCCTTTGCTTCTGCCTTTTTCTCACTGTCCGTCTGTATATACGCGTAATTCGGCACAAACCGGAGGAGGAGCAGCTTTCGGGCTGTTTTTTCCAGATTTTCCCGGTCTCCGGGCTGCCCGTTAAGAATATATTCCAGTTCATAATCCAGCGCCCCGGTCTTCTCCCCCTTGTCTGCCGCACAGTTAAAATGTTCCAGCAGATACTCACCGAGCAAAAGGCGGGATACTGCTCCTTCCTCCTCCTCGACGTCCGAAAAATCCCCATATCCCTTATTGCGCTCCCGCCTTTCCAGCAGCCCTTCGGGCGGGACAGATTTTTCTGAGATGTGCATGTCCTTTGGGCTTACAAGGCTCAAAAGCGGCGTCTGTTTTAGTTGTTTTGCATGTTCCAGCGGATTTTCTTCTTTGGGCAGTTCACTGTCGTTTTCTGACAGCAGTTCATCGAGCGCGTTCTGCGCCTCCTTGTCTTCCTGCTCATATACTCCGGCCTTTTCCTCCTGCTCTTTCCATACAGATGCCGCCCCCAGCTTGTCCTCCATCGCGTTCAGACCATATTTATGGCGCATATAGGCGCTTACCTGTTCATAGAACGGCCGGCATCCATTGTCGGTAAGAAACTGGATTCTTTTTATTTTATGTTCCATCTGCCCAGCGCCGTAAAACGACAGCCGCTCTTTAATATTCTGTTCCGTGTAACTGCCCGTCTCATAACTTGCCTCCAGGGCAAAGATAGCATATTCTTCCAGCAGTTCTCTCTGGTATTCCGCGAACAGACACTCTACAGCCCGGTCCATATCCGCCCGTCTGTAATTTTTGGCGTTTTGTACAGAAGCGCTCTCCAGCAGGGCGCCTGCAAAGGAGACGAGCAATATGAATACGAGACTTAAATATACGGTCACTTCCCCTTTTTTCATAGCTTGTTCCTGCCGGCCCCGGTCAGATGCCGGAGCTCTCACTTGTGATCTTCTGAAAGATGGCCTGTACAAGACTTGTCAGCTGGGATTTAAAGATGATCACAAGTCCGATCAGGACGACCAGGATCAAAATGACTTCCACAACCCCGATCCCTTTTTTATCTTTTAGTACGTGTATAACGTATTGAATTCTCCACATTCTCATTCTCCTTTCTACATCTGCATGGACAAAAAGGCCGGCACTACAACGATGACAAGCACTACCGTCAGCATGAGGAACATCGGCAGCAGCAGCTTTGTTCCCGCCTCTTCCCCAAGTCTTCTGGCCCGCGTCTTCCGTTCTTCAAATGCCTGGACAGCATCCATCCGCAGCAGGTGCACGAGATCCTTTGTACCCTTTCTGAGATTCTGGGATAAAAGCGCCCCGAACTTGACATACTCCTGCACTTTGCAGTGCCGTCCGAACCGTTCATAGCTCTCGGCTTCCGTTATACCGCTTTGCATCTCGTTCAAGGTAACTTTCATCTCCTCATAGGCGTAGCGTACGCCCCATTCCTCTGTCTGCTTCTCATAATCGCGCACGATCTTTCTCCATGTGTTTCTGACTGTCATCCCCGCGCCGAGAAACAGCGTAAACTTATTGACCAGCTCGGGATAATCCTGCAGCATCTGAAGTCTTTTTTCTTTTTCCTGTTTATATCGGTTCTGCTTTTCCAGCGCATAAAGCAGGATGGCCGTGAGAACTGCCATGACCACGAGCACTGCCCCTCTCATATCCATTTCCCTGTAGTATGACACTTCTTTTTCATCTACCCTGTCCGGAAGCTTCAGTTCTTTTTCGGTCCTTGTATTTTCTTCTTTCTGCCTGACAGCATTTTTTACCTTTTCCACAAGCGCGGCGCTGCCTTTCACCGTTTTCGGAAAGACCATGGCTGTGCACTCATAGAGCGCCTGTTTCCGGGGATCCTCTTTGTATGTAAGCACTGCTTTCAAATGGATCAGACTCCCTTTTTTATCGAGCGCTTCCTGCTGGATCTCCCCGTACACATTCATGATGTCATACCGGTCAAGCTCCCACTCGACCGCAAGCGGCCGGCCCGGTATCTCCTGTATGAGATCCATATTTTCTTCAATGCGGTCCAGGCTTTTATTGTTCCCGAGGATACGCCGTTCCATCTGGCTTACGGCCTGGTCAAATACTTCTTTGATCTCCCGGGGATCATACTGCTGTTCTTCTACTTCTATCTGCAAAGGTTCTCTTTCCCCGCCGCCCTGAACACTGACCTCCAGCTGCTCTGTCTTTTTGCCTTCGCCATACCGGTTTCTCGATATCGTCCCGTCCAGTTCGGTCACATATGCCTTTCCGTCTATTATGAGAAACAAGATGCCTGCTGCCATGAGAAGCAGAACGCTGACTGCAGCTACACTTCGATTCTTATTATCTTTTGTCCAAGACAGCAGGCGCCTATATAAGCTGCAAGACATACTGTCATCACTCCTGTTCCTAATACATTTCCATATAAGTTCTGCATAAACTCCGGGAAGCTTAACGACATATATCCTATGATCACATAGGGGACAGCGGACATTACTTTAAACTCATATTCCCTGGACGCCAGAATCGTATCTATCTCCCGCTTCACCTCAACCTTGTCCCCGATCTGTCCGGCCGTGTTCCGGATGATGGCAACCATATCGCCGCCGCTCTTTTTTGCCGCCGCGAATACTGCCGTAAAGTTCCGCACATCTTCCTGCCTCACCCGCTCCGCAAACTCCTCCATGATCTGTTCCATCGGGACATTTACCCGTATCTGGGAAACGATGATGTGAAGCTCCTTCCTAATCCTGTCGTTTTCCCTGTATAAAAGCTTCAGCTCCTTCTCTGCCTCCTTCCATGCGTTTTCCACGGAATAGCCTGTGCTGAGCGCAGACGATAACGACTGTATGGCGTCCTTGAACTGAAGCTGGAAACTGCTGGATTTTCTGCGCAGGCATTCCTTTTTCCATATTCTGTACTGCCAGATCCATACCGGCGCCAGCAATGGCACGGCGATTGCAGAACGGTAGTAAAGCCATGCCGTCAGTACGGTGATCACCGTACTTTTCAGTATCCCCTGCACATATTCCTCCGGCTTAATATCCTGCTGCCAGCAGCTTGCCTCTGTGCGCAATCTCATTTATTTTCCTCCACTCGCCCTGTATCCTTCCGTCTGTATCTCCCGTCTCTTCGTATGCAAACAGCGGGCGCAGCGTGATCCCGCCTTCCTCGTAGTCCAGTACCTCTACGATCTCCAGTACCTTCCGGCTTTTATCTCTCAGTCTTCCAAGATGGACGATAATATCTACACCGGATGCGATCTGCCTCTGTATGGCCGGAAGCGGGAGATCCATTCCCATAAGCACCATTGTTTCCAGGCGGCTGAGCATATCTTTCGGACTGTTGGCATGACCTGTGCTGAGACTGCCGTCATGTCCGGTGTTGAGCGCCTGAAGCATGTCTATGGCCTCGGCTGAACGGACCTCGCCTACTATAATTCTGTCCGGCCGCATGCGCAGCGCTGTCTTTATAAGGCTTCGGATCGTGATCTCCCCTGTGCCTTCCACATTTGCATTGCGTGCCTCCAGGCGTACGAGATTGGGAATATCCATGATCCTCAGCTCTGCGTTGTCTTCGATCGTAATAATTCTTTCGTCTCCGGGAATGTACTGTGACAGTGCGTTTAAGAAAGTTGTCTTACCTGAACCGGTTCCGCCGCTGATAAAGATATTGTATTTCGCCGCGGTGAGAAGTGTGAGAAAGTCCGCCGCTTCGCGGCTGACTGAATTCCATGCGATCAGCTGTTCCATCGTGATCGTATCCTTTGGGAACTTACGGATCGTGACGATCGGACCGTCGAGCGCCACCGGGGCGAGCACCACATTCACTCTCGCCCCGTCCGGCAGCCTGGCGTCCGCAATAGGCGACGCCTCATTGACTGTCCGGTTGGCGCCTGACACGATCTGCTGTACCACATCCTCCAGCTTATCTCTGGATGTGAAGCGCTTCTCCGTCTGGAAAAGCCGTCCGTCCTGCTCGATAAATATATTTTTTGTACCATTTATCATGATCTCGGTGATCCGTTCGTCTTCCAGCAGTTCCTGGAGCAGATCCAGCTTGCGGAATGCATTAAACAGTTCCTTGCCGAGCGCGGTCCGTTCTCTCAACGTGATATATTCCTGTATGCAGGCTTCCTGAAGTACCCTGTGGATCAGGTCGGTAAGTTCCTCGTCTTCTATCTCCCTGGTCATATCCAGCTCTTCCATTATTCTGGCATGTAACTGTTCTGCCTGTATCATCCCTTCTGTTCCTTTCTGTTCAGTTTCTGTAATACATCTTCGTATCCGAGCAGCTGAAGCTCTTCTTCAAACTGTCTCACTTTGGAACAGCTCATTTCGTCTTCTGCCGCCGGCATATGTACTTCTGTACAGAGCCGCAGTATATCATACACACCCCGCAGCCCTTCGTCCACATCAAGAATCACCGTTTCATAAATACTGTTTTCCATTATCTGACGGATAAGGCCTGTCCATTCCTGCGGCGTCACCTCCTTTACGTCCTCAGACACCGGCATTGGATTTATACAGTCCATATTTTTCAGCCGGCCGGTCATCGCCGACAGCACCAGCGGCAGGTTTTTGCTCTCCTGTCTTGAATAGTACAGAATATCTGCCAGCGTATAACTTGGGTTCTCTCCAAAAACACCTCCTCTGCCGCCGTATATCTCCATATTCACATACAGCACGTCCGACTTTGAGGCAAGCCTTTGGCCGAGTTCGATCGCGTAGCTTGTCTTTCCTATTCTGTGTACCGGTGAAAATACACCGATCAATGTGCCTCTGGTCTTTTTTACTGTCCGGAAAAAAAGTTCTCCGGTATCGTCATACAAACCGCAGCTGTTGATTATTTCTGTCAGGATCGCTTCCCCTGACTGGTATTTCTGGATAGGGATCTCGTCTTTTCCGACTTGCTCCTGTCCGCTCACCGTAAGGATAAACTTTTTGTCCGCCGCAATCTGCTCCCGCTCTTTCCGGCCGCAGTCTGCCGGGACGATAAGATAATCAATATGTTCCTCTTCCTGCAGTTTCTGTACTTTCTGGAGGCTTTTACATACATATACTTGAAAAGCAAGTTCCTTTCTCCTCATAAAGTACGATGCAAGCGCAGAGGCATATCCGTCCTCGGGATCGCAGATCACCAAACGCTTACTGCCCACCTGTACCTCCCTGTTTTCATTTTTTTACTTTGAAACTCTTTGCCGAAACGGCCTTGAATAACATGACTTACTGAATCGTAACAATACAGTAAGCTAAAAGATTGAATCTATCAACCAGAACTAAAACAATCAGATACAAGCCATCAGATTTGACTTGTAGGACGATTATAACTGTACTTTAATCTCTTGTCCATCTCTTTTTATAAAATACTCAAACTTTGTGCAACCCTTACAAATTTTGATAGAATGTAATTCCGTATAAAAGCGCAACCCCGGGAATACCAAGAACTCCGGACGTCAAAAAGGTCACCGGATTCATTCCCACATGAAGTGAGATCCCTTTTCCCGAAAGGAACTCATTTACAAAAAATATAATAGCAATTCCAAGTATCGCGCGTATAATAAAATTAACTACAAAATGCGGCCTTTCCTCTGGCATGTCAAAAGCCCCTTTTTTTCTTCTCTTGTTTTCATATATATCCGCCAAACTGGTATTTTATTCTCAAATATTGTCTATACTAGGTAAAAAGAGGACATATAACCTTATGCTGGAGGTGACCTATGAAACTTTTTCAACGGGGAAAGGGCGCGGAAGAGGACATATACAGACGGCTGTCCTTCGACCCTGACAGTAATACTCTTGTGGAGGAGATCGCTCAGGCGCGGCAGGAAATTGAAGACGCATATGAAAATTTCCAAAATGCTTCCGACCCTGATCTGATCGACTGTTATATCTACAGAGGAAATGCAGCCTGGAAGCGCTACCGCTTTCTGCTGCGTCAGGCAAAGATGATCTAGTGAAATGACCCATCACGGTATGCCAAAACAAAAAAACAGCCCTGTACCTTTAAACAAAAACCGGTACAGGGCTGTTTTTTATAATTTTATTTTTACTTCCCGCTCTGTTCTGTGATACTGGTGATACCTCACTCCGGCTGCGTCAAACATGCGCATGGACGCCTTTACGGCCGCGGTGTCCTCATATTTGTTGCAGTCGAATATGACTTCTTTGATTCCGCTCTGAATGATCGCTTTTGCGCATTCGTTGCACGGAAACAGAGAGACGTACAGTTTTGCGCCCTCGAGACTTCCGCCCCGGTAGTTGAGGATCGCGTTCAGCTCACTGTGGACGGTGTATACATATTTTGTCTCCAGCGGGTCTTCCCCTTCCCTGTCCCAGGGAAATTCGTCGTCCGAGCAGCCGATGGGAAGTCCGTTATATCCCATGGACAGTATTTTATTGTCCTGACTTACGATACAGCATCCGACCTGTGTATTTGGGTCCTTGGAGCGCATGCCTGACAGCATGGCTACCCCCATAAAATATTCATCCCAGCTGATATAATCTTTTCTTTTGTCTCCCATACCGCTTTTCCTCCTCGCCTCGTACGGACGTTACTTTGTTCCGAATATACGGTCCCCTGCATCTCCAAGCCCGGGAACAATGTATTTCTGGTCGTTGAGATGGTCATCCAGCGCGCCGATGTACAGATCCACGTCCGGATGTTCCTTCGTCATGCGCTCCACTCCTTCGGGCGCCGCGATGATACACATGAAGCGGATATTTTTTACGCCCTTTTCCTTCAGCATGCGGATAGCCGCCACGCTGGAACCGCCGGTGGCAAGCATCGGGTCCACCACGAACACTTCCCGTTCGTCGCAGTCCGCAGGAAGCTTACAGTAATATTCTACCGGCTCAAATGTCTCCGGATCCCGGTATAATCCGATATGTCCTACTTTGGCGGCCGGTATCATATTCAGGATACCGTCTACCATGCCGATGCCTGCTCTCAGGATCGGCACTACCGCCATCTTCTTTCCGCTCAGTTCTTTTCCTGTCATCTCACAGATAGGTGTTTTTATCTGTACATCTTTAAGCTTCAGGTCCCATGTCGCCTCATAGCACATCAGCGCCGCGATCTCTCCGACAACTGCCCGGAAATCCCGGGAGCCTACATCCTCTCTGCGTATATAGCTGATTTTGTGCTGAATCAGCGGGTGTTCCATCACCTGTACCTTTGACATGCTGTTTTCCTCCTCGTTTGTCATTGAATATTTATCACATGATGCCCGGCGGCTTTCAAAAGCCTGTTCATAATGGCGCTTCCGATTCCTCCCGTGGCAAATGATTCACTGTAGATATAGTTTACCCCGTCGTCGTCAAATTCCCGCAGTACAGCGTACAGCCGGCCGGCGATCGTCGATTCGTCCTCCCGTGTGCCGATACTTTTTACATCGCCCGATGTATAGCCGGAAACGGTCTCTTCTGTCCCGATAATGCCGACTTTATAGCCTTCTTTCTGTCTGGCGCGTGCAAGTCTGTTGATCTCTTCCGTCACTTTTGAGGCCGGTCCTTCTATGATGACCAGTTCTGCATTCGGAGCGTAGTGCCGGTATTTCATGCCCGGCGCCTTTGGCGCCTCCGTGCTGTCAGCCGTGATAAGCGTATGGTCGACTGCCACTGCTCCTATCAGCTCTGTCAGCATCTCTTCCGTGACCGCTCCCGGACGCAGTATCATGGGCGGTGTCACTGTCATATCGAGAATCGTAGATTCTACTCCTATCTCAACAGGACCGCCGTCTACTATCATCTCGATCCTCCCGTCCATGTCCTCTTTTACGTGCTGCGCGGTCGTAGGGCTTGGACGCCCGGACGTATTTGCGCTCGGCGCGGCTATAAAACCGCCGCCCGCATCAATGACTTCCCTGGCGATCTCATGACTTGGCATCCTGACGGCCACCGTGTCCAGCCCTCCTGTTGTTCCGTAAGGAACGATGTCTTTCTTGTGAAATATCATGGTGAGAGGTCCGGGCCAGTATTTCCCGGCGACCTTTACAGCCTCCGCAGGGATCTTCTCCGCCACCTTTTCAAGATCGCCCATGTTTGTGATATGGACGATCAGAGGATTATCGGACGGGCGTCCTTTGGCCGCGTATATCTTTGCCGCAGCCTCCTCGCTGAGTGCATCTGCCCCAAGTCCATAGACCGTCTCTGTCGGAAATGCCACAAGTCCTCCTCTTTTTAGAATATCCCCGGCTTCCTGTATCATGCTTTTATTTATCTGTTTTTTGTCTATTTTTATTATTTTTGTCTCCATGGAAATAATTATACTACACTCTACTGTGACAGACAAGATTGGATTCCCTGCGTGATCGCATCGGCCAGTTTATCCTGATATTCTTCCGTAACAAGCTTGGCGGCCTCCTCCGGATTGCTCAGAAAGCCGCATTCTACGATGATCGTTGGCACTTCTGTCCTTCTGAGCAGATAATATGTATCGTTGGCCTTGGCCTGTCTTGTATTGTCTTTATCTACCGCAAGCAGCGCCTTCTGCATAAGTTCTGCCGTATTTTTCCCGTCCTGGGAATGGCTGTAATAAAATACCTGTGCTCCACGGATGTCCGCGTCCTGGTAGCTGTTCTGATGAATGCTCACCACCATGGCCGGTTTTGTCTCATTGATCAGCTGCACTCTCGCCTTCATATCCTGTACTTTCTTGTTCGTGTCGCCTTCTTTCGCCAGTGTCGAATCGTCTTCCCGGGTCATGACAACTTCGATCTTGTTTTTCTTCAGTCTTTTTTCGACTTTTTTTGCTATTGCCAGGTTAATATCTTTTTCATTCGCGTCGTTCACCCCGATCTTGCCGGGGTCATTCCCGCCGTGACCGGAATCGATCACCACCACCTGTTTCCCTTTCTCCACTTTGTCTCCGGATACATATTTTCCAATATTTCTGCTGACTGTTATCAGCCCTGCGAGCAGCAAAATGAGAAGTAGGAACTCTACTTTTTTGCGCAATAAAATACCTCCTGTCTGTCTATATTGGTTAAATATATGACTGACGGAGGTATTTTATTTTTAAGTGACGGGAAAATCAGATGGAAATGTCCTGTTTCACGTCATTCTTTAATTCACATACTTCAGTATGAGCTGCCATACGTTCGGGTCTTCCAGTCCGAGCGCCCATGCCGCTGTTCCGGCCAGCTTGTTCTGCTTCATCAGATCCAGCTTGGCTTCCAGTGATTTCTCATCTTCCAGCCAGATCTCATATGTCACGCCGCCGCTTTCCCATTTGGCGTAGTTCTGTTTTGCGGCATCGTCCCATGTGATCTCGGCTCCTGCCTGGGCTACGACGTCTTTGGCCTCAGTCATTCCGTAGGCTTTGCTCTCTACCTTCATGGCATACTCGCCTTCTTCCGTGCCTTTCTGGCTTGCCAGTTCTTCTTCCGTCTTCGGGGTCTCCTCCCACAGTCTTGTAAAGAACGGTATGCCGCTGATCACCTTGTCCGCCGGTACTTCTTTCAATGTCTCTTCAATTCCCTCTTTCACAAAATCATAAGAGGCAACCGAGCCTGCTTCCGGTGAGCCTGCATAATGTTCGTCATATCCCATGATCACGACATAATCTGCCACGATTCCCTGTTCCCTGCGGTCATACTGCATGTTGAATCCCTTCGGCACGTAGTTGTCCACGGAAAGTACGAGTCCGTTCTGCCTGCAGCGCACGGACAGCTCACGGATGAACTGGATATAGTGCTCTCCGCATTCATCTGAAATCTTCTCAAAGTCCACATTGATTCCGTCTATATTGGACTGAAGCGCTTCCGCCACAAGCTGGTTGATAAGTGTTTCCCTCTTGGACGTATAGCTCAGCAGTTCATAGCTTTCATCGTATGAGTTGATGCCGCCGTCAAAGTCCCGTATCGTTGCCCATACTTCTATATTGGCCTGATGGGCGTAATTGACGTAATCTGTCGACGCGATGGAATCCATATTTCCGTCTGTATCCTTCACATGGAACCATGTGGGCGCAATTGTCGTAAGACCCTTACTCTCTGCGATCTTCTGCAGCACGCTGCTGTTGGCGTCACTGTTGGTCACGTTGTGCCATGCCATGTTTATCGTGTAATCTTTGGAAATATTTGTAAATTCCTGCTCTTCAAACTTTCTCGTTACGTTCTTTTTCTCTGCGTCTTTGAGCGCGCTGTTTTTGACGTAACCGATAAATCCGTTTTTCGTGCGGACTTTTTTCCAGTTATCTTCATTTTCGATAACGGTCACTTCACCGCCTTTTTTCAGCTCTGAGAGAACCGGGCTCTTCACTCCGCCCTGATATCTCACCTGTGTATCTTTCTTCACTGCGGCAACCGTATGCTCGCCCCAGTCGCCGACGATGACAACACGTTCCGGATCGTCATACACTTCGTAGTCGATATTCGTATACTGCTGGACAAAATCCAGAGCAATGTATGCTGTGCTTCCTTCTGTTTTTAATATGACGTAGTCTTCGCTGTTCTTGTCTTTAGAGACCGTATAATCCTTGCTGCCCACTTCCACCGATACCATGTCCTTCGGCAGTGTGTAAAGGAGTATATTCTCATTAGGATCCCAGTAAAATCTGCTGTTTATATAGTCACGGACGATCTCATACTGGATATAGGCTTTGCCGTCTGCTATCATGCCTTTTGGCTCTACCACTTCGTTATTGACTACAATAGCAAGCTGTCCTTCTTGTTCTATACCATAATATTTATCCAAATCAGCCTTTTCCTTGGAAGGGCTGTACCGCCTCCACAAAAATACTGCTGCTATCGCTGCTATTATTAAAATAACGGTAAGGCATATCCGTATACCCAGGTTTCTCCTTCTCCGTCTCTTAGTCTGCGGCCTTCTGGCTGACGGCCTTCTGTTTGCGGGTCTTCCCGTCTGCGGTCTTCTGTTCGGATTCCTGGAAGCCTGGCTTCTGCCCGTCTGACTTCTCGTCCCTTGAGTTCTGGAGCCTTGTCCTCTTATTTCCTGCCCTCTCGCTGTCTGGCTCCTCTGGGCCCGCTGCCTGTCCGGACGTTCTGTATTGCCGGACCGGTCCGAAGCTGTGCGGCTTCTTCTTTGTCTCTCGTCCATGCTGCACCTCCTACTAGACCCTATTATAGCAATAATTGCGACACTCGTCATTAACTATTTCGACATTTTATTATTATTTTGAGGGGTATCTACAGCCGCAGTTTTCTCCTGCAGCTTAACGTGATGAAAGCACACTTCTTTTATATCTCCGTCCTCGTCCAGGACATAGTCCCTCATATACGATACATCTTCCCGCATCATATGGGCTTCTACGATCTGTGTCGGGCTGGCCGGACTGCCCTCCATCGACAGGCTGACGCCCTCCTTCTCATAATCTGTAAGCTCGTTATACAGAAATTTATAAATTTCATTTTTCATCTTACGTATCCTCCGATAACATTGCGATGATAGCTACGGCTGTATGCGCATATACTGTTAATACGCGGCCAGAAGAAATGCGTCGTGATACATTGGCCGTATATGCGGACCAGCTGCATAAAAATTAGAAGATAGTCGTGCATTTAAAAAAATTTTAACGGTTACAATTGATCGTCTTTGATAGTTCTATTCTGGTTGTTTGTGAAAAATCTGCCTGAACCGGCAATGTAAATAATCTGATTTGCTGTTGATAGATTCTGAAATAGAGCTTACATTGAGAATTACTTGAAATTACTTAAAAAAGTCTCCCTCCTTTGTTCTAAGAACGTAGCTATCAGGGAAAACTATCTTCTAGTATCGTCATTATAAATGATTGATTTTACAAACGCAAGCACTTTTTTATTTTATACTTATTTTATTGAACATCCCGCGTTTCTTATGCTATACTAAATTAGAAGGAAGTGATGAATATGAAGATTGAAAAACTCAATGACAATCAGATACGCTGTACTTTAACGCGTGCCGATCTGGCAGCCCGCCAGTTACAATTGAGTGAGCTTGCCTATGGAACCGAGAAAGCTAAGTCACTTTTCCATGATATGATGCAACAGGCAGCCTTTGAATTTGGTTTTGAGGCGGAGGATATACCGTTAATGATCGAGGCTATACCCGCTTCTTCCGATTCTATCGTGCTGATAATTACTAAAGTCGAGGACCCTGAGGAACTCGATACCCGTTTTTCAAAGTTTTCACCATCTCCGGGTGGTGACTGGGATTCAAAGAAAAATGAGGCCCCTGACAAACTGGATGGCGCCGAGACTCTCCTGGACCTGCTTGGCAAGGTAAAAGAGAAGATCGGCACACAGGAGGAAACCTCCGGTGAAGATACAAAAGAAGTCCAGAAAACAAGCCTCCGCTTATTCTCATTTGCAACAATGGACAGTGTCATTCAGGCTGCGCGCCTGCTTAGCGGCATGTACAACGGTTCCAACACCCTGTACAAAGACCATGGCGAAGACGTATACATTCTGGCTCTGACACAATCAGACCATACAACGAATGATTTTAACCGCATATGTAATATGCTGTCGGAATATGGCTCTTTGGAAAAGGCTTCCGGCGCAACGCTGGCGTTTCTGGAAGAACATTGTGAGATTCTGATATCTGCTGATGCAGTGCAGAAGCTTGCGGTAATTTAACAACACATTAAAAAGATGCACCGGGCCGCCCCGGTGCATCTTTTATATTTGCCGTCTTATTAAGCATTCAAAAATGCATTGATCTTCTCTTCTAATAAGTCTGCATCTATGCCATGAACCATAGCCGCCTCTGCCAGAGACTCTCCCTGCGCGGACGGGCAGCCAAGACAATGCATACCGATCTCCATGAGTATTGGCGCTACATCAGGATTGATGCTGAGTATCTCTCCAATAGTCATATCTTTGCTAACCTTTGCCATCATGACGCCTCCTTTTCATTCTAAGTGTCTCCATTATATACGCATTTTATCATTGTGTAAACATTTTCCGACAATTAATTCCTAAAATTTGACTTCTCAAATGTCAACATCTTTTTCACTTTTTTTCGACAAAATATAATTTTTATTATAACTTCACAAAACGTCTGTTCTTTTATTTGCCCTGAGTAATCCACCAAAATACTATCTTTTTATGTGGATAATGTGGATAAATTTTGAAAAACTGCACTTTTTCCACCTTTTTCACATGTTTTCATGTGGATAACTTGGATAAGTCCTTTTTACAATATTTTCCTATTTTTTACATTTTTGTGTAAATTGTACACCCAGTCGACAAATAATGTTATTACCATAATTTTCCATGTCGAATTTGATAGGTTAATCTTGTCCTCATAAGAAAAAGCCCCTGTCTGACACGGGACTTTTTCTCTGCTTTTGTGTTTATCTAAATCAGTCTTCTTACCGTGATGATGTTCGTGTAAGTGGCGGGCAGGATGCCGATTCCTCTGGCGCTGTTGATCGCATTTACGATCTGGCCGTCTCCCATGTAGATTCCTACGTGTCCGTCATAGAGTATGATATCTCCCGGTATGGCCTGATCGTAGCTGACCGGAGTTCCGACATTTTCCATATCCCATGTCGTCCTCGGCAGGCTCACTCCAAAATGCGCGTACACTGACTGTACGAAACCGGAACAGTCTGCTCCGTTTGTCAGACTTGTGCCGCCCCATACATACGGGTTTCCGATGAACTGACAGGCGTAATCTACTACAGCTTGTCCCGTCCCGGCCTTGGCCTGAGCTTCTTCCTCCGCTTTGGCGGCCGCTTCTTCAGCCTCCTTGGCCAGCCTTGCCTCCTCTTCTTCTTTCGATTCAGCATAAGTAAATGCTTCTTCAGGGGCTTCGGCTTCCGTGCTCTGCACGATCTCCTGCGCTTTCTGCTCTGCGTTATTTCCTATTATAATATACTCGGAGTATACATAGCCTGTAACAGAGCCGGACTGGATCTTCGTCCATTCTCCCACCGGTCCTATCACCTTGGCGGCATAATCAGGATATAACTTACCTACCCACTCACTTTCTTTTGTTGGTTCACTTCTTATATAAAGAAATGACTGTACATTGGCAAACGCCATATCTAAATACTCACCCTTACGTGTTGGCACGAGATAATCTTCTACTTCTATATCATTCTGTGAAGTATAGCAATCATTCAGTACCTCCTCAATTCCAACGCTCGGCATTATCCCTGCAGCATCCGTATCTGCAGCCGATGCTGTGACAGGAAAAGATGCTATAGCTCCTGTAATGGTAACTAGGAACAATCCCTTCTTAAGAATAGAATCCATAAACTCCCTCCTTTATGTTTTCTTATCTTTTGTAATTGTTACAGAATTGTTACATATGTTACGGTGATATTATATCAATGCTGTCCATCAATGTCAAGGCTATTTAATGGTGTTTTTGTCGTCATATTTCTTCCTTTTTTTACCAGTTTCATGATAAAACTTCATTATAATTGTTACAAATTGTTACATATATGATTTTTGAGTTGACAATTGTTTTTATATGTTTTATACTAATCATAGTAATTGTTATTATTATTGAAAGGAGGATGCGTAGATGGCAAATTTAAAATACAGCAGGCAGAGAGCTTCTATTAAAGAATATTTGGCCGGCACTGTTGAACATCCTACAGCCGATACCGTATATATGCACGTCAGAGAAGAATTTCCGAATATCAGCCTCGGTACTGTGTACCGCAACCTGAATCTTCTTGCTGATATAGGTGAAGCAGTCAAGATCACTACCCCTGACGGCGGCGACCGCTTTGACGGGCGGACAGAGCCCCACTACCATGTAGTGTGCGGTTCATGCGGTAAAGTAGAAGATCTTGAGATGTCGTCTGAAGAAATTGCTTCTATAAATAATGCGGCAGATTCTGTCTTTGACGGAAAGATCACATCACACACCACCCTTTTCTATGGCACCTGTAAAGAATGTCTGGAAAAAGAAAAATAATTTTTAAAATAGGGATTGACAAAAGAAAATAACTGTGCTAAATTAATATCAGTAACTATTACTAATATTTAATTAAAAAATTATATAAAAGAAAAGGAGAGATTTATCATGAAAAAATTTGTTTGTACAGTATGTGGTTATGTTCACGAGGGAGAGGCTGCACCGGCTGAATGTCCAGTATGTCACGCACCGGCTGAAAAGTTTAAAGAGCAGACAGGTAACAGAGAATGGGCTGCTGAACACGTTGTAGGCGTAGCTAAGGGCGTAAGCGAAGACATTATCGCTGACTTAAGAGCTAACTTTGAGGGTGAATGTTCAGAAGTAGGTATGTACCTTGCAATGGCAAGAGTTGCTCATAGAGAAGGATATCCGGAGATCGGATTATACTGGGAAAAAGCTGCTTATGAAGAAGCAGAGCATGCGTCTAAATTCGCTGAGTTATTAGGTGAAGTTGTAACAGACAGCACAAAGAAGAACCTCGAGATGAGAGTTGATGCAGAGAATGGTGCTACTGCTGGTAAGTTCGATCTTGCAAAGCGTGCTAAGGCAGCTAACCTGGATGCGATCCATGACACAGTTCATGAGATGGCAAGAGATGAAGCCCGTCACGGAAAAGCATTTGAAGGCTTATTGAAGAGATACTTCGGTTAAGATATAATAGAGATAAGAACAGCACGGCGCTGTGAATAACAAAGAGGGACGGATGAAATCTGCGATTTCACCGTCCCAAATTTCAAAGGAGGATTTTGATATGTCAAAGTATGCAGGAACTAAAACAGAAAAGAACCTTATGGAAGCTTTTTCCGGTGAGTCACAGGCGCGCAACAAGTATACATATTACGCTTCCGCTGCAAGAAAAGCCGGATTTGTACAGATGTCCAACATATTTTTAGAGACAGCTGACCAGGAGAAAGAACACGCCAAATTATGGTTTAAAGAATTCCACGGAATCGGTGATGTGGAAGCCAATCTTGAAGACGCTGTCGCAGGCGAAAACTTTGAGTGGACTGACATGTATAAACGTATGGCGGAAGAAGCAAGAGAAGAAGGATTTGAAGAACTTGCCAAGAAGTTTGAAGGTGTTGCAGAAGTAGAAGCGGCACATGAGAAACGCTATGGCAGGCTGCTTGAAAGCTACAAGGCAGGCAAGACCTTCAAAGGAGACGCTCCGCTTGGATGGAAGTGCAACAACTGCGGTTACATCTACTACGGAGAGGAAGCTCCGGAAGAATGTCCGGTCTGTGCACATCCAAGAGCACATTTTGAACGTAAAGCAGAGAATTACTAATAAGTTGGGGAAATTGGGGAGGGAGGTTTTTTAAAAAACCTCCGTCCCCAATTTATTTTACCGTGTCCCTTTTTGAAATATCCCTGTCCCCATCTTAACCTCTCTGAACCTCAGGATCTCTCCTCTTCTTTTACCAGCATTCCGCTACGGAGCATTATCGGCCTCACCGCATTGTACAGGCCTGCAACTAATATAGTTGATATGACCGCATTGACAAATGTAGTCGCTGTGCTCCACTTTGCAAGCACCTCTGCCATCTTCTGAGGCTGCCCGAGAATATACATTTTATAAAAATATCCTGCTACCGGGTCGGCGACAACGTTAAATCCCAGGCCGGCAACTGAAGCAATTATACTCCATTTAAAGACATACTTTTTATTATTGCTCTCATTGATTCTTGCTATTTTATGAGCCACCAATCCGGTAATCAGGCCAATGCAGAGCTTCAGCACAAATGTTTTGGGTGCGCCTGTGATATAAATTGGATCCATTATATCGGCAATTCCCATACCGACCGCACCGGCTATTCCTCCATACCAACCTCCAAGAAGCAGCGCCGCAAGGACACAAAATGCATTTCCAATATGAATGGAAGTGGCATCTCCTCCGGGCATCGGTATTTTAATCTGCAAAAATGTAAAAGCTACATAGCACAAAGCTGCCAGAATAGCAGTCTGAGCCAGCTTTATGATCGTTACATTAGATTTCTTCATATAAAAATATCCTTTCTGAAATGAGCTGAGCATATACTATCATTAAATTGGTTGTGTTAAAACATCCAGTTTTGTATAAATAAAGCATACCAGTTGAAGTATCCGGCAAAAGGGACAGGGCAAAAAGAGATGGGGACGGAGGTTTTTTAAAAAACCTCCGTCCCCATCTCTTTTTGCTCAGACTGTAGACAAAGTCCTGGGCGAAAAGCCCGGGCTTTTCTATTATCAAGATATCCACATACTGTATGTTATCCGCTTCCTCAATCAAAAAAAATGCAGCTGGTATCCACCTGTTTATCAGCGAATTTATGCTGGATCCGTGGTATAATTATTGTATCAGGAGGTGCCAGCTTATGATGACAAAAGATGCCGATAAAAAGAGAGAGCAAATGCAAATGTTCTGTATGGATGACATGGTCCCCAAAGATCACATGCTCCGTTTGATAGATAAAGCGATCGACTGGCGTTTTATCTATGAACTTGTAGAAGACAGATACTGCCCGGATAACGGGCGTCCCAGTATGGATCCTGTGATGCTCATCAAGATTCCTTTTATTCAGTATCTTTATGGAATCAAAAGCATGCGCCAGACCATAAAGGAGATCGAAGTAAATGTGGCATATCGTTGGTTCCTTGGTCTGGACATGTTAGATCCAGTCCCCCATTTTTCCACCTTTGGGAAGAACTATGCCCGGCGCTTTAAAGATACAGATCTATTTGAACAGATCTTTTCTAAAATCCTGGAAGAATGTATGAAGTTTCATCTGATAGATACTTCCGTTGTCTTTGTAGATTCCACTCATGTAAAAGCATGTGCAAACAGTAAGAAGATGCGAAAACGTGTTGCGGCGCAGCAGGCTCTTTGGTACGAAGAGGAACTAAAAAAAGAGATCCTTCAGGATCGAAAAAAACATGGCAAAAAGCCGCTGAAAGATAAGGATGACAAGACGCCACCTACACAGACCGGAGGCGGAACGGGAGAAGGGGTTCCGGAAGAGGAGATCCCGGAAGGGGCCAAAACGCAGAAATGCAGTACAAGTGATCCGGAAAGCGGGTGGTTCCGCAAAGGAGAGCATAAACATACCTTTGCCTATGCAGTGGAAACAGCATGTGACCGTTATGGATGGATACTTGGATATACGGTACATCCGGGAAATGAACATGACAGCCGGACTTTTAAAGCCTTGTATGACAGGCTAACCAAATGGATGCGTCCAGAAAGGGTGGTCATGGACGCTGGATATCGGACCCCAGCGATCGCACATAGGCTTTTGGCAGATGGGATCGAACCACTTTTCCCATACAAAAGGCCAGCGACGAAAAAGGGATTTTTCAAAAAGTATGACTATGTTTATGACGAATACTATGACTGTTACCTATGCCCGGAGGATGAAGTTTTAAGCTACCGTACAACAAACCGGGAAGGGTACCGGGAATATAAAAGCGACCCTCAGATATGCGGGAGCTGCCCCAGTCTTTCCCAATGTACAGAAAGCAAAACGCATGAAAAGATGGTGACAAGACATATATGGGAAGAAGAACTGGACAGATGTGAAGATATCAGATATACGATTGGAAACAGAGAGATCTATGGAAAGAGAAAGGAGACCATAGAACGCGTATTTGGGACGGCAAAAGAACAACACGGTTTTCGTTATACCCAATCTGTGGGGAAAGCCCAAATGGAACTAAAAACTGGGCTCACTTTTGCATGCATGAACTTGAAAAAGTTAGCAAAGATCCTGGCAAACAGAGAGGAAAAAGGAGCCCCTACGCAAAGCGTTCTCTTACTTTGGGTCCACAAAATTGAAACGACACTTCGAAACAAAAGATGGTGTTGGAGCAAGGCCTCAACACCATCTTTGTCTACAGTCTGGGCAAAAAGAGATGGGGACGGAGGTTTTTTAAAAAACCTCCGTCCCCATCTCTTTTTGCTGTATATTTTTTGTCATTCAGGGTTGCTTTTTTTTCATATTGGGTATAATATACTCATATAGATAATGTAGTATTGAAAACTACATGTCGATTCATCAACATTTCAGGAGGCTGTAACATGGCAGAAATAATCAAAACACACATTAAAGATCCGGGAAGCGCGATCACACATTTTATTGGTATGCTGATGGCAATTTTTGCGGCTGTACCTTTATTGATAAAAGCTGCTCACGAACCAAGCAGAATATACATGATCTCAATTACAGTATATGCGATAAGCCTTATATTACTATATGCGGCAAGCACTACTTACCATACATTTAATAAATCTGAAAAAGTCAATACCATTTTGAAGAAGATAGACCACATGATGATCAGTATATTGATTGCAGGCAGTTACACACCTATCTGTCTGTTAGTTTTGAAGGGAAAGCTTGGAATCATACTATTATCTGTCGTATGGGGAATTGCTATTGTTGGTATTCTCATCAAAGCATTTTGGGTATACTGCCCGAAATGGATATCTTCTGTATTGTATATCGGCATGGGATGGACATGTGTACTGGCATTTACTCAGATACTTAATTCCCTGTCCCCGGCTGCGTTCGGCTGGCTTCTGGCCGGAGGTATAATTTATACGATCGGCGGTGTTATTTACGCATTAAAGCTTCCTATATTTAACACAAGGCACAAATATTTTGGGAGTCATGAAATTTTTCACCTGTTTGTGATGGGCGGAAGTATATGCCACTTTATACTCATGTATGTATTTATACTGTAAAGCTGCGGGGGAAAAGGAAATGGGGACGGAGGTTTTTTAAAAAACCTCCGTCCCCATTTCCTTTTCCCCTGTCCCTTTTTACTTTCCTGCTTCCTTCACCAGCACTTCTTTTTCTTCCCGTCTCATATGCTTAATTGCATATTCCCTGCTCATGGCTTCCTCTTTTGTCCGGAACTCCTCATAATATACCAGTTCGACCGGCCTTCGCACCCGGGTATATTTACTCCCCTTACCGCTGTTATGAGCCTTGACACGCTTGTCCAGATCATTCGTCCAGCCAGTATATAATGTACCATCCTTGCATTTTAGTATATATGTATAATTCATAAAACAGAATCCTTTCAACTGATGTCTCTTATTATATGCCTTGTCCTTATACTTCGCAACCGCCGGGGACATGGATATTTTAAAAAGGGACACCGTAAAATGAGTTGGGGACGGAGGTTTTCTAAAAAAACCCCGTCCCCAACTCACCTCAACTCATTTTACTCTGCCAGGTATTCCATTGGATTGACTGGTTGTCCGTCTTTTCTCATTTCAAAGTATACGTTGCTGCCTTCTACGCTGTAGTATTTTGTCGGCTGGCTGATATAGCCGAGCACGCTTTTGGCTTCTACATAATCTCCTACTTTTACCGGTACTTCTTTCAGCTGTCCGTAGAAGAGCTCGTAACCGTTACCGATATCTACGTTTACTGTTGTCCCTGTCTCTGCGCTCACGTCGATGGATTTTATGATTCCAGGTGCCGCAGATATAACCTGGTCGCCTTCGGCGCCTGAGATGACTAATGCAGGATTATATTTATACTGATCCAGTGTAGAAAAATACACTGTCTTATCCATGCTGTAGTTCATCAGGATGTTGCCGTTTACCGGCCACAGCAGCTGGCTGTCTTCTGTAAAATGTACAGATGTTCCTGACCCCGCCGTCGCCTGAGTATTTTGATTTTCGTTTGCAGCTGCTCCGTCTGCCGTATCACCCGAGTTTTCGTCCGTATTCTGTTTGTCATCATTTTCTGTTGTATTAATGACAAGGTCATTGTTCGCTGTCTCGGTTGGTTCTTCTGTTTTTTCTTCTTTTGTCTCATTGGTTTCTTCCGCCTGCGCAAGCTGTTGTTCCTGCTGGGTTTTTCTATAATCCCTGAATGTATATGTTCCAACTATTGCGATCGCTGCCACAAAACAAACTACTACTGCGGCGGTAGCACCTTTTCTTTTCCTTGCTGGTCTTTGCCTCTTATTCATTTTTTATCACCACCTCTGACTATATTTTTGCCAGATAGTGATATAGTTATTCCGTGTCTATCAATATTTCTGCTACTTCTTTTATTTCTGTTCCTTCAAAAAATTTTTGCAGTATCTCTTTATAGTCTTTCCCCTTTTTTGCCATTTCATTTGCCGTATACTGGCTCATTCCAAGACCGTGCCCGACGCCTCTTGTCGTTATCCTCAGTTTTCCGTTATATTTCTGTAAGGTAAAGCAGCCAGACGCCAGACCATATGTAGTGCGGAATTCTTCTCCGCTTATATTTTCCTGTCCGACACGTACGCTCGTCACATAGCCTGCAGTGTCATAGGCAGTCACCTCTGCGTCCATATCATCTATGGTCACAGTCTGGATCTGTTCTTCCGCCTCTATATCGAGCGGACAGTCCACGATCTTAAGATACGGGTAATCCCCGCTTCCAAGCGCTTCTTTTCCGTCGCGTGTGCTTCCGTTGCTGATACGGAAAAAGGGTGTCACCGCCAGGTTTTCACCGTACATGAGTACTTGGCCTTCGGTTTCATTCCACGCTTTTTTCAGCCTGTCGTAGTATTTGGAATATTTACTGATCCCCCATGCATCTTCCATCTGTTTTGTCGTCCAGAAGTCATCGGCCAGCACGGTATCACTGCCCGATTCCCTGATTTTTTTATACACATCTGTACGCACAAGTATGGCCTGGGCTTTTAGCGCCTCTGTCTTATAGGACGCCGGGATCTCCCTTGCCAGAACGCCGATGCAGTATTCTTCGATCGGCATCTTCACTTCCTCCTTGGAGGCTGTCTTGACTTTGACATACGTGCTGTCCACATGAGAGGTAGCTGTAATGCTTGGCCCATTTAAAAACACAGTCACTACATACGGTAATAAAATTATGATAATCAGATAACATCCCCATTGTTTTAGTCTTTGCCGCATAAAAATACCCTCCCATACACTGTATGGAAGGGTATTTGGATTTATTCCCTGTTTCTGATAATAAAGAAATAAACTGCCGTATACAATGGGACAAATATGCCCAGAACCGCATGCATTACCGCATAATTGCCGTCCGTATACCTTTTATAGATCTGCCGGTTCACAAGTACGGTAAGCGTCTTTTGTACAGCTGACGCGGCCAGAGTGAAGAGACCGAGCCCCAGAAGAGCCAGCAGCATGATCCCGCTGCCGAATCCGGAAAACATGTTATAAAATGGATAATAAGAATTAATTGCCTGATCAGCCATCCGGACAATATTCACCAGCACTCCGCCCCAGACTATCGCCGTAAATATACCGGTGATCACTCCGGATGCTATCGGTATCACAAGCAGCCATATCCCGGGATTATCCATCCTGCGGTCCTTGAATGCCAGCGGGCCGCACAGCTCTCCCTGGTAATATACTCTTGCATATGGTATAAATGCAAGCCACGGATATTTCATTCCTCTGTTTTTGCCGAGTGTATACATACCGACACCCTGCAGAATATACGCTGCCAGTGCGGCAATGCCAATAACGCCGAGAACGAGTAAATAAATGAGCAATATTACTGCCAGACCATTGCTTTCATACATAATCATACCTCCACAGTAAGTTTATCGAGGTGCCATATATCCTTAACATATTCTTCGATCGTACGGTCGGAAGAAAATTTCCCGCAGCTCGCCGTGTTGAGAAGCGCCATTTTTGCCCATCTGTCCCGGTCTCTGTACGCTGCCTCAACCTTCTCCTGTGCCTCTGCATACGCCCTGAAGTCCTTCAGGATAAAATACATATCTGCTCTGCTGCTGCTCTTTGTATTAAGAAGAGAATTATACAGGTCACGATACATCTCCCGGTTGCCGTATCCATACGTGCCGTCCACCAGCTGATCTACTACACGGCGGATCTCATGATCACTGTTGTAAATGTCCACCGGATTGTAACCTCCGTGCTGCTCAAAGCTGATAACTTCATCTGAACTCAGACCGAAGATAAAGGCATTTTCAATACCCACTTCCTGCACGATCTCCACGTTGGCGCCGTCCATTGTACCGAGCGTAGGCGCTCCATTCAGCATGAACTTCATATTACCCGTTCCGGATGCCTCCTTTGACGCGGTGGAGATCTGCTCGCTCACATCAGCGCCTGCAAATAATAACTCTGCATTGGATACACGGTAATCTTCTATAAACACTACCTTGAGCTTTCCGTTGATGCTCCTGTCATTGTTGACAACATCCGCCACTGAATTGATAAGCTTAATGATCTGTTTTGCGCGTATATAGCCTGCGGATGCCTTGGCACCGAAGATAAATGTCCTCGGATAAAAGCTCCGTTCCGGATGCTCCTTGATCTGATTATAAAGATACATCACATGCAGAATGTTCAGAAGCTGGCGCTTATACTCATGAAGACGCTTCACCTGTACGTCAAAGATAGAGCGCGGGTCGATCTCGATTCCATTATGTTCCAGAATATATTGTGCCAGACGCTCTTTATTTTTATACTTAATGCTCATAAATTCCTTGAGCGCCTCTTCGTCATCAGCCCATTTCCTTAGTCCGGACATGAGTGATAAGTCCGTTGCCCAGTCCTTTGTTCCGAGCTTTTCAGTCACCCAGTCGGCCAGTAGCGGATTTCCGTGCAGCAGGAAACGTCTCTGTGTAATACCGTTCGTCTTATTGTTGAACTTGGACGGCATCATTTCATAGAAATCACGCAGTTCCTGCTTTTTAAGTATTTCTGTATGAAGAGCCGCGACACCATTTACAGAATAGCCTGCAACGATCGCAAGATGAGCCATCTTCACCTGGCCGTCCATGAGAATAGCCATTCTCTTTACTTTGCCCTCATCTCCCGGATACTGACTCCGTATCTGCTCTACAAAACGGCGGTCAATTTCCTGTATAATCTGATATACACGCGGAAGCAGCCTGGAGAAGAGATCGATCGGCCATTTCTCCAGCGCCTCTGCCATAATAGTGTGGTTCGTGTACGCGCATGTATGTGTCGTGATCTCCCACGCCTCGTTCCATCCAAGGCCTTCCTCGTCAAGCAGAATACGCATAAGTTCTGCCACCGCGACTGTCGGATGCGTGTCATTCATCTGGAAGGTGACCTTCTCCGGCAGCTTATGGATGTCATCGTGCGTCATTTTATATTTGGACAGCGCCTGCTGTATGCTTGCGGAAATAAAGAAATACTGCTGTTTCAGTCTCAGCTCTTTTCCTGCATAGTGGTTGTCGTTCGGATAAAGCACTTCTACAATGTTCTTTGCCAGGTTCTCCTGTTCCACAGCCTTGTGGTAATCGCCGCGGTCGAACTCATCCAGCTGGAAGTCTACGATCGGCTCCGCATCCCATATACGGAGTGTATTGACCATGTGGTTATTATAGCCGACGATCGGCATATCATAAGGAACCGCGCGAACAGATTCATAATGCTCCTGTACAAAATGCGTTTTTCCTTCCTCGTCATATTCTACACGGATATTTCCGCCAAAACGTACTTCTTTGGCATATTCAGGCCGCCTCAGCTCAAATGGATTGCCGTTCTTAAGCCAGTTATCCGGAGTCTCCACCTGGTATCCATCCTCGATCTTCTGTTTGAACATACCGTAGCGGTAACGGATGCCGCACCCGTAAGCGGCATAGCCAAGTGTTGCCAGTGAATCAAGGAAACAGGCGGCAAGACGGCCCAGGCCGCCATTGCCAAGAGCCGCGTCCGGCTCCTCATTTTCCACGGCATTCAAGTCAATGCCCATTTCATCCAGCGCTTCCGCCACTTCCTTGTAGGCTGTCATATTGATCAGGTTATTTCCAAGCGCCCTGCCCATAAGAAATTCCATGGACATATAATACACGATCTTGGGATCCTGCTCTTTATACGCCTTCTGTGTGGCGATCCAGTCATCAATGATGACTTCTTTGACCGCATAAGAAACCGCCTGAAACAGCTGCTGAGGAGTCGCCTCATCGACAGTTTTGCGGAATAACGTCTTTACATTATTTGTAACTTCTCTCTTAAACTTTTCTTTTTCAAATATCGGATTATACATATTTTCCCCTTTACTTCTTCTGAACACCTAATGTTACCTCTTCTCCGTTAATCTTCCAGTCTTTTACAAAGCCTGCCGGGGTTGTCTTCGTCATTTTAACGGTGAGTGTCTCCTCTGCAATGATCTTCGCATTCTCGGCAAATACCTTTTCTGCCTTTTCTGTTCCTTCATACGTTACTTCAATTTTATCCATCACTTCAAAATCAGCTTCCTTGCGCATCGTCTGAATCTTACTGATAATCTCGCGGACAAATCCTTCCTCCAGCAGTTCATCTGAAAGGTTTGTATCCAGTACAACGGTAATGCCATTGTCATTTTCTGACACATATCCTTCTGTCTGGGCAGTCTCGATTAACAGATCCTCCCGGAATAACGTGACCTCCTGTCCGTTGATGTCAAGCTTCAGGGCATCGGATGCGTTCAGCTCATCCATGGCCGCGTTTCCGTCCAGAGACTCAAGCGCTGCTTTAATGCCTCCTAACAGTTTACCATATTTTGGTCCGACTGTCTTTAGCTGAGGTTTAAAACTGTAAGAAGTAAAGTCTCGTACCTCTTGTGTAAATGTCATAGTTTTTACATTCAGCTCATCTGTCACAATGTCCTGATAGAACACAGGGAGCTCAAAATCAGCCTTCACATACATCTGTCCGATCGGCTGCCGGTTTTTGATATTGGCTGTATTACGGCATGCGCGCCCCATAACGACGAGCTTCAGCACCTTCTCCATGTTGGACTCAAGTTCTGTGTCAATGCAGCTTTCATCTACAAGAGGGAAATCACACAAGTGTATACTCTCCGGTGCGTCCTTGTCTATACTTCTCACGAGATTCTGGTAGATATCTTCTGCCATGAACGGAATCATCGGCGCCGCTGCCTTGCAGACTGTGACAAGCGCTGTATAAAGTGTCATATAAGCATTGATCTTATCCTGTTCCATGCCTTTTGCCCAGAAACGTTCACGGCTTCTTCTCACATACCAGTTGCTCATGTCGTCCACAAAATCCTGAAGCGCTCTTGCTGCCTCCGGTATGCGGTAATTCTCCAGGTCATTGTCTACTTCCTTCACAAGTGTATTCATCTTGGAAAGCAGCCATTTGTCCATGACAGACAATTTGTCGTATTCCAGCGCATATTTTGTCGCATCGAATTCATCGATATTCGCATACAGTACAAAGAAGGCATACGTATTCCAGAGCGTGCCCATAAACTTACGCTGTCCCTCTGTCACTGCCTTGCCGTGGAAACGGTTTGGAAGCCATGGGGCACTGTTCACATAGAAGTACCAGCGGATCGCATCCGCGCCGTATTTTTCAAGTGCGTCAAACGGATCTACTGCATTTCCCTTGGACTTGCTCATCTTCTGGCCGTTCTCGTCCTGCACGTGGCCGAGTACGATGACATTCTTATACGGAGCTTTATTAAATATGAGCGTAGAGATAGCCAGCAGAGAATAGAACCATCCTCTCGTCTGGTCAACAGCCTCAGAAATAAAGTCCGCCGGAAACTGCTTTTCAAAAAGCTCTTTATTTTCAAACGGATAGTGGTGCTGTGCAAACGGCATGGCGCCGGAATCAAACCAGCAGTCGATAACTTCCGGCACACGGTGCATCTCTTTGCCGCACTCTGGACATTTTACCGTAACTTCATCTATATACGGACGGTGGAGCTCAATATCGTCCGGGCAGTTGTCAGACATGGACTTCAGCTCCTCAATACTGCCGACAGAATGCTGGTGTCCGCATTCACATTCCCATATATTCAGCGGTGTTCCCCAGTAACGGTTGCGGCTGATGCCCCAGTCCTGCACATTTTCCAGCCAGTCACCGAAACGGCCCTTGCCGATGCTCTCCGGAATCCAGTTGATCGTGTTGTTATTTGCGATCAGGTCATCCTTTACCGCTGTCATATTGATGAACCATGATTCACGCGCATAGTAGATGAGAGGTGTGTCACATCTCCAGCAGTGGGGATAGCTGTGCTCAAACTTCGGAGCCTCAAACAACAGCCCCTGTTCTTCCAGATCTTTCAATACGAGCGGATCCGCCTTCTTCACAAACACGCCCGCGTAAGGCGTCGACTCTCCCATGTTGCCCTTCTCATCGACAAGCTGTACAAACGGCATGTCATATTTGCGTCCTACCTTAGCATCGTCCTCACCAAAGGCCGGGGCAATATGGACAACACCGGTTCCGTCTGTCAGTGTTACGTAAGAATCACAGGTGACAAAGAACGCTTTTTTCTTCTGCTTCTTCGCACATTCCGCGGCACAGGAAAACAGTGGTTCGTATTCCTTATATTCCAGGTCCTCTCCTTTATATCGTTCCAGAACCTCATAAGCTGACTCTCCTTCTTCCGCAAGCCTGCCGAGCACTTTATCAAGCAGCGCCTCTGCCATATAGTATACATACCCGTCGGCAGCCTTCACCTTCACATAATCCTCCGCCGGATTCACGCAGAGTCCGATATTGGACGGCAGTGTCCATGGGGTTGTCGTCCATGCAAGAATATACGCGTCCTCATCTTTCACTTTAAAGCGCACGATAGCGGAACGCTCTTTCACATCCTTATATCCTTGTGCTACTTCCTGGGCGGAAAGCGGCGTGCCGCAGCGCGGGCAGTAAGGAACGATCTTGAAGCCTTTGTATAAGAGCCCCTTATCCCAGATCTGCTTAAGGGCCCACCACTCAGATTCAATATAATCGTTGTGGTACGTCACGTACGGATTATCCATGTCGGCCCAGAAACCAACTGTATTGGAGAAATCCTCCCACATTCCTTTATATTTCCACACACTTTCTTTACACTTGTCGATAAACGGCTCCAGACCATATTCCTCGATCTGCTCTTTGCCGTCCAGGCCGAGAAGCTTCTCCACCTCCAGCTCCACCGGAAGACCGTGGGTATCCCATCCCGCTTTTCTCGGCACTTCATATCCCTTCATAGTACGGTATCTCGGAATCATATCCTTGATGACACGGGTAAGCACATGGCCGATGTGCGGTTTGCCGTTGGCCGTCGGAGGACCGTCATAAAACATGTAAATGTCGTTGCCGTCCTTCTCCTTCATACTTTTCTCAAAGATGTTGTTCTCTTCCCAGAACTTCTCCGTCGCTTTTTCCCTTTCAACAAAATTCAGATCCGTTGAAACCTTTTTATACATTTCTCTTCCTCCTTGAGCATTGGGGACACGTTTTTTTCTCGTTGGGGACGGGGTATTTCTAAAAAACCTCCGTCCCCAATTTAATTCAGGGTGTCCCTTTTTCATTAATTTTAATATTGGGTCAAAAAAAACTTCCGTCCTGAATAGGACGAAAGCTAAAGCCTCGTTTATAAACCACCTAAACATACTGTCATATGCCTTCCCTGTAACGGGGGAACTCCGTCGGCATCTATTGGGTATTCATACCTTTCGACGACCGCAACTCGGAAGTGATATTCAGATATAACTTACCGGCGCCAGGCTTCCACCATCCCCGACTCTCTATTGCTTTCCGAAATATCTTACTGTCTTCGTCAACATTTTTTTATATTCTGCTTTATTATAGTAAGAAAACCCTTGATAGTCAAGGGTTTTCTCCATTTTAACGTTATTTGGCGTACGTTATTGCGCATTTATAACAGTGGTGATTTTATCGAACATATCGGGCAGCAATGCTCCGGTTTACACGGTGGTTCCGGTCTGCACGGCGGCTCCGGTTTACATGGCGGTTCCGGCTTACAGGGCGGCTCTGGCCTGCACGGTGGTTCCGGTTTACAGGGCGGTTCCGGTCTGTATGGCGGTTCCGGCTTACAGGGCGGCTCTGGCCTGCACGGCGGTTCCGGTCTACATGGCGGCTCCGGCTTACAGGGCGGTTCCGGTCTGCACGGTGGTTCCGGTTTACACGGTGGTTCCGGTCTGCATGGCGGCTCCGGCTTACAGGGCGGCTCCGGTCTGCACGGCGGTTCCGGCGGGTATGGCGGCCATGGCGGCTCCGGCGGGTACGGCGGTCTTGGCGGCCATGGCGGCTCCGGCGGATACGGCGGCCTCGGTGGATACGGTGGCTCCGGCGGATACGGCGGCCTCGGTGGATACGGTGGCTCCGGCGGATACGGCGGATACGGCGGATAAGGTGGATACGGCAGTTCAGGCGGACGTCCCCAGCCCGGATAACATGGCATCATACATGGAAATGGAACCGGAAATCCTCCTGCCCCGCACGAATTATTTGTGTTATTGTTATTATTATTGTTGTTATTATTGTTGATATTAATACCAGCATATCCGCCCTGCCCTTTTGATACGGAACAGTCCACAGACGGATATTCTGCGCATACACAGAGTTCGGCTTCCTGGCCGATCTGCACATCATCAAAAGATGTTCCGATCGGCTGGTAATTCAGGGCGGTGCTCTGTGCCTCCATAGTGATCACCCGCGTTATCGTACCTGTAAAAGATGCCTTAACGGTAAAACAGGCATACTTGCCGCACGTGCGCAGGGCGATATAGAATTCCTGCCCAATTACCGGATCGGAGATCGGATTGCCGCAGAAATCCATAAACGTTACCGAATAATCTTCCCTGCAGCTGCAAAACGGTGTGACAGTGATATCCGGACGGCCGTCAAAACTGGACAGTATCCTAAACGGCCCTATCAGCATTCTGCCGCATACTGTTCGGACCTCATCCGGACATCCTTTGAAAATAAAATACGGGGCTGTTGTATCGGTCGGAAGAACACTCTTGTTGCAGCACTTGATACCACAGTCACCCGTGCAGCATTGATCGTTCGGTGTCGGTGACGGAACAGGAACATCCGGTTCCGCGTCTACATAATCTCCCGCCAGTTTAAGAAGCGCAAGCACTGCGGCGCGCATTCTGTCCGACTTGGGATGTTCATTATCGTCGGCACAGTCGAGAAAATAAACTTCATCCGGCGCGATCTGACCCAGGAGCACCCAGAGGGCAGTCTGAACAACGGCATATGCGTCATTGTCATCCAGCGCCGGACTGGCATCCGGATCTACCCCTGCCAGTGCAAATGTTGCAGCAGCGCTGACCGCAGGATAGGTATTTGCCAAAATCCAGCCGAGCATCTCTTTCTGCCGCTCTGTAGCAGCCGGAAACAGTGTTTCAAAAGGGCGGCTTTCATACGGAACGTCATTGTAGGGTCCATCCGCAAATTTGTCCAGACAATAGACAGGCTTATTCGTACTGCCCAGCAGATTTCCAAAAAACTGAAATATCTGATTGTGGTCATCTCTGTTCAGCCGGTATCTGGATGCAGAAGTATAATCAAGCGAACAGTAGCTTTCTACGCTCGGATTGCCGCCCACAGTTCCGCTGATATCCCGGTCAGAATAAATAATAAAAGGACGTGTGTCCCTTAGTTCTTCTATATCAATCATGAAAATTCCTCCTTACTTATAGATTGGAATAAGAAGATTCTTACATAATTAAGATATGCTGCATCTGTGGCCGTGTTCCTTACCCTATATTAATAAGAAATAAGACCATTGTCACTGACTGGATCCCAGCATAGACAATGGCCTTGTTTCTTTAGTTTATTTGCTTGTTTATCGTACAGATCTATCTGCGGCGCCTTTTTCTCCGGCGTCTTCTCTGCTTTTTTATCATCCTTCTGATATAAAACACAAGGAGCAGTATACCTGCGGCAGCGACAACAATTGCAAATGTCAGCTTTTTCCCGCTGCTCTTTTCCTTATTTTCTTCCTTCTTTGATGTCCTGATCTTCGCCGAATGATCCTTTATATACGATTTACTCAGCTTAGCTCTTGCGCTGCCTACCGTGTATCCTTTATATGAATAGGTAAGTACAGCCTCTCCCCTGGCATTTTCATCTGCCTTCAGCTTCATATCCAGGTCTTTAAATTTTATGCCTTCGGGAAGCATGACGTAACCGTCCCCATCACTGTCTATGATGCTATCCACATCCTTGGAATCCTCTTCCCCTGACGCCGCTGTCTTTTTAAAATTACTGAACCCATAGTCCAGCAGATTCTTTGTGTCAGAATAGATATTAGAGCCGTGCGTCCTCAGCACCACGCACACAAGCCGGACCCCGTCCTTCTCAGCCATCGTGATCAGGGTGGACAGCGCATCCGATGTATATCCGGTCTTCCCTCCCACCGCATACTCATAATAGTTTGAATTTCCCGGAATGAGCATCTTGTGCTTCTGCTGAAAAATATGCTCCTCGCATGTATCGGTCGCCGGTATTGCATAGTTTAACGTCTGTACAATATCAAAAAATTCCGGATGCTTAAACAGTTCCCTGCCAATAAGCGCCATATCCCGCGCACATGTATAGTGGTTCTCATCGTGCAGCCCATTCGTATTGGCAAAATGAGAATTTTCCCCGCCAAGCTCTTTACACCTTGCATTCATCTGTTCTAAAAACCAGTTATAATCATGTCCTGCATTCCTGCCCACACTTTCTCCCACCGCATAGGCCGCCTCATTGGCAGACGCAAGTAAGGTTGCATGCAGCGCCTCATCCAGACTGATAACATCTCCTTCCTTCATTCCGATGGAGGAATCCCCGGGCTGAAGAAATGCCACACTGTCATGTGTAAATGTCACTTCATCTGTAAGCTGTCCGTTCTCTAACGCGACAAGCGCAGTCAGCACTTTTGTTATACTTGCAGGAAATTCATGTTCGTCAATATTCTTGGCATACAATATGGCCCCTGTCCCGACTTCCATGACGATTCCCGCTTCTCCATATGTAGCCGGACCTTTGGGCCACTTCTTCAGTTCATTTGTCTGAACAGGCATCTCGTATGCCTCACGTTCTGCCTTCTGTTCAGGTGTCTCTTCTTCTGCAGCAGCATTTTCTGTCTCCGGCTCTGCTGCATATGCAATATTTATAGTGCTGGTAAATGCTACCGCAAGCGTCATTAAAATAATCAGACTCCACCTGCTGCGCTTCATATGTCTGTCCTCCCAGTTTTATAATTTACCGATATACCAGACAAGCCTGCCCTTCGTATCCGAAATGCTGACAGGACCAAACATCCGGGAATCTTCAGAATTCTCTCTGTTATCCCCCAGTACAAATACTTCCCCATCTGTGACAGTGATCGGAAACACAATGCCGTTTTTAACAGCCTTCGTCTCCCCCAAAGCCCACGGTTCTTCCCGCTCTTTTCCGTTCACATACAGTCTGCCGCCTTCTATGTTGACCGTATCGCCTGCCACCGCCACAACACGTTTCACAAACTCTTCATCATTCGGCCGGTCGATCGCAATGATATCTCCCGGTGCATAAGCCTTCTGCCTGCGCTTGTACACAACCATATCCTTATCGTGCAGCGTCGGATACATAGACTGTCCTTCCACGTAGGAGATGCCCATCACGATCTGAAACAGGCCGCATATGACAACTATGATCGCAGCAAACTCCAGTATCGTGCGGAGCCAGCTCATCCTGCGCATATGCTTCTTTTTCTTCTTCGTAGGCGGATCCACATCCTCCAGTACCTTCTGCTTCACCTGCTTTATTTCATCTGCATCCATATAGCATATCCTTCTTTGATAATTTTATCTAGATTACATTATAAAGGAAATATGAAAAATTAACAAGAACAAAGGATTTATATATGCGAAAAGCCTCCCGGACTATAAATCCGGAAGGCTTTTTACATACTATGACTGAACTGTATCTACAGTTTCCTGTGCAAGTTTGTCGGCTAACTGGTCTTCAAAATCTTTTTCTCTTTTCTTTTGTTTATGTCTGTGTACCCCAAAGACCACGATCATCACAATGAGGACAATAAGCGCGGGCAGATCCCAGGCACATAATCCCAACACACTGTGTGAAAACATATATTCCAGCATATTTTCTTCCTCCTTATCCTATTAAGCTGCTTCGTCTTTTTCAATTTCTTTATCTGCCATGGCGATCTCTTCTCTTAATTCAAAGATTCTCTCCTGACGCTTTTTCATGCTTCTAGTGTAACCAATCTCAACCAGCAATGCAAGCAACAGCAGCAGGAAGTGAAGAATACAGCATTTATGGTCTTTGGAAGCCCGGTTGGCCAACGGCACTCCCTCATCATCTGACTGAACTAACTGTTGTACATTTGCGCCTACGGCATTACCGACATTTTGTACAAATGCGGCGACAGGTTCTGTGATCGTCTGAATAACAGCAGCGGGTGTTATTGTTCCGGCATTGGCCGGTGCCGCCGTATCATTGCCGCCCGGTGTCGTTCCTCCCGGATTAGTTCCGGCCGGTGTTACAGGTGCGGCGCTCCACTGGGCATTCATGACAAGTCCGCCTTTGGCCATCTTGATCCAGCCGTTTGGCTGATACAGATTTTGATTGTCCGTACCACTGCTCCAGCCGTCAAATACATAACCTTCGTTTACAAATCCATTAGCCTTGAGGACAACCTGATAATCAACTGGATAAATCGAATTGTCTACCGTCTCGCCTGTGGCATTCTGTGCATTTGCATTATAGGTGACCGCGTACTCCTCAGAATCCGGTATTCCATCCGGTTTTCCTTCCGGTCCGTTATTATCCAGCACATAGTATACATTGATAACATTCGCATCTTCATTCGTACTTATAGTTGTTTCATATGGCAGGCCAATATCATCCAACATGTAATTCTGTCCGTCTCTTTCCTTTGTACCCGGCGTCTTTGCGCTTACAGTAGAAGAAAACGGTGCATTCTCACTGACGGTCTCGTCATCTGCCAGATTATTGTCATAGTAGTAATTAACTGTATATTTATAGTTATTGACACTAAAGGTTCCCTTGATCACTACATCTTTTGCCGGCATCTTGAAGTTATCCGGATGCTGCCATCCGCTGAACGTATAGCCTTCTTTGTCCGGTGCGTTCCTCAAGGTCACATCACTGTTATACACATAACTATCTACTGCGCCATATTGCACGTCATCTACAAGATATGTCACCTTATAAGTATTGATCGTGAAGCTGCCGTTGACTACTATGTCCTCGGTCCCCATCTTATCCGGCAGTGTTCTGTCCCAGCCGCTGAATGTGTAGCCTTCCTTCGTCGGTTCTTTTCTCAGCCCGGCAATATCTGCTCCATATTTGTAAGTGTCTGTCTTTCCATACTGCTGGCCGTCTACCATATAAGTTACTGTGTGCTCATCTCTTGTGTAGTACAGCTTCAGGACGAGTTTTCCGTCTCCTGTGATGGTTCCTGTTGTTACGTTCTTCTCAGAATTCTTGTCATAAGTGAAGCCCGTAAAGGTCGTCGGGTTTGCCGTTGCTATTGTATCAGTCTCTCCGGTCTTATCTTCACTCTTTCCTTCTGTATACTTTCCATCCAGACCTTCCAGGTAGTGTTTTACTATAAACTTCGTATCTCCGTTGGCTGTGAACGTTCCCGTTATCTCCACGTCATTGGCCGGCATCTCAAAGGCTTCTTTCTGGCTCCAGCCGCTGAATGTGTAGCCCTCTTTCACTGCATCCGGCTCAATGCTTACCTGCTCGCCGTATTTATAGCTCTGCGGGCCTGCATATGCCGCTCCGTCCACCTTGTAGGTCACGTTGTAACTGTTCCTTGTGTAGTACAGCTTCAGTGTCAGGCTTCCGTCACCGGCTATCGTTCCGGATGCCAGCGGATCCTCCCCGGCTTCTGCATCATACGTATAGCCTTCATACTTCTTCGGAGCTTCTGTCACCGGCGTTCCTGTCGTTCCAGTCTCGTCTCTGCCTTCCGCCAGTGTAAACGTTCCGTTCAGGTTCTCTTTATAATGCTCTACCCGGTACTTCGTATCATCGTTGGCTATGATGCTTCCTTCGATCTTCACATCCTTTGCCGGCATCTTGAAGTCTTCCTTCTGGCTCCAGCCGCTGAAGTGATAACCCGCCGGTACTTCCGGCGCCGGTCTTACTGTCACGTCGCTTCCGTATTCATAACGCTCTGATGCTCCGTATGGCTGACCATCCAGCTCGTATGTCACGTTGTAACTATTGACCTTGAAGCTGCCGCTGACTACTATGTCCTCGGTACCCATCTTATCCGGCAGTGTTCTGTCCCAGCCGCTGAATGTGTAGCCTTCCTTCGTCGGTTCTTTTCTCAAGTCTTTCACGGACTCATCGTATTTGTAAGTGTCTATCTCTCCATACTGCTGGCCGTCTACCATATAAGTTACTGTGTGCTCATCTCTAGTGTAGTACAGCTTCAGGACGAGCTTTCCGTCCCCTGTGATGGTTCCTGTTGTTACGTTCTTCTCAGAATTCTTGTCATAAGTGAAGCCCGTAAAGGTCGTCGGGTTTGCAGTTGCTATCGTATCCGTCTTTCCATTCAGAGGCTCCGTCAGGCCTTCCTCATACTTTCCATCCAGGCCTTCCAGATAGTGTATCACTGTATACTTTGTATCTCCATTGGCTGTGAACGTTCCCGTTATCTCCACGTCATTGGCCGGCATCTCAAAGGCTTCTTTCTGGCTCCAGCCGCTGAATGTGTAGCCCTCTTTCACTGCATCCGGCTCAATGCTTACCTGCTCGCCGTATTTATAGCTCTGCGGGCCTGCGTATGCCGCTCCGTCCACCTTGTAGGTCACGTTGTAACTGTTCCTTGTGTAGTACAGCTTCAGCGTCAGGCTTCCGTCTCCCGCTATCGTTCCAGATGCCAGCGGATCTTCCCCGGCTTCTGCATCATACGTATAGCCTTCATACTTCTTCGGTTCTTCTGTCACCGGCGTCCCAGTCGTTCCAGTCTCGTCTCTGCCTTCCGCCAGTGTAAACGTTCCGTTCAGGTTCTCTTTATAATGCTCTACCCGGTACTTCGTATCATCGTTGGCTATGATGCTTCCTTCGATCTTCACATCCTCTGCAGGCATCTTGAAGTCTTCCTTCTGGCTCCAGCCGCTGAAGTGATAACCCGCCGGTACTTCCGGCGCCGGTCTTACTGTCACGTCGCTTCCGTATTCATAACGCTCTGATGCTCCGTATGGCTGCCCATCCAGCTCGTATGTCACGTTGTAACTGTTGACCTTGAAGCTGCCGCTGACTACTATGTCCTCGGTACCCATCTTATCCGGCAGTGTTCTGTCCCAGCCGCTGAATGTGTAGCCTTCCTTCGTCGGTTCTTTTCTCAAGTCTTTCACGGACTCATCGTATTTGTAAGTGTCTATCTCTCCATACTGCTGGCCGTCTACCATGTAAGTTACTGTGTGCTCATCTCTTGTATAGTACAGCTTCAGGACAAGCTTTCCGTCTCCTGTGATGGTTCCTTCCGTTACGTTCTTTTCGGAAGTCTCGTCATAGGTGAATCCTGTAAAGGTCGTCGGATTTGCAGTTGCTATCGTATCCGTCTTTCCATTCAGAGGCTCCGTCAGGCCTTCCTCATACTTCCCGTCCAGGCCTTCCAGATAGTGTATCACTGTATACTTTGTATCTCCGTTGGCTGTGAACGTTCCCGTTATCTCCACGTCATTGGCCGGCATCTCAAAGGCTTCTTTCTGGCTCCAGCCGCTGAATGTGTAGCCCTCTTTCACTGCATCCGGCTCAATGCTTACCTGCTCGCCGTATTTATAGCTCTGCGGGCCTGCATATGCCGCTCCGTCCACCTTGTAGGTCACGTTGTAACTGTTCCTTGTGTAGTACAGCTTCAGCGTCAGGCTTCCGTCTCCCGCTATCGTTCCAGATGCCAGCGGATCTTCCCCGGCTTCTGCATCATACGTATAGCCTTCATACTTCTTCGGTTCTTCTGTCACCGGCGTCCCAGTCGTTCCAGTCTCGTCTCTGCCTTCCGCCAGTGTAAACGTTCCGTCCAGGTTCTCTTTATAATGCTCTACCCGGTACTTCGTATCATCGTTGGCTATGATGCTTCCTTCGATCTTCACATCCTCTGCAGGCATCTTGAAGTCTTCCTTCTGGCTCCAGCCGCTGAAGTGATATCCTGCCGGTACTTCCGGCGCCGGTCTTATTGACACGTCGCTTCCATATTCATACCGCTCTGTCTCTCCATATGGCTGCCCATCCAGCTCGTATGCCACGTTGTAGCTGTTGATCGTGAAACTGCCGCTGATCACTACGTCCTCGGTTCCCATAACCTCCGGCAGTTCACCGTTCCATCCACTGAACGTGTAGCCTTCCTTCACAGGTTCCTCTCTGAGCGGCGCAGTATTCTGACCATATTTATAAGTATCTGTCTCTCCATACTGCTGACCGTCTACCATGTAAGTTACTGTATGCTCATCTCTTGTATAGTACAGCTTCAGGACGAGTTTTCCGTCTCCTGTGATGGTTCCTTCCGTTACGTTCTTCTCAGAATTTTTATCATACGTGAAGCCTGTAAAGAATTTCTCATTTGCCGTTGCTACTGTATCGGTCTCTCCGGTCCACTCTTCACTCTCTTCTTCTACATACTTTCCATCCAGGCCTTCCAGATAGTGTTTTACTGTATACTTCGTATCTCCGTTGGCTGTGAACGTTCCCGTTATCTCTACATCGCTGGCCGGCATCTCAAAGGCTTCTTTCCGGCTCCAGCCGCTGAATGTGTAGCCCTCTTTCACTGCATCCGGCTCAATGCTTACCTGCTCACCGTATTTATAGCTCTGCGGGCCTGCATATGCCGCTCCATCCACCTTGTAAGTCACGTTGTAACTGTTCCTTGTGTAGTACAGCTTCAGCGTCAGGCTTCCGTCTCCCGCTATCGTTCCAGATGCCAGCGGATTCTCCCCGGCTTCTGCATCATACGTAAAGCCTTCATATTCCTTCGAAGCTTCCGTCACCAGCATTCCCGTCGTTCCAGTCCCATCTCTGCCGTCTTCCAGCGTAAACGTTCCGTCCAGGTTCTCTTTATAATGCTCTACCCGGTACTTCGTATCATCGTTGGCTATGATGCTTCCTTCGATCTTCACATCCTCTGCAGGCATCTTGAAGTCTTCCTTCTGGCTCCAGCCGCCGAAGTGATAGCCCGCAGGTACTTCCGGCGCCGGTCTTACTGACACGTCGCTTCCATATTCATACCGCTCTGTCTCTCCGTATGGCTGCCCATCCAGCTCATATGTCACGTTGTAGCTGTTGATCGTGAAACTGCCGCTGATCACTACGTCCTCGGTTCCCATAACCTCCGGCAGTCCACCGTTCCATCCATTGAACGTGTAGCCTTCCTTCACAGGTTCCTCTCTGAGCGGCGCAGTATTCTGCCCATATTTATAAGTGTCTGTCTCTCCATACTGCTGGCCGTCTACCATGTAAGTTACTGTGTGTTCATCTCTTGAATAAAACAGCTTCAGGACGAGCTTTCCGTCTCCTGTGATGGTTCCTGACTCAATTGTTCCCGCTACTTCAGGGTTAAAGGTAAACCCTGTATACGTCTTCCGTGTAGCAGTTGCCGTTGCGCCGGTAGTTCCGGTGAGGTTTTCAGTCTCTGTCTCTGTGTAGTTTCCGTTCAGCTGCTCCTGATAATGTTCTACCGTATACGCCGTGTTGGTATTTGCCGTCCACTGTGCCGTATATTGTGCATTATCTGTCACATTCTCAGCTACTTCGCCCCATCCGGCAAATGTATAGCCCGGGTTCCCTGTCGGCTGCGCTCCAAATGCCGGAGTCTTAACGCCGTAGTCTAAATCGTCATAGACCTTTTCCTGGAATGTTCCCTGCGTTCCCGGTTTATATACTACACTGAACTGCTGCTTAAAGTATACCTTCAATACAAGGGATCCGTCTCCATTTATTGTTCCTTCTGTGACATTGCCCTCATATTCAGAATCGTATACATAACCGGCCCTTGCTGTCAGAGTATCATCGGCTGCCAGCTTCGCTGTGTCTCCTGTTGTTCCGTATGCATCCCTTTTGTTTTCGGTTGTTTCCGGATATGTTCCTTCGTTTTGATAGTAATATTCTACCGTATATTTTGTATTATCCGCAGCTTTCCACTGTGCCACGTACTCCACAGAAGAAGTCACCTTATCGGAATAATCCGGCGCCCAGCCTGCGAATTCATAGCCGGCTTCACCCTCCGCAGTAAATGCCGGTGTGTCCGCATTGTAACTCAGTCCGCTAAATGTCTTGTCGTCAAACGTTCCGTGTGTCCCGGGCTTATATGTGACACTGAACTGCTGCTTAAAGTATACCTTCAGCACAAGACTGCCATCGCCCTGAATGACTCCTGATTCGATAGTTCCGGGGGCGTCCTTATCATACACATACCCTGGTCTGTCTGTACTTCTGTACTCTATTGTGTCTGCGAGCTGTCCTGTTGTGCCTTCACCGGGGAGTATCTCATCCGGCTCTGCTTTGTAGCTTCCGTCCGTCTCATAAAAGCGCTGGACAGTATAGGCGGTATCTGTATTCGCAGCATAATATACTTTTACAGTGGCTCCGTTCTTTACAGTCTCTCCGATTTCTTTCGGGTCTGTCCCTGTAAAGTGATACCCCGGATATTTCCCATCCGATGTGTCGATATCATTCGGAAGTACAGGTATCTCATCATCATTGATCCAGACATTTCTCTTTATCTCTTTCGTATCGCCGGTTACAATGACGCCGTCTTTATAATACTCTACCGTATATTTAAGCTCATGGACACTCAGATCATCTTTTACGCATACGGCCTTAAGCTCAGTATCTTTGTCTCCCATTGTATAGCTTCCGCTTACCGTCTCTCCGGCTGCGTTCTCCCAATGGTCAAACTTATAACCCGTATCTGCCGCAAGACCTGTGTCATTAAAAGACTTGACCGCCGCAGAATCTCCTTTGAAATAGTAAGCGTCAAAGTATGCATCACCGCTGCTGTGATCTCCTGCAACATAAGTCAGCTTATGGGCGGCTTCCGCTGTCACGTGATATCTTATATCATCGCCGTCCTGTATTGCATACGCATCGAGATCATCGATCGTCTCCCATTCCTTGGTTTTACTGTGAAGCACCTGAATCTCATAACTGTCGTACCGGTCTGTTTCTTCCGTTATACCGTATGCCTCATCCGCATATGCCTTGATCTGTTCCGCACTGTAGCCTTCTTTGTTGTCGGAATCGATCTCTTTGGAATACTTGTTTAATGAACCGTCCGTTGACAACTTACCGTCACTCGTAATTACGTATGCGGCGCTGTTTTGCTCTGCTTTGTAAAACCATACGGATACCGTCGCTTTATTTGCAGTCCACTCAGCTGTGTACGTTATGTTGCCGCTTACCTTTTCCTTTACTTCCGGATTCCAGCCTTTGAACGTATACCCATCTTCTGCTGCCGTTTCGCCGTCAAACTTCGGTGTCGCTTCACCATAATATTGTTTGTCATATACCTGGGCTTCAAATGCTCCGTGGGTCCCCGGGTCGTAAGTAACGGTAAACTGCTTCTTATAATATCTTTTCAGAACAAGGCTGCCGTCCGCTTTTACTTCGCCTGTAGAAACATTTAACTTATGCTCTTCATCATATGTGTAGCCATCGATTCCGATCTCACCGGAATTGACGATTGCTCCTGTCGTTCCTTCCCGGATATCTGTTCTGGAAGCGCTGTCCGGATAAGTTCCGTCATCGTTCTGCAGATAATATTCAATCACATATTTCGTATCGCCTTTCGGCAGCCACTGTGCATAGAGTGTCGTATCCTCACTGATAGTAAAGGTTTCACCGCCTGCGTAGGTCGTTCCGCTGCCATCTGCTTTTGTATTCCAGGAATCAAAGTTATATCCTTCACGCACTGGTATTTTTGTGCTTACTGTTGCAGATGAGTCTTTTATATACTGTTTTCCGTCCGGCATATTATCCCACCCTGCCGGTGCGTTGGCATTGTAGGACAGACTTACTTTGCTCTTCTCCAAAAGTACGCCGTCTACATGCCAGTTATCCTGGTGCTTGATCACATACCACAGTACAAACTGGGTAGACGGATCATATTTATTGTAAACCTTCTTTATCTGCGCGTCTGTCGGAGTTTTGCTTAACATATCCGCAACTCCCGGCGGCGTAGTGTTGGCATAGAACGCTCCTACTTTAATCGCATTATTCATAGATATGGCACTGGTATATTCAGCTGCCGCATGACCCTGAGGTTCTGTAGGAATGACCCCGTCTTTACGTATATAAAAATCTGCATTTAAGTTTTGAGCTGCCCATATTGCATACAGTGTAACATTTTTGGCCGGCATAAGATAACTGCTTCCTGCCGGGTAGACCGGAACGGTATAATGGTCGTTTCCTGCAGCGACAGCATTCTTATCGGTACTCCAACCGACAAATAATCTTCCATCCACGCTCCCTTTGTAGTTCGGAAGAGTTATCTGGGAGCCTGCCGTCGTATTTACTTCCTCCGGTGCTGCCTCCCCTTTTCCGCCATTGACATTAAAGGTCAATTTATACGCGTCTGCAACGTTAACTACATAAGGCTCTGAAGACACAGTTCCCGCACTTGCCGTGATCTTCGTAGCACCAGCCTTTAACGCCGTAACCTTTCCATCCTTAGAAACCTTTGCGACTTCCGGGTTGCTTGACGCCCATGTCACTTCATATCCGGCAGGATCTGTGACCGCCGTCAGCTGGAGCGGCTCATCTGCTTTCGTCATCGTCTGTGATTCCCCGGTAACTTTGACAGATGAAACTTGCTGTCTGTCCTTGATCTTAATATAAAAATGTTCCTCTCTCTCACTCAAAGACTGACTTGAATCATAATTGTATTCGTATCTATGGGTTATCTTTATTATCGAGTCACTTGCCTTTAATGCTTTTACATCCGCCGAATAGTCTTTTTTATCTGTTATCTTTATTTTATCAGCATCTGTATCTGAAATTTCCCATTCATGACCTTTCGCCTCGTTATGCCATTCACCGCCACGGGTACTCTTGAGAGTGATCTCATCATTTACATACATTTCATATGCCTGGGAAGGATCATTTGCATAGATCCAATTAGTACCTACTATCGTATAGATCGAAAAATGCTCTGCTTCACATCCTACGGCATAACTGCCGACCGCCTGCCCGACAAGCTCCGCTTTCTTCTTAGAATCATTAACATGATAAACTTCGAGGACTTCGCCCTTCACACCAACGTTGCTGAATGTAACATTGACGCTTCCATCCGGCTGGAGCTCCCGGCCGTCTTTATCAAGGATCGTTATGTCAAATGCCTTGATGCCGGAAATCTCTTTTTCTTCCTCCAAGGCTTTCTCGATGGCAGATTCCACAGATTTCCTGGATACAGATTTTACAGATAACGTCCATCCTTCTTCCAGTACGCCTTCCGGAGCCTCGACAGTTATTACTGTGCCGTCCACAGTTTCACTCAATGTCTTTGCCGGTCTGGCGGCTGTTTCTTCCGCTTTCGGACTTTCATCTGTACTGCCCGCCCCGTCATTGTCTTTTATTTCAGATTCTTTTACTTCCTTATATAATATAGAAACTTCTTCATTCGCAGCGATATTAGAAAGAGAATATGTGTAAACTTTTCCGCCTGTATTCACCGGGGCAATCGCATTCCCGTTCTTATCAGCCACCTTCTCAACTTCATAGCCGTCATTTGCCGTTATCTCTATATTGTATGTAGTACCTTCCGCTACCTCTTCTTTAAATACATTATTGCCGTCATATGTGACCGTGCGTTTATCTCCTGCCGTCCATACTTTTACGACACCGCCGTCTGCTTCCGGCTTGTGGATCACAACATCGTATTTTGTCTCTTCCTGCTCAGTATCCTGAGGCTGCTGCGGCTCACCTGTCTGGGGCTCCGTTACAGATGCCCCCTGTTCCGTGCCCTGTCCGGTCTGCTGCTGTGGTTCGGACTGCTGAGGTTCCTGCGTCTGTCCGGATTTCCCGTCGTTAACTACACTGACGTCGACCCCTTCATTATTACTCTCCGGCACCTGTGGCTCCGGTTCGCTGTCCGCCTGGGCCGATGCCTCCTGTGCGGCATCAATTTCATTTGCTTTCAATGCACTGCTCATCGAATAGATTGCATTGGAGCCGACCAATACAACCGCAAGCATCAATGCCAGCCATCTTTTAAACTTTTTCATATAAGCTTCTCCTTCCCGTTACTGATTCCCAATCTCTCATTCAGATCCATACTTTTATTTTCTATATGTGTAATGTTAAATTAGACAATATTGCTCCTATATTAATTAAGAGCGTTCTGGTATCAAAAAGGGCTCACATTTTGCCGTTTTTTTGAAAAAATAATTATCTGTAACATTTTATATGATTATGATATAATAGATTATAATTATATGTTCTTGCAACATTAAGGGGAAAAGGAGTCTTGCGCTATGCAAATGAAAAAATTAAGCCTTTTAAAAATGGTTCAGTTGACTGTATTGGTCATTCTGAGCCTTGTCAGTATCTGCCTGCTGCTGAACAAGGATATCAAACAGTACATTTTTTCCAATATGGCCGCTACTATTCTATTTGTGGTCGTCTGGATAATCTTAATAACAGGTTTTGTATTTCTTCTGATGGATTTCAATGTTATTTCCGAAATGAAACTGAATTATCACAACCTGTATCAGGTCGCGTATTCCGATCCGCTGTCCGGCATTCCGAACCGGTTCAGCTGTGATGTTCTGATCGAAAAGTATATTGACAAGGATCTGCCGGAAAGTGTTGGCTGTGTCGTTCTGGATCTTACGAATCTGCCGGAAATCAATTCAGAGTACAACCACGCCACCGGTAATAAATTATTATCTGAATTCTCCACACTTCTTTCTTCTGCATCGGCAAATCATGGATTTGTAGGAAGAAACGGAGGAAATAAATTCCTTGCTATTTTTGAAGACTGTGACAGGGAAAAGCTTAATAATTTCCTGAAAAGCGTCGAAAGGAAAGTAGAAAGACACAATGCCGCGCCAAAAGCACTGCCTATCGAATATAAAGCTGGATTTGCTTTAAACAGCGAAGAAGAATTCCTGCAGATTACGAGGCTTATTGCTCTTGCTAATCAACGTGTTTACGAATAAAGAAAAGGAAATTAAGCTTATGGCAGAATTAGATTATGAGTATATTGCCGGACTGGTCAAAAAGGCCCAAAAAGGAAACAGCGATGCTTTTGCGGAAATTTACGCGGCTACTTACCAGAAGCAGTATAAATTCACATATCAGTATGTTAAGGATGCTTACCTTGCTCAGGATATACTGCAGGAGGTATACATACTGGTGCTTAAGAACATCACAAAGATAAAGAATCCCCGGCTTTTTATATCCTGGCTGAACCAGATCAATTTCCGTATATGCCTGAATGCGTGCAAGAAACGCAGCCAACAGGTCCAGGAGCTCGGACAGACGGCGGACGGCAAGTCCCTGGCGGATGTACAGGCCGGTGAATCGTTGAATCCCGAGCAGGAGTTCGCCCGGAAAAATGCCAATGAAGAACTGATGGAAAAGATCCTTTCTCTCCCTCCTCATGAGTCTCAGGTGATCATTATGAAATATTATAATGAGATGAAACTCGAGGAGATCGCAAGTGCCATGGACATCAGCCGCAGCACTGTTAAGCGGTATCTTGCCCACGGCCGCGCGAGCTTGGAAAAAATACTGGGAGAACAGAAAGGAGGAATCAACATTGGATAATACAAACACCAATCCTGAAAGAATACCGGAACTGGATCCTGAAACAGCCAACCAGCTTCTTAACAATATCTTTGCGGAATGTGAAGTTGTACCTAATGCTATTCCTCTTGAAACACTGGAATCATGGGGTAATTATAAAAAGACAGAATTTCGTCTCGGCAGGATCATTTCTTATATCGTACTTGTAGTTCTCGTACTGCTGCCTCTTCTCTTTTTCAGGCCGACGATCATAGCCCAGAGAACGAATGTGGATTCCACGGACAACGCAGTCTATGAGATACAGGTCAAGACGCTGCTTCCCGTAGACGGAGTCTCAGCAACGATCGACGGCATCCCCGTCACTTTGGAAAGGGTAAATTCCAGGAACTATATGGTAGCCATTCCACAGAACGGGACGCTGCAGATCAAAGCCACTTCTGTGAACGGCCAGTATTCCGTGAAAAAATACGAGGTGACTCATCTTGATATGGACAAACCGGAACTGATACGTTCGTATACAGAAAACGGCTATATAAATATTGTAGTGCGCGATACTTATTCCGGTATTGATTACGACGGTATAGCCGGGACAGATTCAGAGGGCAATACAATTGAGCCTGACGCAGTCGATAAAGAAAACGAAACCATTACATTTAAAATACCGAGCCAGCCGGTCAACGTTATTGTTCCTGACAATTCAGGCAATGAGCTGGAAATTCTAATTTCGCCTACGGAATAGTTTAAAGGAGGATACAGCACATGAATAAGAAGACAATATTTAAATCTGTATTGTTGGTCATTCTGTGCTGTATCCTTTTCTGCAGCTGCGCAGGAAAGAAAAGCGCGCCGTCCAAGTCAGGACCGGTACGCGACAATACTCCGAAAGTCTATGTACCTGAGGCAAGCGGCACGGCAACATACGGCAATGACACGGTAACGTTCGATGCGTCCCATACAGACCAGGGCTATATGATGGTACAGTACCGGGGCACAAACGAAAAAGTGAAGCTTCAGTTTGCGGCGCCCGACGGCTCAACCTACACATATCTTCTTTCACTGAGCGGTGAATACGAAACATTTCCTTTCTCTGCCGGCAGCGGAACTTATTCTGCCAGCCTTCTTGAAAATGTACAGGGCGACATGTACAGTATCGCTTTTGCACAGGATATTGAAGTGAATATCGCGGACGAATTTACCCCTTTTCTCTACCCGAACCAGTACGTCAACTTCACACCTGACTCTAATGCCGTCAAAGAGGGCGAGAAACTGGCCAAAGGAGCGCATTCTGATCTGGAAGTTGTGGAGAACATATATCACTATGTGATCAAAAATGTTTCTTATGACGATGATAAAGCTTCTTCCGTAACATATGGATATCTCCCCGTAGTGGATGAGACCTTAAAAACAGGCAAGGGGATCTGTTTTGATTATGCTTCCCTTATGGCCGCCATGCTCCGGTCCCAGGGTATTCCTACCAAGCTTGACATCGGATATGCCGGAGACGCCTACCATTCCTGGATCAGTACGTATGTGGACGACAAAGGATGGATAGACAATATTATAGAATTTGACGGGACTTCCTGGGAACTGATGGACCCTACTTTTGCCGCAAACAGTGACAACAAATCGTTGAAAGAAGCTATTGGAGACGGCTCCAATTATGTATTAAAATATACGTATTAACAGAATAGACTTACAGTTATCATAAGCAAGAAAGGAGTTCTTATGGCACAGCAAACATTTACCCCTCTTTCCAATATGGAAATATCAGCCTTTTGTTCACAGATGGCAATGATCTTACAATCCGGCATCTCTTCGGTAGAGGGGGTCACCCTCATGCTGGAAGAAAGCAAAAGTCCTGATGAACAGGAACTTCTTACAAATATGCAGAAAACGCTTTTTGAAACAGGCAGCTTTTATGAAGCGCTTGTCTCAACCTGCTCTTTTCCGGATTATATGCTCCAGATGGTCAATATCGGGGAACAGACGGGAAAGCTCGACGACGTTATGAAATCACTGTCAGAACATTATGACCGCGAGGCTGCGATCGCACAGTCGGTAAAAAATGCCGTCACATATCCGCTCATCATGATATGTATGATGCTGCTCGTGATCGTGGTACTTATCACAAAAGTGATGCCTATCTTCAATCAGGTATTCCGCCAGCTCGGAAGCGAGATGACAGGATTTTCCAAAGCCATACTGAACCTCGGAACTGCACTGAACCGTTATTCTGTCATATTCATAGCCGCGCTCGTTATTCTCATTATTTTTGTCATTCTTATCACGCGCACAAAGAGCGGACGCGCCGCATTCGGGCGGTTTACCGGAAGGTTCGCGTGGACGCGCTCTGTATCTGAAAAGATGGCTGCCTGCAGATTTGCCAGCGGGATGGCACTGACACTGAGCAGCGGAATGACTCAGTCTGAGTGCCTGGAACTTACGTCAAAACTTACGGATAATGAAAATTTCCGTCAGAAGCTGGAACAATGCCAGATCAAAATGCAGGAAGGTGAGGATCTGTCACAGGTACTGCTTGAAATGGAAGTCTTTTCCGGGATATATGCCCGCATGGCTTCTATCGGCTCAAAGGCCGGTGTCCTGGATGAAGTCATGAGCGACATCGCCGACCGGTATCAGGAGGAGATCGACCAGAGATTTACGAACATTATCGCTACACTTGAACCGACGCTTGTCATTATACTTTCACTGATCGTGGGAATGATCCTGCTGTCTGTAATGCTTCCGTTAATGGGAATCATGTCCAGCATATAAGAGATTGGGGTAATCTGCATGAAACAACGTTTTGTATCCAATAAGACCGGGTCAAACAACAGAAACTTTATTGTTTCCATCATAGTGTTTTTCATCATCTTCGGGTGTTTTTCGTTTGGCATATCAACCTTTTCAGACAAAGCATCTGAGCAGGAAAAGCAGACGCTTGAAACGGCGGTAAACCGCGGTATTGCCCACTGCTATGCCATTGAGGGGGCTTACCCGGAAAGTCTGCGGTATCTGGAGGAACATTATGGACTTATCTATGATGAGGACCGGTTTTTTATAGACTATCAGATACTCGGTTCCAATATTATGCCTGATGTAACGATTATTGATAAGGAGGACCGGCAATGAAATTCCAGACCCGCCAGAGACATGTGATCGACCTTATATTTCCAATAGCGCTTTTCTTTGTCTTCGCGGCATCTTCTCTTGCCGTTCTGCTTCTGGCTGCCAATTTATATGGTTCCACAACAGGACAGATCCAGGCCAATGACCAGAACCGGACGTGCCTTTCCTATATCGCTGAAAAAATAAGACAGAACGACAGCGACAGGGCCGTTTCGATACAGAGTATAGATGACACGGAATGTCTGGCGCTGCGCGGCAATTATAACGGCGTTGCCTGCACTACGTATATATACGAACTGGACGGTTCCTTAAAAGAACTGTTCATAAATGATGGTGTAGATATATCTCTGAAAAACGGAAAAACGATAATGGAGATCGAGCGTCTCCGTATGGATGAGACGGGGGACGGGATCTTTCACTTTGCGTCAACTGACAAGAAAGGGAATGAGGATTCCCTTATCATCTCAGAAAGGAGCGAGTTATGAAAAAACAGGCTTCCAACCGCTCCGGGCTGCTTCTGATGGAAATTATCATAGCGATACTGTTCTTCTCCGTGATCAGCGCCATATGTCTGCAGCTCTTCGTCAAGTCACATACGCTCAGCCGGGATACTGAGGTGCTGGACAGCGCGGTAAATGAGACGAGCTCCGCAGCCGAGCTGCTCCACAGTACAGAAGATGCAGAGTCAGCGCTCCGAGAGTATTATCCGGCCTTGAAGAAAGAAGACAGCAGGTTGTATATTTATTATGACGAGGCATTTAAGGCATGCGCTGAGACAGATGCGGTCTATTATATGGAAATAAAAAAAGAGTCGGCGGAAAACGGGATCTTTGAATATAAACTTACTGTGAACAAATCCGGCTCCTCCTCACATATATATGAAATGGAATATGTAACATACGAGCCGTTAAAACCATAGGAAAGGAGCCGCTATGAAAAAAAAGACATATCCTGTGACAAATATAGGCTCCGTATCTCTGCTTATGGTGTTTATCATACTCTGCCTCGTTACGTTTGCCACCTTGTCCTTATCGAGCGCCGCCGGAGATTACCAGTACAGCAGGGATACTGCCCGGCACAATACAGAATATTATAATGCCTGTAATAAGGCAACGCTGAGACTCAAAGAGATCGACAAGCTTCTTGACGCGGCTTACACAGGACGTCCGGATGATTATTATGCAGAAGCTGCCAAAGCCTTAGACACAATGGACGGGATCACTTCGGATTTTTCTTCGGAGGAACCGTACTTGTCCTTTGAAGAAAAGATAGATGACAAGAAAGCACTCAAAGTCGTGATTATATTGAACGGAACCGACCGCATTTCCGGCGGTTTTTACCGTATCAGATCCTGGCAGGAAATTTCAACTGCCGGCTGGGAAGGAAATGACCGTCTTAAATTAATTGAATAGGAGATCTTTATCATGAATGCAACTGATTTTTTTGAAAATGCCATAGAGAAAAAAGCATCCGACCTTTTTATAATCGCAGGTCTTCCTGCTTCTATGAGAGTCAATAACACGATCGTGCGCATCAACAGTGACAGACTGCTGCCTGGCGACACAGAAGAGCTTCTGTGCCAAATATACAAGCTTGCCGGGGAACGTTCCATGAATAAGCTCCTGGAGACAGGAGACGACGATTTTTCGTTCGCCATTGCGGGGCTGTCGCGTTTTCGTGTCAGCGCGTACAAGCAGAGGGGCGCCCTGTCGGCTGTTATCCGTATTATCACATTTACTCTGCCGGATCCTGCCTCTCTTGGCATTACGGACAGTATCATGAAACTGGACCGTTTTCCAAAAGGTCTCGTGCTCGTAACCGGTCCGGCAGGCAGTGGAAAATCAACCACCCTTGCCTGTATGATCGATGATATCAACCATAATTTTGAAAAACATATCATCACGCTGGAGGATCCTCTGGAATATCTACACCGCCATGATAAAAGCATTGTAAGCCAGAGAGAGATCAATGTGGATACCGACAGCTATGTAGCTGCCTTAAGGGCCGCGCTCCGTCAGAGCCCTGATGTCATACTTCTTGGAGAAATGCGCGATTATGAGACTACACAGGTCGCCATGACGGCGGCGGAGACAGGACACCTTATTTTCTCCACTCTGCATACGATCGGAAGCGCCAATACGATAGACCGTATAATCGACGTATTTCCGCCTAACCAGCAGCGCCAGATAGCCGTCCAGCTTTCCATGGTCCTTCAGGCGGTCGTGTCACAGCAGCTTGTACCTGCCGTGGACGGCAGAATGGTCCCTGCCTTTGAGATCATGACTGTCACACCTGCCATACGGAATATGATACGGGATAACAAGATCCCTCAAATAGACGGTATTATATACTCTTCCGCAAACGATGATATGATAGCGATGGATACAAGCCTTCTCCGCCTCTTTAAGGCCGGTACGATCACAGAGGAGACTGCTCTCACCTTTGCTACAAATCCGGACATGCTCAGCAAGAAATTAAAATAGTTTACAAAGAAAGGCTTGGATGTATCATTGCATCCAAGCCTGTACTTTTAAGTTAATGATTTACTTTGTGCATTGGATAAGAATCTATATTCAGCTTCAGCTCAAACTGATACGATACTACTTTGTTAAAGCCCTGTCTGATACGTTCCCCTATCTTTACCGCATTCTCCCCGGAAGTGCTCAGGACCATGAGCAGATACTGGCTGCTGCTGTACTGTGTAAATGCGTCCCCGCTTCTGAGTTCACTTTTAATAACCTGATATAAAAGTTCCATGAGCTCCTCTTTGTCCTCAGGCAGCACAGGGCTTCCGTTTTCCTGATCATCCAATGTCAGAAGAAGTATATATGCACTGTCCTTCGAGCGCTCCAGCCCTCTTGCGACAAACCGGTAGATCTGTCTGAAGCTCATATAATCCTGGAGATAAGCCCCCTTTATCTCGCCTTCCTCGGCCAGCTCCCGGCTGATGATCTCCATATCACTGCAGACATATGCATCATCTTCACATTCACCTCTGCGCAGTTCAGGTGTCTTTGTGATTCTGTCTTTCTCCATAACGTATACTCCTTTCGGGCTTTCTCTTTTCGTGCCAGTGCGGCAGAATACAATGAAACATTATTTTTATCCTCATACAGATTATACACTATATTTCTCATCCGGTGTGGTATAACCGTGTCGTTTAATGAATTTGATATGTCATTGCGCGTCCTTCCAACTATTCATAGGACTTAATTATTGAATAATAGAGCATTACTAAACTTGTACTCAGTAATACGCCGCCAATAATATCCGTAAACCAATGCACGCCTGATATCGATCTTGCAATCACCATAAGTAAGGTAAATAACAAAATAGTATACTTAACAACTTTTCTTACCTTCTCATTCTTAATACGCCTATTCATTTGCAAAATAGCTGTTGGCATAACACTCATGACTAATAGTGTTGTTGATGAAGGATAAGACGCTTCAAGATAACCATTAATTAAGACTGGTCTGTAATTGATTGCATACACCTCGAACAAAATATACGCAATGAATACTATGATGTAGAAACCTCCAAGAGCCAAAATGTCACAATCCACTTTTAACAAGTTTTTTCTTTTTATCAACTGCACAAGTCCAAGTATTGCAAATCCTAGTACAACAAACACTGGTATTAATCCCAGCCAGTCAGTAATGGTATAAATAAGCATATGCGTTCCCGTAAGATTATGAAAGAATCCATTAAACGTTGCAAACCCTACTTCCGAATCCTTTGGCCCCACTGCTTGTACATCTACATACTGCACTGCCACTGTCCATAACAGAAAAAAGAGAAATAAACCTCCTGCTATAATAAAATTTTTTTTATTACTTTTTTTCATACTTTATCCATCCTTTCATGTTTGGCTTATGTCTAAACACAATATAGTGGATGGTATAAAAAAATGTAAGAATTAATATGTCACATATCTGATACGATTCGTGTCATGCCCATTTTATAAGTAATAAAGCCTTTATACTCATAAAAATTAATATGAACATTCCAGCATACGGTTGAAGGCTAAGCATAAAAGATAACGTCGCCAATACACTCAAGCCTAAAGATAATTTGCTTTTTGTTGCTATCCATAAGGGTGTTGTACAATTTTGAAGTGCCAACGTCAATACCCCACATAATATAATTCCAATCACAATAACCATGTAAGGAATGATTATATAACTTTCAGCTTTTGTAAAAGATAACAACGAAACTGACTCTATTACATTTCCAACATTCTGTCCGAATATTGGAAGGAAAAAAAATGACGCTACAGAACAATCCAGTAATCCAAAAGTCAAATCTATAAAGTGATGAATTTTTCGGTCAGTATCCTCTTGTGCAGCGTTTAGGATTTCTTCACTTGAGAGCAAATCATCAAGTGATATTGTAAAAAACTTAGATATTTCTTTTAATGAATCAATGCTTGGATATCCTCTACCTGATTCCCATTTAGAAATTGCTGTTCTTGATACAGACAAAATTTCAGCAAGTTGTTCTTGTGTCAAATTTTTACTCTTTCGGAGTTTCTGTAACTTTTCATTAAATTCCAATTTTGCCATCCCTTCTTCACCAAATGTTAATTTATCTGCCCCGGGCTCTAATGTTCCAGGGGAGGCTCCTTGCTGTTCATCCGCAGGGTACGGCGGATCCTGTTTAAAGATTCTTTTTTGAAGGCTGTATTCACGGCGCATTTTATAAATAACCGTCTGTTGCAGCATTTCGGTATAAAACATATTGCTGCGCCGGCTGCCTGATTATGGATCTCGGAGGGGCAGATATCCCCTCCGGCACAAATATGGCTTCATATGAAAAAATCTCCATTCAAAGGCTTTTTCCAGTCTAAGAAACTGAAAATCATCGTATCTTACCTATATAGCGGCACACCTTCTTTTTATATTGCACATACTCGTCTCCAAATGTGGTAAGTAAAAACTCTTCCTCCACATTAACGATTTGTAAGTGGTACATGAGAATGGCAAATACGGACACAACAAACAAAACCCAGTTGAAAAACATCAGTAATATGCCTATATACAAAAGGTCGAAGCCTAAAAAAGCGGGATTTCTGCTGAATTGATAGATTCCGCCTGTCACAAGATCTGTTTTGTCAGTTTGAGCCACACCAGCCCGCCAATTATCACGCATAGTCAAAACTGCAGCAATGAATACAGCTGTACCCGCAATACTCACTACAGCGCCAGCGATCCGAAACGGGACTGGGCTATAATTTACATCAAGAAAGATACATACGATCCCTGCCGCAAAGACAAGAAAGGCTGAAATCTTCATGGTGACTTCAACCAACTTTACAAAGCCGGCCTTGCCTTTTCCAATTTGGTCTGTTTGTATGCCCTTCTTTTTCTGACAGATCATTTTTACAATATAACAGCCATAGAAGCTGACCAGGACCACTATGGCAATCAACTGAAACTCCATTATTTTTCTCCCTCCGGCTTTATATTTTTTTCCTAGATAAGCTGAATTTTAGCTATTCAGCAGTTTAGTTAAATCTTCTATAGAAGCATCCATTTTTACAGATACGTCTTCCATAGTCATACCAGAAGCGAGAAAACGGTTTATCACCATTTTCATATCTTCACCAACTTCTATGATATGGCCGTCTAAATCGTAAAATCTAATGACACGCTGTCCCCATTCATGCTCAATGACTTCGCTTAAATACTCGATGTTACTGTACGTTTTTAATTTATTTAAGAAATCGTCAAAGTCTTGTTCTTCAAAGCATATTTCTATATTATTGGATTTCCTTAATATGCATTCTTCCGGTAAATTGACCAGCCAATGAAAATCCTGCTGTAAAGATAAGCCACAAGTAAAAGATATATTGATTCCATAATCCTGATATAATTCCAGTCCAAATAAATCCTCGTAAAACTTTCTGGCAGCCTTGATGTCTGCTACTGATATAACCATACATGTGTGTTTCATACAATTTTCCTTTCAGTTCCAAATTTATTCTTTATTTCCATGTTGATGGATAATCTAAATGACAGGGTAATTTTGTATTACGGTTTCCTTTTGCAGAATTAACTTGTCCTTGCGTTAAAAAGACAGCTTCGCTTAGATCCGCATTATTAAAGTTTGTATCTCTTGTGTCGGCTCCTAAAAAAATCGTTCCATGAAAAAGGCATTTTTCAAAATTTGCGGCTATTAAAAGTTTTGAGCTGAGGTTTGCTCCACTCATGTCGCGTCCTTTAAAATTACCCCCAAGAAAATTAGCCGGGACTTTTTTATCTTCGCTATGAAGACTTTGTTGAAGCAGCTTACACACTTGTTTTAAAATATGATTCGACCTTTGCCTGTATTGCTCTAGATCTAAAGATAAGATACTTTCAGGGCTATAATGGCACATTTTTATATTTTCCTCAATCAGACACTGAATGGATTCTTTTAATGGTTGTGCTGAAATAAGCGATGCTGCTTCTATCAGATAATATCTGATTTGATAAAGCTTAAACACATTTATAAAAACAGCAAAAATTTCTGTTGACCTGTCCGGTATGTCATTCCAGGTCTGGCCTTGATAGATAACCTGTGTCACCTGCTGTCCTGCGCCGAAGCAGTCATAACCAATACAGCCTTTCATTTTCTGCTTTTCAAGCTGCGAATGTATTTTACATCGGTAATCGTTTAATAAATTTGTACATGGCTGCCCTGCTGCTTTATCTTTTGGAAAGCCATCTGTTTTTGAAAAAAACAGAGCAGTACAACACAGTCCTGAACATTTTGAACAATCCGCCTTCATGTGGTCCCATATTTTATCATTTCTTTCATGTATCATCATCTATTTTCAATCCCATCAACTATTCTCTATTTATCTTCCATTATTTTACCTGTCTCAAATCTATTATATAATGGCCCGGTAACAAACTGGGAGTTATCGTTTGCAAAATAAAATATTATTAACTCGTTCGGTTATATATATTTCATTTCCCACTACTTCAAGTTCATAACTCTCAATAATCTCTTTATCGTGTTTCTTTAATAATTCATCAAATCCATAAGCTGTATCTTTTTTCTTCGGAAACCGAATTGTGCTGTCAAAAGATTTCTTGAATCGCAGCCCATACTTTCCGCATATTTGTAACCATTCATCTTTTGTATAAAACTTAATATGACCATCTTTTTTTTGCTGCATGTATCCATCAACAAACCGGCTCGTATCATTGACGTTAGGTGTAGGGTCTGAAATAAACAAGAAGCCATCTGATTTAATAACACGGCTAATCTCAGAAATACTTTTTTGTATATCTGGAAAATGATGCAGCGCATATCTTGAAATAACCATGTCGAACTCATTATCAGCAAATGGAAAATTGACACCATCATAGGTTATAAAACTAATGTTTTGGACATTTTCTTCATTTGCCTTAAAACGATTGACTTCTAATGCCTTTTCAACAATATCTAGTCCAATGATAGATATATTTGGATATTTTTTTGCAATAGGAAAAGACAAATAACCACTTCCCGTACCTAAATCTAAAATTTTCATATCCGCAGAAAATGGCAGAAAATCAAGAATATTTTTCAAATGATGTTCATCTTGTGTCTGCTTATTGTAATAGTCCCCCAAAGAAAAACTATCTTCAAATCCTTGCTTTGTAGCCATAATACTGTTTTCTATATCCATAATATTCAATTCCTCTTTTCGTTTACAAATTCTAATTTATAACCGCCACCATATAGTATCATTTCTGGCATATTCTTTGAAACCGCATCTTATTAGAATTCTTTGTGATGAAGCACCATCAATATCTGTTTCAGCAATAATATGTTTTACGTCGTCCTGCTTAAAAGCCCAATTACAAAACGCCTGAACCGTTTCTGTCATATAACCGTTATGCTCAAAATTCCGCCCTAAGCCATAGCCTATTTCAACTTCTCCATCACTGTTAGGAACATCCTTAAAATCAATTGATCCAACTACGCAACGATCTGACTTTTTAACAATAAACCAAAAAGTGTGCCATAGATAATTGGCAGGGTCTTTTTGAGCCTTTTCTACTTGTCCGCATACAATTTCACGAAACAAGCCCTCCATTGGTTCCGCCTTATATGAACATAGTAGTTCCTTTTCAAGCTCTCTAATGTTATACGTCCATAGTTCAAGCTGTTCTGGAGTAAGTGCAATAATATTAAGTCGCTCTGTTTCGATTCTCATTATTCTATTCCTTCAATAAATTCAATATTCCCCCACTACAAACTGGAAGTTGTCGCAATTTTCTTATTCCAATAATCCTCATTTAGACGATAGCCCACTGCTATTTTCTTTTTAACTTATACAAACTCAGATATTACTATCTCATTACCATCAATATCATTTAGGCGAACCTCATAAGTTCCCCAATCATATCTAATAGCTTCAGACAAGTCGACACCTTTTTTCTTCAGACATTCCATAGTTAAATCTAGATTATCTGTTTGAAAGACAAATGATTGATGTCCCGTAGGCTGTGCGTCAAATACTTTACAATCCCATATACAAAGAGTGGGTGCGTTTTCTATAAAGCCAAGATAAACCCCATTTGATTCGTCCACATCAGTCTTAATAAAGGGTATTTCTAATATTTCCCTGTAGAACCTAATAAGTTCTTTTGCCTGCTTAGAAAAAATATTCGTACAATAGTATCCTGTTATCATCATCTCACCTCATCAAATTTAAGTTTAGCCATTACTTCTTTTTAAGTTCAGCAACAGCGCCATAATGTAAAACATCAAACTCAGCAAACGAATTTTCTGTGAGTAATTTCATATGTTCCTGTTCCCACATGGCGATTTCTTCTTCCGTAAGTGAAGCGCCGATCCCCCGGCAGGCTTTCATTCTTCCATTCCAGCTTTCACGAGTGAAATGTACATATAAAGGATATTCCTCATGATAAACTAATTCAAATTTTTCATCATAACAATCAGGTATGCATATTGGATGAATCGTTTCTCCTGCACCACTCCACATCGGACTATATTTCAGCACAAGTTTCTCACTTGCTCCTGCGATTTTATCCTCATAAGGCAGCCAAGCCATATACAAGACAAGAATACGCCCGTCAGGTTTAAGCATACGATAAAACTTAGACACCGTCTCCTCATGATTAAAATACCAAAAACATTGGCATGCAGTAATTACATCAAATGACTCATCTGGAAAATTCACATCTTCTGCTGATAATGCATAGTAATCAATATCCATACCCTCAGAAAGAATTTTTGCCTGTTCAATTTGATTTACGGATATATCTGTACCTATCCATTTTGCTCCATAGTGGTACATATTTCTGGGCAGAACCCCAGTCCCGGTTCCCATATCAAGTACCTTTTGACCGTTTATACATAATTTACGGCTTATAATTTTATCATAAAATTCCTGCGGATAAATATCTCTAAATTTTGCATAATCTGACGAAGTTTTCCCCCAGTCAAAGGCTTTCCCGCCATCAATATTTTTATCTGTTATTTCCATGACTGCCACACCTCCAAATTAGAAATCGGTTATTGTCTTCCTTGCCTTATACCAAATATAAATACAACTGCCTAAAGCTATCATGTACGACACAGTAAGTACAAGAAAAGTTGTGCCTGCAGGGTTCATCATTTTGTATACAGGATAAAACGACGCAATAATAAATATCGGTATCACAATTCCATAGACTGCTTTTTTCCTTGTAGATAAATATACATGAGAGCCAAGTAATACTATCATCAACAAAAATGACAGTAATTCTGTGATGTTAAAGCCGCCAGTAAATAATCTCATAACATATATAAACACCATAGCAATTGCAAAGCATATAAAAGTTGTCATAAGCAATCTCCTTCTTCTTTAACAAACTTAAATTTGACATTTTAATTATATCACACACCCGCGAAGTTTATATCTTATTTTACTTTCTTCACTGATGCTCTTGTTAGTATAAAAAATAACCCAATCACCCGTCGTATAACCTAAGACCTTCAAATACCCTGAAACCCTTTAATTTTCCTGGGTATTTTAACTTCCGAAACAGGAGGTAATATCATCAAGTTCCATCCCGTTTCCCCTTATATTCTGGTTTGTTACTGAATTAATTTCTATCATTAAGAATATTTTCATTAGGGGGTTTACTTTCGGCAGATATTTTTCTCTCCTCTGAGATCAGTCACATGGCCAATCCGCACCATTTTATGTACATCTAATCCCATCATGCAGCTTCTGTTACATAACTTACAGTCGATTCACCGCTCTTTTTCAACCTTTATTCTGATACCCGGTAATTGGAATATCCTCCGTATTTTCATCCCAATTCCTGTCTCTTTTGGTTTAAGACTGCGTATTTCTCAAACGCTCTACTATGCTTTCCCTGCCAACACGGGTAAACCCTACAACGGGCACTACGCAGGCTATGGTGGTAAAAATTGGAATCATAATCAAAAAGGCCCAAGGATTATACTGGTAATCAAAAAACAATATAAACTGATTCAAAGCACGCAGAACGGCCCATGAAAGCGCACTCCCCAAGACGACGCTGATGCCGGAAGCAATCAGAACATAATACAATCCTTCCACCAGAAGCATTTTTTTCAGTTGCTCCTTAGTCATCCCGATGCTGCATAGAACTGCAAACTCCTGTTTTCTGGAAAAAATCCCCGTAATGGTGGAATTTATAAAATTCAAAATACCAATAAAGGCGATCACTCCGCTCATGACTATTCCCAATACCGATATACCACTCAATAACCCTGAAAATTCTTCTTTCAACTGTCTCTTAGACAAGTATCCCATGTAGGGATTTACATTTTCTGTATAGTTCTTTGCGGCAGCCTCAAAATTGATGATGGCATCTTTTTCGAGCTCATAGGATACAGCAAAGCGGGTAGGATTGAGTGTATTTTCTTTCATATCCTCCATAGGTAGTACAAAATCCACTCCATCGACATTATATATCCGTTTATCCATAGAAGAGGGGACTTCTATCACTGCCATCACTTCATACTGCAGCATTCTCTGATTTTCATAGATAACATCTATTTGTTGGCCATCTTCGTTTTTTATTTCCCTTGGAACAGATTTATCGGTGATGAATCCAAGTGTTACCTTATCTCCGGGTTCATATAGGCTTACAGTTTTATTACCCAGAAAAGAGGTAGCCAAAACATAGCCTCCCTGTCGGAATTTTTCTATATCCAGTTCCCCTTCCATAATCTTCAGATTCATAAGCAAAGCCTCATTATACGCATATCTGTTTCCCGGCATAAGTCCTGAATCCAGACGTTTATTTAAAACAGCTGCATTGATTTCATTCCCCTTTCGCAGAAGTCCTTTGTCATCAAGCTCCTGGTATTTCATCTGTTCTTTTTCGCCCAAATATACGCAGTCTAACCCACTGTTTGTCCACATCTCACTTCTGGAAAGGATTCCGGGCTGGCTGTCGAGCATATCCACGTAATCCGCTTCCACTGTAAAATCAGAGCTTCGGGAAGATGATGTATAATTAATATTTGCTGCAGTCAGATCTCCTAGCAGACGGGATTTCAGATAACTGTCCAGTTGAAAGCTACCCATTGCTGTCAGAACCATGGAGAGAAGAACCACGCTCAGACTCATGGACAAAATGGCAAATACTGTTTTTTTCTTATTTCTCCCTAGATTGGACAATGCCATAGCATGTATTTTAGCGCCACTTTCTGTTTTTTTAGCTTTTTTCCTTTTTTTACCTCTCTCTGTATAACGTACTGCCTCTACAGGAGATACGCTGCCCGCAATCTTCCCCGGCCTTCGGCAGCTTACCGCAACCGTAAACAGACTGAATCCTGCCGCAAAAAGTACAATAGCTGGGTGAAAATGCAGACTTATTTCCATATCCTTGAAGTCCAGCATACTTAAAGCTGCCGGAAACAGCACTTTACTGATTCCATAGCCAACTGCCAGCCCAATGGGAATACCTGCAAGTGACAATAAGAATGCCTGTCTGCGAATCAGGAATTTTATCTGTTTTTTTGTAGTTCCGATGGTCTTCAAAAGTGCATAGAACCGAATGTCCTGCAAAATGGAAATCTGAAAAATATTATAAATAATAAGATACCCAGTCAAGATAATCACTGCCAAGGCCCCTGCCATTAAGAATAAAGTACCCGGTTCCACCTTTTCTGCCCGGTTCTGGATATAAGCCCAGTTTACGCTATCTTTCACTTGTCCGCCCGGTTCATAACCTGCATCCTTTATGATTGATTGCACTGTACTTTCAATATTTTTTGTGCTGTCAAAAAATAATCCCACAGTATAGACGCCTACATTGCTGTCTTCCGGGTGCTTCCTCGCCCATTCCTTAAAATCATTACCTGTTTTGTCCCCCTTTAGCTTCTTCCAGTAGTTCTTTGATATATATAACTGTGAAGCATGGCTCACACCGTCCCCCTCATACCAGCCACAGACTTTAAATGTCTTTTCAATTTTTTCTCCCTGAAAATAAAACGTCAGAGGAACCTTCACTCCCAGTTCATGCGGAAGCTTTAACTCGTCAAGAATAAAGGTGTCTATAATTATGTCATCCTCATTCTTTGGCATCTTACCTTCTTTCAAAGAGATAAATGAATTTTCCAACTCCTTTTTACTGGAAGTATAACGGATCTCACCATTTCGTTTCAGGATATTTTCCACGTGCCCTACATAAATATTCCATGAAAATTCCTTTACTCTGGGATCTTCGGTAATGCTCTCCATCTCTTCCTTTAAAGTGCCTTCGAGACTTGCATGAAATTTGCCACCTACTTCTCTCATAATCTGTTCTTGTGAAACCTGTATCATTCCTACGCCTATAGAAGACAGAACCGTAAAAAGGATACAGGTAAGTGTAATAGCTCCCACTGCAAATATATTTCTCATCCGATTACTCTTAAGATTCCTGTTGGATAATTTTATGACTACTTTCCGATTATTATTTCTCATAGTCTGTCTCCTTACTGGTCTTTTACAATTTTACCGTCTTCGATACGGATAACCCGATCGCATAACTGAGCCAGTGTCTCATTGTGGGTGATCATTACAATGGTCTGTTTAAACTGGTCCCCTGTAAGTTTCAAAAGTCCCGACACTTCTTGAGTGGTCTTTGAATCAAGATTTCCGGTAGGTTCATCTGCAAGAATAATGGCAGGCTTGCTGGAAAGAGCTCTTGCTATAGCCACTCTTTGCTGCTGTCCTCCGGAAAGCTGACTGGGAAGGCTGTTCTTTTTTTCCATCAGCCCCAGCATTCCCATAACATCCAAAATAAACTCCTTGTCCGGCTTTTCTCCATCTAATTCAATAGGCAGAACAATGTTTTCATACACATTGAGGACAGGAACCAGATTATAATTCTGGAATATAAAACCTATATTTCTCCTGCGAAAGATTGTCAGGTCCGTTTCATTAAGTTTGAAAATTTCTTTTCCTGCCACTGTTACACTTCCGGAGGTGGCATACTCCAACCCGCCAAGCATATGCAGAAGTGTACTTTTTCCAGAACCGGAAGTACCTACTACTGCAGTAAATTCTCCTTCTTTAATTGCAATATCTACGCCGTCCAGAGCCTTCACCAGACTGGCACCGGAGCCGTAATATTTCTTTAGACCTGTTGTCTTTAATATTTCCATAATCAGTCTCCTTACTATTCAAATATTCCTTTTGGTGTTTTGATATTTATACTATCGTAAAAATCTGACAGCATGCTGACACATGAAGAAAAAATTATGACACAATTGTCATAACCGGTATTATATTGAAAAAGACAGTGCCCATTTTTTATGGAGCACTGCCAAATTCTAATGATATAACTACCAGATATATGTTACTCAAAAAAATTTCTTACTATTTTCTGCCATACCTCAAATTCTTATTTATTTTTTAACCCGGTAAACGGAGATTTATTATTCTTCAATTTTATATCCGGCATGATTGAGAACATCTAATGCCCTCTCGTAATTTTCTCTTTTCGTCAGCACATAGTCGGTATTAAAAGTTGAAATTGCAAAAATTCCTATTTTATTTTCAGCTAAAATTCCGGAAATCTTAGACAGTATCCCAATCAGCGAAAAATCCAACATTCCCTGAATACGAAACGCCTTCCAACCATCATCTCTTCTAGTTGTATTGGACGGCACGTCTTTTGTTATGCATACCAATGAATTTTCTTCATCCGTCTTGCTGATAAAGCTATATTCTGAATCAAATTTCACAAGTGAATAATCTGTAACTTTACATACTGAAAACTCATAATGAATTTTTTTAATTTCCACAATATTTCCTCCACTGTACAAATTGTTTTTTTAATCATAGTTTTAACCTGCGTATTTCCTTATTTTGATATGAAATTATGCTGAATACCGCCCCTGCCAAACCTGTACACAGAAACATCAGCGCCATACCACTGCCTGCTCCTGTTCCAACTATATGCTGTAACATTTTTACCGGTGCTGTATCTGTCCGCATCAATGGTTCTAACACATAATCGGCCAGGCAGCCGCCCATCAGAATTCCTGCTGGAATTGTGCTAAACTGCAAAGCATTTCTCGCTGCAAAAATCCTTCCCTGCATCTCCTCCGGTACATTCCGATATAGCAGATCCATCTGTCCCGCATTGATGAATGCTATCGGCAGGCTTGCCGCTACTGCTGCAAGAGACCAGACAATTCTAGTCCTGCCTAACCCCATCATAACATCGCCAAATAAAAATGAAAGCATAGCGGAAACATAAATCATTTTTATGCTGTTTCCTTTTACTCTTCCGGACGAAACAATAATACCGCCTGCAATGCCCCCGACTCCCATTGCCGCATTAACAAGACCAAGTATATCGTAGTTATTTCCACTTCTTGCTAATATCATAGGGGACAAAATATTTTCATAAGTTAATCTTGATAAAAAATTCAAAAGCGCCATTGTAAGAATAATCATAAAAATACCGTGATTACTCCTCAAATAAACAAAACCTTCCCTGCTACCAGAAAACATAGTAAATTTATCCTTTTTAGTCTTATTTTCTTCTGGGATGCTTAGCACAAACACTAATACCACAAAGGCGCAACTAAAACTTGCTAAATCAACTATAATTATGAGCGGTAAACCGCCGAATGAGAATAGTGAAGCAGCTAATACAGGGGATATAACTGTCACCAGGTTACCTGAAAATGAGTTCATTCCGCTGACTTGCTTTATTTTGCCCTTGGGCACAATTTTACCAATTACAACCGTTGACGCAGGTCCCTGAAACGCATTCATAAAACCGGTAATAAAATTCACAAGATAAATATTCCATATCTGAAGTTCTCCTCTCATACTAAGCGCAAAAACAATTACAGAGCAAAACGCTGCAATAGTATCCGATACAAGCATAATTTTCTTTTTATTATGGCTATCTACAAAGGATCCCGCAAATAGACTTGCAATAATATACGGAATATAGTTAAAGAATGACATCAGTGAAACTGTCATCGCTGAGCCATTCTTCTCGTATGTCCATAGTATCAACGTAAAGCTGGTCATAGAACTGCCAAGCTGTGAGAGAGCCTGACTAAGCCAAAAGACAATATATTTTTTAAAACTATTATTCATTGTTAGATGGCAACGATTGCATGAGAGCGAAAAAATGTTTTAGTTCACCTGTGCTAAAATTGTTATCTATTATATACATATTTATCCTCCATTTTATATTTTTTGCTTTTATCTCTATATGTTTTTTTAGCTTATGAATCTATTAAATCATGTAAACGGAGTAGTTTGCAGCCTTTGCTTTCATAATAATGCAGCATTTCAACAATCTTTCTTTTATCATAGCTTGTAATACAGTCTGATAAAACATTTACATCGTAATTTGCTTTGCGCAGGTTATAACAGGTTGATTTCACGCAGGCCACTGCATCTGCCCCTGCAATATAGAAATTGGATATTTCATTTATGAAATTCACAAATCCTTCACTGGTTAATGCATTTCCTTTAGATTTTGTGAAAACATTAGCTGAAACAATTTTTAAGTCTGAAGCTAATTCAGCTCCATGTGTATTAGGTTTAAAAGTCCTTGTACCAGCCGATAAATTTTCATGTCTAATGTAAACAATATAAATATTATTACTAACCGCCCAATCAATTAACGCATTTATGTTGTCAATAATCTCCTTATAATTTTTTGTTATATCATTTTGAATATCTATTACCACTAAAGCTTTTTTCATAATCATGACTCCTTCATTTTGTTTGATATTGCAATATCCTCAATACTATCATAAAAAACTGACATTATTCTGACATAAAAGAAAAAAGTTATGACATTATTGTCACAAAAAGACAGTGAACCCATTTATTATGGACTCACTGACGCATAATAGTTTTTTTTGCACTGATTTCATTTAACAGATATACATGAAAGCAGCTTCCCCTTCCCGGACTGGAAGTCACAGTAATATACCCCTTTTCCCGGTTTAATATAAGCTGAGCCAGATAAAGTCCCAATCCGCTTCCTTCCTGTTGCTCTACCTGCTTTCCTCTGTAAAATCTTTTAAAAATATCATTATACTCTTTTTCTTCTATCCCTAATCCCTGATCCTGAATATCAACACGAGCATAAAATTCCATAGGATATAATCCAATGGTGATCACAGAACCTTCAGGTGAATACTTCACCGCATTTTCCAGTATGTTTTCCAAAGCTTCTGCTGTCCATTTAGAGTTGTGATACAGCACATACTCTTTTAATCCGCTGGTTTCTATAGTGATTTTCTTTTCACTTGCCCGGGCATATATGCCTCCCACCGCCATAGCAACTGTTTTCCTGATTCCTGTGCAGTTCACAGGAAATGATATGATTCCCTGCTCCAGTCTGGATGCCTTCATCAGCGTTTTCATCAGCCACTGCATTTTCTCTGTCTGCATACGGGTTTCCCTAAGAAACTCCTGCTTCTCTTGCGGACTCAATCCCTCTTCACCCAACAGTTCCGTATACATAAGAATGTTGGAGAGAGGGGTCTTCAACTGATGCGACAAATCAGAAACCAGACTGGCTACTTGATCTCTTTCCTCTAAAGCCTGTTCTTGATTTCTCGAAACATTCCCCAGTAACCTGTTCAAACGGCTTACCAGCTTAGATTCCCTTGTTTCTTTTGTAATCGTCAGATTCTGTGTTTTATCTTTTTGAAAATTATCAAGAACCTTTTCCATCTTTTTAATAGAACAGATATAATAAATCACCGTTCCTGCCGAAGCCAGCACACTGACAACTGCGATTCCTATGCTTAAAACCACCATCCATTTCTCAGTCATGGCACTCCTCCCATAAATAACCCATGCCATGGATGGTTTTAATATATTCAGTACTGGAGGAATTTGTCTCTAATTTGCGGCGAAGACGGCCAATATTCACAGTTAGAGTATTTTCTTCTACAAAAGTGCCGCCCATATCCCACACATATTCCAGAATCTGTTCCTTCAGCAATACTTGATTTTTATTTTCCAAAAAATATTTCAACAGACGGAATTCAGTTAAACTTAGATCCAGCGCTCTATCCCCTTTGTATGCCTTCATCTCCGCTCCATCTATGCTGATATCTCCAGATACCAGTAGTCTTTTGGAACCCGTCTTTAGGACATAACGTCTGGAAAGAGCTGAAACTCTGGCTTTTAGTACTGCCAAAGAAAACGGCTTGGCAATATAGTCATCAGCTCCACATTCCAGACACATCACTTCATCCATCTCCATATCCCTTGCGGTTATCATTAAAATTGGAACATGGGAAAATTCTCTTATTTTCTTACAAAGATCTAATCCATCTCCATCAGGAAGGTTCCAGTCCAAAAGGATCAGCTCCGGCGGTGTCTTTTGGACTTTTGCAAGCCCCTGCTTATATCCTGAACAGCATTCCACCTTATATCCCTCTCTCTCCATGGTAAAAGTAATGCCTCTGGACAGACCTCCATCATCCTCAATAATAAGAATCCTCAATCGTAACTTACCTCCTTAAGAGTAACAAGATATTTTTCTGAAAAGTATAGCATTATATTATTTGTTCCCCTTCTATAGCATCCAGTTAATCAGTGCACACACTATACAAAGAAGGCAAACACCCCAAAGTCAGCTGATGTCAAATGCAGCTTGTTTTTGTCCCACAGCCGTTAATACAGCGCTTCGGATTGCCCCGCGTTCATGAAAAAGAAAGTGCTGAAAACCCTCGAGTTTTCAGCACTTTCAGCGTCCCTGAGACGATTTGAACGTCCGACCCTTCGCTTAGGAGGCGAATGCTCTATCCCCTGAGCTACAGAGACACTTGTATATTATAGCAGTTTATTCAACTGTTATAAACTATTTATTCTATTTTGGTGAGTGACCCCCTTCCGCTTAAGAGGCGGACGCTCTATCCTGCTGAGCTACAGAAACATATTAAATTGTCAGCTTTTATATTTTAGCATTATATCAGGAAAAAATCAATATCCAATTGGGACAGGGTAAATTCAAAAAGGGACACCATTATTTGAATTGGGGACGGGGTTTTTCTAGAAAAACCCCGTCCCCAACTACGGCTAAAAATTAATTCTTCCCTGCAGCCAGATATCGCCCTTGAAACGCCGGCCTACAGCGGGTTCGCCTGTTACCTTCTTCACGGGCACACAGATATCGAATTGCAGCTCATTTACGTCCAGCTTCATGATATACAGCTGTTCTTTTGTATCCTCATTTTCTATTGTATGTATTTCCAGTATCTCTCCCAATATGGAATAACAGTCGCACTCTATTCCAAACGGCATAAAGCATGTGTCTACAATACTGAATACATCTTCTGTTATGAGCCGTCTTGATACTTTTGAGTAAATATCTATATCATCCAGTGTCAGGCTCTCCATTGCTGCCTGGTCGCCGCTTTTTGCGGCGCTTAGAAGCATCATCCTGTTTCTGGATTCTTCCTGCCTTTTCTTCTCGGATTCGGCATTTTTTAATACGGGAAGGAGTATTGTCCCTTTGTTGCAGAGCCCGGAAAGTGTTACGGAACCGTATTTCACTTTCTTTCCCGCTATCTGCTTTTCCTTGATAAATTCTACTGAATTCTGCAGATAAAATATCAGGCTGATGCCCACTTTGACATCCTCGCAGATTCCGACATAGGCTTCTTCACCCATTCTCCGCTCTACGACCACATCTGCGTAAGATGTCAGCCCGCTGCCGATAAAGTATGGATAATAATACTGCCGTTCAAAATGTTCGTTGATATCCATATCTCCGCAGACGGAGACGCCAATTCCGGCGCCGCATTCCCTCTGGTACTCGCAGAAATCCAGTTCATTTTCTACTTCTACCAGTTCATGATGGGTAAATGTATCCTCTGCTTTTTTCAGGAATTCATTCAATTGTCTCTTTGAAGTTATATTGCCATATCCTATGGCCCGTAAATATTTATGCATGGGTTCTTCCTTACAATTTGAATGTTTTATTTCTTTTCAATCTTTTTCATTCCACCCATGTACGGCTGCAATACTTCCGGTATGCGGACAGAGCCGTCTTCCTGGAGATTGTTCTCCAGAAATGCGATCAGCATTCTAGGTGGCGCTACTACTGTGTTATTTAAGGTATGTGCAAAATACTTGCTGTCTGTTCCTTTTACACGGATACCAAGTCTTCTCGCCTGTGCATCGCCAAGGTTGGAACAGCTTCCTACTTCAAAATATTTCTTCTGTCTCGGTGACCAGGCTTCTACATCACATGATTTTACTTTCAGATCGGCAAGATCTCCGGAGCAGCACTCGAGTGTACGTACCGGTATATCGAGAGAGCGGAATAAATCTACTGTATTCTGCCACAGTTTATCATACCATGTCTTGCTCTCTTCCGGCCTGCAGACAACGATCATCTCCTGTTTCTCAAACTGATGGATTCTGTATACACCACGCTCCTCAATGCCATGCGCGCCTTTTTCCTTACGGAAACATGGTGAGTAGCTCGTCAGTGTCTGCGGAAGCTGGTCTTCTGAAAGCATCGTATCTATGAATTTACCGATCATTGAATGTTCACTTGTTCCTATAAGATAAAGGTCTTCGCCTTCTATCTTGTACATCATGGAATCCATTTCAGCAAAGCTCATAACACCGGTCACTACATTACTGCGGATCATAAATGGCGGAATACAGTAAGTAAATCCGCGGTCGATCATAAAGTCTCTTGCGTATGTGATCACTGCAGAGTGAAGTCTGGCAATATCGCCCATGAGATAATAGAAGCCGTTTCCTGCAACTTTTCCTGCACTCTCAAGATCTATGCCGTTGAAGTTCTCCATGATCTCCGTATGATACGGAATTTCAAAGTCTGGCACCACAGGCTCGCCGTACTTCTGTATTTCTACATTTTCGCTGTCGTCTTTACCGATCGGAACAGAAGGATCAATGATATTTGGAATACTCATCATGATCTTCTTGATCTTTTCTTCTACCTGCTTTTCTTCAGCTGACAAAGTCTCCACCCGGTCAGCATTTTCCTGTACTTTTTTCTTGAGTTCTTCTGCCTCCTCTTTTTTTCCCTGAGCCATGCACGCGCCTATCTGTTTGGAAATTTTATTCCTGTCCGCGCGCAGCGCCTCAACTTCCTGTTTAATATCTCTATTCTTCTGGTCTAATTGTAATACCTCATCTACTAGAGGAAGTTTATCATCCTGAAATTTCTTTTTGATATTTTCTTTCACTATATCCGGATTATTTCTTACAAATTTAATATCTAACATAATTCCACCTCATTATTCTTCTTTATTTTTAATCTTTATCAATAATGTCTTTTATTTCTTTATCGTAGGATTCGCTGAAGATAGCTCTGTCAAGTGCCTCTGCCTCTTCTTCCGCCAATTCTACATAACTTTCGCCCTTGACGATCTCTTTAATATAAGTGTAACAGCCTTCTCTGCTGTGCATTGCGTTTATCACCCAGCCGTTGTTGTTGCCGTCCAGCATGGCCAATGCAAAACTGAGCTTACCTCCCATCTCGTTGAACGCGTCATACTTGATGATACCGAGCTTCTGATAGTCGCCTTCCATCTTTTTGTTGATTTCCCGTATATCCTGACGGTTCTGCTTTGTAACTTTAAGTATTGTATCTATCTCCGCAAACTTGTCTTTAAAGCCTTCTTCTAAAGTTTTGCCATCTTTTCCTCTCATAAACGATGCATAGCTGCTTTTTAACCGGTTATACTTCATGGTGACGTTTACATATAATATAAACAATACGATAAACAATATCAACATAAAGATGAAGATAAAAGCCGGGTCGATTCCTAATGCATTTAGTATCTTACTTTCCATAAATGTCTATTCTCCTTTGTTGACGCTCATCATTAAATCGAACACACGTTCTAGTTCGCTGTCCGAATAATATTCTATCTCTATCTTACCTTTTCCTTTTCCTTTAGATGCTATACTTACTTTAGTACCCATTACTTCTTTTAATTTTTCGGCCAGATCTGTATATACAAACTGATTTTCAATTATTTTCTTTTCCTTTGGTTTTTTAGGATTTTTAAGTTCTTTGATCAGTTTTTCAGTCTCCCGGACACTCAGCTTCTCATCAAATATTTTATTTGCCAGTATATATTGCTGTTCATGGTCATCTATCGCAAGAAGAGCCCTCGCGTGTCCTGTTGAAATCATATCATCTATGATCATCTGCTGTACTTTCTCATCCAATTTGAGAAGGCGCATAGAATTTGTAACAGCTGTTCTGCTCTTTGAAACTCTTTCAGCTACTTCATCCTGCTTTAAGTTAAATTCTTCCAAAAGCTTTTTAAATGCCATGGCTTCTTCAATTGGATTCAGATTTTCCCTCTGTATATTCTCTATAAGGGAAATTTCCACAATTTCCTGTTCTGTATAGTCTTTTACAATAACCGGCACTTCTTTAATGCCTGCCATCTTGGCAGCCCTCCATCTTCGCTCCCCTGCTATTATTTCAAAATAATCTTTTCTTTTTCTTACAAGAAGCGGCTGGAGTACACCAAACTGTTTTATGGAATCAGCCAGCTCTAACAATGCATCCTCTTCAAAATTTTTACGCGGCTGCTCTCTGTTTGGCTCTACCATATTTATCTTCATCGTTCGCTCCCCTGTGTCTGATTTATTATCTTCCAAGGGGGTACTCGTATTGGTCGTAGTTGTTTTCAGGGGTTTGTCTGGGATTAAGCTGTCAAGTCCTTTGCCAAGCCCTTTCTTTTTTACTGCCATATTGTCCTCCATACTAATTATTTTTTATTCATTACCTCTTCAGCCAATTTCATATAGCTTTCCGAACCTGCGGACTTCGGATCATATTGGCTTATCGGCATTCCATAGCTTGGAGCCTCTGCCAGACGTATATTTCGCGGTATGATCGTCTTATATATTGCCTGTTGAAGGTTATCTTTAACGTTTTCCACTACCTGCAATGACAAATTAGTCCTTGCATCATACATTGTGAATACAACTCCCTCTATTTCAAGTCCAGGATTCAGACGTTCTTTCACGAGTTCAACCGTATGTATCAGCTGACTTAGCCCCTCTAACGCATAATATTCGCATTGAATTGGTACTAATACTGTATCTGCAGTCGTCATGGCATTGATCGTAAGCATACTTAGCGACGGCGGACAATCGATAATAATAAAATTATAGTTATCCCTGATATCTTTAATTGCTTCTCTTACAATAAATTCCTTTTCTTCTACCCCGATCAATTCTATTTCAGCCGCAGATAAATCTATACTAGTAGGTAATATATCAAGATTTTCAAGTGCTTCTTTCTGTAAGACCTCTTCTACATCAGCTTCTCCGATAATCAAATCATAAATTGTTTTTTCTACCGTTTCCTTATCTAATCCAAGCCCACTCGTCATATTTCCCTGTGGATCCATGTCCACAGCAAGAACCTTCTGGCCCTTTTCTGCCAGACAGGCGGACAGATTGATAGCTGTTGTAGTCTTTCCAACTCCACCTTTTTGGTTGGCAATGGCTATAACTCTTCCCATTTTAATCACCTTTCTGTTTTTTGCATAGATTTAGTATACCACCTTTTTGTTATTATATCTACTAAATGTTTCACGTGAAACATTTTATTTTTGTTTTTATACATAAACTTTATATGATTGAATATTATATGTCTGTCAAAGTTATATTGTATATGTTTTATTTGGTGACATGCTGTTTTAAAATGTTTCACGTGAAACATTTTCACTTTTAAGCTTTATCTATCAGTCCTCTTGTAGTATAATATTTATATGAGTAAACTAAATCAATTAACTTAAATAAGTTTATTCCTACAAGAAACAAGGGGACGTTATTTCAAAAAAAGAAAGTGGGGTTAATATGAGCTGGAAAAAGAAACTCGCTGCAGGAACAGCTTTAACCGGGGCTGCTGCTGTTACAATACACATGATAAATAAGTTTATTTACTTTTCTGCTACATTAGATGATTTATTAAGTAATCCATCTGGTTCTTATTATGAATGGAGATTCGGTAAAATATATTATACAAAAAAAGGAGAAGGTAAGCCGTTACTCCTAATTCATGATTTAACTACATACAGTTCTGCATACGAGTGGAACAAGACCGTCGATGAATTATCAAAAAAATATACTGTTTTTAGTATTGATCTGCTTGGCTGCGGACGTTCAGATAAACCTAATTTAACATATACCAATTATATGTATGTCCAGTTAATTACTGATTTTATTAAACATGTAATTGGTGATAAGACAGATGTAATAGCGACAGGAGAGTCAGGCTCCTTTGTTTTGGCTGCTTGTCAGAATGATAGTTCAATAATTGATCAGATAGTGCTGGTCAATCCTGCAAGTATAGAGCTTCTTGGTAAAATACCTACAAAAAGAAGTAAATGTTTGAGCTGGTTTATAAATACTCCTATCCTGGGTACATTTGTTTATAATATGCTCACCAAACGTAAGGATATTGAAGCCCTGTTCCAAATGGATTACTTTGATGATTTTGACAACATTGACGATGATATTATACGTACTTACTATGAGTCTGCTCATTCGGGAAATGCATCATCAAAATATTTGTTAGCAAGTATTTTAGGATATTACACTACAATAAATATACCTCATTGCCTGGAGTCTTTATCTAACAGTATATATATAGTTGCAGGAAAATCTAATCAAGATAATATTGATTTTGCAAATGACTATAAAGATATACTTCCTTCTATTGAAATTGTTGAAATGGATAATACTAAATATCTTCCTCAACTGGAGAAACCAGATGAGTTTCTTGAACAGTTAAATATACTGTTATCATCAGGAGAATAAATAAAAAGTATAAAACAAAAAACAGCCCGTGAATAAGTTATTCATATTCACAGGCTGTTTTTTATGACTGATCATTTTAATGGTTCTTTTGACGGAAGTCCCGCTTTTCTCGGATATCTTTTAGCTGTCTGCCTTTCTTTTTCAATAATAACAAATGACCTTCCTATATCTGTTCCGGGCAGTTGAAACTTCACTGTATCTTTAATACGGCCGCCTAATAATGCTGCTGCATTTCTGGAATCTTCCTTTTCGTTTTCTACATCTCCGGACTTATATGATATAAATATACCCCCTATCCGTATATATGGTATACAATATTCAGACAAAGTGGCCAGGTTCGCAACGGCCCGTGATACACATAAATCATACATTTCTCTGTATTCTTTCTGCTTTGCGTAATCTTCAGCCCGGCCATGTATTGTTCTGATATCTTTAAGTCCTGTACGCTCAATTACCGTATCTAAAAACCGGATTCTTTTATTCAGGGAATCCAGTAACGTTATATTCAGATGAGGAAATGCAATCTTCAACGGTATGCCGGGAAATCCGGCTCCGGTTCCTATGTCAATGACACTGTGGATTTTATCTATTTCTATCGCTTTCACAAGAGAAAGACTGTCCACAAAATGTTTTTCTACCACTTCCTCATACTCTGTGATCCCTGTCAGATTCATTACTTTATTCCACTCTATAAGCAGATCATAAAACTGTTCAAATTGTTCTTCCTGCCTGTCATTAATAGAGATATTCAGTTCCTGAAGTTTCGTTTTTAATATTTTACTCATCTATAAACCCCTATGCATTAAGATAAACTAATAATACGGATATATCAGCAGGAGACACACCCGAAATACGAGACGCCTGGCCTATAGATACAGGCCTGTACTCTTTTAACTTTTGAACTGCCTCTATGCGGAGACTTTTTATATCATCGTAGTCAATATTTTCAGGTATCTTTCTTTTTTCCAGTTTTTTAAACTGCTCTACCTGTTTTTCCTGTCGTTTGATATAACCGTCATATTTGATAGAAATATTTACCTGCTCTATAATTTCTTCTTCCAGTCCTTCCGGAAATACAGGACGTTTTTTGTCAATTGGACGCAGCGCTTCATAAGACAGCTCCGGACGGCGTATGAGTTCTGCAAGAGTGGTTCCTGAATTTAAAGGTGTACTGTCATACTCTCTAAGTATATCCTGTACCTGTTCATTTGCCCCGACATTTACATGATTCACACGCTCTATCTCTTCTGTGATCCACTTTTCTTTCATAAGAAAATGTTCATAACGTTCTTTTTCTATAAGTCCGGCCTCATATCCGAGCTTTGTAAGCCGCCTGTCGGCATTATCCTGCCGCAGAAGCAGCCGGTATTCCGCGCGTGATGTCATCATTCTGTATGGCTCCCGGCTTTCCTTTGTCACAAGATCATCAATAAGAACGCCAATGTAAGCCTGTGAACGGTCTATGACCAGCGGTTCTTTTCCCTGCAGCATCCTGGCCGCATTTATGCCGGCTACAAGGCCCTGCGCCGCCGCCTCTTCATAGCCGGAACTTCCATTAAACTGGCCGCCGCTGAACAGACCTTTAATGTTTCTGAACTCTAATGAAGGTTTCAACTGTCTCGCATCTATGCAGTCGTATTCAATTGCATATGCATTTCTGACGATCTTAACATTTTCAAGTCCAGGTACGGTACGATACATTGCATATTGAACATCCTCCGGCAGAGAACTGGACATTCCTCCGATATACATTTCATTTGTCTCAAGCCCTTCCGGTTCTATAAACACCTGATGCCTGTCCTTATCCGCAAACTTGACTACTTTATCCTCAATGGACGGACAATATCTCGGCCCGGTTCCTTCTATCATTCCTGAATAGAGAGGTGACCTGTCAAGATTCGCCCGGATAATATCATGCGTTTTCTTATTTGTATAAGTGAGCCAGCACGATACCTGATCTATCTGTATGTCCTCCGGATCTGTCGTAAATGAAAATGGCACGATCCTTTCATCGCCAAACTGTTCTTCCATTTTACTGAAGTCAACTGTATTTTTGTCAATTCTGGCGGGAGTACCGGTTTTAAACCGATACATCCTGATACCAAGTTCTTTCAGACATTCCGTTAAGTAATTAGCCGCCTGGAGACCATTCGGACCTGTATTCTGACTTATATCGCCATATATACAACGCGACTTCAGATATGTCCCCGTACAGAGAATGACAGCTCTACAGCGATAGACAGCGCCTGAATAGGTCTGCACTCCAATCACTTTATTATCTTCTGTCAATATATTCACAACTTCCGCCTGTTTAATCTCCAGGCGGTCCTGATTTTCCAGTACCTGGCGCATCGTTCTGCTGTAATGAAGCTTATCTGCCTGTGCGCGGAGAGAATGGACGGCAGGACCTTTCGACTTATTCAGCATTTTTGACTGTATAAAGGTTTTGTCGATGACTTTCCCCATCTCACCGCCAAGCGCGTCAATCTCTCTCACTAGATGGCCCTTTGAGCTTCCTCCGATATTTGGATTGCACGGCATCAACGCTATACTGTCTACACTTACCGTAAATACTATAGTGCAAAAGCCAAGTCTGGCGGCAGCAAGAGCCGCCTCACAGCCCGCATGTCCCGCACCGACAACAACTACATCGTATTCATCATTATTTTCCCATACAGAATTTGCTGAATATTTCATTTATCAAATCTTCTCCCATCGTATCTCCGGTAATATCACCAAGCGATTTATATGCATCTAACAAGTCAATTGAATAAAAATCTTCCGGCATTCCCATATCAATACTATCTATCACTTTCTGTAAAGAACCGCCGGCATCCTGTAATGCTGCCTTATGTCTGACATTTGTAATATAGATTTCATCATTAAATGAAAGATTTCCTTCAAAAAACATATTTTTTACAGCTTCTTCAAAGTCTGCAATTCCGTTCTGATTCTTTGCAGACACTTCTATTACTTGTATTTCTTTGCTTTTACTTATATTATTATTTGCAGGATTACTTGCATTATAAACATCTTTTATTTTTTCCTTCGTTATTATCATATCTAAATCCGTCTTATTTAGCAATATAATAGCTGGTTTTCCATATATCATTTTCAAAATCTGTCTGTCATTTTCATCAAGCGGCGCAGACGCATCAATTACATATAAAATCAGATCCGCCTCATCTGCATACATTTTCGCTTTATCTACCCCGATCTTTTCTACAATGTCATCTGTCTCTCTTATGCCCGCTGTATCTATTATATTAAGTGAAATACCTTGAAGGTTGATATGCTCTTCCAGTATATCACGGGTTGTCCCGGCCACCTCCGTTACGATAGCTCTTTCCTCACCGACCAGAACATTTAAAAGAGAAGACTTTCCTGCATTTGGCCTGCCTACAATAACTGTTTTTATGCCTTCCTTAATGATCCTTCCGTTATCACATGTGGAAAGCAGTTTATTAATTTCTAATAATAATTCATTTACAGCAGATCTTAATTCTTCCCCATATCCATCAACGCTGATATGCTCCGGATCATCCAGCGCTGTCTCTATAAATGCAGTGTGGTATATTATTTTATTTCTTATGTCATTTATTTTTGACTTTACATTTCCTTTTAACTGGCTGACTGAACTTTTTAACGCATACTCATTTTGTGAAGCGATCAGATCGCCGACAGCTTCAGCCTGTGATAAGTCAAGCCTGCCATTTAAAAAAGCACGTTTCGTAAATTCTCCGGGCTCTGCCGGCCTGGCCCCATTTTTGATCATAAGCTCAAGAACACGTCTGACAAGATATACGCCTCCGTGGCAGTTTACTTCCACCGTATCTTCCCCGGTATAACTGTGAGGACCTCTCATAAGCATGACAAGCACCTCGTCGATCGTCTCTTCTCCATCCTTAATATAACCGTAATGTATTGTATGAGACTTCTGAGCAGCGAGCTTCTTACCGTTCTTTCCTTCATATATCCTGTCTGCGATCATAAAAGCTTTCCCACCGCTCATGCGTACAATGCCTATCCCCGAATCAGACATAGCTGTAGAAATCGCTGCAATAGTTTGAGTTTTCACAACAATTACCTCCGTTTTCATAGGGGTCAGACCCCTTTGGCGTTAGGGGTCTGACCCCTATGAAAATATACAAAAAATAGGGGCAATTTCAACCCCTATTTTTTCTTTTTATTTATTTACGTACTAATGTCACAACTACTCTTCTGTAAGGTTCTTCACCTTCACTATGTGTGGATACTGCTGGATCTGCTTGTAAAGCTGAGTGGATGATCCTTCTTTCATACGGATTCATCGGCTCAAGAGAAACAGTTCTTCTCGTTCTCTTTACTTTACTTGCTATATTTTTTGCAAGATTTTCAAGTGTTTCTTTTCTTCTGCGTCTGTAGTCTTCTGTATCAAGCTTTACTCTTACATAGCCGTCCTGCATCTTATTGGCAACTCTGTTTGTAAGATATTGAAGGGAATCCAGCGTCTGTCCGCGTTTTCCTATAAGTATACCCATGTTTTTTCCTTCCATATCTATACTCAGCGCGCCTTCTTCATCTACTTCAGATGTTACCTTTACCCCTTCCATGCTCATGGCCTGAAGTACGTCATAAATGAATTTCTCACATGCCGCAATGGTCTCTGGCTCAACATTTGCAAGATCTGTTTCTTTTTTCTCCGCAGCTGTTTTTTCTTCTTTTACTTTTACAGGAGTATTTTCTTTTTTAAATTCTTTCTTTGCTGCCGGTTTTTCTTTCTTTACCGGTTCTGCACGTTTTACTTCTTTAAAAGACTCTTCCTTAGCAGGCTCTTCTTTTACGGGTTGTATTATCTTCTTGCGGGCTTTGATTACTGCCTGTTTCATTCCAATACCGAGGAATCCTGCGCTTCCTTTTTCAATTACCTCATAATCCAACTGATCACTTGTTACGCCTAACTGGATTAAAGCTTCAGTAATTGCATCATCCAGTGTCTTTGCCGATACAGTAATAAATTCCATAACCCTTGCCCCCTAATCGTTTTTATTAAACTTTTTCACCATGTTTGCCTTTGATGCCAGACTTCCTTCCTTAGCATTTCCGGCATTGTCACGTGCCTTCGTTACTTTTTCTTCTCTTTCTTTTTCTGTGAGACCTGAAGTACCGCGGTTTGCAGAATCTTTAAGAGTTCTCGTATTTGTCTGTGCCATCATATTTATTTTTTCAGCTTTCTCGCCTCTTTTCTGGCGTTTTTCAGCTGCTTTTTCTTTGTTCTTTTCAATAATATCTTCTACAGATGTCTTGCTTAAATGCTTATTGATAAGTACCTGCTGTACACAACGTACGACCGCACTTACGATCCAGTAAAGACCGATACCTGAGGATAAGGTAAATACCATGAACACTGAGAATATCGGCATTGTCATATTCATAGTCTTCATTGTTCCGGCCATCGGATTATCCTTGTCCATCTGCTGTCCGGATATATTCTGAGAAAGTTTGATACTCAGATACTGTGTAAGACCTGACAGAACAGGGAGCAGTATTGCTGTTATGATAACAACTGCAGGCGCTATACCGAAAGATCCGCTTTCTTTTATCATCTGGATAGGCGCCATGGTAAGATCCGGTATGGTGATGAACTTATTAACAGAAGTCGCCGCACCTTTTATTGCAGGCACATATCTCTGCATATCATAGATAACCGGGTATAAGGCAAACAGCAGAGGCATCTGTATTAATAAAGGAAGGCATCCGCCTGTCATGGATGTTCCATATTTATCATATACCTGCTGAACTTCTTCCTGCTGCTTCATCATTGAAGCCTGGTCTTTTTTATTTTTATACTTCTTCTGAATCGCCTGAATCTCAGGATTCATTACAGAGGACATCTTTGCCGTCTTCTGCTGCTTGACAGTAAGCGGAAGCATGATTGTATATACGATTATTGTATAAAATATAATTGATAAACCAATAAGGCCATTGTCTGATGGCAATATGTTATCTAACACTGTGTAGATAAAGTTCATTACTTTACCGAGTAACCACGCAATCTGTCCTACGATCGGCCAGTTTGCAGCAGTTAATAAAGTAGCTGCTGTCATTTTTCTTCCTCCATTGTAAATACAATTAATATAAATTATCAGGGTACGGGGTCATATCCACCCTTTGCAAATGGGTTACAACGCAATATTCTCCATATGGCCAGACGACTTCCCTTCCATGCTCCGTACTTTTCTATCGCCTCCACCGCATATTGTGAACATGTGGGGTAATAGATACATGTAGAATATCTTTTAAGACCAGACAGATACTTTCTATAGAATCTAATACATCCTAACAGAATTTTTTTCATAATACGTCACTCCATTAACGGGAATCATTTCCCTCATCTATAATTTCATGAAGATGTCCAAGATGGAGCAATGCGCTTACGATTTCTTTATAATTCTTTCCTTTAGCGCCTATTCTTGCTATCACAATTATATCCAATCCACATCTGAACCTGTCTTCTTGTAGTCGGTAACTTTCTCTGATCAGTCTTGTTAACCGGTGTCGTACTACACTGTTTCCTACCTTTTTACTTACAGAAATCCCCAATCTGTTGCGCTCTGTGTGATTTTCCATTACATACATGACAAGATACTTGTTAGCATAAGAAATACCCTTATTATAGACGGTCTGAAAATCCTTGTTTTTCTTTAAAGATTCGGAAAATTTCATATAGTGAATCTCCTAATTTTTAGAGAAGAAAAGGCCACATATATGCGGCCTACGCTGATAATCTCTTTCTTCCCTTTGCTCTTCTGCTTGCAAGCACTTTTCTTCCACCTGCTGTGCTCATTCTTGATCTAAAACCATGAACTTTAGCTCTCTGTCTCTTTTTTGGCTGGAATGTCATTTTCATTGATATCCACCTCCTTATATTTTACAAGGGATATACTCCCACATATTTCTAAAGACATCAGTTAAGATTATATTAAAAAAAAGCCTGTACGTCAAGCAAAAGCTGGGATTTTGTCATTTTTTTTAATTGGGGACGGGGGAATTTTAAAAAATCCCCGTCCCCAATATTTTTCCAAATTATCCACATTTTGTGGATAACCTGTGGATTTTAAGTGGATATGATGTGGATATGCAGTTTTTTTTCTCTTTTTGTTCACTGTATGCGCTATATTTTGCTTATGATAAAGTTATCCACAGGAATAATCGTTGCTTAAATAGCTATTTTGATGTAAAATGTAAAGAGCGGGTTTATGCTTAAAACCCTTTTAAATGGAAAGATTAGGAGTTTATCGCA